>NZ_CP195141.1:7337500-8680294 GCF_052692665.1 Nostoc sp. DSM 114161
TTGCATCGAATTAAACCACATACTCCACCGCTTGTGCGGGCCCCCGTCAATTCCTTTGAGTTTCACACTTGCGTGCGTACTCCCCAGGCGGGATACTTAACGCGTTAGCTACGGCACGGCTCGGGTCGATACAAGCCACGCCTAGTATCCATCGTTTACAGCTAGGACTACTGGGGTATCTAATCCCATTCGCTCCCCTAGCTTTCGTCCCTCAGTGTCAGTTGCGGCCTAGCAGAGCGCCTTCGCCACCGGTGTTCTTCCTGATCTCTACGCATTTCACCGCTACACCAGGAATTCCCTCTGCCCCGAACGCACTCTAGCCGTGTAGTTTCCACTGCCTTTACGAAGTTGAGCTTCGCTCTTTGACAGCAGACTTACACAGCCACCTGCGGACGCTTTACGCCCAATCATTCCGGATAACGCTTGCATCCTCCGTATTACCGCGGCTGCTGGCACGGAGTTAGCCGATGCTGATTCCTCAGGTACCGTCATTGTGTTCTTCCCTGAGAAAAGAGGTTTACAACCCAAGAGCCTTCCTCCCTCACGCGGTATTGCTCCGTCAGGCTTTCGCCCATTGCGGAAAATTCCCCACTGCTGCCTCCCGTAGGAGTCTGGGCCGTGTCTCAGTCCCAGTGTGGCTGGTCATCCTCTCAGACCAGCTACCGATCGTCGCCTAGGTAGGCTCTTACCCCACCTACTAGCTAATCGGACGCGAGCTCATCTTCAGGCAGCAAGCCTTTCACCTCTCGGCACATCCGGTATTAGCCACCGTTTCCAGTGGTTGTCCCAGACCTGAAGCTAGATTCTCACGCGTTACTCACCCGTCCGCCACTAACTCCGAAGAGTTCGTTCGACTTGCATGTGTTAAGCATACCGCCAGCGTTCATCCTGAGCCAGGATCAAACTCTCCGTTTTGATGAATCGTTTGTAGCTCAATAGCTGCGCTTTTTTAACCTCAGCTTGGTTATCTTATTTACTTGACGCTGACCACTTGTTGTATAATGGCTTTCAAACTATAATATTTTCATGGTTCGGTGTCCTGGCGGCGTCGCTTTTTCGCTTCGCTCTCTCAGGCACTTATTCAATATAGCGAACCAATTTAAGAGTGTCAACCACTTCGACAACTTTTTTTTGGCCTTTTTTTCACCCCCGTGAAAAGCCTTAGATAGCAAGGGTTTTAGGCTATAGTATTCCTGGAAGCTGCTAACGAAGGAATAGGTTTGTGAAAAATTTTGGTGTCTTGCCGCCCTGGATAGTTTTAGATCCGCTGTTGCGTGGTTGGTTGTTAGAGGATATTGGACGGGGCGATCGCACTACAAACACCTTACTTGTAGAAAATGCCACAGCAGGAACAGCCAAGTGGATAGCGAAGGCTCCAGGAATAATTGCTGGCTTACCAGTTGCAGCTAAGGTGTTTCAGATTTTGAATGAAAATGTGAGTTTTACGGCTGTGACGGCTGAAGGCGCAAAATGTGAGCTGGGACAGATAGTCGCTGAAATTCATGGTTCGCTGGATGCGTTGCTGATGGGGGAACGAGTAGCGCTGAATTTAGCTATGCGCTTGAGTGGAATCGCCACGCTGACTAATATATATGTAGACAAAATTGCTGATTTGCCTGCTCGGTTGGTGGATACGCGCAAAACTACACCAGGGTTGAGACTGTTAGAAAAGTATGCGACTGCTGTGGGTGGGGCTATTAATCATCGTATGGGGTTGGATGATGCGGTGATGATTAAGGATAATCACATTGCGGCAGCTGGCGGAATTGCAGAAGCTATTAGACGCGTTCGTTCTCAGATTCCTTATCCTTTGACAATAGAAGTAGAGGCGGAAAGCCTAGAACAGGTGAAAGAAGCTTTGCAGCATCAAGCCGACATTATTATGTTGGACAATATGCGTTTGGATATGATGCGTGAGGCGGTGCAATTGATTCGTCAGCAGGATAGGCGGGTGAAAATTGAGGCTTCGGGAAATGTGACTCTGGAGACTATTCGCTCTGTTGCTGAGACGGGTGTAGATTATATTTCTAGCAGTGCGCCGATTACTCAGTCGAAGTGGTTGGATTTGAGTATGAAGATAGGTTGAGAACTCAACCTATGAATTGTACATCAAATATAATTGGATTTTTTCTCGCCATATAGAAATAAATATGCCAAATTGGCGGATAACCGCAATTATTAATTTTCCAATTGCTATTGTTGAAGATGCTCCTCCTGCACCAGGAAGTTTTTTTCCACAGAAAGTAAAACCTATCAGCCGGATTTCTCAGAAAATTTTTCAAGAGGTTAAAGGAATACCTATAAGCCTTGAACCTTGTTATAGTAATCAGTTTCCGCCTTGCCAAATGTGGGCATGAAATACTAAATTGCCCGATATGTGATATTTCTACATTAAGAGAGGTTAACGGGCATACCATACAAAAGTTTTTAATTGAGAAAAATAGTATCGACTCTAGATTAGCAAAAGAATTATGGAAGATGAGGCAGATGTTTCACGGCGCAAACCATCTCAGTATAAAAGCTACAAAGGAGTTACCAAAATTAACTGTAGCATTGAGATATGCGGCATTGCGATCGCTCAAAGAAGCTTTAGGTATGTTGGAGAATGATTTTCCTATAGTAACAACAGAGGTTCCTAGTATTAGTCCATGTATTTCAATGAAGGGAACACGTGAGATAACAGAGCAAGATTTTGAAACATAATAACTAGGTAATAGAGAAATTTAAACTACGATCTAAATAAGAATAGTGCGGGAAAAGCGATCGCCTTTCCTCCACCTCTAACAATCACCTGAGAATCATCGCAATGGTTACACAGCTAACATCTTCTACACCAAAAAGCATTATCTATCCTGATAGTGACGGACAACCGATGGCAGATAATACTAAGCAGTTTGAATTAATTGTGTGGATTAAAAATAATTTAGAACTGCTGTTCGCCAACGAGCCAAATGTATTTGTGGCTGGGGATTTGTTATGGTATCCGGTGGAAGATGATAACAAGCTGCGCCAAGCTCCTGATGTAATGGTAGTCTTTGGTAGGCCAAAAGGATACCGAGGTTCTTATAAACAGTGGCTTGAAGATAACATTGCTCCGCAGGTGGTGTTTGAAATTTGGTCGCCTGGAAATCGGATTTCTCAAATGGCGAAGAAATTCGAGTTTTATGAGCGCTACGGTGTGGAAGAATATTATTTGTACGAACCTGATGTAGTTGACTTGACAGGTTGGCAGCGTCGTAACTCTCGATTAGAGGTTATTGACCAAATGGTTGGTTGGGTGAGTCCTAGATTGGGCGTGCGTTTTGAGTTAAGCGAGGAAGAATTACAAATTTCTCGTCCTGATGGCGATCGCTTTCTTACTCATTTGGAACTCAACCAACAACTACAACAAGAAAAAGAACGAGCCGAACAAGCCGAGGCTCAGTTACAAGCTCTACATGCTTTACTAAAAGAGCGCGGAATTAATCCAGAGCAATTGTGAGGTAATTTTAATTACAGTGTAAAAAATAGCTAAGGTTACAAATCTATCCTCATAACCTGATTTTCACCTTAAGTAAGTGGTTTTTTAGAATCAAAGTAGGAGATAATTAATTTTCCCAAAACACAGGGTGAACTCCATTGGTTCAGCAACCAGAACTCCGGGAAACTTCGTCAATGCAATCAATCCAGCGTGTGCTGGTTAGTTTGAGTACTTACCGATGGACTTCGTTGGGAGCCTTGGTAAGCCTATTGCTGTTGACGATCGCCAACGCCGTTACTCCGCAACTATTTCGCTGGGGAATCGATCGCGGGATTAGCGAAAAAAACTTAGAAATTGTGCTAATGAGCGCTGGCTGGATGGTAGTCGCAGCGATCGCTCGTGGTTTATTTAACTTTGGGCAAAGCTATTTAGCAGAGGCGGCCTCTCAAGGTGTAGCTTACGATCTGCGAAACAAAATTTTCAGCAAAATTCAAAATCTCAGTTTCAGCTATCACGACCAAGCGCAGACTTCCCAACTGTTAACTCGCGTTACCAGCGACATTGAGCAAATCCGTGCATTTGTTGGTACTAGCCTGATTCAGGTCGTTGGTGGAGTTGTAACATTGGTGAGTATTGCAGTGGTTTTGCTGCTGATGAACTGGAAATTGGCACTGATTACTCTGACAGTAGTACCTTTAACCGCATGGTTAATGGCGCGATTCGTCACTCAGAATAACAAGCTGTTTCGACAAGTACAAGAGCAACTAAGCGACCTGAACGCTGTATTACAAGAGAACTTAATCGGAATACGGGTAGTGAAAGCGTTTGTACGAGAGTCCACGGAAAGGTCGCGTTACACGACCTTGAATGATGGACTGGTCAAGGCAAATATGAAGACCATTAGTGCTATTCGCAATACTTTTCCATTTATCTTTTTGTTGAGTAATTTAGTCACACTGGCAGTTTTCGCCTATGGGGGAGCGGAGGTAGTTGAAAATAGATTCTCCATAGGCGAACTAGTAGCGTTTAACTCTTACTTAGCGTTGATTCTACAACCAATTTTGGTGATTGGATTTGCTGCACCAGCGATCGCTCAATCAGCTGCTTCAGCCGAACGAGTTTATGAAGTTGTGGACGCAGAGATAGAAATTCGCGATCGCCCTGATGCCATCCCTTTTGACACCTGCGGGGGTAGAATCACCTTTGAAAATGTTTCCTTTCGCTATCCGGGAGCAAGTATAGAAACTCTCAAAGAAGTTTCCTTTGAAACCAAGCCCAACGAACTAATCGCTGTTTTGGGCATGACTGGTTCCGGAAAAAGCACAATTATGAACTTAATTCCCCGTTTTTATGATGTCACAAAGGGAGCGATTCGCATCGACGGACGCGATGTCCGAGATTTTAACCTCAAAAGCCTTAGATCTCGTATCGGTATTGTCTTCCAAGAAACCACTCTTTTCTCTGGGACAATTCGTGAAAATATTAGCTATGCAAAACCGAATGCAACCTTAGAAGAAGTGATTGAGGTGGCAAAAAGCGCACAAATACACGATTTTATTATTAGTTTGCCCGATGGCTACGAGACGATAGTTGGAGAACGTGGTGTAGGGTTGTCTGGCGGACAAAAACAACGAATTGCGATCGCCCGTACCTTACTCACTGATTACAGTATTTTGATTTTGGACGATAGTACCTCTGCCGTAGATGCCAGAACTGCTGCCCAAATTCAAGCCGAGTTAGATGGTTTCATGCGCCAAAAAGCTTGCACAACCTTTGTAGTGGCTCAACGTATCAGCACTGTCAAGAATGCCGATCGCATTTTTGTTATGGATAAAGGGCGATTAGTAGCACAAGGTACTCACGAAGAATTGATGCAAACTAGCCCGCTTTATGGTGTAATTTTGGAATCTCAGGTACAGCAAAAGGAGAACAAATGAGAACTACATCTGCCGTTGTTGTATCCGAGGAACAAGCTAGCAAACAAACCTCCACCTTAGGGCGCTTTTTGCAATACCTAAAACCCTATCGTAAAGAGATTCCCATTGCGATCGGATTGGTTTTCATTGGTGCAGTGACCCAGGCAATTGGGCCATTTTTTCTCGGCTGGTCGATTGATAACCTCATTGCTAAAGGAAATTTGCAGGGACTATTGCTGTTATTGGGCCTACTAGCACTGAATTACGGAGTTGGTATCTTAGCAATCCGGGGTCAAGTTATTCGAGTCGGCTGGATTATGCAGCGATTGTTGGCTCAACTAAGGCAAGACATTTTCATTAAAATCCAAAGTTTACCCCTGAGCTTTTTTGACCGTAGCGAAGCGGGTGACTTAATGAGCCGATTGTTGAATGATGTCAATACTGTAAATCAGGCATTTGGGCTGACAATCGCGCAAATGCTGGGTAATACTTTCAGTTTAATTGGCATTGTGATTGCAATGCTCTCAATTAATCTGCAACTTGGCTTGTTGAGCAACCTAGTAGTGCCATTGATGATTTTTACTACAGGCTTGTTTGCACGTTGGGCAAGAGCCAAATTTCGTGTGACGCGACAAACCATTGGGGAACTTTCCGCTAAGTTGGAAGAAGATATTGGTAGTGTGCGAGAAGCACAGGCATTTAATCGCGTACACCTCAACATTGCAGAATTCGAGATTCTCAACGCCGCCAACCGAGATGCTAACGTCCAGGCTGTGGCAATTACTTCGGCCTTTTTGCCCTCGATTGACTTTCTCAACACCTTAGCAACCGCAGGTGTGTTGGCTTATGGTGGTTATCTGGCGGTGACGGGAGCGGCAACGGTAGGTGTAGTGACATCTTTTTTACTTTATGTGCAGCAGTTTTTCCGCCCCATCCAAATTCTCAGCCAGTTTTACACCCAAGCTCAATCTGCATTCGCTGGATTAGAGCGAATTTTTCTGTTATTAGATGAACCATCACAACTCAAAGATGCGCCTGATGCTAAGGAAATGCCACCAATTCAGGGCGAAGTAAGATTTGAGAATGTCAAGTTTGGCTACAATCCCGACCAACTCGTTCTCAAAGGGATAAATTTACACGCTTATCCAGGGCAGATGATTGCGTTAGTAGGGGCGACGGGTTCGGGAAAAAGTACAATTATCAACTTGATTTTGCGCTTCTACGATGTGTCTGGTGGTGCAGTTAAAATTGATGATATTGATGTACGTAGTGTTACCCAAGCAAGTCTGCGGCGTCAAATTGGCATCGTCCTGCAAGACAATATTCTCTTCAGCGGTACTGTTGCCGAAAATATTGCCTTTGGCTGCCCCTATGCTACCCAAGCTGATATCGAAGGAGCTGCACAGGCGGCGAATGTCCATGAATTTATTACCTCATTACCACAGGGCTATACAACTCAATTGGGTGAAAAAGGCGCTCCCTTGAGTCAGGGACAACGACAACTGATCGCTATTGCTCGTGCGGTATTAATTAATCCTCGAATTCTGATACTAGATGAAGCCACCAGCAGCATTGATACCCGTACAGAAGCGTTAGTGCAAAGTGCGATCGCCCGCTTGCTGCAAGGTCGTACAAGTTTCGTAATTGCCCATCGTCTCAGTACAGTTACTCAGGCAGATAAAGTGTTAGTGATTCAACAAGGACAAATTGTAGAGCAAGGTACTCACACAGAACTTATCCATAAACAAGGTGTTTATGCGAACCTTTATGCCTTGCAATTGGGTGCAGCAGACACCGTAAAAGGAATTGAGGAAGATGCGGCGATGCAGAGAATAGCTAATAATTAATTATGAAAGTTACGCTTTATATTGCAACTAGTTTGGATGGTTATATTGCTCGCAGCAATGGAGGAATTGATTGGTTATCAATTGTTGAGGCTCAAGAAGAAGACTATGGTTATGCTACTTTCTACGATTCAATTGATGCTATTGTTTTGGGTAGCAAGACGTATGAATTAGGGCTGAGTTTTGACCAATGGCCTTATCCAGATAAGAAATCTTTCGTTTTCACCCAAAGGGATCTCAAATGCGATCGCGAGGACGTTGTATTTGTCTTTGACACAGTAAAACATGCATTAGAAAATATCAAGACAGAAGGCTTTAAAAATATCTGGTTAGTTGGTGGAGGAGCATTAATTAATTCCTTTCTTACCCACAGCTTGATTGATGAATATATTATTTCGATTATTCCAATTATTTTAGGTGACGGTATACGGCTTTTCCCACCACCTACTCCTGAAGAAAAATTGGAGTTTATTAATTCAAAACAATATCCAAGTGGATTAATTCAATTACGTTATAGACGAAAACAAAGCGTTTATAATTCATAATTCATAATTTATAGTAAATTGATTGCCATCAGAGCAATCCAACTCTTTTGAACTAGGAATTACGAATTACTTAGCTTGCTTCTCACGCCTTGGCGAGTATTACGAATTAGTTAAAGAAGCTTGTCAATGGCGTTGGTGAATTGTTCGTAAGGAGAAACTCCCACAATAGTTTCTGCTAAAACACCATCTTTAAAAATTAAAACTGCTGGAATGCTGCGAAGACCAAATTTTTTGAAGAGTGGTTTGTTGCTGTCAACGTCTACCTTAACGACTTTAGCACGACCTTTGTATTCCTGGGCAAGTTGCTCAATTAGTGGACTAATCAGCCGACAGGGGCCACACCAAGTAGCAGTAAAGTCAACAACAACAACTTGCTCTTCACTTCCATTTAAAACAACATCAAACTCGCTTTCTTGAACGTAAACAACTGTGTGAGTATCAGTAGACATGTTTTAAGTCTCCAATTTAAAACTAAAATTTCATTACAAAGCTGACTATACAAACTATACTTTGTTATGTCTATTAGATTCATAAAATTTTTAAATTGGTAAATCACCACAGAGCGTTATTCCTACTGTCGATCTTGGCTAGGCTAACGGAAAATTGTAGATGCCAGAGGGCTATATTTTTTACTGCATTTGTTTAAGGCTTGGATAGTCAGGAGGTACTGAAAAAAATAAAGCAACCAAGTAATAAGTAATGTTTATGACTACTATTGCTTTTTCCTTGCTGATTATAATGTATATAATTACACATAAAAATTTGGGAAATTAGCTTCTAGCGATCGCTCTTTTTTCATAGTTGTGTTGTAGATATACTGTTAGTAAAGCGAGCTATGCTTGGGTTGACCTTCGTTAATGCATCCCATCTACTTATGTAATTAAATACTTTACATTATAACTTCAGGGTTTTTCCTGAGTAGATAGTCTTTTTTGGATCTGTATCGAATCAATCTTGAGAATAGGTTTATTTGAAGACAGTTGTCTCTCTCTGAGAAATTGAATTTCTCTTTCAAAAGCATTATTTCCTTGTCTAAAAAAGTCTTGAGAGCTAGATTGAACTAAGTCACGAGATAGATTTTGAGCTTGTCTTGGAGTCAGAGTAGGAATAGCTTGTTGAGCTTTTGCAGAAGTTTCCGCAGCTAGGAAAAAGGCTGCTGAAAAAATTAAACCTTTTAATTTTATACAACGAATGAAATTGAGTTTGAACATAATTAAAACATTCCATATTGTTTTCGTCTGATAATAAGTAAGATATAGCGATCGCCTGACCAATTACCTCCTACAAATGGGTTAATTTATTTGCATGAGTTCGATTGATAAATGGATGTTGTGTTAAAGAATTTACATTGGGTATTCGATATTCAATTTACATGACATCGGTGGCTAAAATGCCCACGAACAAAGGCTTAATCAAAATTCAATATGTAAAATTGATGTTTTTTAGCTCGATCGAAGGGTGGCTTCCTGCATGGTAATCCAATAATTATGTTGGTTTGTTGAGTTGCGCTGGGGTGAACCTAGCCTAGTTTCTTTAGGTACAGCATTCGAGATTTTTGGTGCGTTGCGACTACGGGCTATTTTAAAATAAAAAATTAGACTGAAATATAGGTTGTGTTGAGGAATCAAACCCAAAAATTCTGAATTGCCAATTATGCTATATATTGACTCAGTTCCCCTTGCTCAGTTAGGGTTGAGAAGAATTGATTATATTTTGTGTTTGATAGTTACATCTTTACTAAGTGGAGTTTCGATCGTGTCTAATGATGCAATCATTGAAACTGAATTAATAGAAAACGAAGTTGATAAGCAACACAAGCCTCGGCAAATTCTTGCTATGCAAGAATTAAGTGTTTTGAATCCCCGCTACAACTGGAAGGGGCTGGTTCAATTGGCTGGACATCTAGCTGTTATGGGATGCAGCGGTTACATGTGGGGAATGAATTTTGGCAATTGGTTGTTAGCAATACCAGCACTGACAATTTACGGCTTTAGTGTAGCTTCGATGTTTGCACCTTTGCATGAATGCGCTCACAGAACTGCTTTTGCTAACAATCGATTGAATGAAATTGTAGCTTGGTGTGCGGGTTTGCTTTCATTTTACAACAGCACATTTTTTCTCTATTACCACAACCGACATCACCGCTATACTCGCGTTCCTGACAAAGATCCAGAACTGAACGAGCCTAAGCCAAGCGATTTAGGTCAATACTTTTTAATAATTAGTGGTTTACCTTGGTGGTTAGGTAAAATTAGCGGACATTTTCGGGCTGCACTTGGTCAACTTGATGATTATCCATTTTTAACTCAAACAGCACGATCTGAAATTATTCGTTCCACTCGCTGGCAATTAGCTGTTTATGCAGGGGCGATCGCTATCTCCATTGCAGCCGATCAGCCTTGGTTTTTCCTATATTGGCTGCTACCGTTGCTTGTCGGTCAACCAATTCTGCGTTTTATTCTGCTGGCAGAACACACAGGTTGTACTCTTGATGCCAATCTGCTGACGAATACTCGTACAACGCTGACGCTGTTTCCTGTACGATTTTTGATGTGGAATATGCCATTTCATGCAGAACATCATTTGTACCCATCAATTCCATTTCACGCTTTACCTACAGCTCATCAACAGTTGAGTTCGCACTTCACACACATTGAACCGGGCTATATAAAAGTTAACCGGGATATTGTCAGTCAAGCAATTTTAGATTTGAAATTTTAGATTTTGGTAAAAGTTTGAGCTAGGAAGTGCCAATTAATTAATTTGAAACCCAGTGGAAATTGTAAATTATGAATTATGAATTCAGAATTATGAATTAGCATGACCAAGTATTTTCGCCCCAATGTTGATGCAATGGCTAGCTATGTTCCTGGCGAGCAGCCTCAACGTGGGACGCAGATTATTAAACTCAACAGTAATGAGAACCCCTATCCTCCCTCACCTGCGGCATTAAGTGTGCTACAAAATATCGATGGAGAGTGGTTGCGACGGTATCCAGAACCTTTCGGGGGGGAATTTCGCCAAGCTGCTAGTGAAGTGTTAGGAGTTCCCAGCGATTGGATAATTGTCGGAAATGGCAGCGATGAATTGTTAAGCGTAGTGATTCGAGCCTGTGCAGAACCGGGACGCAAAGTAGTTTATCCAATGCCGACTTACGTGCTGTATCGCACGTTAGCTCAAATGCAGGATGCGGATATTGCTGAGATACCATACGGCGAAGATTACAGCTTACCGCTTGAAGAATTGATTGCTGTCAATGGCTCTGTAACATTTATTGCCTCGCCTAATAGTCCGTCGGGGCATTTGGTAGCAATGGATGACTTGCGAGAACTAGCTAGCCAGTTATCTGGAGTTTTAGTGATTGATGAAGCTTATGTGGATTTTACTGAAGAGAATGCATTGGCTTTAGTCAAAGAATATGAAAATGCGATCGTGATTCGGACACTTTCTAAAGGCTACTCGTTAGCTGGATTACGACTAGGATTTGGGGTAGCCAATCCTAAGCTGTTGCATGGATTATTTAAAGTCAAAGATAGCTATAACATTGATGCGATCGCCTGTGCAATTGGCACTGCTGCAATTACTGACCAAGCTTATAAAAATGCTTGTGTGGCAAAAATTAAAGCATCGCGAACTAAGGTAGCAGCAGATTTAAAACAATTAGGTTTTCGTATTTGGGATTCACAAACTAACTTTTTACTGACACAACCTCCAGCAGGAAACGCCGAATATCTTTATCAAAAACTCAAGGAACAAGGAATTTTAATCCGTTACTTCAAGCAGCCAGGACTAGAGGATAAATTACGCATCACTGTTGGGACTGATGAACAAAATCAGGCTTTAGTGGAGGCACTAATTTATTTGTTAGAAACGGTATGAGTGCGTAGGCGCAGCCCGTCGTAGACATCGCTTGACTCAAACAAAAAGGCGATCGCAAGTGCGATCGCCTTTTCCTCTAAGAACTGATCTCTGCACTGACTTCTTTGAAGAAGCCTGTGGTTCTGGTGTATTTGTTCATCGCCTCAGGCAATAGGGGATTGCTGGCGATCGGCAATTGTTAAACTCTTCTGGCTGAATAGTTATAGATATCTTTACCACCTGATGGTCTTGTTCTTACCCAGGTAACAGTCCAATCACCTTCCGCCCTCTCAGTAGGGTTAACCTCGTATCTTGCATTTCCCCATGTTGCTGGAAACCCTCCGGAAATAGTTTCAGCTTGACTAGGAGAAAGTTCGTCAACGTCAACATAAGAAAACTTAGTAATCATTTTGAGCGCTCCTTTGTTAGGAATGTATTAAATGTCTCAAAAGACAGAAGAGATTAACTCAAATTCCTCAAAATTTGGTTGCTCTTGAATTAGCTAAATAACTCTTCTTGTCTTTTTGTAACTGCTCTAGGTTTTCTGATATCTAAGCCCTCTTCTAAAAAACAGAAATGTTTCTTTACATTCATTCTTTGAGAATGTATAGATGCAAAGCGGCTTGTCGTCGAACATCGCTTTCCTCGAACACTTCTGTAACTTTTAGAAAATAACAAACGAATACAGACTCTGGAGCTTTGAATTATCCGAGGTTTGAGGCTTTGTTTTCTAATATCAATTAAAATTTTCAGCCAAAAAGCGAAACACAAAGCTTCAGAATGTTTTTAGGAATTTGGTTCTCCCACTGTGAGAGAAGAAGGCTAAGATGAACTACTACTATCACCAAGAACGAAGATTTGAGCCACAGGTATTTACAGGAAAACGTAGCTCTACCATCTACTATTACATTAGAGATAAGCCAACTAACAAACATAAAACAAACTACTCCCTTCTGTATAAAGAAATGAAAAAATTTCTCTTACCTACAAAGGGAGAGGTGTTAAGTGTAATTTGGTTGACTTACCGATCATTATTGGGGAATTACAAGCGGAATAGATAGTCTATTTATTCGATTTTTGAGATTGTTTTGGCCTCCTCCATCGTTGCCATCTCCAGAACCGTCTTCAGGAGATTCTTGGCCTCCAGATAAAAGCTGCTGTTCTTCTGTGGTTAACTCCACAAGTAAATCCAATGTACTGATTTGCTTTGACATAATTAATTACCTCACTTACTTGATAAGGTGATTATCACCTTCACTTGAATATAAGGAACTTTTGTCTTCAGTTCATAAGTCAAAAGGTGGAACTAGGTTCTATCTTTGTTCTACCTTTTGATATTTTCAACAAAAAAGCTTTAACAAAAAATAGTGATTTACAAGACAAAGATTGAGTGATTAGTTGAATACAACGTGAGTTCGATGGCTCATATCCTAAGCTCAATCAAAAGACCTCTAAGAGGTTTTACTACGTAAAACTGTACCTCTCCGAGTCGGAGAGCGGCAGACTTGAACTTTAGTTCAAAAACAGGAGAGATTCGTCGAATTCACGTTAATACAATGAAGGCGATCGCACTCTCAAAGGATGTTTGGAAAGTCAGTAGGCCGAAAACTTTTGCGATGTCTTCTTTATGAGAGGCTTCTCTTTCAGAGACGCTAACCCGTAGCTTGTTTCCCCGTAGCAGGGTGGTTTCATACAAGAACGGTATTGGGAGTGGGGGAGGATGAGGGAGATGGGAGAAACTTTGCTCAACAGTCAACACTCAAGGCTTCGACTCGCAAGAGCCTTGACCCTGAGCAAGTTGTACCGACTTGTGCTGAGCGAAGTCGAGGTAAGCCGAAGAATCAACACTCAACACTTCCCATTCCCTATGCCCAGTTCGTTACTACAACAATTTTGAACTTACTTTCACCAGACAAATCGTAGTCTAAAGAGCCGTAATGTTGCAAAGACCACTCCTGCAAATCTTGAATTGCACGGGCAAAGATATCATCGGGGATGTGCCAAGTATGGCGATAAATTTTGTTTTTATGAGCATCAATCAATTTACTTACAGTTAGTTCAGATTGCCATTTTGCTGCCACAACTGTTTCTAAATTTGCTCCTTGTTCGCGCAACTCAGCTAAAACCTCTTCTTCTGTTGCACCATAGCGCGGTAAAGGGTAACCGTAGCCAGCAATGATGTCTTGCCAACGTTGCTGAAAATCAAATCTACCCTGATTCACATCTTCACTAAGTTTGCTGTAATTCATATTACCGTGGGTGTAAAGATAAATTCCTCCCGGTTTAAGGACGCGGCGAATTTCTGCTAGTGCTTGCTTCCAAGTAGAAACCAAGTGAAATACATGAATTGTCAACGCCACATCAAAAGAGTTGTCAGCAAATGGTAGAGAAGTTGCATCACCCTTGATTGCTGTTAATTTATGAGATACTCCTTCTAGTTTTTGGTGCAACTCAGCCAGCATCTTTTCTGAGATATCTACACCAGTGTAAGAATAACCTCTTTTGGCTATTGGCACGGCAATTCTACCAGTACCAATTCCAGTTTCAAAAAACTTAGTTTCTTCTGTGGCTGAAACTAGATCTAAAATAGCGTCAGTAACTTGTTCAGAAACTGCTGGTGGTAGTCCTCGTGTGGCGTCGTAGATATCAGAAACTCGGTCAAACGAAATTGTAGCAGTCATCTATTTTTCTCCTTGGTTGATGGTTTGATTGGCAAATCTAAGCCAAATTTTTAATTAATATGCAATTTACCAAGCTTTCTTAAAGCTAAAAATAATGAACTAATATGAAATGCTTGTATAAGAATTCCGTTATCAATATCTTGAATTAATTTTTCTAAAGGCAGCAGAACTACATCAATTTGTTCGGTAATATCTAACTTTAAATCAGCTACAAGTTCCACATCTGTTGCCAAAAAACAATAAATGAGATTATTGTGAGTTGCTGAATTGGGTGATATTATACCTGTCTCAATAAAATTGTTGCTAGTGTATCCTGATTCTTCTAATAATTCCCGTTGTGCTGCTTCAAGTGGAGAGTCATCCTGTGCATCCATTGAACCGCCTGGTAATTCTAAAACTGTTTTTTGTACACCATGACGATATTGTTTGACTAAAACAACTTCTTGGCTTTTGGTTATTGCAACAACATTTACCCATGTTGAGTATTCCAGAACATAAAAAGGCTCAACTACTCGTCCGTCAGGCATTTGACAAGTATCGGCTCGCAAGTTTAGCCATTTATCTTGCACTAAATATTTAGAACTTAATAGAGTCCAATCAAGTGAATCCATATTAATTAATGTTAGGGTTATTGCTTGTTAAAGTAATTATTTCTAATGAATTTAACTCAGGTAAAGGTAGCACGATCGCCATTGGCTGTTCAAGCTGTCGCCAAAACGGAAATGGTTCTTGACCAGTACAATCAGCAATAAATAGAGTCATCACAGTCCCGTGGGAGACAATCATCACATCGCCATCTGGGGTTTTGGCAAGAATATTTTTTATAGCTTGTTGGAAACGTTGAAAAGCTCTGGTTGCTGTTTCTAATCCCATGACTAGTTTATCTGGTGTGGCGAAAAATGCTTCTAAAGTTTCAGAAAACTTTTTTTCCTCTACGAAACCAAAATTGCTCCGGTCATGCTCATTTAAACCTGCAAAAATTTCAACTGGTTTGTTAAATTTTTGGGCAATAATCTGGGCTGTTTCTATAGCTTTTGGTTCAGTACTAGCAGCTATGATTTCAGGCTGGAAATCTGCTAATTTATCAGCTAATAAATGACAGCGTTGTTGCCCTTCTGCTGACAAAGGCCACTCTTTAGCAGGTACATCTAGTATTTTTTCTGGAAGCGAATGTCTAACTAAAATTAGTCTTTGCACGCTCTTTTTTCAAATAACTTTCGTTTGTAATTCAATAAATGCGTGTTGCTAGAATCACTGCATGTCTGGCAGTGACTCTAATTTCTGTAGCAATTATATGGGGATCTTTCAACCAAAATTCGCGTACTGGATCTGTGCGTCCTTGCCACTCTGGTGGCCAGTATTCTTCTGGTGTAAGGTCATCCAGTATAATTAAACCTCCAACCTTTAAAGCATTTATTAATATCTGAGGTTCAACAACTTTTGCGTTTCCGCCATCAGCAAATAACAAATCAAAAGGAGCATAGTCAAGTAAATCATGCCAATCGCCTTGAAGTATGCGGACATTAGACTTATGTGCAAATAACTGTTGCACAAGTGTGGCGCGATCGCCATCGCTCTCTATGGTGATAAATGTAGTATCTGGGTGTAATCCACTCACAATCCAAGCAGCACCAACTCCGCAGCCAGTACCAATTTCAGCAATTTGACCCTGTGTGATGTGGTTGGTGAGGACTTGCAACAAACGGCCAACTTCTGGAAGCGAGGATTGGGAAAATTCGAGTTGTGCAGCCAGCACTTGAGCCTGTTGTACTAATGGTGGAATAGAAGCGATCGCACTATAACTCATCATTACTCCTTCACTAAAACTTCCCGTAACGTCACAGCTAAATCCTGCAATGCACGTTCCCCATCTCCGACAAACGTTGTCCCGTGCATTGTTGCTAGGGTACGGGGTTTGAGTGCGGCTAATTCTTTGATAATGCGATCGGTATGTGTTGTGTATGGTATGTAATTAGGAAAAGGGCTTACTTCATAATTAACTATTGTTTGACGAAAACGCCCAATCACATCAGATTCAGTTATTGGCTCTAAATCTCCAAATTGGTGAAATAGATCTGAGCAAAATAGTGTTTTATTGGTAGTTTCAAAGAATAATCCAGCATCCCAACCGTGAGGAACTTGTGGTGTGTGGTAAAACTGAAAACTATATTTACCAGTGTTTAAAACTTCAGCGTGTTGCATACTTTTGGATGGACGAATGGCAAAATCATCTATGCTCACAAAGCTTGCTAAAGGACTACAAACTGTCTGAGCATTTGGCGCAATAGCCAGCCATTCATTAAGAGAACCACATTCATCTGCTTCAAAATGACTAAAACTAATCCAGCGAATTTGTGATGGCTCAAGAATTTTTTCCACTGCATCACGTACTAGTGGAAACATCTTTTTAAGACCAGTATGAAACAATAATGGTTCTTCGTCCTTGACTAAAAACTGGATAAATTGCAGGTCTATGTTTGGGTCATAGGTTGAGATGCGATAGATATCTGGGGCGATTTCAGTAATAGTTGTCATAATTTTAAAATTTACACAGGTAACAAAGAAACGTGTGCTGAAACTACTTTCCATCCTTCAGTAAATCTATACCAAGTCTGGCTTTGTCGTCCGAAACGCTCAACACCATCGATAATGCGGCGAAACTCTAAAGTGACGGCGCATCCCAAAATAAGCTATCCATGACTTCTAAATTGTTATTAGAAAGCGCTTCCTCATATTGAAGATATAAATCAGTCACTTCAGCTACAATGCCAGGGTCATTTACTGTGGTCATTGTTGTTACCAACTTTTGCTTGTAAGACTAATTATGAACTTTTTGACGAACCAAATCACGGAAGCTAGAAACTTGTTGCATAAATAAAAATGACCCAACAACACAAACACTAGCAGCCAGAATGACACTATTAGCAGCACCAATATAACTTGCCAATGCGCCGCCAATGAGATTGCCTATAGGTACTGCACCTGTTGAGGTCATGACGTAAAGTCCTGTAATTTGACCGCGATTTTCATCGGTAACTAACGATTGCAGCAAAGTGCGTCCGGTAATTATCTGCAAAATAAATCCGAAACCAGCCGCCAACAGGGAAAGCAAGGAAAGCCATAACACACGAGATAAGGCAAAAATAATCAAACTCAACCCTAAAAAACCTATTCCGAATGCCAAGACTTTCCCCAATTGAGATACATTTTTCTGCTTACTTAAGTAGATACCACCAACCAAAGTTCCCAAACTGGAAGCTGTCATTAAGAAACCGAAGGTATTAGATCCGCCTTGTAAAATTTCCTTAGCAAAAATAGGCCCCAACGCCAGATAAAATCCCCAAACACAACAAACTAGAAATGAACCAATCAACACAGTTCGGATTGGTAAAAATCCGATCGCATACTTGAAACTAGCTTTTAATTCTTCTAAAGGTTTGCGTTGAGAAGCGATCGCCCCTTTAGGAGCAAGCCGAATCGCCAATAGAGCAATAATTACAGCAATGTAACTAATGCTATCGATGAGAAAACAAAGTCCTGCTCCCAGCACTGCAATCAATATACCTGCGATCGCCGGCCCAAGCATAGTAGTAACACTCACAAGAGATGAGTAAACAGCGAAGGCATTACCGAGATTTTCCTTACCCACCGTTTCTGGTACAAAAGCTTGGCGAGTCGGAATATCAAAGGCATTAATCGCCCCTAACAGTACACCCAGAAATGCAATCTGCCAAACGTTAATACTACCGCTTAAAGCCAGCCACGCTAAAGCCAAAGACCGAAGCATTCCTAGAATTTGGGCAACCAAAAGAATTTGCTGACGATTCCAGCGATCGGCGACAATACCACCTAGAGGAATTAAAACAAGTGTAGGAATTTGGCTAGCAAAGCCCACCAAACCCAGCAACCAAGCAGAATCCGTAAGGCGATATACCAGCCAACTAGTAGCCACCTGTGTCATCGACGTACCAATCAGAGAAATTGCTTGACCTATGTAGAACAGGCGAAAATTTCTCGAATGAAAAGCAACAAGCATAGGATTAGGGATTGGAAGAGGACGCGGTGAGGGAAGAAGATGATGGAGAGACAAGTTTTGCCCTCATCTTCCCCACTTGCTAGCTAGTAACAAAAAAGTAAATGGTCATGCTGAAGGCAACAACTAAAACAAATTTCCGAATTAATTGGGGTTCAAGTTTACGCGCGTAGTGAGCGCTTAAAAAACCACCTAAAGAACCACCCACTGCCATTAAAATTGCTTGATGCCAAGCAATTACACCTGCAAAAATAAAGGGAATAATTGCAATTCCATTGATACAGCTGCCTAAAAATGTCTTAAAGGCATTCATTGTATGAATACTTTTGATGCCTAAAAATGATAAAGTTGCCAGCATTAAGATTCCTAGACCTGCTCCAAAGAAACCGCCATAAATTGCGATCGCTAACTGAGCCAACACTAAATTAAATAAAGGTATAGACTCCGGTGATGATTTTTGACTTTGAAGTTGCAACCAATTTCTGAGATAATCACCAAAGGTAAATACTAATGTTGCCAGAAGTAATAAATAAGGAATCAGCTTTTTAAACACATCTGAAGATGTGTATAATAAAGCCACAGAGCCAATGGTTCCGCCAATCAGACTGATACCACATAAAAGCAAGAAAACTTCTCGTTTAATGCCTAAATCTTTACGGTAGGCTCCGGCACTGGCTAAAGATGCTACCCAAATCGCAGTATTATTTGTAGCATTAGCCGCGATCGGCGGCACACCTGTGAATATCAGTGCTGGAAAAGTAATAAAGCTTCCGCCGCCTGCTACAGCATTCAGCCCGCCTGCAATAAAAGCGGTACTGAACAAAAGTAAGCTATGAATAAATGTTAAAGATGGCGGCATTCTTTTGAGTGATAAATTAAGAATTACGAATTATAAGTTTAGGAATATTTTCTGGGCAATGAGCTATAAAATCAGCACCATGAGTTTTTAATTCCTCCTCAGTTCCATAGCCATAGGTGACACCAATTGCGGTAATATTATTGCGCTTGGCTCCGATTATGTCGTGCTTGCGATCGCCAATCATCACCACACTAGAAGGCGAAAGCTTTTCTGTCAGTAAAATATGAGAAATTAAGTCAGCTTTTGCGCTTCTAGTACCATCCAATTCGCTACCATAAACACCATCAAAAAGTAATGATAAAGAAAAATGTTCAATAATACGCCTGGCGTAAATATGTGGTTTAGAAGTAGCAACAAAGGTCTTATATCCAGCAAGCTTAATTGCTTTTAAAGTTTCTATAATCAGTGGATAAAGGGAATTTTCAAATAATCCAATAGTGGAAAAGCGACTTCGATAAATTGAAAGCGCCTTCTCAACTAACCCATTATCTGAAGTCTTAAGTAACTGCGAAAAACTATCTTTGATTGGAGGCCCAATACACCAAAGCAATTCCTCAGCCTCTGGTGATATATAACCGAGTTCAGATAAAGCATACTGAATACAGCGAGTGATACCAGGCTTAGGATCTGTCAATGTTCCATCTAAATCGAAAAGAATAGTATCAACAATCATATTTGCTGGGCAAACCTCTGCGTAACTCTGCGTTTTACTCTGCGCCTTCTGCGTTGAAAAACAAAAGTTTATATACCTCAATTAACTTTTTATAATCCCCAATCCTTAGTTCTCATTTCTCCCAATTTTGAGCGATTTAAAAAAGCTCTCTCCACTAAGTAAAGCAATCCCAAAAGTTACAATAACAATACCGATAATTTGAGTCAAATTTAAAGTTTCGCTAATAATTCCCCAAGCAACGATCGCCGTTAATGCTGGACTGCTAGAACCAATTATTGATGCGGTAGTTGCACCAATCATCCGAATTCCCAAATTATTGAAAGTGTGACCGATAAAACTAACTAAACCAGAAAAAATACTACCAATCCACAAAGGTGTCCAGTCAAGTTGAGCAGTAGAAACTGGCCAGAACAATAAGCTAATACCAGATAGTATTAGGGTAGAAGCAAAGCTAATCCAAGTAAAGGGAACCGGATGGAATTTTTCCAAACATTTTTGGGCAATAACGTTGTAAAAAGCATAAACAACCCCAGCACTAACACTCGCTAAAATCCCAACTACAATGCCATGATTGCTGTGGCTACCAGAAGATTTGGGAATAACAAGAACGCAGCCCACTAAAATAATTCCCATCACCAACCAACGGAAAAGTGTAGGGCGTTGACCAAAAAACTTCCAGGATAGCAATGCTGTAAACACGGGATAGATGAAGAAAAGGGTCGTAGCAATTCCGGTGGTAATTAAGCCAATAGCAACGTAGAGTAAGGCAATGTAGACAAACATTAATACTCCACAGCTAAACGCTTGAATCAGAACATTCCGATGTTGGCGATCGAACAACTCTCGTAACTCTATAAAAGCAGATGGATACAGCTTGAATCCCAGAGATGCCATGAGTGGAACTACGAGTAGCATTCGCATGAACATCAGCAAAAATGAATTTTGCAAATCCGGTTTAACGTATCCACCAAGTAAATATAAATTGAGTACGAGATGTTCTGAAAACAAAACCCGCACAGTAATGTTGTGAAACGCCAAAACAAAGGAAGATAAAAGAACTGTCAGGATGCCTAACACGCAAAAAATGTTTTTTGAAACCCGATTGTATTGTTGAAACCACTGGACTGACAGACCAAACGAAATTTGAGTTTTTAAGACTCTGGTTTCGTCGCTTGTAAGGACGGCCGCCCAGAAAATTCATCATACCATTGAGCAAGTTTGGGATAGTTCTGTCTCCATTGCAATTCGGGCAGGCGAATTTCCAATCCAAGTGCAGAGGCGAGGGTGATATGAGCCAGTTTTGGAGTTTGGTCGAGTTTTTCGGAAATCTTCTCGAAGTAGTCTAGAATTCGCAAAGCACGCGATCGCTCTAACTCAATTATCTTTGGCGATTGCTCGCTTTCGGCACGGAATAGTCGCTCCCGTGCCCAAGTACTAATACCATCGATAAATGCAGTTGCGATTCCTTCAAGCTGCTGTGAAAATCCGTCAGAATCATCAGCAACAACTTTGATTTCCGGATTTAAGCGATTCAAATAACTGACGATGATTCGCGTTTCGCTCAAGATGAATCCGTCATCAGTGGCTAGAGTTGGCACTTTACCTGTCGGGTTGTAATTGAGTAATTCGCTATTGGGATCGCGCACTGTAACTTCTTGCAGTTCCACGCGATCGCTTAAATTTAGCTCAATAATTGCAACCCTCGCTATACGGGCGTATTGAGATTTTGGTGTGTAAAAAAGTTTCATAACAAACTGCCATATCCCCAAATCAAGAGCAAAAGTAAAAAATTAAAAAGTCCCAGTTTTTATGATTCTGGTTTTGTCAGTTGAAAGGAGGGTCGTCCAGAAAATTCATCATACCACTGAGCAAGTTTGGGATAATTCTGCCGCCATTGCAATTGGGGTAGACGACTTTCTAATCCCAGTGCAGAGGCGATGGTGATGTGAGCCAACTTAGGAGTTTGGTCGAGTTTTTCTGATATCTTCTCGAAGTAGTTTAGAATTCGCAAAGTACGTGTTAACTCTAACTCAATTACCCCTGGAGATTGCTCAGTCAAAGGACGCCGTAACTCCCGCACCCAAACAGCAATGCCATCTATAAACCCACCAGCTATGCCTTCAAGTTGCTGTAAAAAGCCATTAGAAATGTCAGCGACTACTTTGATTTCCGGATTGAAGTGATTCAGATAAACGCATATTATCCGGCTTTCACTCAAGATAAATCCGTCATCAGTCGCTAGGGTTGGAACTTTACCTGTAGGGTTGTAATGCAGTAAGTCACTGTTTGGATCTCGTACAGCGACTTTGTGCATTTCAATGCGATCGCCCAGATTCAGTTCTAGTGCAGTTACCCGTGCTATACGTGCGTAGGGAGAATTAGGTGTATAGAAAAGTTTCATGAAAAAGTGCGATCGCTCTTTTAGTAAAATTATCTCGAAGCACCCGCCAGTTCTGGAGATGCAACTTTAGCGAACTGATTTACTGGACGAGGTAAACCAAGATTCTCACGCAAGGTACGCCCCTCATATTCGGTGCGGAATAAACCGCGGCGTTGCAGTTCTGGAATCACCAAATCGACAAATTCATCCAAACCACCAGGTAGCCAAGGTGGCATAATGTTAAATCCATCAGCACCATCGTTAACAAACCAATCTTCGAGCTGGTCAGCAATTTGATCTGGAGTTCCCAGAATTGTCCGATGTCCTCGCGCCCCAGCAATCCATAAATATAGTTGCTTAATTGTTAAATTCTCTCTGCGGGCGAGGTCAGTTATCAACTGCAAGCGACTTTTGCCACCATTGGTATCTGGCAAATCTGGTAGTGGCCCGTCCAACGGATATTTCGATAAATCGTGTCCGCCTACAAGTCCTGAGAGTAGTCCTAATCCTACCGATGGATGAATCAACTCTTGAAGTTGCTCGTACTTCTGTTTCGCTTCCTCCTCAGTTCTGCCAATTACCGGAAATACACCAGGCATAATCTTGAGATGGTCAGGCGATCGCCCGTATTTGCTCAGTCTACCTTTGACACCAGAATAAAAGGCTTGGGCTTCAGCAAGAGTTTGCTGGGCAGTAAAAATTGCCTCTGCTGTTTGTGCTGCTAGTTCTTGCCCAGCCTCGGAAGAACCAGCTTGCACAATCACCGGATATCCTTGGATGGGGCGGGCTACATTCAGCGGGCCGCGTACTGAGAAATATTCACCTTTATGGTTGGGGATATGTAGCTTATCAGGGTCGAAATAAATACCCGATTCTTTATCGCGTAAAAAAGCATCATCTTCCCAACTGTCCCAAAGCTTGGAAGTAACTTCTAAAAATTCCTTCGCTCTTTCATAACGCAGTGCGTGTTCTAAATGTTCTTCTCGGCTAAAGTTTTTCGCTGCGGCTTCAGCAGAGGAAGTGACAACATTCCATCCAGCACGGCCACCGCTCAAGTAATCTAGCGAAGCAAACTTGCGAGCGAGGTGGAAGGGTTCGTCATAAGTGGTTGATGCCGTTGCCACCAATCCGATATGCTCTGTCACTACAGATAGTGCCGATAATAAAGTTAGCGGTTCAAAGTGGACGCTGAATTGTCCCGAACGACTAAAAGCCTCTCTTCCTTGTCCTCGATCCCAAACAGCTAAACCGTCTGCAAGAAAGAGCATATCAAACTTACCCCGTTCAGCTGTCTGTGCCAGTCGCTTGTAATGCTGAAAATTCAGGCCTCCGTCCGCTTGAGAGTTGGGGTGTCGCCAAGCCGCTACGTGATGACCTGAACCTGGTAAAAACGCACCTAGTTTAAGTTGTTTTTTCTGACTCATTTTTTATTTCTACAAAAACTTAACTTATGCTTTTTCAAGTTGGGCATTGGGCATTGGGCATGGGGTATGGGGCATGGGGCATTGGGCATGGGGCAAGCAGGAAGTGTGGGAGGATAGGGAAGAAATCTTTCCCCCCTCTCTCCCCATCTCCCCATCTCCCCATCCCCCCATCTCCCCATCTCCTCCTTAAACCGCGACTGCCTCGCGTCGGTTATATGCAGAAGAGTCACCCTTGATGGCTTGACTTTGTTTACCATCAATACCCACTGGAGTGTCGCCAACAATTGTTACTCGCTGAACGTGACGGGCTTGGTTGCCGTAATCCGCAACTGCGTAGTGTTGAGTAGCGCGGTTGTCCCAGAATGCTACATCACCAACTTGCCAACGCCAACGGACTGTATTTTCGGGACGGGTTACGTAAGCTTGGAACAGTCTTAAAATATCGTCCGATTCGGTTGTTGATAGGCCGCGGAACTGGCGAACAAAGCCACCTATAAATAACCCACGTTCCCCAGATTCAGGATGAACCCGTACTACTGGGTGAAGCGTTTCATATACCGTCGAGGTGAAAATGGCCCGTTGAGCCTTTACGTCTTCAGGAAGGTCAAATCCAGTTGCATAGTCATAGGCATTGCTATGTACTGCCCAAAGTTCATCTGCAAGACTACGCAGATGACTTGGTAAATCTTGGTACGCAGTCACAGAGTTGCCCCAGATAGTATCGCCTCCAACTGGAGGAATGACCAGTGCCCGCAAGATAGAGCCAAGGGGAGGACGGTCTACAAATGTTACATCAGTGTGCCAACTGTTGGCGCGGGAAGTAGTTTTGCTGTAATTCAAATCCAGAACTTCTGGGTTGTCTGGAAGTGAGGGAACAGTAGGATGAGCTGTAGTGACTTCACCGAAACGGCGAGCGAAAGCTACCTGTCCATTAGCATCGAGTTGATGTTGATCGCGGAAGAAAATTACCTTGTATTCAACTAAAGTCTTGCGAATATCACTGATAACTTCGTCGCTGAGGTTACTACTCAAATTAACGCCAATGATTTCGGCACCGATACGTCCAGCAACTGGTTTGATGTCAAAGTATTCGGAACTCATCTGTTTTTTTCTCCTAATTTGTTATTAAAGGGCATTGGGCATTGGGCATGGAAAGAGGACAACGAAGACAAGGGGGACAAGGTAGGAATCTTTCTCTCGGAAGTTCTCAGCGCCGGAAGCCGGCGCACCCTGCGGGAAGCAAGCTACAGACTTCTCTCCTTGTCTTCCCCCTCTCCCTTGTCTCCCCATCTCCCTAAACACCAGGCGTAGAACCACCATCAACGAGAATTTCTGCTCCTGTAATCGATGCGGCAAGGTCAGAAACTAAAAATAGAGCCAAGGATGCTATTTCTTCTGGCTGAGCAATTCTTTTTAGAGGAATGTTTTGAATGGTTTCTGCCTTGGCTTGTTCTACGGTGATGCCGCGTGCTTGGGCATTTTGTTGTGCCAAGTGTTCGGCTCGTTCTGTGGCGGTAGCACCAGGTGAAATGGCATTGATTCGGATATTGTATTGGGCTAACTCTTTAGAAATTCCTCTAGTAAAGTTGAGTAGTGCGGCGTTGGTCGTACCACCAGGAACGAAGCCAGGGCGAGGTGTCCGTCCTGCACCACCGATGATGTTAACTATGCGTCCATCACCTCGATTTTTTTGATGGGGTACAACGGCTCTGACTAGGCGAATATAGCCCAATAGTTTTAAGTTCCAAGCATCCAACAAAACATCGTCGGTAAGTTCGAGGAACGAGCCGGCACGAGCTGAACCGGCGTTATTGATCAAAATATCAATCTGACCAAACTGCGCCAGAGTCGTTGAAACAACTTTCTCAACGTCTTCGGCCTGAGTCAAGTCGGCACTGATGGAGATGACTTTTGCTCCTGGTGTGGGTAGCGACTGAATGGCACTGACCGCATTTTCTAGGCGTTCTGGGTTACGAGATGCGATCGCCACATTCACACCTTCACTATACAAAGCTTTGGCGATCGCTAAGCCAATCCCCGCACTTCCTCCTGTAACAATCGCTGTTTTACCTGATAGTTTTAGTTCTAAGCTCATACCATTTTTGATTTTTGATTTTGGATTTTAGATTGAAGATAGCGTTACTGAATCTGGGTTTACTTAATCCATCTATCACAATCATTTTTAAAATTTCAATTACAAGCAAAAATTTTATTTTTCCCAAATTAATTATTTTTATAATTTAAATAGCTTCATCCCGAACCAATAATATTGCTGATTGAGAACCTGTATTATGAATGTTGAAAATTACTCGGTTTTCCTCAGATGTACAGCCTATAAGTATCTTAGTTTCTGTATCCCTCTTTTCTAAGTCAACACTACAAATCAAGGCGGTGACTGCTTTACTAGGCAAGCTTCCTAGCCAGACATCTATTTCCGCTTTATCTCCTGACCGAGTACCTTCCAAATATCCATAATCCAAGGGATAAATAAAAGATGGGTAACGTGGATGTGATGTGCCTTTTCGACGATCTATTTTGATGTTACTGGCAGTTACAAGCTGGTCTAGTTTTAACCAAAATTCAGTATAGTTCGTAGTTCCTAATTCGTAATTCATAATTATTATCCAACGGTTCAAATTAGGTGACTTCAAATAATAAAACAATTTGTTTAATAAAAGTATTGATTACGAATTACGAATTATTCACTAATACTCAATTGGAAACGTGCAATACAGCCTTGCCAGGAAAACTCCTATCTAGTAATTTTTGGGCTACATCAGCTATTTCTGTCCAAGAAACTTCTAAATCGATGTGAGGACGCAGCTGACCTGCTTCTACTAAACTCAAAAGGCGTTTTAGACCCACTGATGCTGATTCAAATCTCAGTTCATCGAACAGACGTAAACCATATAAACTCACGCTACCAGTCCCAAAAAATTGAGCAGCGTTGAAGGTCACTTCTGCTCCCCCAGAGACTCCATACAGCACAGTTTTTCCATCCTGAGCCAATAAGCCAAGAGCTATACCCAAAGTCTTGCCGCCTACTGACTCTACAATCAGATGATAGGGGCCATATTCCCTTGCCGATGATAGGTCTTCACCAATTACTACCGACTGTGCCCCTGCTTTTTTGACTAAAGTCTCATAGCCAGCTTGACGAACGTGTGCCACGACTTCCGCCCCTGATAGTCGTGCCAGTTGGATAGCAAAGTAACCAACGCCTCCTGATGCACCTGTAACCAAAACAGGCCTACCTAAAAGTGACCCACCTTTTAGCACGGCATGATAGGCAGTTAAACCTGCCACAGGCAATGTGGCAGCTTCAGCAAACGACACTGATGTCGGTAATTCTGCTAGAGCGTTGGTGGGAACAGACACAAGTTCTGCCCAAGCACCACTGCGGCGTAAGCCAACTACACGCGCTCCTTGGGGAGGCCCCGACCCATCAATGGCAGGAGTTTCGATGACACCAGCCAAGTCCCACCCAGGTTGCCAACCAGCTTCAGCAGTAGTTGAACGTTTGACCTCTCCCCGATTCAACGAAATCGCTGATACCCGCACTAAAGCTTCATCTGAAGCAGGCTGTGGTGCAGTCACTTCACTCAGTGCCAAACGCCCTGGCACATTGGGGTCAACAATCACAGCACGTATTTTGCTCATAAGGTTGCCCTGGCTTAGAGGTTAATTTCTAGATCGTTGGTTCACAATTTAGCGCTTGCAATAGATCGATTTGATAAGTTACTTATTCTTTCTTTAATATCTAAACTACGATACGGATACCGAGTTACCGTAGTTTTAGTACGTAAAAGGAAAATTATCACAGAAAACTATAACAATCAAGCACCTGGCGAAAAGATTTGTATCATCAATTTAGTCTCTGTTAATTTCTTACACTACTGGGGAATGGCTTCGCCAAGGGGAAAAGTAAAAGGGAAAAGGTTAAAGGTTAAAGGGAAAAGGAATAAATTTAATCTTTGCCTTTTTCCCCTTTGCCCTTTTTCCCAATTCCTAGTCCTCTTTACACTGTGACTTTCGTACCGTCAAATTTAGTAAAGGTGAATCCACTGAATCGTTCGTTATAACCGAGTCTTTCATCCCTAAGAAGGCTAATAGCAACTTGTTCTCCCAAAGCTAAAGCTGCTGAACCATCGGAACGCCAATGAATACCACCGTTACCGCGACCAATGGCATAGTTAGTTGCTAGTTTATTTAACTCACCACCTACGGTTAGAGGCGGGCCGCTGTAGGAAATTACTTTTGTGGGGTCATTGGGGTCAGGTATGACTGGGTTGGGGATAACATAGTTCTCGTCAAAGAATGCTTTTAGGAGTGTGACATTGACAGCAGCAGTGGCCGCAGCACCACCGGTATAGGAGGAATGGAGAGGTGCAGCTTCTGGATATGCTTGAGGTAACAGATAAGTACCGAAGGTTTTGAAGGTGGAAGCTAAAGCTTCTGAATTTAAGACTTCAGGATGAATCGGATACTGGGTATTATTGACAATATTGTTGTAAACTAGCCCGCCATACGCTTCTGGGCGGAGAATGCGGTGTACATAATATTTCTGCCAGTATGATGCTCTAATCACACGCGAACTACCCAAGTTCAGCAAGGCTTGTAATTGTCCGACGGCAAAGGTGGCATTAGAACCAGCTTGGGTCAGGGAATTAACGTAGGGATTGCCTGGATTCAATGGTGCGGCGATACTACCAAGAATTAAGGAGGCTCCTAGGTACGTAGGGCCGCCAATATGAGCATACTCACCTAAATCGCGAACCGTGACTATGTAACGGTTAATCGGATCGTAGTTAATTGATTTGCCTGAACTGCCTCCATTTTGAATAGTCAGCCATTCATTGAAATCGATGAGGAAGTCATTACCAGGAAGAGCAGTACGAATTAGTGGCGAAACAGACTGGGTTCCCCAAACAATAGTCCGCAGGAGAAATTGTGAGATGTAAGGGCTGTCTAGTACTCCTGGGGGAATAACATATTTTACATTCTCACCAGAGCTATCATTGGGTTTGATATAGTTGACGCTACCACGAAATAAAGTTTGAGGAGTCACAAGGCCATTTTGTTTTGGGCCTCGGAACGCCGAAAGCTTATTCAGGTCTGCGACGGCTGCCAAAACTTTTGGATTGTTTGTATTATTTTGGAACTCGGAATAAGGTACATCACGTAGTAAGGCTTGCCAGTAGAGTTCAACAGCTTCAGCAGCCCTTTGTGCGCTTAATAGTGCCGGTGGTGGTGGTACTGCTATCTGGGCTGCATTGATGCCTTCTAAGCTAATTGCCAGCGGCCCTTGAGGATTGACTAGTTTTCTAGCGCCACCCAAGATAATTTTTTCAAAATCATCTGGGTTTTGCGTTGTCAGTGCTTTGGTCAAGGAGTTGTAAGCTTCCAACTTGACTTCACCCCGTGCATCGTGGGGTAATCCCCTGCTGTCGGAGCCAATTTTGTTGGCATAATATCGCCTCTCATCTCCATTGGTAGGATGCGGTGGGATAGGAATATTTTTTTCGAGTGTTGCTGCTTCAACACGCACTTGATAAGCTTTATTAACAAACTTCTGATAGTTGAAGTTTAGTTTTCCATCAGGCCCGGAAGGATTAGTGGCTTGGGCAATATTCCCTCCCTTTTTGGAGGAAACAGTTGAACCTAAAACTCCTCCAACGGTGGTGGCGGCTGTAAATAAACCGATACGCCCCAGAAATGAACGTCTGCTACGGCTAAAAAAGAAGCGTCTGCCACCTGAACTAGCTACAGATGGTTGTTTTGGCTGCTTTATTTCGCTCTGAGTTTGAGCATCTCGATCGGAATTTTGATAAGAATTAGGATCTATTTGCATCTGAAGATGTCTCCACTGGCAAAAACAATACAAAAATTTAGCCGTGAGTGAATCAATGAGTCGTTTCAAGTCATCTGCACCAGAAGTCAGAATTCACGAGTCAAACATACTTTATGTCTGGGCTTCACTAACTTGAAATTTGCTGTATTTGAAACACTCACCACTTGAAGGAGAGAGTAATTTTAGCGAATTTGTTATCAAACTTGGAGCTACTTTACTAGAAAGTAATTCGCACTCTTATACTGTTTCACTTTAAACTTGATACAAATACCTTGGTAAAGGCACACGGCTGTGCGCCCTACGGTAGATCTATATGTATCAGGATTTTCGTGAAATGGTATTAGTTATAACTATGGGCATTTAGTTATGCTATTCAAGGCTCGATCGCATAACTCTTACACTTCTACAGTTTTCAAATCAATAGCATATGCTGTGGTTCAACCTATCGCTGCGACCGCACAGATGGAACCACGATCTTTTTCCAGTTATAGAAACAAAATACTGTAATGCTATCGATTTACCGTTGTTTGCAGTTGTTAAATCAGACTTTCTCACAAACACCTGTGAAAATCAAGTAGTTTTGACAACAATTTAGGTATTAATCTGAGTTTTCTTTAAAAGCAAAGCTGTTTCTGAAGGCAAAAGGCAACAAGCAACGGTAATTAAGGATTGCTTATTATCTAAAGTCTATCTTCTATTGCCTATTGCCTTTGACTATGTAACTATGCCCATGTCTACATAAATTGGATGTACTATTCTTTTAATCGTGCCTAGTTTTCTACTAAAGAAATATGCTCCTACAATGCAACAAGCACCACCAAATAATAAAGCATTGGTGACACCGATGCGATCGGCTAATCCTCCAAAGAATAAATTGCCGAAAGGTAGAACTCCTAAAAAACCCGTTGTAAATATACTTGTTACTCTACCTCTTTTATTTTCATCAACAATAATTAGTTGTAGAAAATTACTAATTGAAGCTAGAGTTAAACTAGTATTCATACCTATAATAAACATAAACACTAGACATATTTCCAAATTTTCGATCCGAGAAAATACGATTAATGATAAACCTAAAATTGCCGCCGATCGCGCGACAATATCTTCCAGCCCTATGGCTTGTTTTCGGGAAACAAGATAAATTCCTGAGACTATAGAACCAAGTGCTGAAGCCGTCATTAAAAATCCCATAGTTTTAGCATCACCGTTCAAAATTTCTTTGGCAAAAATAGGCATTAAATTTACGTGGGTCATTGCCATAAAACAAATAACAATTTGTAGAGCTAATACAGATTTTATCGGTAAAAACTCATATGCAAAAACAAAGCCTTCTTTGAGATTTTGCCAAATATTGGCTTTTTGTGATGAGTTTCTGAGAACAGGCTTTACTTGAATGGTTAAGATAGCAGACAAGAACGGCAAATAGCTAATACTATCTACCAAAAAGCAGGAAGCGGCTCCAGAACTTGCAATTAGTAAACCCCCAATCATCGGACTGACAAACTTAGCAGTGTTAATTAAGAAGGAATGGGAGGCCATAGCACTGTAAATATCTGCTTTTTTCTCTACCAGTCTGGGAATAATTACCTGACGTGCTGGTAAGTCAAAAGCTTTGACTGTTCCTTGAAGCGTACCAATAATAATAATCCAGGTAACAGTGATGCGATCGCTAAGAGTTAAAAACGTTAATGTAGAAGATAAAACAATAGATGTTAGCTGCGTAGTTAGTAAAACATATCGTAAGTTCCACCGATCTAATAGTACTCCTACTAAAGGCGTAATAACCAAGCCCATAGCTTGATTTGTAAATCCAGCTATACCTACTAAAATAGCTGAATTTGTTAATTGATAAACCAGCCATACTAAAGCAATTTGCGTCATCCAAGAACCAAAAAAAGATAAGCTCTCCCCAATAACAAAACAAGCAACATTTGGAGATTTAAGCGCAGATGGAAGTTCAAAAGACACAAACTTAAATTTGTCTTTTGGAAAATTTTCTCTATTACTTGGTAACATCAGCTTTTCCCTGTTTGAAAATGTTTGTAACGATGTGTTGACACAATTAATACGCCATTGACATAAGCGCATCATCAATCCCAGATTAGGCGTTTAATTCTTTACTAAGTTCGCTAATTACCCGATGCGTATATAGTCTCGATAATAAAAAAGACAGCAATTTTATCCTCTTGTTATCAGGAACATGAGGAATTTGGAAGACTTATACAAAGTCCTCAGAATGTTTTTGATAAAGCTCCGCTTGGCTTGTACATCGCAAGCCCCAAGCAATAGTTAACTTTGCTTAATGTTAGATTAACAGAAAGTTTGTATCCTTAGTATCTGCCTAAAAAAAACTCACCAACACAATTAATGCACAGTGAGTAAGCATCATATCATGTCTGTTAAGTAACGACAATTATCGCAGGACAAGGATATGAGGCAATACGGTTGAGTTAAGAAAATTTATCTGTTAAGGCAGGCAGTTAGGGTGTACACACATGTGTGTAGGAAACCAAAATTTTCGTAGATCCTCCTAAATCCTCCTTAAAAAGGAGGACTTTGAGGGTTTTTGCCCCTCTTAAAAAGGGGGATCAAAAGTCTGCGGGGCAACTTTAGAAGACTTGCGCGTAACCGTAGGGCAGGCAGGGGAAGAAAAAGTATTGTTGAAAATGACTCTTTCTCCCCGTGACCTGCACAGCAATTTTGGGTTGGTCGAGTATTAGCCAACGATTACCCAGTACATCCCATCTGGTGCAATTAATCCAAAAGAAGGTTCGGCAAATTCGTTAAGGACGATGGATGTAACGTTAGTAGCGTTGCTGGCGATGACGCGTTGATGAAAAGCGGCAATATCTTCAACTTGATAAGTGAAAAGGCTTATGCCCAAAGAACCTGGTTGAGCGTATTCGCGGCGATCGCTCGTAGGATAAAGTGGACTATAAACTTGAAAAACTCCGACATTGGTTTTTGGTGAAGCGAAAACCGACAGATAAAATTCTTGCCCTTCATCAAGCATCAAAATCTGGCGAGTTGAGGGGTTTTTATAACCAGATAACTTGGGGTTATTTTCTGATGGCACAAGTCCGAAAACCTCTGTGTAAAATGAGGTGAGGCTATGGTCAGAAGTAATGAAACTTGAGTGAGTCCCCTCGCTCACTAATAGCCCAGAATCACGATTAATAGTACCGTAACCAGGGCGGTCATAGTTATATCGCTGGAAAAATGCCTGTCGTGTCTCCTTGCCAATTACAAACATTTCCCTGACACCAACAAAGCGGTTATATAATCCCGTACCCACATTACCAACAAACTCGATGCCGCGCACTGGTTCGGTATAAATCCAGTCTCCACCGTTCGCTTTGTCATCAGCAAAAGCATCGGCGATCGCATAAATATCTTGAGTCAAAGAAGCAAACCAGCGGCTACCCTCCACCACTGGCAAGGTATCACCTAAGCCTTCATTGCGCGGTTGTTTCCACCACATTACCCGCACCAATCCATGATTCGATGAGTTGCCATTTTGCAGTCGCAGCGATGTTAAATCTGAGTCATGGCCGTAAAGTAATTTTGCCTGTTCTGCGGGAAATTCTCCCCTCTTGACCTCTCGATAGCCGAATTCATTCCAATATTTTAGAGTAGCTTCAATATCCTTTGAGCCAACACAATTTTCAAAAATCCCACTAATCATTGTGATTTACCTGATAACTACAGAAAATTTAGATTATTTAGTTTTGATTCTGGTAAGAGCAAGAATATAGTTTCGACTTTGGTTTGTAAATCCTGTTCTGAAAATAAAGAAACTCACCAAATACTAAGAATGTTTTAGCAGTTTAGCGAGTATAAAGTTAGGGATATTGAAGATTGAAAATGAGGTTGTAACTCAAGTTGCTAGTTTGAGGCGTCTGTAATTCCACCAGTTTTGGATTAAAAGCCTTAATTACAAACCTGTTAAATAAAATTACAAACAGTATTATTTATCCAATTTGGTATAATTTTTAGCCATAAATAATTACTCGTTACCTTACAGCACTTTTCATTTCGATGGAATACATGCTTGAATGCTAAATTCTCGTAAGGGCACAACAATGCTAAAGCCCCTACTGTGGTCTATTCATCTGCAAATTACCTTAACTTTTGGCTGCTACTACTTGCTGGTCTCGTCGTGCTACTTCTTTTCGTACTAAAGGAATAACATCACGGCCATAAGCGATCGCATCTTCTAAAGGATCGAAGCCACGAATCAACAAGGTAGTTACACCAGCATCGTAGTAATCAATTAAAGCTTCTGCCACTTGTTCTGGCGTACCGACTAATGCTGTGGTGTTACCGGCTGCACCTGTAGCTGCGGCGATGGGCGTCCATAGACGCTTATCGAAAACTTCTTTTTGGGCTGCAAAATCCAGCAGGCGTTGTGACCCTACCGCCTGGGGTCTAGCTGTGGCAGCAATTTTCGCCCCTCCGCGCAACTCTTGAATTTTTGCCAAAATGCTATGCGCCTTTTCCCAAGCTTCTTGTTCTGTAGCCCCAAGGATCGGTCGCAGCGAGACGCTAAAGCGAATCGAACGACCGGGGGGTAAGGCGGCACGAACTTCAGCGATGCGTTCTTTAACTGCGGCAATTGGTTCGCCCCACAAGGCATAAACGTCACTGTGTTTTGCTCCCACTTTTACTGCTGGACTCGATGCGCCACCAAAGTAAAGCGGGATATGGGGTTTTTGTAGTGGCTTGATTGCAGAGAAAGCATCCTTGAGGCGGTAGAATTCGCCTTCATAATCAAAGGGAGTATCACTCGTCCAGGTGCGACGAACAATTTCTAAGTATTCATCAGTGCGGCGATAGCGGTTATCATGATCTAACCAGTCACCATCTTTTTGTTGATCGACATCGCTACCACCAGTAATGATATGTACTGCTATGCGACCGTTGGTGAAATGGTCAAGAGTAGCTGCCTTGCGGGCTGCTAGAGTTGGTGCGACAAAGCCCGGTCTGTGAGCAATCAAAAAGCCCAATCGCTCGGTTGCAGCCGCAGCAAAACTCGCTACAGTAAAACCATCAGGGCTATTAGAACTATAGCCAATTAATACTTTATCAAAGTCCGCTTGTTCGTGGGCTTTGGCAAATTCACGAACATAAGCCGGATCGATAATGTCATCGCCCAAGGTGCTTGTTGTGCTATTTAATTCTGAAGCAGGTTTTGTCCGAATTAATCCAATAAACTCAACTGGCATAGTTTCTCCTGGGAATAGGAAGTGGGGAGGATCTTAAAGCAGGGAAAGAGTTTTGGAAGTTCTTAAATTATCCCGCAACTATGCAACGCCACCGTCAAATCATCCACATTTATGCAACGCCACACTTTACTGTTTGTAGCGATGCGATCGAATTTGATTGCATATACCTGTAAGTTGCTGGATTTATCGGTGTATTTTATATACTACCATGAACGCACAGATTAGCGATCGCCAATTTTGATACTATTCCCCGAAGATGTTGCCATTTGGGCATTCAACATAGAGAAAAAAGTTGCATCTAAGGCTGCGGCGATTTGGACAAATACTTGGCTTGTTGTTGAGTTAGGGTCAGCAAGTGTTAGGGGTTCCCCTGTATCCCCCCCCTGACAGATGCGGGGATCGATGGGAACTTCTCCCAAAAGTGGTGCTTTGAGTTCATCTGCCAATTTTTGACCGCCGCCATTACCAAAAATCGATGTTTGTTCGCCACTACTATTGATGAAATAGCTCATATTCTCAATAATGCCGAGAACCGGAACCCCCACTTGGCGAAACATATAAATATTGCGGCGCACATCGGAAACTGCAACTTGTTGGGGAGTCGTTACTAATATTACTCCGCAAATTGGGCTTTCTTGAACAATGGTGATTTGGGCATCGCCAGTACCGGGAGGAAGATCTATTAATAAATAATCTAGTTCTCCCCATTCAACTTCGTGGATAAACTGGGTAATAATTTTGTGTAAGACTGGGCCGCGCCATGCTAAAGGACGATTCGGTTCTGCTAAAAGTCCCACAGACATAACTTTAATGCCGTAAGCCTGCAAAGGTAAAAATCTCTGACCGTTGGGAGTATCAATAACTTGAACTTCAGATTTACCCAGTCCCAGCATTTGCGGAACATTTGGGCCATAGACATCAGCATCTAATAGACCAACTTTAGCACCAGATAATCTCAGAGCAGTAGCTAAATTAACTGCGGTTGTAGATTTACCAACTCCCCCTTTGCCACTGGAAATTGCTAAGGTGGTTTTTACCCCTGGAATGGTGCAGACTTGAATGTAAGCTTTTTTGCACCATGATAAGAGTGATAATACTGTTTTAATTTCTGCTTCTAATTGCTGCTGGCGAGAACCAATATAAAGACGTAGGTAAACGTAGTCATCAACAATACGCAGATTTCGCACCATTCCCAAGCTAACGATGTCATTTTTTAGGGTGGGTTCGATGATTTGCTTGAGAAGTTGGACGACTTCTTGCTGACGGGCGATTATTAGGGGATCGGAAGGAGAAGCTTGTAGTTGTTGATGTGATGATATAGAGTTATGCGCCATAATTTTCTGTATGCGATCGCAATCAGTTCTGTTGTTGAATCTTGTCAATTGCCCGTTGCGCGTAAATAGACACATCCCGATCTGGATCATCTAGTGCTTGTTTTAAGGCATTCAAAGCATTGGCATTACCTAAATTACCAAGGGCGATCGCTGCTTCTTTTCGCACATCAGAATATTCATCTGTTAACGCTTCAATCAATGCAGGTAACAAGTTTTCATCTGGCGTTTTTTGTAATACCTGGATAGCAAATTTTCGCACTTGCCAATGTTCATCTTTAAGGGCAATTTTCAAAGCTGGAATTGCTTCGTAATTAGCGTGAATTGCTAGAGATTTCGCCGCATTTCTTCGCACTTGCCAATCAGCATCAGAAGTCAGTGCTTGCGTGAGTAATCCTACAGCTTCTTTGTCTGCTAAATGACCTAAAGTTAAAGTAGCTGCACGCCGCACATTCTCATCGCGATCGCTCATCAAAGACAATACTGGCGGACATATTTCCACCTGATTTAAATAGCAAACAGTTGTTACAGCAGCTTCACGTAATTGGCTATTTTCTGATTCAAAAAAAGACAATACCGCAGGTAGAGACTGAACATCATGAATCTTGCGTAACAAAATTAGTACGTTAAGATTCAAGTTGATATCTTCTTGCTGTAACGCATCTAGCAATAACAGCAAATGGTCTGCGGTAACTAATTCACCTAAAGCTGATAATGCCTCGCTGCGAATTTCTGCATCGGGGGAACTGAGAGATTTTAGTAAAGCCGGAACAGCAGCCGGATCGGCAATTTCCCAAAGCGCAGATACCGCTATTTTTTGTACTGCTGTGTTTTCATCTTGTAAAGCTACAATTAACGGCTCAACTGCTGCATCTTCGCCTAAGTGTTGTAAAGATTTTACCGCAACTAAGCGATCGCTAACATCAGGCGATCGCAACATTTCCAACCACTGATTTAATTCCGAATTTGTATCTACAGTCATTGATAAACCTCAGCGCAACAAAAAGGGAATTTGCACAGTAATCGCATTAGTTGGGCATTCTTTTTCACAAGGTAGACAAAACCAACATTCGTCATATTTCATATAAGCTTTCCCCGTCTCTGGATTTTTTGCTAATACATCCAAGGGGCAAACTTCAATACAAGCAACACATTTTTCTAAACATTTAGATTCGTCAACGATTACGGGGACATCTACTCTTTGTGTAATTAAAGCCATATTTTTACCTGTAGTTTAGCCACATTATTTATAATTTTTTAGTAAAAGTCATTGATTGTTTGATATTTGTATAGCCAATTTTTTCATAAAACAAATGAGCTTCTTTGCGTTTAATATTAGAATTTAGCCTGACTCCATCACATCCAAGTAAACTAGCCCATTGTTCAATCTGCTGCATTAAAATCCTGCCAATTCCATGACTTCGATAGTTTTTGTCTACAACTAAACCAAGAATCATAGCTTGTTTTGGCATTACTATTAAGTCATATATATGTCCGTGTACCCAACCAATTACATCATCATTTGCTACAGTTGCAACATAGACGATGTGAGAATTATTATTTTCAATTTGGACAAGACGCTGTTCTATTTGTGTTTTTGTAGCAGGATAGTTAAGTTGCTCAGAAAGAATAGCTATTTGCTCTGCATCTTGAATTTGAGATTGCCTAGTTTGAACTTGCTTGCCAATGGTAAGTTTATTAACCATAATCTTATCTTAGAGGTTGTTTGAAAAGTGATTTGCTGTGATTTTAATTGCGTTGTTACCCCCCTTAGTCCCACGCCACTTGCTACCCTGCGGGAACGCCAAGGGCGAACAAGTCGGCGGAGCCGCCCAACGCAGTGGCTCCCCTTATAAAGGGGGCAAACAAGAAAAATTCGGTTCCCTCCCCTTATAAAGGGGAGGGTTAGGGAGGGGTAAAAAAATATTTGATACATCAATCATGATTTTTCAAACATCCTCTTATGCAGGGATTTTATCGTACTGCTACATCGTAAAATTCTTTTTGTAAATCTACATCAATAATATAAGGTTCCACTGGACGCTTAAAAAGTACCATTTCACCTGTATCATTCTTTTTCAAATTGACGTGACAAAACCATTCTTCATTATTCTTATCGGGAAAATCTAAACGATAATGATATAAACCCCAGCGGCTTTCCCGACGATATAAAGAGGCGCGTGCTGCCATTTCCGCACAATCACGAATAAAATGCACTTCCATACAGCGCATTAATTCATGAGGATCTCGCGCTCCCATTTGTGCTAGTGTTTCTTCGTAGCGAGCAAAATTTAGTAACCCAATTTCCATTTTGTTAGCAGATTTTGGTGGTTGCAGGTAATCATTCACCAGTCGGCGCAATTTATATTCTATTTGGGTGTGAGGAATGCCATTTGGCTGATTTAATGGTGTATAAATCCTAGATTTTTCTGCTTCTAAAAAATCAACATCTGGTTCTAGATGTTCCAAATTTTGAATATATTCGATTGCATTTTCTCCCGCCAATCTTCCAAACACAAATGCACCAATCATGTAATTATGGGGGACGCTAGCCATATCTCCTGCTGCATAAAGTCCTGGGACTGTGGTTTCTGCTTTTTCGTTCACCCAAACACCAGATGCGCTATGTCCACTACATAACCCGATTTCGGAAATGTTCATTTCAACGCCATGAGTGCGGTAGTCTTCACCTCTACCCTCATGAAAACGCCCTCTACTAGGACGCTCATTTGCCCATAAAATAGACTCAATTTCAGAAATTGTATCCTCATCTAAATGAGTCATTTTCATTTGAATGGGGCCTTTACCAGAGTTTAATTCTCTCCAAATTTCTAACATCATTTGACCGCTCCAATAATCGCAATTAATGAAGCGGTGTCCTTCGGCGTTGGCTGTATATGCTCCAAATGGCCCGGCAACATAAGCACAGGCGGGGCCGTTATAATCTTTAATTAACGGGTTGATTTGAAAACATTCAATGTTGCTAAGTTCTGCGCCTGCATGGTACGCCATCGAATAGCCATCGCCAGCGTTAGTAGGATTTTCGTAAGTGCCGTAAAGATAGCCGGATGCAGGTAGTCCTAAGCGTCCGCAAGCTCCAGTACAGAGGATGACGGCTTTTGCTTGGATGACGACAAAATCGCCGCCGCGCACGTCAAACCCAACTGCACCGATCGCTCTACCATTTTTTACTAGCACTCTTGTAGCCATTACGCGATTAGTCACGTTGACTTTATGGCGCTTGACTTGTCGGGTAAGAATTTGCTTGAGGTCTTTACCTTCTGGCATGGGCAATACATACTTACCTACCCGATGCACTTGCTTGAGGTCATAATTACCTTGGGGGTCTTTTTGAAACTTAACGCCCCAACTTTCCAATTCTTGAATGGTTTCGTAACCTAGCTTGCCTGTTTGATAGACGGCTTTTTGATGGAGAATGCCATCATTGGCAATTGTCACTTCACGCACGTACTGTTCTGGGGTGGAATGTCCGGGGATGACGGCTGTATTTACCCCATCCATTCCCATTGCGATCGCACCACTGCGACGAATATTCGCTTTCTCCAAAATCAACACTTGGCGATCGCTATTGGCCTGTTTAGCTTTAATTGCAGCCATTGTCCCCGCCGTACCGCCTCCAATGACCAGGACATCCGTTTTTATCCACTGTGTATTTATGTTAGTCATACAATTTTGGATTTGAGATTTTAGATTTTGGATTAGACTTGGATTGAAAATAGCGAGTGATAGCTGGGGACTGGTAAAGAAATATTTTCGCTTTTTCTTCTGACTTCTGACTTCTGAATTCTGAATTCTGAATTCTGACTCCTGACTTATTTCCCTTGCCAAACAATTTCTTTAACTTTAATTTCCTTGGGAATCAATTTGATTTTATAAAATGTATCTGCAACTTCTTGTTGTTTGCTAATTACTTCATCTGTCAGCGGAAGTACATCATACTCGCGTCGCTTTTCGGCTATTTCTAATACGGGAGCATCAATACCTAATGCTGGAGAAAGAAGCTTGGCAACATCGCTGGGATTGTTTTTCGCCCAATCACTGGCTTTTTTAACCTCGTCTAAAATTGTTTTCAAAGCATCAGGCTTACTGTCAACAAAAGACTTCGCCGCAAGATAATAACCGCGATTGGGAGCTAATCCCGTTCCATCTGTTAAACTACGTGCGCCTGTTGCTGCTTGTGCTGCGGCTAAGTAAGGGTCCCAAATTGCCCAAGCTTCGACGTTCTTACCTTCAAAGGCAGCACGAGCATCAGCTGGTGGTAGAGTTTTGGGCTGAATATCGCTGTATTTTAGTCCTGCTTTTTCTAAGGCTTTGACTAATAAATAGTTAGCATTGGAGCCTTTGGCAAAAGCAACTCTTTTGCTTTTGAGTTCAGCTACACTTTTAATAGGTGAATCTTTAGGAACTATAATAGCTTCAGCTTTAGGACTCCAAGGATCGTAAGCAACATAAACTAAAGGAATGCCTCCAGCTTGGGCGAATATTGGCGGCGATTCTCCGGTATAGCCAAAGTCAATACTACCTGCGTTTAATGCTTCCAACATCGGAGGCCCGGCAGGAAATTCTGACCAGGTGACTGAAGCGCCGGAGGCTGCAAAGGCTTTCTCTAAATTTCCTTGTGCCTTGAGTGCATAGAGAATAGTTGATGCTTTTTGGTAACCAATACGAACGGCAGTAGTACTGCTTGGTGCCTGGGTTGTTTGGGTTGTTCCAGTGTTGCTCGTGGTTGGAGAACAAGCAAAGACAGCTAATGTTAAACCAAGTCCAACTGTAAACATTAGCAAAAAAGTGTAAATCCTTCGCTGCTTGAATCTCTTGAAAAAGGCAACGGTTTTGCCTACCGCAGGTATCACAATACTGAGCAATCGAGTTGGGAAAAACTTAATCAACGTCTTGACTCTACTTTTAGAGATAAATATTCAACTTCTACCAATCGGGTTGGGAACTGGGCAATCAGCGCCAATAAAAAAATATATGGCTACAAAATAAAGAAAGCGATCGCCTAAAAATCCAGATAATCTATGTATTGCTATTACAAGCAATCTACAGAGTTCCTTTATTAAAGCATACTACGGTAAATGCAGCATATTTTAGTAATATGCGATCGCATTTATTCAGCTTCCGCTTTTGTCTTCCCTGTAAGAGCTTCCGCCTTCCCTGTAAGAGTTTCTGCCTTCCCTGTAAGAGCTTCCGCCTTCCCTGCAAGAGTTTCTGCCTTCCCTGCAAGAGCTTCCGCCTTGCCTGCAAGAGCTTCTGCCTTGACGTTTAAGTATATCGCGCACCCTGCAAGAGCTTCCGCCTTCCCTGTAAGAGCTTCCGCTTTCACGTTTGCGCGTTATACGTAGCCTGTAGCAACTTCCGCCTTCAGCATACGCAACAAATCTAAATCAGGAGCCTTTTGCTCAATCTAATAACTATTTGCATTCACAAACGCATTTCAAAATTTTTATCCCCATCTCCCCACCTCCCCCAAATCTCTAGTTGGCTTGCTGTGTTAAAGCTGTTTATGTCATACTTAATTAAATTCACTAATTACAATATTCCGACTGAGTTTTAGGTGAATTCCATCAATGAATTTACCCTAACCGTTGGTTTCGACTTCGCTCAACCAACTTCAGAGTCGAGAGTTGAGCGAAGTCGAAACTCGTCAGCGTTGGTATTTTCTTCCCTAGAAATCACCTTAGTATTATTCATCACAATTACTAGAAATCTCAGGTTAGAGCTTAAGAACTCGCCTAATTTCCCATCAAAGCATCCCAAGTTTGCAGGAAAATCAACTTTTTTTTCCCAGGACGAATGTCTGGTCGTCTTTAGAAGATTTAAGTTTACCCTCAACAAGGAGTATATTATGTCGCAGTTGCAACAAGAGACGCCAGACACTTTTATAGCCAAAAGCTTAGAAACTAGCCCAAATATTTTCCAACAAGTTGAAGCTTTGGCCAAAGACTTTGCTACCCGTGCAGGGGTACACGACAAAGAGGCTTCCTTTCCTTTTGAGAATTTTACAGCTTTGCATGAGGCAGGATTGCTGAGCCTCACTATCCCGCGGGAACTGGGCGGTCAGGATTTGGGGCTAGAGGCTATTTGCCGAGTCATTGAAGGGATAGCCCACGGCGATGCTTCCACCGCGTTAGTCTTGACAATGCACTATCTCCAACATGCCCATGCAGCTCGTAGTCGCCGCTGGCCTTCCGAAGTATACAAACGCGTATGTCGTGAGTCAATAGAAGGCATTGCGCTGCTGAATGCTGCCCGTGTGGAACCAGAATTAGGTACGCCAGCCAGAGGTGGATTGCCTGCTACCATTGCGGAACGAACAACAGAGGGCTGGCGTTTAACAGGTCACAAACAATACACCACAGGCAGTCCCATCCTCAGCTACTTCGTTGTTTGGGCGCGGACAACAGAAGATGAACCACAAGTTGGCAATTTTCTGGTTCCCCGCGATTTACCTGGCTTGCGAATTGTCGAAACTTGGGATCACTTGGGGATGAGAGCCACCGGCAGCCACGACCTCATCTTAGAGAATGTATTAATTCCCCCAGAATACGCCATTGATATCCGCCCTATCTCTGCTGTGCCTTCTCTCGACCCATTGATTGCCACTTGGGGCAGTTTGACGATCGGTGCCTTGTATCTCGGTGTTGCTAGTGCTGCGCGAGACTGGCTGATCGGGTATCTTTGGGAGCGATCGCCATCTAATTTAGGAGAGCCACTAGCAACTTTACCGCGCTTTCAAACTGCTGTCGGAGAGATGGAAGCACTGCTATTTGCAAACCGCAGACTGATTTATAGTTTGGCTCAAGATTGCGATCGCGGCGATTACGAACGTAACGTAGGATTACAGGCACAAAGCGTTAAATATTTAACTACCACTAACTCGATTCGTGCTGTAGAGATTGCCTTAGAGCTAACTGGTAATCCTGGCATGTTGAAAAAGAACCCCTTAGAGCGACATTACCGTGACGTTCTGTGCAGTCGCATCCATACACCGCAAAATGATGTCATTTGCCAATCTTTAGGAAAATCCGCCCTGAAAGTTAAGTGATTGGGCATTGGGCATTGGGCATTGGGCAGGGAAAAGGTTAAAGGGTAAAGGGAAAAAGAATAAATTTAATCTTTCCCCTTTTCCCCGGTTGGTGAGCTTGCCTGTCCTGAGCTTTGTCGTTGGCGAAGCCTCTCGTAGAGAAGGGTCGAACCATACCCCTTTCCCTTTCCCCTTGTCCTCCTCGTATGCCCCATGCCCAATATTTAATACCCTGCTTTTTTGTCTACGACATTGCGTAATGGCTGACCAGTTTGGTAGCGTTTAAGATTGTCAATAAACAATGCTGCTATGCGTTCTCTTAGCCGTGGTGACAGTGCCGAACAATGGGGCGTGATAAAAGCATTTGGTAGCGACCATAACAGACTTTCCGGCGGCAGAGGTTCTACAGCAACAGTGTCTAATCCAGCACCAGCAATCCATCCTTCACGTAGGGCGGCGAGCAATGCGGTTTCATCTACTATTTCACCACGAGCAATGTTAATTAAGTAGGCAGATGGACGCATAGAACGCAATGCAGCTTCATCGATTAAGCCTTTAGTTTCTGGCGTTAATGGCGTAGCAATAACTACATAGTCGGCTTCTGGAAGGAGCGATCGCCATTCATCGGCGCCGACAATTTTATCAAAATTAGGTAAAGGTTCGGGATGGCGGCGACTTCCCCAAACTCGAACTCCAAAAGCTTTAGCGCGAGATGCGATCGCTTGACCGATATTTCCTGTGCCAATAATTAATAAAGTCGCATCTGCCAACTCTTCGAGAAACACTCCTCTAACCCAAGTGTGTTCGTCCTGCAAAGTTTGTAATTTCCGCAAATTCTTGGCGTGATAAAGCATAAACGCCAGCACAAATTCCGAAATTGGAATGGCGTGAACTCCTGCACCATTTGTCAGGATAATATCCCTTTGCAAAAAGTTAGGCGTGAGAATGTGATTTACACCAGCACTCGGTGACTGTTGCCAACGCAGTGCCGGTGCTGCCGCCAGTACTTTATCAAGGGTAGAGGCCTTGAGGTAGAATCCGTTGACATAAACTTCTGCATCGCTAGCATCGCCATCGATGTTGCCTTCACTATCCACCACCACAAACTCTACATCAGATGGTAACAGCGGCTGAATTTCAGCAATCAAATGATCGGGTAAAATTAGCTTCACCATATTTCGTACTCCCTGATTTTAAAGAGATTGGGTATGGGGCAGAAGAGGCGGAGGGGCAGAGGGGCACAGGGGCAGAGGAGAAAGAACTTGTACAACAACTCTCCTCTGCTCCCCTGCTCCTCTGCTCCCCTGCTTTTCTGCTCCCCTGCTCCTCTGCCCCTCATCTCCCCAATCCCTAATACCCTGCTTCTTTATCTACTACATTTCGTAAAGGTTCACCAGCTTGATAACGTTTAAGATTATCAAGAAATAAAGCTATTGAACGCTGTTTGCTTTTTGGTGAATGACCAGAAGTATGGGGTGTGATAAAGATGTTTGGAAGCGACCATAAAGGACTTTCTGGCGGTAGGGGTTCGGTGGTAACTGTGTCTAATGCTGCACCTGCAATCCAACCTTCTGTAAGTGCTTTGATTAATGCTGATTCATCGATGACACCGCCACGAGCAATATTAATTAAGTATGCATGGGGAGGGAGCGATCGCAATACAGATTCATCAATGAATTCTTTAGTTTCGTGTGTCAGGGGCGTTGCAATAACTACATAGTCTACTGTGGGGAGGAGCGATCGCCATTCATCAGCACCCACTACTTTATCAAAATTTGGTAGTTCTTGGGGATGACGGCGACTACCAATAATTTTTAAGCCGAAGGGTTTAGCACGCGCAGCAATTTCTTGTCCAATACCACCAGCACCAATAATTAGCAAAGTTGCATCTGTTAACTCTTTGATGGCAAAGCCTCTTTTCCAGTGACGCTCTGCCTGTAAACTATATAATTCTTGCAGATGCTTAGCATGAGCAAGTATATAAGTAATTACAAATTCGGCAATAGGAATTCCATGCACCCCCGCCCCATTTGTGAGGATAATATCTCTTTTTAAATAAGTTGGTGTCAAAATGTGATTTACTCCTGCATTGGGGGCATGATGCCAACGCAGTGCAGGTGCAGCTTCTAGTATTTTATGCAGTATGGGACTTCTCGATAAAAACCAACTAAAATAAACTTCAGCATCACTAGCATCGCCATCTAAATTACCATCAATATCTACTCGTACAACTTCTGTATTGGGTGGTAGATGTGGCTCAATATCAGCAACCAAATCGAGCGGTAAAATGAGCTTCATTGTAGATTACCTCTTCCTAATTTACAGGGCTATTTTTATAACTTGCCTCTGTTCGATAAAAAATGAGTAACATTTTTATTGGTAAAAGTTATGATTTTTATGAAAAACTAAGTTCTGATTATTTAATTCCCAAACACATAAACTCTAAATCAAAATATTGATTATTAGATTTATACGCCATTTTTTCTCTGCCATATATTTGAAATCCCAATGATAAATACAGTTGTTTGGCTAAAAAATTATTTTTAACAATATCAATTAATAATATTTCTACTTCGTCAATAGCTTTTGCTCTTTCAATTAATTCATTTAATAATAATTTACCTATACCTCTTCTTCGATATTCTTGTTGAACATACATACTAGTAATATATGCTTTATGCCTGAGTTTTATTCTTGATTCTTGTTGAAATCCGACTATTCCAATTAACTCTTTATCTTCAAAACAACCCAAAATAAAGTTATTGCTATCTACTGGGATTCTATCTCTAAATTGTTCTATAGTCTTAATTGCTTCTTCATGATATGTCGAGCCGAATGAATCTGGATTTTTATATAAAGCTTCTAGTCGGATCTGCCTATAATCTTCTGCATCAGATTTTGTTAATTTTCTAATTCCCATTACAATCAGTAATAAATATTTATATTTTATTTTCAATCAAATATATAAACTGATAATTAGTATAATATTTTACGTTTTAGTCAGGTAAAATGTAGGGATAGAAAGCTTTGTGTTCCTATAAAGTTGTGTACCTCATTTGGTTGACAACCGCTATTTTTTTTAGTTATTCCAAGCCGCGAACATGTAAAAAATCGCGCAGAAGTGCTACAGGCGCAAATAAGAGAGTTGACAATTATTTTGAGGCTGATGAATAATTTGGAATTGTTATAGCTGTTTTTTAAAGATAGCTTGAATCTCGAAGTAGCCTATTTACCGCAGCTACCTCAAGTTTAATATTGATTGGCTAGGAAAAGCTTAAACTTCAGCTACTCAGCTGTAATACCTGGCTGCTTACCTGAGTATTTTCATTGCTCATTACTCGTTCTAAAACTGCTTCTCTAATATTGATGAACAGTTCATTGCTTCTATCTCGCGGACGTGAAAGTCTCACAGGTAAATCTAAAGTAATCCGTCCTGCTTCAATTAAGATCACTCTGTCTGCTAATGCTACTGCTTCTTCTACATCATGAGTAACTAAAAATGCTGTAAACTTGCGTTCTTGCCACAAATTTTCAATCAAATGTTGCATTTCTAGGCGAGTGAGAGCATCCAAAGCTCCCAAAGGTTCATCTAACAGCAACAAACGGGGCTGACTTACTAATGCTCTTGCCAATGACACCCGTTGGCGCTGTCCGCCAGATAGTACGTGAGGCCATTCCTCAGCTCTATCTTCAAGTCCCACTTTTTGGAGTGCCCACTTAGCTCTTTCACGCCAATTCCCTTGCAAGCCTAACCCCACATTTTCAATCACCCGCTTCCAAGGTAATAAACGAGGATCTTGAAACATTACGGTTACAGAACGGCTGAGTTTACGGAGTGGTTCCCCATCTAGTAGTATTCCACCCGAACTCGGTTTATCCAATGCTGAAACTAGACGTAATAAGGTACTCTTACCGCAACCACTACGTCCTACAATGGCAACAAACTCACCAGGTGCAACTTCTAAATTCAATGAGTTTAAAACATTTTTTTTGCCAAAATCCTTCGTCAGATCCAAAATACTTAGTTGTGTACCTTGTACATTTGAACTCACTCGAAAAACCTCCATTATTTAGAGAGTAGCTATGATTTTTATTGTCAGTAAATGCATATTGAATATGCAAGCTTTTGCGATCGTTCCTAACTCAAATGAATAATTTCCCGTTTTGACTAAAACTGAAAACTATGCACGTTGGTAATTAGGATTCCAAGCCAAAAACTTTCTTTCTAATGCTCTGGCAGTGGCGTCTGCTAATTTGCCTAGCAAGGCATAAATAACAATACTCAATACCACAACATCAGTTTGCATAAATTCACGAGCATTCATCGCCATGTATCCAAGTCCAGAATCTGCTGCGATGGTTTCTGCAACAATTAGTGTTAGCCACATAATTCCCAAGGAAAAACGAACGCCAACAAGAATTGAAGATAAAGCCCCAGGAAAAATGATTTGCCACAAAAGTTGTGGTGTTTTCAATCCATATACTTTTCCCATCTCAATCAGTCCGGGGTCAACACTACGAATGCCATGAAATGTATTGAGATACAATGGGAAAAATACCCCCATAGATACTAGAAATAATCTGGCTTGGTCGCCAATACCAAACCAGAGAATTACTAGCGGAATTAATGCCAAGTTGGGGATTGTGCGGAGCATTTGCAAGGAACTATCTAATAATCTTTCCGCTAAACGAGAAAAGCCATTGAGCAAACCCAAACCAAACCCGATGCTGCCACCAACTATAAAACCAGATATGGCACGCCCAGCACTAATTCCTATGTGTTGAAATAATTCTCCAGTTGAAGCTAATCTAAATGCTGTGGTAATTACACCACTAGGGGCTGGTAAAATTCTTGTTGAAAGAAGACCAGTTCTCGAAGAAACTTCCCAAAGTACTAGTACGAGAACAGGGACAATCCAAGGGACTATTTTATCGGCTTGTGGGCTGTTTAGCAGCCCACTTAGGGATATATTACTACTTTTGCTGTGTTTGAGGGTGATAGTCATAGTAGTATTTTGGATTTTAGATTTCGGTTTTTAGATTCTCTTTAACGAGAAATCTAGAAATGTGAAATTATTGATTTTGACAAGAATTCAGCACTCAAAATTCAAAAAAAAGTCATTTTTTTAGTATAAGTATGATATTTTTGAATTATTCTGAATTCTGAAGATTTAGACTTAGGATTTAGCGTTTTTACCCAAGATCTAAAATCTAAAACTCCTATACTTATGAGGCAGCGGTGAGTTGTTTAGCAAGTTCTTCATTGGCAGATGTTTCGCTAAAATGACTCAAAACTTCTGCTGGTGGAGGTGCAGGTTGGTTTTGCAAAGGTAGACGCGGAAATAATAATTCTGCGGTGCGATATGCTTCTTCTAAATGCGGATATCCAGAAAAAACGAAGGTTTCTATTCCTAGTTCTTGATATTCCAGCATCCTAGCGAGAACGATATCGGCATCTCCGACTAAAGCAGTACCAGCACCACCCCGCACTAATCCAATTCCTGTCCATAGGTTGGGGCTGATTTCTAAGGTTTGCCTTGAGCCATTATGTAGTTGACTCATGCGCCGTTGTCCTTCAGAATCAGAACTAGCAAAGTCTTTTTGAGCTGTGGCGATCGCTTCTTCATCCACATACTTAATCAACTCATTAGCTGCATCCCAAGCCGCAGACTCGGTTTCTCGGACAATTACGTGCAAACGAATGCCAAAACGTACTGTTCTACCTTGTTCTGCCGCCAGTCGCCGAACTTCAGCAATTTTTTGTGCAACCTGCTGTGGAGGTTCTCCCCATGTCAGATACACATCTATATGTTTAGCAGCAACGCGTTTGGCAGCAGCAGATGAACCACCAAACCACAAGGGTGGATAGGGTTTTTGAATCGGTGGGAATAGGAGCTTACCACCTTTGATGTCTAGGTAGTTTCCTTTAAAATCAACTGTTTCACCACTGACGATACCCCGCCAAACATGCAAGAATTCATCGGTTAGATCGTAGCGATCGTCATGACTCAGATGCAAACCATCCCCAGCAAGGTGTACGGGATCTCCACCTGTCACCACATTAATCAACAATCTTCCTTTGGAAATTCGGTCGAATGTTGCTGCCATACGTGCCGCAGCACCAGGAGAAGTAATTCCTGGGCGAATTGCCACAAGAAATTTCATTTGCTTGGTAACAGATATGAAAGCCGCAGCAGTAATCCAAGCATCTTCACAAGAACGCCCTGTAGGTAGCAAAGCCCCTGTATAACCTAGACTATCTACAGCTTGGGCAATTTGCTGCAAATAATCAGGCGTAGCAACACGAGAACCAATATCTGTGCCTAAATAGCGTCCGTCACGAGATCCAGTAGGAATAAACCAAAGAATTTGCATGTTTATCAGGGTATCAGGTTCGCAATTTACGTTTTTCCGATCGAAATACCGTAGTTTATAGGTCAAATTCTATCCGATATTACGTAAAAATCAACCCTAATTTAATCATTGGTAAAAAATGTTTGTTTGCTGCCTAACTTTATAGCGAGCAGATGTGAGTACATAACTTTGCTAGCATGTACTATTTTGCCACTTTTGTGGTCAGAATGACTGTATTCTAAAACACAACTTTCTACTCATAAAACCATAATTATAAAGAAGCACAGAGAGTAACGAGTGGGTAGCGCAATTAACCCTTGTCTGTACGGTGTGGGGCAAATGAGGAGATGGAGAGGGTGACAGATCGAAAACTACAAGGACATCAGGGGCGAATAATAATTCCTCAACTAACAGTCAATACTTAACACTCAACACGGGCTAAACGCCCCGCTACCGCTAACAGAACTCTTCATAATATTTTCCGATCGCGATAAGTACTAGGTCTTGCATTGTAGCAACCTCTATGCAAATATATTTCTAAAGAAAATCCGGTAAGTCTATCGTTTTACCGGGTTTAATTAATTAATTGATGCTGTCAAAATATAGCTGATTAGCATTCACCAATTTTCAAAGATCGTCTTACTATCCTTTCAAGCGGCAAAATTAACAATTTACTGCGACTTTTGGATTGTACATTGAACAACTGCTTAGTGGTGGTTTCGATATCTGAGATTTGTAATTTTTTCATCAATGAAACCTTTACTAAATCCAGTATCTAATGGTTTAGCATAAACATTGCATCAAGAAATTATGGTGGTTTTTTGTGCAATTTAGAGCTAATTTATTCGTTTTTCAGGTTGAGGAGTTAAAGAGTCATGTCCAAGTCTCGTTGGAACTATAGATCCATAGTGTTTCTGCTGTCTTTGCTAGATATTCTAGCTATCCTGATTTTGAATCCGGCTAAAAGCCACGCGCAACTCTCTAAAGAATTAGAAGTAAACAAACCTCCAGAAGCAGTTGTCGATCGGACAGTTGAAACTCCTATTTCGGAATTAGAAGTAAACAAACCTCCAGAAGCAGCTGTCGATCGGACAGTTGAAACTCCTATTTCGGAAGTAGAAGTAAACAAACCTCCAGAAGCAGCTGTCGATCGGACAGTTGAAACTCCTATTTCGGAAGTAGAAGCAAACAAACCTCCAGAAGCAGTCGTAGATCGGACAGTTGAAACTTCAATTCCAGGACTAACTAGAAAAAAAGGTAAGAAGCCAGAACGAGTGACGCCTGTCTCCGAATTATCTGGAAATGCGCCACCACCTAAGAAAAAACCTACCAAGAACTCTGCTGGACAAGTGACATCTGTCTCGCAACTATCAGATGTGAATCCAACAGATTGGGCATTTCAAGCACTACAGTCTTTGGTGGAACGTTATGGTGTAATTGCTGGATATACAGATGGCACATTTAAAGGAAATCGTAGTTTAACACGCTATGAATTTGCAGCTGGCTTGAATGCAGCTTTAGATCGCCTCAATGAACTCATAGCGACATCAACGACAGATTTAGTCAGACAAGAAGATTTAGATACCATTAAGAAATTACAAGAACAATTTTCTCCAGAACTTGCTGAAGTTCGAGGACGCGTAGATAACTTAGAAGCGCGGACTGCACAGTTACAAGCAACTCAGTTTACAACTACAACCAAACTCATAGGTAGAGCGCAGATTGTCTTTGGCTCGCTTCTAGCAGGCAATAATGTCGTGACTAAGACACCTGCACCTCGCAATCCCACACTTCAAGGCTCAGCTTCCTTACGCTTCAACACAAGTTTTAACGGTAAAGACTCACTCAGCTTATCGTTGTCCGGTGGAAGTATTGAATCTTTGGGACAAACAAGAGCTGGGTTATTAGGAACTTACGAAGGAAGAACTGCTGATAACGCCAGTATTACTTTTGCACGCAATCAGATTACTCTCGGTGGTGTTCGCTATCGCTTTCTACTTACTCCAGATACTCAAGTCAACATTTATGCCCTATCCGATGGAGCTAGTGAGATAGGTCTTTCTGGCCCGGTAAACCCATATTTTGAATCGTCTTCTGCAACTGGCGCTAATGGGATTTCACGATTTTCACGACGGTCTTTGGTCTATAACTATGGAGATAGCGGCCCTGGACTTGCCATACTCCAACGACTAGGTAAACAGGTTCAACTTGGGGTAGCCTTTAGCGCCCCAAACGGTAACAATCCACTACTTAATAATGGCTTATTTACAGGCAGGTATTTAGCTTTAGCACAGCTAATATACTACTCTGCCGATCGCAATTTTCGGGTAGCTGGAACTTACGTAAATACCTATAGCCCACCAAATACCCAAGGTTTTAGTGGCACAAACTTCGGCCCGGCAGTTGGAAGTAACCTCGTAAACAGCACTGTGGCTGGAGCCGGAACCGTAGGCAATCTTTATGGACTACAAGCGTTCTATCAAGTAAGCCCTAAGTTTGCAATTAATGGATGGGTAAGTTATGGCTCCCATCGCTACATAGGACGCGGAGATGGCGCAGCTCTAGATTGGGCGGTAGGACTCGCATTCCCGGATCTTTTTAGTGAAGGCGCTCTAGGGGGAATTTTAGTTGGTATGGAGCCGAAACTCATCCGTCTGAGTGATACTGTAAATTTGGGGGCAGGTTTCGGACAAGCAGATAAAGATACCTCCCTACATGTTGAGGCATTTTATCAATATAAAATCGGAAATAATATTGAGATTACGCCGGGTTTAATCTGGATTACTGCACCAGACTCTGATAACAATAATCCCGATAGTTTATTTGGTTGGATTCGTACTGTCTTTAGGTTTTAGTCATTAGTCCTTTGTAAGGACTAGGGCATAGGGCATGGGGCATGGGGGAGGCAGTGCGTTGCGGGGGTTCCCCTGTTGTAGCAACTGCCGTCATGGGGCAAAACCCTTCGGGTAGGGAAAAGGGGTACGTGAGGGATCTTTTCTTTGCCCTTTCCCCCTAGTGAAGCCATCTCCCCACTGCCTCTCATAGCCTCCCATACACAAAATTACATAAAAAGCAAGTGTATATTGAGGGATAGAAAGTTTATTTTACAGAAATTTATGTTGAAATTTATCTGTGGAAATACTTGCTTTTTCTCAAAAATTGTGAAAAGCTTTCTTATGTCATAAACTACGGTTAATCGCTCAAGTAGGAGTAGTTTAATAAAACTTAATCTACTGGCAACCTGAAATAAAGGAGCCATAAATCAAGGGTAGTAGAAAACCCTCAACTAAGTAGGCAAAAAGATTTCTGAAGTGCGTGCGGCATCGATAGGGTGAAGATTTGATGCTCAAGACTCGATGGATAGGGGAAATATTTTAGATGCTGAAGACGTTAACAACCGATTTTGAACTCGATCTGCAAGCAGATGTCCTAGTAATTGGGGGCGGCCCTGCTGGAACTTGGGCAGCTTGGAGTGCTGCGTCAAGTGGAGCTAGAGTCGTCCTCGTAGACAAAGGGTATTGTGGGACGACTGGATGTGCTGCTGCGTCTGGGAATGGGGTGTGGTATGTGCCACCCGACCCAGATGCGCGGGAAACAGCCAAGGCAAGTCGGGAATCGTTGGGTGGGTTTTTATCCGATCGCAATTGGATGGATCGGGTACTGAATCAGACTTATGTCAACGTCAATCAGCTAGCAGAGTGGGGTTATCCCTTTCCCACCGACGATGAAGGCAAACCCTATCGGCGATCGCTCCAAGGCCCCGAATACATGCGGTTGATGCGGCGGCAAATTCAACGGGCCGGAGTCAAGATTTTAGACCACAGCCCCGCCTTAGAACTATTGGTAGATGAAGACGGTGCTGTTGGGGGTGCTACGGGCGCGAACCGTCAGACTGGTGGGAGATGGATGGTGCGATCGCGTGCCACAATTATTGCCACTGGTGGCTGTGCGTTTCTGAGTAAAGCGTTGGGATGCAACGTCCTGACAGGGGATGGTTATTTAATGGCTGCTGAAGCAGGTGCCGAGATGTCGGGTATGGAGTTCTCCAACGCTTATGGCATCTCCCCAGCTTTTTCTTCAGTTACCAAAACCCTCTTTTACAATTGGGCAACCTTCACCTACGAAGATGGCACCGCGATCCCTGGTGCTGGTTCTCAAAGAGGACGTTCGGTAATAGCCAAGACATTACTGGAACAGCCAGTTTACGCCATTTTAGATAAAGCAACCGAATCTATGCGCCCATCCATGCGTTTGGCGCAGCCTAACTTCTTTTTACCCTTTGACCGTGCAGGTATCGATCCATTTACCCAACGTTTTCCCGTTACCTTGCGCCTAGAGGGAACTGTACGCGGTACAGGAGGAATTCGGATTGTCGATGATAGCTGTGCAACTTCCGTGCGGGGACTTTATGCTGCTGGAGATGCAGCCACACGGGAGTTGATTTGCGGCGGATTCACTGGCGGTGGTAGTCACAATGCAGCTTGGGCAATATCTTCTGGTTATTGGTCAGGTAAATCGGCTGCTGAATACGTCCATAGTTTAAAAGAACAGAAAGCACAACCTCACCTCAAGGGTGTTGGAGAAGTAGCATTGAATAGTCAAAGCGATCGCTCCCAACAATTCGCAACTGATGAAGTGATTCAAGCAGTCCAAGGTGAAGTATTCCCCTACGAAAAGAATTTATTCCGTACAGAACAAGGCCTAACTGAATCTTTAGCAAGACTAAATTACCTCTGGCAAGAAATCCGCAGTAGCCAGGTAACATCAAATCAAGAACTGATTCGGGCCAGAGAAGCGGCTGCGATGGTAGCCACAGCACGATGGATGTATAGCAGTGCCATTGAACGTAAAGAAACCCGTGGTATGCACAAACATTTAGACTATCCCGAACAAGATCCCAATCAACAACATTACCTAGTTAGTGGTGGATTGGATCGAGTCTGGGTGAAGACTCAGCCGCTAAATACTACACCAAAAGCAGAAAATCCAAAATTTCAAATAGGAGCAGCAGTGTGATTGAGTTGGTCAGCGAATCGCGGTGCATAAAATGTAATATCTGCGTAAACGTTTGTCCGACCAACGTGTTTGACCGCGTACCTGATGCACCGCCAACTATCGCTCGACAAAGTGACTGTCAAACCTGTTATATGTGCGAATTGTATTGTCCAGTTGACGCCCTTTATGTAGCACCCCAAAGTGACATGCAGACTTCAGTCAATGAAGCAGAATTGGTAGAAGTCGGTTTACTGGGTAGTTACCGTGAAAACGTTGGTTGGGGATATAAACGCACATCAACAGCAAAAAGCGATGAAACATTCCAAATTCTCAAGCAGATGAAATAGTACAGCGGAGAAAATAGTCATGCTGTCGTTCATGTTAGCAATAGGTTCTGTCAGTCAAAATAAATTGAGTTTCAAATTTTCAACTTCAGTCGCTTGTCTATTACTGTTACTAACTACAGCATGTAGCCAAGGAAAAAGTGAATCGGCTCAATCGATTGAGGCTATTAATGCCAATAGTAGTAGTTCTGTTGCTGCATCTAATAATGTATCTACCTTGCGTATAGGTTATGTAGGTAGCGCTCAACCAACAGGGCCGCTTGGTTGGGCTAAAAAAAAGGGAATATTAGAACGCGAATTCAAAAAAGCGGGGTTTTCAAATGTTACTTTTGCCCGATTTCCTAACGGGCCGGATCTCAATGAAGCCCTTGTTGCAGGTCAATTAGATGTTGGTTCTTTAGGAGATACACCAGCGATAGTTTTGAGAGCTAGAGGGGAACAAACTCGGCTATTGCGGATTACCCAATTTAATACAACCGCTTGGCTAGTAGCGAAAAAGAATGGGCCGCGATCGCTTGCTGAACTTAAAGGGCAAAAAATAGCTACCCAGAAAGGTTCTTATATGCATCGATACCTACTGGGCCTATTAGCTGAAACTAAAATTGCTAAAGATGTAAAAGTCGTTCACTTGATGACAACTGAAGCAAAAGGAGCATTAGAACGTGGTGATGTTGCCGCTTATGCAACTTCAAGTGATATGGGGCCTTATCTAAAATCCCAAGGATTTCCAATCATTGATTCTTCAGCTAATCATCAAGGTTTATCAGGAACTTCGTTAATAGTAGCAACCGAAAAATTTCTAGCGAAACAACCTGACTTTCCAGAGAAGTTTAATACAATTCTGACAGAAGCAGCGAAAGATTTAAAAGCTAATTCCGAAGAATATTATCAGTACCACGCTGAAATTACTAAGTATCCCGTCGATATCATCAAAACATCCTATCCACTTAAACAAATATCAGAAGAACCTTTACCACCTGAAGGAGTAAAACTTTTAGAAGGTACTAAAAAGTTTTTAGTTTCGCAAGGTTTAGCAAAGTCCGACTTTCAATTAAAAGACTGGGAAGCGAAATAGGGAGTGGGGAGATGGGGAGATGGGGAGATGGGGAGCAGGGGAGCAGGGGAATAATAATTCTTAACTCCAAACTCCTAACTCTTAACTCCTAACTCTTAACCTCTATGCCCAATGCCCACAGATTGAATAATTTAGGGTAAATTATCATGACTATTGCCTTAGAACGTCCAAAAAAAACCAAGTCTGCTCAGATTCGGGAAAAATTGGGTTATCCAATCATTGATACTGATGTGCATACCCAAGAATTTCCGCCGGCATTCTTGGATTATTTAGAGCAAGTTGCTGGAAGTGCGATCGCCGAACGTTTCAAAGAACACTTACCTGGTGCATCTCGCTCTAAATGGTTTAAGCAAACTTGGGAAGAACGCCGCAATTATCGGACTGCACGTCCTCCTTTTTGGACTCGTCCCACTAAGAATGCTTTAAATTTAGCCACCATTAGTTTACCGAAGTTGTTACACGAGCGGTTGCAAGAAGCAGGTACAGACTTTGCAGTTGTGTACCCCAACTTGGCAACAATGGCGCCACACATCGGTAATGAAGAGATGCGGCTGGCTGTTTGCCGTGCAGTTAATACTTACCACGCTGATATTTTCCGTCCTTATAGCGATCGCCTAACGCCAATTGCTGCTATTCCGATGAATACGCCCGAAGAAGCGATCGCAGAGTTGGAATATGCAGTAAATGTGCTGGGACTCAAAGCAATTCAAATTCCCGGACATATCCGCCGTCCGATCCCTGCCTTCGAGAAGTATGGCGAAGAAGTAGCAAACGAAGCTATTTGGATTGATACCTTTGGCTTGGATAGCAAGTATGACTACGATCCATTCTGGGCGAAGTGTGTAGAACTCAAAGTAGTACCCACCACCCACTCTTCTGGTATGGGATGGATAAATCGGCGTTCCATTAGCAATTACCAATACAACCATATCGGTCACTTTGCTGCGGCTGGAGAAGCGCTGTGTAAATCTCTATTCTTTGGTGGTGTAACTCACCGCTTCCCCACACTGAAGTTTGCCTTCTTAGAAGGAGGCGCGGCTTGGGGTGCTAGCTTATACACAGATTTGATTTGGCATTGGTACACCCGGAATAAAGACCATTTGGTGGAAAATAACAATCCTGGCAATATCAATCGGGAAGAACTGCTAGAGTACTACACTCGTTATGGTGGTGAATTAGTACATGGTCGTTTGGATCGATTAGGTAGTGGTCTAGGTTTCCACGCCGACTTAGTAGCCCCATTAGAACCAGGCGATTTAGATGAATTCGCCTTAGCAGGAGTTAGTAAGCCAGAAGATATTCGCGATCGCTTCTTGAATCATTTCTACTTCGGCACAGAATCAGATGATACCCGTGTAGCTCAAGCATTTAACCGCAAAGCTAATCCTTATGGCGACAGAGTAAAAGCCTTCTTGGGTTCCGATTCTGGGCACTGGGATGTACCTGATATTACTGCGATCGCTGCTAACACCTATTCGATGGTGGAACGTAAAATTATCAGCGAAGAAGATTTGCAATATTTCCTGTCAATCCATCCTTTGGAGTTGTACACCAGCCTGAATCGTGACTTCTTTAAAGGTACGGCTGTAGAAAAAGCCGCAGATGAATTTTTGGTTTCTAGGGATTAGGGAGATGGGGAGATGGGGAGACAAAAAAGAGAAGAACTCATAACTCATAACTCATAACTCTTAATTCCTCACTCCTAACTCCTCGGTCAACATTTGAATAACTACGGAAAACTATCATGACGATCGCTCTTGAACGTCCGAAAAAAACCAGATCTGCTCAGATTCGCGAACAGTTGGGTTATCCCATCATCGATACTGATGTGCATACCCAGGAATTTGAGCCAGCAGTCTTAGATTATTTGGAGCAAGTTGGCGGAACTAAACTTGTTGAACGTTTCAAAGAAAATTTACCAGGGTCTTCCCGCTTTAAGTGGTACAAGCAAACTTGGGAAGAACGTTTTGCTTATCGGACTAATCGTCCTAATTGGTGGGGTCGTCCGACTAAAGATACTTTGAATTTGGCTACCATTAGCTTGCCTAAGTTGCTGCACGAACGCCTGCAAGAGGCTGGTACAGATTTTGCTGTGGTATACCCCAATTTGGCAACTATGGCGCCAAATATCGGTAACGAAGAAATGCGGCGTGCTGTTTGTCGGGCAGTTAACACTTACCATGCTGACATTTTCCGCCCATATTCTGATAAGCTAACACCGATCGCTGCCATTCCAATGCACACTCCCGAAGAGGGAATTGAAGAGTTGGAATATGCAGTTAATGTGTTGGGACTCAAAGCAATTCAAATCCCCGGTTATGTGCGTCGTCCGATTCCCGCTTTTGAGAAGTACGGCCCAGAAGTGGCTAACGAAGTGGTTTGGATTGATAACTTTGGTTTAGATAGCCAGTATGATTACGATCCATTCTGGGAGAAGTGCGTAGAATTGAAAGTTGTACCCACAACCCATGCTTCGAGTCAGGGTTGGACGACTCAGCGATCTGTGACCAATGCCCAGTACAATCACATTAATCACTTTGCTTTCGCAGCAGAAGCATTGTGCAAATCTCTATTCTTTGGTGGTGTAACTCGTCGCTTCCCCACCTTAAGATTTGCCTTCTTAGAAGGTGGTTCTAATTGGGGTGCTAGTCTATATGCAGATATTATTTGGCATTGGGAAACCCGCAACAAACAACATTTGTTGTCAGATAACAATCCTGCAATTATAGATAAGGAAGCACTAGTAGAGTTGTACGCTCGCTACGGTGGCGAACTTGTGGATGGACGCCTAGATCGAATTGGTGATGGACTGGGATTCCACCATCAACTATTAGCCCCAGAAGATCCAGGCGAACTCGATGAATTTGAACTGGCGGGAATTGAAAAGCCAGAGGATGTTCGCGATCGCTTTTTGAATCATTTCTACTTCGGTACAGAATCAGATGATACCCGTGTTGCCCAAGCCTTTAATTGTGCAGCTAATCCATTTGGCGATAGAGTTAAAGCCTTCTTGGGTTCTGATTCGGGTCATTGGGATGTGCCTGATATTACCACTGTCACTGCCAACGCTTACTCAATGGTAGAACAGGAAATCATTACCGAAGAAGACCTCCGCTACTTCCTATCAATCCACCCATTGGAGTTGTACACCAGCCTCAATCGTGATTTCTTCAAGGGTACAGGTGTTGAGAAAGCCGCAGATGAGTTTTTGGCTAAGAAGTAGGGAGTAGGGAGATGGGGAGATGGGGAGATGGGGAGATAGGGAGACAAGGGAGAAAAATTGCTACCTTGTGCCCAATGCCCAATGCCCAATACCCCATGCCCTTCTTTAAAGTGTTCCATGTTCCATTTCCTCTGTTTAGTCGTAGGGTGAGTTTTGCTCACTCTACATTTCTCCTAAATTCTATATAGCAAATTGGGAAAATATAACTAATAGGAAACTGCATATTAATAAACATTCTTCTGTATTTACTTTAGTTACGAATTATAAAAAGGATGATTTTTTATGGTGCTAGATATTACAAAACCAAAGGATTACATTGATGTAGCAGCTTCTTTATCTCAAGAACTTGCCCAATCGGCAGTTGAAAGAGATGCCGAAGCGGGAGTTCCAGAAGAGGAAATTAATAGGCTGCGCGAAACTGGATTGTTACCATTGATTGTGCCTAAGCAATATGGTGGAATTGGTGCAACATGGATTGATGCCTTAAAAATTGTGAGAAAACTATCAAAAGCTGATGGTTCAATTGGTCAGTTATATGGTAATCATTTGAATTTGACAGCTTTGGGTCATGTTTCTGGCACACCAGCCCAAAAGGAAAAATATTATACTGAAACTGCTAAAAATAACTTGTTTTGGGCAAATGCAATTAATACGCGGGATACTAGGCTTAAAATTAGCCCAGAGGGGGAAAATTTTCGGGTTAATGGTGTTAAAAGCTTTGGCACAGGTATTGCTGTTGCAGATTATCGGGTATTCTCGGCTTTGCAAGATGGTGTAGAATTACCCTTTATATTTATAATTCCTAAAGATAGAGAAGGCTTAGTTTCCAATCAAGATTGGGAGAATATTGGGCAACGTCGGACTGATAGTAGTAGTTATACATTTAATAGTGTTCTAGTAGAAAAAGATGAAATATTAGGGCCGCCAGAACCAGCTGATAATGCCTTTTCAACTTTTCTTGGTATTATTGCCCAGCTAACAAAAACTAACGTTTATCTAGGAATTACCAAAGGAGCTTTTGCTGCTGCTCGTGAGTACACCAAAACTAATACTCGTCCTTGGATTACATCAGGAGTAGATAGTGCTACTCAAGACCCATATATTCTGCATAATTACGGTGATTTTTGGGTTGAAATTCAAGGTGCGATCGCTCTGGCTGATTCAGCAGCCGAAAAGGTGCAAGCAGCTTGGGACAAGGATATAGCCCTCACTCATCAAGAAAGAGGAGAAGTAGCGATCGCAGTTTCCGCAGCCAAAGCGTTAGCTACCCGTGTAGGTATAGATGTTACCAATCGCATCTTTGAAGTTACGGGAACTCGTGCCACCGCAACCAAATATGGATTTGACCGTTACTGGCGGGATTTGCGAACCTTTACCCTCCACGATCCTGTGGATTATAAATTACGAACTATAGGCGATTGGGTACTTAACGACCAGTTACCTGTGATTACGCAATATTCTTAGGATATTTGTCTCTTTATCTACCCTACAAAGACGCGATGAATCGCGTCTCTACAAAATCTAAAATCTAAAATCGATATGACTCAAGTTAAAACACTTCCCACCTATGACCCGACCTTGTTTGAGGGAGCTGCTGAAGGCTACGCTCAATATAGAACGAAATATCCGGCTGTTGTATTCGACAAATTAGCGGAAATATTTAATCTCAATGGTCAAGGACGATTGCTAGATTTAGGTACCGGGCCGGGATTGATTGCAATTGGTTTGCGGACGAGATTTGAAGAAATTGTGGCGATCGATCCCGATCCCGATATGCTTGCAGAAGCTAAACGCCAAGCAGCAGCAGTCGAAGCAAATAATATTACTTGGCTGCAACAAGGAGCAGAATTCATCGACCCTAGTTTAGGAACATTTAAATTAGCCACTATTGGCCGAGCTTTCCACTGGATGGAACGTGAATTAGTGCTTGAGCGCCTTTATGAATTGCTTGCTGATGATGGTGCAATAGCACTGCTGAATACTGGTGATAATCCTTGGGAGAGTTCTCTACCTTGGAAACAAGCTGCTCTTGGAGTCGTGAAGAAATGGTTAGGCGATCGCCGACGCACTGGACTGCGAGGAGAAGGTACTCGTAAGCCAGTCGATCCTCCCCATGAAGTTGTTATTGCCAACTCAGCTTTTGCTCGTCAGGAAGTGTATCAAGTGCCATTTGAGAAATCTTGGACTGTCGATAGCTATCTTGGCTACTTATATACAACAGCTTTTTCTCTGAAAATTTTCTATGGTGATAATGCTCCAGCATTTGAAGCAGACCTCAAAGAAGCATTGCTACAAGTTGAACCCTCTGGGCATTTTACAGAAGAACTCAAAGCTACAATCTTAGTCGTTTGGAAGAAATAAGACTACTACTTTGAAAATTAAAATTCCAAAACTTTTGATTGCGGCATACATAACCTCAATTTCAAAACCAAATTATCAAGGTTTATTGTGAATTCTGAATCCTGAATTCTGCTACAATTTTCAACTTTCGACTAGCACAACCCTGGAGTGGGTTCTTCTCACTCCATTTTCTAATTTTCCGTTTCCTAACTGTTAAACTCAAGTTCCTCAAGTCGTTATAGAGTGGGCATAAGCCCACTCTAATTCCTATATTTGAATTAATTTTAGTTGCCAAAAATTAATAAATAATTTTTTTTTGCTTTTTAAGTTCGCGATCGATCATAATTTTGTAACTACCTAATACAACAATCAATAAAACAACCCATGCCAGCTATAAAACAAAAGTTTGATTTTAGTAAAAGTCACAAAATAACACGTCGTTCTTTATTATTTGCTCTAGGCTACTGCTTAGTATTATCGACGACCTTATCCAGTTGCAGTGAAGCCAAAAATAACGCTCAGCAATCTCCTGCTTCTCCTGATTCAGCAGCCTCATCTAACACTGCTTCATCTAACACTACAGAAAAGCAAGTAGTACGAATTGTCCGGTCAAAACAACTCACCGGTTTAGCTGTATTAGAAAAGCAGGGAAATTTAGATAAACGATTAGAATCTCTAGGTTTTAAGGTTCAGTGGCCTGAGTTTGCAGCTGGGCCGCAACAGCTAGAAGCTATAAATGCAAACGGACTTGATATTGCATCAACAGCGGAATCACCTCCTGTATTTTCGCAAGCAGCAGGAGCGCCTCTTGTTTATTTAGCTACTACATACCCCAGTGGAAAAGCAGTTTCACTTTTAGTTCCGGTAAACTCTCCAATTAAAAGTGTCGCTGACTTGAAAGGTAAAAAAATAGCTTTCCAAAAAGCTTCTATAGGACACTACTTATTAGTCAAAGCATTAGAAAAAGGAGGACTGAAACTAAGCGATGTCCAATCAGTTTTTCTCCCACCACCAGATGCTAATGTGGCTTTTAGTCAAGGAAAAGTAGATGCTTGGTTTATTTGGGAGCCATTCGTTACCAGAAATGTGCAAAACAAAGTAGGCCGTGTTTTGGTAGATGGAGGTGAGTTACGGGATACTGGCAACTTTTACTCAACTTCACGTCAGTTTTATGAGGCACATCCTGATGTAATTAAAGTATTTCTAGAAGAACTAGAAAAAGCAGAAATCTGGACTAAGGAACATCCGAAAGAAGTAGCACAATTACTTGCTCCTGTAACTCAATTAGACCCACCTACCCTAGAAATTATGCATAGTAAGTATAGCTATGGGGTGCTACCAATTATTGACAAAACTATTACCAAGCAACAAGAGGTTGCAGACAAATGGTACAGTCTCGGACTTATACCAAAGAAGGTGGATGTAAAAGTTGGTTTTTTGACGCCTGAAGAGTACGCCAAAATCACTCCTGCTGAGGTTTTAGCTAATAAGTAGGCATCGATTTTGGATTGAGAATCTCTTTTTTGGAAAGACTACTGTGAATGAATTTTTCAAACTGGTATTCTGACCAATAAAATACTAAAACAGAGGAGAATATTATGCCTACTGCAACTTTAACAGAAGTAAAAATCGCTCCTATTAATGCTCCATTAGGAGCGGAAGTTACTGGTTTGGATGCGAGTCAACCTATTGCACCTGAAGTCATATTACAACTTAAGGAAGCTTTGCGCGATCGCCATATCCTCATCTTTAAAAATCAACAAATTTCTGACGAACAATTGTTGAATTTTTCTCTATACTTTGGCGCACTTTTTGTACCGTCTCATGAAACTCCAGTACTAGCTTCTAAACCTGGAGAAATTCCTGTAGTGATTTTAATTTCTAATGTCGATGGTGGCTATACTGGTACTGGAGAATTAAGTTTTCATTCCGATCACAAATGGACTCCTACTCCATCTAGCGGTTCGCTTCTTTATGCTATAGAAGTACCTTCTCAAGGTGGAAATACTTATTGGTTAAATACCAATTTGGCTTATGAAGCTTTGGATGAAGCTACCAAAAAACGGATTGCTAATTTACAATTAATTACCTATAATCCGTTTTTACAAAATCGCAATGCACCCCGTCCCTTGTATCGTTGGGACAAAAATATCCCATTAGTCAGTCCAGTCTTCCCTCACCCTCTAGTACGGACACATCCTGAAAGTGGTAAGAAGCATCTTTACTTAGATATTGCTACTGAAGTAGAAATTGTAGGCTTAGAACCTGAAGAAGGATCTAAACTAATCGAACAGTTGCGTCAACATCTAAATCAGCCCCAATTCTACTATCAACACAAATGGTCTGTAGGTGATATAGTCTATTGGGATAATCAAGCTACTTTACACTACCGTCAAGCATTCGATCCCAATGAACGGCGGGTGTTAAAACGAGTTAGCCTTGCAGGTAGCCGTCCTTTTTAGTTTAGGTAATTGAAGTAGAGACGCAGTTGTTTGCGTCTCTCGAAAATTTAAATATTGCTGAGAATCATCAATAGTCACCGTGGCATTTTAATGATGCTAAATATTTAGTATCAATCTAAAGTTTTTCGCTATTACTATTTGTATATCGTGTTAATGAATAATTTTTCAAAATTTAAATTTTGAAAAGTATGTCCTGTTTAAAGTATAGCAAATATCAAATTTTATTTTTTAAATTTTGTCATTTATAATCAATATTATTTTATAGTATGTATGAAAGTATCTTATATTTTCTCGTAGTAATTAGTGTTGAAAAACACTTTATTAAAATACAAAACTAGATAATATTTAAACTTGAAATAACATTTTAGACTATTAATAATCAAAGGACAAAATGTGATTAAAGTTTTTTCTGATTTACTATACTTTCAGTCATTTACTAATAGCTCTTCACAATCTAAAACTGCAAATATCAAGCCAATCTCTAAACAAAATCTAAATATCTTAGATTTTAAAGCCAAATCTAAAATTAACCGAAATTATTATGTATCTTTACTAATAACTGCTTGTTATTTCGCAATACCGATCGGCATAGTAGGTTGCAGTAACGAAAATCAAGGTACTCAGAACCAAGCATCTTCTATTAGTAAACAAATCACAAACCAATCAGTTTCTAATACTACAGAAAAGCAAGAAGTACGAGTTGTTTATTCTAAGCTCGGTTCTCTTGCAGTTATGAGAAAACTGGGGACTTTAGAAAAAAGTTTAGCTGCACAGAATTTCACCGTTAAGTGGCTGGAGTTTGCTGCTGGGCCGCAAGCTTTAGAAGCGTTAAATGCTGGTTCTCTTGACATTGCGGCCACTGCTGAATCACCTCCTATATTTGCACAAGCGGCAGGTACACCTCTTGTTTACGTAGCTAGTACAGCCTTTAACGGTAAGGGAGTCTCTTTTCTTGTACCAGCAAATTCTCCCATTAAAACTGTTGCTGATTTTAAAGGTAAAAAAGTTTCTTTTCAAAAAGCCTCTATTGCCCATTATGTTTTACTAAAAGCATTACAAAAAGAGGGGCTAAAACTCACTGATGTGAAATCTGTTTTTCTACCGCCTCCAGATGCAAATGTCGCTTTTAGCCAGGGTGGACTTGATGTTTGGATAACTTGGGAACCCTACATTACAAGAGCTGTACAAAAAAATATTGGCCGTGTCTTAAGAGATGGGCAAGGACTCCAGAATCTCGGAGGTTTTTATTCTACGTCGCGTAAATTTGCCAAAGAACATCCTGAAGTTTTAAAAATTTTCTTGGAAGAACTTTTAAAAGCAGATGAATGGTCTCAGAAAAACCCCGATAAATTGGCAGAGCTTCTTTCTCCTGACGTTGGTATTGATATCCCTACCTTAAAACAAATTCAAGCCAAATCAGCGTATGGGCTGATACCAATTACTGAAGAAGTTGTTAATAAGCAACAACAAATTGCTGATTTGTGGTATGCTCAAGGACTTTTACCCAAAAAAGTTAATGTTAGAGACGGTGTATTAACTCCAGGAGAATATGCTGCTTTTACACCAGAATCAGTCAAGGCTAATTAACAAAGTAAAAATTACTTTGAAAGAATTATTTAAGGGAAATTCAATTATTGAAAATCTAATTACAAAGTAATTAGAGGTCAGATTATCCAAAGGTGTAAAAATGTTTAGCAATACTGTAAGAACAAAAGCAACAATAATTAGAAAACTAGCATTATTTGTAATGCCTGGTTTTTTGGCTTTATCTAGTACCTTAATAAGTTGCACTCCAAACAGCAATAATACAAATACTGCTAACGAACCAAAAGCAGATACAGCAGCAACAAAAACCGTTAGTTTTAAAACAAAAGTGTTGCGAATGGGGTATCAAAGCTCCGGTGATTTAGTTCGAGTCAGAGGAGTCTTAGAAAAACGTTTGGAACCCTTGGGCGTAAAAGTCGAGTGGGCGCAATTTGCCCAAGGGCCGCAACTTATGGAAGCGATGAATGTTGGCAAAATTGATGTTGGTTCGGTTGGGGAAACTCCTCCTATATTTGCTCAAGCTGCCGGTGCGAGAATAGTCTATTTGGCTGGTAGACGCATTACTCCAACTTCAGGTAAAGGAAGTGCGATCGTTGTTCCCAAAAATTCTCCAATTAAAACTTTAGCTGAAATTAAAGGTCAAAAAGTAGTCTTTCAAAAAGGTTCAGCTTCTCACTATTTTATTATTCAAGCCTTGAAAGAAGTAGGCTTAAAATATAGTGATATTCAAGTCTTAAGTATGCCCAATGTAGAAGCCCGTGGTGCATTTATTCAGGGGACTATTCCTGTTTGGGTAACAGGCGATCCTCATTTAGCTTTAGTGGAAAAACTCCACGGTGCGCGTGTGTTGCGAGATGCTACAAATATTGGTACTCCAGGTGGATATTATGTAGGAACACGCGAGTTTGCTAGAGACAATCCAGAATTAGTTCGCGTCATCTTAGAAGAAATTGACAAAAATGGTCAATGGGCAGAAGCAAATCGTAAAGAAGTTGCTAAGCTAATAGCACCTGTACTCAAAATCGATCTACCTATTCAAGAAGTAATTTCCGAACGCGCTAATTATCGCCTTAAAGGAATTACCCCAGAATTGATGAAAGCTCAACAAAACGTTGCAGATTTGTTTTATACCGAGAAAATTCTGCCTAAAAAGATTGATGTTCAGGAAGCATTGCTTACACCTAAAGAATATGCAGCGATTACTCCACCAACGCTAATTAGTGAGAAATAGAGGACTACTGGCTAAAGTATCCTGGCTCAAAAACTCAAATTCCCTACTTACCAATTCTTTGTCAACTTGCACTAAATAATTCTTAACATATTTCTTTGCTTGCGTATCTTCTATTTCGTTTAAGCAATATTAAGTGCATTTACATACAGAATTAGTACAAAAAGACAGTAGAAATTCATAATTTCTACTGTCTTTTTTATGTTGGTAGGAATTTTCTGTTTTGGCTAATAAAGGTATCTTACTTTTTCTCTTGTGGCAAAAATTAGACTAGCTTTGTTTTTGCAAAAGTCAGGAAACAAGGAACAAGCTCATCAATAATGTCATTTATTAAACAAATATTTAGTTTTATTGAGAAATTAATTTTTTCTTAAACTTATGGGCAGTTTAGTAAAAGAACAAAAAAATTTATTTGGCAACTTGACTTTTTTACTCTTACGAATGGATAAAGCTGAATGTAGCTATAAATTTTAGATTGTTCCTATTGGTGTTAAATCTATACTGAATAGATTTAACTATAGTTAATAACTCATATATTTTACCTTGCACCTATATAAAAAATATGCAAAACCTAAGTATGTTAACTTTACCTGGCTATACAATTTTTAATCAAATCTACGAAAGCAATAATTCTTCAGTTTATCGAGGACATCGAGATCGAGATTACCAACCTGTAATTCTCAAATTTTTAAAACAAGATTATCCCACTCCATCAGCATTAGTGAGATATAAACAAGAATACGAAATAACAAAAAATTTAGACTTGGATGGAGTAATTAAGGTTTATAGCTTAGAAAAATATCAAAATAGTCTGGTAATGATATTAGAAGATTTTGGTGGTGAGTCTTTAAAAACTCTAATTAATCGCCAAAGATTTACCTTAACAGAATTTTTATCGCTGGCTATTCAAATTACTAAAGCTTTAGGTAAAATCCACCAAAAAAATATTATTCATAAAGATATTAACCCTGGCAACATTGTTATTAATTCTACTACATCCCAAGTTAAAATCATAGATTTTGGCATTTCGACTGTATTAACTCATGAAAATCCCACTATTAAAAATCCTAATGTTTTAGAAGGAACTATTGCCTACATTTCGCCAGAGCAGACAGGTAGAATGAACCGGGCAATGGATTATCGCACCGATTTTTACTCGCTTGGTGTCACTTTTTATGAACTACTAACACAACAATTACCCTGTAATTATGTTGATGCAATGGAGTTAGTCCATTGCCACATTGCCAAACAACCAGCTTCACCTCATGAAATTAATCCGGAAATACCCAAACCTATTTCAGAGATTGTAATGAAGCTGTTAGCTAAAACAGTAGAACAAAGATATCAAACTACTTGGGGAATTATTGCTGATTTAGAAATGTGCCTAACACAATTACAAACTCAAGGTTATATTTCTGATTTTGTACTTGCACAACAAGATATTTCTAGTAAATTTCAGATTCCACAAAAACTGTATGGTAGAGAACAAGAAGTTGCTGCCCTGTTAGCAGCTTTTGAACGCGTGAGTGCTGGAACAAAAGAAATGATTTTAGTATCGGGATACTCTGGCATTGGCAAATCAGCATTAGTACAAGAAATATATAAACCAATTACTAAAGCTAGAGGTTATTTTATTTCCGGTAAATTCGATCAATTTCAACGTAATATTCCTTATTCAGGTATAGTTAAAGCCTTTCAGTCATTAGTTAAACAATTATTAACTGAAAGTCAAGAACAACTAAATCAATGGCAAGAAAAACTTTCCAACGCTCTTGGTGCTAATGGTCAGGTGATTATTGATGTAATCCCTGAAATCGAACTGATAATTGGTAAACAATCTCCAGTACAAGAACTAGGTGCTTCAGAAGCTCAAAACCGCTTCAATTTAGTTTTTCAAAATTTTATCCATGTATTTTGTTCGTTAGAGCATCCTCTAGTAATTTTTTTAGATGATTTACAGTGGGCTGATTTAGCTACTTTGAAATTGCTAGAAGTAATTATGACTGATGAGGAAATCCATTATCTGTTTTTAATTGGAGCATATCGAGATAATGAAGTCGATTCTAGACATCCATTGGTAATGACTCTTGATTCTCTGCGCTCTCAAGCAGCTATTATCAACGATATTACTTTAGTTCCTTTAGAAATTACACACGTTAACGAGTTAATTACTGAGACACTGCATAGTAACAATTTTACTATTCAACCGTTAGCTGAATTAGTTCTACGTAAAACTTCTGGAAACCCTTTCTTTGTTAATCAATTTATTAAAACTCTATATCAAGAAAATCTTCTAATTTTTCAACCTCCATCAGCAAGCAGTAAAGCTTTATGGCAATGGAATATATCCAATATTGAGGCAGTAGATATTACTGATAATGTTGTAGAGCTAATGATTGGGAAATTAAAGAAACTCCCTGATGCAACACAGCAACTTTTACAGTTAGCTGCTTGTGCAGGTAATACATTTGATTTGCATACACTTTCTATTATTAGCGAAAAATCAGCATCAGTAGCTTTTCAAGACCTTTTACCAGCAATTCAAGAAAGCTTAATTTTACCTCTTTCGGATCTAGAAATTACGTCAGAAGAAGTAATTAATGCTCGTCTGGTAATTTTCAGTTTTAGATTTCTGCATGACCGGGTGCAACAAGCAGCTTACGCACTCATTCTCCAAGAACATAAAAAACAAGTTCATCTCAAAATTGGTCAACTACTTTTTCAAAATACTAGTGCTACTGAACTGGAGGAAAAAATATTTGATATTGTTAACCATCTTAATAGCGGCGTGGAGTTAATCGATGATTTAAATCAAAAATTTCAATTAGCCGAGTTAAATTTAATTGCAGGTAAGAAAGCTAAAGATTCAATGGCTTATGCCGCTGCTAGAGAGTATTCGATCGCGGCTATAGATTGTTTAACTGTAGATAGATGGAAGCAAGATTATGATTTAACTTTTAAAATTTACAAAGAACTAGCAGAAATTGAGTACTTAAACGGAAATTTTGAGCAATCTGAAGCATTAATCAGATTAATATTAACTCAAGCAAAATCAGCTATTGAAAAAGCAGAAGTTTATAATATCCTGATTGTACAGTATACCTTACTAACTAAATATGAAGAAGCAATTCAAGCTGGACGGGAAGCACTAGCATTGCTAGGAATTAATTTACCAGAAAAGGTAGAAGATTTGGAAGCGGTACTTCCTGGGGAAATAGCTGAAGCTAAAGCTTATTTAGGAGATAAAAAAATTGCTTCATTAATTCATAAAGAAAAAATGAAATCTCCCAAACACAAAGTGGCATTAAAAGTATTGGGTCACATGGGGCCACTAACATTTTTTTCTCATCAAGCTTTATGGAAAATTACTGTTATTAAAGCAATTAACCTGTCTTTTGAATATGGTTTTGTGGCGGGGGGTTCTTATTGCTACTCTTGCTATGGCATTATGCTAAGTTGCATCTTAGAAGATTTTCAGTCTGGCTACGAGTTTGGACTGCTATCTTTAAAATTAAGCGAACTGACAAATAACTTAGCCCAAAACTGTCAAGATAGTGTGATATTTGCTAACTATTTAAATTGTTGGATGAATCACGTTAAAACTACTGCCGATATTAACAACGAAGGTTATAAAATCGGGTTACAGTCTGGAAATTTGCAATGGGCGGGATATAATCGCATGTTTCAAACCATAACCCTTTTCTTCCAAGGGCTAAATTTGGAACTTCTTTTAGAAAAAATAGCTAGTTTTATTTTATTTTGTGAAAAAACTCAAAACCAATGGGCTGCTGATATTATTTTAGCCAATAAGCTAGCTGTATTAAATTTGATGGGAGAAATAGATGAATTAAGAGATTCTCAGTATCTAGAGATGTTCCATCAGCATAAGAGTATGGCAGCTATTTGTGAATACCATGTTCTAAAATCTCAGGTTTTTTATAATTACGATCGCTACGATGAAGCCCAAAAATGGTCAAGCTCGGCTGCGGAAATTCTCGATTATTTAATGGGGCATATTTCTAGCTGTCATCATTATTTTTATTACTCATTAACTCTAACAGCAATTTATTCATCTGCTTCTCAATCAGAGAAAGAAAGATATTTTAATTTATTAACTGATAACCAGACAAAATTAAAAAAATGGGCAGAACAATGCCCAGATAATTTCTGGCATAAGTATTTGTTAGTAGAAGCAGAAATAGCGCGGATTTCTGGTAAAGTTGTAGAAGCAATGGAGTTGTATGATAAAGCGATCGCTTCTGCTAGAGACCATGAATTTATCCAAGATGAAGCTTTAGCTAATGAACTTGCAGCTAAATTTTGGTTATCAAAGGGTAAAGAAGATTTTGCTAAAACTTATATGATGAAAGCTCACTATAGTTACCGACTTTGGGGAGCTTTCGGTAAAGTAAAAGATTTAGAAACAAAATACCCGAAATTGTTGATTAGAGAAGTAGCCAAGACAACTACGAAAATTAAGGATATTGAAATTACAACTGCTTCTACTACTACTAGTATGGGAGTCACTCTAGATTTAGCCACAGTCATGAAAGCAGCACAGGCTATTTCTGGTGAAATAGTTTTGAGCAATTTACTTGCTAGATTAATGAGAATCGTAATTGAAAATGCTGGCGCTCAAAAAGGTTGTTTAATTTTAGAGAAACAAGGAAATTGGCTGATTGAAGCTGAAGGTGCAGTTAATAATGATGATGTAACTGTACTACAATCAATTCCTGTAAGTTCAAAAATAGCTTCTGAAGAAAAACCAAAACTCTCGGATGCCATTATTAACTATGTGATTCACACTCAAGAAAATGTCGTTTTAAACAATGCTACTCAAGAAGGGCAATTTACTTCCGATTCTTATATTATAGCTACTCAACCTAAATCCATTCTTTGCACTCCTTTACTATACCAAGGTAAAATTACTGGAATTCTCTACCTAGAAAATAACCTGACTGAAGGAGCTTTTACTACAGATAGGCTAGAGCTTTTAAGAATATTATCTGCTCAAATTACCATTGCAATTGAAAATGCCCAACTCTACAAAAATTTACAAGAATTCAATCAAAACTTAGAAGAATTAGTCACTAAACGTACTCAAGAATTATCAGAAACATTAGTTAATTTAAAAGCTACCCAAAGTAAGCTTGTAGAAGCTGAAAAAATGGCATCATTAGGAGGACTAGTTGCTGGGGTTGCTCATGAAATTAATACTCCAGTAGGAATTGGTGTTACTGTTGCTTCGGCTTTGGTAGAACATACTTCAGAGTTTTGTACTAAATATCAAAGTGGCGCGATGAAACGTTCTGATTTAGAAAAGTTTTTCGATTTAACTACGCAAAGCGGCAATACGCTTTTAATTAATTTAAATCGAGCAGCAGAATTAATTCAAAGTTTTAAGCAAGTAGCAGTAGATCAATCTAGCGAAGTACAACGTGTCTTTAACTTTAAAAATTACCTGAATGAGATTTTAATTCAATTGAGGCCTAAATTGAAAATGAGTAAACATAGAATTGAAATTTATGGGCAAGAAAATATTACTTTAGACTCTTATCCAGGTGCGTTGTCGCAAATTGTGACTAATTTGCTGATGAATTCTTTGACTCATGCTTACGAACCTGAAGATTCTGGGAAGTTGATTTTTAATTTCCAGCAAGTTAACGAACAACTGCACATAGAATATGCTGATGATGGTAAAGGTATACCTGCCGAAAATTTAAGTAAAATTTTTGAGCCTTTCTTTACTACCAAACGCAGTCAAGGTGGTAGCGGATTAGGATTAAATCTTGTTTATAACTTAGTTACTCAAAAACTTAAGGGTGACATTGAATGCCAAAGTGAGTTGGGAAAAGGAACAAAGTTTATTATTAATTTCCCTATGCGATTATAGAAATGTAGAGGAGGAGATAGGGGTTATATCTAGCTCATTGAAGACTTCAAGAAAAGCGATCGCATTAATTAAACAAGTCTCATTAATTTTTTATAGGATAATCTTTTTATGTTACAAAATAGTTTTAATGTTGTGCAAGAGAAATTATTTACAAATATAGTTTGCTTAAATAGCGATAGTTCAAACAACTTAGATGATGAGTTAGTGTTTGCTGCTGAAATAGATGATGAACTACCTACTGAAAGCTGGAAAATTTTAATTGTAGATGATGAATCTGAAGTTCATACTGCCACTAATATTGCCCTCACTAACTTTGTTTTTGAAGATAAATCTTTAGCTTTCTTCAATGCTTACTCAGCTAGTCACGCTAAACAGCTAATTGAAGAAAATTCGGATATTGCCATAATTCTCTTAGATGTAATTATGGAAACAGATAATGCGGGATTAGATTTTGTTCAATATGTCAGGGAAGTTTTAGGCAATCAATTAGTACGAATTATTTTACGTACTGGGCAACCAGGACACGTACCAGAAAAGGAAATTATTTTTAATTACGATATTAACGATTATAAAACTAAAACTGAATTAACGAGCCAAAAGTTATATACTACAATGCTAACGGCTTTAAGAAGTTATTCTTTAAGTCAAAGGTTACAGTTAGAAATAGAACGATGTCAACAAATAGAAATGGCACTGCGTGACAGCGAACGCAGAGAACGAGAAAAAGCAATTGCTTTAGAAAATTCTTTAAAAGCTCTGCAACATACTCAATTGCAGTTAGTACAAAGTGAAAAAATGTCTAGTTTGGGTCAACTTGTTGCAGGTATAGCTCATGAAATTAATAATCCGGTAAATTTTATTTATGGTAATCTCTTACCTACACAGGAATATATTCAGCAATTAATCGAGTTACTAGAAATTTACGAATTACACTATCCAAATCCTGCGCCAGAAATTACCGATCGCATTGAAGAAATAGACTTAGAATTTGTAATTTCCGATCTACCAAAACTACTGTCTTCGATGAAATTAGGTGCCGAACGCATTCGCCAGATTGTGCTATCTCTGCGTAATTTCTCCCGTTTAGATGACACTCAAAAGAAGCCAGTTAATATACATGAAGGTATTGATAGTACGCTGATGATATTACAACATCGGTTAAAAGCTAACTCGGAACGTGTAGCTATTGAGGTGATAAAAAAATATGGCACGTTGCCATTAGTCACCTGTTATGCTGGTCAGCTAAATCAAGTTTTTATGAATCTTTTAGCTAATGCGATTGATGCTTTAGAAGATGTTGATTGCGCTCAAGATTGCCTAACTTCTCAGCCGCAAATTATCATTGATACCGAAACAGTTGGAGGCGATCGCGTCAGGATATCAATAGCCGATAATGGTGTTGGAATGACAGAGAATGTCCGCTCTAGAATTTTTAACTCTTTCTTCACCACCAAACCTATGGGCAAAGGCACAGGTATGGGATTATCGATTAGCCAGCAAATTGTGGCAGAAAAGCACAGTGGTCAATTAGAGTGTGTTTCTTCACACTGTCAAGGAACAAAGTTTATTATTGAAATTCCAATTGCTTAAGAAACTGTAGTAGGAGAATTCAGAATTCAGAAGTGGAAAGAACGTTTTGATGGCTTGATTGATGCCACGGATTATTTCTGTTTTAAGCTGTTCTCTTTGCTCTAAAATGCTTATTGTAGTGGTTTCAATACTGTTCGGATAAGATCCCCCCGCCTGTGGCGACCTCCTTAAAAAGGGGGTAATTAGAAGAAAAAGCCCCCCTTTTTAAGGGGGGGTGGGGGGATCTTCGAGGGATAAACACGTTAACTGAACCGTATTGGTAGTGGTTCCCCATCGCATGAGTTACAAAAATTTGTAGGGGCGTCAAGCTTGGTGTTCCTGCCTTGTAAATCATCAAAGCGAGAATTGCTATAAACAATCGATGGTGTTATTTATGCCTAACGATCGCGAAGATTTAATTGAAGCTGTTAACAATTTAAGAACAACTATAATTAGTGGTTTTATAGTTACTTGTGGAGTTTTAATGATGTGTACTAGTTTAGTATGCATAATTACTACAAAAAGTTCTTTAAATTTTATAGATTATGGCTTTACATTCTTTGTTTTTTTGGTTGGTTTTTCATTTTGTTGTACTAATGTAAAAAACTTAGATTAATAGTGTTTCTTCTTATCTTTAGTTAAGTATTATGGACATGATATAAGCTGGCGATCGCTTCTATTAATTCCGCTGGCTCTACTGGTTTGGCGATATGTTTGTGAAATCCTGCTGCAAGCACTTGTTTGGCGTTCGCTTCTCCAGCATAGGCGGTAAGTGCAATCGCTGGAATTTGTCCTCCCTGTTCTGGCGGCAGTGTTCTCAACTCTCGGATAAACATACATCCATCTACCTCTGGCATTCCAATGTCACTTAATAGCACATCTGGTAGAGATTGCTTTAAGGCTATTAGTGCTTCATCTGCTGATGCCACAGATTTCACACTTGCTCCATATTCCTCTAGCAAAAAGACAATGAATTCTCGCGTATCGGCATCATCATCCACTACTAAAATTTTGAGATCGTTTAAATTTGAGGATGACTCGGAGTCGCTAATATCTTGTTTACTCTCTAATGGCTGTTGAATCAGCGGTAGTCTAACAGTAAAAGTTGCACCGCGATTTTCACCTTCACTTTGTACTTGGACTGTGCCGCCATGCAGTTCTACTAAGTGACGAACGATCGCTAATCCTAATCCCAATCCCCCGAATTTTCTAGTGGTGCTGCTGTTTTCTTGGCGAAAATATTCAAACACATAGGGCAAAAAATTAGGATCGATGCCTTTGCCTGTGTCGGTGACTGTGATTTGGGCATGGGGCACAAGAGGCGGAGGGGCAGAGGGGCAGAGGGGCAGAGGGGAAAGATTATTGCTCCCCTGCTCCTCTGCTCCCCTGCTCCCCTGCTCCCCATCTCCCCTACTTCCCTGCTCCTCTGCTCCCCTGCTCCCCTGCTCCCCATCTCCCCATCCCCCCACTGCTTCGAGCCGAATCTCAACTTGTCCGCCCTCTGGTGTAAATTTAACGGCGTTTGAAAGCAGATTCCAAACTACTTGTTGTAATCGGCTGGAGTCGCCTAAAACTTGTCCCAGATTTGGTTCTAAGCTAACGTGCATCTGAATTGATTTGGCTTCTGCTGAGAGGCGTACTGTCTCCATTGCTGCATAAATTACAGATGCTAAATCGACTTGCAGTATGTTTAAGCTGAGTTTACCTTGTAAAATCCGGGAAATATCCAACAAGTCTTCGATTAATTGAGCTTGTAATTGAGCATTGCGTTCGATAGTTTTCAGGGCTTGAGGAATTGTTTTTTCATCAAGTTTTCTGGTTTGGAGTAACTTCGACCATCCCAGAATTGGGTTGAGTGGCGATCGCAATTCGTGGGAAAGAACTGCTAAAAATTCGTCTTTAATGCGGTTGGCGTTTTCTGCTGCTTCTCGCGCAGTCTGTTCGGCTTCGTATAAACGCGCACGTTCCATTGCTTGAGCGCATTGCTGTGCTAGTGCCAGTATAAAGGCGCGGTCATCTTGGCTCAACTTGCGATTTTCGGCAAAAGCTACGGTCATTCCGCCGATGGCGCGTCCCTCAATTGTTAATGGAATCGAAATCCAAGCACCGTAATTATATCGAGTATATTCTTGAGTCAGATGTGAATAACGAGCCACCCTTGCTGCTGTTGACTCTTGCCAAATAGGTTGTTTGGTTCGTACTGCTTCTGCTAGTGGCGCGGCTGTATTAATGGAGAATCGCCGCCATAAGTTTACTAATTCTTCTTCATAACCAACTGCACGGATAATTTCTAGTTCTGCGCCGTTGTTAATTAGTTGTGCTACTAAAGCACAACTAGCTCCTAAAGCTGCCATACCTTGCTCGACAATTACTTCAGCTACTTGTGCAGAAGTTAAAGATTCAGAAAGGGCGGCGGTAATGGCTTGCAAACGAGTAGTGCGAGATGCGGCTCGTTCGGCAGCTTGTTGAGATTGCTGCGTTTCTGTGTAGAGTCGGGCGTTATCAACAGCGATCGCTGCCCGGCGAGCCAATTCTTCAGCTAACATTAAGCTCTGACTATCGTAGCGACGGTTGGTAGAAGATATTAAACTCATAGCTCCTAATACGCGCCCCCGAACTACAAGCAACACGGACATTCCACACCGAGGGTTTAGCTGTTGCAAGATTTGGAAATGATTGGCGTTTGAGCTTACCGTTTCTATCTGTTCTGAGGAAATAAAATGAGTAATTAGTGATTTGCCAGAGCGAATTACTTCAGCAACACCTTTTGCTTGTGCCAAATTGGGCGGATAATTTCGCAACTGTTCTACTAATTCTTGTTTCGCTGCATCGGCATGGACGGTTGCAACCCGGCGAATTGATTGATTTTCACAAATCATATCAATTACGCACCAATCAGCTATTTCGGGTACTACTAAACGCGCTAAGGTTGCTAGGGTTGTCTCATAATCCAATGAGCCAGCCAAAATTTCGCTAGCTTTTGCTAAAAAGCGCTGTTTATCTTCCGCTTGTTTGCGTTCGGTAATATCCCGCGAAGAGGCTTGCATTTCTAAAATTTCTTGAGTTTGGCGATGCCCACGGCGGGCTACGCCTACGCGAATCGCTCGCACTGTTGTTTCTAGCCAAATATAATGTCCGTATTTGTGACGAGTGCGATAAGTAACGGTATAAATATCTGGTAACTCAGCATTGATTGGGTAATTCTTGACAAGTTCGCCTAAATCCTCTGGGTGAAGTAACTCGCGGCCGTTACGACCAACTAGTTCTTCTGGTTGATACCCTAATACTGTGTAACAAGCTGGTGAAAGATATAGAAAAGTTCCATCTACTGTAGTACGTGAAATAATATCCGTAGAATTCTCCGCCAGCAGCCGAAAACGGGCTTCACTTTCTGTTAGTGCTGCTTGTGCTTGTTTGCGGACATTAATATTACGGAAATATAGCGATAGTCCTGTGGATGAAGGATAGGCGCGGACAGAAAACCACGTCTCAAAGGGTGGATAATAATCTTCTAATTCCAGGGGCACTCCCAAAGCGACTGCTCTTTGATAAAGCTGACCAAAACTAGTATCAGTCAATTCTGGAAACTCTTGCCATAAATTCTTTCCTAGCAGTTCTTCAGAGGAACGCCCTAAAGTTCTGCTTCCTTCATGATTGAGATAGGTAAAGCGCCACTCATTGTCAAAGGCAAGAAAGCCATCAGTGATACTTTCCAAAATTGTCGTCACTTGTTCTTTGGCGTTCTCAGCTTCAACACGAGCCAGACGTTCGCTCTCTAGCAGGCGATCGCGTTCGGCTTCTGCTTGCTTGCGTTCGGTGATTTCTTGACAAATTGCACCCACCCAAGTGACTTTACCAGGTAGTTGAATCGGATAGTAATTTACTGCCCAGTAGCGCTGCTTTCCAGGGGCGGCGGGTGTTTCTCCGCTAGTTTCTTGCAAAATAGATTCTCCAGTCTCCACCACATGACGGAAAGCTTCAGTAACTTCCGCTGCTATACCTGGTAGTAATTCGGCGACTGTCTTACCGATATGTATCTCTTCGGATAAACCGTTGATTTCGGCTAAAGCATTATTCAAGCGGACGTATCTAACTTTTTCATCCCATAGGCCAATGCCGATAGGAGCGTTGTTAAAGAGAGTATCAAGCAGCACATTAGCTTCTAATAAGCGAGTCTGTTCTGTTTCTAGTAGCGCCAACAGTTGCTCGCGTTCTGCTTCTGCTTGCTTGCGTTCGGTAATGTCTACACACATCCCCACCCATTCAATGATTTTCGCTGTTTCATTGAGTATGGGCACGCCGCGTATAGCCATGTGACGGTATTCGCCGTCATGGCGTCGGACGCGATATTCTGCAACTGCAACGCTGCGTCCATAAAAAGCTTGTTTCCAGATTCCAGCTACATATTTTCGGTCTTCTGGGTGCAATGCATTTACCCAACCCCAACCCTTGTATTCTTCAGGACTTTGCCCAGTAAATGCCTGCCAGTTAGGAATTTCGTCAATTACATTACCCCAAGGTGCCGCACTCCAAATAATCGATGCGCTTGCTTGTGCTAGCGAACGGTAGCGTGCTTCACTGCGACGCAGGTTTTCTTCTACTTGCAACCGATCGCGCAGTGCAGTTTGCTGTTCGATCAGACATTGCTGTAAACTTCCAGTATCTTCAACTGCGAAGTTATTAGTTAAATTTTTAACCTGTGTAAAATCTTGCTGGCAAATTGGAACATCGGCAGTTTCCACAATTTGGCGGTATTTTTCCTCTGTTGCTTGCAGTAATGACTTGGTTCGCTGCTGTTCGATGAACTGACCAATTTGAATGGCGATCGCATTCATCGTCTGGGGTAAATTTAAGTCGGGCTGTAAAATTTGGTTGGTGAAGAATTTCATTGCACCTAAAACTTTATTACCCAGTACAATGGGCAATTCCATAGCGGCTGCAAACAAATTCTGATTGGAAGCCAGTTCGCAAATCCAAACAGGTTGAGCAGTTATCCCGACTCCATCGCTTAAGCCTTCTCCCAAAGCCAGAGTTGAAGGCTGATTAAATACTTGGTAACTTTCTATGCTCAAATCGGATGAATGCCAACTACCAATGCGATGCAAGGCATTAATTTCTTCATCTACACTCCAAAAAATCCCAAGTTGCCATCCTAAAGTTTCGCATAGCGATCGCAAAAGCAGAGGAACAGCATTAGCAAGAAGAGTAGCATCAGCTAAAATCTGGCTGACTGTGTGGTGTGCAGACAAAAGCTGTTTATTACGTTTTTGTTCGGTAATATCTGTAATTAATATTGATACGCTATTTTCCCCAGGATAAACCCGGTATTCTAACCAACGATGCCATGTAGGCTCTAAATACTCAAAATTTACTGTAATTTTTTCAGCAATAGCACGATGCATCTCGGTGTAGAGTATGGTATTCACTGTGTGAGGAAATAAATCCCAAATACTCTTACCCAAGAAATCTCCTTGATTCATTTGAGCTAGTTGAGCTAGCTTGTCGTTTACATAGGTGTAGCGCCATTCACAATCTAATATGACAAAAGCATGACCGATCCTAGCTAAGATTTCTTCAACATTTTGAGGGATAGTCGCTCGAATTTCAGCAGTCACAGTTTCTGCTCCTCATTTTTGAATGTATTTGGCTAAAAGCACCTCATCAGTTTCTCCCTATCGGTTTATACTGTGAAACGAAACTCCTAGCATTTTTGCCAGTTTTACCAGTGAAAGTATAACGCTAAATATATCTTTATATTTATATCAGACACAGGGGATAAAGTAAGAGGCAAGAGGCAATAGGCAATAGGCAATAAAAAATAGGGAAAATATTAATAGTCTTTTGCCCTTTGCCCTTTGCCTTTTTTACAAATTAAATTTGATTCCTGTATAATCTTGGCTGCCTCTATCTAGGTTTGTAGAGATTATCGAATAGTTATAGTCTAATACATCCAGTATAGTCCAAGCTATTTAGGCTAATAATAGAGTTGTTTGAATGCAAAAGATAGAAAACATGAGAGTTTGGCTTGCTTGCTTTTTTGTACTGTTTGCGTTGGCAGAGTTTTTTGACTGGTTGCAAAAATTTAACTTGCCATTGCCGATCTATATTTTGGGCGGGGCTTTTTTAGCCGTTGCTTCTAACTACGACAAGATTGTTGGTTCTTCTTTTTCCGATACCAGTATTGAAGCATCACTCGATCGCCCGCAGTTAGATTCAAGCACTTCATCTACTGAGCCTATTTCTTTGGCAATTGCTAATTCTGTTGAAAATGCTCAACCAGTAAAGGCAGATGAATAAGAAGGCAGGGGGCAGGGGGCATTGGGTAAGATCTCGGTAACGGCTTTTGCTTAAGTAGGAATTTGATTGCGAGGCAATGCAATTGAGTTGTGAGGCGATGCAATTGAGTTGCAAGTCGATGCAATTAAGTTGCAAGCCTATGCAATTGAGTTGTGAAGCGATGCAATTGAGTTGCAAGCCGATGCAATTAAGTTGCAAGCCTATGCAATTGAGTTGCAAGCCTATGCAATTGAGTTGTGAAGCGATGCAATTGAGTTGCGAGGCGATGCAATTGAGTTGCAAGCCGATGCAATCAAATTATACCGATTCAAAAAACTTTGCAGTAGATACCCCACCCGCCTAACGGCACCCTCCCCTTGGCAAGCTACCGCGTACACACAAGTTATGGAATCACTACCAGTCATTGAATTACCCCTCCCTAACCCTGCCGTTGTAAAGGGGTTTTTGTTTACTTAAACACCTACTCACTGCTGAAGTCACTTTTTTACACTCCTACTTGCCTATTAATGCTTTATCCCCAGAGGTGCAAGATATAAGCTATGACGCAGCAGTTATCAACTACTTCCAAAATCTACGTTCTTTAAAGTTAGTCTGTGACAGGCAAATTCCACTTTGGATTAAGCCGATTGAACGTTTGACGCTGCGGCTTGAGGTCAACTTGCGGCAAGTGCTGCTCTACAAGGTCGAAGGTTTCCTCCACAAGTTGTCGTAACTCATGGGTTCCGCTTGCGGCATCAGATTGAAAAACACGCTCTAACCGCGCAAAAAACTCAGGCGGTTTGATGCTCATTACTTCAACCCAGTAACGTGTCCACTTGAAACCGGGATGATATATGCGGTTTAGCCCGAACAGCAAGTTGAGAAGCCATCGCACAATGGTGCATTTGTTTTCATACAGCATCGGAATCTCAAGGCGTTCGGTCAGAATTTGTTGACCATCGAACGGGCGGAATTTCAGATGCTTTTGAATCATTGCAATAGCAAGTTCTTCAGGATAAGGAGAAAGCTGAGTTTGCCAATGTTTGATAATATCCTCGCCGTAAAGAATAACCCCGCGTTGAATATGAGAGGCTATGGCTTGCTTCTCAAACACAAGCCCGTTTTGCGACACATCGTAACGCTCAATCACATCCATAATGATGTTGTCCATCGTATCTCGCGCCCAATGAGCTGCTTCGACTTTCATGCCGTATAGGTAGAATTGCGCCAACCATCCCTGTTTCGCTTCCCCATACGGCTCAATTTCCCAACCTTTGACACCAACCTTTTGTGCTGTGGCTTGTAATTCTTCGGCAGACGGTAGTTGTGACCAGATAAAGGCTAATTCCAGGTCAGAATATCGATCTGAAATACCTAATGCTGCCGAGCCAAATACAAAACACGCTGCAACTTTGGAGTTAGCAGTGAAAGCAGGAGCGATTTTGTGAGCCAAAGAAATCCGCCATACACTATGTTCACTCATGTTGAAAATCATACTTCCTCCGCTGAAACAATGCAGCGTGCAGCAGGCTAAAGACTCGCTTCACCCGCCGCAGATAACCTTTCACTCCCAATAGATAACGCTAATACGGTTGTTGTGCAAGCGGATTGTTGACCTGTTCTATTCCTCATATTTTCAAAGTTATCATTGCATCAGAGAATATATGGGTTCCCCGTTCCCCGTTCCCTCGAATCATTAGGTAAATTGCTAGATTAAATTAGAGGAATCTACCTATTGAGGCTAACGCCGCAACGTTGTGATTAGTGGACTTTTAGAAAAACTCCGTGTCCCGTTTGTTAAAGATCGAAATTCCGGTAAAACTTCCTTGGGCAATAGCTGGCTGCAAGTTATTTTCGTTAGCAGTGTAGCAGTCACGGCTTCGATTTGGGGAGTTCGCGAACTCAAATGGTTGCAGCCTTGGGAGTTGAGGGTTTATGACCAAATGTTGCGATCGCGTCCTACGGAAGGACCTGATGGACGGATTTTGCTGGTAACAATCACTGATGCAGATCTCCAACGAGAAAAATGGAATCTGTCAGATACTAAAATTAATCGACTGTTACAAAAAATCAATTCTTATCAACCGCGTATTGTTGGTTTATATCTTTTTCGACCGCAAGATAAAACTTTAGCAGCAAACAAACAAAGTCAAGAAAATATTATTAGTACTTGCTTGTTTAGCAGCGTCGGTAGATCTGAAATTCCACCACCCCCAAATTTTCCTATTGATAATGTTGGGTTTAGCGATGTTGTTCCCGATAATGAAAACGACCAAATCCTTCGCCGCAGCTTGCTATTTGCTCGTTCTACCGACGAAAGATGTACGACACCATTTGCATTTGGGGCGCTAGTTGCTATTAAGTATTTGGAAAAACAAGGGGTTGAATACGAATTCACAGACGCAGGAGAATTTCTCTTAGGTAAAACCATCTTTGAGCGTCTAAAACCTAATTCTGGTAGTTATCAACATTTAGATGCCAATGGTTATCAAATACTATTAAATTATCGTCACCCCAATTACCTCGCCCATCAGGTGACGTTGACAGAAGTTCTTAGCGATCGCGTTAATCCCAGTTTATTTAAAGACCGTCTGGTAATTATTGGCACTACCTCAGCTAACTTGGTTCCAGGTAGCTTTTATACACCTTACAGCAGTTTACCAGATCAACCAGCGAGAATGCCTGCTCTATTTATTCACGCACAAATAGCCAGTCAACTGATTAGTACGGTATTAGATGGGCGGGCTTTAATTTGGTATTGGCCTGACTGGGTAGAATTAATTTGGGTGTGGGGCTGGGCAATTTTAGGTAGCACTTTAGCATGGTGGTGGCGACATCCGTTAGTTTTGTTGACGCTAGGAGGGGTAACCCTAGTTGTATTGGTGGGAATCTGCGTTATTTTGTTTCTTCAAGCCGGATGGGTGCCGTTAATTCCTTCTGCTTTGGCTTTAACGTTTAGTATTATCGGCGTTATCGCTTATACTAATTATCAAAATCAGCGGCAGAGTCAGATAATTATTCTGCAAGTTGAAAAACAACAAGAAGCGATCGCCCAATTAAATTTACTCTTAGAAGATAAAACAGCAATTCCAGATTCGCAGCTTGATTTTCCTGACACAATCGATTCACCACCAACCAAATCTGGCGATTTGCTTTTGGGCGGACGTTATCAAATTTCAAAAGTCTTGGGTGCAGGTGGATTTGGTCGCACTTATTTAGCACAAGATACTCAAAGACCAGGTAATCCGACTTGTGTTGTGAAAAAATTAATGCCAGCCCGCCAAGATAGCAGATTTTTGCAAGTTGCTCGCAGATTATTTAATAGTGAAGCGGAAATTTTAGAAACTTTAGGCAAACATCCTCAAATACCCGAACTACTTGCATATTTTGAAGATAACCAAGAGTTTTATTTAATTCAAGAATATATTGAAGGACACACTTTAAGTGAAGAATTAGCACCTGTGCAGAACTTAAAAAGCGAATCATTTGTAATTGGGATGTTCAAAGAAATTTTAGAGGTTTTGGGATTTGTTCATCAACATCGAGTGATTCATCGCGATATTAAACCAACTAATATTATTAGACGAGCTAAAGATAATCAATTAGTATTGATTGACTTTGGGGCTGTGAAATTAATGCAGCCGCCGAGTAGCGAACAAACAGAATTAGCAACAGTAGCCATCGGAACGCGGGGTTATGCGCCTCCAGAACAATTTGCCGGTCATCCCCGCTTGTGTAGCGATATTTACGCTTTAGGAATGATTGGCATTCAAGCCATAACTGGGATACCACCACAGGAACTGCATCCAGATCCAGAAACGGGGAATGTGATGTGGCGACAAACAGCACAAGTCAGCGAAGAATTAGCAGCGATCTTAGATAAAATGGTTTGCTATCATTTTAGCGATCGCTATCAATCAGCCGCCGCAGTTTTACAAGATTTAAAACGTATTTCTATTAATTGAGTTAGGTATTAGTATCGTTATGAATCCGAATAATACAGCCGCCCGATACGATAAAATTGCTCAATGGTGGCAAATTAAGCATCAAGATTCGCTGTACGGAATCGCGCAATTAGAACGAGCTATTAAATTTACTTCTAAGCGCCACTCAGCTATCGATATAGGGTGTGGAAGTAGTGGACGTTTTATTAACATCTTATCCAAGCATGGATTTCAGGCTGAAGGACTTGATATTTCCCCAGAAATGATAAATTTAGCCAAGCAACTGCATCCAAATATCAAGTTTTACACCGAAGACATCTGCTGTTGGATTCCTCCAAAACTTTACAGCTTAATTTCTGCTTGGGATAGCACTTTTCATTTACCGCTCGATATGCAAGAGCCTGTTATGAAAAAGCTATGCGATGCTCTTGAACCCGATGGAGTACTTCTGTTAACCTGTGGCGGCGGACATACAAACCGCGAGATTTCAGGCTCATTTCAAGGTTTAAACTTTGACTACAGCACTTTGGGAGTAGATGCTTTCCTACAAATTCTAACTGAGCATCACTGCACGTGTCGCCATCTTGAATATGACCAATATCCTGAAAATCATGTCTATATAATTGCTCAAAAGGTTTAACTAAAAGACATCTCCGAAAAAGAATGTAGAGGCGTAGCACTGCTACGTCTCTACAAGGTTCTGGTTAACTTCGACAGTTGTCTTAAAATTTTGCTATACCCGGAGTAGAAACACGCCGCATTCATTGTTAATCTACTTTTAGAGTATTGAGGAAGCAAAGCGATGTTGAAAGTTTTTGCAGACAGAGGCGGTACATTCACAGATATTGTTGCTGTTACTAACAACCAAACAATTATAGATGGACTTTTAGAATATCCCGAACGTTTTTTAATTGTTCCTCTGCCTAATCAGCAATGGATTATAGTTTATAAATTACTTTCAGAAAATCCCGAACAATATCAAGATGCAGCCATTCAAGGTATTCGGGATATTCTGGGCATTTCCAGTAAGGAACCTATTCCTAGTGCAGCAATACAAGTAATAAAAATGGGAACAACTGTAGCGACAAATGCACTGTTGGAAAGAAAAGGCGATAGGGTTGTACTTGTGATTACCAAAGGGTTTAAAGATGCGCTGCGAATTGGCTACCAAAATCGTCCTAATATATTTGCTCGTCATATCGTTTTACCAACAATGCTTTACGAACAGGTAATAGAGGTAGAAGAACGGTATGATGCGAAAGGAAATGAATTAATTGCTGTAAATATCGAAGAAGTTAAACTTGATTTACAAGCAGTTTACCATACAGGAATTCGCAGTTGTGCTATTGTTTTTATGCACAGCGATCGCTATCCCGAACACGAACGCCAAGTAGCCACAATTGCCCAAGAAATAGGCTTTACTCAAATATCTGTATCTCATCAAGTTAGCCCCTTAATGAAATTAGTCAGCCGGGGAGATACAACAGTAGTCGATGCTTATTTAACTCCTATTTTACGCCGCTACGTCAACCAAGTAGCGAGTCAGTTACCGCAAGTAAAATTAATGTTTATGAAATCTGACGGCGGTTTAATTGCAGCCGAACAATTTCAAGGAAAAGATAGTATTTTGAGTGGGCCTGCTGGGGGTATTGTTGGCGCAGTTCAAACTAGTAAAAGGGCAGGTTTTGACTTGGCAATTACCTTTGATATGGGGGGAACCAGTACAGATGTTGCCCATTTTAAAGGAGAGTACGAACGACAATTAGAATCAGAAATTGCTGGCGCACGGATGCGAGTTCCGGTATTAGCAATTAATACTATTGCGGCTGGTGGTGGTTCAATTTTACTTTTTGATGGTTCTAGTTATCGTGTCGGGCCGGAATCTGCTGGTTCAATTCCGGGGCCTGCTTGTTATCGTCGTGGCGGCCCGTTAACGGTTACCGATGCTAATGTAATGTTAGGTAAAATTCACCCACAATATTTTCCTTCAGTCTTTGGAATTGATGGCAATTTAGCTTTAGATAAAGATGTTGTGATTCAGAAATTTACACAATTAGCTCAAGAGATTATCACTGCTACAGGAAATCATTGTACACCAGAACAAGTAGCGGCTGGATTTATGGCGATCGCGGTCGAAAATATGGCAAACGCAATTAAAAAAATCAGCTTGCAACGAGGTTATGATGTCACTAAATACGTGCTGTGTTGTTTTGGCGGTGCAGGCGGGCAAGTTGCTTGTTTAATTGCCGATACTTTAGGAATGAAACAGATATTTCTTCATCCTTATGCTGGAGTTCTCTCTGCTTATGGAATGGGATTAGCTGATGTTCGGGCAATTAGAGAAGGAGGAGTCGAGCAACCTTTAACTCCAGCATTAATTCCTCAATTACAACACTTAATAAAATCTTTAGAAACTCAAGCTAGAAGTGAAATTAAAGAAGCAGGTAGTCAAGTAGAAGTAATCTGCAAACCCAACTTAAAATATGAGGGTACTAACTCTATTTTGACAGTAAATTTTGCAGATGAAGTGGCAGCAATGCGACAAGAATTTGAAGCTGAACATAAATCTCGCTATGGTTTCATTCAATTAGAGAAAACCTTAATTGTCGAATCTGTTTCTGTGGAACTAATTCAGAAGATTGATACTTCCGAAGAACCTTTAATCACTCGTACCCGTTCTATTAGTGAAGCCCCCAAACCTGTTGAAACAGTCAAGATGTTTACTGCTGAAAAATGGTATGATACGCCTGTTTATCGGCGCGAAGATTTACAACCAAAAGATAGAATTACTGGAACTGCGATTATTGTTGAAAAAATTAGCACGATTGTAGTTAAGCCTGACTGGGAAGCAGTATTAACTGAACGCAATCATTTAATTTTATCTAGAAGGTAAAGAATAAGGACGGCAAATCAATCTTAAATAGGAATGATGGTATACTGCGATAAATTAGTATTTCAAAATTTTTGTATACATCTTAATAGCAAAAGTTGGTCAAATATTGATATTGATGAATAGTATATGAATTATAAACCGTACATTACCATTCCTCCAGAACTAGAACCTTATCGCGACAGAATTGAAGCGACGATACGGCCTTTTATTGAAGTCACAATTGAAAATAATGACCGGGTAGATTGGTGGCAAAGTAAATTTGGTGGTTTGCCTTATTTACCAAAAGGTTTTGATTATCCAAAAAGTTCCAAAGGTGACTATTTATTTTTTATTGCACAGATTAATTTTGCCGAAGTACCTCTATTGGAAAGTTTTCCAAATCAGGGTATCGTGCAGTTTTATATCAGTTATGAATTTCCGTATGGTTTGAACTATAACAATCAAACAGACCAATCTGGATTTAGAGTTTTATATTTTCCAGAACCAGACTTGAATGTAGAAAATATAATCACAAACTTTGATTTTTTGCCTAAAAGAGAAACCAATCTTATTGATGGTTGTTGTAGTTTAAATTTTACTCAAAAATATGCACCAATAAGTTACAGTGGCATCAATGAAATTGTTGGGGATGATTATTTTGACCTATTAAATACGAATGAAGGAATATCGGACGAGTATATAAATCTATCATATTCTTGGCGTAGTAAGATAGGTGGTTACCCAGACTCTATTAGAACAGAATTAATTTATACTGTTCATCTAGAAGAAAAAACGACAAAATTTCTTCGAGACGCAATTGAGCAAGACCCAGAAATTCTTTTGTTTCAAATGGTTAGCGAATCTAATGATGTGTTAAGTATTAACTGGATAGACGGTGTATGTAATTTTCGCATTTTAAAAGACGACCTTAAAAAATTAGATTTTAGCGATATTATCTATGACTGGGAATCTTAAAAATATAAAGAATACATGCTAATATAGATCGCAATGAAGTTGATGTCTCCGGTAAAGTTTCCGCAATATTTCATGCTAATTCAAGTTTTGTATGTAGAGAGCCAAGTAGCTCTGCTCAAGGAGGATGGCTGGTGTTAATAGTTCCAGCCAGGAACGGTTAGACGTTGAGGCTACGCTAACCGAAATTAAAAGGCTCCAATTTGACCGCGCACATCGTGACGCCTCTGGATTGTTTTACATTGAGGGTGTGCGTAACTTTGTAAGAGTAATTGACAACGGTTTTGATATTTCGGCGATCGCGTTTAGTGAGAAACTGCTAACAGCACCTGTAGCAAGGAAATTAGTTAGGCAATCTCGGCGTTCTGGTATTCCTTGCATCAGCCTTACACCGGAACAGTTTCGACATGTTTCTCAGAGCGAACGTGCTTCTGGTGTTGGTGCAATAGTCCGTCAGCGTTGGCTCAAGCTACGCGATATCTCGCCGCAACCTGCTTTATGCTGGGTGGTTCTGGAAACCGTTCGTTCGCCAGGAAACCTCGGAACCTTGATTCGCACATCAGAAGCAGTTGGCGGTGCTGGGTTTATCTTCATCAAAAATAGTGTAGATCCCTTTGCTCCCGATGTTGTTCGCGCATCTATGGGTTCGCTCTTTAACCAGAAGTTTGTACGCACAAGCTACTCTGCACTCCGCCATTGGATACGCAACCATCGCTGTCCTGTAATTGGTGCTTCACCAGATGGAATGGCTGAATTTCATCAATTTAATTACCCGAATTCTACTCTTCTTTTCCTGGGTGAAGAGCGCGAAGGTCTAACCCCAGAACAGCGAGACTTATGCCAGCATCTTGTTAGGATTCCGATGGTAGGCGCAGTTGACTCCCTAAATCTTGCTGTAGCAGGTAGCCTCTTAATGTATGAGGTTTATAGGTCGAGAACATGATGTGTGGAGTGACACCCAACATTAATCAATTGTTTTGTTGGGTTGCACTTTTCTTAAACCTAACTTACATCAGCAAATGTTAAGTAATTCATTGAATTTAAACAAACAGGAATCAAAAATGTACGCAATATCTCAACCCGACCCCGTTCGCTTAGAAATCTTCAAAAACCTCTATCAATTTATTGCCGAACAAATGGGAATTGTTCTACAAAATACGGCAACATCTGTAAATATCAAAGAAAGGCTAGATTTCTCCTGCGCTATCTTTGATTCTTCTGGATTATTAGTAGCAAATGCCCCCCATATTCCCGTACATTTAGGCTCAATGAGTGAAAGTGTCCGCAGTTTAATTAACGATAAAAGCGACACCATAAAACCAGGAAATGTCTATTTATCAAATAATCCATATAATGGCGGGACACATCTCCCTGACGTAACTGCAATTACCCCTGTTTTTTTGGAAAGTGGCGTAAATAATCCATGCCCCATGCCCAATGCTCAATGCCCAATGCCCATCTTTTTTGTTGCTTCTCGTGGACACCAAGCTGATATCGGCGGAATTACCCCCGGTTCTATGCCTCCCCACAGTACTACAATAGAAGAGGAAGGAATTCTTTTTGATAATTTTCTCTTAGTTGAAGAAGGTAATTTTCGAGAAACCGCAGTCAGAGAACACCTGGCAAATCATACTTATCCTGCTCGAAATCCTGACCAAAATCTAGCTGATTTCAAAGCCCAAATTGCTGCCAATGAAAGGGGAGTTCAAGAACTGCGGAAAATGGTTTTGCAATACGGACTTGATACTGTGCAAGCTTATATGAAATTCGTCCAAGCTAATGCTGAGGAGGCAGTGAGAAGGGCGATCGCAGTTCTCAAGGATGGTTCATTTATTTATAAAATGGACAATGGCGCACAAATTCAAGTAAAAGTAACAATTCACCCAGAAAATCGCAGTGCTACTATTGATTTTACTGGAACTTATCGGCAATTAAATAGTAATTTCAATGCCCCCAAAGCTGTAACTCAAGCAGCAGTTCTATATGTATTTCGGACTTTAGTTGATGATAATATTCCTCTCAATGCCGGGTGTCTTAATCCTTTAGAAATTATCATCCCGGTGGGCTGTATGCTAAATCCAACTTATCCAGCAGCAGTAGTAGCAGGTAATGTAGAAACTTCTCAAACTATTGTTGATGCTTTATATGGTGCTTTGGGTGTGATGGCTGCTTCTCAAGGAACGATGAATAATTTTACTTTTGGTAATGAAAGATATCAATATTATGAAACTATTTGCGGCGGTTCTGGAGCAGGAATTAATTTTGATGGCACTGATGCTGTTCATTCCCACATGACTAACTCGCGGTTGACCGATCCAGAAGTTTTAGAAACGCGTTATCCTGTACTTTTAGAAAGTTTTAGTATTCGTGACGATAGTGGTGGAAAAGGTGAATATTCTGGGGGTAATGGAGTTGTTCGTCGCATCCGATTTTTAGAACCGATGACGGCGAATATTTTGTCTGGACATCGGCTGGTTTCTCCCTTTGGGTTAAATGGGGGGGAAGCGGGAAAAGTTGGACGCAATTGGATACGGCGTCAAAATGGCAGTGAAGAAAGTTTGGATAGTAGTGGAACGGTGGAGGTGAATGTTGGGGATGTTTTTGTAATAGAAACTCCTGGGGGAGGGGGATTTGGTCACGCAGAGGCGCAGAGGCGCTGAGAGGAGGATAGGAGAGAAATTGAGGGTTTAGGCGGTTGCGCTTAAAACTGCATTGTTGGTTAATTTGCCATCTTCCATTTTGACGATGCGATCGGCAACATCTAGAATTCGATTGTCGTGGGTGACTAGTAGAATGGTGCAGCCTTGTTCTTTGGCTAATGTCTGCATTAGAGTGACTACATCTCGACCTGATTTACTATCTAAGGCTGCGGTTGGTTCGTCAGCTAGTACAATTTTAGGATGGTTGACTAAGGCACGAGCGATCGCAACTCTTTGCTTCTGTCCTCCAGATAAGTCATCAGGATAATAGTTGAGACGATTCCCTAAGCCAACGTGTTCTAACATTTGGGCAGAACGCTGTTGCATCTCTTTTAACGATAAATGGTTTTGTAGTTCTAAGCCCATTTTGACGTTTTGTAAAGCAGTTAAACTGTTATGCAAATTATGTGCTTGAAAAATATAACCGTTGTTTCGTCGTGCTAAGGTCAATTCTTTTGCACTCGCACCACAAAGTTCTCTATCTAAAACTTTCAAACTACCAGATTGAGCAGAACGCAGTCCACCAATCAAAGTCAATAATGTCGTTTTCCCAGAACCAGAAGGCCCGGTCATGATGACAATTTCACCAGGATTTATTTCTAGATTAATGTCAAATAAAACCTGTTTCCTTAATTGCCCATGACCAAAGTAATGATTCAGGTTATTGATAGAAATTACTACTTTATTATTCATAATATTTCCCTTTATTATTCACTAATGACTAATGAGCAATGACTAATTTCAAAACATATCAGCAGGGTCAGCAGATTGAAGCTTGCGAGTGGCGATCGCTCCAGAAATTCCGCACATAATAACGGTTAAAATTAAAACGAGTATTGCTCGCGATAATGTCATTAAAATAGGTAGTGCAGTTGCTTTTGCTGCCAGATTGTAAAGTCCAATTGGTAAAATAAAACCAGGAATAAAGCCAAAAAACGCTAAGATAATTGCTTCTTCAAAAACTACCGCCAATAGGTATTGATTGCGGTATCCCATTGCTTTGAAAGTTGCATATTCTTTAAGGTGAGTATTAACATCAGTTGAAAGTACCTGATAAACAATGACAACACCTACTACAAATGCCATTGCTGTTCCTAATCCAAAAATGAACCCAATCGGGCTTTCTTTTTGCCAGTAACTCTGCTCGAATTCGATGTATTCTTGTTTAGTTAGTACTCTCACATCATTGGGAAGATGTGAGTCTAATGCAGTAGCGACTTGCTTTGCATCGTAACCTGGTTGCAGTGTAACTAATCCCAGGTTGATGCTAGCAGCTTCTCGGCGAGGAAAGAAATGTAAGAAAGTTTGGTCGCTACCAATTAAAATTCCATCTGCACCAAACGACGCCCCTAATGTAAATAATCCAGTGATGGTAACGGTATGGCGCTCAATTTCTGTACTGACAATTTTTCCTTCTTCAACTTGAGCGATCGCATCTTTATAACTTCCTCTAGAATTGCGATCGAATAACACCCGATCCGGCAACTTAATTTTGCTTAATTGCTGATTTACTTCTGGCAAATTTAAAGCTGGTTGTTCCGGTTCAAATCCAATCACTTGCATAGATGTATCTTTGCGAGTTTCAGGATGTTTCCAAGTAATAGTATTGGAATAAAACGCTTGTGCTGATTTGACTCCCGGAATATCTTTTGCTTGATACAAACGTCGCCGTGAGAACGTCCCTAAATTCTGTGTATTCCGCGCTTGGGGACTAACTAACACAATATCTGCATTGAGAGTGCGGCTGAGTTTTGTGTTGCTATCGTACAATGCACTTTGGAAGCCAAGCTGCATGAACATTAGCACATCAGCAAAAGCAATTCCCGATAATGCTACTAAAAGACGCCCTTTTTCCTTACTCAGTTGTAGCCATCCAAGGGGAGTTCGCCGTTGAACTTGCTGAATAAATCCAATCATAATAATTCGTAATTAAACATTGGTGAATTTATGAAATTCAAAAAAAACTCTTCTCAACTCTTACTCTCTGCGCCTCTGCGTCTCTGCGTGAGATAAAATATCATTTTTCAATTTCCGCCGTAATTTGCAAATTAGTAAACTTAGCAGCCTTTTTACTCGATGCAGCATCCAAAGCCACATGCACCTCAACCACCCTTGCATCAATATTAGTACTAGGGTCAGTATTAACAATAGTTTGCCGTTTCACTTGAGAACCAATACGTTCAACTTTTCCCAGCAGTTCCCCAGGAATCGAATCGTTAGTAACCCGCACCCGTTGTCCAACTTTCACATCGCTGATGTCACTTTGATAAACCTCAGCAACCGCATACATGCGTTGAGTCTGCCCAATTTCCACAATCCCATCGCTGCCAACCACTTCCCCAGCGCGGGTATGAATTTCCAGAATTTCACCATCAATCGGCGATCGCACTGATGCTCGATCCAGTTCCGCTTGAGCTTGTTTCATGGCTGCAATGGCGCGATCTACTTCTACTTGGTTCTGTTTCACATCCACCGGTCGCACCTCGGCAATCCGATCTAGATTTGCTCTAGCTTGATTGAGTTGCGCTGGACTAGTAGATTGAATCCGCGCTAAGACTGCTTTTGCCTCTTGCAAACTCTTCTGAGCAGTTTCTAGAGTTAACTGTCTGCTGTCTCTATCGGCTGCGGAGATTGCGCCCTCTTGATATAACGACTGATAGCGGTTGTATTGTGTCTGTGCATTTGTCAATTCTGATGTTAACCGAGCCACCGTTGCGACTTGAGCATCAATATCTCCTTGCCGCTGTGCTTCTAAACGGTCAATTTCAGCACGTTGAGCGTTGATTTCTCCGGTTTTAGCTCCCGCTTTGGTAATCGCAAGTTTCGCTTGAGCAACTTTTACATCTTCCTGCGCTTGCTGATATGCTGCTAAAAGGCGATCGCGATTATCCAAAATTGCAATCACTTGCCCTGACTTGATGCGATCGCCTTCCTTAACTAACAATTTTTCCACTCGATTGCCGTTATTGGCGGTGGGAGCTGACAATTTAATCGCTTCTCCCTGAGGTTCCAATCGTCCCAAGGCTGTCACTGTGATGATTTCAGGTGAACTTACTACTGGGCTAGCATTTTGTACCTGTTGATTTGATGGCGATCGCGAGAGTACATAAGCAGAAGTTCCACCAATAATAATCAACGCGCTAGCAGCAATTCCAAACCATTGACGGGATTTAGCAGAGGTAGCGCTACCTGGTAAGTTTTGCAGCATTAGCAAGCTCCTAGTTACGTCTGATAGCTATACAAAACAGTTTCGTTTCGCGTACATTTATAAATTAAACGAAACAGTTTCGTTCTGTCAAGTGTATGCTGGAAATATACACGAACTAAGTTAATGGGTTCGCTAGTTTATCTGTAAAATCAACTCATGAGGAAATCTAAGAATATTGAGCGCGATTTATCTCCCGAAAAGACTGAGATGATTCTGGATGGAGCAATGCAAGAGTTTCTCGAAAACGGCTATGCAGCAGCCAGAATAGATAAAATTGCAGTGGCGGCAGGTGTTTCTAAAGCAACGATATACAGGCGTTATCCCGATAAGGAAAGCTTATTTACAGCATTGATGCAGCAATTAGCTTGCAAAAAAGAACTTTTTAATTCAGCACAAATCCAATCAGCTCAAGGCGATCCGGCTTCTTTGCTGAGATCCTTTGCAAATAGGATGCTGGAGCATATTGCAGACGATCCGCAAGCTCTGACATTTTTTAGGATTATTATTGGTGAGTCAGGGAGGTTTCCAGAATTAGCGCGAGCATTTGTCAAGAACATTGAAAAACCGATGCTGGAAGCTCTAACGCAATACCTAGCTTCTCACCCAGAATTAGAACTTCCCGATGCTGAAGTTACAGCGCGAGCTTTTGTTGGGACACTCGTTCATTTCGTCCTTTTGCGAGATATTATGCAAAGTGGCGATATCGTGCCGATGGAACGCGATCGCCTGCTCGATAATTTAGTTAAATTAATTATTAAATGAGAATTCAGAAGACTTTGATTCCCAAACTTAATATAGTGATTCTCATTTAAATGAGATAACAATTAGGGTAGGAATAAATTTGTAGGTTGGGTTGAGCAACGTAGCTTGCTTCCCGCAGGGTAACCCAACACCAAGATCTACTGTTTGAGTTGCAGTTAATCTTGTTTCAAATAAAATGACAGAAAAAGGCTCGATTATACGAGAATTTACTAATTTATCAACGCTAAATAATAAGCAACAAGCCAAAGGCAGGTTTTTGACTGCTCATTCCAGTGTTAAGTTTTTTGACATTGTGAAAGAGATGCTTCTCTAATAAAATCAACTAATTTTTTTGTGTCTTCTGGATTTAGTGATGTGGAATCATCATTATTAAGCTTGTTCCTTTGTATGATTGCTGAATCATCATTTATATTTAGGCAATCAATAGAAGCATACTTTAATTTATACAATGGCTTTGATTCCTGTGTAACACTATCTGATTGATTTACTGGTATAGAAATTTTAACCGAAACTTGATTCTTTTGTTTATATCGTATATCTCTACGTGCCATAACTTCTGTCTTTACAAGAAGACCAGCATTAATAGCATTGACAACAGCATTCCAAGTCGCCTGATTTTCTTGCAATTGCTTTCTTTCTTTTCTTGTAGCACGTAAATTTCTTGATAATCGTCGTTCTGTTTGATGTAAAACATCTGTATTTTTTGATAATTGGCTTCTTGTGTGTCGTACAACAGGTCTACAACCAAATTGAGCAAATACTAAAGCTATTAACAAAACTATAAAAGCCAAATTTTTGCCAACTTTTAAAAACATATATAAAATCTTAAATAGCAAACTCGATTTAACACTTGATACATCTTAGCTACACTTTAGCTGTTAAGCTCTGCGTAAAAACTCGGAAAATTTCTGAGCTTTATATCTTAACTCCTAGCGATCGCCTCAACAAAAATCAAGTTGAGACGCTCAAATACTTTGTAGCCTCAAGTCTAGATTTATGCAACGCCTGTTTTACAATAATTTTTAATTCTTACTTTTGGATTCTTTCAACTTGCTTTGGAGCTTTGATTTCAGTAAATAACTGGATTGCTCGATCTAAATTCATTTGACTTTCATCAGGCTTTGCCATTTTTTGATAAGTTAAACCCAATTGAAAATAAGCTTCAGCCAAGTCGCATTTAGCACCGATTTTTTCCAAAAGTTCGATTGCTTCTGTATGATTAGCAAGAGCTAATTCAAAATCTGCTTGATGTCGATGTATTTCTGCTAAACCATTAAGTGTTTTGGCTTTTACCTGCATATAGTGACTTTCTTCTGCAAAAGTCAAAGCTTGGTAAAACATTTGATTAGCTCGGTCAAAATCTCCTAAATTGACGTATGTTTGACCCAAGATTTGGATAAAATAAGCAAATCTGCCAGTCTGTTCTACTACTTTTGGATTTGTGATATTTTGATAAGCTACATCTGCTATTTGATAAGAAGCATCACGCAAACCTAAATAAGAATATACCAAAGCTAAACACACTGAAGCTTTTTCTGCCCAGCGATGATGCTTAGTATTTTGAGCGAGATAAATTACTTGTTGAAATAACTTTGCGGCTGCTTCTAGTTCCCACAAATCTATTTGATAAAGACCAATACTTAATAAAGAATCTACCTCAAGCATCCTGAGATAGTAAACTGTATGCTTATTTTCTGGCTGAGGTACAAGAGATTTGAGTGCTTGGGTTGCTAAATTAATAGTCTTTTCTTGACAGGCGATCGCTTGACTAATTTTACCTGTTATCCAGTAGAAATCGCCTAATATATTGTAAAGTTCGCTGAGATTTTGGCGATTCTCTAGATTATTCACAACTCGATTAATTGCCGTAAGTATAGGTTGAATTAAACCCATACGATACAGCGTACTTCCAAGAGGTAAAAACTGCTGCCATTGATTATTTCGGCTTTTGAGAATAATCTTTCCTGCTAACTCAAATTCCTGAATTTCGATGTAGTGATAATATGCTTCTAGAGCTTGCAAAGCATCTTTGAAAGTTTCAATTTTTTTAATACTATCTGTCCAAAATTCTGCGGCTTTGTTGTTGGTAATTTCCCATTCATCGCTGGGGCGCAAACGAGCGATCGCTTCTTTTTGAATCACTGGATGCAGCCAATATTTACCTTTATCGCACTCTATCAAAGACCGATTTCTTAAGGAAGTAATAATTTGACGATGTTGGTCGGGTGGAACATCCCAAAGCAAACAAAATAAACCTTGAGATGAGATACTGGGTATATCTTGATAGCGATAACATCCCAAACGACAAAGCAAACGATAAGCTTGGGGGTCGAGATTTTGTAAACGATTAATTTGACTAACTGCTAAATTTTTTAAATCGGTTGCGGCTAGAGGATCGGCATGATTTTCTTGCCAATAAGCAGCCATATCGCCGTCAAAATCCTCTTGAATCGAACCACAGAGAATCCCCATTGCTTTAGCATTCCCGCCATAAGTGCGATGCATGATTTCTAAAGTTGGCGAATCTATGGATAATCCACGGTTGCTAAAAAACTGTTGCCATGCACTTTTATCCAAACCAGGAAGCCGATAGTGATTCACATTTAGCCCAGGCTCGCAAAGGCGATCGCGGCTAGTAATTAGAGTCACAGATTGCACCCTAGCATCAGCTAAAATCCGTAATAGCTCTACATAGTTGCGGTGCGAAGCAATCAACCCACCTTTACCATCTAATGCAGGTTCGAGATTGTCAATTAACACTCCAATCCGCCGATTGTGCAGTTGGCGTTTGAGTCGTGCCAAACTGACGCCAAATTCTACCCCAGGTTCTTCATTAAAATCTTGTTTGAGCCATTCCTCTACAACTCGTTCGGCGGGAGTGATGTTTTGCATTTCCTTCGCCATCAGCAGTTCCAAAACAAACTCAAAATCCTGAGTTTGGAGATATTGCTGCGCCAGAGTAGTTTTGCCTAAACCGCCTTCACCTTGAATGACAATGACTTTCGAGCCTTGATTTACCAAAGAATTCAGGTGAGCGATCGCTTCTGTTCGTCCAATAAAATTGGTATCCTCTAATTTTGGGGCGGCGTGTGGCGTTCTAGAGTAATCAATCAGACTGGATATCGTATTGCTTTTTCTCAGAACCCGTTCCAAAGTAGCGCGACAATTACTTTTGGTAATCTTCTGGCGCAGTACCTTAGAAAGCAACTTCCACAACTGAGAACCAGCATCCTTAGCGTGTCCTTCCGTACAACCGTAAGAACGAGCGATATCCAAGTATTTCCTACCCAACCAAACTTGCCCAAGAATAACTTTTTGCAAATCGCTCAACCGTTCCCCGGTTTGAGCAGGAACTATGGTGTCTAACCATGCTAATGCTGCTTGGGCGTCCATTTGTAACAACTAGGATAGTTCAGACTTTAGAGACAACTATAAATCACTCTACAGTTATGCTTGTCAAATTTTCGGATAAGATTTTGTAAATCCGACTTTTTTCCCGACTTTTTCGACCTTGGTTCAAAAGCGAAACTATAAAAGCCTTGCGGTCTAATAAAATAAAAAGGAATCAGAATTCAGAATAGGCAAGCTTTGAAACCAATATTTCAGACGCTACCGGACTCGCTACCCCTGCGCTATCATCCAGTTAGACTACTATTTATTCTGACTTCTGAATTCTGAGTTCTAAATTCTTCTTCATATTAGGTCACCTCAGCACCATCATTACTTATGGTGAAATCAGACCCCCGTCAATCTTTGCCTAGCAGTGCTGAACTTCCTTGTTCAGACGATACGCCAGTGGATAACGAAGACCAGAATTTTATTCCCAATCTACTTTTGTTCTTGCTGCAATATATTTGGGCAGACCGTAATGATTGGTTTTTCAGCGTTGATATGGGCGTTTACCATACCACAGGCGTCAGCCCACTTGTGCCAATTGTTCCAGACGGATTTTTGAGCTTGGGTGTAGAACGCCGCAAAGCAGGTAAATCGCGTAAGAGTTATGTCCTTTGGGAAGAAAACGAAATTCCACCCATTCTTGCTTTAGAAATTGTCTCTTTAACTCCTGGTGGAGAATATGACAAGAAATTAGACACTTATGCCAAGTTAGGGGTACTTTACTACGTTATTTATAATCCAGAGTATTGGCAAAGAGACCGTCGCCAACCTTTTGAGGTTTATCGCTTAGTAGATGGTAGCTATCAACTACAAATTGGCGAACCTTTTTGGATGCCAGAAATCGGTTTAGGAATTGGTAGAGGGCAATACGTATCTGGTAATATCCCGCGTCAGGTTTTGTATTGGTATGACCGACAAGGAAAGCGCTATCTGACACCAGAAGAACAATTAGAATTAGCCCAACAACAACTTGAGCGTTATCGTCAACAATTTGGGGAACTATCATAAGACTAAGTAGCTTTTATTACTGAAGATAAAATTTTTACGGTTTGCCAAGCATTACATTGTTAGAATGTAATACCAATTCTGTATGAAGATGCATTTAATTTTTTTAACGAACCGCCAAGTACGCCAAGAGCGCCAAGAGCGCCAAGGTAAGAGTTTGAAAGAGTTTGGCGCAGCTTCACAAAGAAACGGTATAACAATTGAATCTAATTTCAAACTAGAGAATAAAAATTAAATGACTACTTATTTAAGTACTAACTATCAATTTAAACCGTATAAAAAAGTAATGCTATTTATTGATGGTGAGAATTTAGTTTGTCGTTATCAGGCAATGATTACTCAAGGTTCTGTTCCTAAACAACCTGAAATACACTTTCACTATAAAGATGTTTATATTTGGACGCCTCTCAAAAATTTTATAGAAGAGCTTGAATATCATAATGAGATTATAAGAGCTTACTATTATACTTCACTAGTTGGTGATGATCGTAAGCTTAATAGTGTCTTTGATAATCTAAAAAACATACAAATATTAGCAGGTAAAGCTCAAACACTTTATCCAGTTATTTTTAAAAAAACTAAACAAGAGATTAAATCTAAAGGTGTAGATATACAAATGACAGTTGATATACTGAGCCATGTTTACCAAAATAATATTGATACAGTTTTTTTATTATCTGGGGATGGTGACTACTTACCTGTCGTTAAAGAAGTTATTAGTAAAGGGAAAAGAATTTTAATTGGAGCTTTTTCCAATGGTTTCAACTCTAATTTAATTCAATTAGCAGATGCAGTAATTAATTTAGATACTGTTTTCTTTAACTGATATCCTTTTTTTATCATTTTTGAAATTTAGATCTGTAATGGTGATATATGTTTTATAAGCGTTCATGATTTATCCTGTTACTCAACTTTTATTTACCCTTGTTCTAACAATTTCGCCACATTCTCTGCAATTCTCTCTTTTAAGTTTATAACGCCCTAGAAGAGTGAGGTTTTAAACACAAATTTTCTATAACCAACTTTTTCCCCGACTTTTGTAACTACATCGGATAAAACTCCCTACTTTCGCCGACTGACAAAACAAAGTGCGATCGCTTAGGCTATTGGGCAAAGAGATAAAAAGTAAAGTATAAAAATTATGCTTCACACCCTCAGCCCAGTTATACAAGACTCAGCACCTCAAAGCTATCCCAGTCCTGGCTATTTCCAAACACAGCAGCGCATTCGTTACCTGGTAGATAGATATGTTGCAGCTGAAAAACTACACGATCGCTTGCAAGATTTACCGATACAGTTTCAAAATCCCCAACCGCGTCCTTGGAAACTCATCGACTGGCAAACAATTAATCGCAATCAAATCATCGGCATAGAACCAGAAGTATTTTTGTCGATTTTGATAGGTGCAATGGATACAGAAGCCCCCATTCGCGGCTACACACAAACCAGTCGGCAGTATTTAGAAAAATTGCATCCTCAGATGGCGCGGTTTGTTGGCGGAACAGTCAGCGAAGACGACAACCTTTTAGAACTTGGCTTATGGGAAAAAGAAGAACGCCAGCACACACCAGCATTAATTAAGGTTTACACCCAACTTACAGGCGAGAAAATTACCGCCAAACATCGCACAGTTCGAGGCTACCTCCCGACAGATGATCCTTACGAAGATTTATATCGCCACGGCTTACACCGCATTGCTACAGAATACGGTGCAACCTGTCTTTATCTTTGGCTAATGGCTCATACCACAGGCGCACTCCACGACGTTCTCGAAGAACTAGCACAAGACGAAATCAATCACATGACGAAATTCTGGGGCTTTGGAGTTTGGGCTTTCCCAGATACAGGGTTAATCAGAATTGGACGCACCCTCATCAAAACCCGTTCTCAAAACTATCAGCGCAACAACCTCATACGTACCCTCCGCCGTATGATGGCTACCCTCAACTGGAACGCCTGGTCATTAACCAACAAAACCACCCTCCTTTTCACCTTCACCTACACAATGCATCGCCTGTGGACTTGGAACAACACCCTCACCCCAAAATACCTACAAACTTTATTTGAAATTAGTCATTAGTCATTGGTTATTAGTCATTAACAAATAACAAATGACAAAGGACAAATCACAAAGGACAAATGACAAATCACAAAGGACAAATGACAAAGGACAAATCACAAATAACAAATGACAAATCACAAATGACAAAGGACAAATCACAAAGGACAAATCACAAATGACAAATGACAAATCACAATTACCCACCGACTTAAACCCCCAACTCCTACCCCACCACATCGCCGTCATCATGGATGGTAACGGCCGATGGGCAACCAAGCGAGGCTTACCCCGCATCGCCGGACATCGCCAAGGAGCAAAAACCCTTAAAGAACTGTTACGTTGCTGCAAACATTGGGGAATCAGAGCATTAACAGCCTACGCCTTCTCAACAGAAAATTGGCAGCGTCCCGTTGAAGAAGTAAATTTTCTGATGCTTTTGTTTGAGCGATTACTCCACCGCGAGTTAGCACAGATGCATCAAGAAGGAGTCCGAATTTCATTTATTGGAGATTTATCAGTTCTACCCAAATCTCTGCAAAGCCAAATGCAACGTTCAATGGCAGAAACGTTAAACAATCAGGCAATACACTTTACCGTTGCAGTCAATTACGGTAGCCGCAACGAAATTACAAAAGTCTGCCGTCAAGTAGCCGAACTAGTAGAACAAGGCGAACTCAGCGCCGAACAAGTAAATGAAAGCCTGATCGAGAAACACCTCTACACCGCAGATACCCCCGAACCAGATTTGCTGATTCGTACTAGCGGTGAAATGCGGTTGAGTAATTTCTTGTTGTGGCAAATGGCCTATACAGAAATGTATTTTACTGATATCCTTTGGCCAGATTTTGACACAGAAGCATTGCATCAGGCTTTGTTGAGTTACCAAAAGCGCGATCGCCGTTTTGGTCAAGTTAAAACTTCAATCTCAGCTTAGTACGCACAAGTTCTCCTTACACTTCCCCGAAAGGGGACTAAAACTTTGAGTAATTTTTCTGCCGTTCATATCATTTAGTAAGTTGGTGCTTTAAAAATCAGTAAATCTATGTAATTTTACTAAGCTAACTGAATCATATTTATCATTTATATCAAAAACCAGACTTTTTGGGGTTTTATCTCGTAAACCTCGTTTTTTATCCCAAAAGTCCGGTTTTTTAGTTTGTGGAAAATAATCCTAAACCACGTTTACTTGAAATTCCTAGTTTCTTCTAATCGGATTTTATTCCCAAATCCTGCACCCTTCCCTGTTCGCTTTTGCCTATTCCCTTTTAAAAACCTCCAGTTATCAACTTGGAAGAGGTTTAAATATTAATTCTTAATAAATATACTACTTAATATTTGTTTGCCAAAATGATATCTCTCAATTGAGATATTTATCCCAAAATATATTTTAATATATAAACTGCAATAATTAAGCCAAAAAGACTTATGGTAATGTTTTCGCAAATATTAATTTTCTAATACTGGCGATCGTAGAGAATATAAATAAATATTATAAATAAAAATATGGAAAAAAATGGTATCAGTGCTAGCCTTTCAACTGAAAACCTAACCTTTCGTCCAGGCGATACTCCTGCGTCATTTGAGGTAACTGTCAATAATGACAGCGATCGCTTTGTAAATTTTCAGATAGAAATTACCGCAGCCGGAGAAACTCGCAACCCAGGATATCGCTGGTATGGGCTTCAACCAGAAGTGGCAGCAGCTAAGCCACCGGGCAGTAGTACAATATTCCAAGTCTTGATTTTCAATACACCCATAGTCGGATTTGTCGGCACTGTTAACCTGATGGTGAAGATTTTTTCACCACAATTAGCACAACAATGCAGACTTGTGCTGCGCCTAAAAATTGAGCGAGACAATAGACCAACACATTTAAGTTTAGAATTACCCGTGCGAGAGTTCCAAGTTTATCCTCGCAATTCTGTAGATATACCAGTCAGGGTGCGGAATTTAAGCCAACAACCAACAAATGTGGTGCTACGTTTTACAGGCGTCGATCCCTCTTGGGTGACTAACAGTGCAGAACGACGATTAGCTGTAGAACCTGGTGGTTTAGCAGAAGTCACATTCCAATGCCAACCTCCTTCTGTCGTTCAAGCACCGAGTCAAAACTATCCTTTTGTCATTGAAGCTGTTAGCAATAATGGTTACCCAACTAGTATTCAAGGCAATATTGAAGTTTTGCCTGTGGGTTTTGTAGAATTTAGCGTTACAGAAAAACAGCTAAAAATTCCTAATAAATCGGCATGGTTACCTGATTGGAAAACTAATACAGCCGCTTTTGAATTGCTATTTAAAAATGCTAGTAACTTAAATCAGCAACTCGATGTGCAAGTTCAAGGTAGAGATGAACGAAAATGTAGTTTTAAAAAGCTGCCTGAAATCGCCAATTTAAATTTAGGAGAAACAACAAAAGTTATTCTCGATGTTAAAACAAAACGTCCTTGGGTAGGAATAGGCAAAACTTTGTTGCTGGAGGCTAAATCAGAGTTATCCGACCAACGTCTAGGTAGTACAGACCCCGCCACCCAGACATTAGAAGTGCGGGTTTTGCCGATTATACCTCTGTGGTTACAATTAGCGGCGATCGCCGCCCTTGCAGCACTGATAGCATGGATAATACAACCAAGGGGCGTCATGCATACGCGTTCTGTAAACTCAGTGCGTTTCAGTGGCATTGGTTTGTCTGTTGTCAGTGGTTCAGATGATTGCACATTAAGACTTTGGAGCATCGGCAGCGATCGCTTAGACCCCGATGACAGAGTAACATATACCGGGCAGCCTCTGGCTTGCGATAAAGCGCAACAGCCAAAAGGTCTAATGGCTATTACCGATGACGCCGTAGAAGTCTTACGCTTTATGCCATTAGAAAATAACCGTGTTGCTGTTGGTTTAGATAATGGTGTAATTGAACTTAGGGATGTACCCTCAGGTGCTAAGATTAGCCAACTTCAAGATTTTAAAGATCCAAAAGCAAAAGGCGATCGCGTTTTTGATTTAGCTTTTACCCCCAATTCTCTTAATTTATTTAGTGGTTATGGCAGTGGTAAAGTTAGATTATGGTCGAGACCAACGTCCAATACTGATTTTCTGCCAGAACCGCAAGCGATCGACGTACAAAGTAGATTAAAACTATCAGGTTTCCAAGTCCGCGCCTTAACTCTCAGTCCAGATGCCACAACTGTTGTAATTGCTGGAAACTTTAAGCGCTTCATATTATGGCAGTGGAATCAAAATCAAACTAATAAACAATTTCCAGACTTATCAGTGCAAAATCTGGAAAAATTCGATGAAAGAGTCGGTCGTGAAGACTATATTTGGGCACTAGCTTTTGTGCCTAATTCGGCAGAAAAAATTCTCGCAACCTCTGATTCTGCGGGATACATTACGATTTGGAATTTAAATCGCTGCCAAATTTTGAAAAATCCCCAAGTACAACTAAATGAACTCAATTGCCAACCACTAGACCGCTGGTCAGCCTCGAAAACATCTGTGCGTAGTCTGGCATTTAGTGAAGATGGTAATCTGCTAGTAAGCGGTGGCGATGATGGACGAGTAGTTGTTTGGTATTTAACCCCAGAACATCTACTAGATAAAGCAAAAGCAGCAGAAGGTCAAACAATTTATCAAACCTCAAAAAAAATCAATAGTATCGACTTGAAAACTAATCAAGGAACCATGATTGTGAGTGGCAGTGAAGATTTTCAGGTCAAACTACACCGCATCAAATAAGGGAGTCGAGACATGCAAGCTAAATTCAACCCACTACAAGTTTATATCAACCCACCCGATATTCAATTTGGGATGCCAGGAGATACCGTTGTTCTCTATGTAATTGTGAGCAATCAGGGAGATAGAAGTGCGGTTATTGACTTATATTTTGTTTTTGATGAGGTATTTCAAAATTTAACAGGCTGGTCTAGTTCTCCTAGAGAAAGCTTAGCATTAGATTCAGGGCAAAATAGCGACGAAGTAGTATTTGAATTTCAAATTGCCCCTGATGCTTTCGTAGGAACTTATGACTATACCCTAGTTGTAGACTCTCCTCTTCATTATCCCCAAGATACTCCTCTAAGTTTCCCGAATAAAATTAAGGTTCTACAAAAAGAACAGACTGCAATTCGGCTCAACGACCCGACATTTTTCATTAGACCTAACACTAACCCCAACAAACAATTAATTTTTAATTTTAGCGAACCTTTACAAGTTGAGGTAATAGTTGATAATCGTTCTGCTCGTGTAGACCGTTTTCGCTTGACTTGCCCAGATTTAGACGATGACTGGTTCACAATTAATTATCCCGCAACTGGATTCGAGGGACAAGGGCTAGTATCTGACGTAACCGCACTCGAACTCAACCCTGGTACTCAAGGTCAAATATTGTTGAAATTTCATCCACCTGCGGATACTTTAGCTGGAAATTATTCTCCAACAATTCGCTTGTATTCGGAAAACTCTCCAGATTTAGTGCTACTGGATTTGGTATACATTCAAATTCCCACAAATTATCGCTTAGATATAGAACTTAATACCATCTTGGGACAAGTTAGCCGTAGCCTTGGTAAGTATGAATTATCACTAGCTAACCGAGGTAATATTGTCCGCGAACTAATATTGAGCTTAAAAAATCGAGACGAAGAACAACTTTATACTTATAGTTTCGATCCTACTGAGGTGAGATTATTACCTAGTAGAAGTGCGATCGCCAATTTAACGGTCAAACCTAGACCTTGGTGGCGACGACCGTGGTTTGGTACAGGATTAATTGTCAACTTTAAAATTGAGATTCAAGATCAACAAAGTTTACCTTTACCTAACACATTCCCCCAAGGAACATTGGTATGGAAACCTCGTCCTTGGTGGCAATTTCTCCTGTTGCTTTTAGGAATTCTAGGTTTATTGGGAGGGCTAGGCTTTATTATTTGGCGAATTTTAAATCCCGAACCTTTGAGATTGGAATCTTTCGATCCCACTAACTCTCGAATTACTGAAGGCGATGAGGTAGCCTTGAATTGGAAAATTCAACAATATAAACAGTTGCAAAAGTTAATTATCACAACTAAAGGTTCACAACCGATTGAACCGATTACTTATGATTTCAGCAATGGTATTCCTGAACCACTAAGTAAAGGAGCCGGCGATCGAATACCTCCTTGTCAGGTGCGAGAAAAACAAGAACTCATTTGTAGCAATGTAAAAACTGGAGTGAAGACCAAAGGTAGTTATACTTTTGAATTACAAGCTTTTTATCGTAATAATATACAATTCTCTCGAAAAGAGCAAGTAGCAAGCAAAACAACTCAAGTAGAAATAGCTGAGAAACCCATTGCCCAAGTGATTAACTTTCAAGCAGATAAAACACAATATACAAAAGGTCAAAACATTCTTTTAAGTTGGGCAATTGACCGTCCTTTTCTCCTGGGACAAATTCAAATTACCGGCAGTGCAGATGATGGCACATCATACAGCGAACCAATTACTTATAAATTTAATAAAGGAAATATTACCGACCCGAAACTGCAAAAACTTTGCACGCAACAAAATCAACAACTGCAATGTGCAAATATTCCTCTCCTAGCATATAAAGCCGGTAAATTTGCTTTTGAAATCAAAGCTTTTCCTAATAATGGAAGTCAAAAAACTGATTCTAAAAAGACCGAATCTAAAATCGAAATATTACCAAAACCATTTAAGATAACCTCTTTCACAATCAACGGTAGCGAACAACCAAATTTAGAACTCAATGAAGGAACAACTGCTACTCTGCGTTGGAGAGTAGAAGGAGAAAAAGAAAACATTCAGGTTAAACTTCAGCCCTATGGGGACGTTGAACTAAGCGGCTCAAAGCAGCTTATAGTCAATCGAGCCTTTCCAACTCAAATTATACTGCAAGTTAATGATATATCTGGTAACCAGAAACCCCAGGAGAGAGGATTTGCAATCCAATTCATTCCAAAACCACAGCCTACTCCCATACCTCCCATTAACCCGATTCCACCTAATCTCCCACCCAGCAACCCCTTTAAGAGTCCTTTACCTCAGAGGTAATCGTCCAAAAAATTTGATAGTTTATACTTTTTGGGCTACATGAAAAGCAGAGATATACGAAAGTTGCAAACTACCTCCAAAATTATCTTCGATGCGATGCCTCAATGCTGAAAATAAACACTCTTTGGTATGTGGATCTAATTTTATGTATGCCGAGTAAGTGTTTAAAAGTGTTAAATATTCATCAACAGCGTAGGTTACTTCTGATATAATCTGCCCAGATTTTAGATCTTTGAATTGTCCCGAATCAATGGCCATGTTTCCTAATTCTCTCAAGATATATTCTTGAGTTGCTTGGTCTTCATAGCGATCGAGAGATGGAGTATGTAATTGATAGATTTCGGATAAATTTTGGTATACTTCGTAGCTAGGTTGAAGTTCTTTGTTCCACAACAAAATTAAATAGCCATTTTCTTTGAGAGCATTTGCGGCTTTGGGATATCCCACCTCCGGCGATATCCAATGAAAAGAACTCGCTGCTAAAACGGCATCAAATTCAAGTGGTTTAAGTTGCCACTCTTCAAAGGATGTGTTTTCAATCTTGACATTGGAATAGGTTTGACAATTGTATTGAGCTAGCTGAAAAAAATCTAGGTTGGGTTCCAAGCAAATCGTTGAGCAACCCAATTTAGCAAATGCTACCGTTGCAGTTCCAGGCCCGCAACCCAATTCTAGAATTTTTGATTCAGTAGAAAGTTGAGCAACTTCCACAACTTGCTCAATCAAAGCTTGAGGATAGCGAGGCCTTGCCTGATTATAAGCCTGTGCTGCCGGAGAATACCAATTTTTGCGCTGTTCGAGGTCTGTGCTAGAGTAGCTGATTATTGTTTGTTTTAAGTCTTTCATTTTTTCAAAAAGCCTCAGACTTGGCTTTTGATAGCTCAATTCCTAGTTTTATGAAAAGTTCGGCGTCTTTGCCCATTTGACAACAGTGGTTTTCGCAACGGTACTACCTCAGCTTCGCTACTTTCGCGTGCTACCCGAATCAGCAACCCAGCAGCTATCAAGCTAGCAATCATGGAATTACCACCATAACTAAACAACGGCAAGGGTAACCCAGTAGTTGGGAGAGAACCTGTAGCAACACCAATGTGCAGCAATGATTGTCCTACCATCAAAATCGTCACACCGATCGCCACCAATCGATGCACTGAATTTTTCGCCTTCAACGCCACCACTAATCCCAGAGTCGCAAATATCGCTAAAAGTGCCAACAGCACCATACTGCCAACAAAACCAAACTCTTCAGCAAACACAGCAAAAATAAAATCCGTGTCTTGAATTGGTAAATAAAACAGCTTTTGTTGGGAAAGCCCAAATCCGGCCCCCCAAGTTCTACCAGAACCAACAGCTAGTAGACTCTGCACCAACTGGTAACCATCTCCTGTTGCATCTGCCCAAGGATTGAGGAAGGACATCACTCGCTTACGCTGATATTCTTTGATACTAATACTCAGTAGCGCCAACAACACTCCACCGATCGCTGTCCCTCCCAAATACTTGTAAGGTAACCCACCCGCTAAGGCAATTAGCCAAATAGTCATACCACAAAGTGCTGTCGTACTTAAATTAGGCTGAGCAAGAATTCCTAAAAGTACTAGACCAAAAATCACCAGCCAACCGCAGCGAACCCGCCAACCAATTCGTTCCCAATTACCAAAAAGCCGCGCACTTTGCAGCACCAGAAAGGGTTTAATCAATTCCGAAGGTTGAATGGGAATTGGCCCGATCGCTATCCAACGCGCTGCATCAAAAGCCTTTTTTCCCAATCCAGGGATCAGCGTCACGAAAATCAATGTCAAAAACACCATCAAAAACCAATGGGATTGTCCCAAAATTTTCTGCAATGGCGAGTTAACAATAGTATTGAATCCGAATAAGGCAACTAAGACCCAAAGTAGCTGCCGTTTAAAGTAGTACAATCCATCGTCATGACGTGCGTCCGCAACGGGATAGGATGCTGAAAATAGCATAATCAAGCCGACGAACAGCCAAATGAATGTTAGCCAGCGCAACAACCGCGCTTCTAATGCCCAGTTGGAGACGGAATTATCGAAAAATGGAATCAGGTGGCGTAGATTCACGATCGCTATAGGTGAAAAGTTAAGAATTAAAAGTTAGGAATAAAACTCATAAATCATAACCCATAACTCAGTAATCTGATGCACCGTTTTTACAATACTAGGAGTGTAAGTTGCTACAGATACTCAAGCCTTAGCAATCAGTAATTGCCAGCTGTTTTTATATAGCGATCGCTAACTCCTGCTCAACCAATGCTACCAAAGCACCATCTATAGCAATTTGCATCCAGAAGCGGAATTTATCCAAAATGGTATAATATTCAAAAATCAAATAAAAATTTTAATATATCTAAAAAATAATTCGATCTTAAAAATAGCGAATTTCCAGCTAATGAAGTACAACAAATAGGTTTAGCAGCTAGGCATCAAACCTGTATTGCTTCAGAATTCTGAATTCTCAATTCAGAACTCTGAATTATAAATTCTGAGTTAACTGCTTGCTTTTTTACAGATAAAGGAATTTCAATCCAAAACTCAGTTCCTTGTCCTGGTTCTGATATACATTTGAGTGTTCCTCCGTGTTTTTCAACCACAATTTGATAGCTAATTGATAAACCCAATCCTGTACCTTTTCCAACAGGCTTAGTCGTAAAAAATGGATCGAATAGTCGTTCTTTCACTGCTTCTGGTATCCCTGAGCCATTATCAGCAATTCGGATCGCACAGTTAGTTCCAATTACTTCTGTAGTAATTGTAATAGTATTAGGATAAGCATGAATTTCTGCGATTCCTCGTTTACTGTTATGCTGATCGAGAGCATCGACGGCATTACTAATAATATTCATGAATACTTGGTTTAGTTGACCGGGGTAGCAATCTACTAAAGGCAAATTACCGTAATTTTTAACTATTTTGATACCAGGATGATCGACGCTGCTCTTGAAGCGATTTTGTAAAATCAGCAAAGTACTGTCCAATCCTTGGTGAATATCAACACTTTTCTTCTCCGCTTCATCAAGGCGCGAGAAATTCCTTAGAGACAAGACAATTTCTGATATTCTTTCGGCTCCTAATTCCATTGAATCGAGGATTTTGGGCAAATCTTCTAGTAAAAAATCTAACTCAATTTTCTCAATATATTTTTGAATTTCTGGCGTGGGATTGGCATAAAATTGCTGGTAAAGATGCACCAGCTTCAGCAAAGATTCCGTATAATCCTTTACAAATTTTATATTACCGTAAATAAAGTTAACGGGATTATTAATTTCATGAGCAACTCCCGCAACTAATTGCCCTAAACTAGACATTTTCTCAGCTTGAACTAATTGGGCTTGAGTTTGCTGGAGTTCCTTGAGGGAATTTTCCAATTTTTTAGCTTGAGCCTCAGCAATTTCCGCAAGATTTTCTTTAATTTGTAGGGCACTGCGTAGTTGCGTTCTTTGTTGTTTGAGTTCACCTGTTAACTTTTTGGCATCAGCCAAAGCAGTGTTCTGTGCTTGTAACAAAAACAGAAAATCAACAATTGGGTCGTGAATTGCAAAGTCTTTAAGCTTGATACCCAAAGGAGCAAGACTAGTCGTATCTGTAATCCAGGGAGAACCTAAAAAAAATATCACCTCCTGCTCTGGGTGATACATCATCTGACCTTTGAGCTGCATTCGATTGTGGAGAAATTCTAAGATAAACAGGGCACGAGACTGTTTACTAATAGAATCAAAATCCACCAAAATTTTTGGACGATTGATTTGGAAATGCTGCTCAATCAATTTATCAACTAGTGGTTCTGGACTAATACGTTCTAAAACATCGCCAGCTTGTACAATTTTGCGATCGCGGTTAAATACAAAATGGAAAGGAAAAGCTTTCGCCAGTAACTCTGGTGAAAGCGTAAGGTAAGGAGGAGCCATGTTCCTTGTCCTGCGGTCAATTTGGTTTATAAATCACTAAAAATTCATCGTGTTCGCCACCTTCATCTCGACTCTGGGTTTGGGTAATATGAACTTGTGTATCAAACCTAGTTCCCAATCCCTTGACTAAACCAAGAATCATCGGCGTCAACCCTTCTCTATCAGAGCGATAGTGTAAGTTGAGAGAATTTTCCTCCATATCAGTACACTCAAATGATGGAGGCTGGAGTTTGGGAAAACTAACTCCTACACGAGCATGAAGATTGTCGAGGTTTTCTAAAAACTCAGGTAGTGTATCTCCACTCATATCCATCATTTCGCCATAGCCTTCTTCGGCTGTGTACTGAACCCAAAATTCCCCAAAGGCTTGCATAATTTCTGTGGGAGATAAACCCAGAACATGACTAGCAGCTTTTACTAGTCTATGTGTGATGTCATCAGGATAGCCTTCCATACTGATGAAAACATCTACATCCACCTCTGCTTTGTGCTTAATTACTTTCCAAGTTTCTTCGCTAAAGCGACTGTACACCATGTCTTGAATCGCCTTGTTCACTAATCCATACATGGAAGTCTCCTCTTGTTGCACCTAATTTTGCTTCGTGAATTTGACCGAGACTAAAAATGACGATATTTCCTGTAGTTAAACCTTAAAATGTCTGATTACAGTTTTAAAACCCAAAAATCAGTAAAACTGTTCGCATTTTAATACTACGTTCTAGCAAAGTCACAACCGTATTTACACGCTTTACTTTTGCCTACGATTATGCAGTTGCAAGAAGCAATGAATTACTAGACAAGTTATATTTAGAAATTTGGTGTTGAATTCCGTTAAAAAATTGCACTCTCGCATCCATAGCTTCTAAAATTGCTTGTTTAATCTTGATATCGTCTTCAATCATTCCAATTTGAGCTTCAATCACCGCTGCTAGCTTTGCGGCGTGACTGTCATCGATATTAATATGAACTTCAAAAAAGATCAGTGATTCTTGAGGTAAGGGAGCAGCGCCGACAATTCCTTTATATAGTTGTGTGTACAACGAGCTAACAATCCCTTCAGAAGCATAACAGACAGCACCCAGCGCAGCTAAATAGCCATACTTGTGAGGTATCTGTAAGTAAGTATCAATCAAAGCGCGGGTTTCGGGTGCAGTAGGTAATGCTGCTAAAGCTTCGTCCTGGATACCAAGTGCGCGGGTAAATTGACGAAACAGTTCTGGGTGGGACTTACTTACATCTCCTTGTCCCATTTCGTCAAACAGATTTTCTAAGATGACTAACTGAGTAGTTTCATCTTGGCAGCAAGACAAGATGCTAGCCAGGATACGATTAAATTCTTTTGAGAATTTGTACATTTGAACAGCTAGTATCTGTACATCTGGTAGAAATAAATTTCCAGTACGACACTGCATTAGGAACTCATGGTTCCATAAAGGATGATTATCAGCTATTTTTTGAAAAGAATTTTTAGCTAAAGAAAGTGTTTGTGTCATCGTGATACTTGTATGGCTAAATGGAGAGGTTGGTCAAGTAAGGGGCTAAAGAATGACTCATCTAATGTGATATGTTCTGGAGTCACACGCAATTCCTGTAGAATTGGCATCGTATTGAAGCCAGCAATTTTAAAAGCATTAAAATAATCTTCAAGAGTTTTGTGAATCAATTGCACATTTAGCCAGGAACCATCTCGTTTCCAAATACGACCCGGAAACTGCCGATCTCGCTTGCTGAAGTAGCCTTTACCCTCAACTTCAAAATAAAATGGATATCCTGGCTCCCGCATATATGGAAAGGATGGATGGGGAACGCTGAATACAAATCGGCCACCAGGACGAAGAATCCGTGCAATTTCTGTCATGCATTCTTCTGTCTGAGCAATTGTTAAATAATTAAATAAAAAAACTGCAACAACTAAGTCAATTTCACCATCATTAAATTGCTTAAGGTTGGTAGCACATCCGACTTCGTAGCTAATACCCAAACCATCTTTTACTTCTTGCAAAGTTGCTGCTTCAATCATGCCTTGAGAAAGGTCTATTCCATGTACTTGTGCAGCTCCACGTCGGCGTAATTCTCGGCTGCAATAACCTTCTCCACAACCTATGTCCAGTACTCGCAACCCACTAACAGGCTCACAAAGCCCTAGTACGAAAGGGCGTGCTGTAAAGTCTGATAAAGAAATAGGTTCTCCTCTAATCCACTCTGATGCTGTGCGATTATATAAGTTCCTAGTTGAGTTTTTACGATCCAAAGTTGACATTTTAAACTATTTCTTTATATTTGATTTATGTTTGGCTTGAGAAATTACAACCTATCAGTATTTAATACCGATAATATATATCTTTTAGCATTTACAAATTTAATTATTAACGTTGATTGTACCGATTTTTATCTACAACATTTACTGTATTTTCAAATTGAATATTTTCAAGCTTTATGGGAAATAAATCTAATTTACTTTGCAGTTTCTTCAAAAAAAGCAATTAAAAATTATTCGCGCTCATGAAATTTTAATATTTTCAATTGAAATATACTTTACATATAAACAGTTTTATTCTTCGATATTTCAGTTTATCTCTACTTTATTAAAATAGTTAAATTTGCTTTTTTCATCAAGAAAAATGGCAAAAGTAAAACAGTAGATTTTACGAAGTATCAGTAAGATAATCTTGTTAATTTATAATAACCAGGCTCGTTTTGACAAGAAACTAGCTTGGGATACATCAAGTTATTTAGTTAATTTAGAATAAATTTGTGGGGAAATAATGTTAACAAAACTGGCAGTAGAATCACCAGCGTCTAGCTTAGAACACGAATGTGCGCTCGCATTTTCTGAACTAGGCGATCGCCTCTTTGATGAACTGGCTGATAAAATGGCTACCAAACGCCAGTATCGACTGCTGTTTGAACACACATTAAAGCCTGAGTTATTCCAGCAAATCCGAGTTGCTGCTGCCGGTTACATCTCAGCTTGCCTGGATAGTCCCATCATTCTTTCAGAAGCTGAAATGCTTCAACGGTTACTCGAAGCAAGAAATACTTTGGCGAACTACACCGGCACCGGTCTTTTAATGCCTAAGCGAGAACACACTTTAGCATTTAACCTCTTTCAAAAAAGCGTAGGTGAGGCTTTTTATCAATTAGGAGCAAATGACTTAATCGATGCAGTAGATTTACCAGTAAACCTCCGTATGGTTTACGGCAAAACAGACGCAACGAAGTTGGGTTTGCCCTTCGCTAGCTCGAAGTGCCATAGCGACGTTTGGGCAGGTGTTCCCGCTGATGCCACTGTAGTAGTTCTGCCACTATTTGGCGATATCGATAATATAACCATCGAAGCTGGTGAAATGCCCCGCGAAATGGAACTACAGGCTATGCAGGTAATGTCAGACTTCGATGAAGGTCGAGATATTCCAATGGTTGTTTCCTACACTGAAGCACAATTACAACACGGTACGATGTACTTTAATGATGCCCGTGGATTACACCAAACTGTAAGACGAAAGAACGAAGGTCTGAGAATTTCAGTAGATTTTCGCTTCCGCAGGAAATTCAACGAAGCTTACCGAGCAATGATACCACCTAGTATTGCTGGTGTAGAAGAAGATATGAGCGTGCCTTATGAAGACTGGTTGAAAGTTGGCAATGAAACGCTGATTGTGTTTGATGAGACTGTTGAACAAGCTAAAAATAGGCAAAATATTGGCGCTCCAGTTCCGCTTTACACTCGCGGGTATCGCCTAGTAAATATGTTTAAATTCTAATTTTCAAAAATACGAACAACAAAAAAGAAAGAGGTCTAATATAGACCTCTTTCTCAATTTTGATAGAACTTGAAAATCCTTGTAACAATCTTGGTTTAGCGCAATCATGACAACACGTGTTTTCTTAGCAATACCAGATTTGTTGTAGTATAAATCCTTACCAAAAAAGAGGTCGAAAATGACCTCCTACCAATTCCCTAAAAAAATGTTCTGTCTACGGCAATTACGACAAACCAGTATTAGCACCTTGTTTACCAGTTGCTAGTTCTACTTTGATGATTGTGCCGCCTGCTTTTTGAATGCGTTGCTGTTCGCGGAACCAGTTCTCATAGGGAACTAGCTTAGTGAAGTAGGTGTTTTGCAGTTCGCGTTGGGTACGAATTCGGGTTTGGCTGGGAACTAGAGCAGTAATCTTAAACAAACGGGCCATGTTCTGAAAATCTCCTGTATTGTTTGTGGAAACTTTTTTATCTCTAAATCTTGAGTGCAAATCTTTAAATTATTTTTTCCAAGGCTGGAAATCAAACATCAATACTAGACCACCAACACTCATCACTGATAATTGACCAAGATAAGCAATATAACGTTCTAGCACTCACGGTTGATTTCCAGACCTTAATAAAGCCGCACCTAAATTCTTAAGCGCAAACCAGCTCTTAGCTTAAGCCAGAGGAGATATAGTCTAAGTAAACGCCCATTTCTTTACCGGCGTCAGAACCTACCAAACTAGCGGTTACTTCCTTGATTGCTTGGATAGCTTGCACGGTAGCACCAACGGGTACACCCAAGGAGTTATAGGTTTCCTTCAAGCCATTGAGTACGCGCTCATCTAGGATGGAAGGATCGCCAGCCAACATAGCGTAGGTGGCATAGCGGAGGTAGTAGTCTAAGTCACGAATGCAAGCAGCATAGCGACGGGTGGTGTACATGTTGCCACCAGGACGGGTGATGTCAGAGTACAGCAAAGATTTTGCTACAGCTTCTTTGACAATGGTAGCAGCGTTAGCACTGATGGTGCTAGCAGCACGTACCCGCAGTTCGCCAGTAGAGAAATAGCCTTTTAGCTTCTCTAAAGCAGCAGAGTCGAGGTATTTACCTTGAACGTCTGCAGAGTTAATGACAGCGGTAATTGCGTCTTGAGCCATGTTGTTAATTCCTTATTTCCAACCGTATTGCAATACTTCTGTTTCAACAGCTAAATAGCTTCAGCCTACAGTAGGGCGCCAACTAGATAGTCGAAGTAGCCACCAGCTTCAGCAGCATCTTCAGTAGATAGCAGTGTAGCAGCGCCATTCTTCAACCCACGGATACCTTCAGCAACACCATCGATAGGAGTTCCCAAGGACTTGTACAGTTCGCGGGCGCCGATAACACCAATTTCTTCGATGGGGGTAACGTCACCAGCAACGATACCGTAGGTAACGAGGCGGAGGTAGTAATCTAGGTCGCGCAGACAAGTAGCTGTCAATTCTTGACCGTAAGCATTACCACCAGGGGACACAACATCAGGACGCTTTTGGAACAGTTGGTCGCCAGCTTGCTTAACTAGCCGTTCGCGATTTTCTGTCAAAACTTGAGCAATCCGCAGACGGCGCTCACCAGCCGCTACAAAGGATTTGATCCGATCCAATTCACCGGGGCTTAGGTAGCGGGCTTCTGCGTCAGCATTCACGATCGCTTTCGTGACGATACTCATTAATGGATTCCTCCAATACGAATGAAACCAGGATTTGATTAAACTGGTGCGACTTTGATTTGGTTAACTGAGTTTATTTTCTCATTGTTTTAGACACAACAGTTTCATAACTGCTACGGCTAAGAAATTACGAGTTTGCTTGAGCCAACATCAGTACACAAGCTTTTAAACTCAGCTACCTTCCGCAAAACATTTTCCGGCATTCTGTTGAGCATTTATGACTGCTCTTAACACTTTGTAATATTACTTTTCAGATTTACTCTTTTAGCTGCAATCTGAGAGCAGTATTACGAAAGGTTGCGAAGGCTATTAGGGACTGGGGATTGGGTACTGGGTACTGGCAAGAAGATAGTAGGACAAAGAGAAAGACTTTTTGTAACTTGTCTCCTTGTCTTCCTAGTCCCCAGTCCCCAGTCCCTAGTCCCTAGTCCCTATTCCCTATTCAGCCGCCTGCACGCTGCCAAGGTAGTTACCTGCTGGCACAGATGGAAAGCGGTTGTAAGGCACAACATCTTCACCAAAGTAGCGGCTGTATTCTAAGCTTTCGACTATTGCTTTTACAGCCCCTGGCAAACCGCTATCATCTAGCAGTTTGTTGTACTGGCGAATTTCTTCTTGAGTCGCGGGTGCGCGTCCCAAGAGATGACGGAAGAGGAATTCAATTACCTTGGCACGCGGATAAGGTAAAAAGAAGCGCTGGCGATAGATTTCGGAACTAGCCAATTGGCAGACAAACTCGCGGACAGAAATTTCACCATTCTGGAGTTTGCTATCTAGGTCAGTCAGGCGGAAATTATCCGGCACTTGACCGCTGTAGATATCCAATACCTGAGAGTAAATGGCGTTAAGAGCCTGTTGTCTTTCTGCAAAGCTCGTACTTTCTGTCAAACGGTAAATACGTGCATGTTTTCGCACGCCCAGTTCTACGGGTTGTCCGCTACCATTGCTGTAAGAACGACCCAGTTCGGCATAGGAGGGCTGGCTCGCCTTTTGGCTTGCGATATCTGCGATCGCCTGGGCTAAAAGCGGTGTATCGCTAGATCCGGGACGGGTTTGCACGGGCTTAAAGCTCGGTACAACTACGTCGTCATTTTGCTTGGTCAGCTGATTGTAAAGCTTCTCGGTATTCGGGAAGTTTGCTGCTGGTAGGGTCGGGAAGCGACGGTAAGGTACAGTATCTTCACCGAAGACCTCGTTATATTCCACACTATTGACCAAAGTAGCGATAAAGGCACGAATACCTTGAGTCGCCAAAATCTGGTTATACTTGCGGATTTCTGCTTGGTCTAGTGGCGCACGTCCCAGGAAGTGTTTGGTTCCCAACTCAATTACTTTCGTGTTGGGGTAGGGTGTGTAGAATTCTTTCAGGTAGAGATTTGAGTAACCCAAACCTTCAATAAATTCTTTCACGCTGATTTCGCCATTACCTAGCTTGCTTTCCCATGCCGAAAATTCATTTTTGGCAATGTAAGGTGCAATATCGCGTTCAAAAATCTGACGATAGGCAGCGCTAATCAAAGTTTTCACTGCAACTTTGTCACCGGTATTCGCCACCAACTTGAAGATTTTGGTTTGTTCGCGCTGTTTGCTAACACCTTGGTTAATCCGGAACTGAATATCTGGTTCTGTCCGTTTTTCACTAACAGTACCCAGTGTCACAAAGCTCGGTGTTTGTTCCTTCTGGACATTCGGGGTAATATCTTCACGAATAGTACCAACGCGCAGTTGCCGCCCTGATACACCAGCAGGGGTCAGATATCGTTCGTAAGGAACTGTATCTTCACCAAATGCTTCGCTGTATTCTACGCTGTTAATGATGGTGTCAACCACCGCGTAAAAGCCTTGCTTAGCGGCGATATCAAAGTACTTGTTGATTTCTTGACGACCGTAAGTAGGACGACCCAACAAACGACGGTGAATGTACTCGATCGCTTTACAAACATACAGCGATGACCAGTACAAATTACGGAATACATCCGACTTAGCCAAAGCACGGACAAACTCCCGCACGGAAATATCACCGTTTTCCAGCTTGATTTCCAATACCTTTTGCCGCTGGCCTTCGTAAACATCCCGACCGAAAACTTGTAGGTAGGCAGCTCTAATCACTGCTTGGGTAGAGCTTTCGGAAAATCTGATACTAGAATTTTTCGGAGCCTTTCTACCAACAGTCCCAGGCAATTGATCCAGCTTGAACACCTTGCGTCCAAGGCTACCAGGAGCTTCACCCCGTGCCAAGGGATTGCTATTTTGGTTATTAATCCCTGGCCCTTGGTGAATCAGGATGCGTTTGGTATCCTTGCCAAAAGGAGCGGGACTGGTGCTGGGGTTGCGGGTTTCTTTCGGGAAAATCGCCCCAAATTGAATTTCTAAGGGGTCATTACCAGAACCGTAAGGATGTTGGTCTGGTAGCGGTTGCTCGTAAGCCGCGAATGTGGTGATGAACTGAGGTATCTTACGGAAAGGCGCACTGTAGTTAAACAGGTCTTGTTGCGGCCCCCAGTTGCGACATTCTTGGGCTTCTTGACCCAGACCCCGGAGGTAAGGTACTGTCTCTTCGCCAAAATAGTCACCGTATTCCGCAGAATCTACTAAAGCATCTACTAAAGCTGCCAGACCACCGGTAGAAATAATTGAGAAATATTTTTGTACTTCTTCGCGGCTACTCGGCCCCCGTCCCAGAATGTGACGGAAAGCTAGTTCGATGACTCGACTGTTAATAAAAGGCTGGTAAAACTGTTTTTGGTAAAGAGGAGATTTAGCTAGACGACGAACAAACTCCTTCATGGAGATGTCGCCATTCTTGACTTTGGATTCTAAGTCAGAAATAGACAAGCTGTAAGCACGGGTAATATCGCGCTCAAAGATTTGCCGATAGGCTGCTTTTACTACCTCATTTTTTTCGGTAGCTGACAACCCAGGTTTCATGACAAACTTGGGACGCCGTTCTGCCGCATTAAAGTAAATTTGTGGCAGTTGCAAGCCTTGTTGGTCGCTAGAAGGACGCTGGCGCAGTTTATTGGAAGGTGTGGCTGCTTTGAATTCTGTAAGCAAAACATCCATGTACTGAGACACAATTTCTGTAGCCTCAGGATCTCTACGGAAAAATGAAAGTGACGCGGCTTTAATTTCTTGCAAAGCCACTATTGTCGCTTCACCAGAGCAGGCATTTTCAATTATTTCCCGCAAACCGCGTGTATTCACTGCGATGATGTTGGGGTCGCCAGCAACGATCGCATAAGTAGCATAGCGTAAGAACCAGGATAAATCCCGCAAGCTCTTGGCCATGTTGCTCGGCCCGTAACGAGCAATGTTAATTGGTCTAAAACCTGGAGGTGTTGGGCCTGAGGGGGATGAGTTAAAGATTGAGCGTAAATTTTCTAGGAACCCACCACGGCTTTCAACGTAAGTTATTGTTCCTAGTTGCATCCCCTGTTGAACATCACCACTAGCAGCACTAGCAGCTACTAGTTCCGGTTCTCTGGGCTTTTCTAAAAAAGCCATTGGCGAACCACCGACAAAAATCCGGTTGGCAGCTCGAGATACGATGATCTCGGAATTCTCCGTGAGCGTCTGGGCAATTTCTAGACGCTTTGCTCCAGATGCAAAATAGCTTGCCAGTTCATTTAGTTCACCAGTACCCAAAAAACGGTCTTGCTGCTCCGCTTGGGTAATTGTAGCTACAGCTAGGGTTTGATATAGTTGCGGACGCGCAACTGAGCTTCCACCACTTGCCTTAACACTCATCGGATTTGTAAAACTCCCATCATAATCGTTTATGTGTTAAGTCTGGGTCGCTTTGAGGCTTGACACATTGGTGCGTCTATGCTTATGAGCCTAAGAGTACTGCCTGCAAAACTGCCAGTAAATTAACCCAGTTAGCTTTTAGATTAAAACGTTTTGGGTTCTTAAGGCTGCTTTATTAAGAAGTATGTAGAATATGTAGCTTTAATGCATCAAATCCCAATAGATAATCTTGTTTGCCTGAGACAAAACTAAGTTTTGTAACTAATTGTTATGGTCATTTGTCCTATGGCTAATGAAGAATGGGCAACCTTTGTACAACTGCCCTAGAGTCACCTCAGTGGACAGTGGTTATTAGTCAGTGCTAAGTTTTTTTTGCTACTAACAGCTTAATATTCATAAAATAACGTTACCGTGCAAATTCATCTTAATTCATGGAAATTAGGCTTTAGGTATCAACATTTTCTATGGTGAAAATACGTATGAGCAAAAGTTTTAAGCTGAACTATTTATTCAATGCTACTGTGTCTGCGATCGCAATTCTACTGGCTGTCACTCCTGCAAACGCGCTTCCCGGTCAAAATATCAACACCGTTGTCAAGTGGGCAAAAACAAGACCTCAACTACCCGCTTTGAGATACAACAGCGAAGCCCACGGCTATGACGGTACAAAGGGAAAACTCTACTTTTATGCGGATGTTACTTCTGAAGATGGGACTGTAACAAAAGAAGGAATCACTGTTAGTGGTGGCGGTCTCAAATTCACCACAAAAAATGCCAATGCTGTGAAATTGTTACAAAATATTTATAATTCTCAGATTGCTAATGACTTCCAGAAGTCTCGGTATGTGACCAAAGTTGGTCGCGACCTATATTATCGCGGGCAAAAGTTTGCTTACATCACTGCTGAGGTGCAAGACGGGTCGTCATTGCAGATAATACCCTTGAGAAGCTTGCAAGAATTTATCGACAATGCAAAATATTGTCAAACTAATCAATGTGACCTTTAAAAATCAGAATTCAGAATGAATTAATCAGGGAGTTACTTTCTTGCTGATTAATTCTATAGTCTGGAATTTACGTAAGCATTATCAATCAACAAGGGTACGCAATTACTAATATTAAATGCAGCCGCCAGTTCAACATCTGGTTCAAAACCTTTTTCTATCAACTCTTTACCAGAACCGCATTTTTTCAAATATCCTACTAAATCCTGCTGGAAAGCTTGAAATGCTGCTACGGCTGCTTTGGCTTCTGGGGATAAACTACCAGGTAAGTAGCTAAGAATTGCTCCAGCACCAATCAAATCTTCAAATGCAGGCCGGAGGCTACCATCATCTTTCCACCTCTCACCAGCAGGAATCACTGCGATTTTGTCACCATACTTTTGGGCAAACTCGGCTACAGCTTGGCAATTTCGCAAACAGCCAGCCAAAGTTGGTGTATTTCCAGTATGCAAAGTTAAAAAAGAACCATTAGGTGAAGGCAAAACTAATCTAGTTCCAGCGGGAATTTGTTCTAGTGACTTTGGAGAAAGAGAATATCCAGTTATTGTCCAACGTTGTCTATGACTCGCCAATTCTGCTTGTAGAGATTTGGCATAATCTATAACTGATTCATCTTTATATGCGTAGGGAAAAATTATTGCACCATTGTTCGTGGCAATTTCTACACAAGTAGAAAAAGAGAGAACATCAACTATTATTACTACATTGCTGATAGAAGCAAGTTGAGAAACTCCTTGTGCGCCCCATTCGCAACGTAAATCAAACTCTGATTGCTCGTAAATCATAAGAGCGATCGCTTTTATACAATATTATAGAAATTCAACCATAGATAAGTAAGCAAGTGTAAATAATTAAAGGTTTGTAGTAACCACTTTAGTGCTTTAACCCTGATAATATATAAATTAAATTTTTTACTATCTAGTTGATTACTTTAAAATAGTGTTTTTATTTAAACAAAATCCATACTTAATAAAGTTGGAATAATCAAGCGTCACATTTTCTGATAGCGATCGCAAGCAATTATCTGTCTACCCTGAAGTGTCCAGTATTCGATAAACTCAAAACTGCTGCGTTATTCCTCATCATGTCGGATTCCCAAACTGTTAGTGCTGCCGTTGCCAAACTCTACAATACCTACCCCTTTCCGCCAGAAGCTTTGTTGGATGAACCACCTCCAGGGTATAATTGGCGATGGAATTGGCTAGCCGCTTATAATTTCTGCACTAGTCAAAAACCCCAAAAGCAAGATGTCCGCATTTTAGATGCTGGTTGCGGTACCGGTGTAAGTACAGAGTACTTGGTTCACCTCAATCCTCAGGCTACTGTTGTGGGGATTGACCTCAGTAGCGGTGCTTTGGATATTGCAAAAGAGCGTTGTCAGCGTTCTGGGGCTACCCGTGCTGAATTTCATCACCTAAGCTTATTTGATGCGGAACAGTTACCGGGTGAGTTTGATTTAATTAACTGCGTCGGCGTTTTGCATCATACCGCCGACCCGATTGGTGGTATTCAAGCCTTGGCGAAAAAGTTAGCTCCAGGCGGCTTGATGCACATTTTTGTCTACGGTGAGTTGGGACGCTGGGAAATTCAACTCATGCAAAAAGCGATCGCACTTCTCCAAGGCAACAAACGCGGCGACTACCGCGATGGTGTCCAAGTCGGACGCAAGATATTTAATTCTTTACCAGAAAACAATAGACTTGTCAAGTATGAAAAACAGCGTTGGTCGTTAGAAAATCACAAGGACGAACACTTTGCTGATATGTACGTTCATCCCCAGGAAATTGACTACAATATCGAGACGCTGTTTGAATTAATCGACGCTTCGGGATTAGAGTTTATTGGTTTCTCGAATCCGAGTTTTTGGAATTTAGAAAGACTTTTGGGTAAAGCGCCAGAGTTGATAGAACGGGCACAAGGTTTGAGCGATCGCCAACGTTATCGGCTGATAGAATTACTAGATCCAGAAGTTAGCCATTACGAGTTTTTCCTCGGTCGTCCTCCCTTAGTTAAAGCCGACTGGTCAGACGATAACGCGCTATTGGCAGCAATTGGGGAACTGAATCCTTGTATCGAAGGATTTCCCAGTCAATCTTTCTTTAATTACGATTATCAGATTGTGAAATTGTCAGTTCCAGAGTTTGAATTTATGCAAAGGTGTGATGCTAATTCCACAGTGGCAGAAATTTTGTCAGGTGTGGAATTGGAATTAGATGGCGTTAGAAGGCTTGTTCAACAGCAGTTGATTTTATTGACACCTGCTTAATGACAGTTTAATTTAGAGTTTTGGTGATGGGCGATCGCTCATCACGAATTTTGGCAAATCTGATGTAAATTAGAAAAGTGCCCCATCAACTGAGTGTTGCACGCTCAAAAAGTTAGAATTTTCTGGAATTCAGCAGTGGTGCAAAGTCAAACAACAAGGCGCTACTTTACAAATTCTGCTTTGCAGTTAGCGTCTTTACTCCTCAATAACGACTTAGTTTCAACACCAAGATGCTGATGATACAAAAATCTTGGAGGACAATTATTCACTAAAAAAACCAAAATTTGCAGAAATTGGGAATTCTTCAGGCATTAATTCTTGATTATTGCCACATTTTCTGATAGTACCTCATGGAACGCTCTATTAATACAACAGAGCGTGACTTTGTTTCGTTTTTCACATTGGATAAGAAGTTAATTGTTTTTTTCTAAAGTATTGTTACCGGATCGTGATATGATTCAGCTGACTGAATGTGCAGTCATCCTCTTTAGCTGTACTACTTTCGAGTTCCGTGAGCTTGTCAGAAGAACCAATTGCACCGACTCCGACGACACGACAAGATGCTAAAACTGATTCTGATAACGCAGAATCAGATAACAGTATGGGAGAGTTCTATCAACTTTACCAGAAGTTATTTGTAATCACACTTGTCTTGACGGGGATTATTTTTATCTCTGTGTGGATTTTTTATTCCTTAAACATTGCTCTCAATTATTTGATTGGAGCGTGTACAGGTGTGGTTTACTTAAAAATGCTGGCTAAAGATGTCGAGCAACTCGGTAGTGAGAAAACCCGTTTGAGCAAAACTCGTTTTGCGCTGTTTATTGGGTTGATTGTATTAGCAACTCAATGGCATGAGCTAAAGATTGTGCCCATATTTTTGGGATTTTTAACCTACAAAGCGACGCTCCTCGTCTATATGGTGCAAACTGCGTTCATTCCTGATTCTTAAAAAATCAGGCTCACTAAAGACAATACTCCCAATCCTCGCTCGTTGGGGAAATGCTTGAAGAATGCAAATGCTTAGTGTCTTAAACGCCTTTAATTCTTTTCCCCTAGCCGAATTAGAAGTAGGTCATCATTTCTACTGGCAGTTGGGCAATCTTAAAATTCATGGGCAAGTTTTTCTGACCTCGTGGTTTGTGATTAGCATTTTAGTAGTGGCGTCAATCGCTGCTACTCGCAACGCTCAAAGAATTCCCAAGGGTATCCAAAACTTGATGGAATATGCCCTGGAATTTATTCGAGATTTGGCAAAAAACCAACTTGGTGAGAAAGAGTACCGCCCTTGGGTACCATTTATTGGTACTTTGTTCTTGTTTATTTTCGTATCGAACTGGTCAGGTGCGTTAATTCCCTGGAAGCTCATCAAGCTACCTTCAGGTGAATTGGCAGCTCCCACCAATGACATCAATACGACTGTTGCATTGGCATTGCTAACTTCTTTAGCGTACTTTTACGCGGGTTTTAGCAAGCGGGGTTTGGGCTACTTCAAGAAATACATAGAGCCAACACCTGTTTTATTGCCGATCGCAATTCTCGAAGATTTTACCAAGCCCCTCTCCCTAAGCTTCCGTCTATTCGGCAACATATTGGCGGACGAATTGGTAGTAGCGGTGCTGGTTCTGCTAGTTCCTCTATTTATACCTCTGCCTGTAATGGCTCTGGGTTTGTTTACTAGCGCCATTCAAGCCCTAGTTTTTGCTACCCTAGCCGGAGCCTACATTCATGAGGCGATGGAGGGACATGGTGGAGAAGAGCATGAGGAGGCACATTAGAGTCCCTCAGTTGATGTAATGTTAGATTTTGGATGCTCAATTTGGATGCAATTCCAAATCTCAACACAAAAATTGTTCGTTTTGTACTCAAGGTAAGGTAAATCAACATGGGTTCATTAATTTCTGCTTCTTACGTTCTTGCGGCAGCCGGCACTATCGATCCTTTAATTTCTGCTGCTTCAGTTCTAGCTGCTGCTTTGGCGATCGGTTTAGCTGCAATTGGCCCTGGTATCGGTCAAGGAAACGCTGCCGGCCAAGCAGTAGAAGGTATCGCTCGTCAACCTGAAGCAGAAGGAAAAATTCGGGGTACTCTACTGTTAACCCTGGCTTTCATGGAATCCTTGACAATCTACGGTCTAGTTATTGCTTTGGTGTTGCTATTTGCTAACCCCTTCGCATAAAAGGTAAAAATTTCTGAGATTGTAGAGACGTGAATTATCGCGCCTCTACCTTCTAAAGATTTTGGGCAATATGCCGAAGCTTGTAGATAGAAGAAATCCCAAATCACTAATCTAAAATACCCAGAGCAACGTATCCTTGGGTTGGTGTTAATCTAAAACCGCTCGCTCTAAAATCCAAAACCCCTTGACCCTTGTTGGCTATCGGCCTGTAAAAATATCAAAGGTTGGATGATTTTGCTAGCCATGAAAACTGCTACTCCAGCCAAAGAGGAGAGAAATGTTTGATTTCGATGCTACCTTGCCCTTCATGGCATTGCAGTTCCTGTTATTGGCAGCTTTGTTGAATGTAATTTTCTATAAGCCACTCACCAAGGTACTAGACGATCGCGATAACTACATCCGGACGAATACCCTTGATGCAAAAGAAAGCTTGGCAAAAGCCGAGCGGTTAGCCGCAGAATACGAGCAGCAGCTCGCAGACGCTCGCAGACAATCGCAAGCTACTGTAGAAGCAGCTCAAGTTGAAGCTAAGAAAATTACTGCACAAAAAATCGCTGAGGCGCAAAAAGAAGCTCAGTCTCAACGAGAACAAGCTGCTGTTGAAATAGAACAACAAAAGCAGGAAGCTTTGCGTACCTTAGAGCAACAAGTTGATGGTCTAAGTAGACAGATTCTAGAAAAACTATTGGGACAACCGGTAGTTAGATAAGCTGGCACGAGTAGTTCTGTGTCAGCATAGGCGCAGCTGGACACTAGTTCCAGAGCGCTAAATTAAGTGTCAAAAAAAAGGCACTTTTTTCCTTCGGAATGAAAGATACTTGATTTCCCTTCAGGATTTATTTACCTGATTCCCTTACGGGATTTATTTAGCTAATTCCCTTAGCGGAAAACACTAACGTACAGCAAGCAGCGCACTTGTAAATGGGTATCATGGGCACATTCTTATTACTTGCCGCAGAAGCGAACGCTGTTGGCTCTGAACTGGCAGAAGGCGCAGCAGAAGGTGGTTTCGGTCTAAATCTAGACATATTAGAAACCAATCTGATCAATCTAGCGATTCTGGTTGGCATATTATTCTACTTCGGACGTAAAGTTTTAAGCAATATCCTGAACGAGCGACAATCCAATATTGCCAACGCCATTCAGGAAGCAGAAGGGCGCTTAAAAGAGGCCAAGGTTGCCCTATCCCAAGCGCAAAAGCAGTTAACCGAAGCTCAAGCAGAGGCAGAACGCATCCGCAAAGCTGCTGAAGAAAACGCCCAAAAAGCAAAAGAAGCTTTATTGGCGAAGGCAGCACAAGACGTAGAACGCTTGAAACAAACAGCAGCAGCGGACTTAAACACCGAACAAGAGCGGGCGATCGCCCAACTGCGCCAACGGGTAGCTACACTAGCATTGCAAAGAGTCGAGTCGCAACTCAAAGGCGGAATTGCTGACGATGCTCAACAAAGTTTAATTGACCGCAGCATCGCACAATTGGGAGGCAGCATATGACAAGTCAAGTAGCGGCAGTCGAAGTAGCCCAACCGTATGCACAGGCACTTTTGTCAATAGCGCAATCGAAAAATTTGACAGAAGAGTTCGGAGAAGATGCGCGTACTCTCCTCGGTCTGCTCTCAACAAACAAAGAGCTACAAAACTTCTTGGGCAACCCATTTATTCAGCCTGAGAACAAAAAATCTCTTATCAGACAACTAGTCGGTGAAGGCGGTAATCCCTACTTACGCAATTTTTTGCTGGTACTGGTAGATAAGCGACGCATTGCTTTCTTGGAACCGATTTTACAGCAATATCTAGCGCTGTTGCGGCAGCTGAACCAAACCGTATTGGCGGAAGTAACTTCAGCCGTTCCCCTCACAGAAGCTCAACAGCAAGCAATTAGAGAAAAAGTGATTGCCATCACTAATGCTCGTCAAGTCGAACTGGAAACCAAAGTAGACGGCGAATTAATTGGTGGTGTGATTATTAAAGTCGGCTCCCAAGTAATTGACGCCAGCATTCGGGGTCAGCTGCGCCGCCTTTCTTTGCGCTTAACTAGTGGTTAGAAAGTTAGGAGTTAGGAGTTAGGAGTTAGGAGTTGAGAGTTAAAAGTAAAGTAGACAGTAGTTTATTTTGACTTTTAATCTTTGCTTTTTTAACTCACCACTCTTAATTCATCATTCCTAACTCATCACTCCTAACTCTTAACTCCTAACTAAAATTACTTCTTCAGTCTCGCAAGCAAAAAAGATAGACACATGAGCATATCAATTAGACCAGACGAAATCAGCAGCATTATTCAACAACAAATCGAGCAATACGACCAAGAAGTCAAAGTTGCTAACGTCGGTACAGTTCTACAAGTTGGTGACGGTATTGCCCGGATCTATGGTCTGGAAAAGGCTATGGCTGGGGAACTTTTAGAATTTGAAGATGGTACAGTTGGTATCGCCCAAAACTTGGAAGAAGACAACGTGGGCGCAGTACTGATGGGTGAAGGGCTGGAAATTCAAGAAGGTAGCTCTGTAACCGCCACTGGTAGAATTGCCCAGATCCCCGTGGGAGAAGCCTTAATCGGTCGGGTTGTAGATGCTTTGGGTCGTCCCATCGATGGTAAGGGAGACATCAAGTCCTCAGAAACCCGCTTGATTGAATCTCCAGCACCCGGTATCATTGCCCGTCGGTCTGTACACGAACCCATGCAAACGGGTATCACAGCTATCGACTCCATGATTCCCATCGGTCGCGGACAGCGGGAATTGATTATCGGCGACCGCCAAACCGGTAAAACTGCGATCGCCATTGACACAATCATCAACCAAAAAGAAGAAGATGTAATCTGTGTCTACGTTGCAGTTGGGCAAAAAGCTTCCACCGTAGCTAACGTAGTCCAAACACTGCAAGAAAAAGGCGCACTCGACTACACCATCGTCGTTGCCGCTAATGCCAGCGACCCAGCCACCTTACAATACTTAGCTCCCTACACAGGCGCAACCATCGCTGAGTACTTTATGTACAAAGGCAAAGCTACCCTGGTAGTTTACGATGACCTCTCCAAGCAAGCCCAAGCCTATCGGCAAATGTCCTTGCTGCTGCGTCGTCCACCCGGACGGGAAGCTTACCCTGGTGATGTATTTTACATCCACTCCCGCTTGTTAGAACGGGCAGCCAAGCTCAGCGATGAATTAGGTAAAGGCAGCATGACCGCCCTCCCAATCATCGAAACCCAAGCTGGTGACGTTTCGGCATACATCCCCACTAATGTAATTTCTATTACCGACGGCCAGATCTTCCTATCTTCTGACTTGTTCAACGCTGGTATCCGCCCCGCTGTAAACCCCGGTATTTCCGTATCCCGCGTAGGTTCTGCGGCTCAAACCAAGGCAATGAAAAAAGTTGCCGGTAAAATTAAACTGGAACTAGCGCAATTTGACGACCTACAAGCCTTCGCGCAATTTGCTTCTGACTTAGATAAAGCCACCCAAGACCAGTTGGCACGGGGTCAACGCTTGCGGGAATTGCTCAAGCAACCCCAAAATGCTCCTCTTTCCGTATACGAGCAAGTAGCAATTCTCTATGCTGGCATCAACGGTTACTTAGATGATGTACCTGTAGATAAAGTTACCAGCTTTACTCAAGGTCTGCGTGAATACTTAAAGACAGGTAAACCCCAGTACGCCCAAGCAGTACAAACCAAGAAAGTACTCGATGCCGATGAAGAAGCAGCTTTGAAGGAAGCACTCACCGAATACAAGAAGACCTTCAAAGCAACAGCGTAATTAGTCATCGGTCATTAGTCATTAGTCATTGGTAACAACTAATGGCTAGTGACAAAGGACAAATGACAAATGACTAAGGACTAAGGACAAAAATATGGCCAATCTTAAAGCAATACGCGATCGCATTCAGTCGGTCAAAAACACCAAAAAAATTACAGAAGCCATGCGCCTAGTTGCGGCGGCGAGAGTCCGTCGGGCGCAAGAACAAGTGCTAGCAACTCGCCCCTTTGCCGATCGGTTGGCACAAGTATTGTATGGTTTGCAAACTCGTCTGCGGTTTGAAGAAGCAAACCTGCCACTGTTGAGAAAGCGGGAAGTTAAGTCCGTGGCACTTCTGGTCGTCTCTGGCGATCGGGGTCTATGCGGTGGCTACAACACTAACGTTATTCGTCGTGCTGAAAACCGGGCCAAGGAACTCAAGGCAGAAGGTGTAGACTATCAATTTGTGATTGTCGGACGTAAAGCTACACAGTACTTTCAACGCCGCAATCAACCCATTGATGCTACCTACAGCGGCTTAGAACAAATTCCCACCGCCGCGGAAGCAACTCAAATTGCCGACCAACTACTTTCCTTGTTCCTTTCGGAAGAAGTAGACCGGGTTGAATTAATCTATACCAGATTTGTCTCTTTGGTTAGCTCCCGTCCTGTGGTGCAAACTTTGCTACCCTTGGATGCCCAAGGTCTAGAAACAGGCGATGATGAAATCTTCCGCTTGACAACCCGTGGCGGTCAATTTCAAGTTGAACGCGAGAAAGTTACAAAGCAAGTGCGGCCGTTAGCTGCTGACATGATTTTCGAGCAAGATCCGCTACAGATTCTCGATTCTTTGTTGCCCCTGTATCTTAGTAACCAGCTATTGCGGGCGCTGCAAGAATCGGCAGCTAGCGAACTAGCAGCCCGGATGACAGCTATGAGTAATGCCAGTGATAACGCTGGTGAATTGATTAACACTCTTACCCTGTCTTACAACAAAGCGCGACAAGCAGCAATTACCCAAGAACTCCTTGAGGTTGTGGGTGGTGCTGAAGCATTAACTTAGGAAAATACTTGTTGTGGATCGTTCAAAATAGCCAATTGCTAGTTATTTTAAGATTAGCGATTGGCTATTTTTAGTTATTGAAGCCATAAATGCCGATTTTAATACCAATGCCCAGCGAGCTAACTCAGCTAAAGTTTATTGTTTTTGTGTTAGGGAAAACAGCTCTGCTATGCCCATAGAGCGATCGCTTTATCCCGGCCAAATTGAAAACGATAAACTTTTTACAAGAGAGATTTTTGCAAAAACTCAAAAGGTATAGGGCAATGGTGCGATTAAAGCTGTGGCAATGGGTTGTGTTGGCAATACCGATCGCTTTCATTATCATTTTCTTGCTGGTAGCTGCCGGTTTGCAAATCCATGAGTGGGGCATTAATTGGATTTGGGGTGTGTTCACTCTTTTATTCGTTGGCTGGCGTTGGCTGTTAGTCAAATGGACTCAACCCGCTCTACAGCAGGTAGAAGCTGTATTAGCCGAATTCCACCAAGAATTAGAATCGGCAACAGAAGATACTGTAGTATCAGCAGGAAGTGACACGACTAAGCAAGCCCAAGCCGCCCTGCAAGAGATTTTGCAAGCGGCACAAAGCGATCGCCCGATTTGGGAAGATTGGCAAACTTTTTGGACGCGATGTCAGGATTTAGTTGTAGCGATCGCTCATATTTACAATCCTCAAGTTCAATATCCGCTACTGAATATCTACGTACCCCAAGCTTACGGGCTGATTCGGGGAACGGTGGATGATGTGGATTTGTGGATGCAAAATTTATCCCCCGTACTCAATCAGGTAACAGTCGGACAAGCATACCAAGCCTACGGAGTCTACCGCAAGTTAGAACCATCTGCCCGGAAATTCTGGAAAGCGTGGAACTGGGCACAGTGGCTATTAAATCCGGTGGCGGCGGTGGCAAAACAAGTTAGCCAAGGTTCAAGTAACCGCGCAACTGAGCAATTATTGGTGAATTTGAGCCAATTATTCCGGGAAGTTGCTCTGAGGAATTTATGCAAGCAAGCGATCGCCCTTTACGGAGGTAGCACGCTAACGATTCCAGTATCTTCAACTACGCCAACCATACCCAAAGTAAAAACCCAAACACTCAAAGAAATCCTCGCTCAAGCTCAACCAGCCGAGGTAGTCGAACAAAAACCCGTGAATATTCTGCTGGTGGGGCGCACGGGTTCCGGAAAAAGCAGCTTAATTAACACGCTATTTCAAGCAGATCTCGCAGCTGTAGATGTCTTGCCTAGTACGGATCGCATTCAAAATTATCAATGGCAGTCTCAAACTGGGGAAACCTTGACGCTTTTAGACACACCTGGTTACGAACAAGTCAACCGTACAGATTTACGAGATTTAGTGCTTGATTATGCTGCCAATGCAGATTTATTGTTGTTAGCTACCCCAGCCTTAGATCCTGCATTGCAAATGGATGTAGACTTTCTCCAAGACATGAAAGGGGAAATTGCAGATTTACCAGCGATCGCAGTTGTGACTCAGGTAGATCGTCTGCGTCCCATCCGCGAATGGCAACCGCCTTATGATTGGGAATGGGGCGATCGTCCCAAGGAAATTGCGATTCGTGAAGCTACTGAATATCGCGCCAAGCAGCTGGGTGAGTTTTGCAATTTAGTTTTCCCCGTAGTTACAGCTGACAGCAAAACAAACCGAGCTGCTTGGGGAGTGGAACCGCTATCGTTGGGATTAGTAAATGCCATCGCCCCTGCAAAACAACTCCGTCTCGCCCGGTTTTTGCGTAATCTAGAAGCCCGTACCGTTGCTGCTGCGAAAATCATCGACCAGTACACTTTTCAAATGACCACAACCAAGGGATTAGCATCACTGCTTAAAAGTCCAGTTCTTCAGTTTATTTCTACTTTCTCAACTGGATCTCCAACCTTGGCTTATGTGTTAGCAGAACAAATTCCTGTGGAACAGTTACCAATTGTAATCGGGAAACTCCAAATGGCCTATGAGCTTTTCTCGCTTTTGAATACAGGTAACCGTAACCCACTGAATTTTGATTTATTATCTTTGTGGCCGTTGCTGTTAGAAAACTCTGCATCAGCCGAACAAAATGCTTGGGCATTTGGTCACGCTTTAGTGGAATATTGGACTCAAAATTTGACGGTGGAACAACTTGGCGATCGCTTTAAGAAATATTTATCTACGTTCAGTCAAAATTCCTAAAACTAAAAAACTACGAAGTACAGATCTATACCGCACCTCGTAGCAATAATTGAGAATCCCGTCGAGTTTAGTCAGGGGAAAATTCAAAATTTTCCAACTGAACTTTCTGCTTCAGAAAATAAAGTTGCCTCAGCTTCTTTCAAGAATCCGCTGTAGGCTTCCATACCGTGTTCGCCAATATCCAAGCCTTCTAATTCCTCTTGCTTAGATACTCTAATACCTAAAGTAGCTTTTAGTAGTAACCAAAAAATACTACTGAGTAAAACACTGATACCACCTACTGAGATAACGCCCAACAATTGAACGCCCAACTGTCCAAAGCCACCACCTAGAAATAAACCTTTTGCTGGGCCAAGTGTTTCAGTATACCAGGAGTAAACACCGGGGCCAACAGACCACAAACCGACTGCTAGAGTTCCCCAGATACCGCAAACTAGGTGAACTGAGGTAGCTCCCACTGGGTCATCAATGCCAAGTTTGTCAAAGAATGTGACAGAGAAAACTACGATTACTCCAGCAATTAAACCGATAATGAAAGCGCTACCGATACTTACGAAAGCACAAGCGGCTGTAACACCAACTAAGCCAGCTAAAATACCATTGATAATCATTGACAGGTCTGGCTTGCCTAAGTAAAGCCAAGCTGTAATTGTGGCGGCAATACCACCGGTAGCAGCAGCCATGTTGGTTGTTAAAGCAATGTGAGTAATTGCGCTAGGATCGGCAGCCATTACAGAACCGGGGTTGAAACCAAACCAGCCCAACCAAAGAATTAAACAGCCCAAGGTGGCAATACTCATGTTGTGGCCGGGTAGGGCAACAACTTGTTTATCTTGGTATTTACCAATGCGGGGGCCGAGAAATGCTGCTCCCATCAAAGCTGCCCAGCCACCGACGGAGTGAACAACTGTACAACCAGCAAAATCCCAGAAACCGTTTTTCGCCAGCCAACCGCCGCCCCAAATCCAGTGTCCGGTAATAGCGTAGGAAATACCTACGAGTAAGAGACTGAAAATGAGGAAGCCAACAAACTTAATTCTTTCAGCAACTGCACCTGAAACAATTGTTGCTGCTGTCCCAGCAAATACTAGCTGGAATAGAAACTTTGCAGCTAGGGGTACGCCAGCCCAACTCAGGGCACTGAAGACACCTTTATACGTATCTCCTGTTGCCGGACTGTTATCTTCTCCTGATAGAAAAAATCCATTCAATCCGATGAAACCATTGCCGTCGCCAAACATGAAAGCAAAACCAATTGCCCAAAAAGCAACGGTGGCCAGAGCAAATACAATCAAGTTTTTTGCAAGAACGTTGACTGCATTTTTCTGGCGACAGAAGCCGGTTTCTAACATACAAAAACCAGCATTCATAAAGAATACTAAAAAGGCCGCGATCGCAACCCACAAAGTATCGAGAGCAACTTTGAGTTCTGCTGTAGTTGGGGCGGCAGGTGGAGTTTGAGCAACTGCGGCATAACCCCAACCCAAGACAATCAGACAAGCTAAAGGTAAGCAGGCTTGCCAACTAGGAGTAAGTCGCTTAATTGCTAAGTAAAATCTTTTGACTTTTGAGTTTGATTTTGAAAATTCTCCGTAATTTCTTACAGACTGATGCCTTTTTTTTGGGTTCGATTTTTGTTTGTACATGAATTTGAACATCATCCTTCAAAGCATGGTTCAAAATAGGAAAAACTCAAGTCAGGAGTTAAATCCAGTAGTTTTTGATATTTTTCCTTGTGACCATTTGTTTTCCAATCAGAAAATCAAATAACCTTAGTAGGAGTGTAAAAAAAAATTGTACATCTGTAAATATTTTTCGTATATCTTCTTAAGAAATTCAGATATAGTTTGTTAAACAATTAAGTCTACTTTACTTAATCTTTATTATCTCAAAAAGATATTTTTACAGCTAATCCTCAAAATCGTTTGTTTAATGCCAATTAAAAATTTGATAGTACTGGATAACACACCTCATTGACTAACAATAACTATTTTTCAGCCATCAACACGATCGCTAACTCTATTCGCTCTCAAAAGTATTGATGTCAGGAGTCTGAGTGTGATTTTTTTCTGCTTCTGCGATGGCTACGCCCGCCGCAGGCATCGCGTAAACATCCGGCCATACCGATGCACCATGTTCGTAAGCATCAATACCGATACGATCGGCTTCAGGATTCACACGTAAGCGTCCTATTGCATTGAGACCGCCATACATTAAAAAGGCGAAGGCGACGCTGAAAACTGCGATCGCTACTAAGCCCAAAAGTTGTATAGCCAGCAAATCAAAGCCGCCACCTAAAAATAACCCTGCCTTTTTGTTCAACGTCAGTTCTGCTTGACCGAAGAAGCCTACTGAGAGAGTACTCATCATGCCATTGATACCGTGTACGGAAAATGCCCCCACCGCATCGTCGATGTGGAGTGACTCAATAAAATCCACTCCAAGTACAATTAAAATACCACCCGTTATGCCAATCAAAACCGCTGCCCAAGGAGCAACGAAAGCACAAGGCGCTGTAATTGCTACCAATCCACCCAGAGAACCATTGAGACAATAAACCAAATCCCATTTTCCTGTGCGGGTGTATTGGAAAAAGATCGTTGCTAGTGCCGCGGCTCCTGCGGATAATGTCGTATTAATTGTTACTAATCCCATTAATCCTGGATTAGCTGTGCTGAGGGTTGAACCAGGATTGAACCCATACCAGCCAAACCATAAAATCATTGTTCCCAGAGTTGCCAACCCCAAATTATGGGCTTGCGGTAGTGTCCCCCAAGGCGGACGGCCAGGGCGGGGGCCAAGTAAATAAGCACCAATTAGCGCTGTCCAGCCACCCACGGTGTGAACAACGGAACCACCAGCAAAATCATGATAGTACAGCTTGGTTAACCAGCCGTTGGCGTTCCAAGCCCAATGAACTACGATTGGGTAGCTAATTGCACCCATAATGGCGCTGTAAATTAAATCACCAATAAAATCCGTTCTTCCAGCCATTGAACCGGTGGTGATGGTACTGGCAGTAGCAGCAAAAGCAAACTGGAAGAAGAACAAGGTATACGTATTGATAGCAGCTGTGGAACCAGGTGCGCCCAATGGATAGCTACCATCAGCAGCTGGTAGCTGACTGAGGAAGAAGGTATCTATCCCAAACAAACCGCCAGCACTCGTACCAAAAGCGATACCAAAGCCGATCGCCCACCATGCCAAAATAGTTACAGCGGCATCAATGAAGTTTTCCAACAAGGCATTAACTACACTTCTCTGCCGCAGCAAACCTGCTTCTAACATGGCAAACCCGGTTTGCATAAAGAATACTAAAAAACCAGATAATAATACCCAAGTGGTATCAATCGAAATTTGCAGCTTTACGGTCGTTTCTGATAAAGATTGCACAGTAGGAGGATCTGCTGCCTGGACAACTGTCGGCGCTAAAACTGCAAATACCATTGAACCGATACCTAGCGCTATTAGGCGATACCAGGGTCGAATACGGTTATTCATTGCTTACTTTTTGCTGCTGGAAAAGCGATCGGCGATGTTGGTAATAGACTCAACAACATCTTGCTGCACTTTGGTAAATTTATACCTACAACGTATAAATTTGACTGATTCTCTATTTAGTTGAACCCAAAAACTGTATTAAAAGATACAGTTTTTCAAACTATGATGACAACATAACTCGCTATCCAACCAAATAAAGTAACTATATCCTTTGTAGCTAAGTATTTTCCGGTATTATAACCAGGTAACTTTGTATATTATTAAGTTTTTATACGAAAAATTAACTAGCTGTTACTTTTAAGCTTTGTTCTAGAGCAATGCAATGTAAAATTAAGAACTCAGAATTCAGAACTTGTTAAATATTGCTCATAACCGAGTTTTTCTAATTTTGCTTGCTTGACTAGTACTGATTCAGATAGGGTTTGGCGATATGTTTGCACTTTTTCTAGTAATTCTGGTTGTGCTGTTGCGAGTATTTGTACTGCTAAAAGTCCGGCATTTTTGGCATTACCGATCGCTACTGTTGCTACGGGAATACCACCGGGCATTTGTACTATTGAATACAGTGAATCCAGCCCTTGTAAGTTACGGGTGGCTACAGGAACACCGATGACAGGAAGAGGAGTTAAAGAGGCTACCATTCCAGGTAGATGAGCAGCACCACCCGCACCAGCAATAATTACTTTAATGCCGCGTTGGTGTGCGAATTTAGCATATTCCACCATGCGTTCTGGGGTACGATGCGCCGAAACGATCGCCACTTCGTTTTCAACGCCAAATTCGTCACAAACTGCGATCGCGTCTTTCATGGTGGGCAAATCAGAATCGCTGCCCATGATAATACCAACTAAAGGAGCCATAGAATTTTGGATTTTGGATTAATGGTCGATTGTTGAATTTAAAATCAGATTTAGCTATATTCTCGCGAATGTGATGACTCAAGCAACACAAAGTGCCCTAGAAATTATTAACGCTAGAGTCCCTGGTTACAAAGATTTGCAAATGCTCTTGATAAATCAACAGGGAATAATTGAGCAAATCTTACCAATGAATGCTGTAGGCGCCCACAGCTGTGCTACCCAACTAAATGTAGCAGATGACTGGATTTCTCTAGGCGGCGTTGATTTGCAAATTAACGGTGCATTGGGATTGGCATTTCCTGATTTGAAGACTGAAAACGCTCATATCCTTGAGAAAATAACGCAATATTTGTGGGATGTAGGAGTAGATGGATTTTTACCGACACTTGTCACAACTTCGGTAGAAAATATTCAGCGATCGCTTGCAGTCATAGCTAATTTTACTGAAAAAGACAGCTTGGGGGCGAAGTCATCCGCAAAAATTCTTGGGGTACATTTAGAAGGGCCATTTTTGAATTTTCACAAGCGCGGCGCACACCCAGCAGAGTACTTGTTACCCTTAACAATTGATGAGGTAAAGCGGGTTTTGGGAGATTATGCCCAGATTGTAAAAGTTATCACCTTAGCGCCGGAATTAGATCCTAGTGGTGAAGTAATTCCATATTTGCGTTCCTTAGGAATTACCGTCAGTTTAGGACATTCCCAAGCGACGGCCCTAGAAGCGCAACGCGCCTTTGAACTAGGCGCAACGATGGTAACCCACGCCTTCAATGCTATGCCAGCACTACATCATCGCCAACCTGGGTTACTAGGGGCAGCAATTACCGACCCGCATGTCATGTGTGGTTTTATTGCCGATGGAGAGCATGTTTCACCTACCATGCTGCAAATTTTACTGCGTGCTAGCAATGGAGAAAAAGGGCTATTTTTGGTTAGTGATGCCCTTGCACCTCTGGGATTACCCGATGGGGTGTATCCTTGGGACAGTCGGCAAATTGAAGTCAAAAATGGTACTGCACGATTACCAGATGGCACATTATCAGGAACGACTTTACCCTTATTGGTAGGAGTGCAGAATTTGGTAAAGTGGGGAATTTGCGACGTGGAAAGTGCAATTTTATTAGCTACCAATGCACCAAGACAAGCAATTGGTTTACCAGGAATTGCCCCAGCGAAAACCGCTAATTTATTACGCTGGCATTGGGATGAACAGACTAAAGAACTATTTTGGCAAAGATTATAGTAGCTTAACCCGCCAGAGGATTGATTCTCTAGCGGGTTAAGAGGTAAATGCAAGACCTAAAACTATCTAATTAATAATGACGTGGGCCTGCTTTGCAGACTCGCATTAGTAATGAGTACCGGTTTTACGATGGTTGATGGCAGTAACAGCATCAGGTTTGAGCAACTTACCTTCATCTACAGTTGCATACACAACCCAGTGGTCTCCACATTCGAGACGTTGGTTGACCGAACATTCCAGATATGCTAAGGCGTCGGTAAGAACGGTACAGCCGTTATCTGCAACTGCTGTGCTAAAGCTGGCAAATCGATCTTCTCCCGGCGCAAAAGATTTGCGGAAATGCTTCATGTAATCTTGATGATTGCCATCAGGTAAAATATTTAAGGCAAATTTACCACCAGGATACATTAAAGATTCGATCGCTCGATCTTTGGCGATCGCTACAGTCAGTCCAGGTGGATTAAAGGTAGCTTGAGAAACCCAAGCGCCTAGCATCCCAGTAGATACTTCTCCTTGCTTTGCTGTTAGTACGCAAACGGAACCAACAATTCGACCCACAGCTTGTTCCACTGGAGTCGCCGCTTGTTGCGGTACGCGTACCTTTTTAGCCTTTTTCAATGCTTGGGCAAAATCTGTACCTACTTCTTCACAGAATTTGAGAGTCACATCATCAGGTTTAAACTTCACCTTCAAAGTCTCAAAACCCAAACGATACCCAGCATCCCGGAGTTTACCTTCAATCAAATCGAATGCTTCGCCACTCCAGCCATAGGAACCAAACACCCCAGCCAGTTTGCTGTTATCACCGCTGGATAACACAATACCTAAAGCAGTATGAATCGGAGTTGGTGCATGACCGCCAATGGTAGGAGAACCAATGATAAAACCATCTGACTGTTGTAAGTTGATGCGAATTTCATCAGGGGTGGCAAATTCACAGTTAATCGATTTGACTGCGACTCCGCCTTTGGTCAGTCCCAGAGCCATCGCTTGTGCTAAAGTTGCTGTGTTTCCGTAAGCTGAGGCATAAAGTAAAGCAACGGAAATTTCGCGATCGTTTTGAGAACGGCTCCATTCTCCATAAGCTTTGGTCAGTTCGATTAAGCCAGTGCGTACCAAGGGCCCGTGACCCACAGCATACATTCTCACTTGCAAGTCTGATATTTTCTCCAAAGCTGCTTGCACGTGAGCAGCTTGGGGAGCCATCAGGCAGTTAAAGTAGTAACGCTGGTCTTCTTTAAGCGCCTCTGGATTATCATCAAACGCTTCATCTCCACAGATATGAGTTGCAAATAACTTATCTGTGTAGAGGATTTGAGTCTGCTGGTCGTAGGTACAAAGTCCTTCCGGCCAACGCGGACTAGGAATAGGGAGGAATTTTAAAACATGACCTTTGCCTAAATCCAGAGTTTCTTTCCCCCGCATCACCAAGACTTGCAAATCCCGGTCTAGGAAAGCAGCACGCAAATTATTAGCACCAGGAAGAGAACAAACAAAAGTTACCTGTGGTGCTAGTTCTAAAATTGCTTTGAGGGTTGCAACTCGGTTGGGATTAAAATGACCTAAAATCACATAATCCAAACGCGTCAAATCTAAAGTTTGCCGCAACGTCTCTAAATAAATTTCGGTAAAGCTTTCTGGTGGTGGATCGATTAGTGCGGTTTTATCAGCTTCAATTAAATAGCAATTGGAGGTAGTACCTCTTTCAAGTGCGTATTCAATTTCAAACCGCAGACGTGACCAACTACGTGCCCTGAGAGCCTTACTATTTGTGGCAATTGGTAAAACTTGAACGTCGCGTGGCTTGGAATTGATCATAGGTGTTGAGTGAGGTAGGGGAATTGATGGGGAAAGGGGAAAGGGGAAAGGGGAAGGGGGAAAGGGGAAAGGGGAAGAGTTGCCTCAGTACCCAGCACCTAATCCTTATTCGCTATTCCCCACTCCCTATTCCCTAGTAATAATTTCCAACTTTGCGATGACGGACGGCTGTCAATGCATCGGCTTTGGAGACGCGACCTTCTTGGACGGTGCAGTATAAAATACAGTGGTCGCTGCATTCCATACTGCTCTGTACTTCACATTCCATGTATGCCAGGGCATCAGTCAGAATTGGGGAGCCGTTTTTGGCGGTTTGAGTTTTCACCCCTGCAAATCTGTCAGCACCAGGATGCAAGCGTTTGAGGAAGTGCTTTTTGAGTTCTTGATAATTGCCTTCTTCCAACACGTTGAGGACGAAGCGATCGCCTACTTGCATTAAGGAATCAATGGCGCGGTCTTTGGCAACGGCGATTGTAAATCCTAGTGGTTGCAAACTCGCTTGTGTCACCCAGGAAGCTAGCATGGCGCTGCTGACATCACCTTTTTTGGCGGTAACTATGTACAGTCCGCTGCTAATCCGACCCAAAGCTTTTTCTAGGTTTACATCAATGGATTTGATTTGCTTGATGTTGCGATCGCGCACCAGCAATTGTCCCAAGTCTGTACCGGCTTCTTCACACAGTTGGAATGTCGATGCGGTGGGAGCTTCTTTAATCCGAATGGCGGGGAATGCTTCTTTGACACCCAGGTCGATAAATTTTCTCCGCAGTGTATCGATGGGTTCATCATCTCCGCCATAACATTCAAATAGTCCAACCACTTGTTTGTTCCTAGCTACAGCTAATAGGGAACTGATGCTGGCTTGGGCGGCGGCGCTGGTGGTGGGTGGCATACCAATAATGATGCCAGAGGCTCTACCAGCTAGCTCTTGGATTTCTTGGCTTTGGGCGGTACTCAGATCTAGGACTTCTACCCCAACTCCTGTTTTCTGAATTCCCTCAGCAATTGCGTGACCAAGGCGTTCAGCGTGTCCGTAATCTGAGACAAAGAACAAACCAACTGTTGTTTCTGCTTTGGCTTGTCTTTGACTCCAAGTTTCGTAACATCCAGTTAGAACATCTAGATGGTGATATAGTAATGGCCCGTGACCGTTGGCGATAATATTAATCTTCCCCAATTCACCCATTCTCTTCATGGCATTCAGCAGAGAACGAGCATTAGGGCCCATCAAACAGTCGTAGTAAAATCTAAAGTCAGCTTCGATCGCTTCTAAATCTTCGTCAAAGGTGCGATTGTCACAAAAGTGCATCCCAAATGCATCACAAGTATAGATGATTTGGGTTTTACGGTCGTAGCTAAAGATTGTGTCGGGCCAGTGCAGGTTAGGCGCACTCACGAATTCGATTTCGTGTCCTTTGCCGATATCTATGCGATCGCCACTTTTAACAATCCGTTTTGAAAATGGATCGTGTACTAAGCCTTCCAGAAATTGCAATGCAACTTTAGAAGCCAAAACCGTGGCTCTCGGCGCTAACTGAAGCACATCTTCCACTAAGCCGCTATGGTCTGGCTCTGTGTGACTAACAATTATGTAATCTATTGTCTTGGGGTTAACAAGACTTTTTAAGGTATCTAAATACAGCTGGCGAAACTTCTGGTGAGAAGTATCAATTAAAACTGTTTGTTCGCCCCTAATTAGATATGAATTGTAGGTTGTACCATTTTGCAGTCCGAATTCGATATCGAAGCGATCGCGATCCCAATCAAGAGAGCGAATCGCCGTTGTATTAGGGGCAATTTCTACAGTTTGTATAGTTAGCCGATGTTGAACGTTTTCTGCGATCGCTACCATTATCTGTCTCCGAGCGCAAATTATCAGATTTTTTCTCTTCCCATTATCCCTATATTTTTTTTTGAAAGTTGTAATGAATATTAGTTTTTGCAATTTTTAACTTGTATTAATCATTGCTATTTTTCTGCATTATTTTTAACTCAAAACATTTACTAAATACTAATTAATATCCCAATACATACTTAGTATTTAATTTTGCTAATTATTAAATTGTCTGATAATTACAAAATATCATGTGTATGATATCTTTTTTTATATCAAAATTCAAAAAAATACAAAATCATCCAAAATATGAAAAATATTTATGATATACCAAAATTCAAAAATAAAGCGTTGATTTGTGACACAAAATATTAGGCGATCGCACATTTCAATTTTTGATTTATTAGGTAATCCGTTAAGCAGCATCCCACTTTAGACAAAATACCAATAAAAAACAACACTTAATTTACATACTTATACCAATTTAATGTGAAGCTGCACTAAATGAGTAACTGTCTATTCTTGGCGCTCTTCTCTACGAGACGCTGCGCGTTCGCGAAGCGTTCCGCAGGAAAGGCGTACTTGGCGGTTCGTTTAATATTCTGTGCATCTTCATATAGAATTGGTATTACATTAAGTCTGTCTTTAAATTTGACGTTACTCTGACGTAAACTTGGTTTGTTATTCTCAGTGAAAAAGAAATGCTCTCCAGTCTGATAACTCAGCAATAAAAGTAAGAAAAGTAAGAAAGGTAAGAAAAGTAAGAAAAGTAAGAAAAGTAGGAAACTTTTGTTAGAGATTTTTCACAATCATCAAATACTAACCAGTCAGTAGTATCTTTTACAATAGAGAGTACATATTTTGTTTTATCTAGCGAAAATATTGATACCGAAAATGTAAATTTTATGTAAACTAGAGAAAACAAGAATATTTTCGGAGATAGTCAAAGCTAATTCCCTCAAGGCAGTGTAATAAAAAAACTGGGCTGATACATTCATTTTTCTACTCATTCAAGTCGAAAATGGCAGCAAAACAATTTTTAAAGTTTCGATAAACATCTCTAGCAATATAAAGGATTGAAAAAGATTAATGATACAGTCTTGTATGATCGACATTAGGCACTAATCAAGGCAAAGCCAAAAAATTACTGGTTTCATAGCCGTCAGCTATGGCCTCTGGCTATGTAATAAAGATACCTATAAAACCCAAGGCTCTATTCTTAAAGATGCCTACTTTTTCATGGTAAATTTCAACATTGAAAATGTTCTCAAGCCAAAATTTCTGTGTATAAGCCATCAAAATAGACTACGGTAGCATTAATACTTATTGTTTGGTTTTTAAACTTTTGTTTGAATGTGTGCCGTACTCAATTGAGAGGTCTGATATAGACGTAAAAATGCCAAAGATTGACTGTGTAAAAGGTTATTGTTTATGGGATGCCGATTGAAAGTTTTTCTAAGTGAAGAAGAAAAGCTAACTCTAGAAGAGTTAAGAAAAGCTAAAAATATTCCTCAACGTACCAAGGATCGTGCCCAAGTTTTACTGTTGAATGCTCGTGGTTTAAAAAATGAGCAAATAGCTAAAGGCTTGAATTGGGCGATTTCAACAGTACGCCAAACCCTTCATCGCTGGGAAAAGTTGGGGTTGGCAGGCTTATGGGATGCTCCTGGTCGAGGAGGAAAGCCGCGATATTCGGAATCAGATTTGATTTATCTAGAAAATTGCTTAGCTCAAGAGCCAAAGGCTTATAATTCTCAAGAACTAGCAAAAAAATTGGCGTCCGATCGCCAAGTAAATTTAAGTGCAGATCGGCTGCGACGGGTACTCAAAAAAAGGCGAAGGAAGTTTGCAAATACACCCACACATAAAGAAGAATTCAGAATTGGCAGAGAACTCTGAGCGATGGTTTACGCCGCTCAGAGTTTGGAGAACTAGAATCAAATAGTGGGAAATTGAGCAGATCGAAAGTTGGCACAGGATTTGGGTAGCGATCGCAGATCTTAACTACAAGTACAGTAACAGTCAAACTCAAGAGGCGATCGCTACTCGTTTGCCAAACCCAAGTTATACCAATCGGCAATACCCGCTGCATCAAGAAGCAAGCTACGCAATTCAGAAAATTAGATGCAGCAGGACTTTCCTGATTTAGATCTGTTGCCTCATTTTGGAGAATCGCTACATATAGTTCTGTTCGGACAGTAAAAAACAAAATCCACCTGGCTATCAAATTATCAGGTGGATTTGTTAGTTGTTCTGTTAGTGGATCCGAGCAGAGTCGAACTGCTGTCCAAATTGGGTATTGACCCCCCGCTCATTCACAGGTTTAGCCTATCTGACCCTCAAGGCGGGAATCGTTCATTATCCCGAACGTAGGATGCTTTGGTTTAATCTTAGCCAGCAAGCCAACCAAAGAACGCTTGCTAGAGCATCCGTTGGGGTTTGTCCCTAGCCCTTAACGGAGTCGGACTAAAGACGCTCGAACCTGTAAGAGGCGTTTTAGGCTGCTACTAGAGCTTCCCGACGAGCAAATTTTACGATGTTATTCGCATTTACTTTTGTTTTGAGCCTTTGATTTCCGAGAGATGACTCGCTCTCGACCTGAATCACAGAGCAGCGTTCGCCAACCTGTCGAAACCGTGACGGACCCATGCGCTTTATATTCCTATTATAGTAATAAAATACGCGATTTTTAATTCGTGTAGATCTATTAACAGTTAACTTCACCAAATTAGACACTTCGTTAACTTTAGAGCCTGAGAACTATTAATGCCATACTCAACAGACTCTCGCTGATGCCCCCGTCTAAAGGCGCTGCTTTTAGAGGCAATGTTGGTTGAAGCAAGAATCCCTGCGGTTGAACGGTGGGGAGTTGTCAAATTTTCCCCTGTGCCCGAAGATAATCTAAAACTGTTTCTACACATTGATTTACAGTTTCTTTATGAGTTTTAAGAATTATATCTGGATTTAAAGGCGGTTCATAGGGAGAAGAAATTCCAGTAAATTCAGCAATCTCTCCAGCTAAAGCTTTTTTATACAAACCTTTAATATCTCTTGTAATACAAACTTCCAAAGGAGTATCAACAAAAACTTCGATAAAATTGGGTATTTCAAGTTTAAGTTGTTCGCGGGCATCACGATAAGGAGAAATTAAAGCCACAACGGTATTAATGCCGTGTTTATTTAAAAGTCCACAAATAAAACCAACTCTGGCAACATTGGTATTTCTATCTTCACGAGAAAAACTTAAACCTTTAGAAAGATTAGTGCGGATGACATCACCATCTAAATATTCACACGTAACTGATAATTGCTCTAATGCTTTGGTTATTTCTATTCCTAAAGTTGACTTTCCTGCGCCAGATAATCCAGTTAACCAGCAAGTGAAACCAAATGATTTCAAGTTATTCATATTTTACAAAGTATATTATGACAATGAGAATATTCCATCTAATTTAACGTGCGATCGCCAAACCTCTATTTAACATAATTTAACCAGCGCTCGCCACTACCTTAACAACTATTTCGAGAATCTTTTCTCCATCTCAAAATATTCAGTTACCCTACTCAAGGCAACTTCCTTGGGCGTAGGTTCTTCAACCAGCCTACCGAACGTTAGGTTTTTGTCTCTAACGCCAAGTCTATTGTTTTATAATTACAGTAGTTTTCATGTATCTTGACACAATCTTGTTTCTTGCTTAGTGTCAAATAAAAATAATGTGGTTCATTGCCCAGAAAATCGCTGTAAAATATCCTTTTACGAAAACTGATTAGTTAGAATAATGAACGCTGATTTGAATAATGGCTACGAGCGAAATATTTTGATTGAAGCTATACATACTGCTGTCAAAGGCAGAGCTAGATATAAAGTAAGTGGACTGAAGCATTCTCAGAGTCTAAAAAACTACTTAGTATCAAGGTTATCACAGGAGAAAATAATTGGCCAATTTCAAGTCAATAATTTGACCGGAAATGTTCTAGTAATTTTTAATCGAGATTTGAGTCCAAATGCGATCGCTTTAATTCTCCAAAATATTGTCTTAGATTACACAAAAAAATTTAATAAACTACTTATACCAAAACTTGATATTAGCGAAAAAGCGAAAAATTTACCTATATATACAGTAAACAATCACCTTATTGAATTATCTGGGGCTATTTTTTCCTTAGCTCTTTGTAGTGCATTGTTGCACAGATATGGTCTTGATCGCAGTATTTTGCTAGCAATCCAAAAGCTGCATACTCCACTTCTCGATCGGGTCATTGTTGGTATAACTTTTTTTGGCGAACCACTGGTTTTACTATTAATTAGTTTAGGAGTAGAAATTAATTTGTTATATGATGACCGTCGCTGGCAAGCAACTACTTTGGGTATAGCTACCAGTGGTGCAATGGTTTTAATGGCGTTGCTAAAACTACTTTTTGGTAGAGCGCGTCCAACACTGTGGAAGTGGATTATTAATGTCGGCCACCCCAGCTTTCCCAGCGGTCACGCCATGCTCTCTTTAGTAGTCTATGGCCTCATAGCTTACCTTTTTGCCAAGCAATACCCTCAATGGCAAAAGCAAATTTTCACGTTGACTGCTATTTTAATTCTTGCTATCGGTTTTAGTCGGCTTTATCTAGGTGTTCACTGGCCTACTGATGTCTTCGTTGGTTATGCTGTAGGTTTATTATGCTTAGCGACCTGTATAATTACCTTACAATTAGAACAAAAATATCTTGCTTCTCGGTAAATTTATTGTCGATTAATTCAAAGCGATCGCGAATCATTTATTAATCAAATCAAAAAGAAGAATTAATCTTCAATTTATTTTGCTTTTGCCTATTGCCTTCTACCCAGTTCAGTAATTCTTCTGTTTTATATGTATACTTTGTTGTGAATTTAACATTATGTTTACAATTAGTGCATTCCAATTAGCTAAACTTCACATTTTAGAGTAGAATTTATTTCTTCACGGTTAATCGAGAAATATAGCATTTATCTTCATTATTTCTTAAATGCGATTTCATTGATTATACCATTGTAGTAACAGCATAAAAAACTGATATTAGAGAAGTACCTGCAAAAACATAGTTTGTTGAATCATGAATAAAAAATGGGCTGTTAAACGATTTACAATCAATCTGGCATCAGAAGAGGCACAGAAGCTTGAGCAATACTGCTCAACTACAGGTAGACCAGCAACCGATGTCATTCGCGAGTTAATTCGCTCTCTTTCTACTAATGAGGAAAAACTTTCTCAAAAATAGAGTGTATTTGTTGAGCTAAGCAATAGGCAATAGGAAAGATTAATTGCAAAATTTAAAGCCTCTCCCCTATCAAGGGAGAGGCTTGGATACTTTTGCCTTCAGCATAGCTAGCTGCTTCCTGCCTTCTACTGATAATTTTTAGAGTTATGGATACAGTTAAACTCACAGAAAAATTTGAATCAGCTTTAGTCTATGCGACTCGTCTTCATGCCAATCAAACACGCAAAATTAGCGGCGTTCCTTACATATCACATTTACTGAGTGTAGCAGCTTTGGTAATAGAAGCTGGCGGAAGTGAGGAAGAAGCGATCGCAGCTTTGTTACATGACAGTATCGAAGACCAAGGCGGTAAAGTCACCCGTGAAGACATCCGCCAACATTTTGGTGAAACAGTAATAGCAATAATCGATGGTTGTACGGAGTGGGATACACCTCCTAAACCCCCCTGGCTAGAACGGAAACAACGGTATTTAGAAAACCTGCGCCATGCATCGCCATCTGTAAAGCTGGTATCTTTAGCAGACAAATTGCATAATGCTAGATCCTTATTAACAGATTTACAACAACGGGGAGATGCCGTTTGGGTTGAGTTTAATAATGGTAAAGAAAAGACTTTTTGGTTTTACCAATCATTAATTGAAATCTATCGTCAAACAGATAATTATTGGATGACAAAAGAACTCGAACGAGTTGTTAACGAATTACAATCAAGTTAACTTGTTTGAGTTCATCTGGTTTAATTTAAGCTCGAAGTTTGCCGTCCACCTAAACGTTGTTCTGAGGCTGTAGGTAAAACATTAACAGAGATTATTTATGGGCTTTCCCTTCAGCATAGCTGCCTTCTCAAATTAGTCTTTCTAAATCTAAATCTGATGCTATTTGAGCAAGTTTCTCTAAATCAGTGGGATTGTCTACATAAGGTAAGCACCCTAAAACTGGCGTGTTAGTTAACGATCGAATCAATTCTGGTGGCGTCCAGTCGGCTATCTCTGCATCCGAACGCGGCTGTACGCAGTTCAACACAATGCCTACCAGATGTACGCGCGATTGTCTAGCTAATGCCACATTCGCCACAGCAGCAGCGATCGCTCCTAATCTCACGGGCACTACCAATACTGTTGGTAAACGCCATTCTGCGGCTAGATCGGCCACTGTCAATTCATCTGTAACTGGCGAACCCAAGCCACCCAAGGCTTCTACTAGCACAAAATCACGCTGCGATCGCAATTTAGACAAGGCTTGCCACACCAAGGCTAAATCTACTTGGCGATTTTCTCGTGCTGCGGCGATGGGAGGAGCGAGTGGTGCTTGAAAATACAAAGGTGTAATTTCTTCTGGAGATTGTTCTAAGGCGAATAAATTTTCGTACCATTCGCGATCGCCAATTCCTGATTGAATCGGTTTCATGATTCCCCAGCTACGCTGCGGATAATGTTTTTGCCAATAGGCTGCTAAAGCTGTGGTTAAAATAGTTTTACCAGCCTCGGTATCAGTTCCAGTAATTAATAATGCGTTCAACAATGATTGCTAAATACTTAACTAACGTTTTTGTTAAGAGCAGATTCAGTGAAGTTGAAAACCAAACACAGAGTTTGTTTTACTTTTGAATTCTGCTGTAATTATTAGTGATGATATCAACACTAATAACTAATAAATCATTTTAGTACAATTTCAACAATTAAATTCATCGCTCGTTGATTCTACGATCTTACACAGCAAGCGAATGTTTCGGCTATCCAATCCAAAATCGTCTCGTTTTTAGGGCGAAATTGTCGGATCGGGAATTGGTGTGGGTGTGCTATCAATCAACGGGTTATTATTTTGATTATTGTTTCCTGTCTCTGGAGTTGGAATTGGTGTGGGAATTGGTGTGGGAATTGGTATTAATGTTTGTGTGGGAATTGGTGTCGGAGTTTCTGTTGGAGTTGGCGTTGGTGTAAGGGTGGGTGTCGGGGTTGGGGTTGGTGTGGGGGTGAGTGTGGGTGTTGGTTGAATAAGTTTTTGTAATCCAACATTGAGATTATAATTACTTTCGGTAACTTCTGGAGGCAGAATTAATTCAATAGTGTAGACACCAGGAACTAGCAATGTACCTTCATAAGATCTAACTCGCACAGCATTATTATCAATTGGTTGTTGATTGGGATTTAATACTGTTAGTAAAACACTGCTTCCTGCCTCAACAAATGTACTTAATTTGTCTCCTTCCTGGGCAAGAAAAGTATAGCGGCTGATTTGATTTCTTTTGAGAGTACCTGCAACTGCGGTGGCGTTAAATGCTCCCAAATTCAAAGGCTTAGTAGATATAACAGGTTGTTCTTGAGTAGGTGTAGGCGTGGGTGTGGAGGTGAATGTAGTGCCCCCAGAAATTACTGGTGAAGGAAAATTTTGGGGAAGCGTCTGTTCTGGTTGTGGTTTTGATTGGCTGCGAATCGAACTTACCAATGCCCAAGAACCAAATCCCGCTAAGATAACTACAGCACCACCAATTGCAGCGATCGCTAAGGGATTATCCAAGACTGAGCTAGTCTGGTTTGGTGGAATTACGGGAGCAGGTTTTTTGGGCGAAGCAGCTGGTGTCACCAAATCAGGGCGACGACCGACAGCCATTGTCTGTAACTGAGAAAAATCAGGGGTAGGGGCGCTAGGTTGCTGTAAAGATTGTAATGCTTGGGATACATCAGCAGCAGTTTGGTAGCGATCGCTCGGAATATGATTTAACATTCGATTCAAAACCTGGGCAAATCCTGGCTTTACTTGTGCCCAACGCTGCCAATTCCAAGTTAATTGATTTTCATCAAATAAATCTCTTGGTTCTCTACCTGTCAGCAAAACAATCGCACTCACCGCTAATGCATACAAATCACTACTAGGATACGCTCCTCCTGTTTGTACTTGTTCGCTTGGAGAGTAGCCTAATTTTCCCACACTAGTTACTGGCATTACGCTATCTGGCGATTGTAAACGCGTTGCCAGTTCTTTTACCACTCCAAAGTCAATTAATACAGGCTTGCCATCGCTATCTCGCAAAATAATATTTTCTGGCGAGATATCCCGGTGAATAATTCCTCGGCTATGAATATGCTCTAAAACAGGCAACAAAGACTGAATTAACCCAAATACTTCTGCTTCAGTGAAAGTTTCACCCACAGCTTGCTTCTCACTCAGCAAACTTCGGTAAGTCTGACCTGCAACGTAGTCTTCCACCAAAAACAACCGTTGGTCTTGCTCAAATCTTTCCCGGAATTTTGGCACTTGTGGGTGTTCGATTTGATACAAAATAGCAGCCTCTCGGTGAAAAAGCTCTTGTGCCTTTTCCCAAGCCCCAGCTTCCATTGCTGTTGGAATCAATTCCTTAATCGCACAAAGTTCGTTAAAGCGTCTTTGGTCTTCTGCCAGATAAGTTCTACCAAATCCCCCCTGTCCGAGAATTTGAATTATCCGGTAACGGTTTTGCAAGACAGTGCCAACTGTAATTGGTGATTGCATGATCGAATGATTGAGTTGTAATGGCAACTGAGGAGTAAGTCACCGACAAAGATTAAGTCCAAGTGGCGACGGACAGTTACATGCAGCGATATTTTACCTTACCAAAACGGATTTTACGTTGACTGATGACTGATGATTGATAATTGATGACTGTTAAGCGTTAACCATCAACATCTAAATTTCGTTAAATACGCGTATTTTCGGTTTGTATTGTGTTAATTAGAACTTACAATTAAATCTGGCAGTTTATTTATTTGCGGTTAAAATCGTAGAATATAATACAATACCCCCTGAACACTTAGTCACAAGGCTTCTTCTGTCGAAAGAAAAATTTCAATATCACTTAAGTTGTAAATACTTTGCTCTCAGTTATAAATGAGGTAGTTAGAACAATCTATTCTATCGCGCCAATCTTTGAGGGATTAGGATTATTTACCTCAACACCAAAAAAATTCAACTAGTATATCTAGTGGGGCGACTTGACTGATTACCACAAAAGGTATCAATACTTTGTGAGCCAAGAAAATTAGACAATTACCAAATGATAATTTTATGGAAAAATGTTTAAATTTTGTATGGAAGCTTCAATAAAACTCACAGATGTTTTTTTAGGCTATTTCTTGGTTAAATCTATAAAATCTCTAATGATAATATTGCTATGAATGCACATCGAGGATCTGCTGTGCTCAGTTCTGCAACTTTCAAAGTGGAAGCATCCGCAATAAGACTGACTGATAATCATCGCCTGCGGCTGTTTTCTGGTTCTGCCAATCTCCAACTGTCTCAAGAAGTCTCTCGTTACCTGGGCATGGACTTGGGGCCAATGATCCGCAAAAGATTTGCGGATGGAGAACTTTACGTTCAAATTCAAGAATCGATTCGGGGTTGTGATGTCTATTTAATCCAGCCATGCTGTCAACCCGTAAACGATCACTTGATGGAATTATTGATTATGGTTGATGCTTGTCGTCGAGCTTCTGCACGACAAGTAACCGCTGTAATTCCCTACTATGGGTACGCCCGCGCCGATCGCAAAACGGCAGGACGAGAATCAATAACCGCCAAGCTAGTTGCTAACTTGATCGCAGAAGCAGGTGCTAACCGCGTTCTAGCAATGGATTTACACTCGGCTCAAATTCAGGGCTATTTCGACATACCCTTTGACCATGTTTACGGTTCGCCAGTATTGTTAGATTATCTGGCAAGCAAACAACTGGCCGACCTTGTGGTTGTTTCCCCAGATGTTGGCGGTGTTGCAAGAGCTAGAGCATTTGCCAAAAAACTTAATGATGCCCCACTAGCAATTATTGACAAACGCCGTCAGGCCCACAACGTTGCAGAAGTCTTAAATGTGATTGGTGATGTTAAAGGTAAAACCGCAGTCTTGGTCGATGATATGATCGACACCGGCGGTACAATTGCCGAAGGAGCGCGACTACTACGTGAAGAAGGAGCGCGTCAGGTATACGCCTGTGCCACTCATGCAGTGTTCTCTCCACCAGCTGTGGAACGGTTATCCAGTGGCTTATTTGAAGAAGTCATCGTCACAAACACGATTCCCATACCAGAAAGCAATCGCTTTCCACAACTAGTGGTGCTGTCAGTGGCTAATCTCTTAGGAGAAACTATCTGGCGAATTCATGAAGATACCTCAGTCAGCAGCATGTTCCGCTAGTCAATAAAACACTTTCATTGACGTTAAAGGCTTGAAGAATGAAGTCTAAAAACTTTATTCTTCAGCCTTAATTTTTTATTTATCAAGTAAAGCTACAGATTCTTAAAAGATAATGCAATCTGAGTCTAAAATTGAAGTGTCCGTTAAGCTTGCAATCACATTATCATGACCGGCGAACAAGTAACAGTAGAGTCTTTGTATGCTGTCACTGATGAAGAATTAATGTTGATGAGCTTTCAAAACCCAGAACTGCGGTTTGAACGCAATGCTAATGGAACGTTAGAAACTATGCCCCCAACTGGTGGAATTTCTGGTAATCGAGAAATAAAAGCAGGAGCCTATCTGTTGAATTGGGTAGAAAGTCAAGATTTAGGTGAAGTTTTTGGCCCAAGTACAGGTTTTAGATTAGCAAATATGGCAGTCCGGTCGCCTGATGCCGCTTTTGTGGCTAAAGGACGTTTACCAGAAGGTTGGGACGAGCAAGAGGACAAATTTATTAACTTAGCGCCCGATTTTGTGATTGAAATTCGTTCTAAAAATGACAGCTTGGCAAAGCTCAAAGCCAAGATGGAAGAATATATTGCTAATGGTGTTCAATTAGGATGGTTAATTGACAGCAAAAATCAGCAAGCTTTAGTTTATCGTCGGGATGGTTCAGTTACTCAATATCCAGCTACAGCAACCTTAAGTGGAGAAGATGTTGTGCCTGGTTTTATGTTGCCTTTAAAAAAATTATTGTAGAGGCGAATGATACTAAGATCGGTTTATCCATTCTTACAAGTGGATATGATTTCACATTGATTAACTGGATAATTTATTTTTTGGATTTTCCCCAAGTACTGTTGTTAATTAAAATTTCAAATCATCTGTGCATTTTAAATTTTTAACTTTAAATTTCTTCCAGAGATTGCTGTGATTTCAGTTGAGAACCTATTAAAGGAACTTTTGGTGCGAGAAAAAACCCGATCAAACTAGCAAACAAGATTGGCGTAAAAGGGGTAAAATTAGTCAATTTTGATAACAACAAAGTTGTACTTATGGGTGTGCGTGTCACCGCTGCATTGATAGCTGCCATTGTACAAATCATAGCTAGTGCAGGATTCAAGCCCGGAATTAAAATTGCAATTGCTTTACCAATACAAGCACCGGTAAAAAATAAGGGAATAATGAAACCACCACGCCACCCACCAGTAACTGTGATGCTGATGGATGCCATTTTACCCAAGGCTAAAATTAACAAAAAAACAAGTGAAAAATTAGCGGTTAGGACTGATTCTAATTCTTCATGTCCAAAAAAGCGGGTTAAGGGTAAGAAGGCTGCCAAAATACCTAAGCCTAATCCTGCTAATGTGGTGCGTACATAAACCGGGCCTGAAACCATCGCTAAAAGTCTGCCACAGCCGCGAAAAATGCCCATAAAAATCCAACCTGCAACAGCACCGATGATTCCAAACAGGATAGCCAAAGCAAAATCATCGATGTTCTGTAAGTTGTATTGGGGAAAATGCCAGGTGGGGCCAATTCCCAAACGGGTGATAAAGGCAAATACTATATAACTAGCGCAACTAGAAACGATCGCTGGCATTAAAGCTTCGTAGTATTCGACGATATGCTGATGATGGAGAATTTCTAAGGCAAACATCGCCCCACCTAATGGTGCGCCAAACAAAGCCGTAAAGCCAGCCGCCATCGCTGCTAAACTCGTGGATCTGAGTTCTTCGCCCTCAAGACCCAGGCGATCGCCTACCCATGTGCCAAAAGATCCTGTAACCTGTACTAATGGCGCTTCCGGCCCTGCACTACCCCCAGCAGCAATACTCACCAAGGAAGCAAGAATCATCGCCGGATTTTTTCGTGCGTCCAAACGTCCGCCACGAAAATGGATATTATCGACAATGACAGCAATTTCCCCTGGGTTGCCTAAAAAATGAATTACCAAGCCAACAATTAATCCAGCTATAGGCATAACTATTAGCAGACTCAAACCCTCAAATCTTTGTAGTTGGTGAGTCATCAGTTCCAAAATATTCCAGTACAAACTAGCAAATAAACCACAAACAGTCCCCACTACTACCCAACGTAAAACCCACCGTGAAATCGAAAGAGGATTACGTCTTACCAGTCCAAAAAGTTGCAAAAACTTCCAGCGTTGAGTTTTGTTTGTGGGAGTACGGTTATTTGGTAGCACTGCTGATTTCCTAACTGAAATAATTAAATGTTATAGTTTTTTGACATTTATTATAGTAATGTAATCTGAGTTCAAAAGATACAAACACAAAAAAAATATTAAAATTTATATTCTTATACTTTTAGATAGACAACATTTATAAGTTTACTACATCGCCAGATAGATAAATTTGGGATGCAAATTTATTAAATTAACTCAAGGATATGATATTTCAATTAGGAGTTAATTTAATAATGCCAGAGAATCCTGGATTAGGAGAAGAGGCGCTAAATAAAGCAGCAGAAATGGGATTATCTAGCCAATTAGATGAAGTAGAAAATTTAGATGTAAATATCAAAACCGATCCGCTAAAAGCAGTTCAGGGTCAGGTAGATGAAGTCAAAATTGAAGGCGAAGGTTTAGTAATGCAGAAAGACCTCCGAATGGAGGAACTTGAAATGCAAATGAATAGTGTTGCTATCAATCCTCTGAGTGTGGCTTTTGGCAAAATTGAACTCACAAAACCTACTGAAGCTAATACACGAGTTGTTTTAACCGAAGCTGACATCAACCGCGCCTTCAACTCGGAATATGTGCGATCGCAACTACAAAATCAAAAAATAGACATTAACGGCCAGCAGAGGACTATCGAACCGCAAAATGTAGACTTTCGACTGCCTGGTGATGGAAAAGTAGCGCTAAATGCCAACATTAAATTAGCAGAAACAGGCGAGAATCAACAAGTTGCTTTTTCAGCAGTACCGACCATTAGTGCTAATGGAAGAAGTGTTTCGCTGGAAAATGTTGAATATGGCGAAAGTGAAGAAACATCGCCAGATTTGACAAAAGCTTTGATAGATCAAACCAGCGAAATTCTGAATTTGAGCAACTTTGATTTGCAAGGAATAAACCTACAAGTTAATCAACTACAAGTAGAAGTAGGTAAACTAACCCTGCAAGCCCAAGCTTATGTAGAGCAAATTCCTTCTGGTTAGAAATCAAGTAAGAATTCAGAATTCAGAATTTAGAAAATCTTGAAATGTCAGCTTAATAATAATTGGAAGAAAATTAAAAAGCTATGAAATTCTTGTTTTTCCAATAATTATGAATTAGGAGTTCTGATTCCTGAATTCTTACAAAATAGACACTTATTAACTCAGGTTACTAATAATGGAAACTACAGAAAGAACCGAAACAAGTTCAACACCTTTTCCAAATATCCCACCAGTTATTGAAAGTAACGATAGTGAATATCGTGATACTGGCGTACCTAGCACTGTGGCGATCGCCGGACATCCCTTACACCCCTTGAGTGTAATTTTCCCCATCGCCTTTTTAGCCTTAGCCTTGGGAACCGATTTTGGCTACTGGTTAACTCGCGATTTCTTCTGGGCTAGGGCTTCCATATGGTTGATCGGACTGGGGTTAGGTGGAGGCGTCCTTGCAGCTGCGATCGGTTTGAGTGACTTTTTGAAAATCGAACGAGTCCGCAAACGTACTGCTGGTTGGGCCCACTTGATACTTAACGTTTCTATTCTAGTCTTAACATTGGTCAACTTCCTTCTACGTTTGGGCGACGCCGAAGCCCGAATTCTACCTTGGGGATTGCTTCTGTCCCTAGTTGTTGGTACTCTCACTAGCGCTTCCGGCTGGTTCGGCGCTGAACTCTCCTATCGCCACAAAATCGGTGTAGTCGGTGCAGGTAGTCGAAGATATCCATAAATGGGGGTTGGGGAGATGGGGAAGTGTGGGGAGTGTGGGAAGAGGGGGGGAAAGATTTCTTCACTATCCTCCCACACCTCCCACACCCCCGTCTCCTCCCACACCCCCCTCTCTTCCCACACCTCCCACAGAGGCTAAAATTTTGCTTAGTCTCTAAGGTTTCAAAAAATGGGCCGCAATCAAAAACAAACAATATATATTCTTCTCTCTATACTCATCGTTGTACCGATGGGTTTTTTCTTTAAGTATTACACTGGCCCTGGCTATAAGTGGTTTAATGATTACGCAGGAGATATAGCTTACGAAATATTTTGGTGTCTGTTTGGATTTTGGTTTTTTAGAAGTCGAGCAGCGGTAATCCAAATTCCAATATGGGTTTTTGTCATCACCTGTATAATAGAATTTTTGCAACTTTGGCATCTGCCACTATTAGATGAGATTCGCGCCACCTTTATCGGTAAATTGTTACTTGGTACTACCTTTGTTTGGTGGGATTTTCCTCATTACTTATTGGGTTGTATTTTAGGTTGGTTCTGGCTGCAACAATTACAAAAAATCGGTTATGCAAAAAAAAGTCAAAGTTAAACCTAACTCCAAACAGCAAAAAATATTAGAACAATCTGATGATAGCCTGATTGTATATTTAAAATCGCCCCCAGTTGATGGCAAGGCTAATCAAGAGTTAATTAAGCTTTTAGCAGAGAAATTTGGTGTAGCTAAATCTGATATTACAATTAAGTCTGGTTTGTCCTCTCGACAAAAACTGATTGAAATTGACACCGCTATGTAGTGCTGACTATCTTATCTTTAGTTGTGCGTTGCTTGGTAAAACTTCATGTAATGTGATGTATCACTGGATGGGACTATAAATCGAGAGGTACAAGCTTGGAAAACAGAATTTTTAAAATTCTATATCTTTGTGTATATCCTTAATACTAATATACCTGGGCTGAGCTTTGACTTTTTCTATCCAAGCTTGGATAGCAGAAAATTGTGTTAAATCAAACCCACCTTCATCAGCTACATGAGTGTAAGCGAACAAGGCAATATCAGCAATTGTGTAACGTTCTCCCACAAAAAAAGTATGAGAACTTAAGTGTTTTTCTATCAAGTTAAGTGCTGCATAACCTGGTTCGCGTTTTTGCTTTAAAGCTTCACCATATTCTTCAGCTTTACCTAAAATAGAAATCCAAAATCTTGATGGGGCAATAAAAGGTTGATAGCTGTATTGTTCAAAAAATAACCATTGGAAGACTTGCGATCGCAAGAAGCGATCGTAGGGTAAAAATTCTGTACCTTCACTCAAATAAACCAATATAGCATTTGACTCTGCCAAATATTTTCCTGGCTCAATTTCCAGAACTGGAATCTTACCGTTGGGATTTTTACTTAAAAATTCTGGCGTTCGAGTCTCGCCTTTCAATATGTTAACCTCTACCCTCTCAAAAGGCATACCTAGTTGTGTCAATAAAAGACGTATCTTGTAAGCATTACCAGAAGGTAAAAAATCGTACAAACGCAGTAGTTCCATGTTAAAATACAATAACGAATGTGTTGATAACTAAGGGTTCAAAATACAATATCTTACCAAAATATTTTACAAGAACCGGATAATCTCTTTTATATTTAACTTCTGAGTACGAAAGAAAATCATCCTAAAAAATAAAAAAGTATTATTTATTTCTAGATTGAGATGTTTAATTTATTCAGCGATCGGGAATAAAAGTATGTGTGGAAGATTTACGCTAAACCAGCCAGTAGAAGCTTTAGCTAAAGTTTTCGATGTTCGGGAACTTCCGGATTTAGCAGCCGAATATAACATTGCACCTACGCAAAAAGTAGCATCAGTGTTACAAAATCCTGAAAGCAAAAAGCGTGAATTTCAGCAGTTGCATTGGGGGTTAATTCCTTCATGGGCAAAAGATCCGGGAATAGGCGCAAAAACGATCAACGCCAGGGCGGAAACTGTTGCAGAAAAACCCGCTTTTCGGTCAGCTTTTAAGAATCGCCGCTGTTTAGTGCTAGCTGATGGGTTTTATGAATGGCAACGTCAACAAGGTAAGAAACAGCCATTTTATTTTCGTCTCCAAGATGGGCAACCCTTCGCTTTTGCCGGTTTGTGGGAGAGATGGCACTCCCCTGACAACGAAGAAATAATTTCTTGTACAATTTTGACAACAGCAGCCAACGAATTACTCCAACCTATCCACGAACGGATGCCAGTAATTCTAGACCCACAAGATTACGATTTATGGCTAGATTCCCAAGTGCAAACGCCCGAAACCCTACAACAGCTATTGCGTCCTTATCCAGCCCAAGCCATGACTGCTTATGCAGTCAGCACCTTAGTAAACAACTCTCGGCATAATAGTCCGGAATGCATTATGCCGATTAGTGGGGGCTAGGGACTGGGGACTGGGGGCTAGGGGCTGGGGATTAGGACTGTATACTATGGACTAGAGAAGAGTTTTCATAAGGCCCAGTCGCCAGGCGCCAATACCCATTCCCCAGTCCCCAATACGCAATACCGAGAGACAACTATGCCAAGAACGCAAAAAAACGATAACTTTATTGACAAATCTTTTACAGTCATGGCGGATATCATTCTGAAGATCCTGCCAGCCAACAAAAAAGCTAAAGAAGCCTTTGTATATTACCGAGATGGCATGTCAGCCCAAGCAGAAGGAGAATATGCCGAAGCTCTGGAATACTATGAAGAAGCGTTAACACTAGAGGAAGACCCCAACGATCGCGGCTACATTCTCTACAATATGGGGCTAATCTATGCCAGCAACGGCGACCACAACAAGGCTTTAGAACTGTATCACCAAGCAATTGAGTTAAATCCACGTATGCCCCAAGCCTTGAACAACATTGCCGTGATTTATCATTACCAAGGCGAAAAAGCAAAAGAAGCTGGAGATAACGACGCTGGCGAAGCACTGTTTGACCAAGCCGCAGACTATTGGATTCGAGCCATTCGCATGGCACCCAATAACTACATTGAAGCTCAAAACTGGTTGAAGACTACAGGGCGATCGCAAATTGACGTATTCTTCTAGTCATTAGTCATTAGTCATTGGTCATTAGTCCTTTGCAAATGCCCAATGACTAATAATCAATGCCCCATACTCAATGCCCAATGCCCAATGCCCAATGCCCAATAAAAATTTATGATCGATCGAGAACAAGTCCACAAAGTAGCTAATCTTGCTCGTTTAGAGTTAACTCCAGAAGAAGAAGAACAATTTACCAATCAATTGGGAAGCATTCTCGATTATATTCAACAACTCAACGAACTCGATGTTAGTGATGTGCCTCCAACAACACGGGCAATAGATGTAAGTAATGTTACGCGAGAAGATGACTTGCAACCCTATCCTGACCGTGAAAGCATCCTCAACAGCGCCCCCGAACAAGAAGGCGAATTTTTCAAAGTACCAAAAATCCTCAACGCTGAGTAGTCTAAAGCTATTCTGATTTCGGACTCTACTGTATAAGTTAATATTATTCAGGTGTCGCAAAAAAACATCGATCTTGCCAAAATCGCCGCGATCGAGTACAAATACTGAAATCGACGACACACCAATAGCGTCTAAGGGCATTAATAGGGTTATGAAATTATTTTTCACAAGGAGTTAGGTGCTTCCTTTTTGCCACCTAATTTTTGAAGATTAATTTTATAGCTCTATATCAACTTTGATTTGTATAAGCCAATGTGTTGGTTTCGCTATTAATTATGTGAATCCTGTACAGAGCAATTCTGACACCAGGGATTGACATGTTTAACTAGCAAAGTTCTAACACAGAAACGTTTCTCTTTTCCTTTCCCCTTGGCGAGGCCATCTCCCTGCACTACCCCATCTCTTCATCTCCCCATTTACTCACTCCCCTCAAACTAAAGAGAAAGCTCTTCCGGAATTTTTACGGTTATAACAGAAGACAAGAGTAGGATAAACTGGCTTTTGAATACATCAAAAGTTCATCAGCGATTTGATTTGCCGCTGCTGCTTCTTCCCTAGTATCCTACTGCTTTTTCTTGTATGAAACTTACTCAAATCTACGGTAAGTCCCCCCAAGAACGTTTTTTTGCATCTATTAAAGACTCCCACTGTTTTGGGTCTATAGCTTTAGAATATTTACAAGCTTTAATTACAAATTAGCTCTCTCTAGAAAAACTGCCGTTTTCGCTGTCTGGGCTTACGTCCTACCTGTTTATATCTCAATTTGTGTAGCTTAGCTAACCAGCGAATTCAGTTAATATTAAGCCTGTTTTACTATTTAGTTTCTTACCCTGACTATCAGACTCCTAGTGTTCATTTCATTTTGTTCAATAGCTTTTAGCCCTTATCGCTCCCATGCTGACCCATCACCGCAAGCCCGTGTGCTTATCAATTATTTCTACTGACCTACCAATTTGGTCTGTTGTTGAAACTGCCGGGACATTGTATCAAAAAGACACCGACCGATTTCATTTACTGTTAACCGCACCACCCCTAATCACTTGCGAAGTCGAGAGTGTCCTCAGTCCAGAAGACGCTTCTCCTCAAAGTAAGAGCAAAGCTTATGTCCCTAGCAGTCCCAGAATTTTATGGTTAGAAATTTCCCCATATCGGGTAATTATGACTATGCAAGGTAACGCCCAAGTGAGTTATCGCCACTTCTGGGAACAGGGTGTTTATGGTATCAGTCGCTATTGGTTGCCAACTGAGTCGTTGCCATCTAACGATCCGATTCGTTTACGAAACTTTACTAGCAGCCTAGCTCTCAACGCACATCCTTTACCAGAGCATTTGCGACTGGAATATGAATTGTGGGCAGAAAAAATCCAACTAGGACGCTACATTCTGAATTTGGAAATTAAGCACTGATATCTGGGGAGATGGGGAGATGGGGAGATGAGGAGATTGTAATAAAATTTCACCCTACTACTCCTAACTCCTAACTCCTAATTTCCTGCCTGCCTCATACCCCTTTCAACCAAAATAACTCGGTTGGTTTCCAGGTTTCCATTTAATGTTGCAACCAACACTCGGCTTTTGCTCAGTTGCAACAGGTTTATCCGCTAATACTGCTTCAATGGCTGCACGTAAATCTGCACCTGTCACGGGTTTACCATTACTAGGACGGCTATCATCTAATTGTCCTCGATAAACAAGTCGGCGCGAGCCATCAAATAGAAAAAAGTCTGGCGTGCAAGCTGCTGTGTAAGCTTTTGCCGTTTCCTGGCTTTCGTCATAGCATAAGGTAAACGTCAATCCTTGTTCTGTGACAAATGCTTTTAAGGAATCTGGCGCATCATCTGGATAATTTTTGGCATCGTTAGCGCTGATGGCAACGATCGCTAAATCACTCGTAAAATAATCTTTTCCTAATTGCGCTAATTCTTGTTGCACATGCTTGACAAATGGGCAATGCCGACAAATGAACATTATCAACAGCGCTTTTTTATCTGCGAATGTAGAAAGTGAAGTTGCCTTTCCAGATACAACTTCCGGTAGATCGAAATCTGGTGCTTTAGTGCCTAGCGGCAACATTGTTGAAGCTGTTAAAGCCATAGTTCACCCGATATTTTTACCCCGATATTTTCAACATATCACTAAATTTTCTGTAAAAAATTTAAGAGACGAGATATTTCTCGCCTCTGAGATTTGTTGAAAATTCTTTTACACAATCGAGTTATTACAGGCTGGTCAAAAACCCCACGATCCCGTGTCCTGTTACTACTTCTAATACTATCAGAGAAACAAAACCAATCATTGCTAAACGACCGTTGAGCAGTTCTGCATAAGGTGTAAAGCCAGTGCGATCGCCTTGCTCGTCTACATAAACCTTTGGCTCTAGGGCAAAGTTGTTCAGTTTGCCTTGATCGTCAACTATAGCGGTACTTGTACGCATGTGATTATCCCCTGTTCTTTTTCTATGTAAAGAAGTGTAACAACTTTATTAACATTTGTAAAGTATCTTAATCTGCTCAAGTAGAAGTCCAAGGCAGAGATATGATTATGGATTGAGTTCAAAGCCATGTTGAACGACATAGGCTCTGTTCTCTGTTGCCATCTCAATCACTAATCCACTTCCATACAGCCAATGCATCGATTTCGAGTAGAGGTTATTGCCAAAACCCCAAACCCGCAGCAGGTAATTTACGCCGCGATGCACCAAGACTATACCGATGGGTTCGTGTTTGACGAGCGCGACTCATGGCCAACGGAATCACAAAGCGGCGAAATTATTGTCAAGCGACTTTTGGCGGGAGAAAGAGGACACTATGGGCCTCTAGAGCATCCCCAGATTATTTTCAACTGTGGCTACTTTCCCCACAGCGTTATGCAACAGGCGCGTACTCATAGAGTAGGAGTATCATTTGATGTACAATCTTTTAGGTATACAGGCAACCAATTTATCGACGTAGTAGAAGGTAAGAAAGACATAGAAGATGTTATTTATCTGCGTCCCATTGGTTACTACACTGATAGACAAGGTAAAAAGTACCACTACACGCCAGAACAACGTGCAGCGGATTTGGAGTGGTGCTTAGAAGCAGCTAAACGATATAAAGCTGATTTTGAAGGTGGAATGTCTGAAGAACACGCCAGAGGTAAAGTACCTTTTGACTATCGTCAGCATTTTGTAGTTAGTTTCAATTTAAGGTCTTTCTTGCATTTTTGCGACTTGAGAAATAAGAAAGACGCTCAACTTGAAATTCAAAAGTTGTGCGAACTGATGTGGCCTCACTTTGCAGACTGGGCACCTGCGATCGCTCAATGGTACGAAAAGCAACGTTTAGGCAAAGCAAGGTTAGCACCTTAAAAAAGTCAGAATTCAGAATCAACAATTTGTGAATACAGGATTCATATTTGATTTTTGGAAAAAATTAGTACAGTTTTGCCTCGCCTCTTCCCTGTTCCCTCTGTACAAAAATAATTTCAGAAATCAAACTGGATTCCTATATAAAAAATATGATTAGTTAAAGGCGATCGCGTTTACCATGCTACGTGCTGATGAGCAATTACACCAATTTGCAGTTGAATAGACCACAGTAGGGGCACAACATTGTTGTGCCCTTACGATAGGATTGTTGTAGTAAATACAAGAGAAGACTTACGGAATGTTTTGTAATTAGATTTTTGATTTCGGGCGATCGCTGTGGGGCATCAAAAGCAGTATCTAGGTTAGCTACGATTAGCACCTTCAGCAAAAATCTAAACACGAGCCAAAGTCACAATTTCTAACTGATCTTGGTATTTACCCTGTCTTGCTTCATAACTAATAGCACAGGGTTCGCCTTCTAAAAATAGCAATTGCACCACACCTTCGTTAGCGTAAATGCGACAATCAGCGCTAGAAGAATTAGAAAATTCTAAGGTAAGATGACCCCGCCACGCGGCTTCAGCAGGTGTTAAATTTGCTATAATACCACAACGAGCATAAGTAGATTTCCCTATACATATCACTGTAATATTACTTGGAACCTCTAGTTTTTCTAAAGCAACGCCAAGTCCATAGGAGTGAGCAGGCAAAATAAAGTAACTGCCATTAACATCTGTGTGGAGTACTGTTGGCTCAAGATTGTGGGGATTAAAGTTTTTGGGGTCAACAACAGTTCCAGGTATGTGGCGAAAAATGCGGAACTCAGCCGGAGAAAGGCGTATATCGTAGCCATAAGAAGATAAACCGTAGCTGATTACAGGTTGAACTGCTACAGACTCATCCGTCTTAGAAAGTTCCGATCCCAGGGAACCTTGGCTCAGACTTTCCGCTTTTTGTACTTTTCGGATTAAACTTGGCTCAAAAGGTGAAATCATGCCTTTTTGAGCCATTTCAGTAATCCAGATATCGTTTTTAATCACAAGTTCACAGCTAATTCAAACCGAACTACTAGGATACCTTGAACTGAGTTTTTTGTTTAGGGTCGATGACTGCGGCGAATTTCTGTAATTTGATCTGCCACATCCAACAGAGATTTCGGCATCTCTGGCCCTGTGAGAATGATATCGACATGAGGAGGGCGTTTTGCTAGGAACGCTAAAACTTCAGTTTCTGGAATGAAACCAAAGTTAATCGCTAAACTTAACTCATCTAAAACTACGAGAGAATACTTACTTTCATGTACTACCCGTTGTGTATACTGCCATAGTTGTTGTAAGGCTTGGTTTTCTGAATCGTCGAGATGTGCTGTATCAATGCAACGAGGTAAATCACAGCGAATCCAATCTAAATTTTGTCCTAGTTGTATGGGTCGTTCGTGTCCTTGACGGATACCTCCTTTGAGGAACTGCACTATTAACACTGGCGTCCCTTGTCCAGCGATTCTCAGTGCTTGAGCCATTACACTTGTAAAAAAATTGCGATGAGAACTAGTAAAAACTTGTATTAGTCCTTCAACTGGATATGGTAAGTTAAGGGCTGAATTTATACTTTGCGTTTCTAGCTGGGCGACCATAGGTAAAGTTCAAAAATTTACAATAAGTTACAGACTATTACTTAAAATTAGTTATTGCGAATCTACCTATATAATCAATCTGTTTTTCACAGGTGCAGTGGTTTGGGCAAATTGCATTCTTAGTCAAACACTACCTTTGTGTTGAAGTCAAGAGTTATTTTGATTGAAATTTTCGTTTTCTCTCTGAAATTAGCGTAAAAATGATAACAAATAAGTTACAGTTGCGATCGCTTAAAAAATCTAGAGCTAGCGGCTAAAAGTCTTTATATACTTGATTTTCCGATTATTTGTATAAAACAGACTATAAAGTAGTAAATTTGACACGATGAGGGGTGAATTGTTGTGAGATTAGTGATTCTGGGAGGTTCAGGATCGGGTAAAAGCACTCAAGCACAAAGGCTTTGCAGATACTTTGATATTCCTCTGATTTCTACAGGTGAGATTTTACGAGAAGCCATATCTGGTGGCAAGTCCTTGCCGAACTTGCAATGGTCGCAAACCGATTCCCGGAATTATCTTTCTGTTTTCACTAACCTGAATGAATTAGGCTACCATGCACGGCCATATCTAGAAAAGGGGGAATTAGTTCCAGACGAAATGATTATTGAATTGATCCGAATTCGCCTTAGACAACCAGATATTAACTGCGCTTGGGTATTGGAGGGCTATCCCCGCACTGCTTTTCAAGCTGAAGAATTAGATTTTTTATTAGATGATTTAGGTCAAAAACTAGATTGGGCGATTTATCTACAAGTTCCAGAAGCGGTTATGGTTAGCCGATCCTTGGGGCGATCGCTACCAGATGACCAACCGGAAATCGTACAGCGCCGTGTAGAATTATTCTACGATCGCACCATCCCCATCCTAGAATATTACGACCGTCGTCGCCGCCTATTAACCATCAATGGCGATCAGTCACCAGAGATGGTGCTGCAAAATATTTTGACTCTGCTTTCTGTTCCCTAAAAATGGGCAGGGGGGCAGGGGGCAGGAGGTAGGGAAAAGGTTAAAGGGAAAAGGAAAAACGAAATAAATTTAATCTTTCCCCTTTTCCCTTTCCCCTTTCCCTTTCCCCATGTCCTGTTTGCCCCACTAAGGTAACCTTAAGGCAGTATTCTATTTAAAAAATCTTGAGGCAAATCCAATGGCTTGGCAGCGTCCAGACGGTCGTCTTCCCTACGAACTACGTCCGTTGAGTTTTTACCCCAGTTTTACTAGGTTTGCTCCCGGTTCTGTTCTGGCAAGATGCGGCGATACTCAGGTACTTTGTACCGTCAGTGTAACTAAGGGAGTTCCTAAGTTTCTGGAAGGAAAAGGTAAGGGCTGGTTAACTGCTGAATACCGAATGCTTCCATCTGCTACACAACAACGGCAAGAAAGGGAATTATTGAAATTATCTGGACGGACGCAAGAAATTCAGCGTTTAATCGGACGCAGTTTACGCGCAGCATTGGATTTTGAGGCATTGGGAGAGCATACGCTGACTGTGGATGCTGATGTCCTGCAAGCAGATGCTGGAACTAGAACCACAGCGATTACGGGTTCTTTTGTGGCTTTGGCTCATGCCATTTCTAAATTATTGCAGCAGGGAACGTTGCAGCGATCGCCCCTGTGCGGACAGGTAGCAGCGGTTTCCGTAGGGTTACTAGAAAAAGAGGCGTTTTTAGATTTAAATTATATAGAAGACGTAGCCGCAACAGTAGACTTTAATGTGGTGATGAATCAACATCTGGAAATCATTGAAGTCCAAGGCACAGCTGAAGAAGGTAGCTTTAGTCGGCATCAGTTGAATCAGCTTTTAGATGTGGCCCAAAAAGGAATTGAGCAATTGTTAATCGCTCAACGGGAAGCGATCGCTGATTGGAAAGACTTATTCGTAGGCGATTTTTAATATAGCAGGGAACAGGGTTGAGGCAACAGGTTTAAAAGTCTTTTGCTGTCGGTGTTTAACAAGAAAGAATTAGGACTTACGCAAAAACTCTCTCTTACTCTTATTTCTTTGTGTCCTTTGTCTTAAAAAGTTCCGATGTCTTACGACAAGCCGCCCTTTGGGGGTCTACGCCGGAAGTCGGCGCTCAGACTTTTCGCTGCGTCTTTTGCGGTTTGTTTTTTCATGATTTTGCGTAAGTCCTGGATGTACTACGTAGATTTTAAGTAGGTGGACACAATTATTTATAAGGCGCATTTCGACTCCGCTCAATGCTCAGTAGCCTGACTAAAAGAGGGTTGAGCGCAGAAGAGGGTTGAGCGCAGTCGAAACCCGGTAATTTTAAGTTAGGTTTAATTTAGTCCTTCTACTTAGTTGACACCAATGCACAGCTAGGCTAGCGTACTAACCAAAATTAAGTAATTAGTTATTTTTATAAATTTTTATAAATTTTGAATAAATTTTTCCCATCTAGCGTCAATCAATCAAGTATGAAGTAACTGGATGTCAAGAAAAATAATTATGTACAGTAGTTAGTACGACTGACTACTGACAACTTAAATGTGAAAGGGATAAGGTACGTCAAGGTACGTCTACGTTTATTCAAGTAGACGCTCTTATGATAAATCACACAACGAGGGGAGAAAAATATTTATTTCCCAGTTATCAGTCAACACTCAACAGTCAACGCTATGTTAAATGTTTCAAAAGTTAAAAAGGGGGATTGTAAGAAGTTAGGTATTGTATTGCTGGAAGCCAGCAATATGATGATAAAGCTATGAACAAAACGGTTGAAGTTCTACCGGATCAGCCAGCGCTGGTTGCTAGAGCGCTAGAATTAATTCTGTCCAAGTTAGAAACTGCCATTGAGCAGCGGGGGCGATTTACCATCGCTTTATCAGGCGGTAGTACACCTAAGCCGTTATATGAAGCGATCGCCAATAAAAAATTGCCTTGGGATAAAATTCATGTATTCTGGGGGGATGAACGTTACGTACCGCCAGATCATCCCGATAGCAATGAACTGATGACGCGTCGTGCATGGCTAGATCGTGTTGATATCCCAGCTGCTAACATTCACGCCGTACCGACTTTAGAAGCCGACCCAGCCCAGGCTGCTGCTAAGTACGAACAGCATCTAAAAGAATTTTTTAATTCTTCTGGGGCAGAGTTTCCCGTGTTGGATGTAATATTACTGGGGATGGGTGATGATGCACATACCGCATCTTTGTTTCCCCACACAGAGGCACTAAAAGTACGCGATCGCTTGGTCGCTGTGGGCAACAAAAACGAAAGCCAGCGGATAACTTTTACATACCCCTTCATCAACTCTGCTCGCAGCGTGATTTTTCTGGTTGCTGGTGCTAACAAAAGACCTGCTTTGGCGCAAGTCTTTGCACCTGTAGCCGATGACTTCACTTACCCATCCCGTTTAATTCAGCCCCAAGGAGAACTTTGGTGGCTTCTGGATGCAGCAGCAGGTTCGGAACTCCAAACTTAAGTAAAGGGGGGTATTGGGCATGGGGCAAAGGGCAAAGGGCAAAGGGGAAAAGAAAGATCCCTCCTTTTTCCCTTTTCCCTTTTACCTTTCCCCAAGGCGAAGCCATCTCCCCATCCCTTTAGGAGTAATTGCTAGAATCGAAAGCTAAGGCCGCCCCTGGAGCTTGCCAGTCCTAAGCTATTACGCTTTTAAGTTGCACAGTGATTCATGAGGTTCGTTGACCGTCAAAAGTCAACAAACAAAACGAAAAGATGTGCTGCGTTAGATGCGCGACAGCTTTCTTTATTTTTATGATGATCTTGAACAAAGGCTAAAATCGATGATCGTCTGCCCTAATTGCAATCATCCCAATCCTGACGGTGCTGTCCAGTGTGAAGCTTGTTATACGCCGTTACCAGCAACTACTCACTGTCCCAGTTGTGGGGCATCAGTGCAGGCTGATGCTGCATTCTGCGGTCAGTGTGGCTATAACTTGCACTCATCAGCAGTTCCACACGTTCATGCCCCAGTGGCTGCAACTGTGACTCCCGATATCCCCGTGGAAGTACCGCCGTTAGTTACACCCGATCCTCTTGTAGAACTTTTACAGCCAGATGCCTTGGGAATTAACGGATCTCCGAACTCCCATCCTCCTGTTAGCTCATCCTTACCACCAACAGCGGTGGCGGCTGCTCCAGTAACTCCGCCACAGCCATCTGTTACAGAAAACAGTCCCCCAACACCACCGCCAACCATCGCTGCTCAACCTGTGGTATCTAGCCAAGGTATTCCTACACCACCACCTTTGGAACCAGCACCAACCCCACCAGCTGAAGTACCTCCACCAGTAGCACCACCACCAACGGTAACTGCTGCCAGAACCCAGTTGCAGCAGGTGAATGCAAGGCTAGTCCACGTTCAAACGGATAGGTTGATTGAATTGCCGCAAAATCTCTCTGTGATTCATATCGGCAAGCCTAATGACCGGATTCCTCCAGATATTGATGTTTCAGGATTTCCCAATTCAGAAATTGTCTCCCGCATTCATGCAGATATTCGCGTTGAAGGTGACGCTCATTATGTAGAAGATGTAGGAAGTTCCAATGGCACTTACATTAATAATTTGCCGCTGTTACCGGGAAATCGTCACCGCTTGCGACCAGGCGATCGCATTAGTTTGGGCAAAGGAGACTTGATGACATTCTTGTTTCAACTTGCTTAACTGATTTTCGAGCAATCGTGACATCAGTGTAGATATTTTCTTTCTTCACCATTCATTTTGGATGATAAACAAATCAACGGCATCGGCCAAGCAATGGATAACTATGTTGTTCAGTTTAGGTAATTAAATGCTGTGTAGTAACTCCCCTTTTTGGGGAGTATTATTAATATCAATTCAAAATTCACGCATTAAGAAAACTAGATGTAAGTTGAGTTGCGGAACGTAGCAATATCCCACAGGGTAACCCAACGTTCTTGGGGAAAAGGGTAAAGGTTAAAGGGGAAGGGAACAATACAGAACATTTTCCCCTTCCCCCTTTCCCTTTTCCAGACTTATACAAGAAGTCTATTGAGTAACGAAAAATCTTTATTTGAAGTATTTTATGAGCATTTCCTTAGCTTGCTCTGGACTCATCGTTAAATTTTGCAAGCTTCGATTTGATAACTCATATTGTTGTTGTAAACCGCCGATTATCTGCTCTATTGACCAACCAGACCAAACCCGAACAATCTTTTCTAAGATGTAGCCTCTTTCTCTCGGCTTTCGCCACCAAATATATATTTTTTTATTAATTTCGTCTATGTAAACACCGCTTTCAATATGGTCGTGGGAACGATCGCCTTCATAGTTAGGTGCTTCGCTAGGCAAAACAGAGGTTGGCTGTTTTGTTTGAAGCATTGCTAGTAATTTAGTACCTAAAAGTAGAATATTTTGTATGTCCCAAGGAAAGCAATAGTCAGAAATTGAACTATTTAGATACTTTACTGTAATCAAAGATTCTATCCACCTACTTTCAAGATAAATTACTTCACCTGTATCAAAATCAAATGCTCGTGGGTCTTTCTCTTGATATGAAAAAAATTCTGTTTGATTTACAGACTCAAAATTTAAATAATCTTTAGGAAGCACAAACTTAGGGTTAAGTCCAATATATTCAGATATTTCTGCTATACCCTGATATGCCCAATTTACACTCCAACCTACCCAACGTTCTTGAGCGAGTGACACAACAGCTTGTATGAGAGGATAATTAAAAGACCATCCATTTGCTTCTGCACCAATAAAGAACTTTAAAACTTGATTATAATCATCAATTAATACTGCGCTATCGCACCAAGTTTCATTTAAAAGATAATCGGAATCTGGCTGCATAGACCGTAAATCAGAAATTGCTTGTTCGGAGTTAGAAAGCAGCCATCGACTAATTGTTCCAAGACACCATTTATCATAATAAGTACGTAGATTATTATTTTTGTCAATTAGGATATAATTTGCGCGATCGCTCATTTTAAGAAGTCCTAAAGTACAGTAAAAATCCCTCTCCAAACCTTTACCTAAAAGGTTTAGAGGCATTGAAATCGCCATTAGTTTAATAATTACACTAGGATAGATGAAAATACACTTGCCAATTTGAGATGTTGAAAATCTAAAATTGAATGCCTCTCAATCGCTCCGTGCAGAAAATCTAAAATCTAAAATCTAAACTTGAGTTATCTATGAAAGAACCAAGCAAAAATTCTGAAACCTTGCTGACAAAAGAAGCTCCACCAGTTGTTGAACGCATGGGGCTAAAATGGCTAGTTGCTGCGGCGATCGCTACTGCTTTATTGTGGCAAGTTCCCGGAGGAGATTATATCTTATACCCATTTACGATCTTGGCAACTTGGTTTCATGAAATGGGTCACGGCTTAATGGCACTCCTGTTAGGAGGACAATTTCAGAAATTGCAAATTTTTAGTGATGGTTCGGGCGTTGCAACTTATGGTATTCGGTCATCATTGGGGCCAATCGGCCCCGCAATGGTCGCAGCAGCAGGGCCAATGGGGCCACCTCTTGCCGGTGCAGCCTTGATTCTCGCTTCCCGCAGTTTTAAAGCAGCTTCCTTAAGCTTAAAAATCTTAGGGAGTTTTTTGTTATTTTCTACATTAATTTGGGTGCGTTCTTGGTTTGGGTTGGTGGCAATTCCTTTGTTGGGTTTAATAATTTTGGGTATTGCCTTGAGGGCACCTCGTTGGGTACAAGGCTTTACGATTCAATTTTTGGGCGTACAAGCTTGTGTGAGTACATACCATCAACTAGATTATTTATTTAGTAGCTCTGCTGGTTATCTTGGACTCTCAGATACAGCCCAAATGCAGCGGTATTTACTTTTGCCTTATTGGTTTTGGGGCGGGTTAATGGCGATCGCATCTGCGGTGATTTTAGTTCAAAGTCTGCGCGTTGCCTATCGGTAAAATAGTATATTTACGCTCACAACCAAATCATGGCAAAAAAACTGACAGGAAAAGTTGCATTGGTTACTGGTGGCTCCCGTGGCTTGGGGGCAGCGATCGCTAAACGTCTAGCGGAGGATGACGCAGCCGTAGCCCTCACCTACACTAGTTCGCCACAAAAAGCCGACGAGGTAGTACAGGCCATCGAATTGGCTGGTGGAAAAGCCTTGGCGATACGCGCTGATAGTGCCGATGTCCAAGCAGTAAAAAACGCCGTCGCTGAAACCGTGAAAGCCTTTGGTCGTCTCGATATCCTCGTGAACAATGCTGGCGTCGCCGTTTTAGCCCCCATCGACGAGTTCTCCTTGGAGGACTTTGACCGACTCGTTGCAATTAATATCAAGGGTGTGTTTGTAGCTACCCAAGAAGCTGCCCGCCACATGGGCGAAGGCGGACGAATCATCAACATCGGCAGCGTCAACAGTGACCTTGTGCCGTTTGCTGGCGGTTCCGTTTATGCCTTGACCAAAGGTGCGATCGCTAGTTTCACGCAGGGTCTTGCCCGCGATCTCGGCCCTCGCGGCATCACCGTCAATAACATTCAGCCGGGGCCAGTGGACACCGACATGAACCCAGCAGACGGCACCTTTGCCGACAATATCAAAGGTATGACTGCCCTCAAACGCTACGGTCACAGCGACGAGATCGCTGGCATGGTTTCCTACCTCGCCAGTCCCGAAGCTGGTTTCGTCACCGGCGCAAGCTTGAACATTGACGGCGGCTTCACGGCTTAATTCAGTGAATATGGAATGGGAGAGATGAGGGAGAGGGGAGGCTCTTGAGGCAGGGGAAAAGGTTAAAGGTTAAAGGGAAAAGGAATAAATTTAATCTTTCCCCTTTTCCCCTTTCCCCTTTGCCCCATGCCCATCATCCTTCAAACAACACTAAGCCATACTTCTCGCCGGTAGGTACAAAGCCAATTCCTCGATAAATTGCTTGTGCTGCTTGGTTAGCGTGACTTGTAAATAGGATGGCACGTTTTACTCCGTGCGATCGCGCTTCTAACAATGAGCCAGCTACAACACATTTGGCGTAGCCTTTACCCCGTAGCGCTGGCGGTGTCCAAACTCCACCAATTTGGACAATATCAGGTAAGGTGGCATTAAACGCAGAGTAGGAAATTGGAGTATTTTCTGCTATCAGTACCCAATGCATAGACTTAGCTTGACGCGCTTCAATTATTTGACGGCAAGCTGGTATTAAATCGGGAGTTTCTTTTTGCCCTAAAGCTTCGATATTATAAGCAGCACACCATTGAGCCAGTAATTCCAGCTGCTCTGGATGTGGTAAACGACACTGCACTTCTTTTGCTGTTAAAGCTGGGGGTATTTGTAAGTCTGCCAGCGTCAGAGAAAATAATATCTCAGACTCATCAAGCTGAGTTGGTCGGTTGCTAAGTCTCAAAACGCTTTTTGTCGCTTCAACTTGTGCGGCTGGGCCGCTAATTCCAGCAATGGCTCGTCCAGATTGAGTTACTGCTGCTTGCACCACCTCTGCTAAATGTACAGGAGCTTGAACTACTACCATCCCATTCCAAAAATGAGCTGCAACCGCCACGATAGCTTCATTTATGTACGCAGCAACATAAGTTCCTTGAAATCTTGCACCCCGGTCGAGCAGTCCCGCAGCTCGCCAGTTAGAGCGCAAAAACATCGAAGTCTCGGCATGTTGGCAGAGGAATGCTTCGAGTAAAGGCTCATCTCCAGGTTGTAGGGTTTTCAAGTTAGGCACAAAAAACTCCTGGGTGTGCAAATTTAGTTTCCCGAATTCCTAGATCTTAGCGATCGAAGATTTGACATCAAAATTAAAGGATTTTATAGGTAAACCAGAAGAAATAGCAAGTCGAATCGAGATAACGATAATTCAAAACCTAGCAAAAATGAAAGGGACACAGTTATTCTGTGCCCCTAAATTAAATTACTTCAAGATGCTAATTGCGAATGTGGATTAGGACTGTTTATAGCAGGCAAATTCCATTGAAAAGGTAGCCATACCAGAAGTGAGCGATCGCAAGTCTGTAGAATAGCCAAACATTCGCGCTAGCGGTACTTCTGCCCGGATCGCTGAATATCCTTGCATTGTCTCGGAACCCAACAGCAAACCTCGACGGGAGGAAAGGTCACCCTGGACTCTTCCCATGAACTCGTTTGGTGTTTCCACTTCTACGAGCATAATTGGTTCTTTGGTGTAGGGTTTGGCTTTGGCGATCGCACCCTCAAGGGCTTGATGAGAAGCCGACCGGAATGCCAATTCTGAAGAGTCAATGGGGTGATATGAACCCCCCTCCAAAACGACTTTCACCCCGGTCACCGGATAGCCTGACAGCTTTCCTGATTCCATCGCCTCCCGGAAACCTTTTTCACACGCGGGGATGTACTCTTTGGGAATCGCACCCCCAACTACCCGATTCTCAAAAACAAATGGCTCATCTGTCGGTTCAATCCACCCAATAATATGGGCGTACATACCAGGGCCGCCTGATTGTTTTTTAAATCGATAGTCAAAAGTAGCTTTTTGTCCAATGGTTTCCCGGTACGCCACAGCGGGAGTACCGACATAAACTTCAGCATTGTATTCCCTTTGAATCCGTTCTAAGTAAATTTCCAGGTGGAGTTCGCCCATGCCAGAAATCAAAGTTGCTCCTGATTCCGGGTCGATGCTGAGCCTGAAGGTGGGATCTTCCCGTTGAAAGCGGTTGAGTGCTTTGGAAAGGCGATCGCTATCTTCTTGCTTTTTGGGTGTAATTGCCAGCGTAATCACTGGTTCCGGCACATACATCTTTTCCAGAGATACTAGTGTTTCCCCGGTACATAATGTATCGCCAGAGGCGCAATCTACACCCAACAGAGCAACAATATCCCCAGCCACTGCAACTTTCACCTCTTCGCGCTTGTTGGCGTGCATTCTCACCAAGCGACCGATTTGCACCCGTTGTTCTGTACGGGAGTTATAAACGGTATCACCAGGCTTTAATGTCCCAGAGTAAATACGAGTGTAGGTCAACTGTCCGAAGGACTCAACGGTGAGTTTGAACGCCAAAGCCACCAAGGAGGCATCCGGGTTAGGGTAGATACTGACTGATTCTGCGGTTTTGACTACTTCCCTATCCACTGGAGATGGTAGATAAAGAGCGATCGCATCCAACAGATTTTGCACTCCTTTGTTTTTGAATGCCGAACCCAGCAGTACTGGTGTGAGTTCCAGGCTCAAAGTTGCTTGGCGAATGGTTTGCCAAATCAGTTCTTGGGGAATCTCTTTACCTGACAACAACATCTCGGTCATCGGTTCGGAGAATAGCGACAAAGCATCTAGCAATTTCTCCCGCGCCTCTTGTGCTGCTTCCACAAGCATGTCGGGAATTCGCTGTTTCAGCCAATTTTCACCGTTTTCACCCTCAAAGTAGTGAGCGGTCATTTCCACTAGGTCAATTACACCTTGGAATTGGTCTTCGCTACCGATGGGATATTGGAGTAATACGGCGTTTAATTGCAGGCGATCGCGTATTGCCTGTACTACACGAAATGGATTTGCACCCATCCGATCCATCTTATTGATGAATGCCAAACGCGGCACGCGGTAGCGTTTCATCTGCCGATCCACTGTGATGGACTGGGACTGCACGCCCGCCACGGCACACAGCACCATTACTGCCCCATCAAGTACCCGCAGGGCACGCTCTACTTCAATAGTGAAATCAACATGTCCTGGTGTATCAATTAAATTGATTTGAGTATCGTGCCACTGACAGGTTGTTGCAGCGGAGGTGATGGTAATACCATGTAGCTTTTCCTCCGGCATAAAATCCATTGTTGCGCCCTTGCCGCCTCCCTTCACCTCCTCAATAGCATGGATTCTGCCTGTGTAGAAGAGAATTCGCTCTGCTAGCGTAGTTTTACCAGAGTCGATGTGGGCAGAAATACCAATATTGCGGACGCGTTCTCGCGGGATCATAAAATTTCCTTTTTGTTCAAGGGACAAATAGTCACCACTAAAATGGTGATATGTTTTGTATTATATATGTAGTATAGATAAAAGAAAAGGCTCTTAACAGAGGTTGCCTCCTTTTTTAAGCTACGGTGTATGCACGAGTCAAAAAAACCATTACCAGAAAAGATTTGAGTCCGGTAGGGTGCGTTAGGACTATCGTCCTAACGCACCGCAAATTTCTGGCGGTGCCGTACTCTCACCGAATACACACCATACACCCTTAGTTTTAGCCATCAGTCAACAGTTAACAAACAACCTCTCAGATTTTTCCAGCACAAACCCATCTATTGCGTCCTTGTTCTTTAGCTTTATACAAAGCTTTATCAGCTGCATCAACTAACTCTTGAGCGGAACTTTTAGCTGTTGGGATTTGAGTCGCCACACCTAAACTGACGGTGACAAAATATTGAGAGTTATTCTTTTTGGTATGAGAAATTTTTAATTTTTCAATAGATTGATGAATCAAGCTAGTTACTTTTATAGCACCTGATTCGTTTGTATTAGGCAAAAGGACAATAAATTCTTCACCACCATAACGAGCTAGTAGATCGGTAGGACGCTTTAATACAATTTGTGCGGCACGAGCAACTTGTATTAAGCATTCATCCCCTGCTATGTGTCCATAATAATCGTTATAATCTTTGAAATAGTCAATATCAAATAAAATTAAAGATAAATAATTTCCACTTCGTTTTAGTCGATTCCATTCCTTTTCTAAAAATTCATCAAAACAACGACGGTTAGCTATTTTAGTTAGACCATCTAACTTACTAAGTTTTTCTAACTTAGAATTTGCCAGTTCTAAAGCATGATTCGCTTGGGCCAGTTGATTAGCATGGAAGTGGGATTGCTCTAATAATTCTGAATGTTCTAAAGCTACATTAAACTGAGCTGCTAATTGCCTAATAAATTTAATTTCAAACATATTCCACTCGCGCGAACCAGTGCATTGATGAACGCATAATAATCCCCACAAAGTTTTTCCTTTCATGAGAGGTACAACAATTTGTGCCTTGATTTGAAATTGCTCTAAGAGTTGAAGATGACAATCTTGTAGCCCAGCTTGATAAATATTTGAGAATACCTGTATACGGCCTTGGTGATAAGGAACTGCATATTTTTCACTAAAACAATGATCCTTCACTTTGATGCCAATCACTGAATCGCAATCGGGCAATACATTCTCAGAGACAAATTCGCCAGAGATATAGTTTGATTTGGGATCGAATCGAAAGATGACGACCCGATCTGCACGAAGAGCTTTACGAACTTCTCGTACAGTTGTCTTAAACAAAGTGTCTAAATTCAGAGATTCACGAATTTCAGCAACTAAATTAAACAGAATCTCTTGCTGCTGGTTTGCTGTATGCAGTTCTGCTGCTTTTTGTTCTGCTTGAGCTAAGAATTCTGCCTGTTTAACTGCAAATCCTAACTGCGTTGCAATCTGAGACAAAAACTGTATTTCTAATTTTTTCCATTCATGTGGCTGTGAGTGCTGATAAGCAGCCAGTACTCCCCAAAGTTTTTTTCCTACAAAAATTGGTGCAGTTGCATAAGCTCGAATATGGAACTGTTCTAAAATTTCTAAATGGCATTGGGACAAGCCTATTGAGTAGACATCTGAAACTACTAAAGTTTCATTATTACGATAACGTCCACCTTGATGTTCTTGTAAATAAGAGTCATTCCAAAGTGTATTTTTTCCTAATGTCTCTACATCATCCCATCCAGGCTCTGCAAACTCAAAATCGTTGACAAATTCTCCACCCCAGTTATTATGGAAACGATAGACGGCAATTCGTTCAACGCGGAGTAACTTGCAAGTTTCCTTAGTGGCTGTACGAAAAATTGTTTCTAACTCTAGAGAAGCCCTGATTTTACTAATAACTCTATAAAGCGCCCTTTCTTGTTCTTCTAATTGCTGAATTTGAATGTTTTTTTCATGCAATTGAGCTATTAAATCGCTAACACTGGGTTGTCGTAAAAGTTTACACAATAAATCAGCAGATATTTTAGTGATGTTATGTAACATTTTGTTCCCTATAAAAAATGATAATTTAAATTGTTTTATTTATAAAAAATGAAAGTAAACACTATCTTCTGTAATTGTTTTATATTAACTTATACCAAACCTTTGTTTAAGTTTAACTCTGCTACAACTCATTCTATTAAAAGATTAAATTAAAATTCAAAGCATAATACTTGCTGTTTATTACTGTTAGTACCCCATTCCAAACAAGTTAAAAATAAGTAAATTTTGTTAATGAGATAATAGTTTTGTTGCAATTAGCACAAGTGTTACTTAAAGCGATACCACAAAGTAGATATGGAAGAAAATACTGATAATAGAGAAAAACTGTTGATGCTTGCCCCAGCTGACGTTTAAAATAGGTATTCAAGCGGAGGAAATAAAAGCTTGAAACTGATATTGGTAGCTCCCAACCCATTGTTGTGTGCAGCCTTTCAACAGAATTTTAATTACTTACCCAATGTAGAAATAGTGAATAACTATTTCGAGTGGTTGCCAGATTTTGATTGTCTGGTCAGTCCTGCGAACTCTTTCGGAATGATGGATGGTGGCATAGATGCTGCTATTATCCGTTTCTTTGGTCGTTCGCTGATGGCAAGAGTGCAGCAGCGTATTCTTGAGGATTATTTGGGCGAACAGCCTGTGGGAACATCTATGATTGTGGAAACAGGTCATCACAAGCATCATTTTTTGGCTCATACACCAACCATGCGAGTTCCCATGATTATTGCTGGGACAGATATTCCTTATATAGCAATGTGGGCGATGCTGCTAGCAATTCGGCGTCATAATCAACACGCTAAGCAAAAAATTAACACCATTGCCTGTCCTGGATTGGGTACTGGAATAGGAAGAGTCCCATATACTGAGGCTGCTAGACAGATGGCTTTAGCCTACGATCATTTTTTGTATCCACCCAAGCGTCTCAATTGTATAGTTGCAGCCGAAAGACAACTTCAGATATGGGAAGGAGATTCTAGGTAAAGTCTCAAAAAAGACCCTGGTGTGGTATCCTGCTGGGGCGATCGCTATTCTCAACGCTATGCCAAATAAACACTTCTATCACATTGGCTTCGGACAAGATGATTTAGGTTCATTGCTTCCCACCATAGCCCTATTATCTGGCGACCCAGAGCGATCGCGTCTCATTGCCCAAACTTATTTACAAGATGTACGTTTGTTGTCAGAAAATCGCGGACTCAATAGCTATCTGGGATTTTTACCTAATGGTCGCCCCATTTTATCTGCTACTAGTGGTATGGGTGCGCCTTCATTAAGTATTGTTGTGAATGAGTTGGTACAAGTAGGCATTCGGCAAATTATTCGCATTGGAACTTGTGGTTCCATTCAACCCCATATCGCTGTTGGTAGTGTTGTTATTAGCAATGCAGCATTGTGCCGCCAAGGTGCGGCAAATGATATTGCACCTGTGGAATATCCAGCCGCAGCCGACCCTTTTCTCACAGTTGCCTTAGTTAAAGCCGCGCAAGAATTAAAGGTTGACTATTATTTAGGAATTACGGCATCAGTTGATACTTTTTATGAAGGACAAGAACGCACTGATTCCGCAAATCCAAATTTAATGCGATCGCTGCATGGTATTACAGAAGAATATCGACGATTAAATATCTTGAATTATGAGATGGAATCCGGCACGTTATTTAAAATGGCTGGAGTGTATAATTTTGCTGCAGCAGCTATTTGTGGCGTACTTGCTGGTCGTACTGTCAGTGAAAATATTATTTTAGAACAGAGAGATAGTGCTGTGAAAAATGCGATCGCCACTGCTGTACGCGCAGCAACAACAATATTTGAGCCGGGTAATTAATATAGGACTCATATTTGATTTGGAGAAATACACGTAGTGGACTGACACGACTAAAATGATGCAATAGATTTTTGAGGTATTGAAAAAAACCAACGTTTTTGATTTTTGCTAATGCACCAAATTAGCTGTGTCAGTCCACTACACATACTTAAATTTTTTCAATAATAAAATTGGATTCCTATATTTGATCCTCGACGTAAGAAACCAAAGCAAGAGTTTGAAGATTATCGTGATGTAATAAAGTCTGTTAAAAACTTGGGCGATCAAACAATTTTGATTATTATTGATGAATGGTCAAGAAGTTATTAGAATCGTAGGTTGGGTTTCACTTCGTTCAACCCAACAAACTCCGAAAAAAGTTGGGTTTCGTTACTCAACCCAACCTACACAGGTTAAGCTTTTTGGTTCTAGCTGAACCGCATTGGAATATGCCAATGTCTAACCCCGCATCTGTCGCAATGCATCAAACGCCTTACCTCGTAGGGCAAATGGTAACAGCGATAACCCTAAGCCAGTCCAAGCCTTAGCAGTCGAATAAGATTTTCCTGCTAAAACTAGTTCTCTACCTTTTTGCATTTCTCCCTTTTCGATTAAACGCAAGCCTAATAATAACTGCGTTTCCATTAAACGATTTTGTCTAATTTTTTCTAGTTTTTCAGATTCAAAGTTATAACTTTCTAAATACTGAACTTTATCAAATAAATATGGAATAGCTCTATTGATACCTTGCTGTTCTGCGTGGCAACGATATTCCATCAGCAATTCTGGTAAATAATAACCTTTTTTTCCAGCTAAAGCCAGCCGCACAAATAAATCATTATCCTCGCAATTTTGCATATTGGGCAGCATAAATCCTAATTCTTGAAGTGTCTTACGCCGAAATAATGTTGCTCCAATTTGAAAGCTTTGATCGATAAATACAACTTCTAGAAGATTATCTACTACACCTGCTGGTAAATTCTTTCTCCCCCAGCGATGAGAATTTTCCTGAGTTTTTACCTCATCTCGGATGTTGTTAATATCAATTATCCAATGGTCTGTACCAACAAAATCAATACTAAAGTCTCGGTCAAGAATAGCTGTTGTATTTGCGAGAAAATCAGGTGTCAGTCGGTCGTCATCATCAAACTTCATAAAATATTCACCGCTGGCAGCATCAAAACCAGAGCGCATATTATTGCTTTTTCCAATATTTTGTGGATGACGAATATATTTAATCCGATGGTCTGCGTACTCAGACATTAACTCAGGTGTTCCATCGCTAGAACCGTCATCACAAACAATTAATTCAAAGTCTTGCTCTGACTGATTAAGTACGCTGGCGATCGCATAAGGCAGTAGAGAGATACGATTAAAAGTAGGAATACAAACAGTAATTTTAGGCATATTTAATAAATTGTTGATATTTACTCAGTAGTACAATAATTGCGATCGCTGCTTTATGAGCGATTATTCCCAAATCTAATGTTTAATTGTATACACATTTTTAGGAATTGAGTATTGGCTCCTCTAGCAACGTCAAGTACTGGCGTTGTCTAGGTTTTATGTAGCAGCATTACCTAACGTTGGTTAAGAGCGTTATAAAATAGAAATAAAGTTTATATACATTAGGCTAATTAAGCATAATTCCCCATGACCACTTCTAAACGCCACTATCACATCACTACTTTCGGTTGTCAGATGAATAAAGCTGACTCAGAGCGCATGGCTGGCGTAATGGAAGACATGGGCTTTGAATGGTCAGAAGATCCAAATAATGCAGATGTGATTCTCTACAATACCTGCACAATTCGAGATAATGCCGAGCAAAAGGTTTATTCCTACCTTGGCAGGCAAGCCAAGCGCAAGCACGAGCAGCCAGATTTAACCTTGATTGTTGCTGGTTGTGTTGCCCAACAAGAAGGCGAAGCGCTGTTGCGGCGCGTACCGGAATTAGACTTAGTAATGGGACCGCAACACGCCAACCGCCTCAAAGATTTGCTGGAATCAGTGTTTGAGGGTAACCAAGTTGTAGCAACCGAGCCGGTTCACATTATGGAGGATATCACCCAGCCACGACGAGATAGTAAAGTCACTGCTTGGGTGAATGTGATTTACGGTTGTAACGAACGCTGCACTTACTGTGTAGTTCCTAATGTGCGCGGTGTAGAACAATCTCGCACCCCAGAAGCTATTCGCAAAGAAATGGCAGAATTAGGACAACAAGGTTACAAGGAAGTTACTTTACTCGGTCAAAATATTGACGCTTACGGCAGAGATTTGCCAGGAGCTACACCAGAAGGACGGCATCTCCACAACTTTACAGATTTACTGTATTACGTCCACGATGTGCCAGGAATTGAAAGGATAAGATTTGCTACCAGCCATCCCCGTTATTTTACTGAAAGGCTAATTCGGGCTTGTGCTGAATTACCCAAAGTTTGCGAACACTTCCACATTCCCTTTCAATCTGGGGATAATGAAGTTTTAAAGGCGATGTCGCGGGGTTATACCCATGAAAAATACCGCCGAATTATTGATACAATTCGGCGATATATGCCAGATGCTTCAATTAGCGCCGATGCAATTGTGGGATTTCCTGGGGAGACAGAACAACAGTTTGAAAATACTCTGAAACTGGTGGAAGATATAGGCTTTGATATGTTGAATACAGCCGCATATTCGCCACGTCCAGGAACACCCGCTGCTTTGTGGGACAATCAACTGAGTGAAGAAGTAAAAAGCGATCGCCTACAAAGATTGAATCATTTAGTAAGTATCAAAGCAAGCGAGCGATCGCAACGTTACTTCGGACGCATTGAAGAAGTTCTAGTAGAAGACCAAAACCCCAAAGATAAAACTCAAGTCATGGGGCGCACAGGCGGTAATCGTTTAACCTTTTTCACTGGGGACATCAAACAATTGAAAGGCCAGTTGGTGAAGGTAAAAATTACTGAAGTTCGGGCTTTTAGTTTGACTGGTGAACCAGTTGAAACCAGACAAGCTTTGTCTGTCTAGGAAAATACGATATTTGCTCTGAAATTTGGGTTTGGTCATAATTACAATTCCATATTTGCTTCATCTAGAGACGCGCCTTGATGCGTCTCTGTTTTCATCTGTGCCTCTGTTGTATTCGGCTTTTGTTGCTGACGTGGCACTGGTTTTTGCTGTCCAAAACCATCAAACAAGTCATCAAGCTTGACAGTTAAACCCAAATATGGCCCACCAGCCGATCGCGTTCCAGAAAAATCCCTATCATCGACTTCACCAAAAACATATCCAGCAGAAAGGCGCAAATTAGGAGTCAGGTAGTAACCCGTTTCCAGAACAAAACCTGTCTCACTGTAATTAGATTGACCAATCCAGCGAGCCTCACCAACTAAATCCCAGCTATATCCCAAACGATAAGTAGCTCGTAATTGTGCCAGATTCACTGTACTAGTACCAACTAAATCGTTAGCCAAATAAGAAGTACTGTTACGCAGAGCATACTTACCGTAGAATTCCCATTGCCAGTTAGGGGCGTAGATAGCTTCTAAAGCAAAAGTATGGTCTTGGGAACCCGTACCACTACCTAAGAGAATCGTCTCAGGAATAATCGCTGGATTTTGGCGATATTCATAACGTAATAAAGCATTAAATTTATCACTGTGGGGGTCGCGATAAGCTAAACCCACCTTCAGATTAGCGGTATCTGCCAATCCTGAAAGTCTTTGATTGGCAGAATTTGCTTGTTGATAACGTACCAGAGCCGTCAAAGATGGAGAAATTTTACCTACTGCACCTGCGGTAATTACTGTATTACTGCCGCCAGAAGAAGAGCGATGCTCGTAGCGGGCACTTGCTTGAAACTGCGGATTATCGCTGTATTCCAAGCCAACGCTGTAACTATCGCCACCATCAAATCCAATGGCCGATGCAGCTTGACCATAGGCGTAGGGTTGGGGATATTGTTGACCGGCCGCAGTCCGGTTGAAGAAGTTACCAAATACGTGTTCGTAAGCTAAATTCAACCGCAATCCACGAGCAATAGTCCAACGGTTATTTAAACCGATCGCACCTTGGGTAGTCAGTTCATTGGCGCCACCCAAAATTGAGTAACGACCAGTTATGGTAGTATCTCTGCCAAGTTTGTGTTCGCCGTTGACATTCAAGCTGGTGATGGAGTTACCAGACAATTGACCGCTACTGTAAAACTGTTGAGCGAGACTGACATTCACACCAGGAATTACCGCCCAATTCAACCCGAAGATGGTACGGTCTGGATAAACACTATCTTTTTGTGAAGATAAGCTGAGTTCGTTTTGGGCTTGGAAAGTCAGGTTTTTAGCGATGGGAACTGTGAAACGCGATCGCAATTGATCGGAATTACCACTCAAAGCATCGGGTGAAATGCGGTCTTGGCGATCGCGATGAATCCAATCGAGATCGAAGATGGCGCTACCCAAGCGTTGTTGAATCCCAGCAGTAATTGTCGTCAGGGAATTATCAACTTTACTCCCTGGTATAGCGTCATTACGAGGTGCAAATAATTCTTCAAAAGTATCTAGCGGTTGGGGAGCAATGCCAAAATTATCTTCATGGTCGTATTGCACCCTGGCATTAGTACTTGGACTCAGTTTAGCTATAACCTGCGCTCCATAACGAGTTTGTCCCGGTACAAAGCTGATGGTGGCATTATTGGCAAAACCTGTATCGGCAAACCGATAATAGGCGCGTCCTTGAATCCCATTAGCAATTTGTCCTTCAGCTTCTAAACGATAGGCATCACCCCTAACCTTTCCCACAACATCAGAATCATTACTCGAATGGGCGTATTCTGCAATTAGTTTACCCTTGTCACCTAGAGCAATCAGCGCATCTGCGCCATACAGTTGAAAATCACGCACACCCTGATTTTCTTGGACGTAGGTTGCTCCAATCCAGCTTTCTCGGTTAAGTTCGCGGGAAAGATTATATTGCAAACGACCAGCAAAGATATTGCTATCAGAGTCTTCACTTTCATATTGATAGCTAACAACAATCCGACGTACCAAGACTTGTCCGGTTTCATCGATATCGGTGCGAAGAATAGGTTCGCGGAATAATAGGGTACCGCGATCGTAGTCGATTTCGTAGTCTGGGCCTCGATTTAGCTGTTTGCGTTCCAATACAGTTCCAGGACGATTTAGTTCCTCTAATTCAATAAAAACATTTTCGCTCCCTGGTTGTAGGAGTCTGCGAGAGAGGAAATAATAACCACTAGTACCATCGGGAGCAATGGTATCTCGTTGGAATCCTTCTAGGTTATTGCCATAAAAACCTGTAATTTGTAAATCGCCTAAATTGTAGTTAGCTTTAAAGCCGTGGAGTTGGCGAGTGATAGAAGTAAATTGCTGCGATCGCCGCGCAAATTCTTCTGTGTTATAGTCACCCCACATGGCAAAATCAGGGGAAGATCCAGCTATACCGGTGGAACGCTCAAAACGCAGAAACACGCTGTCAATGGAAGGAGCCACCACATCAACTTTTGAGCTATCGCCATAGACAGGATAGTTTTGCTCGCTAAACTGGTAAGTTCTAAACAAGCGATTATCGCAGTTACAATCTTCATTTAAGTTACGAGAACTGTTATATGCGCCTGTAAATAACCACTCCCCGATGGTACCCGTGGCAAATATCGCAGAATGGAAATCTAATTGCGTTCGATTGTCTTTGTCGGGAGGGATGAAATCACGTAAACTGCCATAATAATTTGTACCTCTAGCACCCAAACGTAAATCTATGACCCCAGTCAGCAAACTTGGACGCAGAGCCGTTTCAAATTGCAACTGGGTAAAGGCTTCTAAATTATTAACGATCGCTCTAATTGTGACAGTTTCCGCTTTGAGTTGCGATCGTAACGTTGCTGTAAATTGCCCCCCTTTGGCCTCTACTTGAAATCCAGGTTCATCGGGTTTAAAATCTTTCTCCACAAAGTCCCCGGCAGTAGGTATCAAAGTGACAACAGCATCATAATTAGAGCGATTGCCACTTGCATCGAGCAGTTGACCTCGGATTGTAGCCGTAGAACGTCCATCTGCTGGGATACGAGACTCAACAGTTTCTAAAGTTAATTGCTGTGGTGCTCCTCGGACTGCAACCTGAACCGTTGCAGGCGCTTCTGTTCCCCCAACTACCTGTGCAGATATAGTATTTTGACCTTCTTGTAACGAAACACCATACCATGTCTGCTTTACTAAGTTAGTACTCGCATCAGTTTCCGTCCGCCCCACCAAGGAAGGATCTACCAATACTCCATTTACCCGTAATTCCACTTGATTACCAGCAGGAAACTGCACAATTATCGTAGTAGCTTGTACATCTACAACACTGTCAGCCGTCGGAGTCAAGATTTTGATTCCTGTAGAAATCGGTGGAGGTGAAGACACAGGCATATTTTCATTCGCCCCTTGTCCCCTCGTCCCCGCGTCTCCCTGTCCCCCTAGCACATCCCCATTAGCAATTTTGCGTAACCCTTTAGGTAACTCTATAGAAGTTGCTGGTTGAAATGGTTGTATTTCCCTTGGAGATTGGTCTTTCTTGTCTTCTATTCCTGCAATTTTGCGTAAACCTCTAGGCAATTCCACAGAAGTTGCTGGTTGAAATGGTTGTATTTCCGTTTCACTGGGTTGGACAGTAGCCGATGCTAGAGAATTTGAGGCCAATTCAACAACTCGAAACTCCTGTCTAGAACTTGCCGACAAACCAGAAGAATTTAAGCTTTGGCGAATTATTCTCCTAACCTTTGCGCCTTTGCCTTGAAAAGTTCTGTTCGCCGCCAGCCAGCGCAACCTACGGGAAACCGCAGAAGCATCTACAGACTTTTCGCTGCGTCTTTGCGCGATATTTTGAGATATTGAATCACCAACCCCAGAATTCACATCCATACTTTTTTCAACCACCTTATTTTCAACCGCTCGATCTTCGACACCCTCCTGTGCTTGCAAAAACAGGTTTTCATTGGTGATTTTTGCTTGGACTATGGCAGGATACAAAAAGAGGCTGAGAGCTACCGGCATCGCCCCCATCAACCTCAAGTTGAAAATAGTGTGCAGTCTAGGTTTCATTTTTTGACTGTTTCCTGAAATGTGGGGGTGACACCGAAGTTCATACGTACCAACCCACCTGGTTCTAAATGCACTAGGCGAGATTGGCTATTGCGCTCGCGGAATTTTTTATTGGGGGCTAGGGCATAGCCAGCTACACTACTGAGGTCTAGAACACCTGTGTGGTATCCAGGTAAGACATTAGCTAGAGAGAACAAACCATTCGGATCTGTAGTGATGCGGTTACCATCTTCTAGAAAAACCACTGCATTGGGTATTCCAGGCTCACCACGCTGCTGTTCGCCATCAAAGTTTTTATCAATAAACACCCGACCGATAATCGTGCCACAATCAGAAACGATTCCGGGACGAATTTTCAGTTGGTGTGTTGCTGGGCCATCCTTAGTGCTAAAACGGTTATCAATTCGTTGAGCATTAACGATCGCACTGTTGCGACCATTACCACGCATAGCATCGGCTGTTAATTGAGCAGCGTAGGCAATATTCAAGACTTTCCCTGTGGGAATCGTCATGTCTGTGCGGAATATCACCGTATTTCCGTTCCGTTCCGAGGTGATAGGAACTGCTGTACCATCCATCTCTCCCTGTACAGATTTTGGCAAGAAATGGAATCCTAAAGGGAGGTTGTCGGTGATAACTACATTGTTTAAACCAATATCAGCGAGATTTTTTACTGAGAGGCGGTAGATTACCGTATCTCCAGGTTCAGCAGTAGCGCGATCGCCTGTTTTAATAATCTGCAACTGATTGGCTTGACACAAATTTGTAGTAAATTCAAAGGCTAATAAATCCAATCCCACTGTTTCTGCATTGGGAACTAAAATAACTGTTTGCTCTACTCTGGTTTCGCCTGTAAGACTGATTGGTTGCCCATCCAAAGAAGTAGCGATGTATCGCACGACATCATTACTATCTTTGGAAATAATTTCAATCTTGACGCGCCGTTGTCTGTAGATAGAATTTGATGGTGGATTGACTACAAAAATATAGGTTCTACCCGGCTCGGTTTGACCTTTGTTTGGATCGAGTAAAAAACTGTAGACACCAGCAGGATTATTTGTAATGAAATATGGGTTACTATTTTCAATATTTGGCGATTTTCCCCCAGGCACATTGTTATTAGGAATATCCGGTAACTCTGTACGAGTCAAAGCAGCTAAACTGCCCAATTCTGTGCCCGTCGGGTCGCTAGGGTTAAGTTCGTATACCCCAACTGAAAAACCTGTATAGTCGGGTAAAAGCGTACCAGCACAACCTAAAATCCTTCCTAATGGGTCAAGTAATGGGCTAGGAGTAACGTTAAGCTGACTAGAACTTCCTTGATATTGATAATTACTAGCTGGGTCTGTATAAGTATAAGTAGCTTGATTTGTGATTGCGGAAGATGCAACTTGACTATTATTTTGTTGGGCTGTCGCCGATCTAGGTAAACTAGTATATAAAAAACTTCCCAGCAGAAGACTTGCTGTTAATCTTTGCCACCAGCTACTACTAAAATTAATTTGTTTTTGTTTTTGAGGACGGCTCACTGAACGCATCTCCTCTCGATGGCAAGCTTATTGTTAATAAAAAAATAGAATTCAGGAGTCAGAATTCAGGAGTCAGAATTAGGAGTTATAATTGACAATGAATTCGACTGTCAGGCAGCGTAATGGTAGCAGTTTAAAACTGTATCAAATTGAAAATTTGGTCGTTTTGAATGATTAGCGGATCTAAATTCTCTGTGCAGTTGATTCTGAATTCTGAATTCTGAATTCTGCATTCTAAATTCTCCATTCTTCTTTCAATCAACGCACTTGGGTTTGATAAGTCGCCTTGACTGCCGTCTTTGCTGGAACTGACGAAATCTGTAAACGGATGTGGGTGTAAGCAATGGCTGGCGCTGGTTTAGTTTCCACTTTGCCGTTAGGAACAGTAACTTTAACGGTGGGATTTTCGACGAAGCTACGCCCACCATCAATGCTATAAGTGATTTTTCCATTATTAGTTATATTTGCAGATTTAAGTACGTAGACCATTCCTCTAGGAATGGGTTGATTCAGAGTCAAATTTTTCACTGGGCGATCGCTCTGATTTTCGCCACTCAAGGTATACCTCAATACATCACCTGGTCGCACCACAGCTTGACCTTTCAAAGGTTCCCATTTCTGGGTTTGTTTACCTTGCCGATCTTCAGCCACCACTAGCTTTTCGGCTTCTAAACGCAATTGAATTTGCGCTTGAGTTTTGATATTTTGAGCGTAGGCACTTCCTGAATGCCAAATATTTGCAACTCCCGGAAATTGACCCAAAAATGGAGATATAGCTATTAGCGCGATCGCACTGAAACCTGTAAGAAAAACACGCCTCATAATATAAATAACCTCAAAAAACTTCCAGAATCTTGATTGTTGACTTATCTTTCCCTGCTTGTACTCAAAAATAGTCACTCTCCCGTCTTTGGAAGGAAAGTAGGGTTTAGGGGTGAAGTCAAGAAGAGGCGGAGGGGTAGAGGGGATAGACAGCAGAGGGGCAGAGGAGAATAATTAATACCAGTGCCCAATGCCTAATGCCCCATGCCCACTGCCAACGAATTAGTTAACTCTGCGTTGGAAAGTAAATGTTCTTTCAATGCCCGGTGCGATAACGCCAGTTACAGTATCCACATACTTAGTAACATCAGTATTTACCGTAGTTCCGGTTTGGTCGATACCAGAGCTAGTAGCTGGATTACCGCTGAAGAATTGAATGGTTGCGCTTCCAGAATCTTTAGCTGAACCAACAATATTGCTAGTATCAATTTGACCGCTGGCATCGTTGTCTTTCGCCCAGTTGTTGGGGCTTTGCGTACCATCTTCAATAATCACAACTTTGTCAGCATTCAAAATCACGTTACCAGTTCCAGATTGAGGTTCAGAAATATTGCTGTACCGAATTTGGTACTCAATAATGTTTCCTGGTGCAGGCTTTTTCGGGTCAGTACTGAAGGTACCATCATTTCCTTGGACTACAGGCCCGGTTCCTTGTAGGACTCGTGAGAGTTTCAGCAGTTTCAAGTAGCCAGTGTAGACGCGATCGATAGTAATGTTGGATGAATCAAAGGTATTATCGTTTCCAGTATCCTTGATTCCGTCACCGTTACTATCCGTCGTGTAGTTGTCAATAGAAGTAATGATGGGTACTGGGAAGCCTTTATTAATATCAGTGGATAACTGCGTACCTGGAGGTAAATCAACTTCTACACCATAGTTAAGAGTTGTATTAGGAGCAAAATTAGGGATTGTTATTGGTGTACCAGATGATAATGTAAACGCTCCATTGTTGTAGGTATAGACAGCAGACTGGCTATTATAGGTAATAGTCACCTTCGTATTATTCGGTAAATCTCCTGGAACTGTCGGTGGTGTTGGTTCTATCTTCAAAACGCCTGGGTCAGTACCACTGTTCTTAACTGTGTTGGTGAAGCCGACTGACTGAGGATCGAGTGTACTACCAGGTGCCGTACCAGCAGGAACCAGAGAGGATTTGTTGGTGAAGTCATCGTTGGTTCCACCCGATGGCCCAGTCGCATCCGGCGCATTCTGCGGCCCGTTGAGTATCGCGGAGGTCACAGGTGTTTGCAGCGTGAAGACGTTCGCTTCACCTCCTGGCGTACCATCACCACTGTTGTTGTTGCCTGTGTCAGTTCCAGTTTCCGGAGTTGTTGGAGTATTAATATAGCCATCATCAACGCTGGCGGGCGGTAGAGTATCCGGAACACCATCGCCATTGGAATCTGTACCCGCAGGAGGGGTCATATTGCCTGGCGGCCCATTATAGTTGCTGGGATTTTGGTCGCCGGATTCGTCGTATACTGGAAAGTTACTGCCGGGTGTTTGACCAAATAATTGGGCGATGTTAGCGACGGTTAAGGGTGAAGTTGCAGTTGATTCAACGGCTAGCTGAATCGAGAAGCCATTCACCGTTGTACCGGGAGCGATGGAAGTAATGGTTGCTGGATTATTGATAAAACCAACGCGAGTCACTGAAGCTAGAGACGGTGGTGCTGTCGTAGTCCAACTAGCAGCATTAGCATTAGTTGTAACTGGGGTAGTTGTATAAACAGTTTGCCAACCAGGAGGCGGAGTTGGCGCTGCTGCCAAATCTGTACCCGCAGGAATGGCATCAGAAACTAAGATATAAGTACCAGCTACACCATTAACATTGATGCTTGTGCCCGTCAAAGGTGCTGGTGTAATCCCCTGTCCTGTGGGATCGTTGGACTCAACTCGCAAACTCAAATCATAAGTCAACTTGTCATCTGTAATTGCAGTTGTGCCAGCATTGTTATAGCCGCTGCGAATCTTGAGAACGGTGGCTAAAGTGTAGGTTTTCACCGTTAAACCGACCTGAATTTGCTGGGTGGCGCTAGCTTCCCGCGTACCGTTAACTGGTACGCCAGGTACCTCATTAGGACTGCCATCGGGATTATCTACGGTATAAACGTCACCACCATCAGGACTCCGCAGTTGATTTTGAGCATTACCAGGAGTATTACCAAGGGTAACGGTAATTACGTCATTAGTTTGAGCGCCAGCCTGTACGGTAACTGGGACGCGCACCAATACCGTACCACCAGGCGAAACCGAGGGCGTGAATACCTCAGCACTAGTGATATTTTGCCAGGTTTGACCGCCGTCAGTACTGTATTGGAGGCTATTAGGTGTACCACCATTTGGTAATGTTCCAGAAACTGTACCCGGCCCGGTTGTTGTAGCTAAGTTAGGAATCCGGAATTGGGTGGGGTCGTTACCTACGTTTGTCAGGGTGTAGGTGTAGATAAGTAAGTCACCAACCTGGACTGTTGTATTGGTAGGACTAGAAGTGGCATCTGTGACACCAGACGCACTGACCGTGATACCAGCAACTTCCGCTACGGTGACAACTACAGTGTTGGAAGTGGCGTTGATTGTTGTCCCTGGACTGTTGGGATCTTCGTAGGTTGCTGTGGCTGTGTTACTGATAGATGTACCCGCTGTAGTTCCGTCAGCTAATACAGGTGCAAGAAATTGGAAAAGGCTACCAGTTAATAATGCTGTTGCTATTAAGGATTGATAGCAGTAACGCTGCTTGTTTACAAATTTATTTTGTTTTACCATAGGTTTTGTTTGTTTGTTTGCTGAACTTGTGTCCTGAGTTTTCAAGAGGATAAAGTTCGGCAATTTTTTAAAGAATTACCGATGATATTTGCCTAAAACTTTAATGTTTTGAGAATGCAGACTTGAGGAGTTAAAGCAAAATCGCTGAATTCTCCGAATCAGAATTCAGGAGTAAAACACGCTTAACACCTGGTTTTGAAACTTAGTTTGTATATTTCAAGCTTCTTGAATCCTGTCAGTTATTGACGCTCCTCACCAAGTATGTTGAAGCAATACTTTCAAATAATTCGCCGATCTGAATTTGCGATCGCCTTTGATAATCAAGGCTAATAATCACAAGTATGGGGAACTTACTGTTGCGTACTGCTGAATTGTTTATGCAAGTAGAAATGTAACTTTTGCTGCAAAAAAAGTCCACCGTAGAAATAAGTAACTTCTCTAGCGGTGAATGAATGTATCAAAGATTAAAATTCAACTTTATTTTTGTAATATCAACAGCAAGTTAAATCTTGAATCCAACAGAAAAAATACTAAAGCCTATACCAGAAAATACTTTTGGCTCTTTGCTGTTATATATTTTCTCTATCCTAAAAAGTCATTTAAATCATTTTAGTCAGCAATTTAGAGCGGCGATCGTTCAGATAAATGCATATTAATCATACACAACATGCAATTTAATCATAACTACCAACAGTATTAAGACTGAATATCTCAAACTCAGATCTGAATTTGTAACTAGAAATAAGTAAGTGTAAATACTAAATACAAGAATTCATTGGTCTTAAAATTTTACAAAAATTATTACTCTGACTACTAAGCATACCCGACTATTTTTGTCGGGTATGTTTGACTGGTATTTTTACTCGTGTTACCATCAGGCGACAGTTGATGGACAGACAGGGAAAGCTAGTTTATGACTCAGGCAATCACAACCCAATCCCAAGTCAGTAATGCCACATTTTTCAAAGCCTTGAAATGTAAGGAATGTGGTGCGGAATATGAACCCAAAGCCAGCAATGTTTGTGAGGTGTGCTTTGGGCCTTTGGAAGTCAAGTATGACTACAGCGCCCTGCGTCAGACCGTCACTCGCGAAACAATTAAAGCTGGCCCTAATTCAATTTGGCGCTACCGTCCGTTTTTACCTGTCGCAACTGATAACGTTATAGATGTGGGAACCGGTATGACTCCCTTGGTTCGTTCCCACCGTCTTGCCCGCCGCCTGGGTCTAAACAAGCTTTATATTAAAAATGATGCCGTGAATATGCCCACCCTTAGCTTTAAGGATCGGGTGGTGTCAGTTGCCCTCACCAGAGCAAGAGAGTTGGGCTTTTCCACTGTTTCCTGCGCCAGCACTGGTAACTTGGCAAATTCTACAGCCGCGATCGCCGCTCACGCCGGTTTAGATTGCTGTGTGTTCATCCCCGCAGATTTGGAAGCTGGTAAAATTCTCGGCAGTCTGATTTATAGCCCCACCCTCATGGCTGTAAAAGGCAACTACGATCAAGTCAATCGTCTGTGTTCGGAAGTTGCTAATACACATGGCTGGGGATTTGTCAATATTAATTTGCGTCCTTACTACTCTGAAGGTTCCAAAACCTTGGGCTTTGAAGTTGCAGAACAACTAGGTTGGGAATTACCCGACCATATTGTCGCTCCTTTAGCTTCTGGTTCGCTGTTTACCAAAATTTATAAGGGTTTCCAAGAATTTGTCGAAGTTGGTTTGGTAGAAGGTAAGAAAGTCCGTTTCAGCGGCGCTCAAGCTGAAGGTTGTTCGCCCATCGCCCAAGCATTTAAAGAAGGGAGCGACTTTATTAAACCAGTGAAACCGAATACAATTGCCAAATCAATTGCGATCGGTAACCCAGCAGACGGCATTTATGCTGTGGATATAGCTCAGAAGACTGGTGGTAACATTGAATCAGTCAATGATGCAGAAATTATTGACGGCATCAAGTTGCTGGCAGAAACCGAAGGTATCTTCACAGAAACAGCGGGTGGTACAACCGTAGCTGTGCTGAAAAAATTGGTAGAAGCTGGCAAGATCGATCCAGATGAAACTACCGTAGTTTACATCACTGGCAATGGTCTGAAAACCCAAGAAGCAGTACAAGGCTACATTGGTGAACCTTTGACTATTGATGCCAAGCTCGATAGTTTTGAACGTGCCCTAGAGCGATCGCGTACTTTGGATCGCTTGGAATGGCAACAAGTTCTCGTTTAATTATTTGTCATTAGTCGTTAGTCATTAGTCATTGGTTAAAACCAAGGACAATGAACAATGGATGAAGGACAAATCTTTACTTTTCACTTCTAACTTTCTACTTTTATGGCCGTAACAGTCTTAGTTCCTACAGCTCTTCAACAATTTACAAATAACCAAGCTACGGTAGAATCCAGTGGCAATACCATTGCTGAACTTGTGGATTCATTAGAACAAAGTTTTCCTGGCTTCAAATCACGATTATGCGATGAAGAAGGAAAGCTACGGCGGTTTGTGAATTTTTACCTCAATGATGAAGATATTCGTTTTTTAAAAGGTGCAGATACACGCCTCAATGATGGTGATGAAGTCAGTATAGTCCCTGCCGTTGCTGGTGGTTAATCCTGAAAATATACTAGAGTTCAAAGTTGCTGAACTATCCTATCAACCCGAATGTAGAGACGTTGCGTTGCAACGTCTTTACAGTGATTTTGATATCAAGCAGAATCGTTTTGATAGATGAAATCAGCAATACCAGAGTTTAAAAGAGGTTTTTGTCTAAGTTTTAAACTAAGCAGATGTAGTCTTGTCGTGATTGACAGGCTTATTTTTTTGTTTGGCTAATTGCAAATTGTTTTGACTGAGGCTTGATGCTCAATTTGGTTACATCTTAGCCGTGATTGCAAGGCATCAATCTTTTGTAAAAGCGACATTCCCCAGAGGATAGAAATCGCTAACTTGATGGTCATACCGAGAAGCAAAAGTGCTACGATTCGGGAAGATCTTCTTTGTTGAGCCAGCCTTTTTTGTTCTTCTGCAAGTCGCGCTTCCACTTCTTTGGCACGTTCGGCTTCCAATGCTTGCTGCACTTCTCGCCTGTCTAATTCTTCGCTAGCAGCTAAAAATCGATAATCTAAGTTGCTTAAGCTTTTGCCATTTGTCCAAGTTTGGGCATCAATTAAGGCTTGACCGCGCAAGAGGCGAGATTCATCTTGTTGCTTAGAGGCTACCCATGCATTGAAATTTTCGTAGTAAGGGCGCAAGTTAGCTAATTTTTTGCCAACCCACTCTAGATTAAAAACTTCTTCATAAATGCGGTTTTTGATTTGCAGAAAACCTTGCTTTTTAATTACCAAACCGGATAGCAACAGTTCTACTTGTTCTCGGCTATCGTCAACGGGTACTTTAATTCCTTGGAGTATTTGCTGATAAATTCCCAGCAATCTGGCAGCGAATTCTTCGTTTCTCAGAATGCGATCGCGAATTGTCTTGAGATGCTCTGGTTCATCTTGGGATTCCCATTTTTCAATAATATGCGATCGCACTACATTTTCTATCCAAAATTCTTCTGTTCCTGGAGGAATTTTGAGCTTTCTACCCAGGTCGTCTTGAGATAAATTTACAACCAGCCGACACAGCTTTTGGGTCAAAAATGGTTGCCCTTGTGTCCAGGACAACATTTCTTGTAAAACTTTTTGGGCATGATTGCCTTGAATATTCAGCCCCAAAGCTAATGGTTGAGCTTCTTCAAATGTGAAACCATTTACTTCTATAGCTTTGCCAATATTAAATGGGGTAGTATGATTTCGATATAAAATTAAGTCTGAAGGTGTAGCAACGCCGAAAATAGCGAAGGTAATCCGATTATACTCTGGATTGATTGCTCGTTGGTTGTAGCAAAACCTAATCAAGCTAAAAAAGTCATCAACTGAAAAATCTAAGTTCAGAATACTATCAATTTCATCAATAAAAATAAACAGTCTTTCGTTAGGAAACTGAGCTAAGAGTACTTCCGAAATAAAATGGCTAAGTTTTTGAACCAAAGAAATATCTTTTTTTTCTTGCCACCAAGTTTTTAGATTAAGTTTTCCTAATAGCTGAAAACCTAACCATAAATCGCCTGCTACTCCTTTGTACCACTGTTCGGGAGTGATATTGTCACAACCAATATTGGTCATATCAACGGTGGCACATCGAAAACCTTCTTGTTGTAAGCGATGTTTGGTTTTGACCATTAATGAGGATTTTCCCATTTGCCTACAGCTGAGAATATAGCAAAATTCACCTTGTTTCAAAGCATGGTAGAGTTCTATATCTGCCTTGCGCTCAACATAGCTAGGAGAATCACTGGTGAGGGTACCACCAACTTGGTATCGATAATTGTTCATTTGATTTTAAACTTTAAATATGTTTTATTTCTTAATCAAAGAAGTTCTCGAAGAAGAATAAATATTTTAATTATTTACCTCCCAAGGTTTCATATACAAGCATTAACATCCTGAGCGTGCAAACTGTTGACTAAAATAAAGACGATATAATTCACACATGACACAAGCTTGATTGCCATTTAGTAGCACTAAACCCATGCTTTCCAGTTTATAAGCAGCGATCGCATCTAATTCTACTTTCTCATTGCTGGCTATTACCTGTTGCATCGCAGACATTAATTCTGGTTCTTTTTGTAGCAAGTTTAACAATTCTCGCAAATGCTGGGTGTAAATTCCCATCGGTGTCGATGCTGTTTCTAATAATATTTCTAAGGTCATTTTTTCCCCAGATAAATGATATAGTGCAAGGCTTACCAAATAAGGATGTCCCCCCACCATTGCTTGTAGAGGTTCGAGGCGTTTCGACCCTTGGGAATCTCGCGCCCACTCTAACCCGTAACGCAATGCTAAATCCTGCACCTGGTTCTTGGTAAATGGTGGCAGAGTTATTGTAATTCCTACATTAAAAGGCGATTGGTTGAGCTTTAGAGGAACATAAATTTCTGTGGTGTGAACTACCACCATTCGGAGTTTTTGCCATGTTTGGTCTTGCTTTGCTTGTTCGTGCCAAAATCGCAGCATCGGCAAAAAGTCTTGGGCAATCTTTGGATGTTCAAAAACTTGTTGAACTTCATTCAAAGCTAAAACCACAGGTTTTTCAGCAATGTATTGTAATATATATGCTTCAAAATAAATTTTGCAGCTGACTTTGCTGCCCATGTCTGTATCCCAAAAATCATCCAGACACGGCAGGAGGTTTAATTGCCTGCTGGCATAGATACAAAACCAACGTAAAAATTTATCCAAGGAAGAAAAAACTTCTTGGTCGGCTTCTTGAAAGTCTAAGTAGACAATTTGATAATCCCGTTCTTTAGCATAAGCAATCATTCGGTTGAGTAAGGAACTTTTTCCCATTTTCTTGGGTGCTTTAACTCTAATTAAGCAACCAGGGTGTAATATCTCCTGACAAATAAGTTCCTCTAATGGAGGGCGATTAATGTATAAAGGAGAATCAAGTGGTACGGGGCCGCTAGGATAATCTATTTCGTTAGCTGAGAACGCGTCGGAAAAAACCATTTCTAAGCTACATTGTCTTTTGAAGTTTTGTTCTATTTGATTTCCCTGATGACTAGTCTTAGCTTGCAAAAGGTTGTCCGATGTCGGTACTGAGGCGATTAATCGCGTCTGTACGGAGTGGGAAAGGAAACTTTTTTCATTGTTGGTTGTAGATTTTCCCGATGAGGGACTCTCTTGTAAATATTTCTTTAAGACTACATGCAAATTTTTTTTTGTTACTCTTTTTCCAAGGGCTACAGAAAGATCTTGCCATAACTGAGAGCCAATTTCTTTAATGTAGTGGTTGCCGTAGCCTGATGTCTTTGACATCTCATCGTAAGTTTTGCCCAACCAAGATTGATACAGCACAAACGATTGAATAGAAGCAAGAGGCTTGTCTTTCAGAATTCTTTCTACAGCTTGCAGAAGCTCTTCCACGGGTATTAAGAATTTTAAATCTATTATGTAAATGTACTACATTTTATTTACCAATATCATATTAACGAATAAATACTTGAAGAAAACTTTAAAAAATTTTTGTTAGAAGTAGGCACACTTGTAGCCTACCACCTGCTAGGAATGAAATTAACACTTTTTTACTCAATGAAACAGTGCTGTTAGCTTTCTTATTTACCAGAGGCTGCGCCAACGGGGCGTTGAGCCATTGCTGCTTTTCTTGATGCTTAATACCAATTTATTTTACGCTGCTAAATTATAAAAAGTATGTTTTAGTAAGAAAAGTATGTTTTAGTAAGAAAAGTATGTTTTAGAAAGTGACTAAAGATTTTTTACATTTGACAAATTGAGGTCGAAAAAGTAAAAAATTTCACCTTTTCATTGTAATTATTTTTTTCAGTGAGAAAGTGTGTTATTCAATGACTTCACGAATTACATACTGCATTCTTACTTAATATAAGGAGTCAAAATATGGCATAACCGCAGTGAGTGTTTGCAAGCGGTAAAATGCTAACAAATGGCCGATGAAGATTTACGAACATCGGACAAAGACGCTTGAAAATAGGGTTTTGCGAAGTTATTTTGCGAATGTACAACCATTCCGGCTAGGGGTGGGTTGAAAGCAGAGGCAATACCCTATACCTGAATCATTGAAAAATGAGTTTCAACCACCATTCCGGCTAGGGGTGGGTTGAAAGGATGGAGAGCCTTGCTTGTGGTATCAATACGATATCGAGTTTCAACCACCATTCCGGCTAGGGGTGGGTTGAAAGAACGAATTTTAACGATTCAAAAGCTAGCATCCATTTCAGTTTCAACCACCATTCCGGCTAGGGATGAGTTGAAAGTATTTATCCTGCATGAAAAGACAGGAATAAGCTCGTTTCAAGAATCATCCTCAATATAGATGCGTTAAAAAGGCACTGTTATTTTATTTGTCTTTGCGTCACGCAAATTTTTTCAGAGGGGAGAGGGTTGAAAGGTGCATCCGACTTGTAAGCCTATGAGATTCTACAAGCGTAGAAAGAGAAATAAAAATTATTTACTCTGATGATTAATATGGAAGAATTGGGCTATGCAAACGTAGTTATTAAATTGTTAAAGTAACATTTTAGTCTTAAACTTAAATCTAAATAATACGACGATATCCAACTATGAACAAAACGACATTAATTTGCAAAAAATCTTATCAATAAATTTTGAGTCTAAAAACAATCAAAGCGACAACAATTTGCGAAAAACGACATTAATTTGCGAATAGCGACAAATAATTTGCGAATGTACATGTACAAAAGCCAGCAGTCGGATTTGAACCGACGACCTTCCGATTACAAGTCGGATAGGTTAGAAGGCAGAAAGCAGATAACAAAAGGCTTTTGATAAGGTTTGAAAATTAGCGCACTAATTTTGAGCTAATTGAGTTTATGAAAAGTTTTTCAGGTAGTGCTGTCGAGTTGGGACTGGATAGAAGCGATCGCTTCTGCCAAAACATCTATCTTCCTTCTAAGTGATGCTATCTCGCCGCGACAAGATGCATCGACATTACCGATACGGCGCCGAATCTCGTTCATCTGCCCTGTAGAAAGCGTAGGGTTTGGCGGTGGAGAGGGTGCTGAAGCCTCTACATACTTTTTGAGTGCGTTTATTGCGTACTCTTCCACCGAGATGCCTTCACCGTCAGCTTTGAGACGAATGAGGGTCAACAAGTCGGATTCGTCATCGGTTTTGAATTTGATGCGAATTTCGTTTTGGTGCATTAGTCTGTAAGCTATTCGTCAGCAGGATGATTAGAGCATTTAAGCCTTAAAAATTCCTCGTTTTCTTCTTTAGCCCATCGTCTATCCATAAAGTCAAATTTATCGCATTGACTGGGGCGATCGTAGACTGGGGGCGGATAAAAATCTTTGGCAGTATCAATCAATTCTTGATAACTGAATTGGCACTCCAAGTCTAGTTCGCGCCTTTCTGGAGGTAATTCGAGGCACGCGGAAATTGCCAGATCGATGTATTCTTGCTGTTCGGTTGTTAGCCGAAGAACGTTGTCGTGCTGGGGTTTTCTGTTGGCGATTACGATCTGCCCAGAAAGGGAAATAGCAAGTATTGATTCAATTATCACAAGTTGACTCCAAATTTCTTTTCTAATAAGTCGAGGCGATCGCTTTTTCGCAGCATCACCAAAATTGCTTGCTGCATCTGGGCTGCTTTATCGCCCGTCAAGCCCAAATCGTTGGCGATGAAATCTGTAAAAGTTGGCTGCTGCGATAAACTCAACTTTTGCAGCATCAACTCGGTTTGAGAGGTGGGTTTTTGCCGATCGATGAAACTGCGAGAGTCGCGATCGAATCCTGAATAATTTTCCATTCGTGGCATGGGTAGCCACTCATTTATGGCGCCGTGGTAAAGGGCGCGTCCTACAGGGCTACGCTTGGCTATTTCTTTGATTGCCTCTGAAGATGGCTTTTTATCTTTGGGTAGGAGTTCAAGGTTAATAACTGATTCGTAAGCGCTCATTTGTTCGGGGTTGATGATGACGTAGGGATTGAGTTGGCTCCGCATCCCCCCGCTGATACCTAAATCAGTGGTGTCGCCGTTCTGGACTGCCATCCAGAAATTTCTGCCATCGCCATCGCCCAAACTTACAAAGTGAGCAATTTTGTTTTTCAGCCAAGCCATTGCCCCTCTAGTGGATTTGAACGAGGAGGCAACAGCTGTTCCTTCGTCAAGAAAAAGCAAGCATTCCCCTGGAACTTTCATGTACAAATCAAAGCATTTCTTGACCCACGCGACAACCTCATGGGGTTCCATCTCAAGAATTTTTGCCCTTTCTAGATAATCAGCGCGTTCCTCCCAGTAGCCCGATTCCTCGGCTTTGCCTTTGGGATCGATGACGAAAATCTTGCGGTTAGGGTGGTATTTTCGCACTGCTTCTAGGGCATTGCTAATCACGATCCCTTTCCCTGCCCCTTGGATGCCTACTATCAGCTGATTCCTGATGTTTTTGCCTACCATCTCTCCCATGACATCGAATTCCTGGCGGTTAGGGGGAGCGTAGTAGGAAGTTTGGGTTTGAATAATGGGGGAGTGGGGAGATGGGGAGACTGGGGAGATGGGGGAGTGGGGAGATGGGGAGACTGGGGAGACTGGGGAGACGGGGAGATGGGGAGATGGGGAGACTGGAGGTAGGAGAACTTGAGTATTTTGAACGGGCGAAAAAGTTTTCTTTCCCCAGGTCTCCCAATAGTCTTGAGCGTCGTGACTCAATTTATAGCCGCGCTCAATTGCCCAGTGAATCTGCCGATTCACTTCCGCGTCCCCTACTTGATGGCGGAAGTCACGAAAATTATCTCCTTCAAGAACGTGAGCCACGCAGCCATAGTTGTTTATGGCAGTTTCATTGCGGTTGATGCCTTGAGTTTTTTGCCAGGCCGCGTAAAATCCCCACGCTGCAATAAATAAGCCAGTAGGGGGGAAGCCTGTGGCAGATGCAGCAAACAGTCCCGCAATTATCCCACCAATAATTAAATATTGTGAATTGTCGTTATCAATAGAGCTGGCAGCTAGAGCTTGCCACTCCTGGGGAGTTAATTGGCGTGAGTTGGGGTTAAACGCGGACATTATCTTTGATGCCGAATCAATTATGTAGCTTTGGGTTGGGGCTGTTGACAGTGTTTCAGGAATAAGGGCAAGAGCAGAGTTATCAAGCCCACTATCATCAGCAAAAAAGGGGTAATTTTTGAAATTGGGGTGCTTTGCTTTTGCAATTTATCCATCTCCTTGCATACTTCCTTGAGTAGGCTGCTGCTAAATTCAAACCACTCACCATATTTACGAAGCCCTGCAAACTGGTGATGTAAAGTTAATTCAACCGTGTAAGCATCTTCAACCAAAATTGTTTTTGTGGCTGTTAATGGGTAAGGAATTTGCCCTCTATTAATCTCCGCTAGTCGTTCGGAGAATGGCCTATTGGTATAGCCAATTTTGTAGCGGTTGGTTCCCTTGGCATTGATGAGATAAACTGTGCCTTTTTTAGTCATTACCTACCAATTCCTGTCCACAACTTTGACTTCAATAACTTGTGAATCGGGTTCAGCTTCAGCCAACTTATTCATGATTCTTCCGATACTTTGAACTATTTCCTTATCCGATTTTTCTTTGGTATGGCTACTCCAACTGAAATCTCGCGTGTCTGTTTTGACTCTGAATAATGCCATTTTTGTTACCTCGAATGTGCCGCTTTCATGAAATATGTGATTTGCCCCAGCCAGAAGATGAACCGAACAATTGCCTCAACTGCAAACAAAGTAACAATCAGTATGGCAATATTCGCCAAATCTAATCGCCCCAACTGCCCCGACATGATGATGAACATTAATTGACCAAAGCCCCCATCGCAAGGGGGATAGACTAGGGAGCAAAATAAAAAATCGATGGCGTAAACCCCAATCGATAAATTACGGGCGCTGGTCATTGCCAGGGTGGGGAAGTGGTTATACCACCGCTTTAAGGCGGCCAGTGCTGGGTCGTCGTTTTCGCGGATTTGGAATTTATCGGCAGATTGGGCATTGCTGATTAAAGTCCGTATGAAAGCGCGATCGCGCTTCAAGATAATCGGAAAAACCTCGATAGTTTGCACGACTATCCAAATCACCAAGCCCACCAACCAGTGCAATGCAGTACCGATTGTGGCAGCAATGCCGTTAATGATAGGTATGGAATAAATCAATTTGATTAGGGCGTTATCGCCTCCAGATTTGGCAATTAAAAGTTTCACAGCTTGGGCGTAAGGGCCAATATTTAAATAGGCAAACCAAATGCCACAAATTACCGCCGCCCAGTACAAAAGCTTGATGTAGGTGCGAGTGCCTTGAGCTTTATTGCTTTGTTCCATGTGATTTTTTGGGTGGTTCGTTTTGGGCTAAAAGCTTGCCAAAATCATAGATGGTGAGTGAGTCGCTGTCTTGGCGGTTCCCGTCGATAGCGAACTCACGAACCCGAAGGGTTACGCTTGGCTGCGGTTGGGGTTCATCTGTAGGGGGCGGCTCTACTTCAAGTTGTGGAGAGCCTAGACCAATTGCCTCTTTGAGAAACTGTTCCATCACACTTCGGCTCTGCTCAGTGTTTACAAATTGGGTGAAGAATATTTGGCTTTTGAACGTTTCACTACTTTGTCAATTACTGCCTGGTTACCGGTGAAGGCAATCTCTCCTACCACTTCGCCTTCGACAATCTTGGCGGTATTGCCGTAGGCGTCGCATACTACAGTCCCTACAGGGAGGGGAGCGTTGCGAGCGCGATCGAAAATCGATTTACCCTCGGTCAGGGTAGTAAAGTTGTTAGGTGATTTTTTAGAAACCACTAACTTGCAACCTTTGGTGTACCGTGCTTCAGCAATTTTGGCGGCTTCTTCAGCTTGCTGTTGAGATAGCGCGAGATTCCATTGCTTAGAAGTATTTTCTTGGGCTTTTTGTTGGAGTATTGCAGCTGCATTCCATTGTGATTTGATGTTGCCTGATGAGAGGGCAAAGCATACGCACAATCCAAAGAAGAATACAGCCACCATCGGGTTTCGGCGTAAATATTTCATGAACTTGCTTTGCTCAAACTCTTTTAGTCTTGTCGATAGCGCTTGAGTAGCTGCTTGGTTAGCATCTGGGTATCTGGGATTGTCTGAGACTTTTTTGGAGCGCCTACCTCCAGCAGAAATTCCTCAGGGTTGAACTCTAAAGTGCATGAGGTGGTAGTTTCTAGCAATTGTGTTTGTGTATTGGCATTGCTGTTGATACCGTAATCCTCTAAAATTCGCTCCACTGTTTGGGGGTTTTGGATTAGGTGGCTCATCAAAGCGATGCGATTAGCAGCTTGCTGATTTTTGGCTTCCAAGGATTTGACATCTAAATCGGTCAGTGTTTGGTTGTAAACCGTTTCTGAGATCTGATGCTCTAGAACAGCACGAGCGATCGCTTCTCCAGCCACAATATCCACAAACCCCTTGAACACTTGAATGGGTGTATCGCTGGCTTGTCCTTGCGCCAATTCCATTGCTATTTGTTCAACTGGCACGAGTGTTTCGCCCTTTGCTGCTAGCAGTTTTTGCTTGTCTACGGCATCTTGAATCAGGCAGAAAGTGTCTTCTAATTGCTCGACGATCGACTCGTCGAACTCGTCGCCATCAGGGTTAATTGAAGAGTCAATTTTTGCTAGTTCTGTTAGTCCTTTGATTATTTGGGCTTGGGTATATTCACCTTCAAAATGCTGAAATAATTCGGCTTTAGTGTACGCCATTTTTTATCCTCCAATTCTCAAATTGATCTCTGGTTAGCTCACTACGCTTGGAGCGCAGATAAGCTTTCACTTCGTCGTTGCTCATCTTTTTGCCTTCTTCCACATAGCCATTTTTCAAGGCGTAAATGGCAGCGAGAATGAAGCGTTGATAACCGTCTAGGTAGTCGTGTCCAGTTTGATATTCACTGAGTACAGCCACTACCAAACGGATGATATTTTGCTCCCATCGCCAGATGGTTGTGCGCCCGATTCCCAAGCACTCTGCCCATTGCTCTCTACTTAAAAAATGCGGATCGAACTGACTACGCACTCCCGAACGATGGTCGAAGAAATCCCAAATCTCAATCTTGGAGGTACTTGGCTGCTTCACGTACTGCCTCGGTTTCTTCCGGCGTGCGTCCTAAGTTTGGCTGTCCGCCATCGTCGTTGGCGACAATTCGGGAGACTTTTTCGGACAATTCTTTAGGACAGTTGGCGGTAGTGAGTGCCTCTAGACTCACTTGATACAGTTGAGGGTTTTTCATGTGTTTCGCGGGTAATATTTAGGCTGAAACAATCGTGTTTCACGCTTTAATTTCAATGGCTCAAACCTATCTTTTTCGTGGTTTTTGATGGTGTTTTTGGGTTGATTGAGAAGAATTTAGGTGAAATTGATTTGTGAAGTGTGAAACGCGTTGATTCATCTGTTACTGAAACGTGTTTCAGTTATGTTTCAGTAATTTGATAATAAAAAACCCGCACAATGGCGGGTAGCGACTGAAATTCGTAGTTTTGTCCGTCAAATTGCCGGCGCAAGAAAAGGTGGTGGCTGCACTCTGCCTATACTTTGCCAGTAAAAATCCAGCAGCTGGCAAGTTAAAAAAACTTGGGGTCTTGGGTCATCGCTGGCGTGCGAACAATATCTCTCAGCTGTACGCCTATCGCACGTCAGAAAAAATGCGAGTTGAGTCAAGCTTAGGTTGTATTTCGTCCTAAGTTCGCGTGGGTGCATAATTATATTGCTCCTTCTGTAGGTTAGCTCTACGTTGGGGAAGTCGTCCGGTGTTGCGAGCATCGGGCGCATCTCTTGTCTTGGAAAATTGCTCTACTTGGGGAAACCCCAAGACCGCATTTTCCGCTTTTTCTAAAATCAGTGTAGTATAGCAGCAGATAAAAAGCTATGAGAAAGCAATATGGAAGGCGTAAACTGGGATGAAATAGCCTCAAAGCTCCCAAAAATAGACGATACGCGGATACAAACAGCTAAATTGTCAGATATGGATTTTTGGGTACTCAAGGCGGCAGCGGCGGTGAAAAAGCGGGGCGTGGCAGCTGATTCCGCCAGTCTATTGAGTGCGTCAATACGCCGACTTACCCCTGAATGGTGCGAGTTAATTGCGTTTCAGGCTGCACAGGAAGGCATAAGTTTTGAAGAAATGTTTGTCAAGCTAGCGACTGGGGAATAGCGTGCCTGACAATCAAAAACGGCTCCAGGAAATAAAAGACGGGTTTGCCAAACTTGGCTGTCCCGTGAGGATATTCTATGGCTATTGGAAGTGTTAGGGGAGTTGTTGGGCAGAGAGCAATAAGTAAACAAATAGAAATTATGGACGCATTAAAACTAATAACAGCAGGAAAAGCAGCTCTAGATGGAGTTAAGCTACTAAATCAATATGCTGAAGAAATAAAGGACACGCAAAAACGTGGCGAATTTATGAGAATCATCGGTCAACTTAGTATAGAGTTGGCAGAAACTCAAATGAAGCTAGCAGAGCAAATTCAAGAAAATATTGATAACAAGCAAAAAATAAAACTTTTAGAAGAAGAAATAGAAAAATTAAAAGACCCGGCGAACAAAGTAATTTTGAAAGCTGGGCTTTATTACAAAGAAAATGGAGATGGAGGGTATTGTACGGGTTGTTATGACAACAATAAAAAGTTAATAAGAGTAGCAGAAACACCTGGAGGATTGAAAATGTATCAATGTCCTGTATGCAAATGTATATATAAACATCAATTCATAGACGCATAAATTAGAGATTAGGAGATGAGAGCGATCGCTAGTTAATGGTGAAGCGGCTCTTTGAAAATGTAAGTGACTTACGAAAAATTTTCGATTTGATTGACATTTTAGCGATCGCATCCAAAAAAGGCGTGCAGTTAATGAGCGATCGCGAGTAGACTGTGTGCGTAAAATTATTTTTAAGCCAATGTTCATTGAAGCGAACAGCAAAGACGGGCACAGAATTCTAATCAACACCGATGCGATCGCCTACGTTGATTTTGATGCGGTTGTTTACCTTGAACACCACCCGAACGAACTGCAAGAGAACGGAGTCAGAATCTCCTTCCAGGTTTCAAGAGGAAATCAAGAAGGCTCTTGGCCGGCGTTTCACGATTTTATCGGCAAAGAAGCGGAAAATCTTCGAGGAGGACTTTCCAAGGCGTTGGGTGCTAATAGATTTTCATGACAAAGCATAAATCATCCTGAAGAATTTTTCAGGATGATTTATTGGGGAATTATTGGTTATTCCACAAGATCGTCTCTTCCAAATGCCACTAAAAAAAGCCAGCTAGTTGCTGGCTTAAACCTCAAAATTTCAATATGGATTTAGCGCTGCCGATCTAAAATTTCTTGAAGTAGTTTAATAGCCTTTCTTGTATGCTCCAAAGGATTCTCTCCCTCAGAAGCAAAACTTGACTGATGCTGCACTAGAATTTGATGTGCATCAGAAAGAAGAGCCATTGCTTTAGGCAATTCCGAAATTGAGCTTCCGTTTGCACAAGTTGTTGTTGAAATATATGCCATAATTTTTAGTAATAATTTTTACAGGTAAAGCAGCTATACAAATTCAATTTCCCCTAAAAATTTAGGTGCAACTGAACCCATATACTTGCTGCCAGCAAAACAACTACACAAATCCAATCTCCCGATAAAACGAAGTAAACCGAATCCGTGTGATTGCCTTGCCTGCATCTAATCTAGCCTGAATAAACGGCTCTTGACTAAAAGGTGAAAAATTTTCAACTTGTGTGCGATGTGAAGTGCGATCGCAAGGTCGTGCAAGATGTTTTGCACGACCTTGCAGATACAGGAAGGTAACAGCGATCGCAGTAGGACATAAGCCGGGTTATGTCCTCTTCTTGAATGAAGAAGTTAGGGTGGAGATGAGAGCGATCGCCCTTCATGAAAAACTTTTCAAGATCCGTTTTCCATCGGATCGTCTCGTCCAATGCCGAGCGATCGCAGATGCAGTTTTACCCCTTCCGGATCGGTTCCGCAGTAGTAATATTTTTTGTGGCGAAGATCCGCCAAATAATAACCAATTTTCCCGCCGTTAAGGCGAAATAATTCAATGGTTATCTGCTGCTTAGTGATGCCATACAATAATTCAAAATCGTTGAAATCAATCGGCAATCGCTTATAAAATAGTTCGCCTTTTTTGAAATGCCATGCCCCAGGTATGCGCTCAATTATGCGGTAATAATCGGGGTGGTAAACGCTCGCGTCTGTGTCCATTGCGTTATACTCCTAGAATAAGCAGGAAAGCCCCCAAGTGAGGCTTGGGGGGAGATGAACTACCTATTAGGCGGGTTCATCTGGTTTTTTAGGCTCTTGAAGCTCAGAGGGAAGCTGGTCGTCGGAAACTAAGTCTCCCTCTTTGCCCTTAATGTCGGTCTTAAAGTAACCAACATGATCTCCCTCGACTGAACTGGGTTCGTAAACCTCTAGGTCTTCAGGATTGGGCTTTTTTGAGCCACCATTGGATTTAGTCAATCATTTCACCTCCTGATGAGAGCGTAGTGTTGTCTTGAAAAGTCTGAGCGGAAGAGGCTTCCGCTCAGACTTTTCGCTTTGTTGTCTCTCATGCCTTAATTCTAATCCACGGGGACATGGATTGTGTAGGGGTTTAGCATAGAAATTTTCGTGATTTTTACTTGTTCGTAGCGATAAAAGTCTATACCACGGGGACATGGTTCTATTATATAATGGAACCATATGGAGGCGAGCTATGCAAAAAGTACGAGACAGGGACAATCAAGGTAAGTTTGCCACAGATAGACCTGAGCCTAGAGAGGCTAAGCTAAGTTTGAGAATAGAGCCATCTGTGTTGACAAAAATTCAAGCGATTCCAGATTGGCAAGAAAAGGTGCGATCGCTACTTTATGAATTAGTCAAAGAAGAATAGCGATGCCTACGGCGGGCTTCTCTTCTCCTGTCGGAGACGCTGCGCGAACGAGACGCGCAAGGGACGCCTATACCCTTCCTGTAAAACTTTTCAGAAACTAAGATTGCAAAATAACGCAAGCTCTCAGGTTGTGATTATCGTTTGACAATTCCTTCCTAATCCTTTCTTGAAGTAGAGCAAGCCAATCGATTCTTTCTATCTGGCTTTCCCAGTGCAGCAAAGGAATCCGTGGGACGTGGACTAGCAACAAGGCACTTAAGGCAACCATCTTGACTGCGCTGCGCGATGCAAGTTCTGTAAAGTTGGCTCCACGTTGATTGTTGCCTTCCAAGTCAACGTCCCAAATGCCCAAAGGATCGCTAGTGCCATTACGCCAAAGCCGCCAGACCGCGAAGCGATGCGTGAGTATAGAGTTGCGTTGATACTCCAGCGTTGGTATGCGGATAGGGGTTCCTTGGAAAGTCCCAACCAATTCTGTATGGAATTCTCGGAGATAGTCAAGGGTGATGAGATAGTCACACTGCCCGTGGATTGAGGTGATGCGATAGGTTGCTCTTTCCCCTGGAGTGTCGCGCTCGATTCGCAATACAGCGCAGTCTTTCCCGTTCCATCGTTTAAGAATTTTGGGGTACGCCCGTCGTTTTTTCTTGGGCTTGAATAATTGTTTAATCCATTGCTGTAATCGTTTGAGCCATACCACATTATTCGCGCCCCTTGCTCAAAAAGTGTCCTACTGCAAGTGCTATCGCGTCGGTTGGTAATCCCAAGATTCCAGCGATTAGCACAACACAGGGGTAGAAAATTTGGGCGTTGAGTTCGCGTGATGAAACGGCAAATTCAATCCCGGACTTATTGAATTTGAAGGAAATATCTGTAGACTGAGCCGCGATTAAGGCAGTCAGGAAAAGTGCAAATAGATAAGAGTATCCTTTGCCAAGGCGAGAGTCATTTTTGGGAGGAGCGATCGCCATGTGTTTGGCAAGGTGATGTGTACTTTTTCAAAATTCCCTTATAAAAAAACAAACGCCACATCGGTTTGAGATGCGGCGCTTAATTGATTTTGCACAAAATCGAGCGGCGATCTAAGCGAGCGAAAACCTTGTAATTTTTGGCGATCCTTGTCCTTGGAAAGTTGTCGTAAAAGTAAGTATCCCGACTGATTGAAGATTTTTTTGCATATTCATCACTACGCAAGCCCCTTCTAGTCCATCACCCTTGGCGTAACCAGCAGGCGGAGCATCTTCTTGCCAAACGTAAACCTCGCGTCCAGAAACAGCATTAGCGGCTGCATAGAAAACACGACGAAAAGCTTCGTCAGTTGTCAACAGGTTTGCAGTCCAAGGCAATTCCCAAGATTGAGATGTAATTGCTCCATCTTTAAACCCTAATGGGTCTTCAAATACCAACACATCTGCTCTTTCGGCGTTAATATTCGCATTTAACTGAGTACCGCCAAGTAAGCGTAGTTTCGCCACGTACTCGGCCGTAGAGCTGCCAGTAAGAGCGGCGCTTGCCGCTTCAATTGCAAGGGTAGTGGCTCCTGCCTTCGCATCTGCTGTCAAGTAAACAGTCAGTTTTGTTGTGCCATTGTCAAAAGTCAGTGGCGTCCCGCCTGCGATCGCCCCTGTCAACGCCGTCACAGTCACGCTAGTTGCAGCAGAGGTAATGCCACTGGAAGCCGTAATACTCACATCTTCTGGTTCGGTGCGATCGCCCAATGGCAGCAAAGCAACATATAGCTTTACCTTATCACCCGCACCGACTTGAAAAGTCTTGCTCATTTCGATCTCCGGAGATTCTGATCCGGGGTCAGGGTTCCCCTTGGGTGGGGAGATGGGGAGATGGGGAGATGGGGAGGTAGGGGAAAAGGTTAAAGGGAAAAGGGATAAATTTAACCTTTCCCCCTTACCCCATTCCCAATGCCCAATGCCCAATGCCCAATGCCCAATGACTAATGACTGATGACTAATGACTCCCTAATAAAAATCTTGCATTGCTCTACAGTCAGCAATTTATCTGAAATGGGCATTGGGCTAACTCTCTCTATTAAGTAATCAGAGGGTAACTCACCGCTTAATAGTCCAATTATTTCGACCAAACTTTGATTTGTATCCCATTGCTTGAGGTGTATTTCCCATGAATTAACAAAGGTGCGATCGCCTCCAAGATTCGATTCCACATCGGGATATGGTTGTTTAATTACCACCTCTAGTCCTGAAACTTTTGTGCCATTTTCGGGGTAATTCCAGCCTTTATCTGGGTCTGGGAGGCAGGCGATCGCTTTGGTTGTTCCGCCGTTATTAGGAAAAGTATAAGTTCCTAATTTGTTAGCGAGTATTGCCAAGATATCATTTCTTAGGGTTAAAGCTTCTATCACGGTAGTATTTATAATAAATTTACTCTTTCCAAGATGCCCATATTTGAAGTTTTAATAACATGAAAAAAGTTTCCCAAGTTATTCAATGGCGTCAAGAATTCAATCGCTTCATTCACCCTGGGAAGTGTTTTGATAATGCAAGGTTTGTCGCCAACACATTTCATCAATTTGAATATCTTGAAGGCTACGCTTGGAACGATGAAGAATGGGTACATCACGCTTGGAATCGTTACAAAGAGCAGGAATTTGATGTGAGCTATGAATTTTACGTTCCTCATTTGTTGTATAGCGAACGTAAAATTGAAATAGTTGGAACTGTTGATGATTTAAGTAGCTTAGGATATGCGTTCGATACGCCGTTTGTAATTCCGCTAATTGAACAGCGATATCGAGTGCAAGCTGGCTAGATATATTGTTAAATCTTGATATAGCTTGATATAACAAGTCTTCTGGGCATGATAGTTTACTACTACAGGTTGTAGTTTCCATCATGAAGTATTCTCTTTCTAACGAAAAATTAGTCAGTTTGTCTGAGCAGTTTCATGTGATGGATGGCGAAACTGCTCGTCTCATCAGACTGTTGTGGCAAGTCAGAGAATTCCAGGAAAATACTAAGAGCGAACAGCTATTGAGAATGGCAATGAAAATGGATGATGGGATTGCGATCGCGATTCTTCAACAGCTAAGTTCTTGAAAAATTTTTCAGGAATCTTTCAAGAGCAATTTATTCAACTGTTGTTGCATAATCCCCGCTGCATCACACTCTTCAAGACCGATTTTAGTCCAAGGTCTAGCAGGTAGTTCAGTTCCGTTTTTGGTGGTGGCGCCGTCGTGAACGATCGCGGCGTGGTCGCTTTCCCAAGTGAATTGGGCGGCATTGGCAGTACGGGAGATGACGAGAGAATCAATCAATTCTTCTTCGTCAATAATGTTACGGGGACTGGTTACTAAATCACCGTTGTTGCGTAGAGTTTCACGCGGCCATTCCCAGATGTCGGAGGCGATCGCGTTTTGAAATGCCTCATCTTGGGCTTCTACTGCAACATCAAAAGCGTGGTTAATGATGGAGTTGAGTTTTGCGACATCAATGTTGATTTTTGACACAAATTAACCTAATATTTCGTATTCTTCTAGAAGCAAATCTGAGCGAGTGCCTATCTCGGCATTGATTTTCCCTTCTCTTATATAGATAAATCCATCTCTAATATCTAAACCTCTCCGAAGGAGTCCTTAAATATCTGGCTTTTTACCTTTGTTCCAATTTTGATATTAATTAGTTTTAGTCTTTTAATATCCGCGATCGCTATGTCGCAAAATTGAAGAAATTCATCTACTACTTGCTGTTCGCGCCCTTCGATAATTTTGATAGTTGAACCTGCAAGACTAATTTCTATTCTTGCTTCGCTGTCTTTGGGTCTAACCAGTAAAACCGCATCAAACAATCCATTTGTGCAGTAAAAGTATTCTAATTCGGGATTCTGGGAATTACCTTTTTGCCACATTTACAATTTTTTATTTATATAAATTATCCCACAATCTAGTACTCAATTTCTTCTCCATATCCCCCGAATTGGCGTAATCGCATTAATCCCCATCGCCACGACATAAGGGGATTGAACTACTGGTAATAACTTAAATCTTCCCCCTTCTTTTTTGCCAATTGCTATCTGAATTTCGATATCCGCTTCCATCAAAAATTCGACACCTTGGGGGTAAGTTTGGGGTTCGACTAAATGTCCTTCCAAAAGTACGGCATGGCCGTCAGCGCCGGCGAATTGCTGAATCTCGTTAGCATAGCGTGAGACTGTGCTGGTGTCGGTTGTGGGCTTCAGGACTGCTTTGATGATTTGGGGTTGAAAGTTAAAAGAACGGTTGCCGACTGCGTTGGTGGTGAAAGTGCCGTCAGCAACCTGAAAAATAAGTGTGGTGTTTTCAAAGCCTGAGAATGGGGAGGTCACAGTATGCCTTGTTCGTGCAGTCTATTTTGAAGCAAGTATCCTTCAAGTTGCCAAAGTTGATTCGTGGCGTCCTCTTTGGCGACTCGGCGTCCAATTTCAATGTCAAAATTTGCAGGATCGACACACGCGCCACGACCGCAAATCGTAAAGCCTGAAGGTAGCTTGAAACTGACTACTAGTTCTTTGCCCCAAAATACAGCTTCTTGTGTTTCTGCGCTGTCCAATAGTGTTGCTATTTGCTCTGGTGTTACTCGGTTGTTGCTCATGATTTAATATCAATTTTTGTTAGTTTTGTTCGGGTATATCAACTGTCTGCCCTGCTAATGCATGGGTACAGTCGCCAAGGAATTGGATTTTCCCCTCCACAACAAAGCTGTGGCATACCATTGCCTTGCCATCAGATCGCTCAATCTTAGCTAGGATGCTTGGGGCAAAAGTTGGCTTGTCGAAATCTCCATTGAAAGTCCAGCTTGCCCCAACCTCGTTTTTGTAAGGTTGGACGTAGGGAGCATGAGCCATACCACAACCAGGACAATCAAAAAAGTAGCCAACAATCTGCTCGTTTTCTTCAATTGGCAACAACTTGCTCATTTTTACCCTGCCGAATAAACTGTGAAATTTCCAGATACCACAGTGTAAACTCTCCCCAATCCATCGCTGAATTTGAGAGTGTAAGATAATTCAACTTCGCTATCTGGAAAATCTTCCGTATCGCCAGGGTCGATGCTAAAACTACCCATCACAGTTTCAATCTTGGTTTGGCTATCAATTGCCGGATCGGTTTGATGGACGGCTGACCCAGTTTTAACGATTGGAGAGACAAGCGGATCGTCTTTGCGCTTGGCGGTAAATTCAGCCTCCAGTCCTTCTAGCTTTTGACCTTGAATTTTGAATGACAAAGGAGTTAAGTCTCCTTTGACCAACCGCGAACCACTAAACGTAGGTGCTGTTGAGCCTGGTTGCAATAGGGTGCTAAGGTCAGCCCGATGCAGCGAACCTTTGGGAGGGGCAACAGGGGAGACATTGAGGAAGAACTTGACTTGAGATTGGGTGACGCTGGCGATCGCACCTGCCGGAAACTTCAATTTCCGTTTGAGCGTACCGGACAGGTTTGACGTAATAGCGATCGCACCTGGGCGAACAGATCGCTTTTTGCCCAACGCCCCAACGCTGGCAGTTGAAACTGTGGCAATTACCCCAGGCTTGCCCAGATTTTTGCGGATTTTAATAGTGGCGATGTCGGCGGTCGTAGTCGATGCGATCGCGCCGGATGCAAAGTTTGTCATTAGTCAAGAGTTAAGGTGAGTGCAGATGATGGGATGGTGGGGATGGTGCCAGATGAAATTACCTGAGTTGGGGATAAAGCGTAGCGTCCCAAGTAGTTGCCACCACTTGATGCATCAAATAATTGAACGTGGGTGGCAGTGCCTTGAGAACCCGTAGCTTCACCCCATGCAATATCTGTGGCGTTGATTTTAGAGCCAACTGTGGCGATGGGGAAGTTGTTGGTGTTGTTGGTTACGCTCGCGCGACCATAACCGTTGCCACTGGGTTCTGTGCCGGCTACTGCATCTGTGGGAGAGCTGGTGGAGTAGGCAGCGTATAAGGTGGTGATGACGTTGAAGGGGACGTTACCGAAAAGCTGATTAAGTAAGGCATTTTTGACGTAATTACTCAATCCACCCGCCGCAAAGGTTAGAGTCAGACTCCCTACTGGAATTCGCATGGCATCGCCAATGGTGATGTTGATGGGGGAAGACAAGGGGAAGTACACCAGCATATTGCCGCTAGTGGGTGAATCCCAAATCCCGATCGCTTGAACTAGTCCGTGATTGCTGGAAGCCTCGCTAAACTGAATTTCGGTGGCGTTAGTCTTGATTTGGTTGCTAGTTACTGCAAAGTTTGTGGTGTTGTTGGTGACTGCAATGCGGGCATAGCCACCGCTATTTGGCTCAGCACCGGGGCCAGTTTCCCCGGCGACTCCTACCATGTAGCCGAAGTATAAAATATTTGGCGTGCTGTAGGGCACGCCACCGAATAACTGATTTAATAGCTGAGCTTCGCAAAAATCGCTTAAAGAGCCTGACATGAGTTAATTTATGAGCGAGAGTTTCATTGTTCAGGATTCCCCTTTTTAGGAGTTTCTAAGCATTATGAAAAATTTTTCATGACCGCAAGAGGCGGCAATTTTATTAAGTTTAGTCTCTGATTAATGGCGTAGCTTTAGTGCTGACCTGCGATAATACTTCAACCAAGCTATTAGGTGAGAAAGATATTGTTAAAATAGCTTCTCTCGCCTGACATTCGGAGTTGTCTGTCTGTTTTTCGACAGATTTAGCAATTGACTCTCTTACTTCATCCAGTACTTTATAAGCTTGTTCTGGGCTTAATCTAAAGCATTTAAATAGCTCAATAATTCCTAAAACTAAAGCGTCTTTTTGAGTACGCATCTGTTTTATCATTCTTGCCTAACTCCTCAGTAACATCCCTCCACCTCCACCCATCGGATCTGGTGATGGCGGTAAACCCAATTGATAGCGCAATTTCTCAATCAAGTCATCCCTGTGGGCAAACATCCCTGCACTTCTTGAAGCCGTCTCCCACTCCAAAACATCGGCTTTTTTAAGGGCTGAATTAACAGAACTTCGCTCGCTGAAAATCGCCCTTTCAATCATCTGAAAATCAGTCAGAATCTGCAATACTTGATTCACTAAAAATTCAGACTTCTGCTCAATATTATCTAGCCTCTGCCAGATATCATCCTGCTGAAACAGCAACGGCACAGGGCGGTTTTTCTGATATTCAGTGGGTGAGAGAGTGGCATCAAAGCGGTAAAAATCGCTTGGTACATCTGCGTATTGCGATCGCATTTGGTCGGTTCGCAACAATGCCTCGTTGAGGGCAGTTAAAATCTGGTAGCGTTGTTCTAGAGTAAAAGTCATATATGCCAAATTATCCAATACGAGATAACTATTCTTTAGATGATTTTTTTAATTATTCCAATTTTAAGAATGGATTTGAAGAGCAGGAATATGGAAAAGTCAGCAATGAATATGATGATAGTTTTGGAGACTTAAATGAATTTGGCTGCTGTTTTCCTGATTACTGTTTGATGCCAGGCGTTCATCTAAAGAGTGAATGTTATCTCCTCGAAATGTTTGAATCATAAACTCCTGAACACTAACCGACATCGACATCGCCCGCCACACTCACAATCAACTCCAGGCGGAGTAACTAATTGAATCAGTGTCCATTGTAGGCGTTGGTAACTAATACATGATTGGCAATGCCGACTTTGAGCATCTAATAAGCGTTTGGCATAAAACCCAACCTTCCCGCGGCTGGTAAATTCGGATTCAAAAAAACTAGTCTTGGCGGATTTGGCGTAACTTGCAGCCCGTCTGATTGCCTGCTCTTTAGTCAGTTTCCCCTCAGCTAAATCTTGCCCAAAGCCATGCAGGTATTTATATTGCTTCTTAAGCTGTGCCCCAATCTTGCCATAGTGCGCGGACGTAAGCTGTTTTGTTCCGCCTGCCCCAATTGCCCCAACTCGCAGATGGGATTCTTTTAAGGTCAATGCCATTCGGGTTTGAAATTCGGCGATGTCGATTTTGCCTTGTACTAAAAGCCTCGCGTGTCCCTTCAAACGCACCTCAAGGCGACTCACCTCTTCATCCACAAAGCCCAGTACATCGACTTGCCGCACATAGCGTCCTGTCTCTGTGTCCCGATATCTGTGGCTATTTGGGTCGAACTGATATGGCATTTATGAAAAGTTTTTCATGAGGTTGCGATCGCTTTACCATTTCATCCACGTCTGACTGGCGAATGGTGACAAGTTCAAAAAGCTGGGCAAGCGCGAGCGGTTGACCTCTAGGCTTGAAGGTTTGCATTACCCTAGCACCTCATCAGTGGGTTGAACTTGTTGCGTCATCGCCACCTCAGCATCGATGTCAAACTGCCTCGGCAGTACCTTGCCTCGCTGTAATAGGAGCAACAGCGTGCGATCGCTAATTCGCCCAGAATCAGCCAAGTTTTGCAGTTTGTCTACCTGTTCTGGGGTCAGTGGCACGGTAAGCAAGTCTTCATCCTGGGTGATGCCACCGCCTTGACTCTCCCCGGTGTAGGTCACCCAAAGCTTGAAAATCTGCTGCATCGCCGACTCTTTACGACGGGCCACTCCTTTGAGGTTGGCGCTGGTTTTGGTGGAGTCAAGGATAACTTCGGTGGCCGTCTTTTGATGTTCGCCCGATGTCAAAAAATCCAGCGTCATCCTGTCTATTGCCGCTTCCAAATCCTTGATATCTTCGCGGGAAGCGGCGATCGCGGCACCCGATGGCTCGGCAAAAAAGAAGTCCCCATCGGCTGGAATATCTAAGACAGAGTTAGGCCCGATTACCAATGGGGGAACTTTTTTGAGGTCATCTACCGTTCTAATTAAACCCTTCCGCACCGGCACCGGCAAGTTGCACTTGCGAAGCACTTCATTGAGCTGGCTGCGTTTTTGGAAATGTTCAATATTGAGCTTGGCGAGATTTAGAAAAGGTGCTTTGGCAGAGAACAGGCTACTTTCGGTGACCGAGTAGTAAACTAGGGGGATCTCGCTCAAACTAGTTTGTCCGTTTTCAGCTAGCAGCAGCTGTGCCTCGTTTCCCTTGCCTTCAAGGATTTGAAAAACGAAATATTCACCCGGAACCAACACGCGGTAGTAAATTACTTCTTTCTCTCCAAAATCCCCATCCGGCTCAAGTCGAGTTTCCTTGATGGTTACCCGTGCTAGCTGGGGTTTACCGTTTACCTTAGTTGTCCGCCAGTTGAGGATGTCGCGGCGGTCGAGCAATACGAGGTATGGGCGGCGATCGCTTGCCAGCAAATCCGCTTGAGAATTGATATTGGGGTCGAGTGGCGGGTACTCGACCATAATCCCGCACCAGCCATCACGCAGACAGTACTGGTCAGCCTCGTGGAAGAACGTCCAGAGGTCATTGCCCATTTGGTCGATATTGTCTTGGTTATCAACAATCGATTGAGCAACATCATCATTGAGGCTAAAAACGCTCAGAAGTCCTGCGTAGTCTTTGATTGCAGGCTCAAATCGATTGTCGAATGTGGTGCGTTTGATGCGATCGCTCCACGCTTGGGGCGGTTCCTTGGCTTCCTTGGGAAGATACGCTCTTTCTCGCCCCTCCAAATCGTTCCAGCAATCAAGCAATAGCAGCAGATTGCTAGAGTAGGCAGCAGCCGCCAAGGAGAGGGTTGATGGGAGATTGTTGGAATTGGTGGGAGGCAAGCTACGTGGTTAGTGTGGGGTGTACGTAGCCAAAATTCCCTTAAATATTGCAGGCTCCCTTTGATGTATTGCCATGTCCTTAGCTGAAGCTTTGACTCCGCGCACCAGGTAATTTAAAGTGTGACCCTTGCTCTGACCTGCAATATGGAGCGATCGCTTACAGCACCTTTGTAACGACTTTCGTGCTGATATTGGTTTGCGTTACATCCGTTTTCGCCTCATTAAGTTGTCGTCATTAACAACACCTTGTTAGCGATCGCATCTAATAATATTCTAAGGGCAAAGGCAGGAGTCAAACCTGCAAGGGCTTATTGTTCTTCGTCCCCAAGTCCACGCCTCAGTTTCCTGTTTTGTGGCTTCCATACGCTCGTCAATGCGCTGCTTTGCCGTTGCATCTACATATTACTCTTGGGCTGCTGTCGCTGCCATACTCTCTAAATAGGTTTTAGCGCCTTCGATGAGCTTGTCTTGAATCTCCTGGGCGTTACCACCTTTGGTGAATTTTTTGTAAGCTCCCAGGATTTTCTTGCGTAGACTAACACCAAATTCGCTCGTGCCCTCGATAAAGGCGCTCACCGCATCAACTTTGGTCGTGTCTTCAAGCTTCACCTTGCCAAAAAAGTTTTCAAGAACCTGCTGTATGCTCTTGTTGGTCAAACTGGGAGCGCCGGCGTTCGCCCCCGATTTAATCGTGACGATATCTTCAACTGTTAATTCAGAGGTGAGAAGTTTGGCACTTGGCTTGCGGGGCTTGGCATCTGATGCGGGTTTTTCTGTATTGCTAGAGGACTGCGGTACTTCTTCCTTGAACGACTTAGCCCATTGGAGAACCACGCTATCAAAGGCAGATTCAGTAATCATCTCGCTTCCATCTTCCATTGGATGGATGACTTCTCTAGCTTTGCCAAGCAATATTTTCACTTCTTGGGGAGATTTATTTGTAGCTCTTGCCAAGGTTTCTAGACTCAAGAATCTCAGATCTGTAGTGTTGTTTTCAGCAATGCTTCTTTCTACAACTGCGACCATATTATCGTCACCTGTTATTTGCTCACATTCTAAATATATTTCATAGCCTAGAAATGGTTGCAAAACACTTACTAATTTCTGGCGATATTGCACCAAAATCATTAATGTTGAAGTCTGCAAGCATCTAATATTTAGAATAATTTGCTCCCCATGCTTGGAAAGATAGGGCGTTGATTGAGCTAGAGCCTTTCGCAATTTTGGCTCGTCAAATAATAGTGAAATTAGCTCTGCATTGTTAATTTTCATATCTAGTCCTGATTTTTCTTCCTTTTCCCCCTTTCCTGTAAAGAGGCGTCAGTGCTAGATTTCCTTTGTTTAGCAGTACTTTGGGTTTTTTATGAACAAAGGTGAATTAGTTGATGCCATAGCTGACAAGGCTGGCGTTACTAAAAAACAAGCAGATGCAGTTTTGACGGCCGCTCTGGATGCGATTATTGAGGCTGTGGCTGGCGGCGACAAGGTGACGCTCGTGGGTTTTGGGAGTTGGGAACCACGCGACAGAGCAGCCCGCGAGGGGAGAAATCCCAAGACCAATGAGAAGATGGAGATTCCAGCTACCAGAGTGCCTGGATTTTCGGCGGGGAAAGTTTTTCGAGACAAGGTAGCTGGCTCCCTAGAGGGCAAAGTCGCGGCTTAGTTCATGCAACAAAACATGAATTTTGTTGCATGAGGTTGTTGGAACTCTAAAACCGTAGTACACCAAGGTTTTCATGAGTTCCATTTCCCGCGTCTCAACCGACCAAAAACTGATTGAGATGTGGTTGCACGGTAGACCCATCTCTACCCAAAAAGAGTATCGCCGCGACGTACAAATATTCTTTGGGTTTGTGGGCAAAAACTTATCAGATTGCAACTTAGAAGATTTGCAGAGCTACTCCAACCACTTGGACGAAAAAGGTATTAAATCCAGCACTAAGCGCCGCAAACTGAATGCTGTGAAGTCCCTCTACAGCTTTGCTACCAAATTGAACTATGTCCGCTTCAATGTGGCAGCGGCCTTGAAAATACCTAAAGCCAGTAACTCATTAGCTGGGCGGATTCTCAAGAAAAAGGAAGTTTTAAAGCTAATCTCCAAACGTCAAGACGAGAGCTTGCGCGACTACTGCTTTTTGAGGCTGCTTTATGCAACCGGAATGCGAATAAGTGAGATATGCAGCCTCAAGTGGAGTGATTTTGAAGAGCGCGATACCGGAGAAACGCAAGTAACCATTTTAGGAAAAGGCGACAAAATGCGGACGGTGTTAGTGCCAGCGGCAGTCTGGGTAGAACTAGAAGAATTGCGGGGAAATGTAGCCGAAGATAATCCCGTGTTCGTTTCAGTTAGAGGAAAGCGGCTTGAGCGCACGGCAGGACATCGCATCGTCAAGGCTGCGGTAGCAGCAGCTGGAGTCAAACCGGAGGTATCGGCCCACTGGTTGAGGCACGCCCATGCCCAGCACGCTTACGCCGGCGGCGCACGCATTGACTTGTTGCGGGACTCTTTAGGACACAGTAACATTAGTGTCACGAATGTTTACTTAGAAAGCAATCCAGAGGATTCTAGCAGCAATTATCTTGGACTATGAACTACGTCGAGGCATCTCGCGCAACCATCGCCGACCTTCAACCCAGAACCAGACTTTACGCATACAATGGTGATCGCCTTTATGTGGCGCGGATCGGCAATGTCGCAGATTGGGCTGCCTACAGAGGCAGTATCGAGCAAAGTTTAGATGTGGTAGCAGATCGCGGAATTAAAGTTGGTGAAGAGGAAGCAACGCGATTGTTTCCAGTTTGTCAGTCAGCTAAATTGAATTATCGTCGGTAGGCTCCAGGCTCCAGACTCCCAAACTCTACTAAATCGGGAGCCTCACCTACTCTGGACTCAGCAAGCAACCCTTCAATCGCCTTCTCTTTTGTGCCAAACAGTTGGCGGATATGAGCGCAATCATCGCGGTTCCAGTAATGCTCTATTGTGCGTTCTGCCCTCTGTCTTGCCCTATCTGGAGATAAATCCACAAATATACGCTCGCATGGCATTGGCTGATAATCGAAGATGCGGCGGTCGAGATGCCAATCAACGTGTTGGAGCATCTTGTCCCCAGTGCGGTTACTCACGCAAAACGGCGTCACGCCGTCGCGGCTATTCCAGATCCATTCCACCTCACTGCCATCTTCGGCAGCATACTTCATCAGGCAGAATGCTCCTTTGTGGCGATATCTGTTAAAGTCTCTCATAGTATTTGCACCCTTGGCACTCCCCATCTGGGTTTATAGCACACCGGATGTAGGGCGATCGCGCATTCCACTTGCAACTGGCATCTCCTATGCAACCGCGAGATTCGCCATGTCGGCTACAAGCTTCAATCGCCTCTGCCATCGTAATTCCAGCAGATGCTAGACTCCTAAGGCAAGAATCAGCAGACTCCACTTCCAGTCTGTTGCGGCTGAGGTAGTCCAAGGCTACAGCCATGCGCCGATGCTTCCAGTCCCAGTAACCTATCCATAGGAAAAAGCCACCAAATATCAGCCCTGCAAAGGCAAACCAACCGCCTTGAGCAATCATCAGAATGATATTTTCAGCGATCGCGATTATCCCTAGTATCGTAAACCAATCAAATTTTTTCATAATACTGACAGCTTTGGCACGGGCCGGATGGATTCACGGCACAGCGTAGCATTCTTGACCTTGCATTGTATTTGCAATTAGTATCGCCTATTGCGTTTATTGCGTTTAAACCCGGAAGTGCTATCGCTTCCCTTCTTACTTCAAGACGCCCCTGCAATTCCTGAAAAGTCTCACCAGATGGCTCGGTGAATGTTATCTCAGCACTTGCCTGTGTTGGTATTTCTATCCTTGCCCTATCTCCAAGGTGTCTGGGATAGTCCATAACGACTCTATCGAAGAATCCGCTTCTTGGTATTTCAATTTGCCCTAATTCAATCATTCGGCTAAGTCGCTCAAAAGCTCTCAACTTTGGAGTTCTTGGGCTAGTGGTAAAGGTGATGCGAATTTCGTCTCGTGAATTATTAGACACATTCACGCTCCGAGTATTGGGAGAAAAGAAAAACCGACCTTCTTCCCCAATTTCACGCCATTCGGTACACTCGCCTTGCAGCAACATCCCGTCAATTTCAACGGTGTCGCCCCTCTTGGTCGCGTTACCCGGATTCCATACCTCAATCGTTATTCTTGGGCGATCGGGATCAAAACCTCTATGAATAGTAAGCTCACGCAGAATCAAAGTAACCGAAGTTCTTCCCGCCTGATGAATCCCAGCCAAAAAACCATCTCTCCACCTGACAATAACCCAGCTTTGACTGCTGTAGTCAACGGTTCTTCTAATGCAGCCGCTAATATCATGGGCTAGGCGTTCGAGAAATATCGCGTTAGCGCACGCAACCTGACTGCCATCTAGAATTTGTTCAAAACCTTGTCGTGCCAAGTACTCAAAACGAACCCGCCAATTGCGCTCAACGTGGTAATAATTAGCGTCAATTTCTGAATGAAAATCCAATTGTTGGGCTACTAGATTTAATAAGGTTTTAATTTGACTAGTGTCGATATCATACATAGCATCCGACCATAGTCTTAACTCGTAGTTATGCCGTTCAACTCTCTCGATTTGATTCATTTTTAAACAATTCCGATAACAAACCTTTTGCTTCCCTACAACGATAGCCTAAGTGTTCTAGCTGGCTTTTCATCATATCTGGGCTATCTGTGAGGTAGTCGATTATGCCCGATCGCGTCCACTTGTCGCAGTTATGAATAGTGTCTAATTTCCGTTCGATAGACTTCAAAGCGTCTGCGAATTCCTGATATTTCTTGGCTTGCTGTTTCCTCTCCCACTTGTCCAACCAAGGGCGAGGCAAGCTATCTGGATCGCGTCCCAAGATATAGACTTGTTCTAGAAAGTCGATTTTGTCTTCCCAATTACCCTTCAGCACCCAGCCATCATGCTTCTTGGAAAATTTTTCATAAACGATTAGTTGAACTTTGTACAAATCCCACAACTTTTGTCTGTGGGTGCGATCGTATCCCACAAGGTAGTCACATCCTGGGATTCTGAGATTTATATAGTATGAGGCTGTGGGACTTTTCCGTTGATTCAGGTATTCGCAAATATCGCGCCAAAACCTGACATCTTCGTAGGTCAAAGGTGCGTCCCACTTGTCAATCAGTGCCTCGCAAAATCTCAGTCCGTCATCGACATCTAGGCAACTTTCTGGGAGATTTTCGTAGGCTAAGCGATCGCCATTGCAGTCATAGATCGCATAAGCCCAATACATATTGTGTTGATTGCTGCTGCCTCCTCCCGCATAGATACAAATTTGGCGGTTTTGGTAGGGAGAGCAATAACAAAATTTACGGGCTTCTTCAATTCGCAGTGGGGGAAAGTTGTTCATACGACATCCGCGACAAAAACCTGAAATTCTTGTGTTGTGGGTATTTTAGCTTTATCAAGTCCAGTCAATTTCGTTTAAAGATCGTACTGTGTCGCAAGAGAACGACAAGCGCAAAGAAATTGCCAAAGCTAAGTTTATCGTCGGTGAATCCATCCAAGCGATCGCCGATGACATCGACGTGAGTCGTCGCACCATTGAGCGATGGGCTGGTGAAAATGATGGCGAGTGGCGAAAGTTGCGCGACAAGAATGCGACAACCAATGTCATTCAGCTGCAACCCAAGCCAAGGGAGAAGCTTGGAGGGACAAAATTACGAGAAACTGCCAGACGGTACGATACGAGCGACAGCGTAGACGACCTCCACGCAATTGAATCTGCGATCGCCGATCTTCATGCCTCCCTTCCAGACGCAGAGGATAAATCCAAGGGTGGGATAGCAGGCGCGATCGCAAGACTGATCGAACTCAAGCGCAAACTGAAACCTGAGACGGTAGCTGATTTAGTGGAGAGAGCCATCGAACTTGATATCGGCCCTGAAGAATTCTTAACTGAGTTGAAAAATGCGTGGCAAAGAAGGGCATAAGACAGCAGTGGGAAGAAGCTGTTAACCCAGTAGTCCAAGAGGCCAACAACATTGTCTCGTGGAAGCCGTTGCCCGGGCCGCAAACAATGGCTTACACCTCAGAGGCTGATGAACTTTTCTACGGCGGGGCAGCTGGTGGCGGCAAGAGCTTTTTAATCTTGGGATTGGCGCTGAGCGCTCATCAAAATTCGATCATCTTTCGCCGCGAATATCCTCAATTAAAGGGCTTGCTCAAGGATTGCAAGAAAATCCTCAAAGGCACGGATGCTCGATATAACTCCACTGAAAAAACGTGGAGCAATTTACCTGGCGGGCGATCGCTTGAATTTGGTGCTTGTCAGCACGAGGATGATGTCGAAAAATACCAAGGCCGTCCCCACGACCTCAAGGCAATCGACGAAATCACCCACTTTAGTAAATCTCAGTTCAAGTTTCTAACTGGATGGCTCAGAACTGATGACCCGAATCAAAAATGCCGCGTGGTTTGCACGGGCAACCCGCCCACGACATCTGAAGGGCGGTGGGTGATTGAGTACTGGGCCCCTTGGCTTGACCCCAAACACCCCAACCCGGCCAAGCCCGGAGAACTGCGTTGGTTCGCCGTTCTAGATGGTGAAGATGTTGAAGTTGAGTCAGGGGAAGCGTTTGAGTATACGGATAAAGAAGGCAAAACCGAACTAGTTAAACCGCGATCGCGTACCTTCATCCCCGCCAAAATCGAAGATAACCCTATATATATGAAGACTGGCTACAAGTCAGTACTTCAGTCATTGCCCGAACCGCTAAGAAGCCAGATGCTCAAGGGCGACTTTGCAGCAGGAGTCGAGGACGATCCGTGGCAGGCTATCCCAACTGAGTGGGTTCAGTTGGCAATGAATAGGTGGAAACAGCATCGGCATATTTTCATGACTCGCCCCACGCCCATGACTTGCTTGGGTGTGGACGTGGCGCGTGGTGGTAGTGCAAAAACTGTCATCGCTCCCAGATACGGTAGTTTCATTGATAAGCTGCAAAAACACGCAGGCAAGACAACACCCAACGGCGGGGCGATCGCATCTTTGGTGCAAGTAGAATTGCAAGGCGATGCTTACATTCACATAGATATTTGTGGCGTTGGTTCCAGTCCTTACGATACTTGCGTGGAAAGAGGGCTTAACGCTCACGCCGCCAACGGCGCTGGGGGTTCGATGGCTCGTGATAAAAGCGGTAAGTTTGGGTTCATCAACAAACGGGCTGAATGGTACTGGCATCTGCGCGAAATCCTAGACCCAACCAGCGGCGACGATATTGCCCTACCCGACGATCCCGAACTCCTGGCTGATTTGACAGCACCCAAGTGGAAAATTACTTCTGCCTCCAAAATCCAGATCGAAAGCAAAGAGGATATCCAAAAGCGAATTGGTCGCAGCCCTGACTGTGGCGATAGCGTCGTCTATGCATTCGGCAACGTAGAATTCGCTATCTGGGCTGAAGATATCGCTACATGGGGCTAGTTCATGAAGAAAATATTAATTTTCCGTACACCTGCTCATGACTGTAACTCCTAACACCAAATAGCCTATTACTATATTTGGTTCAAAATTATGCAGTCAATTGCTGTTAGAAACCGGAATGATTTGGCGAATGAAAATGCGAAATTAGTTCATAAAGTCGTACACAGAATGTCAAGGCTTTGTAGGGAGCCTTATGAAGATTTATATCAGCTTGGGTTCATTGGACTATTGAAGGCCGCTGACAGATTCGACCCCACCACAGGTAATGCTTTTAGCTCCTTCGCCATCCCATATATTCAAGGGGAAATTCAACACTTTTTGCGCGACCAATGGCAATCAGTGAAACTGCCACGAACTGCTATTGAGACTAAAGCAAAAGTTAAAAGATTGCAGAGGTCTTTAGCGTCTCTCGGCAGAGATGTAAGCACTTTACAAATTGCCTTGGGGCTTGGGATTAGCGAAGAGAAATGGCGAGAAATAGATGCTTTAGATAGCAACGTAACTATTAGCTTGGATGAACTGCTGCACGAACCGATACAAGTAGACGGAAGCAACACCGATGAAGAAATAGTGGTAAAACACTTGAACAGGTTACAAGCTAGTCAGCGAACCGCCATTGTTGAAAAGTTTTTCAGCAACACTTCGATTCAAGATATTGCTAAAAGACAATCATGCACGCCAGAAAAAATTAAAGCTTGCATTAATCTCGGCCTAGTCAAATTACGAATATCATTATCACAAGAAGAATTATGAATTTACCAGAATTAGCTATTAGTATTAATGAAGCTTTCAAGCAATCCAAAAATTTTTATGAAGCTGGTGTTGAAGCTTTAACTAAAGCGATCGCTGCCGACAAAGAAGCAGGAGAAATGTTGCTTAAGGTAAAGAGCTTTTTACCTTATGGAGAGTTCGGCATCTGGGTTACTAGCAACTGCAATTTCACACATCGTCATGCCAATCGCTTGATGTTAATTGCTAAAAATTGGGAGAGAATCACCTCTACTTTAGACACGCGTGTCGAAAGTGAATCGCCGCTACTTTCTCTTAGAAGTGCTTTGGCTCTAGCAGCAGCCGAACCTAAGCCAGAAGCGCCACCACAAGAACCAACTACAAAGTATAAGGTGGCACTAAAAGACCATGCGTGTTACGGTGAGGTTGTTGAAGTTAAAGAGGAGTTGAGCAAAGGAGATGTAATACTTTGCATGACTTCTAAGGGTGAAATTCCCTTTCTTAAAAAAGAACTGGTTGGCTTATCTCAAAGCTTGGAATCAGTCGATGCTGAGGTGATTGATGTTGAGATTGAGGATGTTAGTGAGCAGTTGAAGGAGGCGATCGCGGTCGTGATTGAGTATCTTCCAGAAGATAAGCTAAAAGCAGTATTGGCGCAGGCCGTTTCTATTGGTAAAGATTACCTTCCGATTGATGCTCAAAGTATCGTGAGTAAGTTGATTAGCATCCAAGAAATACCAGCTTTAAATAGTTCGTCAATTTAGTAAATAACTTGACTCTCCATGAGTCGGTTTTGCTACCGCCCAGCTAGTCTCTCTGCCAATCTTGCCAATTTTGACAAAAAGGAAGTTACCTCGTACAAAAAATTCTGCATCCCCATCTTCTTTCGGTTCTTTGACTGTCTTGGGGATAGTTGTAACACCAATCAACTCCTTTACTTTGGATGATGGCAGCAACCATTTATTAGCGATCGCTTTTTCTAATTCTTCATAGCTAGCTAATGGCGATGGATGCCTCGCATAGGCATAAGTAATCATTTTTTCCATCAGGTTCGCCATCACATTAATAACTGTTGCTTGGTCGGGTTCGATGTCCAGTTTGTCAAGTTTATCCAGTTTGTCCAGTGCGGGTGCTTGGACTTCTGGCTGGAGAGGGAAATCGGCGATCGCGCCTCCAGAGCGAATGTGAATGTCTAGTTTATCCAAGAGTTCTAGTTGCTCGGAGGATATCTTTCCACGAGCTATGGGTTCTATTTTTAAGCCATTGATGCGATCGTAAACGGCTTGTCTAGAATCAAGTCTATAACGCTCTTGTAAGCTGGATATTTTTATCGGTTCTGTTTGTCCAGTCATTTGTTATATGTCCAGTCATTCACTGGACAATTTTAATATGTCCAGTGGATGACTGGACATATATCTCTTAATAAGAATTTGAAAGATTTATCTGATTTGGCGTGATAATATAGTATCGATTTGAATTTATATTTGAAATTTTATAATTTTGCCTTCTTGGAATAGGAACAGCGGGCGCTTACACGCCCGTTTTCATGATTGACAAGTCGGCTTCGCCGGAACTATTTCCGGCTTTTTTGCATGGGAATAAAGCCAATATCATTTGCTGTCGGGGCAAGTATACTGCCCCATTTTTAAACATGCTGAAGCTTCCTTTTAAGACCTCCCCCCAAAAATTTGAAAAAGTAGTAGTTGGAAATTCTCAAATTGGCGAATTAGAACTGCCAAAATACGGGGATTTAAGCCCCAACGAGCGCCTATTTATCAAATCCCAAAATCTAGCAGATATTCGTCTTGAGGCTGTAAAGGTAGCCAAAAGCATTGCTACTAAATCTGGTAAGGCAGTAATTGAAATCTATAGCGCCTTGACTCAGGGCGATAGCGAGTCGCTGGCTGATTATTTAGAAGAGTTTGTCAGCTTTCAAGACTTGATGGAAGATAATTCCGTAGCACGGAATTTGGTATTAGCTACTACCGTAATTCGCCGATTAGTACCTGAATGGGAAGTGGAAAATACTGGCGATCCTACGCAGATTCATCCAAAATTATTGGAATTAATCATCGAATTTGCCAAGAATGAAGAATCTGGTTGGCAAGAGGCAGTAAATCAGAAAATTACTGAAGAAGACTTGGGAAACTTGCCGCCGAACATCGAGATCCCAACTGGGGAGAAATCTACTGGCGAGTCCGCCGCTACTGGCCCCAAGAGCAGCGGTTCTCGCAAGAAAACTTTGGCAACCAGCCAACCTGGGTAATTTTACAAGCGTTGCACTACGGCGCCAAGTTGCACCGCGAGGAGTTGCACCTTGGCGAACTCGGCATTGCTACTCTCACTTCGTGCTTTGTGAACTCGAACCGCGACCCCAAATCTGAAGCCGCAAAACCTTCGGACTTTTTCTACTTCACGCCTGTTGAGGATGAAGGCGATCGCATTCCAAACACTGCTGCCAATGCCTTTTTCGCTCTGGCTGATGCGGGTAAATTGCCGGGGTGGTGTGTGGCGATCGCGCCTGTGGATAAATTAGTTAAATCCCGCAATGGTGTTGCCGTTAATCCCGTCGTTTGGGTGGGTGAGGGCGTGGTGCTGATTCAGCCGACAATTGATAATGGATTGGTCAGGTTCCCCTTGGGGTTCGTGGATGGCGTGAGTGGGGAAGTCACTACGGATAGCGGTGTGGTGAGAGTGCCGGAGTTAGGTCAAGCGTGGGTACTGGATGGGGAGTTTGCGCTTATGTAATACGTCCGCCTGCGACTGCCGAATTGAATTCATGAAAAATTTTTCAGGATGCTACGGTTCGTTAGTTGTTGTAAAAAGAAAAATAAGCGATCGCTTCCACCAAGAACATTCCTTTTCAATAAAGATGTCTCTCGGTTATGAAAAATTTTTCATGTACGCTTATTTTGAGTTGAGAATTGGGGGCGATCGGTTATGCACGAAACGCGATCGCGCCCTAGTTAGTAGGACACTTCTCTAATGAGCGTCGTTAATCTCAGCCAAAGTTTTGTCAAGTCTATCGTTAGCTTCCTTGGCAAGTTGAGCGCATCGCACGCTAGCAGCTATTCCTCCAGTGGCGGTAACAGTTCCCTCTGTAGCTTTGCCTGACAGCAATAACCCAGCACCCACTAAACTTACAAAGAAAGACATGGCAGTAGCAAACAGAGTCAGGTTAAAACTATGCCGAGCTTGGCGCAAACGTTCCATCAAAACTTGCTGATTAAAATTGGGTTCGCTTTGGTGAGATACCGTCAACTTATTCATAAATTTATCCATCACTCAACTGCTTCAAGTCTCGCAATTTGTTGCCCAAAGTTCAGTCTAGATAAGGGTTTTGCAGAAATAGTTTTCGTATGGGTTTGGTATAACTTTGGATTTTTACCATTAAAATAAGCATAGTTTTTGCGTTGAGCTATGCCCAGAAAATCGCTGAAAGCGTGTCCAGCAGGTATTGAGAAAGCGAGAATAGCTTTGACTGGTAAAGCTTGGTCATACGACAAATTGGCAGAAGCAATAGGAGTACAAACCCGTCAGCCAGTAGGCAATTTTTTTAATGGCAAGGGAGTAGCTACCGAAAACTTTGTTGCTATCTGCCAAGTGCTGGAACTCAATTGGCTAGAAATTGCTGGTCAGGTTGATTCGACCACTGATTTACCCAAGGAAGCTAATGTCGGTAATGACATCGCTGCTCTAGTCCAAGAGGTACGGGAAAAGGTAAGACCTTATATCCAAGAGCGTTGTGGCACGATGCGGGTGCTGGATATGAGACAATCTATTGGATTAGATGACATTTACACTGATGTCAATATTTTGGAGCAAATCACTGGACGCAGGCGGTTGAAAATTGAGGATCTGCAAACAGAACTATTACAAAACTCCGATGTAGAAGAACTCAGTCGTTTTGGACTTTGCGTAACCCAAAAGCGAGTACCAGGGCTAGAAGCAGTGCAACAGCACAGCAAACTCATGGTATTGGGTAAGCCAGGAGCGGGGAAAACCACATTTTTGAAGTACCTAGCAATCCAATGCATTGAAGGACAGTTTCAAGGCGATCGCTTTCCAGTTTTTATCACTCTCAAAGATTTTGCAGAAGCGCACAAAAAGCCAGACGTTTTAGAATATATTGCTCTAAAGTTATCTAAATATCAGGTGACAGATGCCAGCACCAAAGCAGAGCAACTCTTAAACTACGGGAAAGTATTAGTCTTATTAGATGGGTTAGATGAAGTCCGAGAAGAGGACACTAAGAAGGTATTAAATCAAGTCCAAGAATTTTCATACCAGTTTCACGCAAATCAATTTGTTATCACCTGTCGAATTGCTGCCAAAGAATACACGTTTCAAGGATTCACTGAAGTAGAAGTCGCAGATTTTAACTCCGAACAAATCGCCACTTTTGCTCAAAATTGGTTTCGATTAACTGACCCAGTTAAAGGTAAGCGTTTTATCCAAAAATTGAATGATAATAAGCCAATTGAAGAATTGGCAACCAATCCCTTGCTGTTAACTTTGCTTTGTTTGGTGTTTGGTGAAGTTGGAAATTTTCCAACGAATCGCTCCGAGCTTTACGAAGAAGGCTTGGATGTGCTGTTGAAAAAATGGGATGTCAAACGCAACATTGAGCGGGATGAAGTTTATAAAGGACTATCCTTGCGACTTAAGGAAAATTTACTTTCGCAAATTGCTCTAACTACTTTTGAACGCAAGGACTATTTTTTCAAGCAAAAGACAGTTGAAGCGTACATCGCTGACTTTATCTCCAACTTACCCAATGCTCGTACTCAACCCAAGGAATTAGAACTAGACAGCGAAGCGGTTTTGAAATCAATTGAAGCACAGCACGGGTTACTAGTAGCGCGGGCAACTGGCATTTACTCCTTTTCTCACCTAACCTTTCAGGAATATTTTGCTGCTAGAGAAATCAAAGAGAAGTCTGCTGAGGTAAATTTAGTAGAGCATATTACTGAGAAGCGATGGCGAGAGGTCTTTTTACTTGCCGCATGTATGATGCGTGATGCAGATAATTTAATACAACTAATGAAGCAAAAAGTTGATGGTTTACTACCAACTGATGAGAAATTGCAGCAGTTACTCACTTGGGTTGAAGAAAAATCTCGTTCTGTAGATACGCTTTACAAACCTGTTGCTATTCGAGCTTTCTACCTCAGCCTCTCCCTCGACCTCTCCCGAACCCTCGACCTCTCCCGAACCCTTTCCCTCAACCTCTCCCTCTCCCGAACCTCCTCCCTCGACCTCTCCCTCGACTTCTCCCTCTCCCTCTTCCTCTCACTCTCCCTCTCCGGAGCCTTCTCCCTCTTCCTCTCACTCTCCCTCGAGCTCACTCTCTTCCTCTCCCTCTCCCTCGACCTCGAATTGAAGCGATCGCTTCAACGACTAGTAGACCAACTCCCCAACGTTGACGATCGAGAAGCATTCAAGCATTGGCGGCAGGAAAACGGTAAAGTCTGGACTGAACAACTTAAAACAGTAATGATTGAACATCGCAATATTGGTCATGACTGGCAGTTCAACAACGAACAAAAACAACTATTAAAGCAGTATTACAACGCCAATAAGCTACTAGTCGATTGCCTCAACAGCGAGTGTTACATCAGCCGAGATGTGCGACAGCACATTGAAGATACATTGCTATTACCAATTAATAGCCAAGGTATGAAAAATTTTTCATGAGCATCAGCAGCCACCCTTTAGAGGTGATTTTTTGCTAGAGAGGGGAATCTAAGACATGATGTAATGCAATTGTCAGGTTATGGGAACCCTCGGCTCCGCTTCAATCAAATTAAACCTGGATCGTTCCCAATTTGACAGCGATCTAAAAAAGTTACAGCAGCAGGATGCGGGATCTGTTGCTCTCAAGCTCGACACTAAGGGTTTTGAGCAGCAACTCAAGGGACTGCGATCGCAACTAAAACCAATATCAATCGCCGTTGAACTCGACACAACAAAATTCAACGAGCAAATCAAAAAGCTTGCGATCAGCATCGACCCCATCAAAGTTGACTTAGCGCCCAACGTTAAGGATTTTCAGGAGAAGCTAAAGCGACTTGGGCGAATTAGTCCGATTGACGTTGAGGTTCGGGTTGATAAAGCAGCAGTCAAGAAAGAGTTTGTAGAGATTGGTAAGTATGCTGCTGATGGGTTTGCCCAAGGATTCACCGGGGCTGAGGATGCGGGTAAATCTGCCGTTGATTCAATGGTGAAGTCGGTTAAGTCCCAACTGGGGATTCAATCGCCGTCGAGAGTTTTTAGGGAGATTGGTAGATATTCTGCCGAGGGATTACTGGAAGGATTGCGCCCTGATAAAGGCAAGATCCGCAGTATTGTCAATTCAATTGAGGCAGAGTTTAAGTTCAACTCCATACTGGTTGACTTGGAGCCAGACTTAGTTAGATTTCAAAAAAAGCTGAGATCGCTCAAAGCATCAGTTGACTTAAATCCTGATTTCGGGGATATCTCCAAGGCGGTTGAGAAGGGAGTCAGAGGAGCATCCAGCAAAAATATATTCACAACCTTAACTGGGGGACTATTCAAGACGATCGCGGGCATTGGTACTGGGCTATTGGGTGTAGTGTTATCGCCCTTGAAAAGTGCTGCTGGCGCTGCTATTACTGTCTTTACTGGTGCCGGATTGAAGCTGGGGGAAGAACTCAGCACTGGCATCACAACTGGCATCAAAACATCAATCAAAGACGCACTAAGCAACACTATTGGTAGTGGTAGTGTTGTGGGTGAGGCATTAGGGGAAGCGATCGCTTCTGGATTGGGTACAGCCATCAAATCCCGATTCCCGAACGCCCTCAAGCAAGCAACTCAAGTAACTAAAGAAATTCTAGGAGAGGACAAGGTAACTGCTGCGGGGGCTGCCAGCCGCGCCAAAGCTCAGGCATCTCAGAACCAACAGCGCGAAGTAGCTGTTACTCAGCTGCAAAAAGAATTTCAAAAAAGTGTAGCCAAGGGCGAAGGTGCAAGGGCAAGACAACTTAAAGGAGAGATTGATGCTGCTGCCCCTGGACTCGCTGCCGATACCCAAAGTTTTACAGCAGAGTACGCGGCAGAGCAAAAACGCTTGCAAGAAGCTGCCGCAAGATTCCGCGTTATTTTAACTCCAGAAAGACTCATTAAAAAGCGGGTCAAAGAATACGAGGCACAAGTCAAAAAATACGAGCAAGCGATCGCCCAACTCGAACAACAGGGCAACAAACAGCAAGCGGCTCAACTTCGCCAAGTTTTATCTCAACTCCAAGCGCCCAACACAGACCCCAGTAAAATTTCCGAACAAGAGCTGCGTTTTCAACAAACTGCTCAACTAAGCAAAATTCAAAACCAGTTTGTCGCCCGCAACCTGCAACAGCGTTTTGGGGCGAGGGCAACAGACTTGCAACAAAGAAAAGCCGAACTCGCACCGAAAATTCAAGAATACGACTCCATCACTGGACGAATTGGCGGAATTGCTAGGGGATTGGAGGTGTTAGGCGCTGACCCAATACCACAAGAAACAAAACCTGTCGCCAAATCTCGTCCGACCCAACCCCAGTTATACAGAAATATTTTTCAAGAAGTTCTGGGACTATCTGGAGTTGGCAATGTCGATCCGAGTCTAATTCCTAAATTAGCTATCTCAGGCAAGTTACGAGCCGGTGCATTCGGAACCTACGATCCCGCTCGCAACCAAATCGATGTTTCCAAGGAAGCCTACGAACTCATCCAAAAAGGTAAACTGGACGCTCAAGCAATTGAGACATTAGTGCATGAGGTTCGCCACGCCTTGCAGTTCGATTTCGGTAGGGCCGATGTAGCAACAGGTAAAGCCGCAATTCCATTGCTATCCCCGAACGCTCAAGAAACACGGCAATTAGGCAGAAGAATCGAGCAAAGCGTGGAAGTTCAATCGCCCGAATTGCAGCCTATTTCTCGCAAATTAGAAGCCGATGCCTATGTATTTGCTTCGCGCAATTCCAAAGGTGTGGCTCAGAAGTTGCAAAAAGAATCGGCGATTGGCGATTTTGAAAAAGCTTTTGGGATTGGCGGATCTAAGGCAGAATTACTAATTAAGCGATCGCAAACCGAAGCCACCAAGCGACTCTTAAAAATTGGTGAATTTGCCAAGCAATATGGATTGGATTTGCAGCATGAAATGGGTTCTATTGCTGTCGAATTAGAGCAGATTGCTAGCTCAATTGCTCCGCTGCTCTCCAAAGCTTCTGGGCTAGAAGGATTATCTACCCAAGAAATAGAACAAATTCAACAAAGTCTAGAGTCTGCGTTAACTGAAATTATCAATTCTATTGGCGCAACTCCTGAAAAATTAAAAGCGATCGTCGTTGCTAAAACTCAGCAGCCCAAAGCCCAAGAGCCAACACCCGAACTCGAAGCAAATCTTAGCCGACTTAACGCTAAAGATATCCGTGCATTATCCAAAGAGTTGGGAGTGCCGACGTACAACAAACAAGCCAAAAAGAACTTTACCAAGCCCGAATTAATTCAAAATCTTTTAGGCAGCGTTGACCTACAAAAATTAGAGGCAGCCCTGCCCAGTGTCGGCAAACCATCGCCAGAAGTCTTGGTTCAAGCCAAGGAATTGGTAAAAATTCCTCGCAGTTTGCTGCAACTGGAACTCGAAGCGGAGCGAATGCAGATTAAAGAAGCATTTGCCCAAGCTAAGACCAATGGCGATGCCAGCGCACTCAAGCGGGTATTGGATGACATTCATAAATCTCAAGAATTAGTTACCCAAGCCCTAGCTCAAGATATCGACGCAGATATCAAGGCAGAACTAGAAGGGTTTCGCCTCAATTTGAGCAAGCAAAAATATAAAACTAAAGGCGAACTAGGTAAACTTAATCTTCAGCAAAAACAATCCTCACGAACTCGCGTCCCATCCGTCTCTCAAATGGCAGGTGGCAATAGTTTTGAGTCTCTCGCATCATTTGAAGATGCAGAAAACGCTCTTGCTGCGGCTAGAGCGCAATTATTCAAATTCATTTCTCAAGCGAAAAACGGCAAACAGAATTCCTCAGCTTATGGTGATTTTTACACAAGGCAAACAGCTAAGCCATTGGCAGCGATGGAGGCTCAAGCCAAAGCTCAAGAAAAGTCGGCGAAAGGTGCAGCTGCCCAGACCCAAAAAGAACTAGAAGCAGCCAAGCGTTTATTAGAGCAAGCCCAAGCCCAACAAAAAGTTATTGCCGAAGTTAACGCCAAACTAAGCGACTTAGAAGATGTTAATTCCTACGATCCATCAGTTAGTGCCGACGTTGCGATCGCTGACGCCAATAAAAATAAAAATAGGCGGGATAACACATTTAAAGAAATCCGCTCTGCACCGCTACAATTTCTACAGCAACGCTCCAAAAATGCCACTATTCAAAAGGCAAGATACATCACTGAAAATGCTGAAGGCATTGCCAATTTAGTCGGCGCAAAGTTAGGTGACAACCCAACCGCACAGCAAACCAAGACGCTTATTGGACTTCAAAATGCATTCGGGACTTTAGGAGAAGCCGCAACTAAATTCGGACAAAAACAATCTAAAAATAATTTTAAAGAACTAGATACCGCAGTTAAAGAATTAGAGAAAAGCCTGCGACAACTAGGAATACCATTTACCTTAATTAACCAAGAAATAGATGCTTACGTCAGCAAACTAAAAACTTTACAGGGGCAAGGCAAGATTGATGTCGAAGTGGATGTTGAATCTCTTGCTCCTGAAAAATTTAGTTTCATAGATAATATATTAAGCAAATTTTCAGGATTGGAAGTTAGAGGAATTAAGGCGATCGCGGGACTTGTCAAAGGGTTTTTATCCTTTGGGGCGATTACTTTTGTCCAACAATTTTTTACTAATCTCGCCAAGGATGCTTTCGGGGCATTTGTCGAACTTGACAGACTTAAAACTGCCCTCAATTTCGCTAGTGGTGGCTCAATTGGTGGCGCTCAAAATTTAGCCTTTGTACGCAAGACCGTTGAAGACCTCAAAGTTCCTCTGAAGGCTTCCACAGAAGGATTTGTGCAACTTGCTGCCGCTGCCAAGGGTTCAACTCTGGAGGGCAAGCAATCCCGCGAATTGTTTTTAGGTATCTCTCAAGCCAGCACTGTATTGAGTCTCAGTGCCGATCAAACCCAAGGCGCGATTCTGGCTCTCTCGCAGATGATTTCCAAAGGGAAGGTATCGGCTGAAGAATTACGGTGTTACGATTCCAACACAGAGGTACTGACATCTAGAGGATGGGTTCGTTGGGACGAAGTAAGCGATCGCGATTTGTTCGCTTCTCAGAATTTAGAGACTGGAGAAATCGAGTTTCAGTTGCCAACTCGGACAATCAGGTATCGCTACACTGGCTTGATGCTTCGCGTCAATTCACCTGATGTTGACTTACTTGTTACTCCCGACCACCGGATGGTTGTGAGAGGTGCCAACGATACTAATTTCAAGATAGTCAAGGCGAAGGACTTAGAACTCCAACCATATTTTTATTTGGCTGGACTTGATAGTAGTACACAAGTGTTAGTAGAGCCATCAAGTCTAGAATGGGTTGAATTCGATGATGAAGTATTTTGCGTAGAGGTTCCATTTACTACGCTTTACGTTCGCAGATCGGGTAAAACCTGTTGGTCTGGTAACTCGCAACTTGGCGAACGCTTGCCGGGTGCGATGGGGATTGCAGCGCGGGCAATGGGCGTTACAGAGGCAGAATTCCAAAAGCTTTTAGACTCTGGGAGCATATTGTCACAAGATTTCTTGCCTCGCTTCGGTGCCCAGCTAAGGCTAGAATTTGGCGATGCCGCGAAAGATGCGGCGGGTAATGCTCAATCAGCAATCTTTGACCTGCAAAACTCATTCTTGAGCTTGCAACAGGGCATTGGTGAGGGAGTATCACCAGCTGCTACAGCTGGGTTGAGCGGGTTATCAGCAATCTTGAAGGGTGTAGCTTCTGTCTCTAAGGAATTGGGATTTATCCTTTTAGCGGTCACAGCAACACTCTCACTGAAAATGGTGGGAGCATTGCAAGCTGTGATTGCCCAACTAATTGCCACCAAGCTAGCTACTGGCACGCTAGGCGGTGGTATGGCGAACTTAGCCCAGACCATTAACAATTCTTTCTCTGTCAAGTTGTCTGCTGGTATTTTTGCGGTTTTGGAGATTGTCAATCTCCTAAATCAGGCGGTTAACACCGAATTAGTTAAGTCTTTCGACGAAGCAGCCAAAGCCGCAATTAGAGCAGCCGATGCTTCCGACGCAGCCTTTAAAAAAGGAAAGGATGGCAAACCAAAGCAAGTAGAAACAGCCCCAGAAGCCAGTAGTGGCCCTGGCAAATTTGCTGATGACTTTTTAATCAATCCACTTAAGTCTGTTGGACAGCAACTAAAAAGCAATCCTGTAGCTGCATTCTTGCCAGGTGGGGCAAAGGCTTTGGATGCCGCAAGTAAGCTCAAAACCTTTGGAGAGTACGAGAAAGGCGACATTACAAAAAACGTAGGCAATCAAGTATCCGCAGGTAACAAACTTATTGCTAACGCTAATCTACGAATTACTCAACTGCAAAAAGGCACTGGAGATGGCTCAAGCCTTCCTAATATTGATGCCCAGCTTCAAGCAGCAGAGCAGCAAAGGCAGATTCTACAAGCTCGAATGAAGCGCGAGTTTGTTGATAAAGGCTTAACTGTACCATTTCAATTAAAGCTAGATCTGGAGACCCAAAATAAGAATATTTCCGACCTTAACGATAAACGTGCAAGTATTTCCAAGCCCTTCACTGACGATTTGAATCGCTTAAATCAAGCGATCAACTTTACTAAGAGCCAAATAGAGGCTTTGTCTACAGAAAAAGGCATTAAAGCAGTAGGAGGTGACAAGGCTGCGGATAGCCTCAAGGCTCAATACGAAGATCTGCTGCCTAGACTAAAAAAAGCTAAAGCTCAACAAGAAGAAACTCTCGCCTCATTCCGAATCGATCCAGTAAGAGCATTTACTCAAGCATTACGTGAGCTAAATCTAGCACTGGCAGAGAGTCAGGAGAAGAATAGAGAAAATCTTTCACAACGCAAACTAGCTAATTCTAGAGAAGCGATCGCTGGATTCTCTACCGATAAACTCGCATCCAAAAAACTCACCTTCAAGAATGCTGATGCTGAATACAATGCGGCTCAAATTGACGAAGCGAATTTAGCTGCATCCGTCAAAAGTTATGAAGAGGCAGCATCGAAACCCGATTTTCAAGCCACCTTAAAACGACTTGGGCTGACACCGGATTCTAGTGTTGCCAAAATTGACGATACCCTCAAAAATACAAGTGATGAAGCCGATAAAGGGATATTAGAAAAGCTAAAAGCTGGACGCGAATCTAAAGCAAAATTCACCGAAGCCCAAGCATCTACTGTTGATGCCAAAGCAAAACGGGATCAAGTCATCCAAGATACTTCGCTGTATCTACTAGAAGATTCTGCTGCCAAGGAACGCGCTGCTATTCAAAAGACTGAAAATGATAAAATCTCTTTCCTCAAAGGCGCTCAGGCGGTTAGGCTCCTCAGTGAGGAAGTAGTCAGCGAACAAATTGCTAGAGTTCAACTTAGTAGCTCTCAGTCGCAGAAAAAGAGCTACTTAGACCAGTTAACTACCCTCCGCGCCTATCACGAGCAAGGCAAGATATCTGCTGAGAAATTCACCGAACGCCAACGCGATTTGTCTGTTGAATTAACTTCTGTAGAGCGCCAAGAAGCTGAGAACAGATTAGCCGTGCAGCAGGCGGTCACAGCACGCAGGCTCAAGGATATCGAGCTTATTAACAAGAAAGCTGAAGCCGCGATCGCCACAAAACAAGCTGACAGCACCCGCACCGCAAAAGAGAAATTTTTATCAAGTGGTTTAACGCCACAAGCTCAAGACCAATTTGCCCTGGAACAAACCAGCATTGATGCTACTTCTGCAAGCGATCGCGTTAATTTGATCAAAAACAAAATCGCTCAAAACAAGCAGCTGTATAAAGAGGGATTGCGCGATGCTAGAGACTTCACAGCAGAACAATACGCACTCAACCAAGAACTTGCACAAGCTAACTTGGTGGTAGTCGATCAGAAAATAGCTGCTGAGGAGAAATACCGCGAGACTGTAGAGCATAATATTCAACGGATAATGCAAGCCGAGGAAAATCGCTTCAAGTCGCTGGTTTCTCAGATAGACTTTCAAAAAGCCTCGCTTGACCTCTACAACCAAAGTCTAGAGCGTACCGGGAAGCTCGAAGAAAGCCGCTACAACTTAGCCAAGGCTTTAACCGACGCTGCTGTCGCCCCACTCGAAACCAAGCGCGACAACGCCAATAGAGCTTTAGATTTAAGCCGCAAACTCAAGGACGAAAATCTCGATCCTGGCGTTCGTCGTGAAGTTAATTCTCAGTTGAATGCTCTGGGTTTTGGCAACAACGAACTGGATATTTTAGCCAAACGCAGTCAAATTGAGGATGAGATTGCTGCCAAGAAGCTGGAAGCATTGAAGCTAGAACAGGAGTACCAAAGGAAGTCCCTAGCGCTTGATTTGCAACGCCAGAAGATTGCTGCTGAAACTGCTGTCTACGATGCCCAATCTGCCCAGCTAGCGGCTGCTAAATCTAAATTGGAAGCAGAAGGGGCATTGCGGATTGCTCAAATCAAAAAAGATCCGACCGCCATTAAATCAGCCGAAGTGGGGCTGGAAATAGCAGGACGTGAAATCGAACTGAGTGACAAGAGGCTAGATAATGCGATCGCCAATCTGAATATCCAAGACGAACTCACAAAGAACGCCACGCTGGCGCAGGAGTTAAACCGGCGCAGCGCCATAGACCAACAGCTAGCAGCAGATTCATCCTCTAAGCAAGCGTCGGCACTGGAGAAGGCTGAAGCGATGGCTCCCAAGGAAGCAGGAGGACAGGGGGACAGGGGGACAGGGGGAATTGAGGATAAAGGTTCTCGCCGTCGCCGAGTCGGAAGAATTGGCGAAACCTTCGTGCGAAATGGGCGGACTATCAAGGACGGGGTGGATGTTACCAATTACCAGTATGATGAATCGCTAAACCGCGCCCAAAGCAACATTTCAGCATCAGACTTACAGTTACCCAAAAAAATTGAGATTAACCAGTTACCAGAACTAAGCCGCAAGCCGGGAGAGAATTTATTTGAGGCTTACCAACGGCACAATGAACTGAGTTTGAAAGGCAAAGGTGCTGATATGCCGCCGACTGATATGGTTACAAGCTTTCTCAACAAGGCAGGTATTCAAGTCAGCGATTCTGGCTACAGCCAGTTTGCGGAGTCCTTAAAGATGGCGAACCAAGGGATTGAAAAGCAGTTGGCGACTTTAAACGATCGCATCTTACAACTTGCCAATACACCGCGATCTCTTAGTGTCTCCACCGCCAACCCTGTGGATGATGCGGCGAAATTGATGAGCGATTTATCAAGGGGTCAGGTTGTGGGGGCGGGTTTGTAAGCTTATGAAAAACTTTTCATAAGGATAGACTTAGATATCCTAAGATTAATGAACAGGAATCTTTATTTTTCGTTTTAAATTTGTAGCTTATTAAAAACGTGAGGTTATACCAAATTTAGGTAATCTATGACACGCCGCCAGTATCTTAACCCACCAATACAAGAAGCGGTCTGTGAGTTTCGCTTTGCCCCAAGCCGAGCCTGGAATTTTACAATACCTAGTTTATTTTATGAAAAGATAAAAGATTTTTACACAGGTGAACCACAACAACAGGCTTTTATAGCGACCGAATTCCAAGTCAGTCCCCAGTTTCTAAACCCTGAATTTACGGTAAGACCGGGCTGGACTAAACTTCTGTTCCCCTCTGCGGATGCTAACAAATTAGTGGCTGTAGGACAGGATCTGGCCAGCGTCCACGCCTTACGTCCTTATGAGGGGTGGGAGGGGTTCAAACAAAGAATTGACCGGGCATTTGATGTCTACGTAGACGTTGCTAAACCTGTTGGCGTAACGCGTATTGCTCTTCGTTACATAAATCAAATAGCTATTCCAACTAACGTGGAAATTGAGCTTAGTGATTATTTCACTATATATCCTCAACTTCCAGCGGATGGTGTTCCAAGTAGGATATCAGCATTCTTAACGCGAACTGAATTAATCTATGAAGATATACCAATAAGGCTAGTATTAAATTTATCAGATGCTATATCACCTCCTGAAAAAGCTGGACAAGTTGCAATTGTCCTTGATTTGGAAATTTCTCAAGAATGGGTAGAAAAACCTCTACCTCTAGAAGAGGCACTTTCGACTTTATATGAATTAAGACAAAGAGAAGGGCAAGCCTTTGAGAGTTTAATTACTGACCGCACAAGGGAGTTGTTCGATGTCAAGTAAAGCCGCCTATTACATAAAAGATGATCGTCGTAATTCAGAGACAGCAGCGCTATCTCAGATACGTAGCAAATTAACTCAACTTCCGCCTTCTCAATCAGCAGAAGACTTGCAAAGTGCATCAATTGGGCAAAACTCCAATCTTGTTATTCTTGCGGCAGACAAAACATCAACTGTGGGGAGTTGGAAATATCAGCCTAAGATGGTTGCTTTTTCAGTTAAAAGAGCCAAAGCTATCTCTGAGCAAGCTGAAAATCATGCAGTTCTGGAACTTTCAAACTGGAGCTATTCACCAATTCACAAAACTTACAGAAGAATTGCTGAATTAGGAGCCGACAATGAAACTTATAAATACACCATACAATGGTTAGACAAACTCCGTGACGTTGTTACTGCTAACCAAATGTGGTGGTGCGAGCCATTAGTAAATCTAGGTATCGACTCAGAAATAGTTTTTGAATGGTGGCACGAAAGTAAAAAGTTAACTGTTTGTATTCTGGGAAATACCGCAGAATACATCAAAGTTTGGGGGACTGACATTGACAACGAAATGGAAAACGGCTCGGCGACATTACCCGCTGAACTTACAGATTTATGGAAGTGGTTGGATCGTGAAGATTTAGAAGATGAGCCTAGATTGCATCGTGATGATAAATTTTCTGTTGCCCATAAGCCAGAAGTTTTATTCTCAAAACCCATTGAGCTTGAGACTACAGGTTTACCACTTTGGAAGCCCCATATAGCAATCGATCGTCGCATGATTGAGACTGAAGATGACTGAAGCTTGGTACGAACTCGTAAAAGCAAACACCAAGTTGACGCAGGGAGATATAATTTTTAACTGCCCTATACTCACCTGGAAGCCAAAGATCCCGCAGGTGCAAAAGACACAAACAGAAATTGAAGTACTGAAAGGGGCTGTTGATGCTATCCAGGCTGATGTTGTGGTCATGTCTCAAGCTTGCGACTTAGAAAATGGAAAAGTTAGCAACGTTATTTTATGTCCTCACCTTTCTCTTTGCGCCTATCGAAAAGATTGGGAAGAGGCAATGAAGGCAGGTGGGCAAAATCCTACGGAAAAAGCATGGAAAAGACTTTGTGATGATATCCGTGATGGATATATGTGGAACTTAACCATGTTAAACAATGGTGCGATTAAAAATGAAGCCATTGGAGAGATGGATATAGAACATCGAATTGTTGATTTCCACGATGTTTATACGATTCCACGCAATTTTCTTGAGTCTGTTCTTGAGCAAAGAGCGCGTCCAAGATTACGCTTGCTGCCACCGTATCGCGAGCATTTGTCACAAGCTTTTGCTCGCTTCTTTATGCGTGTTGGACTTCCAGTTGCCGCTTCTAAAGCTTGGTAAGCATCTTGCGATCGCCTCACAAAATCGTTACCTCTGTCATGTGGATAACTTGTGGATAATTTCAGTTTCTTGAAGAGCGATGCCTACGGCGGTAAACTACGCCCTGCTTGAGGCTCATGAAAAATTTTTCAGGTTTGCGAAATTATTTTGGACTCCGAACTGGGGGGCGATCGCCAAAAATTGCCCCTCGTCGTTCTAGGTCGCGTTTCATATAATCTGTGAGTCCTGGATTACTACCAAATAAAGCATCTACAACATTCGCATTGCTCAGATCGGCATCACTCAGTTTTGCATTTCTCAAATCGGCATTGCTCAGATCGGCATCACTCAGTTTTGCATTTCTCAAGTCAGTATTGTTTAGATCGGCACCGCTCAGATTGGCGCTACTTAGAGTAGTGCTGCTCAGATTGGCATCTCTCAATCTGGCATGGTTTAGGTCGAAACTACTCAGGTCGGTATGGTTGAGGTTGGCACGACTCAGGTCGGCACGGCTCAGGTTGATACCAATCAGCTTGGCATAACTCAGGTCGGCATCGCTGAGGTTGGCATGACTCAGGTTGGCACTCCTGAGGTCGGCACGACTCAGGTTGGCACGACTTAGGTTGACGTAACTTAGCTTGGTATAACTCAGGTTGGCACCGCTGAGGTTGGCACGACTCAGGTCGGCACTCCTGAGGTCGGCACCGCTAAGGTAAGCACGACTCAGGTTGGCACTGCTGAGGTTGGCAAAGCTCTGGTTGGCAACGATGACGTAGGGAAGGCTCTGCTTGGCACGGCTCTGCTTGGCACGAGTCAAGCTTTTCAGAATCCGAAAAGCACCACCTAAATTGCCACGAATCAGATTTGCAAAAACTAAATTGAGTCCAATTGGATTACTGCGAAAACTCAAGTTTTGGCTTTGAGAATCTGTTTTAGAGATTGCAAGTCTCTTTTGTTCGCTCCAAGCGACAAATACAATACCTAAGCAAACACTCAAGCCAGCTACAAAACCCGATGGATTACCTCCTGTTAGCAGCAGCATTACTAGAAAACCAGCACCAACTTGAGCCGTTTGTTTAATTAACGAACTCAGTCCTGCTTTGGCATCATCAAAATTGATATTCTTGGGGTTTTCCAGAGTCATGTTTACTTTGTACCGTTTTTTAAATCCTTCAAATCTGCCCAGAAACGACCAATTATTCGGCCCGCAATCACGATCCACAGCATGAAGTCTGATGCCACTATGATAAAGCAGGCATACCGTGAAGCACCTAAAGCATTTTCTTGAAGACAAACGCCGAAGTCAGAAAAACTTTTACCTAAAATAAATTGTCCAAGCAATTCTGGGATTCTGAGTAGAACAGCAAGGGCGATCGCATCCTGGATAGACAGATAAACAGTTTTCCAGTAATCCCCCATCAAGCTGTGTCCTATCGAATTCATAGGCTCCCAAATGCTTTTCAGGATTCGCTCTGTGCGCTTACCTGCTTTTGTCTGCATCTGCACGGGTTGTTGAGCAGGAGTCTGTACAGGTGGTGAAACTGACTGAGGAGTTTGAGGAGGCTGGGGGTTTTGTGGTTGAGTCATCCGAAGATAGCACGAGTGCGGACGCGCTCAAATTCTACCACTTTGGTTTCTTAAGCAATGCTCGTAATTTGCAAAACTATAAGCGATTAAGGCATGAAATGAGCGATCGCGTTGAATTCATCTGCCTTGTTGAAAGCGATCGCTCTTGTGTTGGGGATTATGAAAAATTTTTCATGAGGGCGATGGTTTTTACTGTCTTGCCGAAGCACCACCCTCAAATCTCGTCGCCTTCTTTAATCGTGTATTTTTATAAACAAATGACAGATTTTGCATAAAGCTGGTCGCTTCAATTGATTACCAGACAGAGTTATTTTGATTTCTAGTAATCTTGTTTACTGATAACTAGCACAGAATAACTCTTGTTCCCGAACTAGAGCTTCAGGCAGAAGAATACAATGTTGAAGATCGAAGGTTGCCGATACTGGTTTTTCGGATTAGCGATTTTGATGAATAGTACGTTGACACCTATCTCTGTCCTTGCTCAAGAAATTAATTTAGAAGACGCGAAAGCTCTTATCAATTCTAGTCTCAGACGAGAAATCAATAAACCTAATATATTTAGAGTTTATCCGTCATCAGAACTTGACAGTCCTGAGAATTTTGTGAATAGAGCAGCGTGGTTCGTACTCGATCGGGGTTGCTCTAGTTTCCCTTTGCTCGTCATCACAGGACGTGGCGGAATACCATCCAGTCCTACCGAACCGTTGATTGGCGATGGGACAATAATTAATTGGATAACACTTAAGACAAAGGATGAAAATCGGACTAACGCTACTCCTAACAAAAGGGCAGAGTCGCAAACAAACACTGGAAATGATTTTTTACTAAAGGTCAACCCTGCCAATCCTCCTAGTCAAATTGTGGAAGCTCAGGGGTGGATAGTGGATGCCAATCGTAATGTGTTTCTGGTTGCTCAAGCACCAACTGTCAAGCTCCATGCTTCCTTCACGCCTGCAACTTGTCTGAACCCTAAAAATTAAATATTACGAGTGTGATGCTTGGTTCGCTGACTTGTTAGCAGAGTAACCGACCTGCTATCTGTGTTGAACTCACCTCTGCGCTCAAAGCCACGCGATCGCTCTAGTTGAGGATGAAAACTTTTCATGAGGCGTTGCCAGTAAGTTGACAGGAAATCTAGCACTGTCGCCAACACCAAAGTCCTCATGCGCCAGCTAACTCTCGCCATCTCTGGAATATCAGTCACCCTCAAGAAATTTATCAGTTACGATCGCGTTCTCGCCGACACCGGACAAACCGAATACGGTATCGTCGGCACACCTTTGGATAGCGGCCCGTTTTACGAACCAAAGCACATCTGGACAATCAGTGCGATAGTGACGCTTCAAGAGTGGCGGGCATTGGGGGCAATATTTGGGGAATGCGATCGCTTACGTCGGACTCAAGGCAATTACCGCATCACTGTTGACGATTCAATCCAGGATTTTATCGAGCAGGCGACGAGGACAAGAGCGCTAGCGGCTGGAGGGACGCAAACAACTTTCATGGGTGGTGTTTCATACCCAGCGCGATTCTACGCTAGGATGTTTGAGCCTAGAAGCCAGTGGCAGAGGAATCAACTTTATCCTTACGTGGCGAGCTTTGTGCTGAGGGAGTTGGATAAAGCCACGTAGTAATTCGTAATTGGAACTCTTAATTACGAATTACGAACTACGAATTTTTGTGACCGTCAATCAATCAGCCAGAAATGTCCGCTTACTCATAGGAGGCACGGATTTCACGCCCTGCCTCATTTCCTTTCAAGGCAGCGATAGCCACTTGGATCAATCTGGGCTGATTACCTTCACTGGGCAAATTCTCTTGGGCAAGGCGCTGGGATTTACTCAAAGTTTGGACGATCGCAAAAATCCAGGCACTTTCTGTCGGGGCAAGTCGGTAACATTAGACATTGCCGATACCGCTGGAAACCTGAGACGCCACCCCAGAGGGACGTTGCGAATTCTGACCCCAAAGTACGACACAGAACGGCAGCAGTTAACCCTTGAAGTGGCCGATCTAATTACGCTCCTCAATTTCAAGGAACCGACCGACCCCGACAAGGCAGACAACAAGCCCAACGGTTCTCAGTCAGCAAGCTCTGTAATCACGAAACTGCTACACGAAACCGGAATTGAGAGCGTCTCTGGAACTCTGCCGGATAGGCTCTACAATTACCCGCTAAATCTTTCTGGCTCTTATTTGCAATCTGTTGGCAAATTACTTTATGCCAATAACCTAGTAGGCTGGATTGACAATCAAGAGAGATTTCGGATTTCTAATGTCAATATCCAAGCGCGTCAATCTCTAGTGGGGTTGGTAGTCGGCAGTAATGAAATTTGGTATCGCCGCCTGGGGGGAGCCGAATCGCCTTGCGAGAAGGTGAGAGCGGTGGGGACGCGGATGGTGACAAGAGAGATTGAGCTTAACAGCATCGTTACCACCGAGCAATATGGTTCGCCTGTAGTCATTGACCCCGATACCTCAGGGCTGATTATTCTCAACCAAACCGTTGAAACCCAAAGTTGGGATGAGGATGAGGGGATATTTACAATTCGCTCAGAAATCGCCAAACCTTGGGGCTTAATCGTGCCGCGAGTTTTTTGGGATAAAGTCGATTCCCCGCCGTTATTTCAATTATTTTTGGGCGAAGTCACGATTGAAGAATCATTTTTTGAAAGTGTTGAAGCTGGCGGAAAATTAAAGCAAAAAGTCACGATTTACAATACAGATAAATCGGGGTACTTAACAGAAATTGAAGATGCAAGACCTGATTTTATTGTGGGTAATTTCTTGGGCTTGGTAAATACCAAACAAGTCACCGAAACCTTTACATACGACCCTAAAGAAGTACTTTTAAATAAAGTTACCCAGACTCAAGAAATCGCTGTAATAGTCCTCAACGGTAGCGATGAGAACTGGGATGATTGGCAAACTATCCCCGAATATCTCACAATTTCTGAATATAAATATGAAGAATGGAAGCAGATTGATAAATACACTTGGGAGTACTCCAATTACGTTTTAAAGCCTTTGGTCAAAACTGAGGGTGGCACGGACATTGAGTACTCCGATGATGTTAATGAAAGAGTCAAGCAGAAATTAGCATTAACCTACGACTCCAACGAAAAACGTCGCTCCAATTCAGGGCAAGAAACGCCACCCGCAGCCGAGCGCCGACCAACGGATAAGCGAATTGAAGAAAACCCCATTGAGTACACCGCATACTTCGCTGACCCCTGTTCAGGCAATTTCAAGCAGCGCGATCGCACCTATAACGTGGAATTCCTGGCAGGCATCACCATACCTCATGCAGAATTTTTCATAAGCAGTGATAGTGGGGCAAATCTGCAACTTGAAGCTATAGCTAAGCGTGAAGGCAGGTTACTCAGAAGTAGGTGGCAAGGGCAAGAGATGGCGGGGGCAATTGCCAATACTTTACTCAATGGCTATGAACCACTATTTGGCGTCCATGTGACGGAACTTGATGGCACAGGACAAAATTACCTAGCTGATGGTTGTAGCTGGGTTGTGACTGCCCAAAAAGCGATCTGGAGTTGCGATGGTATTTGGGTAGGTGGCTCAATCGCTGCGATTCCTGTAACTGGCAATGTGGTAATTGGTGGCGTGGAGATACCAACAGACGGCAACGTGGTAGATCCTGGCGCGGTCAACCTGCCATATACAGAAATTGAAAATTTATCAGGAGGAATGGCGTTGGGGGGCAAGGTGATTTCCTACGCCTACTTGCTATCGATCGCCACGGGGGATATTCAAGGCGGTATGGGGTTTGGGGGAATAGCGATCGGCAGTTCGCCCATTGTAATGTCGGGAGGGATGGGGCTTGGGGGAATAGCTACATCTGGCTCTGTGTCTACACTTTATTGGGAAGATTTCACTTGGGATAATGCAGATTGGGATAATCTAGCCCCCTCCCCCGGTTGGGAGGCAATTAACTGGGATGCAATTAATTGGGATGAAATCTTCTAACCGTCATCTTGCAATCGCCCTTACGCTCCATTCTCCATCTCCAAATCGAGACTATGCTTAGCCAACACTGCCTTGCGATCGCTCTCATCCTCAATCCCACAGCGTATATTTTGCGAGGATCTTCGCTTTTTCTTTTTTGGTTGCATAGTTTGAGCAAGTTTTGCTACTAGAAAACCATCGGTTAGACAGTTCTCTAGATTAGGTTTCGCTTACATTGTTCCAATCAGTGACAACTCTCACCGCTAACTGCAAGCAGTGTAGCGGGAGCATCTCAAATTCACATAAGAGACTTGCTGCTTCACGAGCTGACTAATGTCTAAGCCTCCACAGCCAGGAATCGGTAGTCCAACCGACCCAAGTTTTAGAAGATTAAGCGCACTGTTCCAGTCACGGTCAATGGCCAGTCCACAAGAACAACTATGAACACGAATTGCCAAAGTTTTCTCCACCCTAGCACCACAACCAGAACAATTGATACTTGTCCCTCTAGGGTCAACTCCTTTGGTATGCTTGCCGCGTCTTACCGCTACTGCTTGCATGATTTGGAGGAATGCACCCCAAGCAACATCTAGTATCGATTTAGCTAACCGCGTTCTAGCCAAGCCTTTAATGTTCAGGTTTTCAAAAACAATTAAGTCATAGGAGTTAACTAACCAATGGGCGACTTGATAGTGAAACTCTTTTCTTTGTCTTGCTACGTGCAAGTGAAGTCTAGCAACCTTGTTAGCCTGTTTATGGTAGTTCTTAGACCCTTGGGTTTTACGTGCAAGCTTGCGCTGCTGACGAGCTAACGTGGATTGAGCTTTACGGTAATACTGTGGCACTGCAATGCTCTGTCCGTCAGCAGTAGTTAAAAATTTCTCCAACCCTACGTCTATACCAGTAGCAGTTTTGATTTCATCAACAGGTAATGCAGTGGGGACAGTTTTATCTTCCAGCGAGAAACTTACATACCATCCATCGGCTTTACTTAAAATTGTCGCCTGCTTAATCTCAAAACCATCTGGAATTGGACGATGTAAAATAACCTCAATTTCACCAATTTTAGATAACTTAAGAACATTTCCAATTAAGTGTGCGCCTGCTCTGGGACAATTAACACGCGGGAACGTGAATGAGAGAATATCGCCCCGCTTTTTAAAACGTGGTCTTCCTCCTCGCTTACCGTTTTTGTCTGGTACTAACCACCGCTTCCACGCCCGATCCAACCTCATAAGGTTTTGTTGTTGGCACTCGGTATAAATGTTTTTGTACTCAGGAAATAACTGTTTAGCGTATTTGATTTCACCTGCTTGGGTATAGTAGTCTACTTTCTCTGGAATTTCCCCAATTGGTTCACAAATCAAACTGCAACGATTAATTTGTGACCTTGTACGGCTTAACCAATCCAATCTTTGCCCTAGTGCATAGTTGTAGTGACGACGCAGCAATTCACCCCAAGTCTCAAGAGTGACAACCTGTTGTGATGTAGGGCGTAGACGATACTGGTAGGTTAAGTGCATAGTTCGGCAGAAGGCAGGGGGAGCAGGGGGCAGGGAGCAGGAGGCAGAAGGGGAAGAAAGGCAGGAGGCAGAAGGCAGAGGGCAGAGGGGTAGGGGGATTAATCATCATCTCTGAAAATTTCTTCAAGCGATAGAGGCCTACCAGCTAGTTCAGAAGCGAGATCCCTGAGTTTGTACAAAGTTTCAAACTGCCCACGATCAAGCTGCCCTTTTTTTGCTGCCGACAAGGTTCGTTTATCCAATCCAGTCTTGTCTTTAGCTTTTTGGATGGACAGCTGCTTGTCATCAGTCCAGTAGGGTGAGAGGTCAACGTATTTAGGGCAAACGGTGGGCTGCAAAGCGTCTATCTCGTCCTCTGTAAGTCCTGTTGATACCAGAATAGACTCCCATCTACTAGGACAACAGAAGGGTTGAGCTTTGTACCACTTCCCCGGATGGTGATTTGATTTGGACAGATTGCATTCAGAGCAAGCCCATAGCAGGTTGCTGTTTTTGTCTGTTCCACCCCAAGCCCTCGGAATAAAGTGTTCAAGCTCCGATCCACACCTTGAATTGCAATAAACACAGGACTGGCTGAGGTTAAGAGTTTGATTCTCCGTCACTATAGAAGGCAGTGCTAAAGGATTGATGGTCGTTGGGTCAATCATCGAATTTCACCCCAAAGTCAACACCTAGTACCTCTTCAATTTTCCTAAGTGTTGGTTCAGGTAAAACATCGTTCTCTTCGCGCTCAATTCGATACCAATTCGCACGAGTCATGCCAGCAGCTTTGGCTAACTCGTCTACTGATCTTGGATCTCGCTCTCTGGCGTTTTTGATTTTTGCTCCAATGCCAGGGGCATCAACTCGTAATACTCGCTCAATTTGCACATCTACAGGCATAGACAATCTCTTCTATTCAATCACTCTATAAACTCTATGTAAATTGTAGAGTGACACTTGACATAATGTCAAGTAAGAGGATACATTATGAGTATAGAGAAAGCGGTCACGCCTGGACAGCACACCGCTTCTCTATCCACATTTCATGGAGATCATAATCATGACACAAGCGACCTTAGACACTCAAGCGATCGCCCAATTTCAGCTAAATCTTCATCTGTCCGAACAATCAGATGAAGTAGCCGAATACGAGATTGATTCTACTGATGATGTATTTGGTAAGCTCTACCGAGTTTGGGGCGGCGAACAAGGAATCAACCTACTCGGCACTTTTTATCAAGCCTTAGATGGTTTCTGGATTTCACAGCCTTGCAACAGCGATGAACGCCTACCCTGGCACAGCGACCAACAAGCCATCGACGCAATCTTAGCAGCATAAAAACAACACCCATTATCAACGAGCGCCTGTATTTGGCGCTCTTTCTTAGTTCGTAAGAGTCCAAAAAATGAGGTGGAAATTATGTTGCAAGGTGGAAAATTGGTAACGCACGATTGGAACTCTCAAGCGATCGCACAGCTGAGTGAAGCTACTAAAATCGCAAAATATGACGTGCCTGCTAGCTACGTTAACGCTACCCAAATGTGTAAAGCCTGCGGTAAGGCTTGGGCTGATTATGCAAAAACAGACTCAACAAAGACTTACTGGGAGGCTCTTTCTGCCGATATGAATTTATGCATATCGGCACTAGTCATTTCCATCAAAGGTGGAAACAACAAGCAGGTACAAGGTACTTGGGTTCACCCAGAAATCGCCATAGATTTAGCCCAGTGGGTGAGTGTTGAGTTTAGGATTTGGGCAAACAGAACTCTAAAAAAAGTTATCGGCGAGCAAGCTGCACAAACATCTTCCCTTCTGCCTTCTGCCCCATGCCCTCTGCCTTCTCCTCAAGAAATTTCAGATTTATTCGATTTAACCTTGGGCGGTGCGGGATTAGATCCGAAGTTGATAGCAGGCGTAAAACTAAACGCGATCGCATCTTACAACCCCGCCCTACTAGAAGCAGCAGAGATAGCAAAGTCAGCTTTAGCTATCCCAGTGGATGAAAGCTTGGTACGTCCAACACAACTAGGCGAGAAACTAGAAGCCAAGACAGGACAAAAGTGGAGTGCCATCAAGGTCAACAAACTGTTGATTGAGCAAGGTTTTCAAATTCCCAACCCAGATGGTAAAAACCCCGCTTACCTGCCTACCGAAAAGGGTAAAGACTATAGCCAACTGGTGTTAGACACTGCTAAGGGGCGAGATAAAACCGTTCAATCATTGCAGTGGCACTTGTCAGTCCTAGAAGCCCTGGAGGCGAATGACCACTGACTAGACGCAGTTTTGCCAAGGGAGTTTATGCCTACCTGGGTTATGTCCGGTATGAGTCCCCAAGACGTTAGGGTTCTACTCAAGATTGACCGTCAAGAGGCTTTGCATAGATTCCTACGCGATTATTTCATTCCAATGCTGGAAGATCGCGGTTACTCATTCGGTGACCTAGTACAGGCAGCGGCAAGCTGGGCATTTGACCAAGATTTGAAAGCGATTGCCCATCACCTTTGGGATGTAGCCCACGAGTTTTATTTCAATAACAGAGTTTAGGAACATGAAAAATTTTTCAAGAGCAATACTCGCTGCTCTATTCCTCATGCACACTTTCCCCCCTTCTGCCCTCTGCCGTCTGCCCTCTGCCTTTCTTGCTAACAACGAATGCACTCAAGAACACCCTTGTCGTGCTGATGATAGGAGGGAGGGATGAGTCAATTAACTGAAGCTCTTGAGATTGTAGTTAGTGAACAGAGACACGATTGCGTTTGCAATATTACTGCTCAGTTTGTCGAGTCTTTCAAACACCAAGGTTTTGGTTTTGATGAATTGGTTGATGGACTGATGAATTATGCCTGGGCGAACACTGCTTCAGCAGATGCAGTTTATTTCTTATGCCAAGCAGCATTGGCTCTCAAGGATGACTTTACAGATAGATAACGCAACTTACTTGCGTCGGTGTAAACGGTTGTGCCACCACCAAAAAGACCGCAAACGCCCGCACCTAATCGCCAAATACGGCATGAGATGTTTTTGGTGTGGGTACAGCCTGACACCCGAAACATTGACTATCGACCACTACATACCCCTTTCCAAAGGTGGCAGCAACAAGATTAAAAACTTACGCCTAGCCTGCAATGGCTGTAATAACAAACGAGGTGATGCTATGCCAGAAGAAACGCCACAAATCATTGCTCAAAAATCATGTATTCGCTTTCCTAGCCATTGGGCTATTCCCAAATACCATTTGGGTCAACGAGTGAGTCTTGGTCAAATCGTCGGACTAGAATACCATCCTCCTGGCACATTAAGAGCTTATGAACTGGGTGAAGGTTGGAGTTACTGGGTGTGTAGAGATGAAATGTCTGATTCTGTTGAAAGCTGCAAAGAAGAGCATATCAAACCGCTCTCACCAGCAGAAATTAAAGAGGAAATCCAAGCCGAGATTGATTTTCACGCCTCTAAAGTAACTGCTCTTACCGAGCAACTAGAAGAGGTGCGACAACATGATTGACTCCGAACAAAAAGTTTCAATTCGCACTGCCCTGCGGGATTCTAGGCGAGAAGGGCTAATCAATTTCATGGAAGATTTGATTGAACTCCTGCATCAAGAGGGTTACTCGTTCCAAGACTTACTGGAAGCATTAGCGGGCTGGGGATATCGCCAACAGCCACCAACTGATGAGGTGATTAGGCACTTGGAGGATGCAGCACTAGAACTGCATCAGCTAACGACAAACCGAAGCAAGAATTAAGAACATTCTTTAACGTGAGTTCGACGGTTAGAAAAAGCCAAAAAGCTTGCTATATATAAAGCGCGAGAAACTGGACATAAAAGAGCGATCGCTAAGATTGATTGAGAATGAGTAAAAAAGGCACAAAAAAACGCCGAGACTAAAAATATCTAAGAAAAATGAGTGTCTCGGCTATGTCTACCATTGTATCTCGGCTCGATATTGAACAAATCTTCTGTGACGTAGATGATTTTTGTAAGCAGTGGGAGAACTTGTGGCAACAAGTACCACAGTTACCATCCACAAAGGGAGAGTGTCGCAGTTACTCAAGAATGCATTTATCAGAAGTGATGACAATCGTGATTGCATTTCATGGTAGTGGTTATAAGACTTTCAAGGAGTTCTACACGTTGCACGTACTACAAAGCTGGCGTGGAGCGTTTCCAAATTTGGTCAGTTACACAAGATTTGTGGAACTTATGCCTTGGTGTTTAATGTTGTTGTGTTGTTTTTTGCATACACGGACAGGAGAAATTACAGGGATTAGTTTTATCGATTCTACCCCAATTAATGTTTGTCATAACTGCCGGGCGCATTCTCACAAGGTATTTAAAGGGTTGGTAAAATGGGGCAAAAATTCTGTGGGCTGGCACTTTGGATTTAAACTGCATTTGATTATTAATGATTGTGGAGAATTACTCGCATTTTCACTAACTCCAGCAAATGTGGATGACCGAAAACCAGTCCCAGATATGACTAAAGATTTAATTGGTAAACTCTTTGGTGACAGAGGTTACATCTCTCAAAAATTATTTGAGGAGTTATATGAACGAGGGTTGCAATTAGTCACAAAATCTAAAAAGAAAATGAAAAATCGCTTGGTAAAGCTGATTGATAAAATTCTGTTACGCAAACGTGCTGTGATTGAGTCCGTCAATGACCATCTGAAAAATATATGTCAAATCGAACACTCTCGCCATCGTAGTCCATTTAACTTTTTAGTGAATTTGATGGCTGGTTTAGCTGCTTATACCTATTTACCTAAAAAACCTTCAATTGATATTTACCCAAAAGATTTGCCTGCGCTACCTCCTGCTATTTTTTAGTTCCGTCGAACTCACGTTTCTTTACATCAATCGAGCCACCCAGTTGGGTGGTTTTTTGTTGGGTCAAGACCCTTGAAAAATTTTTCATGTACGCTTATTTGGGATTGAAAACTGGGGGGCGATCATCAAAAATAGCCCCTCGCCATTCTAGTTCGCGCTTCATATCCTCAGTGAGACCTTTGCCGCCTCCAAAGTAGGCATTTGCAACAACAGTACTGTCTAAGATGGCATTGCTCAGGTAGGCACCACTCAGGTCGGCATCTCTCAAGTTAGCACCATCCAGATTTGCAGCCCTGAGGTTAGTACCACTCAGGTCGGCATTACTGAGGTTGGCACTACTTAGGTCAGCATAGCTAAGGTCGGCATCTCTCAAGTTAGCACCATCTAGGTTGGCATCACTCAGGTGAACACGGTTGAGGTTGGCATCACTCAGGTCGGCATTGCTGAAGTTGGCAAGGCTGAGTTCGGCGCCACTCAGTTTGGCATCACTGAGGTCGGCACGTCTGAGGTCGGCACTTAAGAGGATAACAGGACTAAGATTGGCACGGTTGAGGTTGGCAGCTGTGAGCTTAGTACGCGTGAGGTCGGCACGTCCGAGGTTGGCACCTTTGAGGTTGACACCACTCAGGTTGGCACCACTCAGGTTGGCACCACTCAGGTCAGCACCACTCAGGTTGGCATCACCGAGGGAGGCATGACTCAGGTCGGCAAAGCTGAGGTCAGCGCCACTCAGGTCGGCAAAGCTGAGGTCAGCACCACTCAGGTCGGCACCTCTGAAGTTCGCAAGGCTGAGGTCGGCACCTCTGAAGTTCGCAAGGCTGAGGTCGGCACCTCTGAAGTTGGCACCTCTGAAGTTGGCACGTTTGAGGTAGGCATGACTTAGGTCGGCATGACTCAGGTCGGCATGACTCAGGTTGGTAAAGCTGAGGTAGGCACGTCTGAGGTACACATGACTCAGGTAGGCATGATTCAAGTTGGCATGACTCAGGTAGGCATGACTCAGATCGGCACCACGGAGGTCGGCACCACTCAGGTTGGCATGACTCAGGTTGGCATGACTCAGGTTGGCATGACTCAGGTTGGTAAAGCTGAGGTCAGCACGCCTGAGGTTGGTACCTCTGAGGTCAGTACGCCTGAGGTTGACACGAATTAAGTTTTTAAGAATCCGAAAGGTGCCGCCTAAATTCCCGGTAGTCAGGTTTGTAAAAACTAAGTTGATACGAAGTGGGTTACCACCAGAAGGCAGTTTTTGACTTTGAGATCGCTCAACTGCATTATCTGAAGTTTCAGTAAGCGCAGCTTTTAGTATTGCAATTTCACTTTCAGGAACATCACCAGCAATAGTAAATTCCAATCGTTGTCGATCAAGATTGGAATTTGGGAGCGTTATAAACTCAACATCTTCTACAGAAACGCCTAATACATCTTGTAGCTGTCCCGATTTGAATAAATTTTCTAGCCGCTCAAGTCCTTCTTTAGAACCTTCCAAAATCAGTTTGATGCTACCACGCTCAATGTCAATAATTTTGATGGAAGTATCTTGAGCCACGTCTTTCAAAAGAGCAGCGATCGCTTTTAATTTTGCTATGTCCTCTGGAGAAACAGTACCAGCAATGGCAAATGCATAGCTTTTCTTATCAGTTAACACTTGTGTAGTACCGCTCGGCTCTTGAATGACCTTATCTTTATCAGTGACGCTGGGTTCTTCTGATTCTGACTCAAATTCTGCAATCTTATCCCAGTCTAAACTCAGTTCTGTGCAAATGGTTTGGAATAGGCGTATCTCAACGGATCGTCCTAAAAGAAAATTTCCTACAGTTTGTCGAGAACAGCCTGCCGCTCCTGCCAAGTATTCTTGTGTCCAACCTTTAAGCTTGAATGCTTCCTTTGCTTTTTCCAGTCCTAGTTTCGATACTCGGCATGACCTACCCATTAGTCAACCTGCCACAACTATTACATTAGTTTTACACGAGTCCATTACAGTTAATGCAAGCGATCGCCACTTGTTGAAAAGTTTTGCAAGAAGGGCGATCGCACTTCAACAATAAAGGCAGAAGGCAGGAGGCAGCAGGCAGAAGGTTTAGATTTTTGATTTCCCGCAATTCCTTCTCCCCTTGTCGCAGGTGATAACTCTTTCCTTCTGCCTTCTGCCCTTTAACTTCTGCCTTCTTCAATTAAGACCCTGGCTCGAATGGCGGATCTATTCGTTGGTTTTGCTCTTGATTTGTAGTCACCTTAGTCGTGGGATTACTTTGCAAGTTAATCTGCGGATTAACCACAGGTGCAGCAGGTTTTAACACCAGCACACCAAACCCAAAAAACATTGCTACCATTGCCACGATCGCAACGTTATTGCTGCTGTCTTTATTCACAGCGTTCATCAGATTTTTGAGCAGTCCATGAAACTGCTGTTCTGTGGTGGCATTTACTGCCCTCAAAAATGATGAAGGAGCATTTAACTTATCATTAGAAGTGCGGGGTCTACGACGATTGAAATCCATTGTTGTAACCTCGTGTTTTCGATGCTTACCTGGATGTTCTCCAGGTTTTTTCTTTATGTTTTTAGAATAGAAATTTCAAAAAAAGCTTTGGTCAAAGTAGGCTGTTAGAGTTATGTAATAGTTATGTCAAAGTTGACTCACAGCTATGACGCGATCGCTTAAAGCATCGAAAACAGGGTTGGAAAAAGCCAATAAAGCATTCAAGCTCAAGGGTTGGACACAGGAATACTTGGCAGGGGGATCGGGCTGTTCTCGACAGACCATCAACAAATTCTTGAAGGGACAACCTGTTGATAAAGGTAAATTTCAAGCCATCTGCACGGAACTGGGTTTAGAGTGGGGTGAGATTGCAGAACTGGAAGAAGAGGAAAAGCAAGCAGTCCGAACCCGTAGTATTGATGAACTAGTACAAGAGGTACGGGAAAAGATAAAACCGTATATTCAGGAGTGCTGCGGTACTATGCGGGTGCTGGATATGACCCAGCCTGTTGGATTAAATGACATTTACACTGATGTCAATATTTTGGAGCAAATCACTGGACGCAGACGGTTAGAGATTGCAGAACTGCTACAAAACTGCGATCCAGAAAAATTCGACCGCTTTGGACTTAGCGGCGTAACCCAGGAGCGAGTACCAGGAATTCAAGCAGTGCAACAGTACAGCAAGTTGATGGTGTTGGGTAAACCTGGAGCAGGAAAGACAACATTTTTAAAGCATCTGGCAATGCAATGCATTGAGGGGAAATTTCAGAGCGATCGCTACCCAATTTTTATTAGCCTCAAAGATTTTGCAGAAGCGACCACAAAACCAGATATTCTTGAGTATATTTTTCACCAATTGTTAGAGCCTAATGTAGATGCCACTGTAAAACTCATTCAACTACTAAAACAGGGCAAAGCGTTAGTTTTACTGGATGGTTTGGATGAAGTCCGACCAAAAGATGATAGCCGAGTCACTAGACAAATTAGAGAGTTTGCTGAGCAGTGTCGTGAAAATCAAATTGTTGTGACTTGCCGAATTGCTGCTAGAGAATACATCTTTAAGAGCTTTGTTGAAGTTGAAGTGGCAGATTTTGATGACCAACAGATTAAAACTTTCGCCAATCAATGGTTTAACCTCAAGAAGCCAGAAAAAGCAGAAAAATTCATTCAAAAACTCCAAGAAGACAAGTCAGTTAAAGAGCTAGCAACTAATCCACTACTCCTGACATTGCTCTGCTTAATTTTTCAAGAAAAAGGAAAGTTTAAGACTAATCGCTCTGAATTATATGAAGAAGGAATTGAGCTACTGCTAGAAAAGTGGGATGATAGCCGTGATATTGAACGCGAACAGATTTACAAGAACTTATCGACTAGGCGCAAGGAAGATTTATTAAGTAAAATTGCACTGACTACTTTTGAGTCTGGAGATTATTTCTTTAAGTCTAGAAATGCTCAAGAGTTAATTTCAGATTATATTTACAATTTGCCTGATGCCCAAACTGAGACCAAAGCGCTACTGTTAGATAGTAAAAAAGTTTTGAAATCGATAGAAGCACAGCATGGGCTACTAGTAGAACGGGCAAAGGGTATTTATTCATTTTCTCATCTGACTTTTCATGAGTTTTTTGCCGCTAGAAAAATCACCTTAAATCGTAATCCTCAGCAGGTATTTCAACAGTTGGATAGTCATATCACTGACAAGCGCTGGCGAGAAGTTTTCTTGCTAACAGTAGGGATATTGGACAATGCTGATGACCTATTGCAGTTGATGAAACAGCGCATTGATAAACTCGTAGCAACTGATGAAACTTTGCAGCAGTTCCTAACTTGGGTAGATCATAAATCTAGTTCTGTGAAAGCGCCCTATAAACCTGCTGCTATTCGAGCCTTCTACTTCGATTTCGCTCGCGACTTCGCACGCGATCTCGACCGCACCCTCGACCGCGACCTCGACCTCACCCTCGACCTCGCCCTCGACCTCGCCCTCGACCACGCCCTTACCCTCGCCTTTGACCGCGACCACGCCCTTACCCTCGCCCGCGACCATGGTCTTGCCCGCGACCTCGCTCTTGACCACGCCCGCAACCTCGCCCTCGACCACGCCCTTGACCATGCCCTCGACCACATCTTCGCCCTCGCCCGTAACCTCGCTCTCGCCCGTGACCACGTCTTCGCCCTCTCCCGCAACCTCGACCTTGCCCTTGCCCTTGCCCTCGCCCTCAGCCCCCCTCCTGAATTGCAGGGTAAGCTGCAAGAACTTAAAAAGCAGCTAGCCGTTATATTCAAAGAAAACTGGCAAAATTTCAAACATTGGTGGCGGACAAACAACCAAGCTTGGACTGAACAACTCAAAAGCCTGATAATTCAGCATCGCAATATTGGACACAATTGGCAATTCAACGACTCTCAGCAGCAATTGTTGCAGCAGTATTACGACGCCAACAAGTTACTAGTTGATTGCCTCAAGAGTGAGTGTTACGTCAGCCGTCAAGTGCGACAGCAGATTGAAGATACATTGCTGTTACCAGTTCAAACTAGCTCCTAAAAGCACGCCCTTAAAATTAGCAGTCATTCCTGCCTTAGATGGAGGTTAAGCTATGACAAAATCCTTCCCATCTGCCCACAGCTACTTAGAAGACCACCTGAAGCGGGTGGTTTTTGTTTGGGAACCTAAGCCTTGACGTAGTGCACTAGTCATTGGGCATTGGGGTTTGGACAAAAAGGGTATTAGTTATTCTTCCTCCCCATCTCCCCATCTCCCCATCTCCCAGCCCCTGCCTCCTACCTCCTGCCTTATGCCCAATCTAATTTTCACAAACGCCTGGATATCCCAAAGTGCCAAAATCCTTTTCCGTGGCAGCACTCCCCCCGACGCCAGTAAGTTCAGGCTATGCTTGGCGAACACTGCGACACTATCCCGCACGAGTTCTATGTCCGATTTTATTGCCAACGAACTCTTGCCAAGCAATGGCTATGCCAGGATAGACGCTAGCTTGTCTAATGATGGCAGCTACGACACAACCGACCAACGCCACGAACTACCCACTATTAATGCTGCCTTCGCTGCATCTGGCGGATCTTTGCAGTTTCAAACTATTTTTTTAATCGCTGATTCGGTCGCAATTTCATCAAAATCTTTCACGAATGCCAACGTCAATGCCACGAGCGATCGGATTACCATTACGAATCATGGTTTTGTCAATGGTGACAAATTAGTTTTCACGGCTGACGCTTTAGCTTTTCTCCCCGGCGGGATTACTGCTGGCACTGTCTACACAGTTACCAACGTTACCACCAATGACTTTCAGCTAACGGGCGTGGACATCACAGATACAGGATCTGGCACATTCCGCGCTAGGAGTGCCAACGGTATTATTGTTGCTTATGCAGTGGAATCAACGCCCATCACCGTAGCTGATGGACAAGGCCACAGCTACCAAATTCCCCTTGTAGTACTGAATTCAGGGTACGTGAATGGAAGCTGATAGCGGTAGCGTTAGCGACTTTGGAGCGTCTGAGATGTTGAGGGCGCGATCGCTTCTCAATCGCAACTTATATCAGCAGAAGATTTCAGATGCAGCCGAAGAATTATCTGAACTTCCGTTACCTACCACTTACCAAAGCTTTGATGCCCAACAGGGATTAGCAAGGCTCAAAGACATTACGAGCAATATCTCTTATGGTGCCGCTCAAACTAACGGCGCCGTGGGTAAGAGCGAAAATATTAGACTCAGGCGAGGTGGGATACTGGCACGATATGATGCGATGCCACGCCGCAAATCGCAAGTTGCAGCAATATCCGAAAGTACCCAAGAATTGGAAGCGGTTTTTTTATTTTATGTAAAAGCTTGGAGCGAATTTGCGGACACAGGCGCTTCTTTTAGAAATGCTGTATTTTTTGAAAGCATTCAGAACACTGGCTATACTAACTTCACGCATAGCAAAAATCAACAAATTCAATCGGATCGAGTTACTTACGAAAATAGCCTTACCGCTAACTTTAGGCATACCGGAGCAAACAACTATCTTGTTTTTGGAAACGTCAGTTCAAATTCTGGGCAGATTTTCACAAATGGGACATATCCTATAAAATTTTTCTCGCCGACAGAAGCAAAAATAACTATCAATATCAACTTCAGCCCAGGGGGCGGGGTTGTAAACACTAGCTGCGGCATTAGTGTTGACAGACAAGTTTCTTTTTTAAGGAATGAAATTCAATCAACAGTCGCAATAATTCCATCAAGTTGTGATGCGTATTCTAGTGGAACTAGCGCCAGTTATGAAGTTATGGTTGCTGCCGGAGAACATTTTGTTACTTGTTTGGGATGCTACAGTTACAGTTACTCAATTAAGGGTAACTCCCCTGATGATTTCATTTATTCAGAAAACTTTTCTGGAAATATTAGCATCACAGTGGAAACAATTACTGGCAGCACCTTTTATCTCCAAAAAGGAAATCGCGTTACAAGATTAGAAGGCATTATAACCGAAAGCATAAATAATACTACTGGCTCACTCGTAGGGTATCTGACTTTTACCAAAACTAGGATATTGGCTCACATTAAATATCGCCATCCTACGATCGCCACCAATGAATTCGTCGATCGCTATTTGCTAACAGGAGCGCAATTAAGCCATCAAAGATTCACCTCGCCCGAAGAAATCCCAGTCTTAGAAGATGACTGGCAGCGAGAATGGACGAGTACTTATTTGCCAGATGCCGACGCCGAAGATCCTTGCATTAATTCACTTAAAAATAATAATAAGCGAAGATTTACTAATATATTTAAAAAGCAAATGATAGCGCTTGACATCAATCAAGTTGTCAATAATCAAAATTTGCAAAATTTAATTAAGGTGCGAGATATTGTTGCAAAGGTTGAATTTAGCTCTTACCGCAGCGAAGGCACTTGCACAATCGAGGCGAAAACAACAAAAAATATTAAATTAAAAAAACTCATCATTCCGGAAAATATTGATGCCTCGGCAGTAACAATCCTTGGGGTTAGCGTCATCACAAAATGAACGAAATTAAAATACTTGAGACACTATCTCAAATTAATCGCGCCGCTTATCAAGCAAGGCAAGTACAAGCACAAAAAACACGCGATCGCGCTTTGGAAAACAGTGTAGAAATCCTCAATTATGATTCGGTCACTGGCAACTACAAAGTCCGAAATACCAACGGTCAAATGTTCTCAGCAAGACCAATTTCCAACGGAGTATTTGCAATTGGCGATCGAGTAAGTTTGGTTGCGCCAGTGGGAGGAATTCCCATTATTGATGCAATGCCGAGATAGCTACTGGAACTCTTAATTCGGAATTACGAATTACTTTCTTAAGATGACTATCCAAACTGGATACGCGATCGCCAGCATATCTGCCCTAAAAGCCCTAACCGATAGCCAAAGAATTGACGGCTATGCAAGACTTGTAAAATCCGACGCCAAGGGACTTCCTGCCTGGTATACCTTCGTTGATGCTAGCAGTGCCACCGGTGACGATGATGCGGTGGTGACTCCGAATGATAGCCCAAGCACTGGCAGGTGGTACAAAAGCAGTGGTGCTGGGGGCGGGGCTGATTTTGGCGGAGGGATAATTTGTACTTCAGGATGCACGATTGGCGGTAAAGCTTTCCAATTTTACGCCCCGCAAAGCAGTTTGGAACTTGTCGTTCAAGTTGGGTTTGGGATTTCGATTACTTCTGGCATCAAATCGATCCAAATTCACAGATGGAACCAAACGCCCAACACGGGACTCGCTGGGAGACAGTTTGCAGCCGAAACGCCTCACACGGGCGGCAAGGCAATAATTACCATCGATAGCACTTATAAATGGATTTCTGTTTTTGCTAAAAATTCCAATAATTCAGGTGCCTACGATGGTGTTTGTTTTACTGTTGATGGAAACGTCATCACATTAGTCGGTTTTAGCTGATGACCTGTTTGACCAATAACTAATGACTAAATCAATTACCCCACCCAGAACTGCCAATATTTTCCTGTCTTGCCAGTAAGCGATCGCGCTATTGGCATCTACATGAAAGCTGTCTAGGCAGTTCTTTAAATAACCAGCGTGTTCGAGTTCATCCTGTAAAATTTTAGCCGCAGTTGCAGCGATCGCTCGATCCTCAACTTCCTGCAAAACCTCGTAAAACTTGGCTACTTGCTGTTCGACTACGCACATAAAAGCTAAAATATCTGCCCAACCTAGTTCTTCGGGCTTTTGAAACCAGAAAAATAGTTTAGCTGCCCAGTATCTTTGGCTGATGCCGTCTAGGGCTTGATAATCTTGTCCCCTTTGCCACACGCCGGTTTGAGTATTCCGGTGCAGCCGCTCAACCCCATCCACCAATCCCCCCAGCATCCTGGCATGTCCATCTTCTTCGGCGTATTGAGCTTTAAGAAATTTCGCCAAATTCAGGTATCCATCATCCTGGGCACGGATAGCTAATTTAAAGCAAAAGATCCCTGCCCCATACTCTAGCTTTGCAGCTGTGCGGAGGGTGGCATTGAAGTTGAGGTAAAGAGCAAGGCGGATGAGGAGTTTGAGCATGGGGCTTCTTCAGATTCATTTAGCTGAAGATTTCCCGAAGGATTGAGAATCGGGTTATTGAAAGCGATCTTCGCAGCTCGCCGAACGCGCATAGCGTCTCGTAGAGAAGGCATCGCTTTATTCAGGCTCATGAAAAATTTTTCAGGTACGCTTTATCGTGGACTGCTGACCGGAGGGCGATCGCCAAAAATTGCCCCTCGCCGTTCTAGATCGCGCTTCATGTCTTCTGTAAGTCCTAAATTGTTTCCAAATAAAGCATCCACAACATTGGCATTTTTTAGGTCAGCACCACTCAGATTGGTATTTCTCAGGTCGGCATTGCTCAGATTGGCATCCACAACATTGGCATTTTTTAGGTCAGCACCATTCAGATCGGCACCGCTCAGATTGGCACTACTTAGAGTAGTGCTGCTCAGATTGGCATTTCTTAGTCTGGCATGGTTTAGGTCAAAACTGCTGAGGTTAGTGCCATTGAGGTTGGCAAAGCTGAGGTTGATGCCATTGAGGTTGGCACCATTGAGGTTGGCACCGCTGAGGTTGGTGCCATTGAGGTTGGCACCATTGAGGTTGGCATCGCTGAGGTTGGCATCGCTGAGGTTGGCACCCCTGAAGTTGGCATCGTTGAAGTTGGCATCAATGAGGTTGGGAGCGCGAAGGTCGATACCCTTGAGGTTGGTGTCGCTGAGGTTGGCTTCCCTGAGGTCGACACCCCTGAGGTTGGTATCAATGAGGTTGGCACCACTGAGGTTGGCATACCTGAGGTTGGCACCACGGAGGTTGGCTCTGCTGAGGTTGGCTCTGCTGAGGTTGGCTCTGCTGAGGTTGGCTCTGCTGAGGTCGGCATTACTTAAATCTCGATCTGCTGCTTGCTGATTAACAATCTCCCAAACTAAACGCCATTTACCATCAATCTGCGTCTCTTCATTAAGATTTACACCCCTGAGGTTGGCACCACTGAGGTTGGCATCAATGAGGTTGGCATCAATGAGGTTGGCATCAATGAGGTTGGCACCACTGAGGTTGGCACCACTGAGGTTGGCATCAATGAGGTTGGCACCACTGAGGTTGGCACCACTGAGGTTGGCACCACTGAGGTTGGCATCAATGAGGTTGGCATTTCTCAGGTCTCGACCTTGAGATGTTTGATTAACAATCTCCCAAACTAAACGCCATTTGTTGCTAATTATTGTTGTTTGGTCAATGATGGCATCATGCAGAGAAACACCGTTCAGGTTGGCATCGCTCAGGTTTGTCCCTCTCAAGTCAGCACAATTCAAGTCGGCACCTTCTAGGTTGGCATCGCTCAGGTTTGTCCCTCTCAAGTCAGCACAGCTTAGGTCAGCATTAGTGAGGTTAGTGCCTCTCAGGTCTACACCACTCAAGTCAGTATCAGTTAAGTCTCGACCACTAGCTCCCTGAGCAATAATTTCTTGGACTAAACGAATTTTATCTTGCTTTTCACCTGTAGTGCCGCTAGGTAATGACTGTACATTTTCAACAGGCATACCCAATACTTCCGTCAAGTTGCCTGATTTGATTTGCTCCTCAAGCCTTTTAAGACCTTCTCGTGAACCGCTGAAGGTTATTTTTATACTGCCTTTTTCAATCCGATCAATTGTTAAACTTGCATCCTTTGAAGCTTTTTGCATCAACACTAGCAAAGCTGCCTGAACATCGGGATTATTAAGGACGCTTTCTACATCACCAGTAAGTGTAATAACGAGTTGTTCTTTACAGTTACCATTTTGGTTTTTTGCTAGGGATACCGGAGAAATCAATACTTGTGTAGCACTGCGCTCTTCCTGGAGAAGCTCACAGTTTTTTTCTCGTTCTGTGTCCATACCAAGATTCCTGCTGGATTGCTCGTCTTCTGGCTCCAGTTGTGCAATCTCTCCCCACTCCAAGTCTAGTTCATTGCACATAGCTTGAAAGAAGTGCTTTGCAACAGGTCGCCTAGCAAAAAATTTGATTACGGTCTGTCGAGTGCAACCTACTCTTCCTGCCAAGTATTCTTGTGTCCAACCTCTAAGCTTGAATGCTGCCTCAGCTTTCTCAAGCCCTTGCTTTGATGCTTGGCATGACCTACCCATTGTCAACCTGCCACAACTATTACATTAGTTTTACACGAGTCCATTACAGTTAATGCAAGCGATCGCCACTTGTTGAAAAGTTTTGCAGCAAGGGCGATCGCACTTCAACAATAAAGGCAGAAAGCAGGAGGCAGCAGGCAGAAGGTTTAGATTTTTGATTTCCCGCAATTCCTTCTCCCCTTGTCGCAGGTGATAACTCTTTCCTTCTGCCTTCTGCCCTTTAACTTCTGCCTTCTTCAATTAAGACCCTGGCTCCAATGGCGGATCTATTCGTTGGTTTTGCTCTTGGTTAGTTGTCACTGTGGTAGTTGGGTGAACTTGCAAGTTAATCGCTGGCGGATTAGCTGCTGGTGTTGCAGGTTTTAGCGCCATCACAGCAAATGCAAAAATCATTGCTGCAAACCCAAAAAACATTGCTGCCATTGCCACAATCGCAACGTTATTGCTGCTGTCTTTACTCACAGCACTTACCAAATTTTTCAGCAGTCCATAAAACTGCTGTTGGGTAGTGGCGTTTACTGCCCTGATAAGTGCTTTAGGAGCATTTGAATTATCATTGGAAGTGCGGGGTCTATGACTATTGAAATCCATTGTTGTGGTCTCCGTGTTTTCGATGCTTACCTGGAATTTATCCAGGTTTTTTCTTTCTGTTCTTAGAATAGAAATTTCAAAAAAAGCTTTGGTCAAAGTAGGCTGTTAGAGTTATGTAATAGTTATGTCAAAGTTGAACTTACAGCTATGACGCGATCGCTTAAAGCATCGAAAACAGGGTTAGAAAAAGCCCAACGTGCATTCAAGCTCAAAGGTTGGACACAGGAATACTTGGCAGGGGCAGCAGGTTGTTCTCGTCCGGTTGTCATCAAATTTTTTGCTGGACGACTTGTTGATAAACAGATATTCCAAGCCATCTGCACAGAACTAGGTTTAGAGTGGGGTGAGATTGCAGAACTAGAAGAAGACGAAAAGCAAGCAGTCAAAACCCCTAGTGTTGATGAACTGGTGCAACAGGTACGTCAAAAAGTGAGCGCATTCATCCAAAAACAATGTGGATTCATGCGTGTTCTGGACATGACTCACCCAATTGAGCTAAAGGACATTTACACCGATGTCAACATTCTGGAGAAAATTACAGGACGCAGACGCTTAAAGATCGCTGAACTTTTGGAAAACTGCAATCTAGAAGACTTTGATCGCTTGGGTCTGAGCCGGGTGGCAGAAAAGCGAGTGTCGGGACTGGAAGCTGTTGAGCGATACTCCAAGCTGATGATTTTAGGAAAGCCAGGGGCAGGCAAGACAACCTTTTTAAAACGAATAGCAATTCTATGTAATTCAAGACAATTTTTGCCAGATCGTGTCCCCATTTTTATAACTCTTAAAGAATTTGCAGAAGAACCTCAGCAACCAAGTTTATTGCAGTATATCAATGACAATTTTGCTCTCAGCGATATTTCAGACCAAGAGATAACTAAAACGGTGTTGCATCAGGGTCGGGCAATTGTGTTGCTTGATGGGTTAGATGAAGTTAGGCAAGCAGATAATCATCGGATTTTAAGAGAAATCCGTAACTTTTCAACTGACTACGATGCAAATTACTTTGTCATGACCTGCCGGATTGCATCGAAGGAATATACATTTGAACAGTTTACCGAGGTTGAGGTTGCCGACTTTAATGAAAAACAGATTACCGAGTTTGCTACTAAATGGTTTCAAACTAAAGATCTAAAGAAAGCCGAACAATTTATTCAAAAGCTGCAAGAAAATCAACAGATTAAAGAACTAGCTACCAATCCCTTACTCTTGACACTGCTGTGCTTGCTCTTTGGGGAATCGACAGATTTTCCTTCTAACCGTTCTGAGCTTTACCAAGAAGGGGTAGATGTATTGCTCAAAAAGTGGGATGGTACGCGCCATATTGAGCGAGATGAGGTGTATCATAAACTTTCTCTCAAACGCAAACAAGACTTGTTGAGCAAAATTGCTTTAGAAACGTTTGAGGGAGGAAATTACTTCTTTAAAGAAAGGCTTGTAGAAGAATACATTAGTAATTACATTCAAAATTTACCTGATGCCCAAACCGACCAACAAGCACTGTTGTTAGACAGCAATGCAGTACTGAAATCAATTGAAGCACAACATGGATTACTTGTAGAACGGGCAAGAGGGATTTATTCATTTTCTCATCTAACGTTTCATGAGTTTTTTGCTGCTAGAAAAATTACCTTAAATCGTAATCCTCAGCAGGTGTTTCAACAATTAGCTAGTCATATCACTGATAAGCACTGGCGAGAAGTTTTCTTGTTGACTGTAGGGATATTGGACAATGCTGATGATTTGTCGCACTCAATGAAACAGGAAATCGATCAACTCTTAGCAACTGATAAAAAAATACAGAAGTTTCTCACTTGGATTGAAGAAAAATCTCGTTGTGTTGACTCTTTCTATAAATCTGCTGCTGTTCGCGCCTTTTACTTCGACCTCGACCTCGACCTTGGCAGGAACCTTGTTCGCGATCTAGACCGCGCCCTAGACCCGGCCCTAGACCGTGAACTCGCCCTCGACAGCCCTCTCAACCGCACCCTCGCCCTCTACCAAGACCGCGACCTCGAATGTGCCCTCGCTCTCGCCCTTTACCACGACCGCGACTTCCGTTTCTACCGTACCCGCGAGGATGAGGCCGACTTCGACCACAGTCGCGTCCTCGCCATTAAAAACACCCTCACCCATACCCGCATCCGCGACCGTGAATTGGAGGAGAAGTTACAAGAACTTGCACAGCAGCTACCAGACAAAGAGTCCCAACAGTGGTGGCAAGAAAAAGGTCTAGCTTGGACTCAAAAACTCAGAACCGTAATGATTGAATATCGCAATATTGGACATGACTGGCAGTTCAGCAAGGAACAAAAAGAACTATTGCAGCAGTACTATGACGCAAATCAGCTACTAGTTGATTGCCTCAACAGCGAGTGTTACGTCAGCCGAGATGTGCGACAGCAGATTGAAGATACACTTCTCCGACCCATACCGTTTAATTAGGCTCGTAGAGCGATCGCCCTATTCAGGCTCATGAAAAATTTTTCAACAACCAATGATTTTTGCAGCGATTTTGGGAGATCTAAGTAGACAGGCAAAATTCCTATATCCAATGACTTGCGATCGCCCAAAAAGGCATCACTTTACTAATATCATCCCTGCTGCTTTTGGGTCAAAACCAGGAGGGAAAATAGTCGGACATGGGTAGTTATTTGAATAAAGTTTACACGTTTTAGGACTAGTACTTTTATCTGTATATTCAGCTTCTTGCAACTTGGTATTACTCAGGTTTGCGCCCTGTAGATTGGCATAACTCAGCTTTGCGCCCTGTAGATTGGCATCAAACAGCTTTGCCCCTTGTAGATTGGCATAACTCAGGTCTGCCCTTTGTAGATTGGCATAACTCAGGTCTGCCCTTTGTAGATTGGCATAACTCAGGTCTGCCCTTTGTAGATTGGCACCACTCAGTCCTGCCCCTTGTAGATTGGCAAAAAACAGGTCTGCCCCTTGTAGGTCAGCATAACTCAGTCCTGCCCCTTGTAGATTGGCACCACTCAGTCCTGCCCCTTGTAGATTGGCATCAAACAGGTCTGCCCCTTGTAGATTGGCACCAAACAGCTTTGCCCCTTGTAAATTGGCATCATTCAGTCCTGCCCCTTGTAGATTGGCATCAAACAGCTTTGCCCCTTGTAGATTGGCATAACTCAGGTCTGCCTTAGAGAGTTGAATACCACGCTTTTTATCAGTACCCTTGCGAGAAGGAAGTAAGTAAGCATTTGGTGCTTCTAAGCCTGATAAACTTTCCCTCTGCCAGCGCAACCAAAACCAAGGAATTCTTCTGGGTTCACTGTTGAGAAACTCCAATGCTTGTATTCGCCCACCACTACCGGGTTGATTATGTGCAGAATTAATAACCTGCCATGCCTGGTACACTTGTGCATCACGACGCTGTTGTTCGCCAGCAATGAATGTAATTGCACCAATCAGCACTGAGGCATTTACTGCTTGACTTAAAGTTTTAAAGGATATGGCATTTTTTATTGAAGTTGCAGCAGATACTTTTAACTGCTGGTAACGCTTGTCTATCCTCCAACGAGTAACAAACCACCAGTGTTGATTTAAAAATTCTATTGCTTTAGACCAATCATCTTCAGGAGTGCCACTTTGTTTGTTACGTTCGCGAGTTGCCCATATCTCATAAGCCTTAGCCTGAATTAATTTGATTGGAATAGATTGTCGCGGTGTCAGCTTCTTTAGCATTTAAGGCATGATTATCGGGCTGATAGCAGAAAAATTAACCATCAAACTAGACTCCAAAATTTTTGGAGAGCCGAGCGTCCAGCAATATCTACGGCGAACTGCACTAACGCAACATTTTTACGAGTTCTAATCTACCAATATCTGATCTACACAAGCAATTCCTCGCTAAGAAAATTTTGGCGTGCAACTTCATAAGAGCGATCGCACTATTCAGGGTTATGAAAAATTTTTCAGCAAGCAATGATTTTTGCAGCGATTTTGGGAGCTATAAGCAGAGAGCCAAAATTCCCATACCAATGAAACTGATATTTTTAAGCACTGCTTTTGCTGGTTGTGTTCTCCTCACTAGTTGTTCGTCGCAGTCTCCGCAATCGCAATCTCCTTCAACTACCTCTACCCCCCTTGTTATCTCCACTCCAGCACCTACGCCCTCTCCTACTCAATTAACGGATGCTGAAAAACAGAATAGGGATAAGTTAGCCAAGGAACTAGATCGAATCGATCTTGAGTTCAGAGAGAGGCAAGAAAAACTAGACCAAGAACGTCGAGAAAACAAATTATGCAGAAGCCAAGAAGCACTGGCTGATTTCAGCCCCAACGACGACACAGAGCTAAGTGCTGAATGCAAAAAGCGATTAGCTGACTTGGATAAGGGAGCAAGTAAAACTCATTGATTGCGATGGCTCTATCTAGGAGATTCTATTTCATCTGCCCAATTCCAAAGCGTAAGCTGTTGAAAACTTCCATTGCCTTCTCCAATTTTTCCAAGCTTAGAGGAAACATTGGGCAAAACCCTGCTGTGCTTATTTTTGGGATTTACCCACACACAGTTTTCAGGGCAATAGGGAGAATTTGGATCGATTAACTTGAGGCGCAAACCATCTTGATAAGTTGGCCCCATATCTTCGTAGAAATTGGTGAAATCTTTCCATCGTTCGCAAATTGTAGAACCAGTGTAGTCTCTAGATTTTGGATTAGTCGCGCCATGAACGAGGTAGTCCCAGAGTTTATAAATTCGTGTCTTTGACAAACCGTGTGGCTTCTTGGCATTAATCCGACCTACGTAGATTCGTTTCTCAGCAGCCTCAATGTTAATATTTTCGCGCTTTGCTAATGCTTCTGCTGCTGCTTTAACAGACGGGTAAAGAATCGGAGCTCCAGGAAGTCTGGTAGGTTTACCAGGAGATCCACCAATTTCACCGCCCTTACTGACGTTGTAACCGTTGGGAGCTAAAGTATTTAACTTCTCGATCCATTCCCGTTCTTTGGCTCTAAGCTCTTTGGGACTACAAGCAGAATCAATAACTTCAATCGTGAAATTTTCTTTGCCAAATGAGGCGATCGCTTTATGCAAAAGAGAGGCATCTTTCCTGAGAACTTGTTCTAGATGACCTTTCCAGCGTTCGTCTAAGGTTGTTGTTGTCAGCCCTATGTATTGCTTGCCATCTATAAGATTGGCTATTAGGTAAACAACGCCATTGCTGTAACTTAATTTAGGGGGAGTAAATAAGGCTTCTTCTGGCTTCATTCCTTCGGCGATACGCCTTTTCACGGTTGTAGAACTCACTGGAGCGTTTAGCTGACGAACAGCATCTTCTATACCGTTGTAAGTTACGCCATTTACCTTAAAAGGATGCCGGGGGTTTGATTGTGCATCGTCAAAAGCTTGTTCTAGAGTCCAGCCAAGCTCTAATCGCTTAACTACAGTCCAGTAATCTTTATCTAATTCCTGACAGGCGTGTTTGATGCTGCGATACTTAACGCCTTTGTATTCAAAGCCAAACTGAGCTTCGGTTACATTTTCTTTGGCACAGTCAGGACATCTATGACCTCTAAGATGATTGCCAGGACTTTGTTCAAAACTTCCATGAGCAGTGCAAATGATAGTTACTTTGGTAGCTATGTTGATGTAATTTGCCTGACTGTAGTCGTATCTATCGCCATGTTTAGCACGGGCTTTTTGGATAAACTCTTCTTTTGTTAAAGTTTGCTTTTGGTTGAAACACTTAAGACACCCAGAGCCATTTATGTGGGCAATAGGGACTTGCTCAAAGTCACCGTGGATAGAGCAAGTGATTACAACCTTGATGTCTATTCGTGTATAAATAACCTTGTCATAGCCATAGCGATCGCCATGAGCTTGCCGAAATCTGGCAATGATATCTTCTTGGGTGTTTCGCGCTCGGTCATCAAAGCATTTGCGACAACCTACACCGCCAAGATGATGGCTAGGAGTAATTTTAAATTCGCCGTGTTCAGGGCAAATAACATTAACTTTAGTGCTGGAATTTAGGTAATTTACCAAGCCGTAATCATAGAAGCGATCGTGCTTTGCTTGGGCTTGTTGGATGAATTCATCCTGGGTTTTACGTTTTGGCATTGGAAGAGAAGGCAGAGGGCAGGAGGCAGAGGGCAGAAGGTTAAGACTTAATTTTGTTTAGGGTAGAAACTAAGATGCTTTGCATCTCTTCTACTTCCTTTAAGATTGCTTGAAACACTTGCCTTTCTTTAAACCCAACTTCGAGGGCAATTGTTAATTGCGTGTCTAACTCTCGCAAAGAGCCAAGTGCTATGTGAAGAAACTGGATGTATTCTCCTGTTGTTCTGCGCCCATATCCTTCAGCTATATTGCTTGGCACAGAAACCGAGGAACGCCTAATTTGACTTGTTAATCCGTATATTTCAGTTTTGGGAAAATCTTCAGTAAATCTATAACAATTGACTGATAACTGAACTGCTCTTTTCCAAATAAATTGATTTTTGTAGCTCATAAGTTTGAAGGTACAAGAAACGCAGGAGGCAGAAGGCAGAAGGCAGAAGGGTTAATCATCAAACTGCACGCCAAAATTTACACCTAGCACTTCTTCAATCTTGCGAAGCGTTTCTATAGGCAGACTTTTGGTGTCTTCGGATTCAATCCTGTACCAGTTGGCAGTGGTCATGCCAGCAGCAGCACATAAATCAGTAAGTGAGCGAGCGCTTGCTTCTCTTGCTTTCTTGATTCTTTTGCCTAAGTCAGGAACCTCTATTTCAATAACTTTTTTGACTTTCATTAATGAATTTTTCATAGCATCTATCCTCAACTGTCAATTATCGCTTGCGATACAGTATACTTCTATAAAGTCTAACTTGACAAGTCTAAATTATAACTTTATAGTTTAGATATAGAGAAAGCGCCCCGGTCTGGACAACTAAAGCGCCTCTCTATTCCAAAAACTATGGAGATCATGATTATGACATTTACAGCCTTCGATCCTCAAGTAGAAGGAAATTCCCTTCTGCCTTCTGCCTCCTGCCTTCTGCCTTCTCCTCGCGATCTCGCCCCACATTACGAAATTGACAGCGCCGAAGATGGTGATTTTGGCACTTTATACAGGCTGTGGAAAAGTTACATTTTCTTGGGTTCTTTTTACCAAAATTTATCTGGTAAATGGATCGCTCAACCCGCTAATAGTGATACCAGGGCAGAATGTGACACAGAATATCAAGCACAGTTAGTTATCTTGGCGATTCAAGGTTTAGTCGTTCCAGCAGCAGCATAAACACAACACTCATTACCTAGAGGCGCAACGCTCGCGCCTCTTTCTTGCTTTGTTAAAAAATGAGGTGAAAATATGTTGCAAGTTGGAAAATTGATAATTAACTTGAGCGCGATCGCCTACGTTGATTTAGAGGCGAAACAAAATTACATCACAAACAAAGAAGCTTCTGTTGGAGTCAGAATTTATCTGAATGCGCTCAATGGGCAAGGAAACCTAGAAAGCTTGTTTTTCAAAGGTGAGGAAGCTGAGTATTTGCGGAAGTATTTCACTTCCGTTGCATCTCTGTGTGGGGGTGTGGAATGAGCAGCCTAACAGTATTTGAATTTGAGTCTCACGAAGTTCGGTTTGTTGGCACAGCAGTTGACCCTTGGTGGGTAGCAGCAGATGTTTGTGCAGCTGTCGATGTCAAAAATCCGAGTCAGGCAATAGAGCGTTTGGACGATGATGAACGGGCTATGTTTAACATAGGTCGTCAAGGTGAAGCTTGGTGCATCAACGAGTCTGGTTTATACTCTCTCATCCTTACTAGTCGCAAAGCACAAGCAAAACGCTTTAAAAAATGGGTGACATCTGAAGTGTTACCAAGCATCCGCAAGACTGGCAAGTATGAACTACCACAAGCGGAACAATCCCCGACGCTACCCCCTACCCCAACTCCTCAAGAAATTTCAGATTTATTCGATTTAACCTTGGGCGGTGCGGGATTAGATCCGAAGTTGATAGCGGGGGTGAAACTGAATGCGATCGCATCTTACAACCCCGCTCTACTAGAAGCAGCAGAGATAGCAAAGTCAGCTTTAGCTATCCCAGTAGATGAAAGCTTGGTACGTCCAACACAGTTGGGCGAGAAATTAGAAGCCAAAACTGGACAAAAGTGGAGTGCTATTAGGGTTAACAAACTGCTTGTAGAGCAAGGCTTTCAAGTTTCCAATCCAGATGGTAAAAACCCCGCTTACCTCCCTACTGAAAAAGGCTCATCGTACAGCCAATTGGTACTAGACACTGCCAAGGGTAGAGATAAAACCGTTCAATCTTTGCAGTGGCATTTGTCGGTGTTAGAAGCTTTAGAAGCGAATGACCACTGACTGGATGAGGTGTTACCGAGAGAGTTTATGCCTACCTGGATTATGCAAGGCATGAGTCCGAAGGACATCAAAACTCTACTCAAGATTGACCGCCAAGAGGCTTTGCACAGGTTCCTGCGCGATTATTTCATCCCACTGCTAGAAGATCGCGGTTACTCATTGGGTGACCTAGCACAGGCAGCAGCAAGCTGGGCATTTGACCAAGATTTGAAAGCGATTGCCCATCACCTTTGGGATGCAGCCCACGAATTTTATTTCAACAACAGAGTTTAGCAATATGAAAAATTTTTCAAGAGCAATACTCGCTGCTCTAGTCCTTGTGCATTCTTTCCCCCCTCCTGCCTTCTGCCTTCTGCCCTCTGCCTTTCTTGCCGCCAACAAATGCACTCAAGACCACCCTTGCCGTTCTGTTCATAGGAGGGAGGGATGAGCCACTTGACCGAAGCTCTTGAGATTGCACTTCTAGAACAGAGGCACGATTGCGTTTGCAGTATTACTGCTCAGTTTGTCGAGTCTTTCAAACACCAAGGTTTTGGCTTTGATGAATTGGTTGATGGCTTGATGAATTATGCCTGGGCGAACACCGATTCGGCAGATGCAGTTTATTTCTTGTGCCAAGCAGCATTGGCTCTCAAGGATGACAAAACCGATGGATAGCCCAAAGAGTTTACGCATCCATAAAGCTCTATACCACCACCAAAAAGACCGCAAGCGTCCGCACCTAATTGCCAAATACGGCATGAGATGTTTTTGGTGTGGGTGCAATCTGACACCTAACAACATGACCATCGACCATTACATACCCCTTTCCAAAGGTGGCAGCAACAAGATTAAAAACTTGCGCCTAGCTTGTGCTAGCTGCAACAACTTTCGAGGTAACACGATGCCAGAAGAAACATTGAAAATTATCGAAACGGGCAAATTTCTCCGCATTCCCAGCCATTGGGAAAGTCCCAAATATCGTTTGGGGCAAATGGTGAAACTTGGGCGCATCATTGGTGTTGAGTACCAACTGCCAGCGACAAAAAGAGCTTATGACTTGGGCGAGGGATGGATTTACACCGTGCTTGTTGATGATGAAGAATATGAAACACAAAATGTCAAAGAGTCTGACATCGAACCAGTTTCATTAGAACAATTACAGGCTGAAATCGAACGCCAGCAAACCCTTGTTGCGCTACATCAAAAAAACTTAGCAGTTTTACTCAAGCAGTTAGATGAGGCACAAGCATGATTGATTCAGAGCAAAAGGTTTCAATCCGCACTGCCCTACGGGATTCTAAGAGAGAAGGGCTAATCAATTTCATGGAAGATTTGATTGAACTGCTGCATCAAGAGGGCTACTCATTCCAAGACTTACTGGAGGCGCTTGCAGGCTGGGGGTATCGTCAAAAGTCGCCTCCTGATGAGGTGATTAGGCACTTGGAGGATGCAGTGTCACAGCTGCACGAGATGACGACAAACCGAAGTAAGAATTAAGGACACCAAAAACCACCCAACGACTAGGTGGTTTTTCTTTTCTTCTTATCCCTTATATTCCCAGACCCAAATGTAAAGCATGACAATCTCAAGTAAGACAATTTACTGTTGAGTTAGTTTTGCACCAAATTGGTGTTTTAAATATACCATTTTTACATTTTTAGTGTAGACTTAAAGTGTAAACCTGATTAAGGGCAATACATGATGCGACTTAATCAATTGATTCATAGAGGATTGATTTATAAAGCTATGCTTTCAAAATCGTTAGAAACCTTATCTGTCACTGAATTGGAATCGACCTTACTTTCTTCATCTATGCTTGTAGCACTGCTTTTAGGAATATCAAGAGCGATTACTTCGCTTAGATCCTTAGATAGTAGTGTCAGTTTTTTAAGGGACAGATACTTCAATCTACAAAAAACTCGACTTGTAAGTGCAACAGCTTACAAGACCTTTCGGTTAAGACATCTATTCGTTGAGCCAACAGAAAGGCAAAAAAGCAGAGGGGCAAACAGAATCGTCCACCACTTAAGACTCTTCCGCTCCTTTGCTCCTCCGCTCCTTTACTCAATGGCTGACCTCACTCACATACAAGTAAATAAATCTGTCCTCTCTGATCCGAACTGTATTGCAATAGCTTAGACAATGGCTAACACTAATTTGAGTTTTGAGGTAATTTATGAAGTCTAAAAACATCACCAATGATTTAGATACAGGACAAAGTCCCGCTTCAGATGGACTCTCCAATGAACAAGCTTCCAACGCTTCCAGTGTAAAACGTATGTCCATCAGTTTATCTGGGGACATTGCTCGTATGCTAGAATTCCTTGCTGAATCTCAAGGCATCTCTCAAAATGAAGCTCTCCGTAAAGCAATTGCGACGGAAGCATATTTGCTACAGGAAAGACAGCAAGGAACTAAAGTGCTACTTCAAAAACCTGATAAAGAAATTCGGGAGGTGTTATTTAGATAAGTGAAGCATTGACTGAAGCGTTGGAAGAATCTCTCGTTGTTCGCCAACTTATTTTAGGGATTCTGCTTATGTCAGGCTTAGACTCTAACTCGGTTAACTCGTCCACCGCTTCTAATAGCGAAATACAACAAACTTCTAATAGCGAAACACAACAAGCTTCTAATAGCCAAACACAACAAGCTTCTAATAGCCAAACACAACAAGCTTCTAATAGCAAAACACAACAAGCTTCTAATAGCCAAACACAACAAGCTTCTAATAGCCAAACACAACAAGGAGCATCAACTCTTACTGGCACAAAACCAGTTGCCAACCTACATGCTCAACTCAACCTCTCTGACTGCATCACGTCTGTTCCCATCAGTCAGAAAATCGCTGAAGAGATTGCAGCTTCAGCTGCCAAACAAAGAGCTAAATCTGCTGAACAAAGGGAGACAACACGCACTAAAATAGCTAAATCTGCTGGACAAAGGGAGACAACACGCACTAAGTTAGCAATATTACTAACAAAATTTTTCGGCTTGTCTGTGGGTACAATTTTGCTATCAATACTATTTACAACTTTCACCCCTAATGCTGACAAAACTACTATCAAAGACCTGATTTCACAAATTATCCCCCCCCAGGTCACGTTACTTAGTTTCGCTTTAGGTTTTTACTTTGGGAGCAACAAAGAAAACTAGATATATTGCTCTCTACTGAGGATAGCTTGTAAAGAAGAACCAAAAGCTCAGATACCATATCTGAGCTTTTTATTTTTCTGAGATGGAATCCTGTTTGTGTAACGTTACACAAGCAGATTTCCCAAAGGTAAACAAGTTCTTGATTTAAACCTGAAACAACAAGCAGCCCAGCTAGAACAAGAGAAGTACGCAACCGGGTACAGCAAGCTCAGAGCAAGGCTGGTGTTGCCCAGGCTCAGGCTGATTTAGCCAAAGTTCAAGCTGACCCTAACGCTACACCTGAAGCCATCCAAGTGGCTCAACTGAATTTACAAGCTAAAGCAGAAGAAGCGATCGCTTTACAATATTCAGGTTTGCAACCCAACACTAAAACAACGAGTCATAAATGCCGTTAAAGAAGGTGGCTTGGCTGCATTTGAGAAAGCGATTGATAACCCAGCAGGTGCTTTTATTGTTGCCGCAATCAAAGGCTGGCAGGAAGTCGAAGCAGAAGATTAAACTGCTTGCGCCCTCCCCATCTACCCACAGTCATTTAGAACACCACCCAGTTGAGTGGTGTTTTGATTTGGGGATAATCGCTTTTTCTCTATAGCTTTATATTCCCAGAACAACCCCGAAACCTTATATTGAAATACCAACCGGGAAACCTGGAGGCGACGTAAAAGCGTGATGCTTAACTATGCCTCCAGAATTAGATCCGACAAATCCCACAACCGAACCTAAGCAATACACTGACGAAGAAATTAGCAAAATCCTAGCTACAGTTAAAGCTACTCGCACAGAACGAGACGATGCAGCGAAAAAGGCTAAAGATTTAGAAACCAAAGTAGCTGAACTCTCTGGACAAATAGAGACAATTAAAGGCATTGACCCTGAAAAATACAAGGATCTTGAGAGAAGGGCTAAGGCTTACGAAGAAAGCGAACTTGAAAAAAATCGCAAATTTGAAGAACTAAAAACTCTGTGGACGAGCGAAAAAACGACTCTACAGCAGCAAATTCAACAGATGCAAGATAGCCTTAAGCAAAACCAGATAATCAACGCCCTAGAAAAAAGCTTCTACGCGACCGGGGGCAAGGCTGGTAAAGACGAGGATGGTTACTCATACTTTGATTTGATACGCGATCGCGCCGCAGAATACATCGTCCTGGACGAACAGGGCAAAATTAATGTCATTGACCCTCGCCATAAAACCCCACTTAAAGACACCAAGGGCGTGAGCTTTACTGTCGATGATTTGATGCTCAAGCTCAGAGGTGGCGGGCCCACAGCTGCATTGTTCGATCCGATTGGCAACGGCGCTGGTGGGGGAATGACGCGATCGCATGGCACGCAAAATGCCGCGATGTTGCGAGAGCAGATAAACAAACTACCTCGCGCTGAAAGGTTGACTAAGGCACGGGAATTAAAAATTTAGCAGACAAAAATTTTCTTTCAGGAGCAGTGTGAGACTGCCTCATAAGCAATCTTTTGGCGTGATGCCATAAGGGCGCAAGCAAACCCTATCTTTGACATCACGAATTATGCCAATGACGCTTTTGGAGGCAGCGAAACTCGCCCCCTCCATTGAAACTGCAACAATCATTGAAGAATACGCCGCACAATCAGACATTCTGCGCGTTATCCCCATTGAAGATCACGAAGGATCGGGCATCCATTACAACCGTGAAGATCAGCTACCAGGCGTAGGTTTCCGAGGCGTGAATGAGGGATATACCGAGTCTGTAGGTGTGGTCAATCCCCAGTCCGAGGCTTTCAAACTCGCCGGTGGTGACTTGGACGTAGACACCAGCATAATTGACGCTCAAGGCGAAAGCGTTCGCTCAGAACACGAATTGATGAAGGTAAAAGCCCTGTCCTTGATGTGGACAAGGAATTTTATCAAAGGTGATTCCCGCGTTAATGGTCGTGTATTTGATGGCTTGCAAGTGCGGCTCACTGGCTCTCAGCTAGTAAGCAATGCCGCTGCCGGGGCTGGGCTTTCGCTTTTGAGGCTAGATGAAGCCATTGACTTGGTTGATGAACCCACGCACTTGATTATGAGCAAAGCCCAACGTCGTAGGCTGACAGCTGCGGCTCGTGCTGGCATTGGTGGCGATATTCGCTACGACCAAGACGAATTAGGCAAGCAAATTGCCTACTACAACGACCTGCCAATTCTCATTGCCGATTACGACAACCTTGGCAATCAAATTCTAGACTTCACCGAAACTTCTCCAGACGGAACTTCTAGTACTGCCTGCACCAGTATTTATGTCGTTAGCTTCATGTCCAAAAAGCTGGTTGGCATTCAAGGTAAGTGTCAAGGTAAGTTCGGTATCTCTGTTAGGGACTTGGGCGAACTGGAAACCAAGCCGGTATTTAGAACTCGCGTTGAGTGGCGGACTGCGATCGCTTGCTACCACGGACGAGCAGCTGCACGCTTGGCAGGAATAACCGACGCAGCGGCCACAACTTAGGTCAGTTATCAGCGGAGCCGGAGCCACTCCGCCTCCGGTAAACAGTCAACAGTTATCAAGGGAATATGAAAAATTTTTCAACTACCCCATGACAACTGCTAACTGACAACTGATAACTGATAACTGATAACTGATAACTGACAACTGATAACTGAACTATGCCACGCTCAACTATTGCCAATCGTCGGGCTATTCAATTTGATAAAGCCCTTGAACTGCGCGATTACGCCGCCGCTGCCATCTCTGCTTCCACCACTGAGACTGCGATCGCTTTCCCAGCTACCAAGCTCAAAGCCTATAAATGCGTAGTAGACGTGGCCGCCTACACTGGCTATGTCGCTAGCAGCGCTCAATGGGATATCACCGTTGAAGCCTCCACAACAAGCGGTGGGACTTATAAAACTGTGGGCACATTTACTGCTCTGGGCGCTCAAAATCGCTTTGATGTGCCGCTATCCGGCGAGTGGGTAGATGATATAGTTGCGGACGCTGCCTATATCCGCGTCAAGGCAGTGAAAACTGGCTCTCCCGGAAACCTCACCTATGGAGCATTCTTGGCGCCATGCTGCTAAACCAAGACCCAGTAACTTTATACGGGCCCAACGGAGGCTCTAAATCCATTCCTGCTGTTGACGCGCCTGGATGGTTGGCTGCGGGTTGGACTTTAGAAGAGAGCAGGGAGGCAGGGGGGCAGGGAGCAGAGGAGAATAACTCACCAGTCAGCAGCCCCCAGTCCCCAATCCCCAATCCCTCAAGACAACGCAAGAAACCACTAGCAGCAATACCAGAAGACGATGGCGACGGAAACACCTTACCGGAAAGTTAATGTCGTCGATGGCAACGGCGATTTAGTCTCTTTTGGCGGTGGCAGTGGCGGCGGTGGCGATGCCTCTGCCACTAATCAACAAACCGAGATTACAAGGCTAACTGAAATACGCGATCGCTTGCCCAGTGTCGCAGCTTCAGAAACAACCCTCCAGCAAGTTAGGGATGCCATTAAAGCTCAAATCGATATCGCCTCCACCATTTGGACGGATAACAGCGGTGCGTTTTATGTTAGGCGAGATCTGGTCAACGAGGGGACGGGGACAATCACTGTTTCATTCACAGACCCTTCGGGCAGTGCGGCGACGCCAGGGGCGGGACTAAGGCCCTTAGCCACGACCGACAAAGACACGATAACTGACTTTTACGACGTACTTACAGGCGGCACTGGCTACTCAGTTGGCGATCTGTTGGCTAGGGTTGCGATCTTAGATGCAAACAGTGGCACGCCTGCTGCTACTTTTATTTGGCTCAATCTAACGGCGGGCACAATCCTTAGCTCTGCGCCGACATCGGCAAATATCGAAAGAGCCAATGAGAGCATAGGTGCTAGGCAAATAGGGACGTGGAATTTTAACTTGCCAGCAGGAGCGGCTTCTCAATCTGATATTCAAGAGGTACGCGATCGCATTGGCAACAGCGCTGTTTCTGGCGCGACGATGCCAACTGGTGGCGTGGGCTTATTTGGATGGTTGAGCGCCATTTACCTTTTCTTGACCCAGAGAATGCCCGCTTTGATTAGCGGACGCATCCCAGTTGACGTACAGTCGTCGATTGTGACGGCGATCGCCCCCTCTTTCACATCCCTGACACTTACAAGCGCCAACACTGAATATTTTTTCGCCTTTACTTCAGTAAAAAAATACGCTTTCAAAGTTTTATCAGGCGGTGGAGGTTTGCGATTTACCAACGTCACGAATAAGGTCGCGGGCCCCACCTTGCCTTACTACACCCTCGATAGCACTGCCGAGGAAGTGCAAGATTTTGGAAATTGCACTTTCACGGGCACATTGTATTTTGCTAGCTCCACGCCTGGAACCACTGTGTTGATTCAGTACTGGGGCTAGGCAATGCAAAGAAACCTAATTTACCCAAATTCTCACCCAGGATATAGAAGCGGAATTTATTACGTCACCGATCCTTACATTATTTCCAGCAGTTCTAGCTCAAATATTCCGAACAACACTCTTTGTTACATTCCTCTGTTCGTTCCTCAACCGATATCAATTGACAGGATAGGAATTTTTGTAGGCACTGGACTCACAGGATCTTTATGTAGATTGGGATTGTATAGCAATAGCGATGGACTGCCAAAAAATCTAATTTTTGATTCAGGAGATATATCGTGTGCAACTGCCGGATTTAAAGAAGCAGTTGTTTCGGCATTTCTTGTGCCTAATTATTACTGGATTGGAGCGAATAGTTCGGTAGCATCGCCTTCTCTTTATTCTGTCTCGGCACGATTGGGCAATAAATTTTTCATAGGAGAAACTGCTCCAAGCGTGTCCAATTCAGTTGCGATGCTACAACAATCCTCAGTTACATATGGTGCAATGCCTACCATTGCGCCAATATCTTCTTTGAGCTATGGCAATATTCCGCCTGTCTTCTGGTTTAGGGCAGGATAAAACATGAAAATTCAAACTTTTGAAAATGGGGTTGTAGTCGGAGAAACGGAAGTTGATGATTTCATCGCGCCAAATTGGAGCGCTGCCAAAATCGCTTTTTTATCTGATGCTGGATACCAAAGAATTACCCTACAGACGACCAAAATACTTGCAGTAACTAGGCTAGAAACTGCTGTAGTTGATTATGCTGGTGGTATGGAGCCGACTTACCCTTTATTTAAAAATTTTTGGGATGCCATCATTGCAGGTTTAGCTATTCCTCCAACTATTCAAGAAATAAATAACTGGAAAGCGATCGCCACAAATACCAATATGAAATTCACCTTCGCCGCAGATGGCACGATGATTTTATTGGGGGATTGATGCAAAGAGCAACTTCATCGCTGCCAAATGGCAAATCCTATACAATATCTACAATCGAACCAAATCCGAAAGCAGATTATTGGGACGAACCAGACGCCAATGGCAGAATTTCTCAATGGGAGTGGAGTGGCAGCAATTGGATAAGTAGAGAAAGGTTTCGCGCCACAGTAGATTTATATACAGGACAAACAATATCAGTATTAGGTGCTATTATTGGGCTTTTAACTAATAACAGCACCGATATTTCTTTTAGCACGGGAAACGTTAATCATTTATATTTAGTTAAATTAAATGTGGGATTTAGTAGCACGGGAAATTTGTCAGCAAGTAATTATTGGAGATTGAATTTTAAAAGTGCTGGCTCGATTGTGCAAACACTAAACGTACAGTCAGGAAATAATGGAGAAATCACCGGAGATGTGCGTAAATCTGGAACGGAAATAAATCAAATTTACGCACACAATGGTAGATACCAACTAAACTTAATTCAAGTTGGATCGCCACCAAATATTAGCAATCCAGTGGCGATGATTGAATACAGGTTAGCTAGGCCCTAGAAACTCCAACGCCTCTTGATGGCTCATGCCACGCCCTCGTAATTGGCGATAAGCAAATTTCAATTTTTCAGGTACTTCATTCTTAAGGGTAGGACTAGATATCAAGATTTCAGGCAATTGAATTTTCGCAATTATTTCGAGAGTCATTTTTTTGGATTCATCCTCACTTATACCTGAATCTATAGATTCACAGTAGGTGATGAATTGCGGGAGGAGCGAATCAATTAATCGCTCTTCAAAGGCGATGTTACTTTTAGCTGATTCAATAGTTTTTTTGATCTCTTTCGTCTGCTTGGGTTGAGCTTCTAAGTCCTGAATGCGCCAATTTTGCTGAAAAATTCGCTCTTGACAGATGCGGATTTGTTGGTCAATAGCAAGGACATCGCAGCGGATGCAGTCTCTTTGAGCATCTTCGGTTGGTGGTTTGGTGCATGGGTGTAACCCAAATCTAGAGCGCCAGAAGGGATCGGGGAGCGATTCTTCTTTTGCTCTTTCAACCAAAAGTAGCTGGTCAAAGCGGACTTTCCCAGAAGTTCCATTCGCCCACTCTATATGGGCAAAGTTTTTTTCAACCCTTTCAATAACGCCTCGCCTGCCTCTGCCAGCAGGCCAAGCAGGCGCGACTTTATCGCCTTTTTTGAACTCAGTCATAGATGAAGGCTGTTCGTCGTTCTGGTTCGTAGAAAATTTTTCAGGAGTGCTAGCGATGCCTTCAGTAGCCTTTGGTTTATCGCTCGATAGGGCTTCGCGCTGTTCCCACTTCTCCCAAGCCCGATCGAATTCTTCAACAGTGTCAAAACCATCAGGTTCTGGGGGTTCATCGGTATTGTCAAAAAAGATAGTGGCTTGCCCCGAAGCTTCAATTTGGTGTGGCACTTCTCCAAAGTCATTCGGGTTCCATCGGTCATTTTCAATAACACGCTTGAATCTCCTGAAAAATTCAATAGAGACTTGATATGTTTCGTCAGGGCCATGCTTCCATTTGATTTGATATGGTTTTTTCCCCTTAGAAATCGCCCTCACCTCGAACTCTTGAGTCACGCCGGGATTGAGAGCGAATTTATCACCCACCGCGATCGCTGGAGCCAACAGATCGTCTTGACAGGCACAATCCGGTTTTTCATCCCAAATCACCCACCAGCCGCCAGTATATGGATGCCAGCGAGCAATGACACCATTCCCCCAGCTTGCTCTTTTGACCCTCAAGCCTTCCCAGAGATTGCGGGAGTGTAGGTTTGTCGGGCAAGCAGTAAAAGTTTTGTCGTCATCGTCTATCAATTGGGCAAGCTCTTCTTGTGCGCCGACGAACTTACCAAAGCGGTTAGATGTGGCATCCCAATACCTGCACCCATTCTTGAGTCTGGAGAGAGCCTGTTGACGTTGTTCCGATAGAATTTCTTCGCCTCTGGTTTTTGGTTTTGATTCTTCGTCAGATGACTTTTGTTCCAAGAATTTGTTTACTAATTCCTGGGGAGCGATCGCAAACCTGGCAATAGTTTTATCATCTCGCTCCCAGTTGTAAGTTAAACCTTTGCCGGATGCTGGCACAGGAGCTTCACCAAAGCCCAGCCAATCGACGACAAAGCCAAACCCTAAATTATCAATGACTTTCGCAAGTGACCCCTGTTGGTCAACAATATAAACTCCTGGCTTGGTGTTATCCTTGACTACCTCAATCTTCTTGGGCGATAGCGCAGGGGTAGCGAGTCCAGGAGCGTCTGAAATTCTTTTTACCAAACTAATAGGCCAATCAAATGGCTCACCGCCGACGCTGAGAGCAAGCCTCGTGTCTCGAACGCCGCATACTTCGGCGCACTCTCCTTTCATAGCTAGTTTGGCATCGGGGTTTTTAGCTTTGGTATTTATATCCCCAAATTTTACATCGCAAAGAAATTCGACGCGATCGCCAATTTTGATCTGCTCTGGCTGTCCGAGATTGGGTGCGGTGGTAGTAGCCATAGGGTTAATCACGGGAAGCTTCCATCCTTTATGCAATGCGCTTGTCTTTGCCAAAACATTCATCAGACAGCCGCGAGATAAACCATGCTGTTCGGCAAAGGCTTTCAAGTTGCTGCCTTCAACAATTTCGCCAGTAGGTGAGAGGAGCGTAAATTTTCTGTGTTTGCGATCGCTTGGCACAATTGGTTGTCCATCTGGACTGCAATGTCGCCAGCCTTTGTGCGTACCCCTAACGCATCTAGAAATTCGGGATAGCGCGATCGGACACAAGTCGTGTTGACGAGCAAATTCACTCAAGCTGGTTGTGGTGTGAACTTCTCCGGATGGTGATACGAAGTAGTAAGTCGGGGGCACAGGTAATTTCCTGCCGCCAACAGCTTTTGTCCATCCTTTGTAACTGTGTAGCCTGCCATTAAGAACACCACGAAGCGCGGATTCACACAATCCGTGTTCTTGAGCAAACCTACGAATCCTTTACCTACAAAAACTTCTCCCCTCGGCGAAACAAAGTCATAATCGCGATTATGAAAGTTATCAAAATCCCCTTTCTTGTTTCGCCCTCCCTTTGGCTTGCAAAGTCTCTGTTTGATATCCCAAGGTATTGGCTGACCTTTTTGGGGTTTCCACCTCAGAGCAAATAGGGAGATTTGCTTTGGCGGTTCACAGGTAGTGGTCATCCCCAATCCTCCCAGTTTGCTTCAATCCTTCTGTCGCTATAAGAATTAATTGACATTTTTACTCTCCTTTCATCGATTCACTCTTAAAAAGGGATATCTTCTGTCGATATTTCGCACTGAGCATATTCTTGGTCGATCGCTTTTCTTAACTCTTCAAATCGAGCAAAATGTTCTTTTCTCACGTAGGCACAATACCTGCGGTTGAGCTTGTAATAAGCTTCTTTCCACTGCTCAAACTGGATAAGTTTGGCTGCGTAATAGAGCAAGAAATCACAGTTATTCAACCGTTCAAAGCCGTATTCGGGTTTTGTCCAATCGTCGCGTTTGCCGTTGTTCAAATAAATTGCTGGCAAATCCCCCAGGATAAAGATTTCATACAAATCCCATGCCTCCGTCCACCGATAACAGGTTTCTGAGTTGATGCATTCATCGTAGCGATCGGTTTCGTCTGGGCATTCCCAGCCAAGGGGACAAGTATTTATTTCTTTTGATTCTTCAATGCAGCGTATCATGCTACCTCCTCTACTACCTCACACTTGAGAGGATGCTGGCAAACAACTTTTAACCAAGACTCTTGCTCGATCCAGGTTTCTTCGTCCTCTTCATCTCGAAGCAGGATATCAGAGTCAATTAATTCCTCGTAAAGTCCGCCCAAGGCGTGACAGCAATCGGTTTTCTTCGTGAAGCGATCGCTTAAACGAGAACAATCAAGACACATTTTGTAAGCAGACCATTCACCATCCCAGCAGCCACGTAGATGCTTGTAAGTCTCCCCTGCCTTTATCGGGTGGCAACACTCACAGCAGGAAATATCTTTCTCGGCTTTAACCTCGTTTTCTTCCCACAACTCCTCCCCTTCTTCATCCCAGTCAGGGCGTTGGATGTCACAATCACACATTTGCTGCCTCCAATTGCTTTAAATCGATCTCGATATCAAAAAGTCCTTGCCTACCTCGAATGGGAGCCGGTTTGATTGCCCTGATGTTCTCCAGCTTCCAAGCAAACCTCCCAATCGCCCACCAGTTTTTCTGCTTCGGTTTGCTCAGCGATGAATTGCTGCGTCATCTTTATGCAATCAGTCAAATGCACGAGGGCAACAGCGCACCCAAAAGGCAGGTCATCCCACATCGGAAACCCGTCGTTGGGTTCGGATTTTAAAATACCGAGATCGTCTTCAAAAACTTTTAGAATGCGTATCCAGTGATAAAACTGGTCATCTTTGTTCCTTTTGGCAGAACAAATCAATAGCAAGCCTCGGTAATTAGTCCCCCACGAGCGCGTCTCGTACCGCTTCAATCCCAAAGGAATGAGCGAGGCGTGGGGTTGCCACAAACTGATCGCTTTCATGAATAAAGCTCCTTTATCCCCGCTTGAAGTGCCTCTTCTGGATCGCCATAGCATCCGTGCAACAAGGTATCGCCAGGGATGCCGCCACTCATCACACCGCCAGCTATGCTCGCTGAAAAAGAATAATGATTTTCGACGTGGGGATGCCGCCACACCGTAACCCACCACTCCCCTCTGGGATTACCCTTGAATTTGCAGCCAGATTCTTCAAGAATGGGATTTTTGTCAGCATCGAAATCGATTTCCCCGTTGGGAATTTCGTAAAGTTGGGACTGTCCCTGCCAGCAAAAACGCTTGATGGGTCTGGGATTTGCTATGTGCCATACGCGAGAGTAATTAGCACTGATACGTTGACACCTCACCACATCCACCACCCCAATAACTTGTCCCAAAAACAAGCGATCGCGAGGTGGAAGGATAAGACCCGACTTCCTGGAAAATTCTTCAACATCCGGCTGGGTGCAGAATTTCCCGACGTGAATGGCAAGCTCGCTAGGACAATCTATATGCTCGTTACGGTAAAGGGTGGAGTGTCCTGCATTGAATATCGCCCAGACTAGGGGCGCCTTGACTGTGATGGCTTTCATGCTCGATCTTCCTTCAACCACTGACGAGCAACGATGATTGAATTTTCAAAATCTTCTGCCGACTTGGCGCTGATTTCTTCCTCCATCCTTGAAAGAATGTCCGCAATGTTGTTAACAGTCCCTCCAGTCTTTCTGGTCAGTTCGCTCACTTTGGCAATGCGTTCAAGCTCATGAGTAGGGGTGGTTTTGAATTGTTCGATCAGTTGTTCTTTGCGATCGCTCGTCATGTGTCCCGTGCAATTTAAAATTATTCGAGCTACCAACCGTCCGCGTTTGGATAACTCAGCTATCTGCTCAGGCGTTAGCCTGTCTTCATGAGAAGGCAAAGCAGCGAGAGTAAAATCCCCCATAACACACTCCCCTGGCGGTCTGTACTCGCCTTGAGCAAATTCAAGAATCTGCTCTGCTGATGGGAAAAAATTGTACGCTCTGGGGTGTTTTTTGAAGCAACGGGCAATACCGTTCTGCAATCGCCCTAAAGACAAGTGCTTGAGCGTTTCGTACCATGCAGCCTCTAATATCCCGCCGTTGAGAATATTGGCACCATAAAAGCTTTGTAATTCAGATACGGAATCCTTGAAGTCTTGGTAATCGAGCATTGAGAACTCCTAGTAATTCAAATTCAGTTTGATGGGTGGTTTTGAGGCTCGATTGATTTGTTGGGCAATACTAGTGTGGCGATCGCCAGTTTGTTTGACGAGTAACCACTCAGCAACCAAGTCTCTCAGCTCTCCCCATCGAAGCGGGTCTTTTTCGCAATTCACTATCCAGCCTTGGGCAGCCGCTAGCTTTAACCCTTTGCCGCCATTGGCATTGGCAGCTGTAAAACTTTTAAACTCAGCATCGATGTCGTTTGGACTAACGTTTAAAGCCCTGCCGCTTCGTCGATAGTGCTTGATGATATCGCCCATTTCTGCCTGTATCCAAGTCTTATATTCAATTCCGTAACTTGGAACTTTCCCTGATTCCTCAAAAATTTGCTGGATTGAATTTAATGGCTGAATTTGATAATGATTCTCACCTCGCGGAATAATTGCCCCTGATGAGGGTTTATTTTGCTGTGCAGATTCACTGATTTCTGGGTCGTTAGCAGATGGATGTTCTGACACTTCTTTGACTGATTCAGCCACTGTGTCTGATTCCCCCCCCTCTTGTTGTTGGGGGGTAAGGGGGGAAATAGATACTTCTTTTTTAGTTATTTGATCTGAATCAGTATTTATTATGTTGCAGGTTTCCCGATCGCGGTAAACCTGCTCCTCGGATTGTCCGTTTTCAGGTTTTGCGATCGCGGTTTCTGGATGTTCCCAAATCACAGTTTCCCATTCACCAAGTCTGCCAGTTTTAGGATCTCTTGTTTGCTCTCTCGTAAGATATCCGCACTCTTCCAATTCGTGAAGTGCGCTTGCGATCGCTGTGCGTCCATCCTTGTCAGATTCGTTCACCAAATGCTCAATTTTGACTTTCCATCCGTCTGGGTAGCTTAACAGTAAATGATGCAATCCCCTAGCTTTAAAACTTAATCGCTTGTCCCTGATGGCGGCATTACTCAGACAAGTGTAGTTCTTCCTGTGGCTAACACGAATTGTCATCGTGCTACCTCCAAATTGTTGTTAATTTGGGCTGTAAAAGTGGTATTATTAGATAGTTTCATTGGTTTCCTTTGTAGTCCGCGTTTAATCTGCGAAGGAAGCCTCTTTTTTTAGAAAGAGAGCTTCATCGAATTTTCCAGAAAGGCTGTTTTACAAGTTGATAAGTCAGTGCTGAATTGTTGTCGAAGTAGTGAGATGCTTTACCTTCATCAACAAGCCGCTTGAGAACTGCGAATATCTCAAGATAAGTAGCGCCTGTGGTGTCTTTGATCTGCCCAGCATTGCAGTCTTTAAGAGCTAGTTCAGCCTCAATTTTTTGTGTTAGATCCATTGGCTTATCGCTTGCTATTTGGCGTGCATAATTTAGGTGGTGTTCGATTTCGTTGAGGTAATTAAGAATCATTTCGTCATCGGATTCGGACTGAAGATAAGATTCAGTTCTGCCAACAAATCGGACTAATCTGTGCAGCTTTGATTCGGCTTTTACTAAGGCGTAAAAAGCGCGAGCATAATACCAGGGCGAATCGGGTCTTGCACTCATTTGAATCTTCCGTAAGGACGGAAGGTTAGGTTGATTCGTTCAAGGAGGCATCTATTATCTTTGGGTAATTGATGAACGTAACCCTCCTGACAACCAGGCAGCATCAACAACAAAGAGCCATGCTCAAGCCAGAAATGAGTGGCTTTGCTGCCCTTGATTTTGGGCTTTACTGAAAATTTTCGGCACGCTCCCAGGCTAATGGAAGCGATCGCCGGACGATACCCCATTGACGGTTCGTCGTCTGAGTGCCAGCCGATGGAGTCTTGCCCGTTGCGGTAGCGATTGCCGATCGCGATATCGAATTCGTGAGAGCAAAATGCTGTGATGCGATCGCGTAAATTCAAAAGTTCAGAAGTCCAAGGCAGCGCTTCAAGATTGACGCTATTGGAGTATAAATAACTCGCGCCATCCTTGCCATACATACACTCAAGTCGAGGGACTTGAAGGGGCTTGCCCAGCATTCTGATTTCGTTTTGCCGCCACGCCAACGTTTTGGAATGCTTGAATAACTCGTCAGCTTCGGATTTGGACAAAAAGCCATCAATGTACTCCACTGGTAATGTGGTGGAGATATCAAACAAAGTTAGTTGCTGCATCATTTCACCCAGTAGCCGTAATCACCAACAACTGTTTGCAAACGGTAAAACATATACGTCTTGGTCAGCTCGTTGACTAATTTGCAGCGCCGGCCCTGAGCCATTGCCACCATCTCTGGAGTAGTCTTTACTGGTTTGCCAGCAATGATGTTGAGATAGGTGTCGGCATCCAAGGTAATTTCGGGAGTCATGCTGCCTTGTGTGCTAGAGATTTTTCTAGAGCTTTCCATATCGCATTTAGCCTATCCGTATCCAGTTCTGGTTCAATCCGGCACATCATCTCATACAGCTGCTTGGGGGTGAGTTTGAGTAAGGCGATCGCTACCTCTTCCACTGGTTCTGGCTTGAGGTTGATACTCGACGGCTGCACTGAATCTCGCGGATCGCCCTCGTTGCGAGGAGCTTCTGGAAAAATTTGCGATCGCGTCCCCAGTCCCAAGCTTTGCTGTTGCTGCTTGAGTTCTTGAGTTACGGATGTGAGCGGTTGTGAGGATTCTTCTTTTAAAGGTTCTAGATATCTCAAGGGGATGTTTTTACGTTCGTTTTCGGGAGTGCCATCAATGTGCGCCATTATTTCCAATGAAAGGATGATTCGCGCTGTGGCAGTTTTTCCTTCGTATGGCCCGCCGATTATCTTCACGCGATCGAGTTCTTTGGGTATCCAGCGCAAAACCGGAGCGGAGGTTTCCTCCGATCTGGATTTTGTAAGAGAGCGCTTTCCCGACTGCGAAGTGTGAGTTTTGCTGGGGGCGGGAGGAGCGGATTCTTTGACCAGTTTGTAGGCTGCATCTACACCACGCGGTCTTGATAACAGCTGTTTGAATTGCTGGTGGCGATGATGCTGCACGCTCCCAGATGGCGCGGAAGAGGATTCGTCCATTTGCCTGACGGCCGCTACGGCGTGTTCGTAATTCACCCCGGAGCCAAGTCCTACGCGCTTGGCGATGATGTCGCGGGTTGTTCCCTGTCCCTCGCCCGTTCTGCCCTGGCGACTCTTGGCTTCCTCGCGCTCGATTTTCTCCCACAACAAGCCTTCTCTGACTTTCTGCTCGATCGTTTTTTCCCTGCCCACATTACCTGCTAAGAGGGTTTTGAGTTCCTCTTGTTCTGAGGTGAAAATTTTAACTTCACAGTTGAATTCACCTCTCCCTAATTCGCAACCAACCTTGAAACAGCTGTTACCGCTCACCACGCGATATTTTCCTTGCCCATCAGGAGTGACAACCAAAGGCTTGATCCAACCAGTCTGCGATATCGCTTCTTTCAGGGCAGACAAGTCTTCGTTATCGCCATAAATCGAAGAGTTCAAGGGGTGAACGTAGAGTAAATCGGCGGCGATCGCGGTAAGTAATGATTCTGATGGTTTTGGCTGGACTGTCACCATTACCACCTCTTGATCCAGTCTTTTCGCTGCTTCTAGGGCGTCGATACTATCAATCAATTGCCCTGATTCGCTGATGATGATGTCGGGGATATTTCCGTTTGTGGAAAATTTTTCAAGAACTTCTGTAACGGCGTCTTCATTGATACTCAAGCGGCTGGGAACCTCTATCTCGTGAGGGTTCCAGGATTTTAGGTTTTGTGCCATAATGGTAAGTTAACGTTAATTTTTGTGTCGCGTCAGTTCTTGTCAAACTACGCGATTTTTTTGTTGCTTTTTCGAGTGCCAAGAGGGACAGATCGGCGCTTCTCAGGGCGTTGCAGCAACCGAGTAGAGCATTTTTCAATGTGAAATTGATAGCGTGGGACTTGGGAATTGGGCGATCGCACATCCCGAACTTCGTGTTCTAGTCGCAAGGTTCCGTCCCTGACCATGATTCGCAGCTGTTCGGCTGAATCTAAATCGAGGCGGCTGTAAGCTTGCTCGGTGTCGTACCACTGCCTTTGAGTTTGGATCGTATTGAGTCCTAGCATTTCTACCAGAACTTCTTTGACAGCATCTTTAGTTATTGCCCTTAGCTGTTCATCGTCAACCAGCTTTTGGGCTTTTTGTATTTGATATGGTGAGGCAGTCGGAATCTTGGCGGTTTCCGTCGAGTCCGAACTGCTGAACCCGAAGGGTGGACTTTGCTCCATAGCTATGCCGCCTCTTTTTGCTGTCTTCTTCTGCTTCGAGCCTCGTCTTTGTCAAGAAGATTCTCAAGCGCTTCAACGAGCAAGGCTGTCATTGTTGTGCGTCGCTTCTTAGCGTTCTCACGCAACCTTTTGTCAAGGGGTTTTGGGATGTTATAGCAACGGGATACGCAGCCGGTTGGTATGGACATGAAATAACCTCGTAATTACAGCAGTAATTTATTGCTATTTAGCAGCAATTTGCTGATGCTACTAAGTATATATCACATATTGGGTGTTTGCTTTTATGATCTGTATGATCTGTGAGCAAGATTTTTAGCGAAAAGCCAGGGCGGAAATCACCTCTGAACTGAACTTTTCAAGGCAGCGATATGGACGAGCAAGCAAGAGAGCGCACGGCAGAAATTGTCAGACGAATTAAAGGAAGGCGAACCCTAGCGCAGTTTGCTAAAGCTCTAGGGGTATCGCCGGGAACTGTCCGCAATTGGGAGGATTGCGTTAGCTCTCCTGGGTTGGATGGGCTGATTGCGATCGCAGAGGATTCAAAGCAGCCATTAATTGAAATTCTGGCTGAGATCCTTGGAGAGGATCTCTTCAGGCGCCCTCAGCCAGAAGTTGCAGAGGAGGTCTTGCTGCAAGCCAATTTGTTGAATAAGAAGGAAAGATTGCGTCTTATTCAACTTTTGGCGGCTGACCTAGTGGATGTTTTGGAGGATTAGCAGCTTGCTCTAGGTAGAAGGCTGAATCCTGCCATTCGGGCTGATTCTCTGCCCAGAGCGATTGAGCCATAGCAAAATCACCAAAGGAAAATCCTTCAGCTTCCATTAAGGGAATTAATTCGCCAACAAAGTTTGCTAGGGCATTGATTCTGTAATCTCTAAGTTTGTTGCTGATTTCGTTCATAGAGTAAGTTGGGTAAGATGACGGAAATTTCAAAAATTTCCATCTCTGCTACTCTTTCTAACGAATTTCGGCGCATCAGACTCGAAGACGAGGTTTTGGAGCAAGAGCAAGAGCTGTAGCCCGTATGCGAGATCCTTTTGCTTGCGCGATTTGGCATAAACACCAAATCATTAATTTAGATTTTGAGGTGGTTAACAATTTTTATTGTACTTCTGGGATTTTTGCATTCATCGTAGCGGTGAATGGATTCATCTTGACAATCAATCGTGCTTGCAGCAATTTATGGGGCAAACAGAGTCGGCAAAAAAGGGGGGTAGTTTAAGTCTGCCGAACTGTGGATGAATTGATGCCGATTAAGTGGCGCTTGGCTGTATTGATGGCGGATAGAGAAGTTGATTATAAAGAATTAGCCCGAATGACAGGATTGCACCCAGGTACTGTGAGCCGACACAAAAATACTCGCGTGATGCCAGAGCGCCTAGAAAGGGAAACGCTTTTGAAGTACTGCGAAGCTCTCAATTGTCAACCGGGCGATCTGCTGGTTTACGTGCCACCACCGAAAGACGAAAGCTCTAGTTAGGTCAGCGCCGGACGCTGACCCTTATCGCCTCTGGCAGTGAATTACCTCGCCCCTGATTGCATGGACGGCAGGCTGGTCTGAGATTTATTAGTTTGTTGCTGCCTCCTTTGGATAATGGAATGAAGTGGTCGATGGTTAATGTTTGTGGCGTCAGGTCACAGTTGCACCAGAAGCATTGGTAGCCGTATCGCTCGATTAAGAGCTTTTTCCTGTACCGCATTTGGTCGGGAGGAAGGCGTTTGTGCCGCCGAATGGGTTCAAAAGTGCAATAGGTTGCAGGGTCTGGTATTGTTGAATTAGTCATAAACTTCAGAGTTTGTGAGAACCGCCCTGCGTAGTGAAGCCTGGAAAACGACACTACGCAGGTTTTGTTTTGGCAAGCAGACACTTTTTAAGTGTCCGCTCCAAGCGAGGACGGTAGTCATCCTCGTTTGGAATGTGAAAAATTTTTCACAAAGTGGGTTAGACGCGATCTGGTTTTGGGATTGCTAAATACAGTCCTATTCCAGATAAAAGTTTTATGGAAGAGCAAAAGCCCAAGGGAAGCGTCAACCCGCTTGTAGCGTTGTTGATAATAGTTTCGGGAGCGATCGCAATTCTTACTTTCCTCAGTAACGCTATCAATACACCAACGGTTCGGCAGTTTGATGATGCCGCAAAGCAAGCCGAAATTGCTGCTTGCGAATCGGCAAAGGGATATAAAAATACCGAGGATTGCTATAAGTGAGAATCAAATTTTTCGCCCAGAGATATGCCTGGTATCTGGTGGGCATTCCGGTTGGGTTTGCGCTCATCTGTCGGCTATTGAATGCAATCGGCGTGGATTCGCCACTTACTAGAAACCTAGAAGATGCGAGAAAGTTAAATCGGCTCAGGAGTGCCAGAGGTGGTGAACCATGAAAAACTTTTCTTTGAAGTTTACGCAAACTTCAAATGTTTTTCAGTGTCCTTGCTGCAACACTGTGAAGTAGCAAAAGACTACAAAAGAAGGAAGTATTAACCAGCCACTATCCAGCATGAATTACCTCAAGCGATTAATCGGTGTGTTATCTGTTGCGGCAATTTCACTTTCAAGTACCAATGGATTTGCGCTTGCCCAAGACACCCAAAAATACGTGGATGTCGGTTCCGATAGCAATGGCGATCCGTTTTTGCTAGACACCACCACAATGGGCGAGACAGATAAAAAATTTGGAAGCGTCATCAAGATTTACCAACTCAAAAATGAGTTGATGTATGAGTATGCGCTTCATGCTGCTTGTGGTGATGAAAAATTGTGGATAGTTGGGCATAGAGTTTATAACGGTAATACAGGAAAGAAGATAAGCGAGGGCAAGGATAGCCAGGAAATTCCTGCCCGTGGGGATGCTCCAGGTAGCACAGCTATGAAGTATTACTGTCAAACTATTGGCGCTCGTGGTTGGTAGTTCCTGAAAAATTTTTCAGGACTGTCTAATTTCCCCATCCACCTCTACCCAAGTCGCCTGACAATGGCGCTGTCAAGGTAGCCACATTTAATTTTCAAAGGTTCTGTTGAATCGTCGGAGTTAAATCCAAGCTCCGATGATTTGTTCGTTCAAGCGTCAAAGATGCTTCTTACTTCTCAGGAAACAAGCTTTCCAAGGCATCGAGTTCTTGTTGGGTTTCTGCATCAATTGGCGGCATTGGTCGTGCCATGATTTCAGAAAGTGTCAGTTTTTGTTTGTCAGTCATAATTTCAGTTTTCAAAGTTTGGTAACCCAAGGCAGAGGAAACGGCGCCTGAAGTCATCCTGTAGGGCGGATGTGCCAGCAATTGGCTACCGATATCAGGGCAGCAGCACGCGGTTTTTTGCCCCCTAGCTTGGGCGGGGCGACTCGCTTTTCGGGAGGTGCGATTCGCTCTTACATCAAAAGCGATCGCGGTTAATGGCGATCGCTTTAAATTAACTGTACAACAAAAATTTAACTTTGTTAGACAAAACAGCGAAAAACTTAAAGCCCGCTTTCATCGTCATGAAGCGGGCTTTTTTTGACTATCCGTGAAATTAAATTGTGCTGATGCCTGAGAGACTGATTTTCTTCTCTCAGGCGGCGGATTCCCCCATGAATTTTTCCTCAAGTTTGGTTAGTCGCTGTTTGATTTCTTCTATGTCAGAATTTTGCTCTAATTGCTGCTGTAGATATCTTTCAACTAACTCATTTAATACTTCCGACGACTTCTTCCCCTCTCTCTCAACTTTTGCTAAAAACTCGGTTTTTTTACTTGTGGGTAGACGGAACGTTAATCTGTCGTCTGCCTTCATTGCCACTTGCTTGCTCCTAAGTCTAACGCTGTGATTCAAGTATAGAACGACTTTTTATGATTTTATATAAATTTGTCTCACAACGTTCGCCAAGGTGCGACAATTGTTGTACATTAGATTCATGGCAACCAAAAAGGCGATCGCTCCCCAGCCTCGACAACTGAAAGCAAATCGCCTCGATGGAACCCTCTTAGTTAGATCAGGTACAAGAAATTATGGCACACCCAGTTTACTCAAAAGAACAACTTGAAAAATTTTCCAGGAACCAGTTGTGGGAGATATGCGATTCAAAAGGAATCACCCGTCGTCGCAGCTGCTCTGATTGCATCAATGACATTCTGAAGGCACAGCAACAGCTTCAAAAGGCGCTAGCCCCATCTGACGAACAAGCAGTTGCCCAAACGGAATTAGAAGCCCATATCAAAGCTCAAGCCGAGGAAATTGCACTTGAAAACCAACGGCTAGCGATGAATCAAAAAGGCTACCAAGATGCTGTTGCAGGACTAGAAATGCAGTCAGGCGATCCTTGCTATCGGATGGGTTTTGAGCGCGGTTTCCGGGACATTTCGCCCATTCCTGCTGACGATTCGAGCAGTCAGGCAATAGTTTTCGAGAAAGTGGCAAACGGTAGATGGCAGGCAAACGTTAATGGTGTTTTGGCTCGCATTGCATCTGTCAAAGATGGATACAAAACCAATCTCACCGGCGACATGGTGTTGGTTGATTTTGGGATTGCGATCAAAGAGTCGTTGTTAGCTGTTGCCAGACTCCAAACACAGCCAGAGAAACCCGCACTGGAAGTTTTTGCAACTACTCGCCCGAATGTTTATGCGGTTTACAGCCACAAGTCAGGACAAGAATCTAAACGCTACGAAGTTGACCTAAAATCTGAGTCTTGCACTTGTCCCCATTACGAACACCGACACGACCAAGAAGGCTTCAAAGATAAACATATTGAAGCAGTAAAAATAGCGCTATCACTTCGGACTACGCCACTGCTCTTTGAAGAGGAAATGCTTTTAGATAAGCCATTTGATGAACTTACGGCTCAGGACTGGCAGCAACTCGGAGCATCAGAACTTGAATTAGTAGCGGCTTAAAAAGTTTTAGACGCCTGTTCGTAGCAGGTGACCACCTAATAAATCAAAAGCGATCGCTCTGGTCTGGAAAACGTAAAGCGATCGCCCATTCACCCTCATTTGATGAATACCATGAAGCCTATCTCAACTTTGCTTGCATTGACAATATCTACTATTATTTTTGCACCTATTGTTCAAGCTGCCGATCTAACACACGCAAACTCTACAACCCAAGCTCCTACGCTTGACGATGATGTGCCACATAGAGGTAGTGGCAAGCGATAAGTAAAAATTAAATTGTTTATCCGAGGGGCGAAATGCCCCTCACGTCTTTCAAAATCGCGTCTATTAATAACGGTGAAAATGATTACTCCAGAAGTTAGGGACGAATTACGCCGCATTCAGTCCGAACTTAAAAAGCTATTTCCTGCTGATTTACACGAAGTCCGAGAACTTCCAGGAAGCAATAAAAAGTGGGTTTTTCTTCGCTGGCAAACTATCAGGGAGCGGCTAGACGAAGTTGCGCCAGACTGGATGAGCGACTATTCCGAAATTCAATACATGGGTAACGATGCTATCTGTAGGTGCGGGATTACGATTTTGGGGGTGAGGAAGGAAGCGATCGCATCTGTCCCTATCTCATTGCAAAGCAGTAAAGGCAATGAAATGACCCGTGGCAGTGCAGCCGATAGACTTGCCGCTGAGGGGTTGAAGAACGCGGCCGAATCTTGGGGCGTGGGACGCTATTTAGACGATCAACCGTCTGTTGTTCGGTACCTCTGGGAGAATCGAGTCCAATTGTCTGACCAGATGGAGCAAGAAGTACGACGACTAGCTGAACAATACAAAACTCATGCGATGACTCATGTGAGTTCGCCCAAAAAACCGTCATCTGCTCCAACCACAGCAGTTGCGCCCCTATCTCCTCCCCCAGTAGATCGCAATCTGCTGAATGCCGAGATCGAATCGCTCTTGAAGCGGAAAAATATTTCCGTCAAGCAAGCTCAAAACGCGCTATTTGAGTTGTTTAAGGTGCGATCGCGCCAGCATTTAAATGATAAACAGCTGCAAGAGTTCTTGGAGTATTTGAGGTCTAGTCCAGTCGCAGCGAATTAAAATTTTTGAGTTGAAATTTTAACTAATGGAGTGGTAATTAAAATGGTGAAAATCTTATTTCTGGATATTGACGGAACTGCTACCGAGACGATTTCAGGGCATACCTTCAAACAGCATCCCCAGGATGTGAAGGTGATGGAGGGAGCAGATAAAGCGGTATCTCATTATCACAACCAGGGATGGACGGTGATTGGGGTATCGAATCAAGGTGGCTGTAGCGCGATCGATCCGGCAACGGGCAAGCCGCGTAAATCGATAGAAGATGCGATCGCCGAGATGCAGTTCACTCTCGAACTATTCCCCAAGCTAGAATTGATTCTTTTTTGCCCTGATTTTGATGGGGAAAGGCTCATTAGCGTTGGTAGAGGGATATGGAGCGAAAGTCGCCAATTGGAGGGTGTGACTGACAGCTATCGCAAACCGGGCATCGGAATGATTCAATATGTTCGCAATGGTTACTGCGAAATCTCAGACAAGATCGAAGACTGCTATTTTGTAGGCGACAGACCCCAGGACGACGAACAATGCGCTATCAACGCTCGGATTGACTTTTGCCCAGCTAATGTGTGGCGCGACAGATTTCGTCCTGGAATGTTTACTCATCAAGTCACGCCAAAGCAGTTGAAATTTTTGGAAGGGGTGGAATTTGCTCCCCGTGAATGACGGCGATCTACTCACTAGTACGGATGCTCATTGTGCGACAAATTAAAGTAACGCTAGGTGAAAAGTTTGGAAGGCTCACAGTTATATCTCAAGCCCAAAGCAACAGAGGTACAAGATGGAATTGTCTTTGTGACTGCGGGGTTCAAACAACTGTTCGAGCCTATTCTCTTACAAGCGGAAAGACAAAATCATGTGGATGCTTACAAAGGCAAATGCTGGCGCAACAATCAACAGTTCATGGTAAATCCAACACTAGAGCCTATTCCAGTTGGTCAGGCATTATCCAGCGTTGCACGAATCCCAAAAATGCCAGGTATCCTCTGTATGGAGGGCGCGGAATCTCTGTATGCGTTAGCGAAGCTTTGTCGAAGACATCGCTGGATGGAGTTTGCCAACTTCTTTGCGGATATGGGCGAACCACCAACAAATTCGCACAGCATAGATAGGATAGATGTCAACAAAGGTTATTATCCAGAAAATTGCAGATGGGCTACACATAAAGAACAGGTGCGGAACACCAGAGTTAATAGGTATGTCGAGCATGATGGTGAGGTTAAAACTTTGGCGGAGTGGGCTGAAATTTTTCAAATACCTTACACAACGCTTCACGGACGACTCCGAAAGAAGCTTAGTCTTTCTGAAGCGATATCCATTCAGCCTCGCCCTAAAAGAGAGGCACTTATAATTGAATGGAACAACGAATGCCTAACACTAAGTCAATGGGCTAAGAAAGTCGGAATAGCCAAACATTCTTTGTGGGATCGCATTTACAAGCGTGGGTGGTCAATAGAAAAAGCTTTGACAACTCCGCCAAGAGGCTCCTCACCGTAAATAAAACTGCTCGTTAATGCGCTCAAATATTTCTTGATGGTCAATATCTGTAAGATGCCTGCCGTAGGTGTTTGTGTGAACTGTGGGTGAGTGCCCCATCCATTTGGCAGCAACAATAATTGGAACTTTGTATTTTGTGGCGGCGCGGATCGCGTAACTATGCCTTAAATTATACGGCTTAAAATTTACACCATAGCGTCTTAAAGCCTTGTAGACCCGACTTCCCAAATCTTTATCGGTCACGCCTTCCAAGCTTACTTTGGAGGGTTTTTTGTTTTCCCATAGCTTCCATTGAATTACCCATTCCAGTGGCAGCGGATAAACAATTCTTTCACCTGTTTTACCGTCAGCGACAGTGCAGGTGTAGGGATGAACAGAACTGACTTCACTATAGAAGGACTCATGAGGCCGAAGTCCAAAGCAAGACATTACACCAAAAACCCACTGCCATTCAGAATGAGAAATTGCATCCCTCACGGCCGCAATTTCTTCTTCTGATGGTAACTGGCGAATAATTTGTTTGCTGCTGGAATACTCGCCTTGATATTTTTTCAAGTCAACTTTCACTCCAGCAAACTTTGCTAGCTGCTCAAGTTTTTGGCACATCGTTCGGCGCGTCCAAGTGTTAGCGGGAGTGCTGACGACAGTGGTAATTAAAATTTCAGGCGTTAGATTTTCGTTCTGTGGCAACTTGTTAAAACAAGCTTCGTAATGGCGCTTCCAAGTCTGCTGCTTGGTCGGGTCATCGCCATTGCAGGCGTTGTATTCCTGCTTGAATTTATCCACCCAATAGCCACAGGTGAGCAATCGCTCTTTCTCTTCTCCCAGATATTTACCCCAGTCAAATCTTCCGCTGGCCAGCAATCCACCAATTTCCTTCGCCTCTGCTTCGGCTCGTTGCAGCCCTGCGGGATTTGCATATATCCCCAAGGATAAATACTGCTGATGCCAAACTAATTTATTGCTTAGAGGCTTTGGCGGGAAAGTTCCACGCAAAGATAAGCGATCGCCCCTCTGGCACACCACCACCCCCACATTCCCAGCTTTCAATCGCCCGTTAACCTCGTCAAGAGTCCACTTCACTGAACTAATTCTGAACTAAATCACTTCCACAGTTAACCATATTTCAGGGTAATTTTAGGTAATATTAATACAGTAAACCGCAGAAAACGCGGACAAATAATTTGTCACTAAAACGCCAAAACCCCGCATCTAGCGGGGTTTTAATTCAAAGCCAGCAGTCGGATTTGAACCGACGACCTTCCGATTACAAGTCGGATGCACTACCACTGTGCTATGCTGGCGAGTTTTTTGTAAGCTTTGCTCTCAAGTAGCAACCACAATTTCTAATTTTAGCATAATCAAAGTATTTGTCTAGGGCGATCGCTAAAAAATATTTGCCTGGGAAATAGGGAGTGGGGAATGACTGCTTTGATAGTAAATTAATCTAGAAAATCTGAGATTTTGCCAAGTTCGCTAGTTTTTCAAGTATGGATGCTTGGATGCGCCTTCAAAATGCGAGGTTCCTAAAAATCAATTATTGCGATCGCGAATAATGTTGGTAAATTAATATTCATAGCAAAAGCTAACTCAAATCCTGGGCTGGACGCCAAAATATCTGGTACATTTGCAAAATTGTACTTTTTTGACACGGCTGGGTAAAGAAACAGAATTATATAATTGTTCTTTACACATCACAAGCATGGCAGCGTTGAACGGACGAGATTTATTAAGTCTGGCGGACATTAGTCCAACGGAAATCCAAGAACTTCTGCAATTGGCAACTCAACTTAAAACCAAACAGCTGAAGTTACAGTGTAATAAAGTGTTAGGGTTGTTGTTCTCTAAAGCTTCAACTCGCACGCGGGTAAGTTTTACTGTGGCGATGTATCAACTTGGCGGACAGGTAATCGATCTTAACCCCAATGTTACTCAAGTAAGTCGTGGGGAACCCATACAAGATACGGCGCGAGTCTTAGATAGATATCTGGATATTTTGGCAATTCGCACCTTTGCACAGCAGGAATTGGAAACTTTTGCTAACTATGCCAAGATTCCAGTCATTAATGCCCTAACTGATGCAGAACATCCCTGTCAAGTATTAGCTGATTTATTGACAATTCAAGAAGCTTTTGGCAACCTTTCTGGGTTAACTTTAACCTATGTGGGTGATGGAAATAATGTAGCTAATTCTTTGATGTTGGGCTGTGCTTTGGTGGGAATGAATGTCAGAATTGCCACTCCCAAAGGATTTGAGCCAGATTCTAAAATTGTAGAGCAAGCAAGAGCGATCGCTAATAATAAAACTGAAGTCCTACTCACTCACGACCCAGAATTAGCCGCCAAAGGAAGTGCTGTACTTTATACTGATGTTTGGGCAAGTATGGGACAAGAAGCAGAAGCAGACAACCGCCTGCCAATTTTCCAACCTTACCAAATTTCTGAGCAGTTATTGAGCCTTGCTGACCCACAGGCAATTGTTTTACACTGCTTACCAGCCCATCGTGGTGAAGAAATTACTGAAGCAGTTATTGAAGGTTCTCAATCACGAGTTTGGGAACAAGCAGAAAATCGCCTCCACGCCCAAAAGGCTTTACTTGCTAGTATTTTAGGCGCAGAATGAAGGAAGTAGAGACGCGATTCATCGCGTCTGTACAAAATATAAGAGTCAGAATAGCGACGTGCGACTGACTCTTGACGAGTTATTTAAAAAAAACAACAATAAATAGGTGGAAGAAAAGAAAAAAATATTCTTACTTTTGCCTCTAATATTTTTACTTTTCTATTGCCTATGGGGAGTTTTTTGTAGTACTAATGTTCTAGAGACATTTATAATTACTTCCCAAAAATTTATGGAACGTCTAACGGAAGCTCAACAAGAACTTTACGAATGGTTGGCAGAATATATCCGAACGCATCAGCATTCGCCTTCAATTCGCCAAATGATGCAAGCGATGAATTTGAAGTCGCCAGCACCAATTCAAAGTCGTTTAGAACATTTACGTACTAAAGGATATATAGAATGGACTGAAGGGCAAGCAAGAACGATTAGAATTTTGCGTTCTGTTAAACAAGGCATACCAATTTTGGGGACAATCGCTGCTGGTGGTTTAATAGAACCATTTACTGATGCTGTAGATCATTTAGACTTTTCTAATTTATCGTTACCTCCCCAAACCTACGCTTTGCGGGTAGCTGGCGATAGTATGATTGAGGATTTAATTGCTGATGGCGATGTGGTATTCTTGCGTCCAGTAGCAGAACCAAATCATTTGAAAAATGGTACTATCGTTGCCGCGAGAGTTGATGGATTCGGTACAACATTAAAACGTTTTTATCGTCAAGGCGATCGCGTTACTCTCAAACCAGCAAATTCTAAGTACAATCCCATTGAAGTCAGCGCGATGCAAGTGCAGGTGCAGGGTTCACTGATTGGTGTTTGGCGGGGTTACAACTGAATTGGGGAATGGGGCGTGGGGAGATGGGGAGATGGGGAGAAGAATTCATAACCAATGCTCAATGCCCTATGCCCTATGCCCTATGCCCAATGCCCAATAAATAATTTAGTTTGTGCTTAACATATGTACTTGACGGCAAATCCAGTGCGGCAACTGCCCACTTTCCGCTTAAAACCACCATTTGCGAGAGAAAGTAAGGGCAGTTATCAAACATCGCAACCATTACCAGGATGTCCACGAAAGCCTCCATCTTTGCAATTGCGGCAATATCAGCAAGAAGCGATCGCCAACTGGTTTGCTAATAATGGTAGAGGGACGCTCAAAATGGCTACTGGTAGTGGTAAAACTATTACGGCATTGGCGATCGCTTGTGAATTATATCAGCAGATTAATTTACAAGTACTGTTGGTGGTGTGTCCCTATCGCCATCTTGTCGCCCAGTGGGCAAGAGAATGTGAAAAATTTAATTTGCAACCGATTTTAGCCTTTGAAAATTTACGCACTTGGCAAAGTCAACTTTCAGGGCAAATTTATAATCTGCGTTCTGGTTCGCAAAGTTTTGTCACGGTTATTACTACGAACTCGACTTTAATTGGAGACGGGTTTCAATCTCAACTCAAATATTTTCCTGCGAAAACTTTAATTATTGGCGATGAGGCGCATAATTTAGGCGCACCCAAGTTAGAGGAAAGTTTGCCGCGCCGTGTTGGGTTGAGACTCGCTTTATCTGCTACGCCGGAGAGATATTTTGATGATTTAGGGACGCAATCTTTATTTGATTATTTTGGTCCGGTTCTTCAGCCAGAGTTCACTTTAAGGGATGCGATCGCCTGCGGTGCTTTGGTACATTATCTCTATTATCCGGTGTTGGTGGAGTTAACTGAAGCAGAAAGTATTGCTTATTTAAAGTTAACTAAAAAAATTGGGCGATCGCTACTATATAGAGAACGAGAAAACGGACAAGCAGGATTTGAAGAAAATGAAGATTTAAAGCCATTATTAATGCAAAGGGCAAGGTTAATTGGTGCAGCCGAAAATAAATTAAATGCTTTGCGCGATTTAATGGCAACTCGCCGCGAAACTAGTCACACGCTTTTTTATTGTAGTGATGGTTCACCGGAAACAGGACAACGTTCATCGTTACGTCAACTCAAAGCTGTTGCCAAAATTCTCGGAGTAGAAATAGGTTACAAGGTTAGCACCTATACGGCTCAAACTTCTTTAGAAGAAAGGGAACTATTACGTTGTCAATTTGAAAGTGGTGAATTGCAAGGTTTGGTGGCAATTCGTTGTTTGGATGAAGGTGTCGATATTCCTGCAATTCAAACTGCGGTGATTTTATCAAGTTCTGGTAATCCGCGTCAGTTTATCCAGCGACGAGGGCGAGTTTTACGCCCTCATCCAAGTAAAGAACGTGCAACTATATTCGATATGATTGTTTTGCCACCACATTTAGATAGAGAAACAATAGAAGTTGAACGCAATCTATTAAGAAAGGAGTTACGTCGGTTTGTTGAATTTGCTGATTTGGCTGATAATGCTGGTGAAGCCAGAATGAAATTGCTGGATTTACAAAAGCGATATGGTTTATTAGATATTTGATAATAAATCAGATTGTATTTGTATTTTTTTGTAAAAATGTTTCTACCTTTGTAGAAACGAGCATTAAGTATGAAATAATTAAATTATGGATTAGATTATAATGGATGTAGGCAAAATTTTTAAAGTTGCTTATATCCCATTATAATATAGTTTATTAAAACTAATTTTATCAGAAAAACATTAAAGAATAAAGCCTTTTTTGAAAAAATCTCTATTATAGTTTCTGAAAATTTAAAGATAACGCTAATAGTAGCTTTACGGTGGCAAATACAGGATTAGAGAAGGTTAAAATATAAAAAAATTATTTTAGAATCCAAGATGCCACAAGAGGCGAATATCGATGATGTTCAGGAGCCAATTACCAGCGCTCCACCGGAAGTACGACAAATTATTGAGCGAGTGTGGAAGCTGGAAAAAAGTAGGCTAGATCGGAAAAGTAAAGGGCATATTAACGATGATATTCTAGATATTATTAAGGAAGCAGTGCAATGAAGCTGACTTCAATTAAGCTGTGCAATTTTCGCTCCTTTTATGGTATAACACCAGAAATGAATCTGGCTGGAGGAGAGATTCACAACACGACGATTATTCATGGTAATAATGGTGCTGGCAAAACAAGTTTGTTGAATGCATTTACGTGGGTGTTATATGAGAAATTTAGTGCGGCGTTTGCATCAACAGAACAGTTAGTAAATAAAAGAGCGATCGCCGAAGCCGAAAGAGGGCAAACTATAGAATGTTGGGTAGAAGTTGGTTGGGAACATGATGTCACCCGCTACCGAGTTAAACGTTCTTGTCGGGTTTACAAAAACGCTAGCGAAATCGAAGCAGGTAAAACTCAATTAACCATGTGGGTGAGTGGCGACGATGGCAAATGGAATTTACCAACTCAACCACCAGAAGATATTATTAATCAGATTTTACCAGCTAGTTTACATCAATATTTTTTCTTTGACGGCGAGCGAATTGAAGAGATAGTTCGTTCTGATAAAAAAGCCGAAATCGCGGAAGCGACAAAGATTTTCTTAGGCGTAGAAATCATCGAACGTTCAATTACACATTTGAAAGGAGCTAAAAAAAGTTTAGAAACCGAATTAACAGCTATTGGTGATGCGGAAACTAAACAACTTTTACGGCAGCAAGAAAAGTTAGAACGTGAAATTGATAGTATCGCCAAACGGCAAAGCGAAATTCAGCAAGAGTTAGAATATCAACAAACTTTCAAAAAAGAAACAAGCAACCGTTTACGAGAACTCAGTGCTGCTAAAGAACTGCAAGAAAGACGGCAGAGTTTAGAATCGCAGAAAGAAGCGAACCGAGAAGAATTGAAAAAAACTAGAGACGCGCTGAAAAAAGTGATTTCGGCACGAGGTTATACAGTCTTGTTGTCAGATACTACAAGCCAATTTCGCAAAATTCTTGATGATTTTAAGCAGCGCGGTGACTTAACGTCGGGAATTTCGCGGGAATTTATCAATGAATTACTGAAATCTAAACGTTGCATTTGTGGCGCAGATTTAAATGCAGGGACTCATCATCATAATAATGTGCAAATCTGGCTAGAAAGAGCAGGTTCATCGACAGTAGAAGAAACTGCAATTCGTATGAGCGCCCAAGTAGATGAAATTGATAAGCAAGCAATAGCGTTTTGGGAAGAAGTTGACAGAGAACAACTTAGAATCGAACAGTTACGGCAAACTATATCTCAAATCGAAAGCGAACTAGATAGCATTCAAGAACGATTACGCAAAGATGCTAACGAAGAAATTAGCAGTTTACAGAAGCGCCTAGACCAGATTGAAAACAAAATTGATGAATTAAATCGAGAACAAGGTGCAAATCAGCAGCGTATTGCTCATTTAAAAACAGAAATTGATGCTTTAGCTAAACAAATCGCTAAACAGAAATTGAATGAAGCTAAACAAGTTTTGGCGCAGCGACGCATCAACGCCACGCAAGATGCTATTGAACGCTTAACAGAAGTCAAAAATCGTCAAGAAAAACAATTTCGTCTGCAACTGGAAAAGCGAGTGCAAGAAATATTCACGGAGATTTCTGTTGCACCATATATTCCAAAAATTAGCGACAAATATGAATTAACGTTGGTAGAAAATACCGCAGGTGTCGAAGCGCCAGTTGCAGCTTCCACGGGAGAAAATCAAATTCTGAGTTTATCCTTTATTGCCAGTATCATAGATAGAGTGCGGGAGTGGAGCGAGAAGCGAAAAATGATGATGCTTCCCGATAGCAGTACCTTCCCAATTGTCATGGATTCGCCATTTGGAAGTTTGGATGAAATTTCGCGGCGACACATTGCGAAGACAATTCCTAAATTAGCAAATCAGTTAATAGTGTTAGTTACAAAGACTCAATGGCGGGGTGAAGTTGAAGAAGAAATAGCAGAGAGAATTGGTAGAGAATATGTGCTGACTTATTATTCTTCTAAACCAGATTGCGAGCAAGATTATATTGAATTCGGTGGCGAAAGATATCCTTTAGTCCGGCAAAGCCCCAATGAATTTGAGTATACCGAGATTATGGAAGTGGAACGCGATCGCTAAATTAATTGCATACAATTATATTTAACATTATTTGTCGCTTTGTGTGGGCGATCGCCATCATCATGAGCCGAGCCAAAATTCTCGATCCATCCGAGAGCTATACTTTCAGCAAATATGCCGAATTAGCCTACGATAGCGCCGATATCCTAGCTGAATTTGGTGTTACTCTCAACAATAGCTCACTCCAACTCCCACAACAGTTACCAATAGATCCCGAACCACTGAGAACAGAATTACAAGAAAATCTCACTTTGGTAGATCCTGTTTCCGAAATGGCTAGACGCGAAGCACTGATATTTCCGATTCTCAAAACAGTTTGCAAGTTCATTCAAGTACCCCTCAAAATTGAATATCCCGTGCGAGTCAGCAATTGGCTTAAAGGCAGTTTTGATTATTTCATTCCTACACCGCAAAATTTATTAGTAATTGAAGCTAAAAATGCAGATTTAGCAAGAGGTTTTACCCAGTTAGCAGTAGAATTAATAGCCCTAGATCGATGGACTGATTCAACAGTTCCCATGCTTTATGGTACCGTCACAACAGGCGATACCTGGAAATTTGGAATTTTTCACCGCCAAGAAAAAATAATTGACAAAGATATCAATACTTATGCAGTTCCTAGCGATTTGAATTTGGTGCTTTCTGCTCTCTTTGGTATTGGTTTGAGCTAGGTGGAGAATCATTATTAGACATTTACATGGTATGGTATAGCTTGTAGTTTTGGGTTAATATAGCTACACAGTAGATATTAAGATCATGGCTGCAAATAGGATTAGGATTGCTAAAGATAAGGCTGAGTTAGTAAAATCCTTAGTCGCATCAAAAGACACAACAGGGCCTTTTCAAACTTATGTAGAAGTAATGGTTTTTGCAGCAGCTTTAGGAACAAAGCATAAAAAACGAGTTCCTTTAGAAGGAGTTGCAAAAGATTTATCACCACTGCGACAAGATTATTTTTCTAATAGCTTTGTTCTGTTAATTAATTTATTAGCTATTATTGAAACCAAAGACATTAAGATTCTTAGTGAAGAGGATGTAGCTGACGAGCAACGCATCCATATTTTTGAAGAGTATGCTAATGGTGGGCTAGAAATTCTACAAAATGAACTGCGTGGAGCAGTAGACTATTCAGAACGACTTTTATTGATTCTTAGTTATGAAAGAACAAATACAGAGCAGCAAGATGAGGAATTTGATCTAACCAAATTCCTCTCTTGAATGATCACTGATTCCTAAAGTTATGCTTCATAATACTAATTATATGGCTCTTCAGATATATATAATTAGCTTGCAAAGTCAAGCTTTGTTTCTGTACTTGTAGGCTTCTTGCTTGAGAGCCTTAATATGCACCCTCATATAGAATTGATATAACTCACCAATTAGCTTTCTGAATCTAAAGTAGGTTCAGAAATATCAGATGAAATTTTTTCAGATAATGATTCATTACTTAACTTAGGAATACCAGCAGCTAGTACAGCAGCAAACCTGCTACGAACAAGTTCTTTTTTATCGTCAGCAGATAATGTATCGTGATCTCTACCATATAGGCCATTTATATTAAACCCTGCGTACAAATTGTCATAAGCCTTTTTGCACCCAGGCCATTGAGCTGTGCTTCTCTCTGCTGCAAAGAAGTTCAGAAGCTTTCGACTAGATTGAATAGCTGTGTCATTAGGGGCATTTATTTGGATTTTGCGTGAACCGAAGTACCACAGAGAAAGCACAGAGAATATTTTATCTTCTACCGTTTTCGCTACCCTGATGTTTTCATTACCTGGATTCAACGCTATAAATGTCCATAAACGGAAACCATGATTACGTAGAGAGGCATCTACTTTCAGTATTTCTCTATCATAAAGTCCATCCATAAAACTTAAAACATCTTCAATATTGCCTAGATTGTTATCTTTTCCTCCAAATTAAAACTCTACTACTTTACCTAGTCTAACCATTGCCTTTTGAAAAATGGCTTTAAATGCCCATTGATTCTTTTTCATCCTATCAATTTCATCTTGATGGGTAATAATTTCTCTAATATTCCATTCACTATCTTTATTAGTTTCTTGGTCTTTGATTATTGCTTTATGCTTTTTAGTTTGTGCTTGAAACTGCCCAAAAGTTCCCTCAATTAAGTTATGTTGACGAGCATACTCAAGCAACTCGTGGTAGGGTTTGAAATGTAGTAATAGTTTGAGAACCCAAGGACGAAAATTTTTCTTGAAGCCTTCTACTGCTGAAGCTAGGTAATACTCTGGTAAACGCGCAAAGGGAGCTAGGGGTTCTTCTTCATCATCGCAACAATCCTCTATATAATATCTAGAGAGAGGTCTTCCGTCATATTGGACTTCTTGCCCATTTACACCTAGAGAAGAATTAATCCTTTTGATAAGCTCCTGAACTTGCTTTTTATCCATAGGATCGGATGGCTCTTTCAAATCTAACAATGCTGACACTAGTAGATCAAGATGTACTAGTGAATTGAGATAATAAGAACTATCAAACCTGTTGGAATCATCCTGCCAGCGTACTAGAGAAAGGGGAAGTAAATCAGGAGCATCTTGAGCTGTACTATCAGTCAGTAATGTTCTTACACATCGTGCATTAATACTCTTATCATCGAGTATAAGCTCCCTCGCTTTATCCATTGGCTTCGCATTCTTGTTTAAGTCAGTGAATAGTTCACGGGATATACTGCGGATAGAATGATCTGCTTGGTCTTGTGTATTCAAAAAGCCAGCACCATGATGAAGTAATACAAACAGCACAGGAATTTGCGTCTGTTTCTCAACTGGACGGAGAGTCCCACCTCGGAACTTTTCATCTTCTCGAAAGGTACGGAGTGCCCAAAGCCGATGTTGTCCATCTACCGCCACTGCAAGTACACGGTTTGCATCCCAGCGCAACCGAGCTTGTTGCCCAATTGAAACAAATTGAACCCCTTCAAAATAGGCATTTGTTGCATCAGAGTGGTTCCATTGAGCATCTTCCGTATCAGTACCGTCCCAAGGAATTGGTGGCGCAGTAGATGCATCTGAATCCTCAAAAGCGTCTTTAATTTTGTCATCTGCTCCTTTTGGCATTAATACTATTGTGATGGCATTAAAAAACTTTAGTTTTTTAGAATCCAGAAGATAGCCTTTGATAATATCTTGGCGAACTCTATCTTCATCTATTTCTCTTTGAAAAAGTTCTTTGAGTGACCATTTTGCTTCTAGTGAAGCTGAAACCTGTTCAGCAACTCTTAGCTCATCAATAGCTCTGTCAATTGTCATTAGGGAGATAACATATGGAAGCGCTACTCCTTCTGCTAAAGTATATTTCCCAGTCAACCCATATAATGGGCGATTAAACTTCGCGTTGTCTCCGCCTTTGGAAATCATTAGCATAATATTTTAACCGTACCTAAGAGTAAATGAGGGAAGAAATAATCTGGAAAGAATATCTTCAACTAATTTTTCTGACTCTGATTCTGAAAATTCACTTTCTAATTCATCTTCATCATCAGCATTGCTGCCATTACAATTTAATTCACTGCTAGTAGTAATGACTAAAAGTCTAGACCGATCAATGCTATGACCCGCAATTTTCAAGCGTTCACGAAGAAGACTATTTTCATAAAGATGACTACGAATTCTGTTATAGAGATTACTAGCCTTACCTATATATAGTGGCTGTTGAAATAGAATAGAGTTTTCTAAAAGCATGAAGATCAATTCACGGAAGCAGGGATTGTCCGCAAGATTTTTTAAGGCGGACTCCTTTTGAAAAGAGGTTTCAGACTTTAAAATAATCCTATTTGATGGAGGGAGTCGCGTCTCTCTAGGAGCAGAGTGAGCTTTATATAGTTCATCAAGAATAGACGTAAAAAAAATACTCGAATCATACTTTGCATCTGGATCAAGCTCAAAGCGTCGGTACCAAGCGTAAATTCCACCTGTATTTTTAGGTATACGGCTTAAAAGAGCATTAATTCCGCGCATTTGAGCCAAATCGTATAACAGGACGTTTTCACTTAGTTGTTGTACAACATCTTTACTGTATAACCATGCCACTAATTAGCCTCCCTTTATACATAAGTCTGTACCAAGGTAGCATAAGAATTTCTTTAAAGGCGAAAAGCGACTAATGATTAGCAACTACAGAATGGGTGGAAGCCCTACCGCCTTCGGTTCAACAAACTTCCCATCAAAACCCATCGTTTGTTTTTCCACAGTTCTAGCATCCGCCAAAGCCTTACGAAGTTCAGCACATTCCATTGAATCTTGCATTCCGCCAAGGATGTAAATTAATAACTTTGTCGCAAATTCTTTTCCAGAAACCTGTACTCGCTTTTTATTAGGATCATACAAAACCCCATACCAAAGAGACTGAGGATATTCCATACCAGCAAAACCGCCTTGCTGGTCAAACTTTCGCAATTTCTTAAAAATACTGGTTATAGAAAAACCTTTTTTAAATACTAAAAATCCTAAAGCTTGAGCTAAGGCAACTTGCGCTACAGGACGGAAAAGTATATTTGCTTCACCACCGCCCTTTTCAAAACTAAATCTTCGCAAAACTGGTGTATCTTCATGTTCCAAAATTTTATAACTAGGCAAATTAGCCAAATTATCAAAAAGCTTTTTAAATTCCTCAATTCCTTCCTCAATTTCTTCATCTTCTGGGCGCATAGGAATTAAACCTTTTTCCAATGGTTTCCAGTGTGGGAATTTTTGACCTAAATATCGCTCAGACATATCTTGTAGTGCTTGCAGCGTCGTTAAAACTGTAGAATTCGCTGCTACAGTTGCACTATTCCAATTAACACGCGGGTTACGATTTGGACGTTGTTCTAAAAGTGGATGAGTCACTGCAATTTTTCTAGCCACAATAGAAAAACCATCATCTTCATTTAACTGCGCTAACTGACCTTTAGTTAAAGGCGCAGCCATCAGGTTGACATGGACAAAAATCGACCTTACCCTTCTTCTAGCTTGGTTGCGAGTCTCCCCAGAATTTACTGCACAAATGAACTCAATACCAATTTTTTCTTTAGGTAAGCTTTGTAAATAAGCAGGATCTACCTGATATTGGTCTATCAAATCTGACACAGTAATAAAACTATCATCAGCAGTTTTATCCTTTTTATATCGCTGGAGTTTGCCAGTTTTAATTAACTCCATTAAACCCTGAACTCCCATCAGCCGATGTTGACCATCTAGTGCATAAATGGTTACATTTTCTTCAGAAACATTGAGCAAGCCGACCTTACCATCTTTATCTAGAGGTGTAAAATCGGTAGTAGATTTTGTGGCGCGTTCCTCACTGTCCCACTCAGATGCTTTAGGGTTATCCACCCAAGGTTGATTAATTACTACTAGTACTGCTGGAAACTTATGATTTTTTCTCGCAGCCAAATACTGAACTAAGGGTGCTTGACGCGACCAGTCAACGGGACGTTGTTGAATTTCATCAATACTATCGGCATCAATTTCGATGTTATCTGTTTCTGGATTGTACTTTTTTTGTAGCAGAGGTAAACCAGAAGCAAAATGCACTCGCCCTGCAAACCATTCTAGGGTGACAGAACCAACATAAGCTTCACTTCCACCCATCTCAGTTTTTTGAACGAGAATTTGGTCTTTTTTCTCTAAAAATTTCTCTAGAAGTAAAGCTAGTACCTCTTTTTCCTTGTTTTCTCTCTCTAGGTACTCTCTAGCAATATCAGCAGTTAGATCAGATGCACTGTCTCTCATATTAATTTTTAAAAACTTACTCTTGTAAGGTAGCTATATTTTCCAAAAAGTTAGATACTAATAAATCAGTTTTTAAAAACTTTTTGGGAACCCGCGCATTCTATACGCTGAGGTAAAAAAGCGGTAACGCCCAAATGTCCAGAGGTAGGAAGCAATGACTGAAGCACAACAGCCAGAAAATAAAGGTCAGCAGACACGTACTGTAGCAGAGTTATTAGAGGATATCCAAGTTCTTACCACTGAAATTCAAGAATTGTATTGTTTGGATGCGATCGCTTGGATTATAGGCGTATCTTGGGGCAAAGACTCTAGCACCGTTTTGCAACTTGTTTGGAATGCGATCGCTGCCCTCTCTCCGGAAAAAAGAACTAAAACAATTCATGTAATTACAACAGATACTCAAGTAGAAAATCCTATTGTTGCTGCGTGGGTTCGTCAATCTATAAACCAACTGGAATTGGCTGCAAAAGAAAAAGGGATGCCGATTCAAGCACATCTACTACATCCAGCAGTAGAAGACACATTTTGGGTAAATCTCATTGGTAAAGGTTACCCAGCCCCCCGCAACCAGTTTCGCTGGTGTACGCCTCGTTTGAAAATTAATCCAGCCAATCAATTCATTCGTGAAATAGTTCGAGCCAACGGTGAAACAATACTTGTTTTGGGTACTCGTAAAGCAGAAAGTGTTAAACGGGCTGCGACTATGAAAAAACATCAAGCAAGTAGGGTAAGAGAACGCCTAAGTCCTAATGCTAGCCTTCCTAATTCTTTAATTTATACTCCTATTGAAGATTGGAGTAATAATGATGTTTGGATCTACCTGAACCAATCTGACAATCCTTGGGGGCATAGTAATAAAGAATTATTCAGTTTATATCGAGGTGCAACAGCAGATAATGAATGTCCTTTAGTTATAGATACCTCAACTCCCAGTTGTGGCGATTCACGATTTGGCTGCTGGGTTTGCACACTAGTTAATCAAGATAAATCTATGCAGGCAATGATCCAGAACGATGAAGAAAAAGAATGGATGCAGCCTTTATTAGATATCCGTAATGAATTAGATGCTGAAGATGATAGAGACAAAAGAGACTTCCGAAGACTTAGAGGAGAAGTCCAATTATTTGAACGCAATAAAGATGGAAAAGTCTCTGTTGAACCAATACCTGGGCCATATACAAAATACTGGCGCGAACATTGGTTAAGACGAGTTTTAAAGGCACAAACTCAAATTCGTCGCACAGCACCGGAAAATATGCGCGATATTACCCTGATCTCCCTAGAAGAACTGAGTGCAATTCGCCGTATTTGGTTAGAAGAAAAACACGAGTTTGACGACAGCTTACCCCGCATTTATCAAGAAGTCACAAGTGAAGAATTTAAAGACCCGCGTCCTGGTGCAGACCTTAGCCTATTAGGTAGCGATGAATGGGCTGTGTTAGAAGAAATTTGTGGAGATGATGAGATGCACTTAGAATTGATAGCAAAACTCTTAGACACAGAACGCCAATTTCGGAAAATGTCGCGTCGTATAGGAATTTACGAAAGCTTAGAAAAATGCTTCAAAACTAGTTCGCGTTCTCAAAAACAAGCTGTTGATAATGCTCTTTTAACTTATGATTTGAAAAAAGCAGTAGAACAAGGTGATATTGAAAAAGTTAAACAGTTAACTTTAGCAGATTTTGTGACACCAGAGGAACAAACAACTACACCTGATACACAAATTGACACAACAAATACTACAAAATCTGCTGACAATGCCAAGACTTGGGCAAATATGAAATTTAAAAATAAATAGACAAAGCCTTAAGGTTGCTCATTATCATCGTTAGCATCTCCCAAGTACAGCCTGATAAAATCTTCGGCTGCGGCTGGATTAATTTTCTTGAGTGCATCACGAATTTCTAACAGCGTATCAGCAACAGGATCTCTAATTTCATTCACCCAACGGTGAATATTTGGCCGTCCTGTTCCCATTGTCACTGCTAACTTGTTTTGGCTGATGCTGTATGTTTCCAACACCTGTTTGAGTGCTTTTCCTGCTTTTCCCATGCCTTTGATTGTGTCAAAGGCTTCTGACAGAGTAAATGTTACCCATCGGTAACAAAAGGTGTAAGATAGTGTTGTTGCCAATAGGTAACAGCGTCACTTATCAACAAACAGGTAAATTTCAATGACTACAAGCTTTCTAGCAGACATTTGTCAAACCACCGCGCCGCTTGTTTCCACCAATGATTCTACAGAAACAACACCAGATAGAGAGTCTGTAAAAGTAGTAATTTATGGTTCTAAAAGAGGAGTTAACAACACAATTCTGACTTTATATAAACTTGGTTTCGCCCAAGTTAACGAGTGGAGTCCTTTATTACCTAGTTCTAACCCTGGTGAAGTTATGAGTATTTTAACTAGGCACATTGTGACAAACTAATTAATGGTTCATCGCATTAATTTTAAGAAGTGGGAGTGGTCAGATCCCCGACTTATTGAATAAGTCGGGGATCTCGTAGCCCATCTCGACCTATATTTTATCTATCAAGACAAATGATATTTCTCGAACTCGTATTACAAAATTTTGGCCCTTACTCTGGCAAACAAGTAATTAATCTTGACCCAAGAACTGAGGAAAACCCCCGCCCAATTCTCCTATTAGGTGGTATGAATGGTGGTGGTAAAACTACTCTCATGGATGCTATTCGTCTTGCCCTATATGGACAACGCGCCCAATGCTCAACCCGTGGTAATCTAAGCTATGGAGATTTTTTAAATCAATGTGTTAACAGTAAAGCTAACCCAATTGACAAGACCAGAATTGAGTTACTTTTTGAACATATTGAAGACGATAAACCAGTTAAATATCGCATTGTACGCTACTGGGAAAAAAATCCTAAAGATGGTAAAGATACATTAGGAATTTTAGGGGATAATGATACTTGGCCAGAGTCTTTAGTAAATATTTGGGACGACTATATAGAAAATATTCTACCTTTAGGTATTTCCAATTTGTTCTTATTTGATGGGGAACAAGTTAAGGAATTGGCGGAACAGGAAACACCACCACAAGTGGTAATAGAAGCTATTCGCGGACTATTAGGACTAGAATTAGCAGATAAATTAGCAATAGATTTAGAAATTTTAGTCAACCGCAAGCGTAAAGAAATGGCTGATACCAAAGATTTAGCTAATCTAGAAGAAATTGAAAAAAGGTTATTACAACAGCAAGAAAATTATCATACAACAGAACAAGAATTAGCTAAGTTCAAAAATAAAATTGAAAAATTAGAAACTATTCAAAGTGAAGCCTTAGATAAATTTGTATCTGAGGGTGGTAAAATCGCCGCAGAACGCAGTCAGTTAGAAGAAAAACAAAAAGAAAAAACTACTGCATTAGAAACAATTCGGCAGTCATTGGGTGAATTAGCTGCTGATATTTTGCCTTTAGCGTTAATTCCTAATTTATTAAGTCAGGTAGAAGCACAGGGAGCAAATGAATTTCGTAATCAGCAGGTACAACTTGCCAGAGATGTTTTGCTTGAGCGAGATAAACGTTTACTTGAATGGCTAAGTCAGTTAGCGATCGCCTCAACCCAAATCGACAAAATTCAATCATTTTTAGCCGAGGATGTAGATAATTTATATGCAAGTTCGTTCCAAGCTGAAGCACCTTGGTTATTAGCTGATGAGGAAAGTTTGAGTCAACTAGATAATGTGAGATATCATTTACAAAATGCTCGTAATATTGCAAAACAAAAGTTAGGTAATCTCAAAAATATAGAAGAAGAAATTATTACGTTAGAAAGACAAGTGCAGACAGCAGCAGAACCAGAAGCTTATCAAAAGCTGCGTGATGCTGTGGACGCAGCACAAAATGAAGTTGTGCAAGCTAAAGCAAATTACGAAACAACTAGGCAAAAATTAGTAGCATTAACAGATGCAATTGAAATAACGAAAAAAGAATTAAAAGATTATACTGACAAAAATATAGACCATAAAAATAGGGAACATATCATTACCTCAGCTTCTAAAGTTCAACAAACACTTAAGGTTTTTCGAGAAAAGTTAACTTTGCGAAAACTCAATAAATTAGAGGAAGAAGTGAAGAATTGTTTCCTCTACCTACTGCATAAATCTGACTTAGTATTTCGCATCGCTATTGATACTAAAACCTTTGCTTTATCTTTGTTCGATTTTGATGGGAAACCAGTTCCCAAACATCGCCTTTCGGCTGGTGAAAAACAACTACTAGCGATCGCCTTTCTCTGGGGATTAGCCAAAGTCTCTGGCCTGCGCTTACCCGTAGCCATCGACACACCCCTCGGCAGACTCGACTCATCCCACCGCAACAACCTAGTAGAAAAATACTTCCCGGCCGCCAGCCATCAGGTAATTCTGCTTTCTACTGATACAGAAATTGGTAAAAAGGAAGTGGAAACATTAAGGAAAAATGAAGCGATCGCCCGCGAATATCTACTCAAATACGACTCCGCTACTCGCCAAACAACAGTACTAGAAGATCGATATTTTTGGTAGTAGATATCGGTGAGAAACGCGTGCGATCCCAAGTTTCAATAATAATTTTGCAATAAAAAATGAGGATAGCCAACACCATCCCCATTTTATTTTTTGTTCTTTTTCCATTTCCAGGCATTAGCCTAGAAATCAATTATTTAAAGTTGTGGTACGTACTGTTGTTTCTCTGGCACTTCAGCGTACTCAGCCACAATCTGACGAAATTCTTCGCCGTCAATGGTTTCCTTTTCGATGAGTAAATCTACTAAGCGATCGGTGACTGTGCGATGGTCGCGGATAATTTTCTTAGCAGTTTCATAGCAATCTTCAACGATCGCTCTGACTTGAGCATCAATCCGAGAAGCGATCGCTTCAGAATAATCAGATCTGGTCATCCAGTCACGACCCAAAAACACTTCACCCTGTTGGCTTTCCAGGGACAAGGGGCCTAAATCGGACATCCCGAACCGGGTTACCATTTGCCGCGCCATTCCTGACAACTGCTGCAAATCTCCACCAGCACCTGTGGTTACTTCCGCAGGGCCAAAAATCACTTCTTCAGCAGCGCGACCGCCCAAAGCACCAGTAATCCTAGCTTTCAACTGGGAACGAGAAATTAATCCTTGTTCTTCGTTGGGAGTAAACCAGGTTAAACCTTGTGCTTGTCCGCGTGGAATCAAGGTAACTTTCTGCACTGGGTCGTGGTCTTTTAACAAAGTCCCCACCAAGGCATGTCCAATTTCATGGTAGGCAATTAAGCGCTTGCTCTTGCTGTCAACCAATGGAGTACCTTCCATCCCAGCGACTACGCGATCCACCGCATCATCAATTTCGCGGAGAGTGATAGCTTCTTTGCGTCTTCTGGCGGTGAGAATTGCCGCTTCGTTAAGCAAGTTGGCTAAATCGGCACCAGTGAATCCGGGAGTACGGCGAGCGATCGCTTCTAAGGATACGCTAGGATCTAGTTTCTTGTTCCGCGCGTGGACTTGTAAGATTTCCAAACGCCCTTTGATATCGGGTGCATCTACTGTTACTTGGCGGTCAAAGCGACCGGGACGCAACAATGCGGCGTCTAATACGTCGGGACGGTTGGTAGCAGCAATAATAATGATGCCAGTGTTACCTTCAAACCCATCCATCTCGGTAAGCAATTGGTTGAGAGTTTGTTCTCTCTCATCATTACCGCCACCGATACCAGCACCCCGTTGTCTACCTACGGCGTCGATTTCATCGATGAAGATGATACAGGGGGCGTTATCTTTAGCTTTTTTAAACAAATCGCGGACGCGGGATGCACCCACACCAACGAACATTTCCACAAATTCCGAACCAGAAATGCTGAAGAAAGGTACGCCTGCTTCCCCAGCGATCGCTTTTGCTAGTAAAGTTTTACCAGTTCCAGGAGGCCCGACTAACAACACTCCCTTAGGAATGCGTGCGCCCACAGCAGTAAATCTTTCTGGCTGTTTCAGGAAGGTGACAACTTCTTGCAATTCTTCCTTAGCTTCTTCAATCCCAGCTACATCATCAAATTTGACTCCGGTTTTAGCCTCCATTTGGAAGCGGGCGCGGGATTTGCCGAAGTTCATTGCTTGACCTGGCCCGCCAGGAAGGTTGCTAGAACGCCGGAACAAAAAGAATAATCCAGTAATCAATAAAACTGGAAACACCAAATTGCCCAATAATCCCCAAATTGCGCCATCATTCCGCATGGGGTGAGCATCAAAACTAATTCCCTTTTCTTTAAGCTTGGTTATTAACTCAGGGGCGTTAACAGGCAGATCCACCCGCCACCTTTGGATGTGATTTTCCAGATCTGGATCGCGGGCTTCTAAAATTGCCGTTCTACCGCCTTCGTACAGATCTACACTGGTGACGCGATCGGCATCCAAATATTCTAGGAAGCGACCATAGGTCATACGGGTATTGGCTGCATTTTTACTCATATCCGCAGGCGCACCTGCGAAAGCTCCTTGCCAGAAGAAAAAGCCAATTACCAAAGCTGGCAACGTCCAGAGAACCAGGACTTTCCAGGAGAATTTCATGTTAATTTGCCTCTAGTTGCCTATACAATTCATTAGCCTTAGCAACGAATGGTCTATCACTCTGTCACTTTGAGCCGTTAAACGGATGTTCATAAATCCATTTGTTTAATTTGATTTCTTACATGCACAGCCATACAAGCCTTAGACCATTATGGCTATGTCAACAAGAATCTTAATTAAAGTTAACTTAATTTTAATACAATATTGCACTAGAAAAGAAACAGAATGGGCATGGAGAGGTGTGGCAAGTAGGGGAAAAGGTTAAAGGGTAAAGGGAAAAGGTATAAATTTAACCTTTCCCCCTTACCCCTTTCCCATTCTCCATGCCCAATGCCCCATGCCCAATGCCCTACTTAACTTCTGTAATTTGTAGAGTGTAAGGAAGATACTTGCCTTTGTCGTAGGAACCAACCCAAATTTGGTAAGTTCCAGCCAGCCATTCACCAACAATGCCGGCATTTTTACCATCAAAATCGTCATTGCACCAACTACCACCGGGCCCCTTCACAATCATGGTGGTGTCCTCAGGACTTTGGACTCGTAGCTTTAGGTAATCAAATTTACTGGTTAATACTAATGTGTGGTCTGGTGTTTCATCAACAAATCCAGTACAAGGGCCAGTGGCTGTTTCAGTTCTACCAGCTACTTGATTTCCAGATATTGAGCCACCACTCATCCCGCGAACTGTCAATGGGTCTGGGGAAAACTGTGGCCCAATGGTGAGATCTCCAAATATCGTTGGCGCTTCTTGGGCATCAGCTATGACATTAGCTGAAGTGATGAAGAGCGTAACTATCATTAACGATAATCTCATCCCTCTATTGAGCGCTTTTGTCGGCATTGTAATTAGGTTTGCTTCTAAGTGCTTTTGAAGACATGATTTTTACATACCAAGTTCCCAATATGAGGAGAATTGACTACAAAGGGGAATGGGGACTGGGGCAAAGGGCAAGGGGCAAAGGGCAAAGGGAAAAGGGCAAAGGGGAAAAGAAACATCCCTCCTTTTCCCTTTAACCTTTCCCCTTTTCCCAAGGCGTTGCCATCTCCCTACTCCCTACTTTCAGTTATTGCTCTAGTTAAGCGCGGCCGATCTAAACCAATCTGATTGAGGAGTAACCAAGATTGGATGAGGTCGGGGCCGTGAACGTCTCCAGTTAAAGCTGCTCTGAGCGATCGCATTACTAAGCCTTTTTTGACTTTTTGCTCTTTGACCGCTTGTTTAATAATGTCTTGGGCAGATTCTTCCGATAGTTGTGACTGATTTTCCAAAGCCGTGACAATCCCTTCTAGGACAGCAGCAGAACCTTCTTGTTTGAGTTGTGCATTCCCTTCGTCGCTAAATTCAACTGTGTCGCTGAAAAACACTTGACTCATAGCTACAGCATCTACCAGTCGAGTCAAGCTTTGGCTAATTAAAGTTACTAGCTGTTCTAACCAAGGGCGATTGCGTCCACCGTCAAATTTATACCCAGTTTCTTCCCAATAGGGTATGAGTAAATCTGTAAGTTTATCTACAGGCATATTGTGGATATACTGACTGTTTAGCCAATCGAGCTTGTCCCAGTCAAATTTTGCACCTGCTTTATTGACTCGCTCAAAGCCAAATTCTTTGGCTGCTGCTTCTAAAGTAAATATTTCTTGTGTTGAGTCTGGGGGCGACCAACCAAGTAATGTCATGTAATTCACCAAGCCTTCAGCAGTAAAGCCCATTTTCTGAAAGTCAGAAATAGAAGTTACTCCATCCCGCTTGGAAAGCTTACGCCCTTCCTTGTTTAAAATCAGTGGCGCGTGGGCGAACTCTGGGATTTTTGCCCCGAAGGCTTCATACAGCAGAATTTGTTTAGCAGTGTTGGCGATGTGGTCTTCTCCCCGAATGACGTGGGTGATTTGCATATCGATGTCATCCACTACAACTACAAAGTTGTATAAAGGTTGACCGCTACCTTCTTCTGAGGCGCGGGCGATGACCATATCGCCACCTAAATCGCTACCTCGCCAAGACATTTTTCCCCTAACTAAATCGTTCCAGACAATTTCGCGATCGTCTTCGATTTTGAAGCGAATGACAAAAGAACGACCTTCGGCTTCAAAAGCGGCGCGTTGTTCTGGGGTGAGGTTGCGGTGACGGTTGTCATAGCGGGGAGCTTCACCTCTGGCTTTTTGTGCTTCTCGCAAAGCCTCTAGTTCTTCGGGAGTGGTGTAGCAGCGATAGGCTAAGCCTCGATCTAGCAGTTGTTGTACTGCTTGTTTATAAAGATCCAAGCGTTGAGATTGAAAAAATGGCCCTTCATCCCAGTTCAGTCCTAGCCAACGCAGTCCTTGAAGGATATTTTCTGTGTATTCGGGACGCGATCGCTCTAGGTCTGTGTCTTCTATTCTTAGAATGAACTTCCCGCCGTGGTGGCGGGCAAATAACCAGTTAAATACACCCGTTCTCGCTGTACCAATATGCAAACTTCCAGTAGGACTGGGCGCAAGACGTACTCTGACAGTCACAGTTAATTCTCTCTTTTACAAAGCATGAATAAATGTACCTTATATTTAAACTCTAAGCCCTGAGTCCATAAAGATACGATTTCTTAGGTCTGTACTGAGTCTAGGAGTACCACGTAACTGAGTTACATTGTTCTGATACTTCAGAACTCAACACTTACTATTTATAATTTTAGAACGGGACTGACGGGGCTCGAACCCGCAACTTCCGCCGTGACAGGGCGGTGCTCTAACCAATTGAACTACAGTCCCTTAATTTTCAACTTTCCTATCATCACTATTTTTTTTCTATTTGTCAAGTGTTTTCGGGTTGGAAATTAAAAATTTTTTGTGGGCATTGGGCAAAACCCTTCGGTTAGGGAAAAGGTAAAAGGGGGGATCTTTCCTTTCCCCTTTGCCCTTTGCCCTTTGGCGTTGCCATCTCCCCAGTCTAAGTAGAGCCTGATAATACAACCTGGGGCTTTGATTCTAAGTGCTGCAATATTCGTGATTGCATTTGTTTATACTGTTGCTTTAATAGCTGTTTACTCAGGTGGGATTGAGAAGTGGGCGGTAGGTTCTGACTTTGTTCCACCCAATTTTTTAACATTTGGCACTGAGTTGAGTCAATGCGACTGCTGAGAACATTAGCACAGGAATGTGGTGCTTCCAGAGTAAAAAAAATCAATGGGTAGCGTTCATTTTTAGCCAGGAAACTCACCAGGTTAAGATTTTGGTGATTTTGCATATCTAGGTAGCAAGGTAGCCACTTAGGGGCTAATTCCCGATGATAAAGTACAGTCACCCATAACAGCATTGGGTGGGGAGATGTGATGAAAACAAATTGATTGTATCGCGTAGAAAGAGCATAGTTTTTGATTTCTTGTTGAGGCAACATTAACCACAGTGCTGCTACATATTTTTGTCCGGTATCTATAAGCTGGGAAAAAACAATTTCTTGAATTGGTTTGTTCTCAGGCCAGGAAAGTTGGCGACAGGTTTGTTCTAATGGGATTGTTAAGCCAGAATCTAAAGGACGGCTGAGGATGGATCTAGAAGCTAAAGTAGTAGGTAAAGTAGGACAATTAGATTGTTCTATGCTGTTGAGAACTTGCAAAATTTGAGCAATATTTTGTGGGCGATCGCTTGCTTTTTTAGCAAGGCAAGCAACGATCAAATTATTGAGCTTTTGAGGTAATTTTAAATTGGGTTTTACATCTGCGATCGCCTTTGGGGCTTCAAAGTGATGTGCTTTATACCAAGCACCGAAAAAATCAGTTTCTGGTTCCCAAGGTTTTTTGCCTGTAAGCATCTCAAACATCATTACGCCCAGGCTATAAATATCTGAGCGACCATCTAATTTTTCCCCATCTAGTTGTTCTGGAGAACAATAGGGCAAAGTTCCATTAAAACCTGTACTTGTACTAGCTGTTGATGCATAATTTAAAAATTTAGCAATACCAAAGTCTAAAATCTTAACTAAATGACCCAATATTGGATCGGGAATAACTAATATATTTGCAGGTTTGATATCTCTATGAACTAACGGACAAATTTTGCCGTCAATATTAATACCTTGATGGGCACACTGTAAACCCAAACAAATTTGTCGGGTGATGGTTAAAAACATCGGTAGAGATAGAGGAATTAAATCTTTTAAGCTCTTCCCAAACAGATATTCCATGACGTAGTATGGTTTTCCTTTTTCACTAACGCCATAATCATACGCCCGCACGATATGTACGCTTTTTTGACTCAAAGCTGCACTCATTAAAGCTTCACGAGCGAAGTCTTGCTGCATTTTGCTATCGACAACAGTCTGAGTCAAAAACTTGATGGCAACTGGTGTTCCCCCTAGCAAAATATCATTTGCTAAAAAAACTTCCCCCATGCCACCGCTGCCAATTAATTGCTTGAGTTCATAACGATTGGCAAGCAAGCCCGTACTACTTGTAGATGCAAATGGGCTTTGATTCACTTTAATAACCTCTGCTCCTTAGTCTATTTACAGTTCGTAATACCAAAATAGATATATTGTTAGCTAATGGTGAAAAGATTTTTGATTTTGATAGTAACATTTTAACGAATCGATAAAAATTTAAAAAGAATCTCCCAAAATTTAGCTAATCTATTTTTTAAATTTTCTTTTTGAGTTTTTTGTTCTGCAACTAATTTGCGTAAAATGTCGAATTTTAGCTTTTCATATTCTACCTTTAAAATATTTTTTGCTTCTTGAGGTAAGATTGATTCATTGAATTGCTGATTCGTACTTAACGAATCCATAAGTTGCTGACGTTGGTTAGCTGTCAGACTTAAGGTTGTTACATGGGAGCAACGATTGGGATCTTCTAAAGGAAAAAATAGTAGATGATAGTAACCTACTTCGGCTAAACTGCGTGCTATATTCTGCCCTTTACTATCTTTCAAATCTAAAAAATAAGGTAGCCATTTAGTAAGAGAAGGTTCGGCATCGTACAGCACAGTTACCCATAATAACATTGGGTATTCATTCATTTTAGTAATAAATTCTGTACTATGTACTTTATCCAAAAATTTTATAATCTCTTGTTTTGGCAACATCGCCCAAAAGGTTGGTATAGGTCTTTGAGGAGTATGTAATAAATGCGGAAATCCAATAGGTGCAACTGGTTTATTTTTAGGCCAATTTTTCTGCAAACACTCTTTTTCTGATAATAATGTTGCGGGAACTAGTTGCATGTCTGATGAGATTTCAACATTATTTCTAGGAGTATAACTAGTATCCTCAAGCTGACTATTTACTTTTGCTAATTCGTCTAAAATTTGGTTGATATTTTGAGGGCGATCGCTTACTTCTTTTGCTAGACAACTCATTAATATTTTTTGTAATCCCTGGGGTATTTTTACTTGGGGATTTACTTCTTCAACTGTAGGTGGCATTTGAAAACGATGTGCTTGATACCAACTACCAAAGGAGTTACTTTTTGTCTGAAATGGATGTTTACCTGTCAACATTTCAAACATTAATACTCCCAAACTGTAAATGTCAGAGCGTACATCCAACAGTTTGCGTCCTTCCATGTGTTCTGGAGAACAATAAGGCAAACTGCCAATAAAAGAATCTGTCAGGGTCATCCCACTTCGCTCTGTTAAAAACTTGGCAATACCAAAATCGAGAATTTTGACAATTTCTCCGTGTTTAGTATCTTGAGTCAGAAATATGTTTTCTGGTTTGATATCTCTATGGACAATAGGATAAATTTCTCCTTTGAGACTAATACCTTGGTGGGCACATTGTAAACCCAAACAAATTTCAGTAGAGAGATCTAAAAACTGCGATATTGTTAAAGGCTTAACTTTGAGAATTTGTTTGAGATTTTTACCCTGGAGATATTCCATTACATAAAAGGGAATTTTATCCTCGGTGACACCGTAACTTAAAATCCGAACAATATGTTTACTTTTACGACCCAATTGAGCGCCAATAAAAATCTCTCTGGCAAACCGTTGAGACATGTGCTGGTTGGATAGACTAAGTGATAGAATTTTGATGGCGATCGCCATCCCACCTTTAGCAGTATCTTCTGCTAGGTAAACTCTACCCATCCCTCCTTTACCAATTAAATCTCTGATTAAATACCGATTATTTAAAAGTTGTCCAATATAATTGTCTAATTCTACTTTTTGCCCTACCATATTCTCAACTTTGTTTTGTGCCATAAAAATCAATTATGAAAAATATTGTTGGCAAAATACTTGAATAAGTTTAGTCAATTATTAGTTCTTATTCTTAAAAAGAAATTTAGGTTTTTTTACAGGAATTGAACGATATATTTTAATAAATTATTCCAAGAAAAATTTATTTTCTTAAGCATCGATCGCTTCTCTGCAAAAGCTCTTATACATTGTGTAACATATTTATTAAGGAATACGGTTGAGAAATTCCACTGAAAGTGCGATTAAAGTAGATAAATTTAGCTTCTAGGTTCCGTGAATACACAGTAACAATCAGAAAAACTAAATATAGTAATCTTATTTAATTTCTGAAAATTTACATATTCAGATCCCCGACTTCTTAAAGAAGTCGGGGATCTAACTTTTCAAACTGTGTACCTTAACGATTGAGATTCGGCAGTAAGCGGCGTAGTAATCTCATTAGCGGTGTTTCAATTTTGATTTTAAAAGCTAGGATTTTGGTGCGTTGCAGAGAGTTAAAATTGTTGTCGCTGATGAGAATTAATGAGCGCTGTCCGTCAGGTAACTTAGGGCCAAGAGTTAGACCTTCAATGTTGTCTAAGACTACATCTAGAGTTCTTAAATCTAACAATAGTTTTTTCTGAACAGGTTTAATATTCTTGGAATCAACTGCTAAAAGGCTATCAATATTGTGGATATCATCGGCTCCTGCTAAAGAAAATTGAAACAGAGAAACAGCGAATCCTAAACCTGTAAAAGACCGTTCTAAACTTAAAAAGTGCCCTCCATCGTCGAGAGCAAATAGATCGGGTAATCCACTAGCGAACTTACCCGTCAAATTCAAAAACTGTGCTACTGGTTGAGTTGGGTAAAGAAATTCCTGTTCTAGCTGGTTGGTGAGCAAGTTATATTGCAAAATCCGACAAGGACTGCCGATTTTAGGTTGCGCTGCTGAACCATCTTGAATTAAAGCATTTTCTGTAGCTGTAAATAGATATTTTTCATCAGGTGTAATGGTTAGGCTTTCAAAAGCTAAATTGTTACGGATACCTTGTTTACCTTTTTTATCTGGCAAAAACTTATTTGGTATGGGAAGTGTTCTAATTTCTTTACCAGAAGATAGGGAGAATTCTTTAATAAAAGGATTAATTAATTTGCCAACATCGCCTTCTGAAGAAATAAATACAGTACCTTTATTAGTTAAAGCAATGCCTTCTGTATCAGTTGTACTAGGGGGAAATTTGTCACCGTTTTCATTTAATAAAGTAGTAACATTAACAACGGTAACTCCATTTTTTTGTAGAGAACCCTTGGTTAAATCGATTTTCAAAGTATAGAAACGGGTATTACCTTTTTGTCCGCGGTCATCAGAAATCGCGTAATAAAGGTTATTCTTGGCATCATACGTAATTCCAGATAAACCTCCAACTTCAGTTTTTTGGAAGGTTAAATTTTTCGGTAAAGTAACTTCTCCGATAAATTTTATACTACTGATTTCACTAGCTGTTGAAGGGAAGTTTGTGAAGAAGAGGCTAATAATTAGAATCGGTATGAAAAAATAAATAATTCGTGGGAATACGAAGATTTTTTTAATTAACCGCATGGAAAGCTATTACTAAAAAGTGACTGGGGACTGGGTAATTATACCAATTCTCTCTAATCCGGCAACATATTCAAATTTCTCTAAATGTCATCGGAATTGGTATTAGAAACTCTTTCCCCACTCCCCACTCCTCATTAGGATTTAGCACTAATTAAGCGAGTTGCCAAGCATATTCATCCTCGAAAAACTGAACGAGCCAGTCTTTAACTAGGCGGGTGGCGCGGCAGTCATCTTCGTTGTAGCTTTGGATACTTTCTAATAAAGTACGATCGCCTGTTTTTAACCATTGCTCGTACCAGTGAATACACTTAGCTCCACTAGCTTCTTTATTACGCCACTCAAATCCCAACCAACGAGCGATCGCTTTGAGAGCATAGCTTTCTACAGGCAATGCTACGCTTTGGGTTAATTGTTCGTATATATCGACAAATCTATTCAGTACGGGACGCACGGAGGAGTAAGGAGTATTATAAAGCTTTGCCAGCCGTTGGACTGTATCAAATTCATACACACAAAAATGATAAATTGGTGCTTGGGGATATTGCCAAACCAAATTCAAAAATTGCTGCCAAACTAATTCTTCGTCTTCTGGTTTATCTGCTAAAAAAGAATAAAATTGTTCTGTGTTGGCAACTCTATCTACCACCAAAACACCCAAAAGATAATTTAAATCCAAGTCTGGTTGTGCCTCAATATCAAAGTAAAGCTCTATAGGTGCTGTGAATGTAATATTTTCCTTTGGTAGCGGATACGGTAAAATTAAAGGTCGTTTTTGCAGTACAGATTGAGCTTGCACTACTAACTTCGCCGCTACTTGGCTGTCAAAACCAACTAGGTTTTCGAGAATGGCTGGACTGGTGTTGGCGAGAGATTCCAGTGTAGTTATATTTAAGGTTTGGAGTTGAGTGTAGCGAATGGGTGTTACACCTGGTAAGAGTGAGAGATGTTGCTGAGTTTGAGCGATCGCATAACATTGACTATACCAATGACAAAGATTACACTTCTGTCGAGAAATAAACACCTCTGGCGGATTTGGTAACTCTAAAACTTGAATAAATTCTTCCAGAATTTGCTGCATTTGTGGCGTCCATTTAAACAAATCCACCGCATAACTAGTGTTTTTAGTTCGCAAAATCAACAAAGCTGTTTCGGGTACAACTCCTTGGACTGTTGCCAAAACTTGGGCATGAAACGCGGCCACAACTTGATATTCTTGTTTAGGACGCTTACCGAGTTCAATACTAGCCGGCACATACATCCAATCTCCAAAATGAGATTGTCCTGGCTGTTTAACCAGTAAATCTGGACGACTCAGTAAGGTGTATGCTTCAGAATAAGTTGCTGACAACACTCCTTTATAGATGTACTCAACTCCTCGTTGCATCAATTCTAAAGTTGCCTTTTCTCCGGCTTTCCAACTTCCATATGGATAATCAGGCTGCTGGTAAGTCAGCTGTGCCAAATTACTCAGTTGATGAGCAATTTTGTCTTGTTGGAGTTTCCCCAATAGTTCATTCGGAGCATCACGCTGACCTTTGTCACCGTGGATATCTAAAAAAGATCGGCGTTTACACCGTTGGTATTGCAGTAGGAGTTCAGCATTAATCAGCATTTCTTTAAGTTAACAACAATTAGCACTCTCTGGGGGTGGCTCAGACAATTAATAATGGAATGGGAGTTGACTGTTGGCTGTTGGCTGTTAACAAATGACTAATGACTAATCCAAAATCCAAAATTAATATGGCCACTAGTTCTGTTGCACAAACCAGATTGCATCGCCATCGAGAGCAATTTCCGGCATTATCTAATAAGACTTATTTTAATTATGGAGGACAAGGGCCGATGCCTCTTGGGGCGATGGATGCGATCGCTCAAACTCAAGCCGATCTTCAGCATATAGGCCCCTTTGGTAATGAGGCATATCGCTGGCTAAGGGCGCAAGTGCAAGCTGCTAGAGCTGCGATCGCTTCCGAGTTCCAGATCCCAACTGATACAATCAGCCTGACTCAGAATGTCACTGTTGGCTGTAATATCGCTATGTGGGGTCTAGAATGGCGGGCTGGCGACCATATACTAATCTCAGATTGCGAACACCCAGGCGTGATTGCCACAGCCCAAGAAATTAGCAGGCGATTCTCTGTAGAAGTTAGTACCTGTCCCCTAAAGGCAACTTTAAATGAAGGCGACCCCGTAAAAGTTATTACCCGGCATTTGCGCCCCAACACCCGCCTAGTAATATTAAGCCATGTTTTCTGGAATACAGGTCAGGTTTTACCTCTCGATAAAATTGCCGAAGTATGCAGAAATAATCATTCTGCATTATTAATAGATGCTGCCCAATCTGCTGGTTTATTGCCTTTAAACTTGACTGAATTGGGAGTAGATTTTTATGCTTTCACCGGTCACAAATGGTTATGCGGCCCTGCTGGTGCAGGGGGTTTGTACGTGCGACCAGAAGCGCGAGAAAGCCTCAAACCTACATTTATTGGCTTGAATGGCATTGTTGTCGATAGCCAATCTCAGCCTGTGGATTGGCTTCGCGATGGGCGACGATATGAAGTCTCTACAGTAGCTTATCCTTTGTATGTCGGTTTGCGGGAGGCGATCGCTATCCATCAACAATGGGGAACCTCACAAGAACGTTACGAACAAATTTGTCACAACAGTGAGTATCTCTGGCAAAAGCTAGCAACGTTAACCGATGTTAAATGTCTGCGAACTTCTCCACCAGAAAGCGGCATAGTCTCTTTTGAACTGACAAATAATCAGGCTCAAGCTCATCTTAAATTAGTCGAATTTTTAGACTCACAAAAAATATTAACTCGTACAATTGCCAACCCTAGCTGTATCCGGCTCACCGTTCATTACTTTACTTTAGAATCGGAAATCGACCAATTAATTGAGGCGATTCAAACTTTTTGCAAAAATAGTTAAAAGTTAATAACTAACAATTAGGAGTTGGAATTAAAATTCTAACTCCTAATGACAAATGACCAATGACAAATGACCAATGACCAATGACCAATGACCAATGACAAACTTAAAAATGGAACGCCCAATTTTATATTTAGCCATCACTAACCACGGATTCGGTCATGCTACCCGCATGGCTTCTGTAGCTGCAACAATTCAAAAGTTATGTCCAGAAGTTCTGCTAATTATGGTGACCACTGCGCCGCGTTGGTTGTTAGAGTGCTACATAGAAGGCGATTTTATCTATCGTCCCCGTGCATTTGATTTGGGTGTGGTGCAAGCAGACAGTTTAACAATGGATAAAGCAGCGACTTTAGAAAAGTTGCTGGATATTAAAAAGCATCAAAATTCGTTAATTGCTTCAGAAGTTAACTTTATTCGTCAAAATCGCGTGAATCTCATCTTGGCAGATATTCCCTTTCTTGCTTCTGGATTTGCGAATGCTGCAAACATTCCCTGCTGGATGATTAGTAACTTTGGTTGGGACTTGATTTATCGAGATTGGGGAGGTGAATTTTTAGCAGTTGCAGACTGGATTAGTGATTGGTATTCAAAGTGCGATCGCCTCTTTCGTCTTCCTTTCCACGAAGAAATGCAAGCTTTTAACAATATCACAGATATTGGCTTAACAGGTGGTTCTCCCCATTATCCCCTTGATGATTTACGCTCTCTTTGGAGAATAACTACACCAGTCGAAAAAACTATTTTATTAACTTTTGGTGGCTTGGGTTTACAGCAAATTCCCTATCATAATTTAAAACAATTCCCAGATTGGCAATTCATTGTTTTCGATGCATCTGCCCCCGATCTACCAAATTTAGTAAAAATTAATGACCGCAAATACCGTCCTGTAGATTTTATGCCCATTTGCGGGCGAGTCTTTTCCAAACCTGGTTACGGTACTTTTGCTGAAGCCACAAAATTACAAGTACCGTTAGTTACTCTTGTGCGTGAAGATTTTGCTGAAGCAAGTTATTTAATAGAAGGCATAACTAACTACAACCAACATCAAATTATTACTCCTGCTGACTTTTTTGAAGGGACTTGGAATTTTCTGCGTGAGTCACCCCAACCACCAAAGCAATCCCAACCAATTGCTAAGGATGGTAATGAAGCGATCGCTCAGGCTGTAATTAATTATTTTCAGTCAAATTAAAATCAATAATGGAAAGTTCAACAATAGATAAAGAAACGTTAGAATTAGCTGCCCAAGATGTACGTCGAATCCTTGAAAGACAAAAGGAAGAACGCCAAGTTTTAATCGCTCAGATGAACATCTTGTTTGTAACAAACACAGCATTATTAAGTTTTCTAACAATATCTAGACTAATTACCAAATATAGCTCTTTCAGTGTATTAGAAACATTGTTATTGCTTTTCAACTTTCTGCTACTAATCTGGGCTTTATTACCACGTAAATTTTTTGTCAGTCGCAACCTAGAAACTGAAGATTTTCAAAATAGATATTTGGGGTTTTCACTTCAAGAATATCATTTACATATGTTGGCGAACTTGAGAGAGACTTATAATAAAAATCAGAAGCAAGTAAATTGAACTGGCAACTAACTTTTCCTGTCACCAATAATTATTGTTTCAAATGAGTCACTACCAAAAGTTATTAAGAATTACCACCACTGGTAAATCTTTTTACAATATCACTAATAAAATTGAAGCGATCGTTGCAGAATCGGGTGTTGAAACTGGTCTTTGCACTTTATTTTTACGCCACACTTCAGCCAGCTTAGTTATCCAAGAAAACGCCGATCCTGATGTTCTTGTCGATCTAGCTAATTTTATGGCAAAACTAGTGCCAGAATCAGCTAAATATATTCACGATGCAGAAGGCGCCGATGACATGCCAGCACATATTCGTACAGCCCTCACTCACACTTCTGAACATATCCCCATCAATCGCGGCCATTTGGTACTGGGAACTTGGCAGGGAATTTATATTTGGGAACACCGCCAGCGCAGCCATTCAAGGGAATTAGTTGTCCACATTTCTGGATAAAAATTATCAAATTTAATTTGTTTAAAGCGCAACTTTATAGAGTTTAAATACTCTGTTGTTACTGCCTAGCCTTTGGATAGAATATTATAAACCTTGCTGTAATCCCTTTTTGGTGCAAAATCTTCATAGAAATAAACCATATACATACTGAAAATTTTGTGTGTATCAGTTTGTAAATAAAAAATTAAGTTTGTTTATAGTTTTTTAATAATTTGTTTATTTAAAGATAAACTAATACTTAATGTCAGTTGGGCGGGCTATTTCAATTACTATGAAGCAAGAACTAACACCGACTCATACTTTCCAAGTTATCGATCGAATACTTGCCCAGTACTCTGTTAATCTTTTGTCACTGAATCCCGAAAAAAAAATAATTACCAGTTTTGCGGAATTGGGTAATTTAATTGCCGAAGAAAATACCGACATCCAAATTATCACAACTCTTCAGGAAACTTTGGAATGTATAGTTGATAGCCAGTTGCAAAATTTTCCAGAAAACATATTCTGGGATTTTGATTTTTTGGTAAGTAGTATGCTGAGACAGGCTTTAGTAGCAGAGGAAGGTGCTGTTTCTTTTTTAAAGACTTTTTGTGAAAAGATGGTTTCCCTGACAGAGATGTTCGGAATTCACACAGAAATTCGCTTTCGCTACGTCCACGACTTTCTATATGGATTTGATTGGGCAAGATGGGTACAGAAAGATCCGCAAAATCGTGCACATATAGAACCTTTTAGCTTAGTTTTTTTTGATTATTTACTGACTAAAGGTAAGGAACTGATACAACGTATTAGCCACGGTCAAATTACTTATTATAAATTGTGTGACACGGGCTACCGCAATCCCTTCTCCTTTTCTCGCGAACCAAAAGATGAATATCGTTTGTTAACTTATCTTGCCCAGGAAGAACTGATTCCCGTAGCAGTATGGAACTGGAATGCTAGCCCTGTATGGAATAAACCTTTCCAAGAAATACGTCAGCAAATAGCATTAAAATTAGATATTCAACCACAGAAACACTGATTAGCAATCAGAAATTACAACTTAAAAATTAATATTAATGATGAAAATTGCTGATTTAATTACTTGGTTTGAAGCATGGGCAAATCCCGCTTGGTGTGAAAGCTGGGATAATTGTGGCTGGCAGATTGAGCCTGGAGTGTTGCAGGAAAGAGCACGAGTATTGGTGTGTTTGACACCAACTCTAGCAGTAATGCACGAAGCGATCGCTTTAAATGCTAATCTAATTTTTGCCCATCATCCTCTGATTTTTACACCTCCCAAGTCCTTACACAGTGGTGAGGCGATCGCAGAAATGGCACGCTTGGCTTTTACCAATAATATTGGTATTTACAGCGCCCACACGAATTTTGACCAAGTAGACGATGGTACTGCTGATGTCTTGGCTCAAATTTTGCAACTTCAACAAGTTACTCCCATATTACCTACACAGCCTGGATTAGGATATGGTCGTGTTGGTTTGCTAGAGCCATCGATGACACTAGAGGAATTACTAACAAAAATTCAAACCAGACTTGCTCCTCCAAATTTAATTTTTTCACCAACAGCTAATTTACAGCAAATAATTTCACGAGTTGCCGTTTTGGGTGGTTCGGGAGCTAGTTTCATTTCAGCAGTTAGCAAAGCTGGCGCCCAAGCCTACCTAACTTCTGACTGCAAATTTCATCAATTTCAAGAAAGCCGCGATCGCAATCTGATTTTAATCGACGCCGGACATTATGCTACCGAACGTCCTGCTTGCGATCGCTTGGTGCAAAAATTCCAGTCCTTGAACCTCGACTGGGTGCAATTGAGTCAAAAAGATGAGGATTTTCGCCAGTTCTTTGCTTGATTGCCTTTGTTTAACTATTTGTTTAACTATTATTTAGAATGCTTGCCTCAAAGTTTTACTATATTTTAATATTCTTAAATCACCAACGATCGATCGATCTAAACAGCAAAGCTACTGAAAATCTTTGTATTCATCTATGCGCGTATAGTACATACTAAATGCGCCAACAACTTATATATCAATCTTTACTGTGATGTAAATCACTAAACACATGTAATGATAATCACATATTATTCATGTTCCATATCAATTAGGAGCAGAGGGAAATATTCCACACTGGATGTTATAAATCGCTCACTCTGGCCTAATCAAGATGATTCGCACAATCGTTGAATCTGCTTTTCAAACTGGATATCTTAGTGTTGAATCTGAAGGTTTACTCCATCAAGTGCTGGCTACTAAATGCTACAACTCAGAGGATTTGTCAGCCCTCGCAGGCCTATACGATGCAGTTCGCACAGGTCAAATTAAACGAGAAGCATCCTCGTCCAATATGCTAATGGAATTACCTCTACCGAATAAATCTTTTTGATACTTATATAAGGGTAGTAAGGCACACAGGGACAAGGAGACAAAAATAGAAGTTGGAGCCAAGCCTTTCGACATAGAAGCTTTGCCGCAAGCATCCAAACTTCTTCTGTTGGAGACGCTGCGCGAACGAGGAAAAGGGAAAAATCGCAACAAGTCTTTCCTCCCAAGTTTTGTTCGCCCCAAACCGACCTCAGGCTTCTCTTCTTGTCTGTGTGTCCTCACTTCCCCATCCCCTTGTTCCTCCGTGTCCCCGTGTCCTCTTTTCCATCTTTCTCCAACTCTTGTGCAAGCAAAAACCTGAAAACTCAAAACTCTTTGTGTGTTGTTTTTGAAAATCATCAAGGTCAGCAAGAGAATGAGTTAAGATCAAATACACAGGGGTAAAAGTAAAGCCAAGTCCCCGGACTTCTTAATAATGCCAATGACTACAAGTAGGCAAATTAAACAACCGCAATCAACGCTTGTTTCTCAGTATTTTTTATTACATAATGGTAGAAAGGACTCACCAGCAAATATTAACCTTGCGAGGAGAAATCCTGACTTGTTCGACTTCTATGAAGCAAACATTCCCTAAAAGCCCGAAAGAGATTGAGTTCACTGGTAAGGCAACCATTGGTTGATGACCCAAAATATCCTAGATTCTGACAACTACAAGCAAATCTTGAGATAGGGTTATGAGGCGTACTTGTTCTCAACCGTGAAATTAATCTCTTAAGGGTGTAATCTAATGGGGTCAAACCCAGATTTTGACAGGTTTAACTACGTTGTTTAAAAAGGCAGAAGCAGTACATGCTACACCGCAAGATTTATCAACTGTGTTGCGACGGGCGGGAGGTATGTGTTTTCTTGCGGGATCAGCAACGCTGGATTGAGCGTGCCCGCATCATAGACATAGAGGGAGATTTAGTAACCCTGCGCTATGAAACAGACGAAGAGGACGAAATTTGTTCTTGGGAAGAAATGGTTCGTCTTGAGAGCATCGGTGCTGTAACACAAAAGTTAGCTTCAGTGCCACGCGGAAATGTGGAACCTCTCCTGACAGAGGATTGTCCCGAAGCCGAACGCATCCGCAATCGTTACACTGACTCCAATCCTGAATAATTAGTCATTAGTCATTGGTCATTGGTCATTAGTCATTGGTCATTTATTATTTGCAAACACAAATGACAAAGGACAAATGACGAAGGACAAAGCGCAAAGTCCGATCGGAGGAAACCTCCGCTCGGAACTTTGTAAGAGAGGGCAAATGACTATTGACTATCATTTAACCGCTCGAAAGCAGGACAGTAACCTTCTAAAGTTACCTTAAAGTTATACAATGGGGAAGCTGGATTCCAACACCGCTGCCCCCTTTGATGTCGGCAAGTACCGCAACAGTCTACATCAGTCCATGTATAGCGATCGCTATTTTGATTGAGCAGTTCTCGCTGAGACAATCCCCGTAATACTAGTTCCTCCCCTTGCCAGCGAGCTTCGATTAAGCCAGTATCAGCAAAATGTTGCCAGCGAGGATCGGCTGTGATGGCATCGGGGAGGGTGATTGTAACTACTGTTCCTAACTCCGTCAGTTCGCCTTCGTAATTCGTCTCTGGGGCTGCGGGTTGCAAGAACGTATCGCCAATGGGCAATTCCACCAAAGTCTCAGCCGCTGGAGAATGTATGTGATAGCGGTTTTGTAACTCCTCTAAGCTTGTGAGGTCGGCTAAGTAGGCAGGAGAACCGTGGACAAAAATCACGTGCTGGGGTCGCAAATTATGAATTAGTTGCGTAGTACCAGGGCCATCACTATGCTGAGCTAAGAGGTAGCTTTCGACAGTGGTGGGTGCTAAATATTTTTTGTTAAGTTTTATATCAATTTTTTCTGGTACGAGGATCAGCCAAGGGCCGGTATTAAGTTGGCAGTGTTCGCGTAAATCAGCTGTCGAATCAGTTAGGACAATACAAGGAGACTTGCCAACAGTGGCACGTTCTTCTGGGTGCAAACGACGCACCCGCGGACGCACCCGTTCGTCCCAAAATAAAGGTTGATGGCGCGCAAAGTTCTGTACTGATGGGGGGAGGTGGGGCAGCAGTTCTAGGTAAGCGTCGCAGCCAGTGGCGACGGCACCATCCACCCAGATATCTAAATCTCGTCCAGTGAAGTGGTGATGAGAGCGCAAGAGCATCAATAGTTCTTGACCCAGCCCTAAAGCGGGGGTGGGGAGAATTACAGAACAACGCTCGGCGATCGCTCGATTAATTCGCTCTGCTAATTGATTTTCTTGGTTGCGGCGATGGGGATGGCGGGATGTGCCATAAGTGCCTTCAATAATTAGCACATCCAAGTCTAAGCCCCGTAATTCCTCTAAACGCAAACCTTCTACTAGGCGGGAGTTGGATAAGAAAAAGTCCCCTGTATACAGTAGCTTGTAACTACGGTGTTGGGTGGTGTAGGTGAGGAGAATTGCCACTGCTCCTGGTAGATGCCCTGCGGGAAATAATTCTGCCACTAGACCGTCTTGGAATTCCACTGGCGATCGCAACGGCAAAGCGTGACAAAATTGAGAGATTTTTTCGGGGTCTTGATCTTGCCAATTCAGTGGCAGTAACTTACTGGTTACTTCGCTGCCATAAATGGGTAACTTAGGAAAAGCTTTGTGCAGTGCCAGTAAGCCTCTGGCGTGATCTGGGTGGGCGTGACTAACTAAAACTAAATCTGCTGGTAGGGGCGGACTCGCTCCACGTACCGACTTGCCAAGCCCCCTCCCCAGCGATGAGATGTCCTCCAAACCACAATCTAACAAAATGCGGTGTGGCCCCATCTTCACTAATAAACACACGCCCTCATCGTGATGCTGAACGCTATAGGGCAAACATTCTAATTCACTACCCGCTTCCCCAGCATCTACGCGAGAGGATGCCGACAGATTATCCCTCATGCTCTCCTCCCCTCAAACCTCATCGTCATGGACATATCCCAAAACCCAAAAATTGCACAAATTTCGGTTTTGTGACTTAGGGGTAAGTTTTATCATGCGCCCCTACACCCTGAGAATACGGATTTTTGATTGGGGAGGACGCCTCTACCGAACCCGCACGAGTTCGGAAAAGTTGGATAACGAGAGAGCTATCAAACTACTAGCTCAAGGAGCCTTGCCTCTTGCCTGTTTTCCCTGTGAAAGTTATGAGCGCTCTTAGCCAACTTACCCTACGGAAAGTTGCCCCAGCGTCTACAAATTTCTCTTAATGCGCCGAACCATTGCCGTGATAGTTATCTGAGTCATAGAATCCGTTTTTCGTGCCAAAAAATAGACACGAAACCGTAAATATAACTGTTAAACCAGCTAGAATCAGCTTGACATCCATTTGTTTGCTGTCCTTTCTTCAAGACTTTCCTATATTAATTTAGTGCTTCCACAATCAAATGGAATCACTAGAAAATCTTTACTATGCATATATCGATTGGGCAATAGGTAAAATTACCGCAATCAGTTCAGATTGTAGAACTTTTCGGTCAACCTGTCCATCCTTGAGACGTAAACCTACAGTCCGTAAAAATCTTCATCTAGAATTTGGTCGATGGAAAAAGGGCAGACTGTGGGATATTCACTTTCTTGGGGTATCCGAACTCCAAACTTAGCTAGCTTACCTTCCTTAATGGCTAGCTTGCGAGCATCTGGGTAGGCTTTTTCCACCGCTTCTACTAAAAAATTTTTTAAAGAAGGAGTATCTGCCAAATTATTGACAACTCGTTGGCGATGTTCAAGTATTGAGGTATACCAGCTGCCTTTCATTGTATCGGGTACATCATACTGAACTGGTAACTTGAGTAAATGCGACAACAAAATTGTGAGATTACTTTTGAGGGCATTTTTCTCTGCTTTGCCCAAATCAACCAGCTCCTCAATCAAATGCTCAATATCCAACGCCTCAAAATCATGATTTTGTAACTGTTGAATGGTTTGCTCAATCCATAATTGTAAATCGCGATCGTATAGTGGGTTAGGCATTTGTCAGATTAACTCCTAACTATTTAACATTGCAACTAGCTCCGAAAGTTTATTCGATCGCAGTGATGATGTGCGATCGCACAAATTTGGGCATGGAGCATTGGAGATGAGGGAGAATAATAACTCCTCACTCAACAAACAGTCCTCTGTCAACAGTCAAACTAATTCATTTTAATTATGAATTATGAATTAAGTAAGTGGACACAATCATTTAGAAGACGCATTTCGACTGCGCTCAATGCTCGACCTTTGAGAAAACGAGGCTTGAGCGACTTGCCCTGAGCGGAGTCGAAGGGAGTCGAAACCCGGTAATCTCAAGTTAGGTTTAATTTAGTCCTTCTACTTAATAATTATTTGGTCAACACTCCTTATTGCTGCGGTGGTTTCTTACCAAATCCATAGCGCAGTGTATCCATAATCCAAGTTTGGAAGTTGTCAATGTAGCTAAATATCACTGGCACTACCACCAGTGTTAACAGGGTGGAAGTTGTGAAACCGCCCATAATGGCAATTCCCATTGGTTGGCGGACTTCAGAACCGGTGCCAATTCCCAATGCTAAAGGCAGAGTACCTGCGATGGTTGCTAGGGAAGTCATGATAATCGGGCGCAAACGCGACACGCCAGCTTCTACTAGCGCTTGACGTTGGTTTTTGCCTTCCTGCATGTTGATGATGGTATAGTCTACTAACAAAATCGAGTTTTTAGTGACAATTCCTAACAGTAACACAACACCAATTAAGGCATATATTCCTAAAGGTTTTTGACCAACCATTAACGCTACCAATGTGCCGCCTAAACAAAACGGCAAAGCTGCCATAATCGATAACGGATGGAGAAAGTTGTTATACAGCAGCACCAGAATTGCATAGATAGACATTAATGCTAGTCCCAACGCGCTGCCAAAACGGCTGAAAATGTCTTGCATAATTTTGGCGCTACCTGAAGGTTGCTGTACTACTCCTGGGGGTAAGTTTTGCATTGCAGGTAGTTTGTTGATTGTTTCTACTGCTTGTCCTAAAGAAATACCTTGGAGGTTGGCTTCTACAGCTACTTGGCGGGAGCGATCGTAGCGGTTGATGGTAGCAGGGCCGCTACCAAAATGGATATCTGCTACTGCTACGAGGGGGACTAGTTTACCATTTTGGGTGGGGACTTGGAGATTTGTAATTGTGTTGATGTCAGCTCGTGCTTCGGGGTCGATTTGCACGCGAATGGGAATTTGCCGATCGCTCAAATTAAATTTTGCTAAATTGGCATCGTTGTCGCCAATGGTACCAAGGGAAGCAGTGCGGGCGATCGCTTGCACTGTCACTCCTAAATCTGCGGCCCGTTGCGGGTTTGGAATTACTAAAATCTCTGGTTTCACCAAACTTGCAGTTGAGGAAACTTCCACCAATCCCGGTATGCTTCGCATCTGTTTTTCTAAAGCATCAGCAGCTTGATTTAATGCTTGGGGATTTTCACTTCTGAGGACAATTGATAAACCTTTGCGGCTGTCACCTGGTGACTGGCTTTGAAAACTAATTCTCGCTCCTGGTATTTGCAAAAATTTAGGGCGTACTTGTTCCTCAAACTGTTTTTGGGAAATATCCCTTTCTTCTCTGGGTTTGAGATTAATAGTCAAGGTTGCAGAATTTATTTCTTCTGTTGCGAGTACCCCTGCAACTACTGGGTTTTGGCGGATGAGGTCAGTGGCTTGTGTTGCTACTTTGTTAACATCTGCCAAAGTGGAACCAGGAGGTAGTTCTATAGTGACGTTGGAAATTCCAAAGTCACCATCATCAACGAAACCCTTGGGAATTAAAGGAACTAGCATCACACTGGCAACGAAAAAAGCTAAGGCGATCGCCATTGTTGTCAATCTATGCCGTAACGCCCACTGGAGCAGCGATCTATAAGGTTGAAAACGCCGAGTTGTTGCGATTTTGCTACCGTTACCGCTACCTGGAAGTGTAAATTTAAAATTAAAGAATTTTATTACTCCCCTACCCTTGTGCCCCCCTGCCCCTCCGCCCCCCTGCTCCCTATCCTGCTTCTCTTCCAACAGATACGCCCCCATCATCGGCGTAATCATCCGCGCTACAAGGGTTGAGAAAATTGTGGAAACGGCAACGGTAACCCCAAATGGTTGGAAAAATTGCCCCGGAATCCCACCCATAAAAGCAACGGGCAAAAACACAGCAATAATCGTCGCCGAACTTGCGATTACCGCCAATCCGACTTCATCAGAAGAGTCAAAAGCTGCTTCCCAAGCTGATTTCCCCATTGCCATGTGTCGTTCCATGTTTTCAATTTCCACCACGGCATCATCAACTAAATTGCCCACCGCCAAGGCTAATGCCAACAAAGTCATGTTGTTGAGGGTGTAACCAAGAGCCTGCTGCACTGCAAAGGTGGGAATCATTGACAAGGGCAAAGCAACGGCGGTAATTAATGTGGCTTTCCAACTACGTAAAAATATTAAAATCACGATGACAGCCAACACCGAAGCTTGAATTAATTCATCAATGGTGCTTTGGTAAGATTGACGGACAACATCGGCTCTTGTAAAAATTAAATCGACTTTTACATCTGGAGGGAGTGTTTTTTCCAGTTCTTTAACAGCTGCTTTTACTCCTTGTTCCACGGTCACCAGGACGCTGCCAGTACTACGCAACACCTGAAAAGCTACAACGGGTTGATTGTTTAAATAGGCGGCTTGGCGAATATCCCCAAACTTATCTTCTACAGTTCCCAAACTGGATAAGGGTACGGAACCACCTGTTGGTAAGATGATTTCGTAGGTTTTCAAAATATCGACATTGCTAGCACTTCCAAGGGTGCGAATACTTTGTTCGCTACCACCGACTTCGGCACGTCCTCCAGGTAAGTTAATGTTTAAAGCGCGGATTTGGTCGTTTACTTGGGTGGCGGTGATACCTAAAGATTGCAAGCGGTCTGGATAGAGGTTAACGCGGATTTCTCGATCGACTCCACCGATACGCTGAATTTGTGCGACACCAGGAACTCCCAATAAGGCGCGGCTAATGGTTTGGTCTACGAGGTTGCTTAATTCTTCTACAGAACGGCGATCTGATTTCACGGCGTAGGTAACGATGGGGCCGCCAGAAAATTCCAGACGTTCGACAATTGGGTCATTGATATCTTGGGGTAAATCTTGGCGAATTTGAGCGATCGCATTGCGGACATCATTAGTGGCGCGATCGCTATCTGTACCCAAAACAAAATTGATTGTCGTCTGAGAACTACCATCGCTGACCTTGGAAATCATATTATCGATATTGCCCAAGCCAGCAACAGCATCTTCAATTTTTTTCGTTACTTGCGATTCTAGTTCCGTCGGCCCTGCACCCGGTTGGGTGACTTTTACCACAACTGCCGGCACATCAATATTTGGGTTCGTATCAATCCCTAAGGACATGAAGGAAAACCAACCCAATATCGTCAAAATTAAAAATAAAACTATCGTCGGAACAGGTTTTTTGATCGACCAAGCAGAGATATTAAAAGACATTGGGAAATTTTAGATTAGTTATTAGGCATTGGGCATTGGGCATTGGGCATTGGGTATGGGAAAAGGTTAAAGGGAAAAGGGAAAAGGAATAAATTTAATCTTTCCCCTTGTCCTCTTCCTATGCCCCATGCCCTATGCCTCATGCCCTAATTTACAATTCGCACTTTGTCGCCATCTTTGAGATATGGTGCACCATCAACTATTACACGTTCGCCTAATTGCAAGCCACTTTTGATTTCTACTTTGTCATCGTTAGCAGGATCTCCTAACTCTACTTTTTGGCTGCGGACTGTATCCTCAGCCGATATGGTAAATACGATTACACTTGAGTCTGCTTGGGACTGCACTGCTTTTTGCGGTACTACCATACTGATGGCTGAACTGGTAGTAATTGCAGCACGGGCAAACATTCCTGGTTTGAGGGGAGTTGTTGGTGGTAAGTCAATTTTTACTATAGCCTCACGTCTTTGATCGTTTACTAGTGGTTGTATTTCCCTGACTCGTCCTTGCGATCGCACGCGGCGATCGACATCAGAAGTAATTTGCACCGATGCACCAACTTTTACCTGTGTGAGTTGAGTTTCAGGCACTTTTGCTTGAAGCTCTAGTTTTTCATCCCGAATAATCGAAAATAGCTTTTGTGTACCACCAACTACAGTTCCCACTTGGGTTTGTGGTGGCACCCCAGTAACATCACCAACCCTAGCAAGTTTCTCGGCGATGACTCCAGAAACCGGCGCACGGACTACAGTTTGCCCCAATTGAGTTTGGAGTTGTTGCAACCTAGCAGCACTACTTTTGACATCGGCTTTGGCTTTGTTGATGCTGGCTTGGGCGTTGGTAATGTTCGACTGGGCACTTTTAACGCTGGCTTTGGCACTACGGACATTTTGTTGACCGAGATTCACAACTTCTATGGCAGTTTTCACTGCGTAGGAACGAGTGTCGAGTTCTTGTTTGCTAATGGTTCCAGAGTCGGCAAGTTGTTGATATCGTTGATAATTCTTACCTGCTTCCTCTAACTTTGCCTGGGCTTGGGCTAAATCTGCTTGTTTTTGCTGGACTATTGCCTGACTTGATGCCAAATCTGCCTGTCTGGATGCCAGATCTGCTTGTCGGGATTTGACATCTGCTTGTTTTGATTCCACATCTGCTCTTGCTTGGCTAATTTGGTTTTGGAGTACGGAATCATCCAATATGGCTAACACTTGACCATTTTTGACAAAAGCTCCTTCTTTGACATTTTCAGGGATGCTTTTAATTTGTAGTCCGTTTGTCTGGGGTAGCACCGGAATTAGATCGCTGGCTGTTACAGTACCAGTTGTTTTCAGGGTACGCATAACACGGGCGTTTTCCACTGCGGCGATGGTGACTGTCATCGCTGGGTTAACTTTTTTATCCGCGATCGCTCCTTGTTGGCGAGATGGCAGACGACTGAATACAGCCATACTACCAAAGGCGATCGCTATCCCTAAACCTGTACCTAAGAATAATGGCTTTAACCATGTTCTGGTTTGTTTTTGCTCCCATTTGTTTGGCAAGGTAGCATCTTCAGAGGTTACAGGTTCTTCCACCTCAACTTCTGAAAGACTTTCATCGCTCACAGTGCCACCTCCAATTCCTGTGTATGTTTACCAGTGTTAGTACTTTCTTAAGAAAACTTGAAATTTATTTACTTTATATCAAAAACGGCGCATTTTTTAGTCAATATGTTTTGGATGCGTGAGTATATAACATAACGAAACAATAATTATTTAACAGAATAATTACTTAAATAATACATAAGAAAATAATGTAAATTAAAATACAAACTAATGTAATTTCATCTATTAACTGTAGTATTGTGGCAAGACAAATTTCCAAAGTTGAAAATTCTCCCTTGTCCGGCTATCTCCAAATCTTTGTGTCAGTTTTAACCTATTGCTTTTCACTCGGTCGAGTATTACGTCACAGAGGATATGTATTTAGATCACTGCCGCTCGCGAGTTAAAAATGAAAAATTTAATAGATAAAGCTAATCTGGATTTATCTAATTAAAATTAAAAACGTTAATGTACTTTGCTATACTAGCTAGTTATTTTACTACGCAATCCATAATCCCTCTGAAACGTTTGTATTGCTGAAAATCCAAAGCTTATCCTGGAATGCAGTAGAGGTCAAGGTAGCGTCTACATCTAAACCTGAGTTAAAAAAGAGCAAACTGCATTGTCCCAAATTACACCAAGGGTATTGGGCTTGGAAAGAGGCAAAGGAGCAGGGAGCAGAGGGGGAGGATCTTCTCCCTTGTCTCCCTTGTCTCCCCAGTCCCTGAATAAAAAATTACATACCAAAGCAAACAGATATGTTCAATGCCACCGAAATTTTAATTGATGCCTTTGTAAATCAAATTCGAGAAGGCTACCGTCGCACCTATGGCTGCTTCAAAAATGACTATCAGGACATTATTGCCTGGGCTGGTAGCATGGCTTTGGAAAACATTGCCAATAGCGACGCCCTTTACCATAATGTTGAACACACTGTCTTAGTTACTCTGGTAGGGCAAGAAATTTTACGTGGCAAACACATCAGAGAAGGTGGTGTTTCCAGTGAAGATTGGCTGCATTTCATCATCTCCCTAGTCAGCCATGATATTGGCTACGTTAAAGGGGTTTGCCGACAAGACCGGGAAACAGCAGGGTTATATGCTACAGGTAAAAATGGCAGAATGATTTCTTTAGCTCCTGGGGCTTCTGATGCCAGCCTCACGCCATATCATGTCGATAGAGCAAAGCTGTTTATTGATGAGCGTTTTGGGGGTCACAAGTTAATAGATGCGGATGCGATTAAAAGCAATATTGAATTAACTCGATTTCCAGTGCCTGCGGCGGAGGATCAGCAAGATACAAAATGCTTTGCAGGATTAGTACGTGCTGCTGATTTGATTGGGCAATTAAGCGACCCACGTTACTTAAAGAAAATTAATTCTTTATTCTACGAGTTTGAAGAAACTGGCATGAATAAAGTCTTGAGCTATAAAACTCCTGCCGATTTACGTAAGAACTACGCGAAATTTTACTGGAATGGGGTATATCCCTATATCCAGGAAGGACTGCATTATCTGTCGCTGACACAACAAGGAAAACAAATTCTGGCTAATCTCTACTCGAATGTGTTTGTTGTAGAACACGAAAGACAACAAGAAGAACAACAACGGTATTTAGAGGAGTTAAGAGTTAAGAGTTAAAAGTGGGGAGTGGCGAGTTAAGAATTATTAACCATGAATTATGATAAACATGAAAGTTTGATAAATCAGAACTCAGAACTCCTAACTCATAACTCATAACTCATAACTTCTAACTACTATGGATTGGTGGCGACGACTGAAGAAAAATCCTTTGGCACGATTTGGGGCAATTTTGCTGTTAATTTTCTACATAGCGGTAATTGCAGCCGATTTCATTGCCCCTTATGACCCCTATGCCTCACAGCCTAATGGTTCATTGCTGCCACCAACTAAGGTGTATTGGGTTTCTCAATCGGGGCAGTTTATTGGGCCTCATGTTTATCCGACGACTCAGGGAGAGACGAATTTAGAAACAGGCGATCGCGAACTGATTGTAGACTTTAAAAAGCCCTCACCCTTGCGTCTATTTGTCTCTGGTGCAGAATACCGATTGTTACAGCTAACTTTGCCACTACCCCCCAAGTGGGATGAAGTTACAATTTTTCCCGGTATTCCCTTGAATTGGCATTTGTTTGGCACAACAAATAGCGTAAAATTTAACCTTTTAGGTACTGATGACCAAGGCCGCGACCAACTCAGTCGCTTGTTGTATGGCGGCCGCATCAGTATGTTTATCGGAATTTTTGGCGTTGCTATTTCCTTTCCTCTCGGTTTGCTGATAGGTGGAATTTCCGGCTACTTCGGAGGTTGGACAGATAGCATCATCATGCGCTTGGCAGAAGTGTTAATGACTTTCCCTAGTATTTATCTTTTGGTCACCTTGGGGGCAGTTTTGCCACCTGGGTTAAGCAGTACCCAGCGGTTTTTGTTAATTGTGGTGATTACTTCGGTTATTGGCTGGGCTGGTTTAGCACGGGTAATTCGCGGACAGGTACTATCAATTAAAGAGCGAGAATTTGTGCAAGCCTCACGGGCAATGGGCGGTAACCCGCTTTATATTATTGTCCGCCATGTTTTGCCGCAAACAGCTACCTATGTAATTATCTCTGCGACTCTGGCAGTTCCCAGCTTTATTGGTGCAGAAGCGATATTGAGTCTGATTGGTTTGGGTATTCAACAACCAGACCCCTCTTGGGGCAATATGCTTTCTCTGGCTAGTAATGCTTCAATTATGGTTTTGCAACCTTGGTTAATTTGGCCGCCGGCTATATTGATTATTCTGACAGTGCTGGCATTCAACTTACTCGGCGATGGTTTGCGAGATGCATTAGACCCGCGGAGTTTAAGGAGATAAGTTGTTAGGATAGCAAATGCGATCGCCGAAATAGTAAATGCTGTCGCAAAAACAGCAAATGCTGTCCCCGAAATAGTAAATGCTGTCGCTAAAATAACAAATGCTGTTGCTGAAATAGTAAATGTTGTCGCAAAAATAACAAATGCTGTCGCTGAAATAGCAAATGCTGTCGCTGAAATAGTAAATGCGATCGCCAAAATAGTAAATGCGATCGCAAAAACAGCAAATGCTCTCGCTGAAATAGTTTTTGCTGTCGCTGAAACCATTTCTCTAAAAATCTTTTCAACAAATAAATCGGCTGTAGGGGCACAACATGTTCATTCGTGTCAACTTAAGCTCAAAGCTTTGTTACACAGCCGTTTACCCCACCCCTCAATCCCCTCCCCGATGCCTTGGGGAGGGGAGGTTTTGCGTCAGCAAAGCCGGGGTGGGGTAACGCGCATCTTGAGGGTAAGTGAGTAGAACTTGCTCATCACGTTTTCATCAGGGTTTCACGTTAAGTTGACACCAATGAACATGTTGTGCCCCTACCGTAAAACCCAGCGGCGAAACAGTTCTACCATAATCCGCCATTTTCCCTGAGTTTCTTCAACGACATCATGACGCTTCAAAGTATTTAGTGCTTCCTGTAAATCAGCGTCGTTCATACCTGTAGACTGAGCTAAGGCATCCACACTTAGCCCCTCTGGATGAGGTGCAAGTAATCGTACAATTGTTTGTTGACCGCCAGCACCCCGCGCTGCTTGACCCCAAACTCCATCAAAGTAGCCGCTTCCCTGTTTGAAAAATTCAGGGTCATTGATAACTGCTTCCACATCTTCCACTGTGAAAACTGGGTCACGGCGTCGTCCTTGCTCAAAAACAAAGTCATTGTAGCGGCGCACTAGCTGAAAACCCACGAGTTGCACTAAATATGGTTGACCGTGTGTTAAAGCATAAATTTTATCTAAAGCTTCGGGGATGTAGTCGAGAGGGAAGTCTTCATTATCTGGGTTAGCGAGAATTTGGCGAGTAGCTGTATGTTCTTGAAAGCCTACATGAATACGAATGACGCTGGCAAAGAAAGGTTGAAAATAATCTGCTGTCATTTCCTCTAAGGTATGCAAACCAGCAAAGGCAAAGGCAATTTTAGAACTCATTTGCACTAAACCCCGCAGAAAACCCATAAAGTCGATAGGAATTTTTCCGGCTTCAATTAAATCTTCAATTTTCTCGAACTCGTCTAAGGCAATGATTAACCCACCGTCTAGGTTTGCTTCCACTTGTTTTAAATAACGTTCAAAAGTCCGGTAGGGAAGATTTAGTAAATCAGCATCAGCTGGGGGTGGAAGTTTTACAGTTCGAGAAATTTCATCACAAATTGCCATTAGCACTTCACCGACACCTTGGGGAGTATCTCCCAAACGTAGCAAGTTGACATAGGCTAGCTGTATTTGTGAGCCTAGACAGTTAGCAGCGTTAAGCAAAATAGAAGTTTTGCCCATCCGCCTGTGACCGTAGAGAACTACAGACTGGAGTTGATTACCCATTACCCAGAGTTCTTGTAACTGTTTGATGATATCTTCTCGCCCAACAAAGAGATGACCTTCAACGGGGTCACCTACAACATAAGGATTAACCACAGGTTTGGTGATGGAAATTTCTCCCACTTCACCAGCAATTTGTAAAAGGCTTTCTTTCCAAGTTTGAGCAATATCTATAATTAGCCCTTGCTCTGCTTGCGGTAATATGTCGGCTTGATTTAAGATTTTTGTCAGTTCGCCTAATGCTCGATTTAGAGCTAAAGATCTGGCTGAACGTGAGACGCTGCGGTTAACAAACTGGACATCTTCAACAACTCGACGCAGATGAGCTAGGACTTCCCAGGTATCTGGACGTAAAAGCGGTTCCTGTGGAAAAGGAGGTACTTGGATAGCAGCAATAGAAGCTGGTTTTTTAGCTTCATGAAACAGACTTAGAGTTTGGGCAAGGGTAAACATTTCCTCGCCATAGAGAAGAGAACGCACTACACCAAAAGCCTTTACTGCTTTGGCTGGTTTTTTTTCATGCAGATGCCAGAAACCAGCAGCAGCAGCACGGGCAGGAGTATCTAAGCGAGTGTCTGTATTAAAACGAGCCTGTAAATTTTCTTTCCAAGAACGAAGGAAGAAAAGGAAAAAGGGGAAGGAGAAGAAATCTTTGATAAACCTTGACTTTAGGGTTTCATCTAAAGAAGCCGAAGCAAAACGTACTATATTCCAATCAAAGGGATTTGCTGCTAGACGAGAGACATTCCAAATGATTTGCTCTGATGGAATTGTGGCAAGTACTTTATTGACTGCTTGGGCAACAGGAATGAATTGTAGGGTATATGCCAGCAGTTCATTAGTATTATGTAAACCTGTTTCCCAATCATTTTGCAACCAATTTTGCAGGCGCCTAACAAGATTAGGAAGGGGAAGCGGAGTGATGCGAGGGAGTAGCCAACTACCGTTTTGAATAGTTCGCAAGTTTAAAGGTGAGCCAAGAAGCCAGGTTTCTGGACGGAGTGCCGCCACGCCTACCGCCACGCCTACCGCCACGCCTCCTGCCACGCCGAACGCCACGCCTCCTGCCACGCCGAACGCCACGCCTCCTGCCACGCCGAACGCCACGCCTGCCGCCATGCCTACCGCCACGCCTGCCGCCACGCCTACCGCCACGCCTCCCGCCACGCCTCCCGCCACGCCTCCCGCCACGCCTCCCGCCATGCCTACCGCCACGCCTGCCGCCACGCCTGCCGCCACGCCTACCGCCACGCCTGCCGCCACGCCTACCGCCACGCCTCCCGCCACGCCTCTCGCCACGCCTATCGCTATGCTGAATGCCAGGCCTACTGCCACGCCTCCCGCCACGCCGAACGCCACGCCTATCGCTATGCCGAACACCATACCCAACGCCACGCCGAACGCCACGCCGAACGCCACGCCGAACCAGTCAACTGTAACATTTAGAGCCTGAAAAATTAAGCCTATGGCTACAGGTGTAATTACTGTTAAAAATAGCCCTTGGAAAAGTAACTGGCGTTGGATAGTATTTTGACGCAATAACTCCCATCCCTTTCGCCAATTCATTTCTTCTTGAGGAATATACCCACCCCCGAACTCATCCATATACCACCGCAAAGCTTGGGGAAAGAAAAACACCCAGTACAAAAGGTGCAGATAATCTAAAGGGTTCCACAGCGAGAGGGGACGCTTTAACTTGGGTTTTAAGTCTAAGCGGGGTACAGAGGTCATTATTCAACCTCCATCATCACCCATGAAGAACCTAAACCCCCAGCCCCCTTCTCTCTGAGGGAAGGGGGAATAGGAGTAATCTTGCTCTCCTCCCCTTGTAGGCTACCGTGTACACACAAATCCGAGTTACTTTGAGATCCCGGTTTTATCCCCCTTAATCCCCCCCCCTTTCCAAGGGGGGAAACAAGAAAATCTAGTTCCCTCCCCTTGACAAGGGGAGCGTTAGGGTGGGGTAATTCGATAACTTGTGTGTACACCGTAGCTTGTAGGGGAGGGGTTGAGGGAGAGGTCAAAGTCGTGTCATTCATTGCAAACTCTCCACATAGCGCGAATAAGTTTGATAACACGATTGCATCAGTTTGCGAGGATGTCCGCCACTTTGTTGGATGAGTTGGATGATTTCCTCTTCAGTAAAGCTCACTGAAGTATTAGCTAAACGGCTGGTAATAAAAGCACGCATAGTAGTTTCATCCCAAGGATGAATGTGTTCCTCTTGGCAAATACCCGCCAAAGGAGAAGTATCACTTTGCTCCTGACTATCTTTAAAAAGGTTGTTCAGGGGTTCTGTGGCAGCTAAAATCAGCTTCAACGGTGAATTACTTCCTTCGGCTAAACCGCGCAAATAATCTCTGATTTTGCGAGTAAAACCTTCCCTATTTAGTTTTCCTAAATTATCTATAGCCAATAGTATTTTACGATTTCGTAAATTGCGAGTTAACTGATAGTCTTGACTTTCAGGTATACCAATCTCATGGCACAAATCACTATAAAATTCACTTTCATTATGAAGTAAATTCAGGTCTAAGAAAATTGGCTGACGTTTAACGTTGAGACGATTTTCCGCTTCTTGGGAAATCATCCATAACAGCGAGGATTTTCCGATTCCCTCTTCCCCAATTAAAACGACGCTACTACCGCTATTCAAAACTTCAAATATTCGGCTGATTTCCCGCTTTCGGTCAAAGAACAGATATTTTTCTTCTACTCTGCCAGTAAAAGGAATGAAAGGATTGTGATTTTCTGGTGATGAAAAATCGGGCTGTGATTCAGCTTCTTGTACTGGATTAGTTGCTTCTAGAATTAGTTCTTGATAAGGTAAAGCTTTTTCTAAATGTTGTCTATATCCTTCTTTGATTGGATTTTGGAAATTTTTTTTTGTAACTTTTATTCCTAAATGTTCTGTAATCTTTCTGCATAACTTTGCACCCACATCTCTCACATGTTCTGCACTATAAGACCCATCATTAACAATTTCTGTATACTGCTTTCTCCCTTGCCACATACCTAAAAATAGTTTTTCTTCCAACTCATTTAAGACTTGCCGATCGTTCTTTACAAGTAGATCGTTAATGAATGTTAAGAGTTCTTGTGAGTCCATTACGTGTAGTTGAATTGGCAGAGCAAAGTTAAAATCAGTCAGTAGTGTAATACTTTACCCTACAAACCTACATTTGCCTACTTTCCCTTACAAGAATTTAATTACTCAAACTTCCTACTAACGCCTACTTATAGAACCTGTGTCTCAAGTGATGATGGTGTTACAGCAAAAAAGTAGAGGAGTTGGAAAAATGGCAACTTTTAAACAACAGGTTATACTTGCTCTCATCGCTGCTACTGGCGCTATAGTAGCTACGGTAGCACCTGTATTAATTGAGGGCGAAAAATCTTCTTCAGAACCAAAGCCTACAGTCACCGCCACCTCTACAACTTGTGACAAAGTGAGTCCTGCAAAAATATGCGTTGATAATCTCACTGTGCAGGTTAATAGCAACGAACTTCAGCAAGTGAAAAATGGCGATCGCCTACTGCTAAAATCTGGAGATACTCTCAGATTATCAAACCTCAATTATTGCATACCAGCGAAAGCTTCAGTTAATAAAATAGATGTCAAAGGGCATCTATTTAAAAATGGAATTGAGAGTTATAAAAATAGTTTTTTAACTCCGAGTACCTTTCCAATTAATGCTGCTTGTCATAATATTGGTAACTTCCAAAAAACCTGGACACTTGAACCAGGACAGCATCGAGCCAGCATACCCATCATTAAATATGTTGGCAGCAATAGAATTGTTGACAGCAGTTTCTACTTTGACTTGGATGTTGGACTATAATTTCAATTGCCGTAGCAACTTTGTTGAAGGCAGAGGATAAAATTCCTCTGCACTCCTCACTCATCAGTCATCAACTTTAAGGGAGATAATTTATTTCTTCAAATTCCCCTATGCGTGCGTTGACGTTTTAGCACTCCTACTGTACCTAAAGCCCCCAATGCCAACATTCCTAAAGCTGGCGAAGATTCTGGAACTGCTACTAATGCGGCTCCTGCTAAAATGCTGTGAGTGTATGCTGTGGGATGCAGCTGATCCCAGAATAAATATTGATTCGGGTCGGGACAGGTAGTGAAACTCGTTGGGCTAGTTATTGTCAAGCAAGCATCAGTGACATTAGTGAAACCAAATTCTCCCGGAGATGCAAGCCCTCTAGTAAATAAGGAATTAACATCAAAAAGGGTGACATGAATATCTTCTTGCTGGTTCAAAGTATTAATACCTACCGCCAACCCGGAGTTATGGGCGTTAGTTAAAGCAGTTAGTCCAGCAGAAACCGTTGGGTTTTTATTAACGCCAGGAAGCGCACCTAAATTAGGTAAATTGACTACAAGAAAATTTTCGGCACCAACACTAGCAAGTGATTTTACCGCAGTTATTAAATTATTAACTGGCTCAGCAGGGTTTGTTACCCCATTACGGTAATCATTTGCACCAGCCCAGATTACATATAGCGCCTTGTCATCAGCTTGAGAATTAGCTGTGGTAAAGCTTGTTATCTGCTGAGTTAATCCTGGTAAATTTGGATTAACGCTGTTCAAAGTACCTGTGGTAGCACCACCAAAGGCAAAGTTAGTTAGTGTTATTCCCAAACTAGAAGATAAACCTTCTACCCAAACAGGGCCATTGGTAAAGCGTCCCTGAAAATAAGGTGGACTGGGAGGAAATTCATCTCCTGTAGCCGCTTTGATGAAGTTGTAAGCATTGCCAGTATCAACTAGGCTGTCACCAAAGGCGTAAATTTGACTAAAACTAGCGGCCGATGCTTTGAGTGAAAATACAAAAGAAGAAGATAATATAAATCCTGCGGCTAAAACTTGTTTTTTCATGCTGATTATGATTAGTCTTTTTTACTAAATAGTTTAGAAATCTTGAAAAGTTATTTTAGTGGATGTAGAATTTTAGATTGCCTCATTTTGAATGATAAATAATTGAGTAAGTCGGCAGGAAAAAACAAAATTATCTCAAAATAAATACGGATAATAGATGTACTAAAATGACCAAAAATATGGACGCTCATTTCAGTGAATTTCTGATTAATTTAGTATTTATCTTCCGCCTAAAGCTTCGATTTAATTAGGAAATTTAGCCATTTATTTTGTTTGGGCAACTTTCTTTAGCTTGTTGTGCGGGTTGGTAATTGGGTTTGAGCTTCAAAGCTTCCTTGAAGGCAGCGATCGCTTTTTTGTTTTGCTGGAATTTACACAGGCTCAACCCTAAATAATACCAGACTTCAGCTTTTTGAGCATCGCTTAGTTTGTGACGATCTAGAAGATAATAAAATTGCGCGATCGCTCGATCGTCTTGCTTTAGCGCTTGTAGTGTCATCCCTTTACCCCGTAAAGCCACAAAGTATTCAGGATTGTATTTTAATGCCTGTTCATATGCTTCTAGAGAACGTTCGTATTCTTGTTTTCGGAATAATACCCTACCTTGATAGCTAAAAGCAATGGCTAATTCTTTAGCATTTGTATTTTTCTGTTCAATTTTTGAAATTTCTTTGAAAAGGTCAATTGCTCGATTAATACTAGTAAGTGCAGCATCAGGTTTGTTGAGTGCTAGTAGTGCTTCAGTTTGATTAATCCAAAATACAGGATCTTTGGAATTGAGTTTAATGGCTTTATCAAAAGCGGAGATTGCCTCATCATATTGTTTGAGGTTAAATAGCGCTTCTCCTTTGCAATTCCAAGCATAAACAGCTTCTGGATTAATGATAGTTGCTGTCGTGCATGATTCTAGCATCTGGTCGTAGTCTTTGAGTCCAGCTAGTGCATAGCCTCGGTTAGTCCAAGATTGGTAGTAGTTGCTATCAAATTTTAAAAGGTTGTTGTATTTGGCGATCGCTTGTTGGTATTCTCCTTGCTGTAACAAACCATTACCTTGTTTGAAAATCGTTTCTACTTGTAACCATCTAAATATACTCAACCCAAAAATAATCAAGCCAGAACCACAGACCATTAAACCAGCTATTCCTAGCAATGCCAAAAATCGTTTATTTAAACTAGGTTTAGGTGCAGTAATAGGATTGCTGACATGCAAATTATTATCTGGTGAAATAGTTGTTTTTGCTGATGATGCAGAAAGTATTTTCTCTAACTCCAGGTTTACCCAATTGGAATTAAAAACTGCTTGGTAAATGCGGTTTGCAACTTTTAGCTTGTCTTCTTTTTGAACTATTAATCCTATATGTAAAAGTTCTGCCTGTTCTGGGCTATTGTTGATTGGTAATTCGCTCTCTTGCCAAATTTCTCGGTACAATTTCAACAAAGATAAGGGATCGCATTGCTGATTGTACATTATACTTTCACGGATGCTTTGCAAATACTCAGCAGTGATTTGAGTTTTCCAATTGTTAATGAAGTTCTTATGTACTACTTGTTGGACTATTACTGCTTCTGCTCCTGCGGCAATATTATCCGGCCATTCCACAAGCAATTGACAAATTTGTTCTGTCAAATTCGGTTGTCCATCTGTCCAGATTCGGACTTCTGCTAGCACAGCTTCCAAACAACTAGCTTTTTCTTCTAATTTTTTTAATAATTCTAGAGTAGTAGGGCTAAAAAGTGTTAATGTTGCTGATTCCTGCTCTGCCGAATTGAAAGCAAAAGCTGAATGCTCAATGGGGTTCAAGATTTTCAAATTGTTCTGCTGTGACACTACGCTTTTCAAATGTAATTGTTCTGTTTGGCTTGAGCTTTGATTATTTAAAACTTCTGGTTGCTGGAGTTGGGATTCTAAAGCCAAATGCTCTAGAAAAAAATTAACTGTAGTCGGTTTCAACCAGCCCTTAAGTATTGCTAATTCCCCAAAGCGAAGTTTTTTGGATGCTTGTTCGGCAAGGATAGTTCTGATTTGCTGTTCGTTTAATAGTCCAGCTTCTTTTAAATATTTGCCCAAACGCTGTTTTGGTTTTTGCTCCAGTAACACTGGCCATTTGTCAGAGAAAAAATCAGCCGTTTCTTGTTTAAGCCATCCATGCAAGACTAGAATTTCACCAAGCTTCAACCCAGTAACTTTGGTCTGCTCTTTGAGAGCAATTTCTATCTGCTCGGATGAAATTAGGTCAGCCTGTTGTAAAACTTTACCAAGTGGCTTCATAATCAAAAAAATATATTTAGTTATGAAGGTAACAAAACAAATTATTTTTTTGAGTTATCAAAAGTCAATTTTCTTATTCATGTAACAATTCTTACCTTTTTGTATAAATATCTTTAACTAAGTGGGTGCGGATAAACAAATTTAACTGTTGAAGGCTCAAGTTTCTTGGAGAAGATAAACTTGAGCTACTGCTCGACTAGGTTTTGGCGGTTTCAGCACCGTCTGATGCTTCAAAACTTCTCTTGCGTTGGCTTAGCCAACGCAAGAGACTTTGCGCTTTGTCCTTTGCCATTGGTCAAGGTTTCAAGGGTAATTCTGTTTATTTTCACCGACTTACTTAGATGATTAGTTGTGTTAGTATTTTATATTAGGACTTACGATGATATAAATATATACTTAATTTACTTAATTTTTATAATAATAATTAACAGTAACTTAACTCTCTAAGTCAAGTATGGCAAGATTTATAGTTTTAATTGATAGTTTTAATAGAAATTAAATATACTTGATTTAAGTTTTGTATCATTTATTTACTAAACAAAGTTTATTTTTCAAATTCAAGAGACTCGCCACGGCAGTGGATATCAAGCCCAAAAACCTCGATGGAATTTAACTAAATAAACTTCTTAAGTCGCTAACTTTTGGCGATCGCTATTATCTAGGTAGCACCTATACAGCCCAATCTCTCCCAGGCTAAGCACTTTTTTATATCGAAATTTTAGAAAAGTTAAAATGGCCACCAAAAAGGCTTGGTGTTAGTGTAAGTACGGCTAAGAGTCCGGCTATCGGAAGGCTTTCCTTGCTTAAAATCGCTACCTAACATTTCGTATAAAGCTTGAGAAGGATTATCAACTGGTTTGAGAATAAATAAAACTTTAGCGCTGTAATGATTGCAACCAATACCTCTGCGTTCTACTGCACACACAACAGATTGCTCGTTGAGGCGATCGGCGGTTAAATATTCAGAACCGCCCATATCATAAATACTCTGTAAACTTTTAGCTGTGTTCTGGCAATTTTGCGCGCCATTCAGTGCAGAAAAATATTTCGTAAGGAAATTTAACATGATGTAATCTTTAACACTTCCGTCTTTTTCTAAACTCAAAATCACTTTTGGTGTAGTGGCGTTAGTCTTGCAGGTTACTTCTACGCTATTAGCTCTACTGGGCACAGAGACTGCTAATATAGCACCCAGAGCTAATATTGGGGCTGTTGCCATAGTTGCCCAAGACTGCAAGTTGTTCATATTACTTAAACACCTTTCTTGACCAAAATTTAGGCTGGAATATAAACTCAATAATATCATTTTTAGTTAAATGTACTTAAATTAAGCTAAAAAACATTTAAGTAATTTTTCGTTTTGGGTGATTTACCCCGTGTAAAATGAAACAATTTTTTTGCAAAATTTTAATTACCAGTAGTGCTTATATCTCTTATCTAATTACCGGCTTCCCTGTTTTAGCACAAATTTCTTCAGACAACACACTTGGTGATGGACAAAGCGTAGTTTCACCAGGGACGACGCCAGGGCTGGATTTTGTAATTACAGGCGGAACACAAGTCGGTAACAATCTCTTTTATAGCTTTCGAGAATTTTCTGTTCCCAATGGTGGCGAGGCTTTTTTCAACAACACCGCACCTTTTAGTAACATTACTAACATCATTAGCAGAGTTACAGGTGGTTCAGTTTCCAATATTGATGGGTTAATTAGAGAAAACTACGGTGCGAATCTTATTCTCATAAATCCCAGTGGTATTAACTTCGGTGCCAATGCTCAACTTAATATTGGCGGCTCTTTTTTGGCGACTACAGCAGATAGCCTGAAATTTGCTGATGGTGCAGAATTTAGTGCTACCGATTCTACTTCCCCTCGGCTAACTATTAGTGTGCCAGTAGGCTTGCAATTTGGGCAGAATCCGCAAGCGATTCGCGTCCAAGGTCAAGGTCATAACATCAGTCTAGAAAGCCCGCTCTTCTCGCCCTTCACTAGGGGAGAAACCGCCGGACTAAAGGTGCAGCCAGGTAATACCCTAGCTTTGGTGGGAGGAGGAATTATTTCAGAGGGGGGAACGCTGACAGCCGAGGGCGGACGCATTGATTTAGGTAGCGTGGCTGGAGGTTTAGTAAGTCTCAATCCCAGCCCTCAAGGTTGGAATTTAGGCTATCAAGGGGCGACAAACTTTCAAGATATTGCCTTATCTCAAAAAGCATTAGCAGACACCAGCGGCGCTGGTAGTGGCTCGATTCAGTTGCAAGGGCGAAACATTTCCATCCGCGATGGCTCAATGGTTTTGATTCAAACCCAAGGAACGGAATCAGCAGGAGGAATTAACGCCAATGCTTCTGAATCCTTATCTTTAGTGGGTACTACAACAGACGGGCGGATTTCCAGCACCTTATTTACAGAAACTATCGGCGGTGGCAAAAGTGGAGATATTAGCGTTAATACCCCCCGCTTAGTCCTTCAAGATGGAGCAGCCATAGCTGCGGCTACTTACAGCCCTGCTACTGGTGGGAATGTTGATATTAAAGCCGATGATTCCTTGCTAGTGTCAGGATTTTCACCATTTAATCCCACTCGTTTCAGTAATATTACGGCAGGGAGTTTTGGGCCTGGGAATGCGGGAACTCTTACGATCGCAACCCAGCAATTAACTGCGCTTTTAGGAGGGAATATTGCCTCTGTAACTGCTGGTACTGGCTCTGGTGGAAACGTAACTGTAAATGCCTCGAAGTCAGTGGAATTGATCGGTGTTACACCATTTGTTTTCACTCCTAGCCAAATAACTGCTGGTACTGGCGGCTCCGGAAAAGCTGGTAGTGTGGTAATTAATACTCAACGTTTGGCAATCAAAGATGGTGGTAGAGTTGATGCTTCCACCTTAGCCAGCGGCCCTGCTGGTAGCGTTACTATTAACGCTCAAGAAAGTGTAGAGGTAAGTGGCAAAGTTCCAGGCTCGGTAAATCCGAGTTTGATTATCTCCTCAGGTAATATAGTCGATCCGCTCTTGCAACAACTATTAAGAGTACCTCCTATACCCAGTGGAGCTTCTGGAGATGTGACAATTAATACTGGGCAATTAGTTGTCAAAGATGGCGCACAGGTGACAGCGAGGAATGATGGCACCGGGGACGCAGGGACGTTGCGGGTGAATGCTGGCTCTATTTTGGTAGAAAGTCAAGGTGGAATCACGGCCGCTACCAAAGGGGGTCAAGGTGGCAACATTGATTTACGAGTCCAAAATTCCTTACAGGTGCTTGGTAATAGTCAGATATCTAGCGACAATTTTGGGATGGGAGCAGGTGGAAGATTGACAATTGAAGCTAGTCAGTTGACACTCGATCGCTCCTTGTTATCTGCTGCCACCACATCAGGGGAAGGTGGTAACATATCTCTGCAAACGAATGCTTTATTGATGCGTCGTAACAGTCAGATATCTGCAACTGCCGGCGGAAGTGGTGACGGAGGCAATATTAGTATTGCTGGCTTTAGTCCGGCCAACTTTGTGACGCTGTTAGAAGACAGTAAGATTACCGCCGACGCTTTTGAAGGTATGGGAGGAAATATCAGTATCGATACCAGAGGATTCTTTGTCTGTCCGACTTGTCAAATTACTGCTAGTTCCGAACTGGGAGTTGCCGGACAAATCAGTGTTATTACACCAGAAGCCCAAAGTAATTTTGAAATTATCGATGTACCGCAAGAAGTAGCGAAACCAGAAGAAGTGGTAGCTCAGGCTTGTCGAGGGACAACAAATCAAAACAGAAGCGAATTTACCATCACCGGACGTGGAGGATTGCCACCTCGACCGAGCGAACAGCTAAGTAGTGGAGCTTTAATTAGTTTTGAGCCAGCTGATGCCAGTGCCGCTACTAAGGTGAATAATACTTCCCAACTGCCGCCTCCCGCCAGAGGTTGGTATGTTAACGCCCAAGGTGTCCTAGTTCTCGCCAGCCAAGTGCCTAATCCTACTCCCTATGCTTTTGGGTTAAATTCGTCTAATTGTCAATGAACTGGGGATTGGGAAGATGGGGAGCAGAGGGGCAGGGGAGCAGAGGGGCAGGAAAGGCAGGAGAGGATAATCAATGCCCAATGACTAATAACTAATAACTAATGACTAATGACTAATGACTAATGACTAATGACCAATGACTAATGACTAATGACTTATCCAAAATGGTATTAAGTGTTTGGCTGCGGAGATTTTTTTTGTCTCCTTGTGTTGCCTTTATACTGCTGGTGTATCATACAAATTCTGCTTGCGCCCAGCCGATTAATCCTGTAACGCCAAAGCCGCCGGAACAACCCCCAACTAATCCCCTACCACCAACAAACGTACCCATCCAAATACCCCCGACAGTACCGCCAACCCCCGAAGAAGCCGTAGATATTCCGGGCAGTATCATTGTGCAAAAGTTCGAGTTTGTTGGTAATACTGCCTTCAGCCAAGAAGAATTAAACTCTGCGATCGCCAATTTTACACGCCAACCAATTACCTTTGCCGAACTCCTCAAAGCTGCCAATCAAATTACCGAACTGTATGTGCAAAAGGGTTACATTACCTCTGGTGCTTACATTCCCAGTCAAGAATTTCGTTCGGGTATCATCAAAATTCAGGTAGTAGAAGGCAGCTTAGAAGATATTCAAGTCAATGTCATTAAAGGACGCTTGAACTCAAATTATGTCCGCAGTCGGATTGCGATCGCTACTACCAAACCGCTGAATATCAACCGCCTGAAAGAAGCTTTACAACTGCTGCAACTCAATCCCCTAATTGAAAGCTTAGATGCCGAACTTACTGCCGGTACTAGACCGGGTGTAAATTCTCTAGCCGTGATAGTCAAGGGAGCGAGAACTTTTAATACGCAACTCAGTATTAATAATAACCGCAACCCCAGCATTGGAACTTTTGAGCGCGGCATCGGCTTCTCGGAAGCCAATCTTCTGGGAATTGGCGATCGCTTGAGTTTTGCCTACAAAAATACCGATGGTAGCAATAGTTATGAAGGTGGTTATACCTTGCCAGTGAATCCCCGGAATGGCACCGTTGGCTTCAACTATCGGATTACCGACAACCAAATTATTGAACCTGATTTTAAGAATTTGGATATCGAAGTAAATTCCCGTGAGTTTGAATTATCTTTTCGCCAACCAGTTCTGCAAAGAGCCACCCCAGAAGTTAACCAAGAACTCACCCTGAGTTTAACCGCAGCTAGGCGAGAAAGTAATTCTTCGATTCTAGGAGTGGATTTTCCCTTGTTTGCTGGAGCCGATCCTCAAGGAGAAACGCGGATATCTGAATTGAGTTTCGCCCAAGAATGGCTACACCGGAGTCGCAAAGAAGTCTTGGCCGCTCGTTCCGAGTTTAATTTGGGGATTGGAGCTTTTGGCGCCACGATTCATGATAGCGAACCAGATAGCCGATATTTCCTTTGGCGGGGACAAATGATTTATTTGCGTCTCCTCGGTCAACCAAAAGCACAAACAACGGCTCCGACTTTGTTGTTGCGTTCTAATATTCAATTGACTACCAGCTCTCTACTTTCTCTTGAGCAGTTTAGCTTGGGAGGTCAAGGAACAGTGCGGGGTTATCGCCAAGATGTTTTACTCAATGATAATGGCATTTTTGCTTCCGCAGAATTGCGATTACCCATTGCCCGTTTTCCACAACTGCAAGGGACTTTACAGGTTGCACCATTTATCGATTTTGGTACTGTGTGGAATACAGGCAGAGAAAATCCCGACCCTAACACTTTATTAGGCTCAGGATTAGGACTACTTTGGCAAATGGGGGATAGATTCACAGCCCGCTTAGATTGGGGTATTCCTTTAATAAATATTGATAATAGCAAGCGCACATGGCAAGAAAATGGCGTGTATTTTCAAATGGAGTATAGAGCGTTTTAAGTAGGAGGCAGGGGGCAGGGGAGGCAGGGCAATTTTATTGAGTGAAAAACTGTTGCGTTGAATTGATACGTTTTCCAGTGTTTGTATTTAAAAGTCTTTAATTACAACTGAGCAGCTGATAAAAATGATTTATAAAAATTACCGTCGTCTATTAATATTTATCCTTTCAGGGTTATTGGGGCTGTTATCTAGTTTGACTATGCCGGCTTGGTCAAATTTTTCCAATTTACATGCTAATGCTGGTAGTCCTTTAGAATTAGCGAGGCAAGGCGAACAACGGTACAATGGCGGAGAATTAGAAGCAGCAGCAAGGTTATGGGAAGCGGCGGCTGAGGCTTATGAAAAAATTGGCGATCGCGATGGAATGACTAAGAGTCTGATTAACAAATCTCAGGCTTTGCAAGATCTAGGATTGTATCCTAAAGCTTGCAATAGTTTACTCCAAGCTTTTGCGATTCCAAACCCCAACTGTAGCCAAACCCAAATCGAGCAACTCCAAAAAAACCTAGCTCAAAAAGGTGATTCTCTGACTTTAACTCAAGCGATTGGTTTGCACAGTCTTGGTGATGTCCTACGCAGACAAGGGTTATTACAAAAGTCGCAAGAAATCTTGCAATTAAGTCTTTCTTCGATTGGCGAATCGGCTGAAAAAAGTGCAGTGCTAGTGAGTTTAGGCAACACCGAACGGATCTTAGGCAACCAAATCCGCGATCGCTGGGACTATGATGTGGTAACGGACATTATCGATCGCAAATCTGTCATCGATGGTCTAAGACCTTACAATCAAGCTATTAATTACTATATTGAAGCAACAAAGGTAGCATCAGCGCCACCAATACCGAAAATTCAGGCACAACTCAATCACTTCCAGCTATTACTGGAGATGAAAAGATGGTGGAGCGAACAGACGCAACGCCGGATTGCTTCTTGGACGAGATTTTCTGAATCTAAATTAATTCAACGGGCGAAAGATTTCCTCTCTGGGTTGGAGTTGCAGTTGAGCCAAGATGCTCAAGCATTGCAAAATCAAATTTTACCTAACTTAGCTACTCTTGCTCCCAGTCGTGCTGCCATTTATGCCGAGATTAACTTTGCTGATTCTTTGATGCAAAGCGGACAAATAAATCAGGTTGAACCTTTATTAGAGAATGCACTCCAACAGTCACGAACTCTGCAGAGTAGACGAACCGAAACCTATGTTCTAGGGTATTTGGGCAAACTTTACGACAAACAAGGACAGTTAAATCGGGCAACCAAGCTGACACAACAAGCACTGATGTTAGCCCAAGAACAAGATATCAGTGGTGATGCTAGGGAAATTACTTATCTTTGGCAATCTCAATTAGGAAGTTTACTACGAAAACAGGGAGATCCCAAAGGAGCGATCGCAGCTTACACCGCCGCATTTAATATTCTCCAATCCCTACGCAGCGATTTAAATGCTAACAATCAAGATGTCCAATTTGACTTTCTCCAAGAAGTCAAACCAGTTTATTTAGAATTAGCAGATTTGCTGTTGAAATCAAATTTGACTGACAAGGAATTAAATTCGTTAATAGTTTCTAGTTCTAAGATTAATCGGGAAAAATCAGAAACCAAAAATTCTCAAAAACGTCTAGAATTAGCCCGCCAAGTGATAGAATCTCTGCAATTAGCAGAACTAGATAACTTTTTTCAAGACCCCTGTTCTGAAACAGCAAATGTGGCATTGCAAATTGATAATATTGATGCCAACGCAGCTGTAATCTATCCGATTGTTTTGCCAGAACGCTTAGAAGTTATCCTTTCCGTGCCGGGAAAACCTTTGCAGCAAGTAGTAGTTCCTATTAGCGAACAAAAAGTTAATGAAACTTTAGATCGGCTTTACGATAATTTAGACAACTTTAGTATCAATAACTCTGCACGAAATATTGTCTCTACTTCTAACCCAAATCCCCAAGAATTAAAGGAAAATCTACAAACACTTTTACCAATTTTTGGAGAAGTTTATAATTGGCTAATTAAACCTTTTGACACAGAGCTAGATCCCAAGCAAATCAAAAATTTAGTATTTGTACTAAATGGGAGATTGCAAAGAGTCCCAATAGCTGCACTCTACGATGGACAAAACTACCTGATTGAAAAATATAGCGTTGCGTTGGTTCCTAGCCTACAACTGCTAGCTCCTCAAAAATTGGAAAGAAAACAACTTAAGGTTTTAGCTGCTGGAGTTAGCGAACAAATTAAGGTACAAGGAGAATTTTTTGCTGCACTGGTTAATGTTCCAAAGGAATTAGACCAAATTAAACAAACTTTTCCTGCTTCCGAAAAACTGCTCAATCAAGAGTTTACTGTCAAAACTATTCAAAAACAGTTAAAATCAAATTTTCCTGTTATTCACTTAGCTACTCATGGGCTATTTAGTTCTAATCCCCAAAAGAATTTTGTGATTACAGGAGATGGTCAAAGTATTAGTATTAATGAGTTGAGTGCTTTGTTAAAAGAACCAGGTACAACCATAGAATTATTGGTGCTGAGTGCCTGTGAAACTGCTACTGGCGATGAACGAGCTGTGTTAGGTTTGGCAGGAATGGCTGTTCGTTCGGGGGCACGCAGTACCCTTGCTACTCTCTGGCCTGTAGGGGATGCTTCTACCGCCCAATTTATGGGTCAATTTTACCAAGACTTGAAAAAGCCAGGGGCAAAACAAGCAGATGCTCTGAGGAAAGCTCAACTATCCCTGTTAGAATCTTTGAAGCTAAATCCACCTTTTGAAGAGTTGCAGAATTTACCACCTCATCCTTATTATTGGGCACCTTATGTGTTAGTGGGAAATTGGCAGTAATGGCTGTTGATGGTTGAGATGTAAATTATACAAATTGGAAAAAAGAATGCGACAAATAGACCATTTGTAGAGATGCGATTCCTCGCGTCTTACAGCGCTTTTCATTTGGATGGAATACATGCTTGAATACTAAATTATCGTAAGGGCACAACAATGCTAAAGCCCCTACTGTGGTCTATTCAACTGCAAATTGCTGTAACCCAAGGATGTGTTGTTAATCGAAATCTGTTGGCTTATTTGGATCGCGGTAATATTCAAATAATCGAGTAATTTGAGATGGGACAACACGAGTTAGGGACAAGTTTGGAATTTCTGTTTCTCTAAAAAACGCAACTTCCTCGGTTTCAAAACTTGCTTTTGGAGTTCCACCTATTAATTCGCACTGAAAAAATAGTTTATAAATATGGTATGCCAATGGTGGATGCCCATGACGGCTATGATTTCTATCGTAGACAGCAAGCAGCTTCACAACTCTGGTTTGATATCCAGATTCTTCATATACTTCTCGTACAACTCCATCACTCGGCGATTCGCCTATATCTGCCCAACCTCCTGGTAATGTCCAGCAGCCATCTTCTTTTTCTCTGACTAAAAGAATTTTATCTGAATCAAACACAGCAGCCCTGAGATCCACTTTTGGTGTGGCATAACCTACTTCGGAATTAAATAAATTAAGAAGAGAACTGGCTTCAATATTAGAGTGTGTTGATATAATTTCAGCAGCAATTTGACGCACTTGCTGATAACGTTCCCTGTCAAATGGGTTTTCATTGTACGTCAGCCCATTTTGAGCGATCGCTTGTAATTTTTGTCCCCATTCTAACCACTTGAGGCTCATTTCAGCTTCTTGTACGATTATTTGCTTCGGAATTTTAGTCATAATCTTCCAACTACAATTTGCTGTTAAATCTCATCGATTGATGTCATAATAATTTATTTTTTTAACAAACAAATTATTAATGATAAATTTTTTCAGCAGTCTTTTGCTACTAAACCTAATTTCTTCAAACAAATTAACTATGCTCGTCTATTTGACCAGCTAAGGTGTCATATATTTTAGTTAATATCGAATTCGTGGGTCTACATAAGCATTTAAAATGTCAATTAAAATGCTGGCACTAACAACGATCGCTCCAAAAAATACTAATACTCCCTGGACTGTGGGATAATCGCGATCGCTAATGGCTTGATATAGTCGATTGGCTAACCCAGGCCAAGAAAATGTTACTTCTGTCAAAATCGCTCCACCCAACAAAGACGCAAAGGTTAATCCTAAAACTGTAATCACCGGAATTAAGGCATTTTTCAACGCATGGGAGACTAAAATCTTATTTTCGGCAATTCCTCTGGCTCTAGCTGCTTCTACATAATCTGCTTGTAGGGTTTGCTTTAAATTCACTCGCACAATTCGTTCAAAAATCCCACTCAGTAAAAGCCCCAAAGTCAAACTCGGTAAGGCAAGATGATGCAAAGATGTAAAAAACTGAGTAAAGTTTCCAGCTAGTAAGCTATCAATTGTATACAATCCTGTGATAGGCGTGGGGGCGGGAAGGTTGGGGGGAAAACGGTTAGAGTTGGGAAACCAACCGAGTTGTACTGAAAAAATTAATTGGAAAATCATTCCCGCCCAAAACATAGGGAGTGCGTAGGTGACGATACCAAACAACCGCCCACCCAAGTCAAAAGATGTTCCAGGACGGGAAGCCGAAAGAGTACCGACTAAAATCCCTACGATGAGTGCAACAGCCATACTACATACAGCTAACTCCACCGTCGCTGGAAAATATTGTGCAATGATATTCCAAACATTTTCTCCCCGACTCAACAAAGAAGTTCCTAAATCAAAGCGCAACACATTTCCTAAGTAATTTAGATACTGTAGCCACAAAGGCAAATCTAAACCGAGTTGTTTTCGCAATTCTTCTTTAGCTGCTTCTGGCGCACGTCCGCCGAGAATCGCATCTGCGGGATCTCCTGGCGTCGCTCTGAGTAAAAGAAATACAATAGTGATGATAGTTAATAGCTGAAGTGGCGCTAACAGTAACCGGGAAACAATGTAATATTGTAAAGCTTTAGAACGAGACATAAATTTAGTTATTTGTCATTTGTTATTTGTCATTGGTCATTGGTCATTGGTTATTTCTACCTCATTGCCCAATGCCCAATGCCCTATACCCAATGTTTACTTTTTAATTGTCTGGTAAACCAAAATTTGGGTTGGATTAAGTTTTACATTATTAACCCCATTTCGGGCAAATACATAGTCTTTGTTTTGCCATAGGGGAACGTAAGGTACATCTATAATTACTTGATTTTGAATTTCGCTAAAAATTTTCTGCCGTGCTTCGGGGTTTTGTTCTTGACGTTGCCGATCGATTAACTTATTAACGGTTTCGTTATAGTAAAATGAACCCTGAGTTTGACTGCCTCCATCTTCACATCCTTTAGCCGCTGAACCTTTTTCACAATACAAAAATGGCTGGACGTAATTATCTGGATCTAAAAAGTCTGGATACCAATCAAGTAAAGCTGCTGGATATAATCCTCTAGAAATGTCTTTAAAGAAAGCAGGGCCTTCGGCAACGGCAACTTCAAATTGCAGGATTCCATCCATTTTGGCATCGACAAGGGATTTAAGTGTCTGTGCTGCCAAACTCCGAGTAGGCGAACTAGAAGGATACCAAACTTGAACTTTTGCCGGATTTTCTTTGGAAAAACCAGCGGTAGTTAATAATTGTTTGGCTCGATCGAAATTAGCATCACCATATTTATCTTTAAATAATGGTACAGATACATTAAATGTAGTGGGAATCATGCTATAAAGCGGATTTGCTTGACCGAGTAAGACTCGTTCGTTGATTAGCGGACGGTCAACTATTGAAGCGATCGCAGCTCTTACTTCTGCCTTATCTAAAGGCTTTTGATTCCGGTTTAACACCATATAACTGACTACACTACCTTCAGCAGCGATCGCTTGCCAATCCCCTTGTTTACCACCTTCTTCCAAACTCCGAGTTTGGTCTGGTTGTAGGGATAAATAAGCTACATCAATTGCTCCTGTGCGAAAAGCATTAAATAAGTTAACTGGACTAGTTTGGATTTGAACGTTAACGCCTTTATTAGCTGGCTTTTCGCCCCAATATTTATCAAACACATCAAATCGCAGCGAATCAGTACCATACTGGGCTAACTTGTAAGGGCCAGTACCCACAAAAATATTCGGCTTGAATTTACCCGCACCGACTTCGTAAGCTTTGGGCGAAACTGCACACACCCCAGGAAACGCCAGCAGTGATGGAAAGGCTGCAAAGGGCTTTTTCAACTTAATGCTTAACTCATACTCCCCTGTGGTTTTCACCGAATCTACTATATCCCCTAGTAAGAAAGAGGGTTTTCCTTTATTTTCAATAAAGCGCTGGATGGTAAACGCCATTGCTTGGGCGTTGAAGGGAGTCCCATCGTGAAAAACTACTCCCTGGCGTAGAGGGATGGTATAAGTTAAGCCATCTTGACTGACTTTTGGTAATGCTGTGGCGAGTTGGGGTTTAATTTCTGTGCTTCCTGGTTCGTAATTGTAAAGGCGATCGCTCATATTAAACACTAAACCCAGGGCTGCTAACTCATAAGCATCAGCCGGATCGAGGGTTCTCGGCTTGGCTGTTGTACCTATGGTAATGCGACCATCACCTGTAGGACTATTTACAGAACCCGATGGCGGCGTAGTTGTTTGTGGACGAGGAGTGCAACTCACAACTAAAAATAAACATACACAGAACAAAGATAGGAATTGTATAATCCGATTCCAGCGTTTCACGGATAAGGAAAACCATGTCATAGCAATAAAATTTTAGATATCAGCGGTCAGACATCTTACTACATTTGCGGGTATTGTGCCTTAATTTTTACAAATAATTTCGGCGATGGTTGTAGCTAAGTATATACGTACAAATAAGCTTATATATTGGCTTATTTTCAGCGAACACCGTCATTATTCGATCGTCCTTTGTAAATACAAATGCTAATCACTAATGACAAAGGATAATTAGTTAAATGAGGAAAAGTTTTTATTTAATTAAGATTTTAAATATTGACTAAATTTGTCGTAGATTCATAGTTACTAGGGAAGTAAGTTTGTTAAGCTCTGACAGTAACTCAAGTAGCGTACACAAAAACTTAGCCTGTTGCTGCTTGGTTATATATACCGTGGAGCCGTTTATTATAGAGAACAGCTGCATGGTTTTGCTGACAAATCTAGTATTTATACATCAGCGAAAAAAGCGATCGCGATATCACCAACAGCAGATTTAAAGTCTAATAGCGAGACTAATACCGTGAAGTATTTCTTTCTATCTGAGGGATGGACAGTTGCTAGAGTATGGGCATCTGACGGACTCTGGCAAATCACCGCATGGCGACGCCAACCAGATATTCAGCGAATGAATATTTGTTTAGTGGAAGAAAACGAATTGCTATGGCTTTATCGAGTTGAAGAAGCCATCTTAACCGTAGAAGTGAAGCCAACAACCCCAGTAACCACCAGTCAGACTATCGGTCAAGTAGTACTCAAGCGTTTGATGAGCGCCGAACAAGTAATCGAACGCCTGGGTAGCGCCCAAACCAAGTGTCACCTGCAAAACATTCAATTGGTGGTTCAGTAAAAATTGGCCATAGGGCAAAACCCTTCGGGTAGGGAAAAGGGAAAAGGGTACATGAGAGATCTTCCCTTTCCCCTTTGCCCTTTGCCCATACTGCCCCATTCCGTAAAGAAAAGATAAGCAAATTTAATCCCTGACAGGATTGGTAGCGAAAAAACTTGGACATGCTACGCGATCGCATTAATTTACACGCTTGCAAACAGTTCCATCAATAGTTACACTTTTTAAAACATTCTCATTTTTGCTTGGCGATGGCTACCCCACGGGGTAAACCTCAAGGGAGCGAGTAAGCATTGCCAAACCACCACGTTGTCTGGCTTAATTAAGACTAAGTTGTGGTCAAACTCTGACTCTGGCAATAACAAAAAACAAAAGAGAGTTTTCTGAGTGGCGGTTTTCGTTTCTCAGAATCTCAGTAAGAAAATTGCTTTGTTAAGTAAACTAACTCATCGAGGAGGAGCGTAGTCGATGGGACTACCCTGGTACCGAGTACATACAGTCGTTCTGAACGATCCAGGGCGGCTGATTTCTGTACACCTGATGCACACTGCCTTAGTAGCAGGCTGGGCTGGTTCAATGGCACTATATGAACTGGCTACTTTTGACCCAAGCGATCCGGTTCTTAACCCGATGTGGCGTCAAGGAATGTTCGTGCTGCCCTTCATGGCACGTTTGGGCGTTACCCAATCTTGGGGTGGTTGGAGTGTTACCAGTGCTTCAACAGGCGATCCTGGCTTTTGGTCATTTGAAGGCGTTGCTGCGGCTCACATCGTTCTTTCCGGTCTATTATTCCTAGCCGCCGTTTGGCACTGGGTTTATTGGGATTTGGAACTCTTTAGAGATCCCCGCACAGGTGAACCCGCTTTAGACTTGCCAAAAATGTTTGGCATTCACCTGTTTTTATCTGGTCTACTTTGCTTTGGCTTTGGTGCTTTCCACCTCACCGGATTATTTGGGCCGGGGATGTGGGTTTCTGACGCCTACGGTGTAACTGGCAGCATCCAGCCAGTAGCACCAGAATGGGGCCCAGATGGTTTTAACCCATATAACCCTGGCGGCATTGTGGCTCACCACATCGCTGCTGGTGTTGTTGGTATTATTGCAGGCTTATTCCACCTGACAGTCCGACCCCCCGAAAGGCTCTACAAAGCTCTACGGATGGGTAACATTGAAACAGTACTTTCTAGCAGTATCGCAGCGGTATTCTTCGCTGCTTTTGTGGTAGCAGGTACTATGTGGTACGGTAACGCTACCACCCCCATTGAACTGTTTGGTCCTACCCGTTACCAATGGGATCAAGGCTACTTCCGTCAAGAAATTCAGCGTCGCGTCCAAAATAGCGTTGGTCAAGGTGCAACCCTTGAGCAAGCTTGGTCAGCGATTCCAGAAAAACTAGCTTTCTACGATTACGTCGGCAATAGCCCTGCTAAAGGCGGTCTATTCCGTACAGGGCCGATGGATAAAGGTGATGGCATTGCTCAATCTTGGCAAGGTCATGCTGTATTCAAAGATTCTGAAGGACGGGAATTGACCGTGCGTCGTCTCCCTAACTTCTTTGAAACCTTCCCAGTGGTCTTGACCGACGCAGATGGAATTGTCCGCGCTGACATTCCCTTCCGTCGGGCAGAATCTAAGTATAGCTTCGAGCAATCTGGTGTCACTGTTAGTTTCTACGGTGGTGACCTCAATGGTCAGACCTTTACAGAACCAGCGGACGTGAAGAAATATGCTCGTAAGGCTCAAGGCGGTGAAATCTTTGAATTTGACCGGGAAACCTTGAACTCTGATGGGGTATTCCGCACCAGTCCTAGAGGTTGGTTTACCTTCGGACACGCTGTGTTTGCTCTCTTATTCTTCTTCGGTCACCTGTGGCATGGCGCTCGTACAATCTACAGAGACGTATTTGCCGGTGTTGAAGCGGATCTAGAAGAACAAGTTGAATGGGGTCTATTCCAGAAAGTGGGTGACAAGTCAACCCGCCGGAAGGAAGCCCTCTAAGGAACTGGGGAATGGGGGCTGGGGACTAAGAAAGAAGTATTTAGAGATACTTTAAAAGTACTTAATACCCAATCCCTAATCCCCAATACCAATCCCTAATCCCTCATTACTAGCTGGATAGGCAGGAACTCATAAAATGGAAAGCGTTGCATACATCTTAATTTTTACCCTGTGTATAGGTGTTCTCTTTTTTGCGATCGCATTTCGCGAACCTCCCCGCTTTGAGAAAAAAGAGAAATAGGTCGCTATTACCACAACTTTAAGAGCATTGATTTTAGTATCCGTTGCTACTAAATACTGTAGTAACGGATATTATTGTGTTTGTCATTAGTCAAAACCCTTCGAGTAGGGAAAAGGGGAAAGGTTAAAGGAGGGATCTTCCCTTTCCCCCTTGCCCTTTTCCCCTTTCCCCAATCCTTTTAATATTGTGATATAATTTCCAATCTTGGGAGTTGATATGTGTTAACACTAGCTTTTCTGCGCTAGGATGAAAAAGGATGTTAAGTGCGGACTGCATTAAAGACAGTTGCACGTACATCGCGTTTGTCGCACAACCTTTACGGAGACTAAAACCAGGAACTAAATCAGCATGGTCAATCAGAATTTAACCGCTACAGAAATTGGATTCACTCACGAAGATTTCGCTGCTCTACTTGACAAATACGACTACCATTTTAGCCCTGGAGATATTGTACCAGGAACCGTTTTCAGTATAGAGCCGCGCGGCGCTCTGATTGACATTGGTGCTAAAACAGCAGCATACATACCCATACAGGAAATGTCTATTAACCGGGTCGATGCCCCGGAAGAAGTCTTACAGTCAAACGAAACACGCGAATTTTTCATCCTCACCGATGAAAATGAAGATGGTCAGTTAACTCTTTCCATTCGCCGTATTGAATATATGCGGGCTTGGGAACGGGTGCGACAACTGCAAGCAGAAGACGCTACCGTTCGTTCTGGGGTATTTGCTACTAATCGTGGTGGTGCATTGGTAAGAATTGAGGGATTACGTGGTTTTATCCCCGGTTCCCACATCAGTACCCGCAAGCCTAAAGAAGAACTGGTAGGCGAAGAACTACCACTGAAATTCCTAGAGGTAGACGAAGAACGCAACCGCTTAGTTCTATCTCACCGTCGCGCGTTAGTTGAGCGCAAGATGAACCGCCTAGAAGTTGGCGAAGTAGTAATTGGTACAGTTCGTGGTATCAAACCCTACGGTGCTTTCATTGATATCGGCGGTGTCAGCGGTCTACTACACATTTCCGAGATTTCTCACGAACATATTGATACACCTCATAGCGTGTTCAATGTCAATGATGAAGTGAAAGTTATGATCATTGATTTGGACGCAGAAAGAGGTCGGATTTCTCTATCTACCAAGCAACTAGAACCAGAACCTGGTGATATGATTAAAAACCGGGATTTGGTCTATGATAAAGCAGAAGAAATGGCTGCTAAGTATCGCGAACAGCTGCTAGCTAAGCAGCAGGGTATTACTGCTGCGCCTGCTGGAGCTGCGGAAGTTGTAGCAGATGAAGAAATTCCCCCAGCAGTGGAACTTGAAGACGAAATTCCCCCAGCTATTGAAGACGAGATTCCCGCAGCGACAGAAACCGAGGACGAGATTCCCGCAGCTATTGAAGAGTAATACATTTATAGTTTTACTGTCTTTAATGAAGAGTATTAAAGCATTGTTGAAAGAGGGTTTTTCCCTCTTTTTTTATGTATTTTGTCATTAATCATTAGTCATTGGTCATTTGTTATTAAGTGGTTATACCAATTCACGAAAATCCTGATACATATAGATTTTTTGTAGGGGTTTAGCATTGCTAAACCCTTACCCATTTATTTGTATCATTATTAAAGTGAAATGGTATTACGCAAAATTATTTATGTCATTGCCTTGGCGTAGCCTTCCCGTAGGGTACGAAGTGAAGCAATCCAAAGCCGCAAGCGAATTGCTTCTCTACAAGACCAGGGGGAACGTTTCGCTCTACTCACTGTTTGACAAATGTATATTTAATTTTGTACAACTACTTAGCAAATGACCAATGACTAATGACTAACGACTAATAACTATTATTAAATGGAGTGAAATATTTTGGTAACTATTAAATGTAGAAACGTCACTTTTTATAATGTTCAAGCAATTTTGTTTGATAAGAATGGTACTTTAGAAGACTCAGAAATATTCTTGCGATCGCTCGCACAAAAGGCAGCTAGGTTAATAGATGCTCAAGTTCCCGGCGTTGGGGAACCGCTATTAATGGCATTTGGCGTCAATGGCAATATCCTCGACCCAGCAGGCATAGTATCGGTAGCGAGTCGCCGCGAAACAGAAATTGCTGCTGCGGCTTACATTGCCGAAACTGGAAGAGGATGGTTTGAATGCTTAAAAATAGCTCGTCAAGCTTTGGATGATGCCGAAAAATATGTTGGACTAACTCCTTCACCGTTGTTTGTAGGTAGTTTGGAGATATTGAAATATCTACACGAAGCTGGTATTAAACTAGGTATCCTCTCAGCTGCGACAAATGATGAAGTAAAACAGTTTGTAGCTCATCACCAATTAAGTGATTATATCCAGCTAGAAATGGGAGTCGATGAGGGGCCGAGTAAACCAGACCCAGTGCTATTTTTGCAAGCTTGCCAAGCCTTGGGAGTCGAACCCAGCGCTACCTTAATGGTGGGTGATTCCATTGGTGATATGCAAATGGCGCGTGATGCTAAAGCCGCAGGTTGTATTGGAATCACTTGGGTGGGTAATTTGGATAATGTTAAAGGTGCAGATGTGGCGATCAATCAACTCGATGAAATTCAGATTTTAGAAGAGTAAGAATTGAGAATTCAGAATTCAGAATTCAGAATTCACAAGCTTTTTATAGTCAAGTTAATGACGGTAGAATTTACGAAAAAAACTTTTCAAACTCTTATTCCTCTGTTTTCTCTACCTCTTCTGTGGTTCGATTTATGGATGAAGTATTCTGTCTTCTGACTCCTGTACAATCAGCATAATATTATTATTTTGTCAAGCTAAAAATGCTAATATACTAATTACTCTTCACAGTTGCAAAACAAGCTATGCAGAATACAGAACCAACGTTGAAACTTCGCTTGTGGACAGTTGAAGAATACCACCGGATGGCTGAGGCTGGGATTTTTGATGCAGATGAACGGGTGGAACTCCTGGAAGGAAAGATAATTTGGATGATTGCGAAAGGAACAGCTCATCGGTCAGCAGTGGGTAGAACAGATTACTTACTCAAAAATAGATTAGGCGATCGCGCTTGCGTGTATATTCAAGACCCAGTAAAGTTAAATGAAAGGTCTGAACCGGAACCAGATATTGCTGTTGTGAAAGTAGATCCGCTAGACTACGCAGACCATCATCCCACCCCAACAGAAGTTTATCTGATTATTGAAGTAGCAGATAGCAGCCTGAAACTAGACTGTGAAACCAAAGCTAAAGCATATTCTCAAGCCGGAATTACAGATTATTGGGTGCTAGATGTGGTTAGCCGTCAATTGCACGTTTTTCGAGAACCAACTGAAGATGGCTATCAAAGTGAAGTGATTTTAGTAGAAAATGCGACTATTTCACCTTTAGAATTTCCTGATTTAAGCATTGCAGTTTTAGAAATGTTACCCCCTATAGTTGGATAAGTGAATTATCAATTACGAATTACTAATTACGTAGTTTGCTTCTCGCCAAAGGCGAGTATTACGAATTTTTATTAACTAAACCCCAAAATAATAACTGTGGAATTCAGCTATTAATCTGGGGTTTTGAGCGTTAACAAACTAACAAAATTCTAAATTGAATAAGACACTGGGAAGGATTTGGCATCCTTTGGCTTTACATATACCCGCTGTTTCGGTTCTAACTCTAATTGATTATAGCGATCGCGTGTTAAATGCGCCGTCACTACTTGCCCATCATCGCAAGTTAATTCTACCTGAATTTCCCAACCCAAATGTATCAAGCGACTGACTATAGCAGGTGTAGTGGCACCATTAGCACTAGTTTCTAAAATCACGTCTTGGGGACGCAAAAATACTTGCGGATGGGGTGTATCAAATCCACTACTTTGAAAAATCCTCGAATTGCTAGGCAATACGTTCACCGGGCCGATGAAACTCATCACAAATGCAGTGGCAGGATTATCATAAATTTCAGCTGGCGTTCCTACCTGTTCCACTCGCCCTTTATTCATCACCACAACTTCATCGGAGACTTCCATTGCTTCCTCTTGGTCGTGGGTGACGAAAACCGTGGTCACGTGTACTTCGTCATGGAGGCTGCGTAACCATGCCCGTAAATCTTTGCGGACTTTAGCGTCAAGTGCGCCGAAGGGTTCATCTAGCAATAAAACTTCCGGTTCTACCGCCAGTGCCCTTGCTAATGCTACCCGCTGTCTTTGACCGCCAGAAAGTTGTGATGGATAGCGATCGCCTAATCCACTCAATTGCACCAATTCTAGCAACTGTTCTACACGCCCTTTAATCTTCTTTGCATTTGCCTTGCGAATTTCTAACCCAAAAGCAATATTCTGCCTCACAGTCAAATGCTTGAATAAAGCATAGTGCTGAAACACAAATCCAATATTTCGCTCTTGCACAGTTTGATATGTCGCATCCTTGCCGGTCAGCAGGATTTTGCCACTATCTGGCATTTCTAAACCTGCTATTAACCGCAGCAGAGTAGATTTACCAGACCCCGATGGCCCAAGCAGGGCAACTAGCGAACCACTCTTAATTTCCAAGCTGACTCGATCTACTGCCTTGAAATTCCCGAATTGTTTGGAGACGTTATCAACTACAATGCCCACTGCCGCTGTACCTCTGCAACTAAATCTACAGTTCCTTGCTAGGAATACTGTGTCTTACATATACCATACATAATTCTTTTTGGATAAATAAGATTTAGGTAATTTCTGACTTCTAGTGCAGTAGAGCATGAAATTTTAGTTGACCCAGGAGGCTAACTTTTTGCCCAAGACTTAACACATAAACTTCATAATCTCCTGATTCTGCAAATTTGCAGGAGATTTCAGTTTCTGTGCTTCCATTCCATCGACTCTGGCATCTTTTGATATTTTCTACTTTTCGTTGGGTATCTCGATTGTCCTCTAGCAAATTTACAGATCCTGGCAACTCCCAAAATGAAGACTCAGATTTTTGTACCTTAGTATAGAGGGCAACAATTTTTTTGCGGTAATTTGAAGAACTAGTAATTTTAATTGCAGCGACTTTTTCAACATTTGTTTTATATTCAGTTGGTGAAATTAGCGTTAGGTCTTCGATGAAAAATTTAGGTGTTAGAAGTGGCTTATTTTCAAAAGTATTGTAATCTTCACGGCGGGGTAAGAGTTGCCAATCTAATTGGTCAGGAAAATGACTAATACTCATTACTTGCGGAGGAAGTGTAAGATACTCTGCACTATACGACGAAAATCCAATTTCGCTAGAATCCCTATCGTCCCAGGTTGTATCAACTAATTGCCAATTATCTAAAATTTTGACTGCATTCCAAGCATGATTTGTCCAATCATAATCGGAATTGACCAGTCTAACCACCTTAGGAATTAACTCCACAGGCGCTAAATCTCGACGAATTTTACCTCTTATATAAACAACATCTGCACCTATAGCTCGTCCCAATGCCATGAATAAATTAGCATAGCCCTCACAAACACCCTTGTGAGTTAAAAAAACAGTTTTAGCATCTTGAGCAGGCCGTATACCCGTTTTTAGCACATCTAAATCATAGGTAACCCGACTAATAACATAGTCATGTATCGCTTTAATTCGTAAGTATGGGTCTGATTGATGTTGAGCAATATATTTGGCAACAGATTCAATACTTGTTTCTGCATTAGATGGCATGTTGGCAATAATTGGAGCGATCGCTGCATTATCTTGCCACGGCCAAGGGGAATTTAATATAGGAGGTGTAGGTTTATAGACTATAGTATTAACCAACTCATCAATTGTATTGCTAAATAAATACGGATTACTTTGATAAATCAATGCTATTATTAGTAATGTATAACCTAAGAAATATTTAGGCTTAATCCGTTTAAAATTATTCTTTTTCCAAAATAACAAAGGTTGTGTATCGGATTGATAACGAACTAGAGATATTTTTTTCTGAGAAACAAAAACAATGAAACTACAAATAAAAATCACTGCAACAATGCTGAATAAAAGTGTTGCATTACCGATAGCTAAACTGCCTTGAAAAAAGAAATATACAAAGGCACTCAAAATACCTACAAGCAGCAAAAGCACCCCAATCCGAACTATGCGTTTTCTCTTTTTCTGCTTCAGCTTACGAACTTCTTCGAGAAAACGGTTTTCAAGACTTTTAGGCATAAAAGACCTTTATGAAAAATAATGTATTAGCGATCGAGAGTAATATTTCATTCGTATTACAAAAAATTATACTAGTAAATTCTCCAGAACCCAAATTTCCGTTAGCAATTTCGCTTTTTGTATCAAAAAGTTAAGGAATATTGCATTTAAGTCAAAACCTGGAGGTAAAGCGCCAAATCAGCCAAAAGACCGTGGTAGTATGCTCTCGGTAAATGTGAAGATTGGGAGAAAGACCTTTGACACTACGGGTTGCTGTTATTGGGTCAGGCCCTGCTGGTTCCTCTGCCGCTGAAACACTAGCAAAAGCTGGGATTGAAACCTACCTGTTTGAGCGGAAGCTAGACAATGCAAAGCCTTGTGGGGGCGCTATTCCCCTGTGTATGGTGGGTGAATTTGACTTACCACCAGAGATTATCGATCGCCGAGTGCGGAAGATGAAAATGATTTCGCCTTCCAACCGCGAGGTCGATATCAATTTGCTAAATGAAGAAGAATATATAGGAATGTGCCGCCGGGAAGTCCTAGATGGCTTTTTGCGGAATCGTGCGGCAAAACTGGGCGCAAATTTAATTAATGCCACTGTTCATAAACTCGATATACCAACAAACAATACCGATCCCTACACCATCCATTACGTTGACCATACAGAAACTGGTGCGGAAGGTGTTGCCAAAACCCTGAAAGTGGATGCCATCATTGGGGCTGATGGAGCAAATTCGAGGGTTGCCAAAGAAATGGATGCCGGGGATTATAATTATGCGATCGCTTTCCAAGAGCGGATTCGCTTACCCGAAGACAAAATGGCATACTACAACGACCTCGCGGAAATGTATGTCGGTAATGATGTTTCTACAGACTTCTACGCGTGGGTTTTCCCCAAATACGACCACGTAGCTGTCGGTACTGGCACAATGCACGTTAACAAAGCCAGCATCAAACAGTTACAAGCTGGTATTCGCGCCCGCGCATCCGAGAAACTGGCAGGCGGTAAAATCATCAAAGTAGAAGCGCACCCCATTCCCGAACATCCCCGTCCCCGTCGTGTTGTCGGTCGCATCGCTTTGGTGGGAGATGCTGCTGGTTACGTTACCAAGTCATCTGGCGAAGGTATTTATTTTGCCGCCAAATCTGGGCGGATGTGTGCCGAAACCATTGTCGAAGCATCTAACAATGGAAACCGCATTCCCACAGAAGACGACCTTAAGGTTTACTTGAAGCGTTGGGATAAAAAATACGGACTCACCTACAAAGTTCTGGACATTCTGCAAAGCGTCTTCTATCGTTCCGACGCCACCCGCGAGGCCTTTGTGGAAATGTGCGACGACCTCGATGTACAGCGGCTAACATTCGATAGCTATCTGTATAAGACCGTTGTTCCAGCTAATCCCATCACTCAATTAAAAATTACTGCCAAAACCATTGCCAGCTTACTTCGTGGTAATGCCCTTGCGCCCTAAGTGAATTCACAATTCACAATTCCAAGATTAGAAGCAGAGGATTCATAATTTTGAATTATGAATCCTCTGCTATTATTTTTTCAAATAGCAACTTGATATTAAATTGACAAGTGCTAAGATAGTCAATTTGGTTGCTGGTTATAAAGTTAGTTAAAATTACAAAATTCATAAATATTTGCAAAATTCATAAAATAGGTTTATTAAATATAAATTACTCAATAAGATTTCAAAAAATATATATAAATACTTCATGAAAACTACAAAAAGATGTTGGCGCATTTTGCGTAAATTTACTACGGTAGACTGGAGACTTACTAAAAAGAAGCCCAGGGTGAAAATTGAAACCTAAGTTTATGAAGCAAAGTTTAGTTGTTGCAACTGCGGTATCTAGTTTTTTTGTGACTGCGACCACAGCATTCGGCTTCTCTGGTCAAGCAGATGCTTTTTCTTTTTCTGGTATCTCCAGCGGTACATGGGGAGTACCGACTCCGGGAAGCCTTGATACCAACCCCACATTTACAGGTGTAGGAACCAACACATTTACTTGGGGTCAACCTTCTCCACCATCAACACTTCCAAATAAACTAATCTTTGATGGAAGTTCTTTTTCAGGAAACACCGACTCTATATTTAAAATAGGCGAATTGAAGTACTTTAACGAAACAGTACTCAAAGGCACAAGCGTTGAATTTGTACCTTTAAATCTCAATCTATCCCTCAACTCTCCTGTTGGAATTAACCAAGCTTTTAACTTCGACTTCCGTTTGGTAAATACACCAAATATCGCAACAAATACGCCAGAACAAAATGCAGATTTTGTATTTATAGACACAAATTTGAGCTATAAAACATTCACTTTTGCAGGTAATAAATACACACTTGAGCTAACAGGCTTTAATCCGGATGTTCCTCTATTCAGTATTCAAGCAATTGAAGGAGGTTCAACTACAAAATCTGTTTATGCCAGAATTAAAACAATACCAGAACCGACAACAATAGCGGGTCTATCTTTGTTAGGAATATACTTGATATCTCGGAAAAAATTATTGCATAAAAATTAACTATGGAAATCATATTTGATTAGAGAGTAATGGTTAGGGAATCGGTGTTTTCGTTCTGCATATAGTTTTTTTACGCAATCAAACAATAGTCCTGTATACAGTGGACTTGGTCAATTATCCCAGTCACAATTGGGATGCAGTTCACAAAAAAAAGTCCCTCAGAAATTGTGAGGGAGGTTGAAGAGAGAATATTGTTTTTTGAGAAGACTATGCAGGGTTAGGTTGGGTTTGACTTTGCAACAGTCGGAGAATTGCAGATTTTTCTAAGATTCCCACCAGCACACCATTGTCACGAATTACAGGAAGCACAGAAATCTTTTGTTGTTCTAGTAGCTGGATAACTTCTATTAAAGGTTGATGCGATCGAACTGTGGTTGATTCTGTAATTGGTCGCATGACTTGTTTAACTTGGGTTTCTGACCACAATGCTGTAGGAATGGTTCGTAAATTATCAGTTGCGATCGCACCTACTAATTGTCCATCATCATCAGTCACTAAATACCGATACCAATTTTGTCCGCTTACGACTTGTTCGTCAGCAAACTCTCTCAAGGTCAGATTGGCAGATACAATTGGGCTATTAGCAGTTACAGCATCTTCAGCGGTTAAACCCGTGAGTTTTTCTTGCACTCTGGCAAATTGAGCCGCATTACCAGCATTTTGCAACAAGAAGAAGCCAACTAACAAGTTCCAGAAGTTACCCAAACTGCCAAATAATATTAGCGGAAGTATACCAGAAAGAACTGCTACCCAACCGAAGATTTGACCAACTGCGCTGGCAAAACTTACACCTTTATAAGGATTGCCTGTAATTTTCCAAACAATGGCTTTGAGTATATTTCCGCCATCTAAAGGCAAGCCAGGAATCAGGTTGAACAGTGCTAATGCCAAGTTAACAGCAGCCAAGACACCGAGAATTGCAGCTAGCGGCCCGGATACAGGCGTAGTAACAATAATGGCTGTAACGATTCCGAAGAGTAGTAAGCTAACTAAGGGGCCGGCGATCGCTACCCAAAACGCTTCACCAGGAGTTTTCGATTCTTTTTCTAAGCTTGCCAAACCACCAAAAATAAACAGTGTGATGGATTTGACATCAATTCCCTGACGGATAGCAACAAAACTGTGTCCTAATTCGTGGGCGACGACAGAGGCAAACAACATCAGCGCTGTCATCAATCCCAACAGCAAAGCTAATCCCGCAGATAATTGGGGAAATTGCGTCGCGAGTCCGCTGCTATAGCTCCAAGTTACCAAACCTAGAACTAAAAACCACGACGGATGGATGTAGAAGGGAATCCCGAACAGATTACCAACGCGAATTGTGCCATTCATGTCGTTCACCTTTGATTTCAACTGCGAGAGGTTTGCTTTTGTTCCTCTCAATGTCTTTAGTGTAACGAAATGTTAAGGCGTTTTAATCTTTGCGGCAGTAGTGTTGTCCGTCAGTAAAGGTGCGGTTATTAGGAATGGGGCACTTGTAGTAGACACCAAAGTATTGGGCATTGAGTACTAGGCATTCACAAAACAAGGCTCAAACTTTTTCTCCCCCTGCTAGAAAGCCCCCTGCCTTATCCCAACAATAATTATTTACGCCGACCTACTTAACTGAATTCTATTATATGCACGCTTACATAGAATTATTATTAGCTATTCAAAAATTAAATGCATATTTTCAGACATAATTAATAGTTTTATGTCTAAAAATATGCATAGCAAAATTTAATTTTAAATGTATTCTTTATAATAAGAGCTTACATTTTTTCAGAACATATTTTCATATTCGATTAAAATATGACTTCCCAAAGTAACTTGAAACTGCTTTTAAGATACACTTCGGCGTTTATCTTAATGCCATTAGTATATGAACTTTAATTCATCTTCTTCAGAAGATTCTTCGGAATTTGAATCTAAGATGGCAAGATTAGTTGGACTTGAAGAAGAAAAAAGTGTTGATAGTGGAGTAATTGCAGAAAATTCAGTTTTATTGGAATTAGAATCTCCTGAATTAGAAAAAGTTGTAACTGATGAATCATTTTCATCTAATCCCCTTGCTAAGTTAGCCTTAGTAGGTGGTATAAATTTATTTATAGTTGTGTTAGTTGGCGCATTTTTATCACACTTGATAAGTTACAAAAATCAAAAACCAAAAAGTAATATAGTTAACTTTACAGTCGAATCACAACCAACTCAATCTCGTCAACAAATTTTAGAAAACGAAATAGAGATTCTTAAAACTAAATTAGCTCTTACAGAACAAGCACAAACCGTAACAAAAGCTCAACAAAACCTCAGAATTCCAGCAACACTTATTTCTAAGGTTAAAGTTCAATCAAGTAAACATTTAACTGCTTCTAAAGCCAGAATATCAACACCTGTACGAACAGTCATAATTGCATCTCGAATTCAAAACCCCAACTCTCAAAAAGTGACTCATTCACAAAATATAGCTACTTTTACACCAGCGCCCCCACCATCAATCATCAACACAAATGCTAAACCATCCCCACCCGATCCTCTCCAGGAATGGGCTAATTTAGCAAAGTTAGGTAGCTACGGTGAAGTTTATGTTACTGCTCAATTTGGTGTTAATCCTATTAGTTCTCAGCCTGAAAACACCAATGTAGCGTCACAATCAATTAATTCTAATAGTAACCCTAACCCAACACAAGAATTGCAAAAGCTAAAGGTTGTTAAAGTAGGGAGTACTGCTAAAGCTGTGATAACAACAATTATATTTGGCGAGACTAATCAAAAACAAGAAAATAAAAATATATTTATTGTGCGTTTGAAAGAACCATTAAAAGCTACAGATGGCACAATAGCTTTACCTAAAGATATTGAATTATTGACTAAAATTGATTCGATTTCTGAACGCGGATTGTTGCAGTTGAATGTAATAAAATTTATCTCCGATAATAACGGAAAATTAATAGAAACAAGCTTACCTAATAACGCAATTATTATTCATAGTATTGAAGGTAAACCTCTGATAGCAAGTAAATATTCTAATTCCGGTTCATCCATAGCATCGATGGATGCAGGATTGTTCGTGATAGCAGGTGTTCAGAAAGCCGCAGAGTTACTTAATCGTGGTAATACCACATATCAGTATCGTGATATTAATAACAATAATAATCCTCAGATATTTACTAATGACAACCAGCGCAATATTGCGGCGGGAATTGTAGAAGGTGGTTTAAATTATGTGGTTCCTCAAATTGCACAACGCAATCAACAAGCAATCACCCAAATGCTACAAAAAACTAACGTTTGGTTTTTACCAGCAGGGAAAGAAGTTGAAATATATGTCAATCATACAGTGCAGTTTTAGAAAATATTAAAAATTGATATAAAGTAAATGATTATGTTAAATAACCAATATTTATGTCTAAATATTGAGTTTTGAATCTTGATTTTTAAAGTTTATTAGTACAAAATAAATTGAAGTTAAAAATTTATGCTAATCGTTAAACAATACAAAAAATGATAACTTGTATTGAATCTTCCGATTAAAAAAACGATTTAATATCCAAATTTGGATGTATTTTATCTCATTATCAAAAATTACTGATTAATTAGAGAGAAATCACTATGAAAAGTTTCTTATTTTTGCAATTATTTTTTTCGATTAATAAGCTAATGTTGAATAATAGAAGTTCGAGAATTAAGTACTTGTTTGCTATATTGTTAACTTCTATAACTGAACTGAGCTTCATTAATATTGCAAGCTCACAAACATTAGATCAAAATGATAGAGATTTCCTTTGGCAAAAAGTTCAACAATGTGTTGCAAATCAGCAGGGTCAGCCTCCCAAACCAGACCCATGCCTGTATGTGGATCTTAACAATAGGTATGTTGTGGCAAATGGAAGTAACCCAGTTGAATACTTATTACTGCCAACTGATAAAATTGAAGGTATAGAAGACCCTAATATATCGCAGTCAAACTCAATACCTTATTGGCAGTATGCGTGGGAAGAAGCTCGAAAGTATGTACCCTCAAAAAAACCGCAGGTGCAATACCGAAATCAATATGGATTAGCAATTAATTCCAAACAAGCTCGTAATCAGGATCAATTACACATTCATTTGTCTTGTATTAAGCAAAGTGTGAGTATGCAGCTTGAGACAAATGACAATACAATTCCCAATAGAAATTTTAACAATTTTATTTTGACACTTGAGAATAATCAATATAATATAATCAAGTTAGATAACGATTCACTTACAAATAATAATAACCCTTTCTATCTTGTAAATAGATCGCTGGGATCGTCACAAAAGATGGCTGACCAAAGTATTGCTGTAGTGGGAAGAAGACGGGGAGGATATTACATTCTCAAGACTGAAAGTGACGCTAGCAAAGGCTATAATGCAGCTGCTGAAAAATTACTTGATGAAGATTGTAGCACTCAATAATAGCAGTAGCAGTATCATACTTATCCTATAAGGATTGTGGCATAAAACTTTTGCCTCTAGGCTATATCGCAAATAATCAAAAATAAATTTGATATTATAGCAATTCAAATAATGTTTGCGACACATCAATTATCCGTAAGGGCACAACATTGTTGTGCCCCTACCTATCTGTCGCATTATTTTTTCAAATTGGTATTAGTCAGAAAAGACCTGATTTGTAACCTGCTTTAACACTTTTAGTCCTATTAATGAACCTCGAATTAGGCGAGCAGCAGCAAAAGGTCGGCGGAGCATTCCCATAGCTAAAGGCAAAGGACGCAGTGAACCATCAGAGTCGATCGCTCCTGTAAGGTCAGGAATATCGTGCTGACAATCGTCGCTGATTACTCGCAACATTGCCACCGCTACCCCAGCTGCATTAAAAAACTCTAGGGCAGTAAATCCTTCCATATCAACAACATCAGCCGCTAAAGTCTCAGCCAGACGGCGTTTTTCAGCAGCAGATGAAATGACGCGATCGCTCGTTAATGATTTGATTGGGAAGTGAGCAGTAGGGAGTGCTGAGTGTAACTGTGCGGTGAAAGAGCGATCGCATTCTTGTCGTTTTCCTTGATAAAGGCAATCTTGATACAGCACAACATCACCAACAGTGTAGCGATCGCTCAAGCTACCACATAAACCCATAACCAGTACTCTCGATTTTGTAGCCTGAATTTGTCTACTTTCTGCCGATTCTTGCAGGTATTGAAGTAAAGGTTTCATCCCAACAGGTATGGGTAATACCGTTGGGATGGAGCCAGTAAGATTGCGTAATCCACGACACACGGCTTGATATTCTGCTCCTTGAGGCACAAGAATTGTGTCGTGGGGTAAAAAGTTAGGCACTAGCGCTCTCGATATTCTGGAGTTTGCGTTTGGGTATTAATTGGAGGATGCTCAGGGTGAAATTGGCAAGTCTCGGCAACAATTGGGGTTGTAGCAATCGGGGATCGTACTTGCTCATTCGCCGCTGATTTTCTAGCAAGCAAATATGTAGAAATTTTTCTAGTGTCAGGTCTTTAGTAAAGATGTTCGTGCCAGTGGCAGCAAAACCAGTTCTACTGGCGTCATCATTGCCAAAGACGGCAATCAGATTGCTGAGTGCCTTGCCGTAATGCCAGAGAGTTTTGATACTCCGGAGTGGGGTAAATCCCTGACCGCGTCGAATTTGTGTATAGGTGAACCAGTTGACAAAAAAGACAATATGGCGTGTCTCTTCGTCTATGATGGGATCGAAGATAGTGAAAATTGACTCTGGAAAGACATTAGCTTCGCGGGCGATCGCAAATAGCCCGTAGGCAAAGAAAGTATCCAGACATTCTTCAAAGCCAAAGCGCGTAAATATTGGCTCAATATTTTGGGGAACTTCAACGGGGGGACGTTCTGGCATTTCGATGCCGTAGCGATCGATTAATGTTTTCAATAAACGAGCGTGACGTAATTCTTCTTGACCTTGGAGAGCGGTGGTAGCTTGCAAAATGGGATCGCTTACCGTTTGCGCGTAAGCACTAATTATAGCTCCGGCTTGCCGCTCTGTATCTAGAGCTTTCTCCCAAAAGGGAATACTGCGTAGGAAACTCAAAGCTGCATCGTCCAAATCTGGCCAGGGAAGATACTCAGGCTCGTATTCCCTGTAGCTTTCGGTAAAGCTTCGACAGAATAATTCCTTATGCTCGACAGAACCAAGTTTCATTGTTACAGTTCCATGCTGTGTTCAAAGAAAACAGAATTCAGAATGGGCTACGCCCCGCTGCGCTAACAGAAGTCAGAATGACGTTGAGTTCAAAACTCCCCACGTCAGTTTCACTGACACCTGAATTCTTTCTTGTTATAAACTTTGTCATAATTTAAGTGACAATAAGTAATATTGCCATTTGGTGGTGACCAAAACTCGCAAACCGAAGGCGATTGCTGTAGCATGACTAAATAATTGTGTCACCCGCACGATAATTTTCCAAGATGGTAAAGCTTTCTAACTCAAAATCCGCACGAGAATTCTTCAATATCTCCAGATTAGCGATTAAATTTTCGTGGCTGACCGTGAGTTTTTGGATTGCCGTTACGGTAGCTGGTGTTCTTGCTTTCAGTTCTCTGAAGTATGCATTGTTTCCAGATATTACCTTCCCAGTGGTGGTTGTAAATGCTACAGCACCCTTGGCGACTGCGGTAGATACAGAGACCAAGCTCACCAAACCGCTAGAAGAGAGCCTGCGTTCCTTAAAAGGATTGGAGAATATTCGCTCATCCACCTATCCAGGTCAAACAGCGGTTGCTTTGTCTTTTGCGGTTGGTACGAATCTAGAAACATCAACTAAAGAAGTTGAAACTTCCCTAAAGCAAGTGGCTCTACCTGAGGGAGGGACTTCTAAAATTATTCCCTTGAACTTGAACGAGTCAGCGGCCATAAGCTATGCGATTCAGAGCAAGACACGGAATCTCACAGATTTGACTAAGTTGGCGAAAGACCAAATTGTACCAGCGATCGCTAAACTACCAGGAGTCCTCAAAGTTTCACTGCTCGGCGATGCTAGTGCAACTCCTTTAGATCCATCGAAGCTCAGTCCAGCAGCTCTTACCCAACAAGGATCTACCTTAGTCCGTTTTAACGGTCAAGATGCACTTGCATTTCAGGTAATCAAACGCGCCAATGCTAACACCTTAGAAGTAGTAAGTTTAGTTGAAAAAGAAGTCCAAAGGCTGCGTACACTCAAAGATGTCAACCTCACCTTAGCTGCGACTCAAGCAGAATATATCCGCCAAGCTACGCAATCAACAATAGATGCTCTACTAGAAGCAATCTTGCTGTCCATTGTCGTCATCTTTCCATTTTTATGGAACTGGCGAGCCACCTTAATTTCTGCATTGGCGATTCCTGCGTCGATTTTGGCGACCTTTATCGTCATGGCGATATATGGCTTTAATTTAGAGACAATTACGCTGCTGGCTTTAGCTTTGGTGATTGGCAGTATCGTTGATGATGCGATCGTTGATGTAGAAAACATCATGCGACATGTCGATGATGGAGAAAATCCCCGCCAAGCAGCGCTTTTAGCAACAAATGAAATTGGATTGACGGTTACAGCAGCCACATTGACGGCAGTAGCAGTTTTTCTGCCCATAGGTTTAATGGGCGGGGTAATTGGTCAATTCTTCAAGCCCTTCGGTATCACTGTTTCAGCAGCAATGCTGGCTTCTATGCTAGTAGCTCGGACTTTATCTCCAGTTCTGGCAATCTACTGGCTAAAACCAAAATCCTCTACTTCCCCTCGTCGCGAAGCAAAAACCTGGGTGAAGTTCGCCCAATTTTATCGAAACTTGCTTGCTTGGTCTTTAAATCACCGCAAAATAGTTATCGGATTAGCTGTACTCAGTTTCATTGCAGGTATAGCACTGATTCCACTAATTCCCAAAGGTTTTATTCCCAAATTAGATCGCGGCGAATTCAATATTGCTTACACAGCTCCGTTACCAAAAATCCCCGACTTAGCACAGCTTAGGGGAGCAAGGGGAGCAGGGGGAGAAAAATTAACTTCTTTATCCCAATCCCCAATCCCCAACCCCTTAACCGATTCCCTCGAAGTTGCAAAGAAACTCGAAGCAGTCGTGAGAAAAGATCCCGCAGTGGAAACGGTATTCACCACCGTTGGTTCGCGTGAGGGCGAGCCGAATAAAGGCACGTTATACGTGAGGCTCAAAGAAGACCGGAAAATCGCAACTGCCCAATTACAAGACCAGCTGCGCTCCTCATTGCCTGTGCTTCCTGGGGTAACTACCAGTGTTGAAGACATTAAATTTGTCGATAGCGGCGGTCAAAAACCTCTGGAGGTGGCATTACGAGGTGACAATCTCCAATCTCTGAGCAAAGCTGTGAAGGCAATTAAAGAGAGGATTGAGAAAATACCGGGATTTGTGGATGTGACAGTTACAGGCCAAAGCAATTCACAAGGTACGGTGTTGCAAATTGAGCGTCTAAATAATCAGCGGGTAGCTTATATCAGTGCTAATCTTGGCAAGGATCTGTCTTTGGGTGATGCTACTGATAAAGTAGTATCTGAAGCCAAAGCCGTATTGCCGTCTGATGTTTCCTTAAATTTGGGAGGAGACTCTGCCAAATTGAATGAAGTTTTTGGCAGTTTTGGCAGTACTCTAGCTTTATCTGCTCTGTGTATTGTTGTGGTACTCATTTTGCTGTTCAAAAGCTGGGTAGATCCTTTGGTTATTGGTGTTTCATTGCCTTTGGCGCTGGTAGGGGCGATGTTGGCGCTACTGATTACCAAAAGCGACTTTGGTATGATTTCACTGATTGGCTTCGTGTTTTTGTTGGGACTAGCAAACAAAAATGCCATTTTATTGGTAGATTACATCAATCAGCTACGCTCTGCTGGGGTAGACCGCACCGAAGCAATCCTCAATACTGGACTAGTGCGGCTCAGACCAATTATGATGACCACCGCTTCTACGCTTTTAGGAATGCTACCGATCGCCTTAGGTCTTGGTGCTGGTTCCGAATTGCGATCGCCAATGGCTGTTGCCATCGCAGGTGGGCTTGTAACATCAACTATCCTCAGCTTAATTGTTGTGCCGGTCGTCTACACAATTTTGGATGATTGGTTTCCCCGCAAGAAATTTAAGATTTGAGATTTGAGATTTTTGAATGCGAATGACTTCTGTATCCAAAAAATCAAAATAGGGAAATTCCAAGTTGATAAATCCAAAATCCAAAAGAGTTTTTGTCACAGGGGGTACGGGTTTTATTGGTGCCCACTTGGTGCGATTGCTGCTGCAAGAAGGATACACAGTTAAAGCACTGGTACGTCCTAGCAGCAATCTGCAAAATCTACGCGGTCTGGAGGTGGAAATTGTCAAAGGTGATTTGAACGATGCAAATCTCTGGCAACAGATGAGCGATTGCCAATACCTGTTTCATGTGGCAGCCCATTATTCTCTGTGGCAAGCAGACCGGGAATTACTCCACCGTCACAATGTTTTAGGTACCCGCAATGTCCTAGCAGCAGCCCAAAAAGCAGGGATTGAGCGCACCGTTTATACTAGTTCGGTGGCGGCCATTGGGGTGGGATCGCTTGGTGAAGTCGTTGATGAGACACATCAAAGTCCCTTAGAAAAATTGGTGGGTAACTATAAAAAGTCTAAATATCTGGCCGAACAAGAAGCTATACAAGCTGCTGCCAAAGGTCAGGAGGTAGTTATAGTCAATCCCAGCAGCCCTATTGGATCGTTGGATATCAAACCTACCCCAACAGGTGATATAATACTGCGGTTTTTGCGGAAACAAATGCCTTTTTACTTGGATACTGGTTTGAATTTTATCGATGTGCGGGATGTTGCATGGGGGCATTTACTGGCCTTACACAAGGGTAAATCTGGCGATCGCTATATCTTGGGGCATCAAAACCTCAGTCTCAAGCAACTACTCGAACAACTCGCCGAGATTACAGATTTGCCAGCACCCCAACGAAGTTTACCAGCTTGGTTACCCTTGAGTGTTGCTTGGGTTGATGAGAAAATTCTCGCACCACTGGGGAAATCGCCTTCAGTGCCGATAGATGGCGTTCGCATGGCCAAACAACCTATGTATTACAACGCCGCCAAGGCAGTGCGAGAGCTAGGTTTACCTCAGTCTTCACTGAAGGCGGCACTCCAGGATGCTGTGGATTGGTTTGTTGCTCAGGGTTACGTTAATGAGTACAAATAGGGGCGCATCCCCACAGTGGTGTTTCTATATCTTAAAGAGGAGCGATCGCAATAATGGCAGTTAACTTACAACAAGCTATAGATATCGGCAAGTATCTGGTTACTCAACGTCTGTTGGGACGCAAACGCTTTCCTTTAGTCTTAATGTTGGAGCCTCTTTTTCGGTGTAATCTAGCCTGTACTGGTTGTGGTAAAATCCAACATCCAAAGGAAATATTAAAGCAAAACCTCACCCCAGAACAGTGCTTTGCCGCAGTGGAAGAGTGTGGCGCACCGGTTGTCTCAATTCCTGGGGGAGAACCTCTACTACATCCCCAAATTGATGAGATTGTGCGGGGATTAGTCGATCGCAAAAAGTACATTTACTTGTGTACCAATGGTTTGCTGTTAGAAAAGAGCCTGGATAAGTTTCAACCTTCCCCTTATCTGACTTTCAGCGTCCATCTAGATGGAATGCGGGAATTGCACGACCGCTGTGTCGATCGCAAAGGTGTTTTTGATATTGCCGTCCAAGCCATTCGCGCCGCTAAAGCCAGAGGTTTTCGCGTCACCACTAATACCACTATCTTTGAGGGAACTGACCCCAAAGATATGCAAGAGTTCTTTGATTTTCTGGAAACGCTCAATACTGACGGGATGATGATTTCTCCTGGCTACAGTTACGAGTGGGCACCAGATCAAGATCATTTTCTCCAGCGAGAACAAACACGCGCCTTGTTCCGGGAAATTCTCGCTCCATACAAAACCGGTGCAAAAAACTGGAACTTCAATCACAATCCCCTGTTCCTAGATTTTCTGATCGGTGAGAAAGACTACGAATGCACGCCTTGGGGTAGCCCAAGTTATAGCGTTCTCGGTTGGCAAAAACCTTGCTATCTGCTGAACGAGGGTTATTACTCTAGTTTCCAGGAATTACTCGCAAAAACTGACTGGAGTCAATACGGCCAGAAGAGTGGTAATCCCAAGTGTGCCGATTGCATGGTTCACTGTGGCTACGAACCTACTGCTGCGATGGATGCGATGCAACCGCAAAATATGGCACGTGCCCTTACTAGTGTGTTTGGCAAGAATTAAAAGCAGCAATTAAAACATTTAAGCTACGAAATGGCATCTAGCGGGGCTTTTTCAGCTCCGTTTTTCTATTAATTTTTGTATGATTATTAGAGGTCTATTCAACCAAATTTATCCAAGCTAAAGCGGAATAAACCTTAACTCAACTACAAAATTAGCATCTACATAAATCAATTTTACGTTCATGATTTTTCTTCAATAGGAAACAAATATACCATAAATTGTTGATCTCGCTCTTCTCGTATTTGATGAATGATTTCATCAATATCTGGTTCCAAAATTTGACCGTTAAGCCGTTGCTGAATAGCTTGAGCGTTGGCTAAAATTCTTGGTCTTAGCTTTTGCCAATTAGATTGATGTGTTAATTTTTGGTTTAATAACTCTCGCTCTTCAGCAGACAAAGCTTTGATTGCACTGGCTAAAAATTCAACAAGCTGAATATTCATAGATTTATTTTCCTGATCAAACTGGCTGGTGAAGCGGCTGAATTGTTGACGACCTGCGGTAAGTGATTTATTTCAAGCCTGTTCCTTTGACTTCAAGCTTTTCAATCGCTTTATTTAAATAACGTTCAGTCATTAATTTTAGAGAATGTCCGCTAACCTTACCTTTTTTACTATTAGCTTCATTTAACAATAAATCCCTAACAGATTTAAGCCACGTCAACTCTTCAGACAATTTTTCATTAATATCATCGAACTCATATCGTTTAGTTAGTGCCCAACCAACACATCGTCTGTCGTCAAACTTCATGACGATAAATTTTTCTACAAATACAAATGGTTCTATATATTTTAGTATCGGAATTTCATAGTATATTTGCTCTGGTAAATTACTTATACAAATCATGTGGGAAAACTTCCACACATCGTTTTGCATGATAGCTAGTAAATCTTGAGCAGCACCAGGCATATTCTCAACATTTGCTGAATCTCGGACTTTCTTAATATAAGAAGAAAATTCTTTAAATTCTCTAAGTTCTTTCCCTTGATAACCAAGTCCTGCATATGATTCAAGTATATAATCATCAGCAGAAATATAGTGATTTTCAGGAATATCTAATTTATTATTGTCTTTCAAATAATCAATATAAAGCTTTGACTCTTCCAGAATATCTTCTTTGTTTTTTTGGTATAATTCTGCTTCGGAGAAGATTAAGAAAAGTCCAGTAATATGCTTAATAATTCCAAGTTCAAGAAAATGTCTTTCAGCATATTCTAATTCCACTTTTTTAAGTAAATTTTCAAACTCATCATCATTAAGATAGGAAAAGTGCCACAATCGAACCCAATTAGGAGTATTTTCATCTTGAAAATATTTACTATTTGACAGTGATTCTTCTAGTTTTTGGGTGTCTAAAATACCTTTATCAAAAAAGATTTGCCACCATATTTTACTTGGAAATGGCTCGTGTAAATTAAGATCGGGGTATTTTCCAAGTATTTTCTCAAGCTTAGTTTCCTCTTGGTTATTCTCTTTCGTAGATAAATTATATTCTTGACGCGAATGAACTTGCTTTCTTATGAGAGATTTATATTCATCTTCTAATTTACTAATATCTTTTGGAAGCATCATTCCACGCTTAATTTCAATAGAGAAAGCCATAAGTAGTTTCAAGAGGTCTTGAAGAATTTCTGGTTTACTTTTTGCTTTATCTGGCAATACTTCAAAAATCCTCTCAAAATCTAAAACAATTTGCTTTAAATTTCTTAAATTCTCATATTCTGCTTTCTGATATAAATCTTCTATTAATTTAGTATTGTCAGATAAAAATTTGCTGACATCTGCATTATTCACTCCAGTAATAAAATTTTCTAATGCGCCTTCAAAATAAAGAGAAATACCAAAAGTTTTACCAATTAACTTCTCCTTAATAGCTCGATAGCCTTTACTGGAATTACTACTATCTTGATTGAGTATTTCGTCTTCATTAGCAATAATGATTACTTTTAAATCTTGATGCTCTACAAAGTAGTTAATATAACCCAATAAATTACCAATATCTATCTTGCAACGTTCTAAATCGTCAAATATTAAAATCCTTTTATCCGTACCCTTCAGATAGTCAGGAATATCTATTTCTGGAATTCCAATAGTCCATGTCCCATCATCTTTGCCATCATTAGTCAAATCAATTTTTAACGCTCCTTTTAAAAAACCTTTAAAAATCTTTCCTGTTACTGCCATTCCCTTAGATGATAGTACAGGATGTAATTGCTGAAAAAAAGCATCTTCTATTTCAGAAAAGCTAGCCATCCCGTAAAGGCTAACATACAAGAATTTATGATTATTTTCTTTCGAGCTTTTAAGGTAATTTTTGATAAACCATGTTTTTCCACACCCCCATTCGCCTTTTAGTAAAATAGCAAAACCGGGTGCGTGAGACAAACTACAGTAATAATCTAAGTACGCTTCGATATGGCTGTTAATTTGCTTGTTGTCTTGGGTCATTTTTTATTTTCATCTACATACAGGCTTATTTCATTATTTGAGCTGAGGTTCCATACAGATACTACAATTGTGATTAAGACATAAATTTAACGAAAAAATCCTTGTCAAGCCGCAGGACAGGTTTAATTACTGTTTTTTTGAAATAAGTTGTTTAACAACAGCAACAAATCGTTCCATGTCAGCCTGAGTAATAGCTCCCATTGTCGATACTCGAAAGATAGATTGGGCTAAATTTCCTTGTCCAGAATAAATTACATAATCTTGTGCTTTAAGTTGGTCGTGAAATTCTTCATAACTGAAATTATCTGGCAAATAATAAGCATTCAAAACTACAGATGAACTTCCTTCAGGAAGTAAAGGTTTAATTCCCATTGACACTAAGCCGTCTCTAACTAAGTTTGCAAGTTGGCTGTAATAGCTGTGTCTAGCACGCCATCCTCCTGCTTCTGCCATTTCTTGCAAGGCTTCTGCTAAAGCATAAAATGTCTGTACTGATTGAGTAAAAGGTGTACCGCCTTTATCTTGTTGCTGGCAATAGGTTGCTAAATCTAAATATAAGGTGCGAGGGATTGTATCTGATGACGGCAATGCATCTCGCCGCAAAATAACGAAAGATATTCCAGGGACACCATGCAGACATTTATTGGCTGTTGCAGCACAAGCAGTGATTCCCCAATCTTCAAAATTCAATTCCTCCGCACCAAAGCTGCTGACTGCATCTACTAATATTTGAATGCGGCGTTGCTGACAAATTGCAGCAATTTCTACCAAATTGTTGAGGCGACCAGTAGTAGTTTCGTGGTGGACAACAGCGAGGTGGGTGATATCGGCGTTTTCATCTAACAGTTTAATTAAACCTTTGATATCTATTTCTGCATCCCAAGGATGGGAAAGTGTGATGTAATTAATGTCATGAATTTTGGCAATTTTAGATATTCTTTCGCCATACACCCCATTTTCAATTACCAGCAATTTCCCATTTCTTGGGACTAAACTGCTGACCATAGCTTCCATCGCTGCTGTACCAGAACCGGTGAGTAGGACTGCTGCCCAGCGATGCCTACGGTGGGCTACGCCTACGTCTGCAAGATCGTAAACTTGAAGTAACTGTTCGCGGATTCTGCTTTGCAACTCGGAAAATTCTACTTCCCGATGACATAAATCGGGATTTAACAGGGCATTTCTCACGCGATCGCTCAAATTAACAGGGCCGGGATTTAGTAAAATCATTTTGTTATTAGTCATTAGTCATTTGTCATTTGTCATTGGTATTCCCCGCGTCCCCGCGTCTCCTTCAATATATTTCATGAAGCGTTGCAAAACTGCTTCTGGGGTGAGGTTGGGTCGAGGTAACTTCTCTAGGGTTCCGGGACGGATTTTGAGATGGGCGAATTTTGGTCTAGTTTTCGTATCTGCGGTAAATAAAGCATCTAAAAGACTGGGGTCGTCTCCGGCTAATGTGACGCCGTAACCGCAGGCTTCGGCAATTTTGGCAAAGGAGATACCAAAAGAGACGGTAGCTTGTGCGCCTGTGGAATCGTGGACTTCATTATCTAAGAGAATATGGATTAAATTAGCACCGCCATAAGTGCCGATAGTCGCAAAATTACCCATTCGCATTAATGCTGCACCATCGCCATCAATCACTACAACCTTGAGATCTGGACGTGCTAAGGAAAGTCCCAATCCCATTGAGGAAGCGCAACCCATCGACCCGACCATATAAAGGTGATTTGCACTGTCTTTACTGGCGAAGAGTTCCCGCCCCGTGTATCCGGTAGTGGCAATTATTACAGTATTTTCGGGGTTAACGAGTTCCACAATTCGGGCTAAAGCTTGGTTGCGGGAAATCCGTTGTTCTTGGTTACCGCGAAAAAAGCTTTGCTGAATATGAGCGTAATTGTTATCTTCGCGTTTGGGGATAGAAGAACGAGTGAGTGCATGGGGGGCAATTGTTCCCTTACGCATAATTAGAGCATAGGGACGACGCTCTTGTTGCATGTAGGCTGTGGCTCTTTGCAAGGCTGGTTCTATTTCTGCTGCATCTGTGGGGAAAAATTCCCAAGGTACAGTCATAGTTTCCAGTAATTTATCTGTGATTTGCCCCATTAATTCATGTTGCGGTTCATCTTGCAAATTGCGATCGCCTCTTAGGGTACAAATAACTAGTACTGGAATGCGAAAAATATAATTCAAGGAAGTTAGCGGATTAACTGCATTCCCCAAACCAGAGTTTTGCATCATCACCACTGCATGTTTACCTGCAATTGTAGCTCCAGAGGCGATCGCCACAGCATCTCCCTCATTAGCTGCGGAAATATAAGTCAGTTGAGCGTCGTTAATCACGTAGTTAATAAACGGCGTCAAAAAAGAACAGGGTACGCCAGTATACCAATCAAAACCAAAATTACGAGCAGTTTCTATGAATTCCTTTGCTTCAATCATAAGTAATGTGGGGAGGTGGGGGGATGGGGATGTGGGGGGATGGGGAGGTGGGGAGGTGGGGGGATGGGGTGTTATTGCCATCGTTTACCCTATAATTATATTTTTTGCTATTATTGCTACTTATAATTAAGGGTTTTTACGGCTAAAGAGTAAAGAAAATTAAGATAGTATTTTTGTACTTGCACAGATGTAATAAGAAATATGGGGATAGAGTTGATTAAGAATCATAGAGATTTAGAAGTGTACAAGATGGCATTTGAGGCTGCAATGCAGATTTTTGAATTGTCTAAAAAGTTTCCAGTTGAAGAACGATATTCTCTAACCGATCAAATTCGTCGATCCTCACGTTCTGTTTGTGCAAATCTCGCTGAGGCATGGCGTAAGCGTCGTTATGAGGCAGCATTTGTAGCCAAGTTAAGCGACTCAGAAACAGAAGCTGCGGAAACTCAAACCTGGATTGAGTTTGCTGTTAAATGTGGATATTTAGATCGTGAAGTAGCGCTAGAACTTTACCAAACTTACAACCAGATTCTAGGTAAACTAGTAAATCTAATCGCTCACTCTTCTACATGGGTCATTCCTCCTAAGAAAAATTAATAAATTTACTAATTTGTATATACTCATTACGATCGACAAATAACTGAATTTTTCCCCACCTCCCAATCTCCCCACCTCCCCACCTCCCCACCTCCCCACCTCCCCATCTCCCCACCTCCCCATTCCTTATTGTTTCAATTGAAACGCCAAATCTAGGTCATCTAAAGAATTAACATCTAACCAGTTACCGCGAATATAAAGCACCTTAATCGGTTTGCCTTGCTCGATTAAATAATTGCACAATTCTGGCAAACCCAAACTATTAAATTCCGGCCGCGTTTGCAATTCATTGAGTGCTTGACTTACCCATTGTCTACCTTGACTTCGTAAGCGCAACATTCCAATCCAGCGTCCGCAGGAATTTCCTAATTGAGTTTGGGTTGCTTTCGAGATGTGCAAAAGGTTAACGTCTTGTCCGAAGATGGAAAGGTCATCTGCAACCGAACAATAAGCATAGTCAGGGGAACCGCTAACCGATTTAGAGTTGATGACAGAATCAACCACAGCCACAATTTCTCCAGGACATTCTAATAAATCTCGCAAGATATAGCTTCTAAATAATAAATCGCCATAAAGTACGAGCATTTCGTCAGCAAAGCTGGCTTGAGCGCAGGCTAAGGATGCTAATTCTCCAGTTGTTTCATAATCTGGATTACGAATTACTTTTGTCCCCGTAACGTTGATAGTTTCTGCTTTGTAACCTGCGACAACTGTAATATCGTTGATGGCAAGTTTTTTGAATTTATCTACTAAAAGTCTGAGTAGGGGTTTACCTCCAAGAGGTAACATGACTTTTGGTTTATCTAAAGTCAATCCTGCTAATTCTTGTCCTCTGCTAGCAGCTAAAACGATCGCTTGAGTATGATGGCGTCCGTTACTAAAGTAGCGTTTTTCGGCTTCTAGAAGTTCATCAGCTCCCTGTAAGCGGAAAATTTCTTTTACTGGTGCAATATCATCTTCAATGTTGATTAAAGTTTCGCTGGCTTGAACTTCGCGGGCGATCGCTTGCATACTAGCAACAGCAGCTCGAATCATGTGGTTTGCCCAAATGACTAAATTAACTTCAGCTTTGCGAAATACATCGGTAGCGGTGCTGTAATATTTAGTCGGTATAATTACTAATGGAGAGCGTCCGGCCCATTCTTTGGCAAAGGCTAGCACTTGGTCGGGACGGGATGATTTGCTGTGAACCAGGATAGCGTCTGCTCCCGCTGCATGGTAAGCTTCCGCTCGCCGCAATGCTTCTGAGAGATCCCAACCGGCAATTAAAGCTTCGAGTCGAGCGATAATGCAGAAATCAGGATGTGTTTGACTATCTTTGCCTGCTTTAATTTTGCCGCAGAATTCATCAATATCAGCCAAGGCTTGGCGACTACCATTAATAAAGCTATTAGTTTTAGGAAAAAGTTTATCTTCAATACAAACTCCAGCAATACCTCGCTGTTCTAATTTCCTAACCAAGCGACGCATATTATTAAAGTTGCCATAACCCGTATCGCCATCTAACAAAATGGGGATGTTGGTAACATCAGACATGAACTCTAGCATTTCTACAACTTGAGTCCAACTGGCTTCGTTATTGTCCCGAACGCCATATTGAGCCGAAAGAGCTAATCCACTCGCCCAAATTCCTTTAAATCCAGCCTCTTCCACAATGCGGGCGCTAATTCCATTGTGAGCTTCCATGATGAATTCGAGTTGAGGCGATTCCAATAATTCCCGCAGTTGAGAAGACTTATTTAATAACATTTTAGATTTTGAATTTTCGATTTTGGATTGTGAAAGAGGTAGGGAATATGTTTTTTGAATATCCATTTGGTGCAACGCAACTATTTTTCAATTTGTATGGTTTTTGAGACGCGACGCCAGTCGCTACAACGGGGGGAACCCCCGCAACGCGCTGGCTCATAAATCGCCGTCTCTACAAGTGTTGGGGTCTTATCTGAACTCTATTAGGCTTTAAATTTACCCCTTTTCCTACTAGGTAAGGGGGTTAGGTTCAGCTTGGGTTTTACAAATTAGATGAACAGTCAGCATTAACAATGAGTGCTAAAGATTTGTTCTATCTTGCAAAAGATTAATCTTGTGTGTTTAGCTCGGTCTGATAGCTATGAATCAAACCTATTTTACTTATTAATTCTGAATTATTTTGACAAAATTTATTTATTGTGCCATTTCAATTTTAGGTAAAATTTCGTTTTTGGCACGTTGAATATCTTCTGGAAAATCGATTTCAATCCAAGGTAAACCAGTGATGTCTTCGTAACCAAATACTTGTGGGGTTTCTAATAACAGATCCCGAATTACTTCTTCATAAGGTTGGTCGTGCAGTCCGCCAGCAACATATTCTTCTGTGCGGCTGGCGAGACGGCTAGCGATCGCATTTTCAAAACGAAAGAATCCCACTGACTCCCCGGCAAAATCATAAGCTAAGTTCCAAGCAACTTGTTTGCGAAACTCCACTATATAATTGTCTTTCACGCAAAGTTTCACTGGTTCATCCCCCACTTCAAAATCTCGATCCAATAAGAAGCAATTGGAAATATTTGTTTTTACTAATCGTTCGATGATGTGGCGATCGTACAAAACATCTGCATCCATTAACAATAAATTATCGGCAGCGGCAAGATGTTGGCGTAAAGCCCACAAGCTGATAACACTACCTTTGGTATAGTCAGGATTGTAAACTGTAGTAACCCAGTTTTCGGCTCCCAATGCTTTGATTTCATCCTGAATTTTTTCTGCCTGGTAACCCACGGCAATTACTACTTCGTCTATTTGATAATGACGAAGATAATTCAAATGGCGCTCTAATAAAGATTTGCCGTTAAATTTCAGTAAGCATTTGGGTTGGTTTTGCCCATCTTTACCCAAGCGTTGTCCAACACCAGCAGCTAATATTATGGCTTTCATCGTCAAGTTACTAACTGAACTAAGATACTAAAAAACTGGGAAATTTTTCGTATTTTCCCAGTATTTTATAATGACTGCATTTTGCTGAATTAAAAGTTTATTAACTAATTCTTAACATATAAGAAATAGCAACTAGCGATCGCCGATTTTTTTCCACAGGACTAACGCACAGGTAATTAACCAACTCCTACAGAGACATTTGCCACAGAGCCATTGCTGAGGATAGGCTGGCGGGTTTTGAGGTCAAATTTGAAGCCATGTGGCAAAATATGTAGCTTGGCTCCACAAATCGCCAGCGGCTCATCCTTCAAAATTTCGCTCACATTGTTATATGTAGCTTCTGATTCATCGACAATTGTGACAGCACCTTCACCAATCACTTCAATTTGAGTATCTGTGACAACCATCGCGGTATTCTCATCAATACCGAATCCCAAAACAGCCGGCTCTAGTACCAAAGCTGAGATTAAGCGTCCCAATCTTCCCCGCTGAGAAAAATGCTGATCGATTACCACTCCTGGAAGAAATCCCATACCGGGGCCCATTTCCACAGTTTCGATCCGCGGGTTGGTTTGCGAATCACCTTCAACAATCATTTTATCTGGCATTACCGCAGCTCCGGCGCTCGTACCTGCAATCACGGCACCTTCAGCATAGCGTTTGTGAATCGCCGCATCGATGTCAGTATCCTTGAGGATGCTGGTGATGCGAGCTTGATCTCCTCCGGTAAAGAATATCCCACTTGCATTACTAATAGCTTTCAATGCCGTAGATGAAGACGCATCATCGCGAGTTTCTGTGTCAACGATGCGGACATTCTCGGCTCCTAATCGCTCAAACACTCTAATATAATTTTCTCCCACTTCTCTCGGTAGTTCTGTCGCCGCTGTCATAATCACAATGTTAGCTTTTGTACCTCCAGCGCGGCGTACAAATTCCCGCAAAATTTGGGAATCTCCCTCTTTGTCTTCAGCTCCGCCAATAATTACTAATTGTCTTTTAGAGTTACTTTCTACCATAATGCCCCCTGATTTGATTTAGATAAATTTCAATAAACCATGACAATTAAATCTATAATATCTCCCTTTTGGAAGATTACTTGAAAAAACTAGTATGAAAATTAACGATCGCAATTAGACCAAACGATTTTTTAAATTACATAAACCAATACAGTTCAGATCCCCCCGCCTGCGGCGACCCCTTTTTTAAGGGGGTAAACAGATTTTCTTAGCCCCTTTTTAATGGGGGTTGGGGGGATCTTAAAACACTAGCTGAACTGTATTGTTGCATAAACAAGTTGTAGCCTCTAGATATATTTTCTAGAGGCATAATTGATGGTGTTGGAGTTGGCGATCGCAGACTTTTAAGGAAAATTGAGTTGATCTTAATTCTAGCAAGAGAATTATTTTTTAATTGTGCGAACAAATTCGCCCTTAACTAAAAAAATTTATCCCCTATCGGAATGCAGAATTAAATTTATCCGTATTTTAAATCCAAAATCCAAAACTTCCTGATGAATGATTTAACGAATCCCGCTTCTGTAAAGCAAATTACTCAAGAAAAAACGTGCTTGTTCTAGTGGGAGATGTCTGGGTTTGCCTTGATAGACAATTTGATACTCTTTGATGTCTGGCCCATCTCCATGCCCAGAAATTAGCCTCCGGTGAAAAGCTTCTTCAGCCAGTAGCCTAACTTCATCTCTTAGAGCAGCTTGTGTGCCATTCATACTTTGCTGTTTCCTCAATACCGTATTGGTTGATACTGTATATAGATTTATACAAATAATTGCTAAGGTATTGCACCTTTCAAAGGTCGTATATTTGGTTATTCATCAGGATGAATTGAATGCGATTTTATTTTTCGGATGAATGAAAATTAAATTATGCCTTGAGATAGTTGAAGATGCTTCGTAATCTGGTTAGGGTAGGTTCTGTGTCAATTCGCAATTCACAATTTGCAATTAAAATACGCATCTATTCAATTGAATAATTGGATAAATTGTGTGTTTAAAGCCGACACTGAATAGAAACACTGCGTTAACGTAGCGGGACGTAGCTCATTGCAAAGTGGTAATTGCAAATTGCTATGTCAAAGTTATAACTCCCCAAAATTAAGTGAATCAATCGTTAGAATTCAGTATTCAGGAGGAAGCAGAGCGATGATATATGTAAGTATTCTGACTCATGAATTCTAACAATCAATAAGTCTGAGTAATCGAACTCAGCATCTCAATTTCAGGGTGTTTAGCCAAAGGTTCATAATCAATGGTTCAACAAAAAAGCAGCGATTTAGTCCGCATTAATGCTAGAAGAACGGATGTATTCGATATTTTCAACTTCAAGCATTACATTGGAGCTAACCCTTATTTAGATAGAGGGGCACTAGTATTTGATTTTGCTCTAGTTGAGTTGAAAGAGCCTTTGCCTATTGAGGATTATATTTCGAGAATTGGCGATCGCTATCCCCATCTTGGCGACCAAAGCTACGAATCCTATGCCCATCTATTTGCCCAAGTGGCTTCACAAGTTGGAAAATTGGACATGGATTTGCACCTCAGTCACTGGAGTGTCAAACCATATGCAAAATCCACGCGAATTAGTATCGAATCTCTACACGAACGCACAACTAGAGAAGTAGTTTACTTTGTTTGGGATTGGTTTGAAGCCATTACCCAAGACACGGACTTCGACTTTGAAGATCAGCTAGTAAGGCTGCAAACTAGGTTTCGCGCATCTGTTTATGGCGGCCCTACAGTTTACGCCCTATTGCGAACAGCCAATGAAAAAGGCATTCCCGCATTTTATTTGTGGGAAGAAGGATTGACGCAATACGGTTTGGGAAAAAAACATGTCCGGGGAGTAGCAACAACATTTAACCGCGATAGCCATCTAGATTCGGAATTTACTACCCGCAAAGATGACTGTAAAGCATTTTTGAAAACTCTGGGTTTTCCAGTACCTGAAGGCGAAATCGTCTTTTCCGAAAAAGAAGCTTTCGCAGCAGCTAGACAAATTGGCTACCCAGTAGCAGTTAAGCCAGTGGTAGGTCATAAAGGAATTGGCGTTACGGCTGACGTGCAAGACTCTAAAGAACTGGAATCTGCTTATAGTCGGGCATTAGCAGCGATTCCTGAAGACCAGCTACCCAGAATCATAGTAGAGAAAAGCATTTCAGGATCGGATTTTCGTTTGTTGTGTGTCGATGGTAAATTCGTCGCCGCCACAGAACGCCGTCCCGCATCGGTTGTTGGTGATGGCTACCTAACCATCGCAGAATTAATTCGTCAAGAAAACCGCAAACCCGCACGTTTAGATTCACCCACCTCCCCCATGAGTAAAATTCTGGTGGACGATGCGATGGAACTCTATCTAGACGAACAGCGTTTGTCATTGGACAGCGTAATTGAAAAAGGGCGCACCGTCTACCTACGTAAAGTAGCCAATCTTTCCGCCGGGGGTATGAGCATCAATGCAACGCATACAGTTCATGCTGACAATATTATCCTCGCCCAAGATATTGCCCAACACTTTCAGCTGACTTGTTTGGGTATTGATGTCATTACCAAAAGTCTTGCAGAATCTTGGAAATCGAGTAACTTCGCTATCTTGGAAATTAACGCTGCACCAGGAATTTTAATGCATTTGAAACCTTCTGAAGGTGATAGCGTTGATGTACCTTCTCATATTTTAGAAACGTTTTTTGAGTCTGGTACAGATGCGAGGATACCGATTATTACCTTTAATAAAATCTCCGTTGAAGAACTGCAAACAACAATTGACCATATCCTTTTACAACATCCCGACTGGACAATCGGTGCTGTTTGTCGCGACGCAGTTTTTGTGAATCGCTCGAAAAAAGTATTAAGCCCAACTTACAACAGTAACGTTCAAACTTTGCTGCGTCATCCCAAACTTGATTTGTTGATTGCTGAGTATGGGGAAGAGGTATTAGAGCAAGAGGGTATGTTTTACCACCGCAGTAATATCGTAGTTTTGGATAATCCCACCGAAACTGAGATGATGTTGGCGCGGGATGTTTTTGATAGTTCTACTGTGGTGGTTAGAAAAGGCAACGACATTTCTATTCGTCGCAAAGGGTTAATTGAGGATTACACTTTGGGTCAAGACGAACCATTTACACGGGTTTATTTGAAAGAAACTGGAGCGATTTTGTAAGTTACAAAAGTTTTGCCCAGTTCCTAACTTGACCGACCTGCGGTAAATATTTCTTCTGCTGTCAAACTCAAGTTAGGAAATGTTTGGGAGAGCAGGTATTCTGTTCTCCTAAACTGCTGTACTTGGTAAATTCCATCAATTAACTGATAAATCGTAATTGCAGGTTCTTTGGATGAGCCAATGTAGCGTTTCCCTCCCAGCCCTAGATAATCTGCAATCCAATATTCTGGAATGCCCATAGCTTCGTAGTCTTCCACTTTACGAGCATAGTCATTCTGCCAATTGGTACTGACTACCTCTACTACCAATTTGACGGATTTACCTAATGTAATCACTGGTGCAGTTTTCCATAATGGTTCATTTCCTAAAGCCTGTCGATCGACAATTACAATATCAGATCTAAAGGCTGAATTTTGACCTAATGGTTGAATTAGGCATTTCATGGGAATGAACCAAGGCAAGTTAAGCAGATCGATCGCTACATTGAGCTTACGATTAATTAACCCAGCTACCTGCTCGTGGAGTCCAGTGGGTTCCAAGTCAATTAGTTCTCCATCAATTAATTCGTAGCGTACCTTATCCAAATAGTTCGCAACAAATGTTTCAAAGCTCAGGCTACCTATATTACTAGTGGCTGAAACCATAGAGATTTGCCCTTCCAGATCTATGACTAAAGTAGGTATTGCTGCTTTTAATTATTCTAACTAACTTTGATATCATCAAAATTTTACTCGCGTACAGACAAGATTAATCGCATCAGTAACCACTTGCGGTGTTTATTGAAAGCGGTTCGAGTCAGCTAAACTGAAAGAGACTACTTAATAAGTTTTAATAATTCTGTTATGAGTACGGGTTCGCCAGTTAATTCTCCCGAAAAGCCTGAATCTAGCTTAGGGAAGCGTTTGAGAAACTTCTTAGTTGCGATCGTCGCGATCGCCCTTAGCGTTGCCTTTGTCTTAGGATTGCGAACTGAAACAACTTCGGCTTCCCTGTCCAAATTAAGTGAAGCGTCCACACCGCTAGAAGTAGCAATGACCAACGGTAAACCATCTTTAGTGGAGTTTTATGCTGATTGGTGTACAGTCTGCCAAAAAATGGCACCAGATATCGCTCAACTAGAAACAGAATATGCTGACAAGCTGAATTTCGTGATGTTGAATGTCGATAATACTAAGTGGTTGCCAGAAATGCTGAAATATCGCGTGGATGGGATTCCGCACTTTGTGTTTTTGAAGCCGGGTGGAGAAACCATCGCCCAGGCGATCGGCGATCAACCCCGGACAATCATGGCTAGCAACTTAGAAGCTTTAGTTACTGGCTCGTTTCTTCCCTACGGTCAAGCTAGCGGACAAGTTTCCAAATTCTCAGCCCCAGTAGCACCAACGCCCAGTCAAGATGACCCCCGCAGTCATGGTAGTCAGGTAGTGAATTAGCAAGGTATGGGACATGGGGCATTGGGGAGCCGCGGCGGCGATGCCGGCTTGTTCGCGCAGCGTCTCCGACAGGAGAAGCAAGTGGCGTCATTGGTTATTCTCCGCGTCCCCGTGTCTCCCCATCTCCCCACACTCTTCAATGCCATTGCTACATTGCGTGACTAGCCGATCGCAAAAATGCGATCCGATGGTAGTGAGGCTTGATTATCTATACATTTGGTAAAAATATCGCAGTAGTTTGATTAAAAGATTGCGTCATTTTCAGTAGGGATGGTTGGACAATAATAACTTGACGCTGTGGCGATCGCAAAACCATAAACTGTGATGACAATCATTAATTTTATGATTTAGTATATCGCTATCTATACAAGAGATTTGTAACTTTTTCTTAGCAAGCATTCATTACAAAAATCTTCTGCACATCTTTGATTGCAGAAAACTGCAATCTGCTTGGCTGAAATATGCAGTTATATGAGCAATAAGTTGAATGACTTATTTTTTTAATAAGTTTAATCTAGAAACTATCAGGAACGATTAATAAGCAAAAACACCAAAGCAAATATGGATTATCAAGTAATTTAGTCGTTTCAAAATTACTTTATTACGAATAAAACAACTTTTTTTGAGGTTTTTCAAATGATAAATCGCAAGTGTATTGCTTTTGGTTTTGTATCTATGCTTTCTACGGGTTTAGCGATGGGCATGAGCAGTGTATCTGCTTCATTTGGTGAGAAAGTCCAGAACAACAGCATAATGCTGGCGCAGATTGGACTGACTAATACACAGGTGACGATTTCCCCTGAAGGCTTCGATCCTAATTGTGGAGCTTTTCGGGCAACCGTCAGCACCAATTGGGGGACATACACTGCCTGTTATTATAATCAGTCAAACAAGCAAATATCAGGCTTTTATACACTCTACTATTACAACCAACCAGGTGGGGTGTGGTACTCCTTCGATAATGGAGATGAACAGTCATATGTCAAATGGGATACAGTAGCGCGTCAGTAAATAAAATGGAAGCCTGTTACAGTCAACAAAGGTGCAAGAAAATGAAAAAAATCTCTAGAAAATTGGTAGCAAGTTTATTTATTGTTCCACTTACTGTTTTCAGCTTTTCACTTAAAAGTAATGCTCAAGTTTTCGCTCCAGAAACGCTTACAACTCTTCAAATTTGTAATAGCATTATGAATTTGCAAGATGCCGATCCCGATAATTCTGAATTGAGAATCGGACGTAGGGAATGTGAAGTGCGTGCTTATAATGTTCAGCTTTGTACAGCTTCGGGTAGCAACTATGCAGCTTGTTGGGATGAAAATTATACTCAGGCTGTGAATATTAGTACTGAAGAGCTTGAAGAGATTATTGCTAACAATCAATAAGCTGATTTTCTGCACGGAAGAAAAGTGTGTGCTTCTCGAACATTGATTAATGATTTAAGCACACACTTAATTATTTCATGCACAAATAAATTCTCTATTATTCCGAGCAAACTTACAAAAACGTGTAATTAATGGTTAAAGTCCTCCTGATAAAGGTACTTAAAAAAAATAGAAGAGAGTATTCGATATCTTTACCAACTTGCTAATTGCAGAAATTAAATTTTTATTAAGAATATTTAGTTATTTCTCTTTTAGAAATCTCTGGATTCAAACAATAAGTAATTAGCCAGATTTATCGCAAGAGTAATAATTATTTTAATACTATAAAATTATGATGCTCTGGAAAAGTCACTGCGCGATCGCATTCTTTAATGAAGCAATAACCTACTATAGTGCAGTAAAGAATTTGCATCATATAAAACGAATGCTGACGGAACTAGTGCAGACATTCAACAATCAATCTTCTTTTAATTAAATGAAACCTGGCAACGGGATTGAAACAAATAAAAAACGCCGTAGTGCTTGCCTTTTAGGCTTTGTTGCCAATCAAATCTCGCTTAACTGCCTCGCAAATAAGTCGTCGCAAATATTTTACTCTCTCTTCTTGTGGAAGTGCGTGCAGTGCATCATGAATACTTTGTGGCAACTTCACACCTGTTACCTTCTTAGCTAAAGGCTCAGCTAACTCCTCTGTATAGCCTTTGAATTGCTGTTCTTTGAATCCTTCTGATTGCACTGGCGTGGGATTACTCATTGCTGGTTAACCGGGTTTATATTATGATAATCCCTACAAAAATACTAGTCAATTTATTAAAATTCTGTTGAAGAAGAATTCAGAATTCAGCAATCTTGAGGCTCGTGGACACGGCGAATCGCGCCTCTATGCGCCAGTCGTACAAAATACCTTTCCTGTATTCTGATGACTGACGCCAATATTGCTGTTTGATAATGAAAACTGCTGTAAATGAAACCCAATCGCCCTTTTGCAACCAAAAATTCCAACACTAGGCACAATAGTACTTAAAATGCTTTTCAAAGCATTTCATCAAAAATGCCCATACTTGAAAGCTAGGGGCTATCATAAGTCAAAAAAATTATTTATATGAATGCTGAAGATTTTTTCAACCAAGGATTCAACAATAATTTAGAAGGGAAGTATCAAGCAGCCATTACAGCTTACACCCAAGCCATCAAACTCAATCCCGATTACGCCGAAGCCTACCATAATCGAGGAATTATTTCAAGTAGTGTCACAGATTATCACAGTGCGATCGCCAATTTTAATCGCGCCATCGAAATCAACCCCAATTTTGCCACAGCCTACTATCACCGCGGCAATGCATACTACTTTTTAGGAGATTATGAAAAAGCCATCGCTGACCATAATCAAGCATTAGCCATCGACTTGAATCTCGCCCAATCCTACCACAGTCGCGGAAATGCCTACTTTGCCTTGGCAGATTACGACAAAGCGATCGCCGATTATATCCAAACCATAGAACTCAGCACCCAATTAGCTGATAACATCAATATTGATATTGCCAATGCGTATCATAATCGCGGTGTAGCTCGTTTCGATCGCGGCGATTCTCAAGGAGCGATCGCAGATTTTCAAGAAGCTTTACAGTGGTATCCGGATTTTGCCGCAGCTTACAGCAATCGCGGTAATATTCACCACCTTTTAGGAAATTACCATGAAGCGATCGCCGATCATCATCGAGCATTAAAATTAGATCCTAACTTGGCAGAGGCTTATCATAACCGAGGTAATGCTTACTACGCTTTAGCAGATTATGAAAGTGCGATCGCAGATTACAACCGCGCCTTAAAAATTAACCCCAAGTTTGCCAGCGCATATTACAATCGCGGTTTGGTTCTCTCTCGCCTAGAAAATTATCAAGCCGCAATTAAAGATTTCGATCGAGCGCTGAAACTCAATCCTGATGATGTGCAAGCTTATTGCGAAAGGGGTCTGGTGCGTAGCACCCTTGAAGACTACGAAGGGGCAATTGCAGATTATGACCGAGCATTGCAAGAAAATCCGACACTAGCTTTAGTATACGGCTTCCGGGCGAATGCGCTTTGCCGATTGGGAAATTATCAAAGTGCGATTGAAGATAGTAATCGGTTGTTACAACTCAATCCTAATTTAGCGGAGGGATATTGCGATCGCGCCGCAGCTCGTCGTTCTATTGGAGATCATAAAGGAGCAATAAAAGATTACGACAGGGCATTGCAGATTAATGATAACTTAGCGGCGGCTTATTATGGCCGGGGTATCGCCCGTGAAGCTTTGCAAGATTTCCAAGGAGCAATTGATGATAACACAATAGCCATAGAATTGATGCCTGACTTTTCCCAAGCTTACTGCAATCGGGGCAATGCTCGCCGTCTTTTAGGGGATGAACATGGAGCCATTGCAGATTATGACAAAGCTTTAGAAATCAATCTCGATTTAGTCGAAGCTTATTACAACCGAGCTTCTACCAACTATGCTTTAGAAAAATATGAAAGTGCGATCGCAGATTACACCCAAGCATTGCAAATCAATCCTCAATCTGCTGCATTTTACAGCGATCGGGCTAACGCTCGCTACGCCATAGAAGACTATTATGGTGCGATAAAAGATTACACTCAAGCAATTGCCATCGACCCTAACTTTGCTGAAGATTGGTACAATCGGGGGCGTAGCTATTCTCTTTTAGAAGACTTCAACTTAGCCTTAGCAGACTTAAACGAAGCCCTACAACGTCAACCTCATTGGGCTTCAGCTTACATCCTGCGAGCAGATGTCTACCGAAATTTGGGTAATTTGCAACAAGCGATCGCTGATTTTCAAAAATCCGCAGACTTGTATTATCAAGAAGGAAATATCCAGTATCATCAACAAATTATAGAGCTAATTGAACAACTGCATTGAAGAAGGCAGGAGGCAGTAAACGGGTAGGGGCTTTACAGCTGTAAAGCCCCTACTACGATCTGTACCTCACCGACTTGCAATTTGCTGTATTAATTATTGTTCGGCGTAGCAGAAATCAAGAAAGAGTAATTAGTATTCCCTGCTTGCGGTTGGAAGCGTATGTAGTAAGTACCCGGAGACAAATTAAACTTTTCAATCGTATTTCCTACAATACCAGTACCAGGCTTAAATACAGCGGTATTTCTAGAAGCTAGAACATTACCGTTACTATCAAGTATTTGCTCAAGTACACTGTTAAAAACGCTATAGTCTGATATATTAACAGTGCTAGATTTATTTAAATCAAACCGATAGTAGTCATTGGTATCAGAGGAACCAACGTTTTCAAGTTGTTGAATAAAATTTGGATTTATGGCAAGTTTGCTAGCAGTATTTAATGTGTTTCCGCCGTAGTCATTAGTGCCCTTGCGTCCTTCACCAAAACCATAAAAATCAAAATGTTCCACTAAGCTAACGCCTTTTAAAAAATTTAAATCAGGATTATTAGCTTTATAATACCCAGCATCAAAAGAAGATGAAGATTTACGCCCTTCATTAATTCCATAGACTTCAAAATGGTCTAATAACTGCCTGTTACTCAAACTAGCCAAGTCTTTATTGTTAGCCCGATAGTAGTCAAATTCAAAATAGGGTATGAACTTACGCCCTTCGTTTATACCATTTATTTGAAAATGATTTAGGAGTTGAGAGTTATTCAAAGAAGCGAGGTCAGAGTTAAAGTTTTTATATGAGAACAGATAAAAAATTGAAGAAAAGTAACGCCCTTCTGAAATTCCATAGTTTTTCAAATGATTAAATAATTGCTCATTGTTAAAGCTGCTGAGGTCAGTGTTGTTAGTGCGATAGTAGCCAAGACTAACAATCGGAGAAAAATTACGTCCCTCAGCTATCCCATAATTTTCTAAATGATTTAACAGTTGGCTGTTGTTAAAGTTGGCCAGGTCAGGATTACTAGATCGATAGAAATTCAAATTAATCAGTGGTGAGAATAAACGACCTTCATTGATACCATAGGTTTGGAAGTGAGACAAAGCTTGAGCATCATTGAAACTAGATAAATCACTATTGGCGGCACGATAAAAATTAGCATCAAATACATTTGAGATAGTTAGAGTCATGCGATCGCTCTCCGAAAACTACTTTTGCAATTGTTATTTTCTAATAAGAATCAGTATAAAGCAATACGGTTGTAGTGCAAAGCTTTTCGTTTTCGCGAGGTATGTCATGTATCACTGATTACGGATCGATCAAAATTGTCATGATGAGGGCTAATTGCTAGTGAAGAATAAACAATCCTGAGTACAACTAATGAGCGATCGCGGTAGGTATTATGTATGTTACTAACTAGTTATTAAACGCTTATATTATGCCTTTTAAAAAAATAGTTTTGCAAGAAGGCGTCAAGATAAAAAGTTAAAGAGAAGGCTTTGTTCTCGTTCGCTTTCTTCTTGACGCTACTTCTGTAGCAAGTCTATTGCCAATTTTGCTGATTGCGCTAGCATATTCCAATATTGCTATGAATTAAACAATATCCATAATAAGGAAATTGTCGAAAACCCTCTGAGTATTTTTCTATGTTTACAGCGATCGCTAATAGCTTTGGTGTCATGAAAAATATTTTACCAACCAATGAAAAACTGTTATCAAAAATGTTCCTTAAGATATATGATTTTCGGGAACATATTAAGCAAGTTCCGCATTCTTCCCCAAAACAACGTTTAAAAATCGCAATTGCACAGTTAGGCGATCGCACAATAGAAAGCAGTATAGTTATAATTAACGATCTAGAGCAAATTGCCCATAATCATCCACAGTATCACTGGATAATCATGGACATTCTGGCTAGTTTTATTCGCAAAAACGCTTCTGACACGCCCCAAAAGCAACATCTGTGCAACCCCCCAGCAAAAGTTCGTAGAGATATTCAAGCGGCTCTTACCGTTATCGCTCGAAGAGATGTAAACCAAGATCCAGAAAATGAGCAACTTGATTTGAGCCATACGGACATCAGAGGAGCAAACCTAAATCAAGCTAACCTAGAACAGATAAATCTTTATCAAGCTAATCTTGCTGGGGCTAACCTAAAAGAAGCTAACTTAGAGGGAGCGATCCTCAGTGCAGCTAATTTAGAACGAGCTAATTTATATTCAGCTAACCTCAAAGGCGCAATCCTCAGCGCTAGCAACCTGCAATGGGCGAACCTCCAAAAGGCGAACCTGCACCGTGCCAGCTTATATTTAGCTAACCTACGTGGAGCAATTCTTGATGATGCCACACTCGATCGAGCAAATTTCAGGGAAGCTAAATTTTCTGAGTAATTTGTAATTCCTAATTGGGATAGTGTAACAGTTTAACTGATTTATTTAGACAGTGATTTACTAGTATATCCGATGTGATTCGTAACTTAAATGACTCTTGTGACCATATTATAATTTTTTTGCTAAATGCTATACTATTTTGTCCAAATAACTAAGTAATAATTCTAGGTTGTAAGGAAAATTTTTACCATGTCTTCTAAAAAGACAGACACTTTGTTGAATTGGTTGATAACAATAACAGTTATATTTGCTGGTTCATTGACTGTCATTTTCTTCGCGTTGTCCAGTGTTAAGGAATTGTCAATTCAAGAGAAAATCCAGTATAGAAACCAAGCATTAACAACCACTGCAATAGTTTTTCTAGCATCCGCAGCAATGTTTAATGCTTATTATGCAGCAAAGCGTACCCAAGCGTTGCAGAAAAATGCGATCGCCGCTGAGAAAAACTTAGAAATTGACATTCAGAATGCAAAACTCAATCAAGACAGATTGATTGCAGAACGCTTTATGGGAGCAATTTCCCAGCTGGGGCATGAAAAAATTGAAACTCGCACAGGCGCAATTTACGCATTAGAAAGAGTTGCTCAAGATTTCCCCAAAGAACACTGGACAATCATGGAAATCCTCACTGCCTTTGTGCGAGAAAATACACCAATCGAGCAAGTAAAACCAGAGCAATCAAAGTCAGAATACTCACCAGCAATCTACTCCAGTAGGCGCAAAGGTGGGTCGCGTCCGACACAGCAATTGCAGCCAAAATTCCATGACGAAACAATAAAAATACGCACCGATATTCAAGCAGCTTTAACTGTTATCGCCAGACGGAATTTACTCGAAGACCCAAAAGATCAGAAACTTGATTTACGCAATACCGACATTAGGCGAGCAGATTTAGTAGGAGCAAACCTGCAACAAGCTGACCTCCGAGGAGCAGACTTGAGTGGGGCTGATTTGCGGGGGGCAGATTTATCTGAAGCTGACCTGAACGGCGCTAGACTGGTTCGCTCTATTCTTTATGAAACCAAATTGCTCAAAACCAGCCTGTGTGGTGCCGATCTTTGTTGGGCTAACCTCAACCGCGCCAATCTCTGCGGTGCAAATCTGCGGTCGGCTAACCTTAGTGGAGCAAGTCTGCGTGCTACAAATCTCCAAGGAACAAACCTGTATAAAGCCAACTTACAACAAGCAACCTTAAAAATTGCCAACCTCTCAGGAGCAAAGCTGTTTTTAGCTAACTTGCAAGGAGCAAAACTCGGTAAAGCTAACCTGCACATGACTGGTTTGATTGGCGCTAACCTTTCTGGCGCTAACTTGAACGGTGCTAATCTTTCTGGCGCTAACTTGAATGCAGCCAAACTCCAGCAAACAGAAGTTTATTTTGCCAATCTTTCCGAAGCCAGTTTAACCGAAGCAGATTTGTATCAAGCAAACCTCATCGGCGCCAACCTCCAAAGGGCAACTTTTTATCAAGCTAATCTAACTCAGGCAAATCTCATGGGAGCTAACTTTTTCCAGGCGAACCTGAGTGATGTGAAACTCGAAGGAACAATTTTGACGGGAGCAAAAAACCTAGAGTTGCAGCAGATTAAAAAAGCACTTGGCGATCGCACTACTCGCCTACCCGATTATATGGAAGCACCGACCAATTGGCGACAATCAGGCTGATACGATTTTAGATTGGCAATCCCTCGTGCATCTTTTTTAGTTTAAGTCCATCTATCGCAATCATTTATTCAATTGGGATTACCAGAGCATCAATTAGTTATCTAGGCGCATTCTACCAGTTTCACAAAATAATATAGTTTTTATCCACAACATCTCAATTTTTCAAAAATTTACCATATTAAAGCAAAAACGCTCTATAATTCTCTTACTTTGCTTCCTTGGCGTCCTTGGCGGTTCGTTAAAAGAGTAAATCTTCTTAAAACGCGAACCTTTAAACCCCAATATTGAACCTCTGAACCCCAACGTTGCGCCTTTGAGCCTCGAAATTGCGTCTTTTATCCTCAACGTTGCGCCTTTTATACTCGAAATTGCACCTTTTATCTTCAACGTTGCGTCTTTTATACTCGAAATTGCACCTTTTATCCTCGAAATTGCACCTTTTATCCTCGAAATTGCACCTTTTATACTCGAAATTGCACCTTTTATACTCGAAATTGCACTTTTTATACTCGAAATTGCACCTTTTATACTCGAAATTGCGTCTTTTATACTCGAAATTGCACCTTTTATCCTCGAAATTGCGCCTTTGATCCTCAACGCTGACCTTTCAAACGAATACACTTCAGTATTCAAGCCCCAGCATTTATCCGCAGGGATTAATAATTTTGAATTTTGAATTTTGAATTTTGAATTTCCCAAGGGCATCTTCCCCGCCCTTCCAAATCAACACCCAGCAAAAGCGACCATCTTCCAAATAAACAACATCCCGCTGCTTGGAGTCAACAGTCAATAGTAGACCTCTTGCAAAAGTCCCCTAACACCCCACCCCCAGCCCCTCCCCGCTCGCGGGGAGGGGAGACTTTGACGTAAGTCAAAGGCGGGGTGGGGTTCTTTTTTTTGATTTATGCAAGAAGTCTACTCAACAGTCATCAAACTCGAAAATATTCCCTAAGTAAGAGACATCTTATAGGACAAGTGTCCTATTTTAGTCATACCGGAGGAATAGGAAAAGGAGATGTCTGTAACAAAACAACTGGAAATTTTAGATTTAATTCGGGAACTGCGGCAGCAACTCAATCTTTCCCAAAAACAGTTTGCTGTTAGACTGGGAGTCTCATTCAAAACAGTCAATCGTTGGGAAAATGGCCATACAGTGCCTTCACGGTTAGCACTAAAAATTATAGAAGAAACGATACGCCAGATGGGTGAACCCGGCAAAAGACTGCTAAATCAGTATTTTCCAGAAGCAGAATCCGGTTATGACTCATAAGATGAGGGTTTCTCAACCCGAAAACATCTTTATTACTAAAAGAAAAAAAGGCGCACTGATTCGGGATTATTTCCTAAACTATGGTGTTGCTTTCTTATCTGTTTCCTTAGCACTGGGAGCTACCTTGCTGCTGAATAAATATATCAGCGCGACGCCTGCGGCACTGCTTTTTGCTGCGATTATGGTGAGTGCTTGGTATGGTGGCTTAGGGCCGGGCTTATTCGCAACTGTTTTGTCTACTTTGGCACTCTACAAGTTGTTATTGAAGCCGCTTTATTCAACAAATACTACAAATTTGAACATTTTAATTTCCTTAGTTGTGTTCATACTAGCAGCAGTGTTAATCAGCTCGCTCAATGAATCGCGCCGCACAGCTCAACGCAAAGCTGAAGAAAGCTTGAAGTTTCTCCATGAAAGCGAGGCTAAATTCGATCGCTTCGTACAGTTCAATGAAGAAGTACTGTGGCGACAAGAAACACAACTGCGCTTAATTACCGATACACTGCCAGTTTTAATTGCCTTTGTGGATTCGCAACAGTGCTACCGCTTCAACAACCGAGCTTATGAAGAGTGGTTTGGACAACCGGCCGCAGAAGTCTATGGAAAGCATCTTTGGGAAGTCTTGGGTGAATCTGCATATCAAATCATTCGTCCCTATGTGGAACAAGTACTAACAGGAGTGCAGGTTAGCTTTGAAACGGAAATTCCTTATCAAAATCTCGGAAAACGCTACATTAATGCTATTTACGTTCCCCAATTCGACCGACAGGGAACCGTTGAAGGGTTTGCGGTGTTGATTAGTGATATTAGCGATGTCTACAACGAGCTTCGCTTACGCAAACTTGCCGAAACTCAACTACAACAATTAAACGAAACCCTAGAGCAACGCATTCAAGAGCGCACGGCCCAGTTAGAAGCTGCCAACAAAGAACTAGAATCCTTCTCCTATTCAGTCTCTCACGACTTGCGAGCGCCATTCCGCCACATCGCCGGATTTATAGAATTGCTTAACAAGCAGCCTAGCTCCAAAAGCTTAGATGAAACCAGCCAGCGCTACTTGAGAATCGTCGCCCAAACCGCAAAACAAGCAGGAGTACTAATTGATGAGTTGCTGACATTTTCCCGTATGGGGCGCACAGAGATGCGTTATGTCACCCTAAATATTGAAGAACTAGTGCAAGAAATAAAACGGGATTTGCTTGCAGAAGTCCAAGGACGCGTCATTAATTGGCACATCCAGTCATTACCCCAAGTGCAGGGCGATCCTTCCATGCTGCGGCTGGTGCTTTACAACCTGATGAGCAATGCCGTTAAATATACCACCACTCGCAGCACGGCAGAAATCAGCATTGGCAGTAGCGATAATGAAAACGAAATAATCTTTTTTGTGCAAGATAACGGCGTTGGCTTTAATATGCAATATGCCCATAAGTTATTCGGAGTATTTCAACGCCTGCACAGCGACCCGCAATTTGAAGGCACAGGTGTTGGATTAGCAAACGTACAGCGGATTATTCATCGGCATAATGGTCGAGTTTGGGCAGAGGGTGAAGTTGACAAGGGAGCCTCCTTCTATTTCTCACTGCCAAAGTTGTCGAAGAAGGAGACGGAATGAAAGAACTCAAGAGAATTCTGCTGATTGAAGACAGTGCTAATGATGCAGAATTAATATTGGCTGCCTTGTCAGAAAACCATCTGGCAAACGAAGTGGTGGTAGTGCGCGATGGAGAGGAAGCTCTAGATTATCTGTATCGCCGGGGACTTTTCCGGTTGCGGATGGAAGGGCATCCTGTTGTGGTACTGCTCGATTTGAAATTACCTAAAATCGATGGACTAGAAGTGCTAGCACAACTCAAATCTGACCCAGTAATGCAAGTGATTCCGGTGGTGGTACTAACTTCTTCCCGCGAGGAACCGGATTTAGTTCGATGCTACAAATTAGGCGTGAATGCATATGTCGTCAAACCCCTAGATTACCATGAGTTTGCCGATGCCATTAAGAGTATGGGATTGTTTTGGGCGGTGATTAATCAGCCACCTCTTGGCGCTTTACCTCCTGTACCAAATCGTCAACAGGAGAGCAAATGATGAGTGTCCTTCGTTTTCTCCTTTTAGAAGATAGTCTGTTGGATGCAGAACTTACCGAAGTGATGCTAGCCGAAGGAGGAATTGATTGCCAAGTCATAAGAGTCGAAACTGCGGCTGAGTTTTTGGCTGCTATTTCTACAGAAACTTTCGATTTAATTCTTGCCGATTATGCCTTGCCTGCTTTTGATGGGATTTCTGCCTTGGAAATTGGTCGAAACAAATTTCCAGAGATTCCTTTTATTTTTGTTTCTGGGGTATTGGGTGAAGAGTTAGCCATCGAAGCTTTGAAGAATGGGGCTACAGATTATGTTTTAAAGCAACGTTTGGGGCGGTTAGTTCCCTCTGTGCGGCGTGCATTGCGGGAAGCCAGAGAACGCCGCGATCGCCACCTCATAGAAGAGTCTTTACAAAAAAGTGAAGCCAAGTATCGCCGAATTGTCGATACCTCTTATGAGGGAATTTGGACGATTGATGCCCAAGGGCGAACAGAGTTCGTCAATCAGCGGATGTCACAAATGTTAGGCTATACAGCAGAAGAAATGCTCGGTCGCTCCATATTTGATTTTATGGATCGGCGTGATGATATTGCCCAAAAAAAATTGGAATGGCTCAATGTTGAAGGTAGCGATCTCAAAGAAGGTCGATTGCGCTGCAAAGATGGTTCGTATCTTTGGACGCTGATTTCTGCTAGAGCTATTTTTAATGAAGAGAATGAATTCTCAGGCGCGATCGCCATGTTAACCGACATCACCGATCGCAAACGCACCGAAGAAGAACGCGATCGCCTTTTGGAGAGGGAAAAATTAGCGCGTGCGGAAGCAGAAGCCGCCAACCGCATCAAAGATGAGTTTTTGGCAGTGCTTTCCCATGAATTGCGATCGCCCTTAAATCCAATTCTCGGTTGGGCAAAACTCTTGCAGAGCCGTAAATTTAGCGAAACAGCCCTACAAAAAGCACTCTCAACCATTGAGCGCAATGCTAAATTACAAGCTCAACTCATTGAAGACTTGCTGGATGTTTCTCGCATCCTCCAAGGTAAACTCAACCTGAAAATGATGTCAGTGAATTTGGCATCCACCATTGAAGCAGCAATGGAAACGGTGCGTTTAGCAGCAGAGGCGAAAACCATTCACATTGAAACGATGCTCGATCCGACAGTCGGCATTTTGGGCGATCCAGGTCGCTTACAGCAAGTCGTGTGGAATTTATTATCCAATGCCGTCAAATTCACAGCCACAGGCGGACGAGTAAATGTGCAATTAGAGAGCATCGACGCTCACGCGCAAATTACCGTCAGCGATACAGGAAAGGGAATTAGCCAAGAGTTCTTGCCCCATGTGTTTGACTATTTCTGTCAAGGCGACAATACAACAACTAGAAAATTTGGTGGACTGGGATTAGGGTTAGCGATCGCTCGTCACTTAATCGAAATGCACGGCGGATCGATTTGGGTTCAAAGTCCTGGGGAGGAGCAGGGAGCTACCTTCACAGTTAGATTACCACTACTCAAGAACAATGCAACAATTAACCATCAAACCAATGCTGATTCTACAACTGCCGTTTCTACCTTCTTTCCATTGATGGGGATACAAGTCTTGATTGTAGATGACAATGACGACAGCCGCGAGTTTTTCACCTTTGTACTTGAAGAATTTGGAGCGACGGCGATCGCAGTTGCATCAGCAACTGAAGCATTAGAGACTTTAGGACAATCAAAACCAGATATCTTGCTCAGCGATATTGGAATGCCAGAAATGAACGGCTATATGCTGGTAAAAGAAATACGTGCTTTCGAGGCACAAACGGGAACAGAAAAGATGCCAGCGATCGCTCTGACTGCTTATGCAGCCGAAATCGATCGGCAAGAAGCACTTCAAGCAGGTTTTCAACAGCACCTCGTTAAACCCGTGACACCAGAAGAATTACTTATGGCAATTTCGAGTTTGATTAAAGATAAGTAAATAAAAGGCAAAAGGCAAGCTCAGAAAATCATATCGTGTACGGTTGCAGACTTATCATTGGGAAAAGGGACTCATGTTAAAGGAGAAAGGGAAAATACCAAACCTTTCCCCTTTTCCCGACTTCTGCAAGAAGTCTAATTATTTAGAAGACGCATTTCGACTTCTCCCAAGGGGAGACGCTACGCGTAGCAAGATCCCGAAGGGTACGCTCAATGCTCGAACCCTGAGAAGACGAGGGTTGAGCGGAGTCGAAACCCGGTAACCTCTTTTTTAGCAAGAAAGGCAGAGGGCAGGAGGCAGAAGGCTTTTATGTAATTCTGATTCCTACCCTCTGCCACGACCGTCCCTTGCGCGTCTCCAAGAGTTGGGAGTAAGGGTTTAAGCCCCACACCAAAATTTTCAATTTGGTGTCTTGCAATCAGTGTAGGTCTGAAGCCTACACTGCATTGTAGTCCTTCTGCCCGACGCTCGCGGACTCGCTAACGCTGCGCTATCTGCCCTCAGCATAGCTGCCTTCTTCACTTTAATTCAGTGTTTCTACTTATCAGTTCTGAATTCTGTTTTAAGTAATCCTGATATTACAACGTATTGTGAAAATATATGTAATTTTGTCATAAATATTACATATTTCAAGCTGGATGGGCATCTTAAGAATGCTTATTTTGCAAGAGAAAACAATGACGACAGCTACTTTATCTGGTTATCAATTCCTGGAAACCCTTCACACTGGCGGTAAAACTATTATTTATCGCGGGCGCAGAGAAGCAGATAATACCTCAGTCATTGTCAAAACTCTTGTTGACGAACATCCACTTCTAGAAGACATTGCGCGACTGCGCCACGAATATCAAATCATTGAACCGCTGCAAATACCTGGAATTGTTAAACCTTATGAGTTAAAGACTTATCAGCATGGCCTAGCTTTAGTTTTGGAAGATATTCCAGGTTCGTTGCTCAAAGAAGCGATCGCGACTCAAACAATTACCTTAATTACTTTCCTCAAGATAGCGATTAATTTAGCAAACACCTTAGCAGAGTTACACGCCCAACAGATTATTCACAAAGATATTAAGCCGCACAATATTATCATCAACCCTGATGGCGAAGTTAAACTAATTGACTTTAGCATTTCCTCGCGGCTCGATAAAGAAAATCCCAGCTTGAGCAATCCCAATTTGCTCGAAGGTACGCTTGCCTATATGTCGCCTGAGCAAACAGGTAGAATGAACAGAGGCATTGACTACCGCACTGACTTTTACTCCTTGGGCGTGACATTGTATGAAATGTTGACGGGTACTTTGCCGTTTCATACTAACGACCCAATGGAGTTGGTACACTGTCACATTGCCAAAATGCCAGCAGCACCCTGTAAAGAAACTATGTGCCGCGTCTTAGAAGAGGTGCCAGAGGCCATTAGTGTAATTATTTTAAAGCTGTTGGCGAAAACAGCAGAGGAACGATATCAAAGCGCCGCAGGTCTAAAAGCAGATTTAGAAGTATGTCTGTTTCTACTGCAAACCACTGGCAAAATTGAAAACTTTGTACCGGGAACGCGAGACAAATCTGGGCATTTTTTAATTCCCCAAAAGCTGTACGGACGCCAAGCAGAAGTAGCAACATTAATGGCTGCATTTGAGCGTGTGGCTCTTGGTAGCAGCGAAATAATGCTGGTTTCTGGTTATTCCGGGATTGGTAAAACTAGCGTTGTCAGCGAAGTTCATAAACCAATTGTGGGGGCGAGGGGTTATTTTATTGCTGGCAAGTTTGACCAATTCAAACGCAATATTCCCTATGCATCCTTGATTCAAGCTTTCCAATGTTTAATTGGGCAATTACTCACCGAAAGCGAAACCCAAATCCAGATATGGAAAGAGAAACTGTTAAGCAAATTGGGAGAAAACGGGCAAGTAATTATCGATGTGATTCCCGAAGTCGAACTAATTATTGGGACTCAGCCACCTGTAACACAACTGGGTGCAACTGAATCTCAAAATCGTTTTAATCGCGTTTTTGGGCAATTTATTGGAGCATTTACCACCCAAGACCATCCCTTGGTTGTGTTTCTTGATGACTTACAGTGGGCAGATTCGGCATCATTGAACTTAATTGACCAATTGATGACAGATAGCGAGCGTCAATATTTATTATTAATTGGAGCATACCGCGATAACGAAGTTTCGCCAACTCATCCACTGATGATGAGTTTAGATAAAATTCAAAAAACAAATGCAGTGGTGAATAATATTGTTCTGTCACCGTTGCAATTAAAAGATGTAGAAGCGTTAGTTGGCGATACATTAAATGGCACAGAAGGCATTAAGCCGCTAGCAGAATTATTATTTCACAAAACCTGCGGTAACCCTTTCTTTTTAACGCAACTCCTCTTAACTCTACATCAAGAAGACTTTTTAACTTATGAATTCAATACAGGAATGTGGCTGTGGAATATCCAAAATATTCAAGCGTTCGGTATTACCGACCTGAATGTTGTTGAACTGACAGCAAGAAACATTCGCAAACTGTCGCTAGAAACGCAAAAAGTACTGAAATTGGCTGCTTGTATTGGCAGTACATTTAACTTAGATGTATTGGCGATCGTTAACGAAGCATCACCTTTAATAACTGCGGCGCAATTGTGGTCTGCTTTACAAGCTGGGTTAATTTTACCGTTAACTCAAGATTACAAAATTCCCCTAGTATTTGCTCAAGAGGAATCAGGCAAAATTAATTTAACGGATGTCAAGGTTGACTACAAGTTCTTACATGACCGAGTGCAGCAAGCGGCATATTCTTTGATTCCTCATGACGAGAAAAAAGAAACTCACCTAAAAATTGGTCAATTGCTGCTAAAAAATACCACACCAGAAGCTCGCAAAGATAATATTTTTGCGCTGGTCAATCAACTTAATTACGGTACTGAATTACTGATACCTGAAGCACAAAAATACGAGCTAGCAGAACTGAATTTGATAGCAGGTCAAAGAGCAAAAGCATCCACAGCCCACGATTCTGCTATTAAATATTTGCAAGTTGCTTTAGGACTGTTAGCATCTGATACTTGGCAAAATCACTATCAACTAACATTAACCATCTATGAAGAAGCAGCAGAAGCAGCATTTTTAAGCGGTGATTTTGAAGAAATGCAGAGATTCGTTGAGATAGTCCAAAACCACGCCAAAACGCTGTTGGACAAAATTAAAGTGTATGAAGTCCAGATCCAAGCTTACATGGGGCAAAACAGGCTCCTAGAAGCGGTTAACACAGGGCTACAAGTTTTAAAGCTGTTGGGGGTGGAGTTTCCCCAAGAGCCGAATGTATCAGACATTGGGCAGGCACTAGGGGAAACTGCGGCAATTTTGAGTGCAAGGCGAATTGAGGATTTAGTCGATTTGCCTCACATGTCCGACCCCTATAAACTAGCAGCCATAAGACTTTTGTCAAGTATCTTTTCTCCTGCCTACATTGCTGCTCCCGCACTGTTGCCCTTGACGGTGTGCAAACAAGTACAATTATCCGTCCAATATGGTAATGCTTCTCTATCTCCGTTTGCTTATGCCAATTATGGTTTTCTTCTTTGTGGCATTGTGGGAGAAATTGATTCGGGTTATCAGTTCGGTCAGTTAGCTTTAAGTTTGGTGTCAAAGTTAAATGCTCAAGAAATTAAAGCTAAGACAATCTTCATAGTAAATCTATTTATCCGACCTTGCAAAGAGCATTTGAAAGAAATCTTAGAGTCTTTTATGTCAGCTTATTCTAGCGGAATGGAGACAGGAGATTTAGAATATGCAGGCTATTGTCTACAACAATACTCCTCTTTTTCTTACTTTAGCGGCAAAGAACTGGCTGGACTTGAAAAAGAGATAGCAATCAACAGAAATGCTACTTATAAAATTAAACAAGAAACAGCACTTAATTATATAGAAATTTATCGGCAGACTATCTTAAATCTGCTTGGAAGAAGTGAAAATCCCTGCGTTCTCAAGGGTGAAGCTTGCGACGAGCAAATAAAGTTGCCATTGTACGAGCAAGCTAAGGATACAGCGGGAGTTGGATACATATATTGGAATAAATTTTTACTTAGTTACTGGTTTGAAAATTATTCAGAAGCGATTGAGAATAGTCTCATTGTAGAGAAGTATTTGAACGGACTAATAGGAATGCCCGTTATTCCTATTTTCCATTTTTACGATTCTTTAGCACGGTTAGCAGTGTATCCCGATAGCCAAAATTTAGAGCAAAATGCCATTCTCGATCGCGTCCAAGCTAATCAAGAAAAAATGCAAAAATTGGCGCATCATGCCCCAATGAATTATCTGCATAAATTCTATTTGGTAGAGGCAGAACGGCATCGGGTTTTAGGTGAAAAATTAGAAGCGATCGAAATGTATGATAAAGCGATCGCACTTGCTAAAGAAAACGAATACATCAACGAAGAAGCATTAGCCCACGAACTTGCAGCTAAATTTTATCTGTCATGGGGTAAACAAAGCATTGCCCAAACCTATATGACCAATGCCTACTACGCTTATGGTCATTGGGGAGCTGTTGCTAAAGTCAAAGATTTAGAATCAAAATACCCGCAATTAATCGTGCGAGGTTCAAACACAGAAAAACTAACAAACAAGCACCTAGAACTTAGTCAAACCAGTTCTACTACCGGAGGCTCTCATCTTCTTGACTTGATGGCAGTAATGAAAGCTTCACAAGTGCTTTCAGAAGAAATAATGCTAAATCACCTGCTGGAAAATTTGATGAAAAATGTCATCGAAAATGCTGGCGCCGTCCAAGGTTTCTTGATTACCAAGCACGAGAATCAATGGATGTTAGAAGCGGCAGGAATCGTTAAAGAAAAAGATGTTAATGTTGTTGTTAATTCGCAGTTTTCAGCAAATTCACCTTTACTGCCAATTGCCTTATTCAACTATGTCGAGAGAACCAAAGAAAACCTAATTTTAGATGATGCTATAAAAGACCCACGCTTTGCTGCTGATGCTTATATTGCCACTCATCAATCGAAGTCAATTTTATGTTTGCCGCTAATTCATTCTGGTAAGTTTACTAGTATTCTTTACCTAGAAAATAATTTAATTACTGGTGCTTTTATCCCAGAAAGAGTAAAGGTGCTGAGTTTATTGACGGCACAAATTTCCATCGCCATTGATAACGCTCGTCTCTATACCAATTTGCAAGCTTACTCACAAGAACTCGAAGCTAAAAACGCAGCTTTGCAAGCCTCCGAAACGCGAGAGCGAGAAAAAGCCCTCGAATTAGAGCAATATCTCGACAAACTACAAAAAACCCAGGCTCAACTCGTGCAAACTGAGAAAATGTCCAGCTTAGGACAACTGGTCGCTGGTATTGCTCATGAAATCAACAACCCGGTCAATTTTATCTTTGGCAACCTCAACCATGCCAACGAATATACCCAAGATGTGCTAAGACTACTCGAACTCTACCAAAAACATTACCCGTTGCCCAACCCAGAAATTCAAGAAGAAGCCCAAGCAATCGATTTAGAATTTTTGCTAGAAGACTTGCCCAAGCTATTATCCTCTATGCGGGTAGGGGCAGACCGGATTCGCAAAATTGTTGCTTCTCTGCGAACCTTCTCGCGTATGGACGAAGCTGAGAGAAAAGCTGTAAATATTCATGACGGTATCGATAGTACCTTGATGATTTTGCAACATCGCTTGAAAACGAAGTCAGAGTATCCAGCTATTGAAATTACCAAAGATTATGGCAACCTGCCTGAAGTCGAATGCTATGCAGGCGAATTAAATCAAGTGTTTATGAATGTGCTGAGTAATGCGATCGATGCTTTAGAGGAGTCATTATTCAAGAATCCAGAAAAAATGACTAGCCCAAGCATTAGTATTCATACCGAACAAGTTGACGCTCATCAAGTGGAAATCCGCATTGCAGATAACGGTCTGGGTATGCCGGAATCTGTTCGACGGCGCTTGTTCGATCCTTTCTTCACCACAAAACCTGTGGGCAAAGGTACTGGTATGGGCTTGTCGATTAGCTACCAAATTATTACCGAAAAGCACGGCGGCTTGTTATATTGCCAGTCAGAACCAAATCAAGGTGCAGAGTTTATTATTCGGATTCCAGTTTCGTTGGAAGGCAGCAAAGTTTAAGCGATCGCATAACAAGCAATAGGCAATAAACTTATACCAATTCAAAATTCAAAACTTGTATTGAGGGCAGTCGAAGTATTCAAAATTCAAAATTAAGAAGACTAGATATCACAAAGGTTTGGGCGTGTATATCTGTCGCGTTCTTTTTTCAAATTGGTATTACGTGAATTCGACGAACCTCTCCCTGCCTTGAACTAGCGTTCAAGTCTGTCCCTCTCCGAATCGGAGAGGGACGGTTTTACGTAGTAAAACCAGGGAGAGGTTTTTTATTTGGCTAATTAGACGGACACCATATAAACCGTCGAATTCACGTTAAACCTCTAAAGACCAAGGCAAATGTTGGATTTTACTCCGTACCACTACGAGGAAGCAAGCTACAACCCAACCTAGTACCTATACACAGTCCCAGTTCGCGGTTCCCTTTTATCTAAAAAACTTCTCCACGCATCTGACAAATATCTCCACACCCATTCCCAACGCCGTTTCATCAAAATCAAACCTTGGGTGATGATGTGGATAAGCTAAATCTTTCTCAGGATTCGCAGAACCCAAAAAGAAATAGCAACCAGGCACTTCTTCTAAGAAAAACGACATATCTTCAGCAGCCATAGTTTGGCATTCTGGTACAATTCCCACAGGAGTTTCTACAACTTCTTCTGCTACAGACCGCACCAATTGAGCCATTTTTACATCATTAATTACTGGTGGATAAAGCGACCAATAATCTAAGTCATACTTCGCACCCTGACTCTGACAAATTCCGGCAATAATCTGCTCGACGCGCTGATGGAAAAAGCCTTTAAAACTCGGATTAAAATACCTGACAGTAGCACTCATTTTCGCTGTGTCAGCAATTACATTCCGCTTGGTTCCAGCATGAAGTTCGCCCACCGTCACGACAGCCGAATCAATAGGATTCACATTCCGAGCAACAATAGTTTGTAAAGCATTGACAATTTGAGCAGCAACGACAACGGAATCCACTGTTTGATGAGGTAGTGCGCCATGTCCACCTTTGCCCAAAATTGTACAGTTAAAGCACTCCACAGCCGCCATCAAAGCCCCAGCACGAACGCCCACCGTCCCTAAGGGCAAATTATTCCATAAGTGCAAACCGATAATTGCGTCAACATCAGGATTTTTCAGCACCCCAGCTTCAATCATCGGCTTTGCGCCTCCTGGTGATTCTTCTGCTGGCTGAAAGATAATTTTTACGGTACCAGAGAAATCTTGACGATGTTGTTGCAGATAGTAAGCTGTACCTAAAGCGATCGCAGTATGTCCATCATGTCCACAAGCGTGCATTACTCCATCATGCTGCGATTTGTAGGGCACTTCGTTAAGTTCTTGAATTGGCAAAGCATCCATATCGGCTCGAATTGCCAAAACTTTCTCAGTGGGGAGTTTGTTACCTTTGATTGTGGCGACAATACCAGTTTGGGCAATACCAGTTTGATGCTCAATTCCCCATTCTTGCAATTTTTGTGAGACGAATTCAGCAGTCAGTTTTTCCTGAAAACCCAACTCTGGTTGTTGATGTAATCGCCGCCGCCACTCTATCAATTGTGGTTGCAATGAGCGAATTGAAAGTCTAATTCGAGATAAGTCAACAGAAGAAGGGTTGGGAAAAGTGGAAACCATTATTAAGACAAATGTAGTTTCAGCAGAGCTAACTTACGTTATTTTCCCACTTTAACGCAATCTGTCGCCCATTTAAGTTACACAAGCTTCAAGCGGTTTTTATTTGTTGCAGTTTTCTAATAGTCACTATCAGCCACACAAATACCCTTACATTTAATACCGTTGGTAGCGGTACGCTGGCAATGAGAACATAGAATTTTTTCCTTTTCTGTTTCTTGATTTATCTCTATAGGACTCATATTTGATTTTTGAAATATACGTTGTGGCATGGCAAGGCTAAAATAGTGCATAAAATTTAGCTCTTGTGGGGTGGGCCGGAAAGCTCGCCCCGGACGGGTGAGTACACTCATCCCACAATAAAATTTATTGTAACATTTTAGTTTTGACACCCTACTACAGATACTTAAATTTTTTCAATCAATTCGATTTAGTTTGATTAACTTTGTGATATTCTTCTATGACGACTCCATAAAATGAACCCAAGATTTGCTATATAAGCCGATATAAAAACTACGATGTCTTCTGTAGACGCATCCGTTATCTTTAATTTTACCTACATATTTTTGTACGGCTATCCTCTTAATTCTTTGCCCTTTAAAAGTTGCGGTGCTATATGCGATCGCTATCATTAAAATCAGAGAAATTAACCGATTATTAGAGACAAGGGTTCCCTCCAAGCTATTTTCTACTTTGATTTCAACCGTGCCTGCTTTACCATTGCAATCAAAGTTTGATGAGCATCTTCCGAATCTGCTAAAACACGATCGAACTTAATACGGACTGGCACATTTTCCCCATTCACTTGTGCTGTTAAATCCATGCCCTGTGCATCAATTGACAGCATTTTGGCTGCGATCGCATCTGTAATACCGCCAAAAGTCTTAGCATAAAGAACCACTGCATCGCTATGATCTTCATTCATGTGGTTGCAGATACGCGAACTAATTTCAGCAGAAAAATTGTTAGACATTGTGAGATAAAAATTTAGGTATACAGCAACACCTTAGATTCTAGGCTAACAACCTAGATTAAATTTACTAATTTTTAAATTGTCACAAAAATCATAGACTATACTATATTCCGATCGCCAGTTAAACCTATTCCTGACTGCGATAATAATTAAATTAAAATTAAACTTTAAATTAAAATAAAGGTAATCCAGTGTTTTTACCTGTCATTGCGGAAACAAGACAGCTTAAACTGTAGCAGAAGTATGAGCGAACATTCAAAATTATTGTAGCCAAGAGACAATGAGCGAAACTAACCCCAGACGAATTGTAATTGGGGATGTACATGGTCACTATGAAGGTTTGATGATATTGTTGGAGGCGATCGCCCCCACATCAGACGATGAAGTTTATTTTCTGGGAGACTTAATCGATCGCGGACCTCATAGTGCACAAGTAGTTAATTTTGTCAAGCGAAATAACTACGCGTGTTTGCTGGGAAATCACGAGCAAATGTTATTAAGCATTCTCACTGATGAAAGGGCTTCTTCCCCCAGGATGCAAGCATGGTTATACAGTGGGGGGCAAGCTACTGTAGCCAGTTACCACGAGGCTACAATTCCAGATGACCATTTAGACTGGTTTAAGTCTTTACCTACATATATTGACTTGGGGGATATTTGGTTAACTCATGCTGGTGTTGACCCTTCTAAGCCAGCAATCGAACAAACAGCCGAGCAGTTGTGCTGGATACGAGAAGAATTTCACAGCATTCCCAAGCCTTACTTCCCTGATAAGCAAATTATCATCGGTCACACCATTACCTTTACTCTACCAGGGGTTTCTCCCGGTCAACTGGCACAAGGACAGGGATGGCTAGGCATAGATACTGGCGCTTATCATCCTCGGAGCGGATGGTTGACTGGGCTAGATATTACAAATAATGTAGTATATCAAGTTAACATTTTTAGAAATTATCTGCGTGCCCTGCCCTTAAAAGATGCAGCGATCGCAATTGACCCAGCTAAAATCAGAGTTCATCGCCGGGATTAGGGATGATGGGAGCAGGGGAGCGGGGGAGCAGGGGAGCAGAGGAGAGTTTTTGTACAAGTTCTTTCTCCTGTGCCCCTCTGCCCCTCCGCCTCTTCTGCCCTATGCCCAATGCCCTTAACATTACGCCAAAGGTCGAATATTGGCTCTATAACTAGCACTATCCAATCCGTAAGTTTTATTACTAGGTTGGGACTCAATTGCACGTTTGAGGTTAGCAATGCGATCGCTGGTTCCGGGGTGCGTACTCAAAAATGTAGGGACAGAACCACCCTGTTTCAAAAGCTTTTGCATAAAAGAAACCATAGCAGACTGAGCATAACCAGCCCGTGTCAAAGTTTTTAATCCTCTTTTGTCGGCATCATATTCATCTTGACGGCTGCGGGGACGATTTAGGGCAAGTTCTACACCAATATTGACAGCTGTATTGCGGTCTAAACCAGTTGCACTTGCTAAACCACTAGCAACCGCTTTTTGGCGCATCTGTTTAACTAAGTGTCTTCCACCAATATGACCAATTTCATGGGCGATAACGCTTGCTAGTTCTGCTTCATTATCTGCGGCTTTGAGCAAACCCGTGTGGACATATACATAGCCTCCCAACGTCGCAAAGGCATTAATGGCGTTATCTTCAACTACTTGGAAAGTATAGCTAAGATTGGGGCGATCGCTATTAGCCGCTAGCCGCCGACCAATTTGTTCTACATAGCTATTAACTCCAGCATTCTTGTAAAGCCGGACTTGACTCCCTATTATTTCCTGATTGATCTGCTTGCCAATATCAGTTTCCTGGCGATCGGATATATTAGATAGCTGAAGTACTTGGACACCCTGCAATATTAGAGGCAAGAATTCTAAACTTCTTCCAGGCAAGGCTGTACCCAGACACAGACTCAAAGCGACTACCAGCGAAATTAGTGGATAAAACCAGCGACGCCGCCACATGCGGTAATTTACAACAAAACCTTTCCAATTCAACATAATCTGCACTGAAGATAATTTCGAGAGAACGTAAAATGATAAGACAAATTATGAGACGGATTTAGAGTATTCTAAGTTGCATTATTAGTTCAAAACCAAACGGATCGTTATACAGCTAATACTTACGCAAATATACCGAAGTTTAGAAGGCTAACGATTCCCTCTAGAGATAGGCTTAACATTAGATATTATCTTTTGGGTACATCAGTTCCAATCTGTAAAATTTTAGGGTTAGATACAGCAGATCTAAACTTACAAACTCGTGATAAACTGTCCACCAGCCTATTTGAGTTATTACCAAATAGATACAATTACCCTTCCTGTCGAAAAGATTCTTGCTACAATCAATTACTTCGCTATTACCTTGGAAAACTTTTTATGGCTATTTTAGATTCAAAAGGTCGTTTGTTTGGCAAAATTAATCTCCTAGATTTAGGTGCTGCGTTGGTAATTTTGCTAGTTATATTTGGCATCTTTATCTTTCCTGGCACTTCTGGTTCTGTTGCCCAAGTTGGTGCCAAAACAGTACCCATTGAGGTCGATTTAGTAGTTCGTGGTTTGAATGTACGCGACCCAGAACAATTATTCAATAACGGATTAAAAAAAGGCGGTAAAACTAATGTGATTATCCGCAACCAACCTTATGGGCAAATTGAGATTAAATCAATTCAACAGCTACCAAGAACAGTCAATGTTTTCCAACCTGATGGGACTGTTAAAGAACTGCCAGATCCAAAAAGCAATAATTTTAGTGCAGATTTTCTCTTAACTTTAGATGGCAAAGCACAAGTGACTCAAAGCGGCCCTGTTCTTGGTAACAGTAAAGTTAAAATTGGAATGCCATTTGAGTTGGAAGGTTTTAACTACAATTTCAATGCTACTGTCATTGATGTCAGAATCAAAGACAAATAGAATTCAGGAGTCAGAATTCAGAATTCAGAATTCAGAAGGGTTTGATACCAAACTTAATCAGTTAAAAATTTAATAAGTTGTAAAAAGTTTCATTTTCAAGTCACACGCTTGATTCTGACTCCTGAATTCTGAATTCTGACATTAATTAAGCAAAGGCAAAAACTTGCGAATTAACCCAATTGTGACTGCTGGCAATTCTAACTGCGGTGTTAAGCCTACATCTTCCAATTGTTGAAAAAACCGGATTGCTTGGGGATTCATTTCGGCGAGGCGACGGCCAATTCCAGGGCCTGTAAATTGCGATTTTTGTCCCCAAATAATGGCGGTGGGAGCGGTCAATTGTTGTATATAAAGGGATAAATCAAAACACAAATCCCCACGTACAAAAGACAGTGCTGCATACTCAGCATTCGGCTGTTGGGCTGATTCGAGATAAGCATCTACAATTTCTTGGTAAACTCGGTTAGGCTGAGCAAATTGTCGTTGCTCTAAAAAGCTGCGAATACCCCCACTCGTAGCAACTCCAGTACTGTACAGCACGCGGTCAATAATAGGAACACTGATTAACTGAGCAAAAAAGCTGCGGGAATAGTCTTCGCCAAAATCGGAAAGTCCGGCGGGAGTAGTGAGAATTAAAGACTTAAATAAATCGGGATGAGCGATCGCCACTCTAATTGTAAAGGCTGCGGTCAAAGATGAGGCGATCGTTGTTACCGGGCCAGTACAAGTCTGCTGCAAAAACTCGCTAATTGTTGTCAAATAATCGTCAATTTTATAACTACGTGCGGGATGCTCAGATCTACCCCAACCGATTAAATCTGGTGCAATAATCCGATATTCAGCAGCAAAAGCCGGATAAACTTTCGACCACTCATAAGCAGAAGATCCACCACCAAAGCCATGTAAAAAAACCAAAGTTTCCCGGTCGTCTTTGACAGTCGCATCATTGTGCCAGGGCGACCCAACATTAGTATAATACACCATCTTACCTAATGTGGTAATTACGGAGCGTTGTTCAAATCCTATTGGCTGAAACATAAATATTTTTCTTCACTTTAATGATTCATTAACATGGATAACACCAGAGACAGGGAGATAAGGGGACGTCAAGAGAAATCCGAACACGGCTTTAACTAATGGTAACTTCGGAAATACACAGAGGTAATTGTTTGCGTCCTGCGTCTCCTACTCCCCACGTCCTCTTCCTTCTTTGCGTCCCCGGATCTCCCACAGATTTATTATCGGCGAACCAATCACTTTAGGACTTCTGGCCAGCGTCAGATTAAGTAGATGTAAAACTACTGAAGCAGTTGTAAAGATTTGGTGTTTATTTTTTCATATTCAAAAATAAATTAACCTTGTAATTACTATGTTTTCACTATTTTGCGTAGTAGCAAGTATCACTATAGATATAAATACAGATGAGTTGTTTATGATACTCTATAAAAAAACTCATAAATAATTTTGAGCTTCAAAAATAGCCAAAACGATCGTTTTAATCAGCTATTAGTTTTAGTTCTGGATCTAAAAAGAATAGCTTTTGATATATTACCGATCTGATTATTCTCTAGGTAATGGTAAGGCGGAATGTCATGGTAAAGCAGGCTACTCTTCAATCAAATAAAGTACCAAGGATTGAAGACCCTAAATTTGCGCTTGACAATTTTGATATACAAAACCAAATTACAGCTTCATGCCGACGCGATCGCGTCGAGCCACCTATTGACCTTACTGAACTCAGCATACCTACTTGTATTTTTTTAGACTTTGAAGACTTAAAGTGTTTTGAAGTAGTAGAGCGCCAGTACGAACGCTGGGGAGTAATTTTTCAGAATTCTCTAGCAATACAGCCATCAAATCCAGCATTTCCTAGCTATTCAGGGCTGACAGTGTTGATGGGAGCGCCCAAAAGCGGATTTTTAGAAGCTAGTTTCTTGCATCCTGTCAACTCGGTTAGTGCCTTTGTTACTAGTTCGCAGCGGCTAGTGCTTTCGGCTTACGATCGCGATCGGCAACTCCTCGGACAAACCGTACTACCAAGCGCCAATCTGGCCAATTCTGATTCAGCAATTTCCTCCAATACGTTATTATCCATAACTGCGAATAACATTTACACTGTTACCTTCTGTGCTTTTGACGGTCAATTCGTCCTTGATGACTTTCGTTTTTGTCTCTAGACTAGAAACGTTAAAAACTCAGTAGGAAAATAAAGCTTACTCATCCGAGTCCGGGTATTGTTTTAGAGTATATTGTTCATGGATCTCCCCAAGGGTAGAAATTAGAGTGTGATTTATAATCTCCTAGTATTTTTACCAATTAGGGAAACTCCTTGATTTGTTTGTCTCTAATTAAAACTTTTACAATAGGTAATCTCGCATTCAAGTAGGTAAACACCGTGGCACAGGCTTCGTCTTCTTGGCAGCAATTGATCGAGCAGATCCCCTACTGGTCGCTTCCAAAGTTCAAGATAGGAGGAAGCTCAAAACAAACTTTTAAACGCTACTCTGGGCCTGGAGGCTTTCTTGGGTTCCTGGCGATCGCCGTTGCTATGCTGTTGTGGAACTGGAAACTCCTATTAGCTTTGTTAATCGGTGTTGGAGTAATGGTATTAGTTTACTCAATGCAAGAGTGGGACTGGCAATTGCGCTGGTCTAAAATACGCGAGTTTTTAAACAGTCCAAACCGTCGGTTAGTCTTAGCAGTTCTCAGTGGTGGTATTGCTACTGTCAGCACTTACATGGCGGCTGCAATTTGGGTTGACTCTCATAGTCGGTGGATTGCGGCTGGTGCGATCGCCCAAGGCGTAGGAACCCTGTTAACATTAATTTTATTAGTATGGCAACTTGTCAACTTTTATCGAAATCGAGAAGAAGACCGCCTAGAGCAGTTGTTAGTCAATTTAACCGAAAAAGATCCATTAAAGCGGTTAATTGCCCTGCGCCAAATAACTAAATCTATCGCCCGTAAGCGAGTTGATTCTTCAGCGCAGCAAGATGTAGTCGAATGCTTGCAACTCCTACTGAGCCGTGAAAAGGAAGTTGTAGTTCGAGAGGCAGCTTTTAAGATTTTGCAAGAGTGCGATCGCTCACAAGTACTACCACCCAAAACAGCGAAAACTTTCATACCAATATCAGCAAAACTTAAACAGCGCGTTTATTAGTCATTGGGCATTTGTTATTTGTCATTTGTCATTGGGCAAAGGAAAGATCTCTCTTTTCCCTTTAACCTTTACCCTTGTCCTCTTCCTATGCCCAATTATCATTTTCGAGACAATTTTCCATTGCGAACTTGGACTACCGGATGATTGCACCGCCGCACCAATTGTTCATCGTGGGTGGTAACAATCACCGTAGCTCCAAAGGAATTTAACTTTTGGAGAATTTGTATAACTTGCCAGGAATTATCTGGATCGAGATTTCCTGTTGGTTCATCAGCCAGTAGCAGTGGCGGTGTACTGACGATCGCCCTAGCAATACTCACCCGCTGTTGTTCTCCTCCAGACAGTTGATCTGGAAAGCAGTCAGCTTTACTCAGCAAACCTACTAACTTCAGGGTTGGTTCTAAGCGGCGTTGAATTTCTTTACGGGTATACCCTTGAGCTTGGAGTACAAAAGTTACATTTTCTGCTACTGTCCGCTGGTTAATTAGTTTGTAGTCCTGAAACACAATGCCAATACGTCGCCGCAATAATGACAAGCGATCGCCCCTTAAAGCCGCTACATTACATTCATCGACAATTACTTCACCCTGTGTAGGTAACTCCTGACCATACAACAGTTTCAAAAGTGTTGATTTACCAGAACCACTCGGCCCGGTAATAAACAGAAATTCTCCCTTTTTGACCTGAAGGTTCACATTCAGCAAAGCATGAGAACCATTAGCATAGGTTTTGGTTACAGATTGCAATTGCACCTTGGCAACACTATTGCTAACGTGCTGTTGAGTTTCGCTGTTCTGTTTATCAACGGATTTCTCTGTTTTAACTTCAGTTGTTAATACTGCCATTGTTAAATTCTCCTCATACCCACAACCAAACACTCTGCCAACGTAGATTCGACATTCCCCCCAAAATCAGAATTCCCAGGTTTTGCCTGGGAATTTCAAATCCAACAGAGAAATTTAAAATTTGTTAAAGACTCCAGTATTAAGTAGGTAAAAACACCCAAAATTCAGCACTTATAGCAGTTGAAGCATAGTTTAAGACATAAACCCATCGTAAGACCCCAGCCCCAAAACACTTTCTTTGCCTATTACCTATTACCTATTGCCTATTACCTATTACCTATTGCCTATTGCCTATTACCTGCGATAATTGCACTGCTAGCAGTCCAGCGATAGACAAAAGCTTTCATCGCAAACTCTGGCAAAGCTAGCATCCGCCGCCAACGCCAAGGTTCTTTATAGAGTCGATATAGCCATTCCAAATTGTTATTTCCTAACCAAGCGGGAGCGCGAGTTTTAATTCCCGACCAAATATCAAAACTGCCACCGACACCAATCCAAATTGCTTGCGGACATAAATGGCGATTTTCAGCAATCCATAATTCTTGACGTGGCACTCCTAGACCTACAAAAATTACTTGTGGCTGCAATTGGGCAAGAGTTTGTCGCAATTGTGCTTCTTCTTCTGGGGAGTGGTAGCCTGAGTGAGTACCTACTACATTCAAATCTGGAATTTCCTGCTGCCAAAACTCTGCTGCTTTTGCGGCCACTCCAGGTGCAGCACCATAAAAAAAGACTTTTGCTCCTGTCTTGTGTTGTCCAAGTTCTTGCAAAAGCTTTTCTGATAATTCAATTCCTGGACAACGCTGTACTTTTTGCCATAACAACCAGCGTAAATACAGAACAACCCCAGCTCCATCTGGAATCACTAGTTCAGCATTTTGAATGGCCTGAGCTAGGAGGGTGTTCCGCTCTGCTTGGATAGTCATTTCTGCATTGAGCGTTACTACATGAGTTCCTCTGCCCTGTTGCAAGCATTCTAACAACCAGCCTGGATAGTTCGTCATCACATGAACTGGCATTCCCAATACTGAAAATGCTTTAGGCGATTTAGACATAGTGCCTATTTTTGATTGATTTTACACCACATTTCTTTGAATGTTAAGTTTATCAAATATTTTTATCAAAAAAGAATTTAACACGAGCCAGTCTGATTTCTGTCACGAGGATAATGGTAAGGCATAAAAGCCACTATCTATACCCTACAGTACGATCGCCTCCTATCTCACACAGCAATAGCTCTGCAACAATAGAAAGCGTTGGCTGCGATCGGGAATTGCGGGACAATTAAGGGGACATCAAGTGCCCTTGATTGTCACGATTATTTTCCATGTTCCTTTTCAACGTAGGATTTGAGTTGCTCAAGTGTAACACCTCTATACGAAGATGCCTTGAATCTGCACCTCTTAAGACTTTTTAGTAAACTCGACTTTACAGTTAAGGTAGTGTAACGGGCTGAAGTTGGCTATGAGTAAAATTCGTATTGCTCTGATTGAAGATCACGATCTGACTCGCGTAGGTATTCGGACAGCACTACTACAAAAGGATGAAATTGAAGTTGTAGGGGAAGCTGGTACTGCCGCTGAGGGATTAAAAATGTTAAAAGTGCTACAACCAGATATTGCCATAGTAGATATTGGTTTACCAGATAAGGATGGCATTGAGTTGACACGGGAGGTAAAATCTACTACTAATAGCGAAGAGTTAAGCACAAAGGTGTTAATTTTGACACTTCGCGATAATCGAGAAGCGGTATTGGCGGCTTTTGCTGCTGGGGCAGACTCTTACTGTATGAAGGATATCAAATTTGATAATTTGCTGGAAGCAGTGCGAGTAACTTACAATGGCAACGCGTGGATCGATCCGGCGATCGCTCGAATTGTATTACAACAAGCGCAACAAAATCCCCAAAAGTCGGAATCGGCTTTTGTAGATACCAAAGCCGTTGCCCCTAATCCTGATTTTGCGGAAAATCTGGAAGGAATTGAACCCTACACCCTGACAGAAAGGGAGTTGGAAGTGTTACAGTTGATTGTCGAAGGTTGTAGCAATGCGGTAATTGCGGAAAGGCTTTATATCACTGTCGGAACTGTTAAAACTCACGTCCGCAATATTTTGAATAAGCTATGTGCCGATGACCGTACCCAGGCAGCAGTCCGCGCCTTGCGTTCTGGGTTAGTGGGATAAAAGTTAAATTCAACTAGCAGTGAACAGTTATCAAGGTTTCAAACACTGATAACTGATAGCTGTTGAGAATGATTAGTTCTAAATTTTCGTTGGTTATCAGGTGGGATAAAGATCGTACTATCTCGCCACTAAACATAGTTGAAAAATTAAAGTCAAATATGGCTGAGACAGGAGTGGACAAGCTTAAGCTCATGGTGGTAGACGATGAGCCGGACAACTTAGATTTACTCTACCGCACTTTTAGACGAGATTTTCAAGTTTACAAAGCAAATCACGCGATGGGTGCTTTGGAAATCTTGGAGAAAGTGGGCGAGATGGCTGTGATTATTTCTGACCAAAGAATGCCAGAAATGAGTGGCAGCGAATTTTTTAGTCGCACAGTCGAACGGTATCCGGACACAATTCGGATTTTGTTAACTGGTTTTACTGATGTGGAAGATTTGGTAGATGCGATTAACTCCGGTCAGGTGTTCAAGTACATCACCAAACCCTGGAATCCAGAGCGACTCAGGGCGTTAGTCGAACAAGCCACAGATACATACCGTCTAGTGAAGAAGCGCACCCAAGAGTTGCGTCGAGCGCTGCGGCGAGAATCGTTGTTTAATGCGGTGACAACAGCAATCCGGGAGTCTTTAGACTACGACAGTATGCTGCAAAAGACTGTAGCAACCATTGGACAAACCTTTGAAGCTACTAGTTGTTTGCTCAGGCCAACAGAAAGCGATCGCCTCACACCAGAGGTATTCTCATACTACGATCCTCAATCAGATGTATTGGATTGTGCCTTCGACACTGCTGCTTTAATTGAAAAAGTTCTGCAAACTCGTCATCACGAACTTGCTCAAGAAATATACGACGGTAACCCCTGCCATCATCTGGTTGTGCCACTTAGCTACCAGCAACACTTGGTGGCTGTGTTGGCTCTCCACCAATGGGGACGCGATCGCCCTTGGGAAGAGGAAGAGATCCAACTGATTGCTGGTGTTGCCGAACAAGCAGCCTTAGCTCTCTCTCAAGCAAAACTCTACCAACGCCTACAGGAAAAACAACAGCAGATTCACAATGAGTTAGAGGTGGCTCGCCAAATTCAATACAATCTGCTCCGCCAAAGTTTACCTGATATCAAAGGTGCGAAGGTACAAGCCTGCTGCTACCCTGCACGGGAAGTTGGAGGGGACTTTTTTGAAGTGTTTGTCCATCCCAAAGGTGATTTGTGGTTGGCTGTGGGTGACGTTTCTGGCAAGGGCGTTCCAGCTGCTTTATTTATGGCTAGTGTTATTTCTGTCTTGCGCCGGGAATTATCTCAAGAAGCTCCAGCCGCACCAAATGTCGTCATGCAGAACCTTAACCACGCTCTGAGTGAAGACTTGATTAGCAATAATTATTTCATCACTCTTGTGTTAGCCTGCTATACCCCTAACACTGGAGAACTCGTTTACACTAATGCCGGTCATATCTATCCAATTTTATGGTCACACAAAGCGGCCTCACCCGACAGTCCCAATTACCTCAAAGTTCGCAGCGTTCCTTTGGGAATATTGCCTAAATGGCAAGGACAGTCTTGTAGCTTGGTTATCGCCCCTGGAGACACACTGTTACTAACTAGTGATGGTATTACAGAAGCTATGGTATCCAATAATTCATTTGCATCAGTAAAAAACGTGTCTGGCGTTGAGCCAGTTGAACGTTCTATGCTGAATCAAGACGGGCTTTGGCAACTCCTACAAAAAGAGGAAAAACCGCTTTCTCTTAACCATCTAGTAGCTCGCATCCAGGCAGATAACCACGTTCAAGAAGACGATCAAACTATACTCTCGCTGGAGATTTTGTAAGTAATGAAAAGTGAGCTTCACGTACCAAGTGATTTGAATTTTCTCAATATTGTCGAGAACTGGTTGCTGGGATGTTTGAAAATCCAGCTAGGAGACTCGGTAGATTGGTCGCGCCAATCGAGTCGTTTGAGATTAGCTTTAGTGGAAGCCTACTCAAACGCAGTACGTCACGCCCATCGGGACAAACCAAATTTGCCCATATTACTGCGTTTGGAACTCAAAGACCGAGATCTGGCCCTAGAAGTTTGGGACTATGGCGAAGGCTTTGATATGTCTACATACTATGCTCCCGACCCCGTTGAAAAACAAGAAGGTGGTTATGGTTGGCTGATTATGAATCGTCTCATGGATAAAGTAGACTACTCGTTGCAGATTAATGGCGCTAATTGTCTCAAGTTAGAAGCGACTTTACCCGAATTAGTCAAATGAGTAGGTCATACCTGAGAATTCAGAATTAGCTGTGTCCCTAGCTACCAGATCTCGATGGTGTACAACACTCAACTTTAAATTTGCTGTAAGTTACTTTTGGCGTCGTAAAGATAGTAACTCTTGAGGTGAAGCTAAAAGTTTGATTCTAGTATATAAAATTTGCTGTTGTTGGTTGAGGATAAATATCCACAAGACATTTACCCCGCACCAAGAAGTTTGGGCTTTACCTGTCACTTGGACTTGGATCGTACCGTTTTCCAAAGTATCGCTTATTCCTGTATTGGGGTAAGCTTTAATGTTTTGGGCTTCTTGCTTTAAGTAAGCTGCGATCGCATTACATCCAACAATATCAGACTCAAGTGGTGGATGCATCACGCCGTCCTCGGCAAATAAGGCGGCAGTTCTATCGAATTCTCCTGCATTTAATGTTTCAAAATAACGCAGTACGCTTGTTTGTGTAATTCCTTGAATCTGGAATTCTGATGAAGGCTGTACTGGGGATATTTCAGCAGAGGTCATAAAATTACCTGTATTACTTAGCTCAATATTAATTTGATTACAAAAATCGTTAGAAAAAAAGCCACTATTGAGATAGATTGCTAAACATGTATAAATCTTTCTGACGATGGATCTGTTGACTGTTGACGGTTAACAGTCAACAGTTTTGAATTCTGCTATCTGAAGGTAAAATGAATAACAAATGTTTCTCAAAAAAAATACTAGATTAATGTATAATAATCATGCCTGTCGTTAGGCAAATTCAGATATAAAACAATGAATCAGTGTTCCGTAACCAGCAGCAGCGTAGTGAAAGAAAAAGCCAGCGAGTTGGGCTTTCATCAAATTGGGATTGCCGCTGTGGACAGGGTAGATGTTACTGAAGCACAGAGGTTGAAAGCATGGCTAGCGCTGGGTTATCACGCCGATATGGAATGGATGAGTAACCCAAAGCGTCAGGATATTCGGTTAGTGATGCCAGAAGTGCGATCGCTTGTGTGTGTAGCACTGAATTATTACACAGCATATGAACGTCCCGAAGGCGAACAATACGCGAAAATTTCTCGTTATGGCTGGGGAAGAGATTATCACAAAGTAATGCATAAAAAACTCAAGCAGCTAGCCACCTGGCTAGAATCGCTCGATGAAAGCGTGCGAGCGATTTATTATGCAGACACCGGGCCGGTGCAAGATAAAGTCTGGGCACAAAAAGCAGGAATTGGTTGGATTGCAAAAAATGGTAATGTGATTACACGCGAGTATGGTTCTTGGGTATTTTTGGGAGAAGTGCTGACCAATTTGGAACTAGAAAGCGATCGCCCCCATACAGAACACTGCGGTAGCTGTACTCGTTGTCTTCAAGCTTGCCCTACTGGTGCAATTACTCAGCCTTTTGTAGTAGATGCGAATCGTTGCATTGCTTATCATACAATTGAAAATCGGGCAGAAGAATTGCCACAAACACTTACACCCCATTTGCAAGGCTGGGTTGCTGGTTGCGATATCTGCCAAGATGTTTGTCCTTGGAATCAACGTTTTGCTAAGACAACTGATATCACAGAGTTTGCGCCTTATCCTCAAAATCTTGCTCCCCAACTGCTAGAATTAGCCCAAATCTCAGATGGGGAGTGGAACAAACGATTTCCAGCATCCGCCTTACGACGGATTAAGCCAGAAATGTTACGACGCAACGCTCAAGCTAATCTTGACGCATCTAGGCGAAAGATGACCCAAAAAGTAATTATTTTCGATTTTGATGGCACAATTGCAGATACAGTAGATGCCCTTGTCAGTATTGCTAATCGTCTAGCTGTAGACTTTGGTTATATCCAAATAACTCCAGACCAATTAGCTCTACTCAAAAACTTAACATCTAGGGAAATCATTAAGCACACTGGAGTTTCACTGTTTAAGATACCGTTTCTAGTGAAAAAAGTTAAAGGAGAATTAAAAAACAAAATCCGAGAATTAAAACCTATTCCTGGAATTAAAGAAGCATTAATAGAACTCCAAGCTCAAGGATATAAACTAGGAATTATTACTTCTAATTCCAAAGAAAATGTAACGGAATTTCTCAAAATAAATGATTTAGATTATTTATTTGATTTTATATATTCAGGAATTACGATTTTTGGCAAAACAACCATTATTAATAATGTATTGAAGCAAAAACAACTCAAGCCTCAAGATGTAATTTATGTTGGAGATGAAACCAGAGATATCGAAGCATCAAAAAAAGCAAATATTCAAGTAATTGCAGTGACTTGGGGCTTTAATTCACCGGAAGTACTCGCTAAGCAAAATCCAGATTATTTGATTCACAGACCTAGCGAATTACTAGAAGTCATGAAGTGAGAATTTAGAACGGGCTTCGCCCCGCTACGCTAACAGAATTTAGTAGAGACGTTGGAATGCAATACCTCTAGTAGATTTAGATCCCCGATTTATTCAATAAGTCGGGGATCTTTGGCTGAAAAAACTTATTTTTGGGGTTGACCTTTTTCTAAAGCTTTTTCTACTAAATCGTCATCTACACTAGCTACAGCCTCAGTTTTGGCATTTCCAACTTCCTTAGCCAATTCTGTATAATCATCAGGATTACCAGTTGACTCGGTTTGTGTTTTTATTTCTTTTGCTTGAGGAACTTTTTGTTCGGGGGCGGTTGCAGCTTCGGCTGCTGCTGCGCCTTTACCTGTGCGGTCAACTTCGCTAACGCTGAATTGTTGTGCTGCTGCATAATCAGCATCAAAATCCACGTTTGGGGCTTTTTCTTCACCACTAGCTATGTTTTCGGCAGCTAATTGAGCATCATGGGTGGGAGCTTCATTAACATTGGGTTTTATTTCATCTGGCATAATTAAAACCTTAGGTAAATTTTTATTGCTGGGGCAATCATAGCAAAGTAAATCGCTATTTTCTTACTTTCTAGCGAAAGATTTTTACCTCTATTAAAAGATAGATTAATGTTGCTTTTGATAATTAATTTAACTCTTTCTCTTGATAGTAGAATCTGATTCTTAAACTTTGGTAACTCTTAGTCTGGCCTGTTTATTAAATTGTGTTGGAGAAAATTTATGACTACAAGTTACGATAAAAATACTTCTCAAGCCCGAAGCAATGAAACTCAAAAAGTGGTAGATGGGTTTAACGCCTTAGATACCGATGCAAAATTAGCTTGGTTCTATTTTGTTTATAAAAAAATGGGCGATTCAATTACCCCAGCGGCTCCCGCTGCTACCGATCCGGAATTAGCACCAAAGCTGCTAGGAGATTATTTTGAGTTATCAGATGACGAGCAATTGGACATTATGCGGGATATCGTTAACCGCAAAGATACAGAATATTCCCGTGCTTATGGGGCGATAAAAGAAAACAATCAGTTGTTAGTTTGGTATGCTTGGGCAGTAGCTATGGGGGATAAAGTAGTTGATTTGCCAGGTAGCTACCAGCCAAGCCAAGCGATTAATGATTTGCTTTCCCAAATTGAAGGGCTAGATTTTGACGAGCAAATTTCGGTGTTCCGGACAATAGCTGGAGAATTGGGTTACACCGATGTTAAGCCTATTGAAACACAAGCACAAACTGGTAAAACGCCAAGTTTGTAAGCCTATCTCATCCCTAAAAAAGATTTCACGTTCGCTGTTGACTGTTGATGGTTGACAGTCAACAGCTTAATTAGGACATTGCAAGCTGAGTTAAGTCGGTTGGCGTCAGATTTGAGTGTACCACCTGACCATCGCGGAACCAAACGATGCGCTGGGTTTGACGCGCTACTTCTGGTTCGTGGGTTACCATAACAACGGTGATTCCGCTAGCATTGAGTTCGCTAAAGATGTCTAAAACTTCTTGGGTTGTGCGCGAATCAAGTGCGCCGGTGGGTTCATCGGCTAGGAGTACTACGGGACGGTTGACAATGGCACGAGCGATCGCTACTCTTTGTTGTTGTCCCCCTGATAGTTGAGTTGGTTTGTTGTTGAGGCGTTTTGCTAAACCGACTCGTGTCAGTGCAACGATTGCGCGATCGCTTCTTTCTTTTGGATTTACGTTAGCATATACCATTGGCAGCATCACATTTTCTAATGCTGTGAGTTGGGGTAACAAGTGGAATTGTTGGAACACAAACCCCAGCTTTTTGTTACGGATGTGTGCCAATGATTTATCCTCCATTTGCGCCACATCAATATTATCTAAGTAATAATGTCCGCCTGTGGGTCGGTCTAGACAGCCGATAATATTCATAGCTGTAGATTTACCCGAACCAGAAGGCCCCATAATCGAACAATATTCGCCTTCGTGGATAATCAAATTCACATCGTTGAGCGCTTTGACTTCGGTTTCGCCACTGCCGTAGACTTTATATATATTTTCTAAACGAATAATAGTTGATTTTGGTACAGGATTAGGAACTAGAGAATCCGTAATTGAAATAGTCTTTGCCATAAGGATTTGGTTATTAACCAATGTTCGATATTAATTAATTTTATCTTCGCTGTCTCCCTTGTCCTTTATTTATCCACCAAAAGCCCACACGGGTAAAAATAAAGGTAACAACAAAACTCAATAATAATGATGCCCAAAAGGGATGGGTGGATTGTTGGGAGATAAGTAGAAGGACTAAATTAAACCTAACTTAAGGTTGCCGGGTTTCGACTTCGCTCAACGCTCATTTTCTCAAGGTTCGAGCATTGAGCGCAGTCGAAATGCGTCTTCTAAATAATTATGTCCACTTACCTTATTAAACATCGAGAGGCTCAGATCCGCGACTTCTTCAAGAAGTCGCGGATCTTTTTGTTTGTAACTGCTATAGCAAGTAAAACCTTAAGTAAACATTAAGCATATCTACTTATATGTCTTAAGAAAGTAGTTTATAAATTAGGAGAGCTATATTGTATAGATATAATAAATTATTTTGACAAATAGAACAGATTATGCATAATAAACCAGAAATACCCAACAAAACTTATATCTGGGTGAATATTGATTTTGATAAGGTTAAAGACAGAATAAGTGTGGTAACTTGCAAAATTGAGCAGGTTATCCAAAAGTACCAATTTTCAAAAGCTAGTGACTCCGGCAAAAGGAACAATTAGGTTGTTACCAAAGCGATCGCAGTTGGTATTTTTGGCTTAAGAACGTCTTACATTTAAACAACACCATTCTTTGCGTTTCCACAGAGTAGCAACTACCCAGCCATGTTTTTCTAAGGCGTCAGCGACAGCTTTAGATTGTTCGAGTAAAATACCGCTGAAGATAGCCCAAGTGTTAGGCTTAGCGATCGCACTCATTTCTGGAACCAGCTCAATAATTACATTAGCCAAAATATTGCAAACAATACCGTCCACTGGCTTTTCTAGCAGTTTTGTCAAAACCTCGACACTTCCCTGTGCGGGTATTAAACGTTCTGCGCTAATCTCATTCAAGGTACGATTGCTGATAGTTGATTGCACCGCCAAGGGGTCAGTATCCACTGCATAGACTTTCTCAGCTCCCAGTAGCAACGCCCCGATGGAAAGGATACCAGAACCACAGCCAATATCAGCAATTACCGGATGTTCTTGTTTATTGCCAGTACCCACAAATGATTGCGGTACTTCACTTAGACGCATTTCCAAAGATTCTAGACATAGCTGAGTCGTGGCATGATTTCCCGTACCAAATGCTACACCAGGGTCGAGACGAATTACTAAGCGTTGGTTTGTTTCAGGTAATGGTAGCCATGCGGGGTTAATCAGAAAGCGATCGCCAATTTCTTGGGGTTGCCAATATTGTTTCCAGCTAGTGGCCCAATCTTCTTCATCAATCAATTCCCAGCGCAGGGTGGGAGATGAAAGTCCTACACAGAGCGCATCTTGACGCAACCGCAGCGATAGCGCTGCCAAATCTAGTAATTGTGTTTGAATTGTTGGCAAGTAACCCCTGATTAAAGAGGAATTTCCTTTGCTTTCACTAGCTGTACCACGACAGCCAAAATCTTCCAGCCGCCAAAAGATAGAATCTTCTAGGTCTGGTTCGCATAAAATTTGTAGTTCCCACCAGGTGTTTGCCATATTTGAGTGCTGAGTGCAGAGTATGAGAGAGTTAGGAGTTAAGAGTTAGGAGTTAGGAGTCAAGAGTTAGGAGTTAAGAGTTTTAGTTTTTAACTTTTAACTCCTCACTACTCACTCCTAACTTTTTTCACTCAGCACTCAGCACTTTACAGAGTTACTGTATATGCATCGCGAATGCCAGGGACTTTAATAATCTCATCTAAAATGCCCTCAGGTAAAGGGTCGTCGATGCTCAGAGCCATGACTGCATCACCACGGACGATTTTGCGACCAACTTGCATACTGGCAATGTTGACATTGAAACTGCCAAGCAGCGAACCGAGTTTGCCAATAATTCCGGGCATATCGCGGTGTAGGGTAAACAGCATATATTTACTCGGTGGGACGTTAATCGGGAAACCGTCAACGTCGGTGAGATGAATTTCTCGCTCGCCCAACAAAGCGCCTGTGACAGAATGAGTACCTAAAGTACCCGTGGCTTCTAGATGCAGCGTGCCTGCATAATCTCTAATGGAAGCATCGCGGGTTTCAATTACCCGAATTCCGCGTTCTTTGGCTTCGATGCTGGCATTTACATAATTTACGCGTTCGCGCAAAGCTTGGTAAAGTAATCCTTTGAGGGCAGCTACTACCAAAGGTTGACTTTTGTTGGTTGCGAGTTCGCCTTGCAGTCGCACATTCAGGACTTCCACTCGTCCGCCGGCTAACTGTCCCACTAGATTACCTAGAGTTTCTGCTAGTTGCATGTAGGGTTTGAGTTCTTCCAACACATCGGGGCCGAGTCCGGGAATGTTGACGGCGGAACGTGCGGGTAGTCCTAATAGTACATCCCGAATTTGTTCGGCGACATCGATGGCTACATTTACTTGCGCTTCCGTTGTCGATGCTCCTAAGTGGGGAGTGAGGATGACTTCCTTGCCTAGCGATCGCAATTCCGATTCTCCCAGCGGTTCTGACTCAAACACATCCAGGGCTGCACCTGCAATTTTACCAGCTTTGATGGCTGCTGCTAAAGCATTTTCTTCAACGATCCCACCACGAGCGCAGTTAACAATCCGGGCTGTAGGTTTCATCTTTGCCAGAGTTACGGCATTGATTAAGTGGGTAGTTTCTGGGGTTTTAGGGATGTGTAGAGTGATATAATCTGCTTGCTGGAAGAGTAAATCTAGTTCTACTAACTGACAGCCAATTTGTTCGGCTCGTTCTGTGGAGATAAAGGGGTCATAAGCGAGTAATTTCATCCCCATTGCCTTAGCCACAGCAGCTACATGGGAACCAATTTTACCCAAACCGACAATACCGAGAGTTTTTTTGTAGACTTCTGCACCGATAAAGCTATTGCGATCCCATGCGCCGCGTTTCACCGAAGCATTGGCATCGGGGATGTGGCGAGACAAAGCTAGAATCATCGCTATAGCATGTTCGGCAGCAGCGATGGTGTTTCCCTCTGGGGAATTAACTACAACAATTCCTCGGCGTGTGGCGGCGGGAACATCCACGTTATCCACACCCACACCAGCCCGGCCGATGATTTTTAGCTGGGTACCAGCTTCAATAATTTCTTGGGTGACGCGCGTACCAGAACGAATCATTAGCGCGTCGTACTCACCAATAATTTCTATCAGTTCTGCTGGTTTTAGACCTGTTTTGACATCAACAGTAGCAACTTGAGAAAGAATGTCAATCCCAGCTTGGTCAATAGAATCAGAGACAAGAACCTTAGACATGATTACTTTATTTAAAGCTACAGGTTTTGCTGCACAAGACTTTTTAGTTTAGTCTTTATCTGTCGCAATTCAGCAAAAATTATCAGTTTTAATATCAACTTAACCTTGAGTTACACTGCGTGCTGATGGTATGCGGGCGCGAATTGCTTAGTGGTGATATCTGCTGCCTCCTAGTCTTGGAACGCGAGTGGGTGTTTGCACTACCCTGTCGCTAAATATAAAGCATGAATGGTATCGACCTCGATATATTTATTAATAGTTAAGAGTTACCAAAAATTTTATCGGCTTCAGCAACTTTGCGGAATATGCCAAATTGGTAAGCTAAATTAGCCGAGGCTTTTTGTTTACTTGCTGGAAATATTTTAGACAAGGCCAAGCAATACGTTTCGTTAAAGGGGAAAGGTCTTTTTCTTATCCCTTTCCCCTTTCCCCCTTACCCTTTTCCCGACTTCTGCAAGAAGTCTAATATGTCTTCCACTAAAAATCGCTATAATTCTGGTGACCCAAAAAAACCCAGTATTATTTGAGTTTTCGGGAAACCAAGCCATGTTAGAGTACAACTTGCCAAGGTACTTGCCTTCAGCCGAAGAACTACCCGACTCTGATGAAACCCCTGTGGATAATGAGCTACAAGAATTGATACCAGGTTTGCTGAAGTCGATACTGCTCATACTCTGGGCAGAACGTATGGACTGGTTTTTTGGCATAGATATGGGTATTTATTATCACCCTGATAAACCGCCCATTGTGCCAGATGGGTTTTTGAGCTTAGGAGTAGAGCGATTTTATGATGAGGAACTACGTCCTAGTTATGTGCTATGGGATGAAAACGTTCTACCGATTTTGGTACTAGAAGTTGTTTCCCAAAATTATCGCAAAGAATACAGCACTAAATTGGATGAATATGCAGCATTAGGTGTACTTTACTATGTAATTTATTCTTCTCGCCGCCGCCGCAAACCTCGATTAGAAGTGCATAAATTAGTTAATGGTAGATATGAATTGCAAGATGGAAATCCCGTTTGGTTACCAGAAATTGGTTTAGGAATCGGTTGCGAAAGGGGAAACTATAGCGGCGTAACGCGAGAATGGATGTATTGGTATGACGAAGCTGGAAAACGTTATCCTACACCAGCAGAACAAATTAAACTAGAAGTAGAACGCGCTCAACAAGAAGCACGACGCGCTCAACAAGAAGCGCAACGCGCTCAACAAGAAGCGCAACGCGCTCAGCAAGAAGCGCAACGCGCTCAGCAAGAAGCGCAACGCGCTCAACAAGAAACGCAACGCGCTCAACAAGAAACACAACGCGCTCAACAAGAAGCACGACGCGCTGAAATTGCAGAACAACGCGTTCAACAATTAGCAGAACAATTAAGAGCGCTGGGAATCGATCCAGATAATCTCGGTTAGGTAGATGAAAAATAATCTAAAGTACACAACGATTCGTTTTGTACCCGCCTAGAAAGCGTGTTTTACTCCTGAATTCTGAATTCTGCTGTATTACTTTTTAGGAATAACGTTCCTGATTCCACTTTTGGGAGAAACAGTATCACCTTTGTAATGAGGGATGATATGAATACTGGCGTGCATAATATTTTGCCCTGCTTCTCGATTGATGTTCATTCCTACATTAAAACCATCAGGCTCAAATTCAGTTTTGAGAATTTCTTGCACTTTATTTACCATAAACCAGCAAGCAGATTGTTCTTTAAAGGGTAGTTCAAAATAATTGCTAACATGACGTTTAGGGATAACTAAAACATGTCCTTTACTTATAGGATAGCCATCAAATATAGCGTAAGCTGTTGCTGATTCAGTTAAAAGGTTGAGATTTTTACGTGGATTACAAAATATACAATTATTAAATGAGTTTTGCTGATGATTATAGTGAATATATTCATATACTTCCCGATGCTCATCTAAATAAAGTGAAGGAAAAGGAAGTTGCACGATACATTGATATGTAGGTTTTTTATGAACATAATGTTCGCGAAAACCTTCTTTTTTAATATCCCTTCTCACAACGTAATAAGCTTTACCTCCAGCTTTTAATAAATGTGAGATTTGCATCAGAATATTAGCTTGTTCTTCAGCAAATAAAACATTTAAAACATAAAAGCAAATTATTGTATCAAATTTATTCTGAGGATATTCTGGAAAATAATAAGGATCGTAACCTGTAATATCACAGCCTTTTTGGCGTAAAATTTTCACATCATTGCCAAAGCCACAACCAAAGTCTAGTATTTTGCCTTGCAGCAGATTTTGATTTAATAAAAACTGTGCTGGAAATGATAGATAATTTCTTTCGATCGCAGTTAGATGGCTGTATTGATTTTTTTGCTGTTTCATAATAATTTTGGTGCAGATATCCCAAAATTATTATTCCCAGCATTTTTGAGGTTATGCGATGTCTACGATGAGCTATGCCTACGCATCAGGGTCAATACCTAATTCGCGTAACTTAGCTGCTAATATATCAGCACGTTGGCGTTCCTGCTCGGCACGTTGGCGTTCTTGTTCGGCACGTTGGCGTTCTTGTTCGGCACGTTGACTTTCCTGTTCGGCACGTTGGCGTTCCTGTTCAGCTTGTTCGCTACTCCACAACAGCAAATTTCCTTCTACATCCCACCACCGCAGCCAATTTGTGGTTTGGCAAAGTCTTTCGCCATACCAAATTCCCAGGAATAAATCCAATTCAGGAATCCAAAAGCGTCCATTGATATCTGCTTGCTGCAAAGTATATCGTCCATTTTGCAAGCAGCGTACTTCTAAATTAGGTTCGTAAGGATCGTAGGTTACGTAGGTTGGAACATTGAGAATTGTTTCGTAAAAATAGAGCTTACCATAAGGTGGAGTTGAGCGAACTGAGAGTTCTCCACCTTCTGTATCTGAGAGAAATTCCATCACCACAGCAACAGCAGCACCTTCTAAATTCTGGGTATAGCTACGCCGAATTACATCAGCGGCTACAGGGTGTACTTGAGGGACGTAAAACCAGTCTGGTGCTTTGACGACGATTTTTTTATTGACTGTGGCGACAAGTCCAAAATTAGAGCCAATTAGCATCTGCGGTTGGATGCGTTCTGCGGTTCCCAAAGCATCGGTAAGCGCCGCAGCGAGAACGGGTTGTTGAATATTTTCCACTGGATCGTCAGGTAAAATAAAGTCAGCGGGGAGTGCTTCCCAAGTAACAATTGGTTCTTTTTGGGTGGATTGAATTTGTAGAACCATAAAACGACTCCTAATATTAATTTCCAAGTTATCAGTTATTAGGGCTGTCTAACTCTTTAAGTTTGAGACTTTTAATTAAATCTACTGGCGTGGCAAGGCTAAAATAGTGCATAAAATTTAGCTCTTGTGAGATAAGCATCCTGCCTGCCCGGACGGGTGAGGACACCCATCCCACAATAAAATTTATTGCGTTATAGCAGATTGCTACTTTGTGAGGTACAGATAATTGTAGGGGCACAATATATTGTGCCCCTACCCATGTACTTCATTTACCTGAAATACGGTGTAAGTTCTTGCTTTAACCAACAGCATAATCTGTAAATTGTTGTTTGAACGTTGAATAATCGTGGTTGTAAATACCTAAATTAGTTATAAATCCTCACAGAAAATAAGACTTTTCTCAATCATCCCGCTGAAGAAAAACTGATAGGATTGATTTAAAGACTTGTGGAATCTCTTCTTCGCAAACAGACTGGAACTGCATAAATTACTATCAACAACTTTCGGCTCACATTATGAACCGCTTTGCCTCTATTTTTCTCGCAGGCTTGATAGCTTCTGGTTCAGCTTTGGCTATTTCTCCTAAAGCTGATGCCTCTTATCTTGCTGAGTTAGATAGCTATAGCTATCATCACAACGATGATGGTAACTATGAACTTCAGAGTCGTCACTACAGGCATGGCGATCGCGATCGCGACTTCCGCAACATTCGTGACGATGGCCGTCGTTACGACCGCGACAATTATCATCGCGGTCGCTACCATCGCGACAACTATCGCCGCTATGAACGGGACAACCATCGCCGTTATGACCGCGACAATCGCCGCTATGACAGGGATAACGACCTTCGCAATATTCGTGACGATCGCCGTCGCTATGAACGCGATCGCTTCTGGAATCGTTATTAATCCCTCCGCTTTGATTTGTTAAGCTTGGTTCTATTTGCCGGTAGGACAGACACAATCTCTTTTTCCACTCATTCCAAAAGCTGACTTTTCACTCTTATTTAGAAAACTTTGCTTCTATTTCCAAGTAAGAAAGCTTGCTTAGGAGTTAGATTTAGCATTTGTTTTTGCACGTGACGTGAAAAGTCAGATTTCATCGATCGCAATTGCTGAATCAAAACTACAGCGAAGTTTTTTAATTATTTTTTTGGTGCTGGATAAATACCTAAATTTTTGAAAATGAACCGCAAAGAACGCATAGACAATTACCCTTCTCTTCGAGACGCTACGCGAACGGGATCTTGCTACGCGGAGCGTCTCGTAGAGAAGTGGCTTCCCGCAGGGTAGAACGCAAAGTAATAAATTGCACGCTTCAAACACAGAGGCGCACAGAGATTAAGAGAAATTTTTTGAGATTAGTAATTGCAACTCAACTGTTGACTTTTTATTTGCGCCTCTGGGTGAAACTAAATTTCTACTTCTAACAAAGTTTCCGCACTTTCTTTTACCAAACTGGTAACGCTGTGGCGCTCTTGGTTCCACTGCACGCGACTTTCCCAGAAAATTGCCGTATCCAGGATAATTTCGGCGCCATAATGCAAGTTACAACTAATAAATCTCCATCAAATACAAATTGCTAGAGTTTTTCTTCAATTTATTGCATACATCAGAACTGAGGTTTAAAAGTGTATGTTTTTGTGTTTGCTGCTGGTGAATGAAATTTGCAGTTCATCTTGCACTCACTCACCCTTTGTGCAATAAAGAATATCCTCTAAACCTTGTCATTCAGACTTTAAACTCTAACTACTGAGTTCTAAAATCTAAATGTCAAGCTTTTTTCTTGAAACTTTATAACTTTTTGTTCTTCTGCGAGAAGTGATATATTGGCATTTGAGCAGAAGAGCGTAAGGGAAAGGGGAGAATTGAAAAGGGATAGCAAGAAAAAACCCTTGTTCCAAATTGTACAATCCCCCGTCTTGCCTACGGCACGCTCCCCGAACATATGTGAAATAATTTAAAAGGTTTGTGTTGAGACACGTGATGCTATACATCAGGTGTTCATATTACAAGCCCTATCTTTAGATATGGGATTGTCACTTTAAACTCCATGCTGGCGATCGCCAAAGCACCGCAAAACGAAGTATACGACCTTTTGAGCGAACAACAGCGCCAGTTACTAAATAATCTCTAAAATAGCGCCAAGAATCTCTTGGAATTAATCAACCATCCTCGACTTAGCCGATATTGAATCTAAAAAAATGGAACTACAACTAGCTTCGACTTCAATTCAAGAACTATGTGACTCTTGTCTGAGCTTTGTTAAACCTCTGGCATTGCAAAAAAATATTCACTTGAGCGTACAAGTACCTGAAGAACTCACACCCATCCAAGTTGATGAAGAGCGTATTCGAGAAGCGTTCATCAACCTGTTAAGCAACGCTGTTAAATATACTCCAGACGGGGGCAAAGTTTGGATTGAAATCCAACCACACCCTACAAAGAAATATGTCTATTTCAGCATCGTAGATACTGGCATTGGTATTCCTTCCGATGACTTATTCCAATTATTCCAACCTTTAGAGCCGGATGAAAGTTCATACACCCGTCGTGCAAACACAGGTTTAGGATTACTAACTGTGCAAAGAATTGTAGAATCGCACGGTGGTAGTGTCCATGCTGAAAGTCAATTAGGCAAAGGCAGTAGATTCACAATCAAGCTTCCTTGGAAGAAGATGGAGGAGTAGAGAGTGGGCAATGAGGGACGCAAGGACGTGGGAACACAGGGAAAATTTTGGAACTAAAAAATAGGCTTTGCAAAAAATCTACCCTTGTGAGGGAGTGGGGGAGCAAAGGAAAACTTGCTACAAGTCTTTCCCTAAACCTCCGTAACTCTGATGTTTTCACACACAGAAATTTTAATAATGAAGCATATTTCATGACATAATCTGACAGTAAAACCAGACACGAAAGGAATTTCAAGCCTTTTGCCCTTTGGCTATTGCTTGTTCCCCACATAAGTGATTATCCGTATTTCATCCGAGTCAAGAGGCTGTGATACAAAGATGTACAGAGATATTAATAAGTGATTATCCGGAGTTAACATCTATTCGGGTTGAATAATTACAGTATTTTTCGATATTTACGTATTAAGAGTAGTTTGCTAAATTCTATATTCAAATATTTCTCAGTGGTCGAGCTTGCAAAGCTTAAAATACTATAAAAAATTTTTTCCGTATTTGCACTGATTTTATTTTTCATAATAAATCCGATTATTCCTAATATAAAAAAATAGTAAAGGAATCGGGTTTATATGTAGAACTTAGACTAAAACTTCCCTTGAATCAAAACTAAAGAAATGCAGAGTATGTCAGATATAGTTACTAAAAAGTTGGGAAATTTTTTGCAAGAGATAGAAAAGCGATCGCACTTTCATGCAGGTTATCCATACAATTTAACATGTGATTACAGTGAAATAGTCAAATCCTTTAACTACATGTTAAATAATGCTGGAGATCCTTATGTAGAACCAGATTTTGGCCTTCATTCTCGTCAATTTGAACAAGAAGTATTATCTTTCTTTGCCCAACTATATAAGATCCCCGAACATAAATTTTGGGGTTATGTTACTGCTGGGGGAACTGAAGGCAATTTATATGGAATGTTTTTAGCAAGAGAAATTTATCCCAACGGAATTCTTTATTCATCACAAGACTCTCATTACTCAATTCCCAAAGCAGCTAGATTATTTCGCATCAAACATCAAGTTGTAGATTCGCAAATTAATGGTGAAATGGATTACGAGCATTTTGCAGAACTAATTCGCCAAAATCGTGAGTATCCAGCGATAATAAATTTAAATATTGGCACTACTGTTAAAGGTGCGATCGATAACCTAGATAAAGTTATCGAAATCTTAGAGCGTTATAAAATTAAAAATTACTACATTCATTGTGATGCCGCGCTTTCAGGATTAATATTACCCTTTTTAGATGGCGCTCCTCAAGTTAACTTCCAAAAACCCATAGATAGCGTAGCTATTTCTGCTAAATTCATGGGTTCTCCATTGCCTTGTGGCGTCGTTTTAACTAAGAAGAAATGGGTAGAAAGAGTGGAAACAATGATTGAATATATTGGTTCCAAAGATACAACTATTCTCGGTTCTAGAAACGGCCATGCTCCTTTAATTCTCTGGTATGCACTGCAAAGCAGAGGTTATAACGGTTTAGCCAGAGAAGCAAAAACTTGTATTCGGAATGCTCAATATCTTTTTCAACAACTTCAATTGAGAGAATACCCATGTATGCTCAATAAATTCTCTACTACTGTCGTATTTAAAAAACCTTCTCAAAGGTTAATTAAAAAGTGGCAGTTAGCAAGTTTTGAAAATTGGGTACACATTGTAGTCATGCAGAATATTGATAGAGAGAAAATCGATACTTTTCTTGATGAACTTGTTTTAGAAGAAAGGTTGTTCGAGCAAGCAAAAGATTTACAGCTACAAGCAGTAAGCTAAACTATTATTGGGCATGGGGCATTGGGCATTGGGCATGGGGAGATGAAGGAGAAATAACTAATGACTAATGACTAATGACTAATGACTAATAACAATTTAGTTCCTTAAAAAGTCTTTGTAGCAAAAGTTAGCGGCAAGTAATCTTTCTACTTCTGCACTTTGCATCGGTGGTAAGAAGAAATATCCTTGTCCATAATCACATTGCAATGCCTTAAGTTGTGCTAACTGCTCTACAGTTTCTATTCCTTCTGCTGTTACAGACATATTCAAATTATGAGCTAACGTAACAATCGCTCGCACAATTTCTAAATTTTCTCCTCGACTACCTATATTGTTGACAAAAGAACGGTCAATCTTAATAGTTTTTATTGGTAGCCGATGCAGATAATTTAAAGATGAATAGCCAGTACCAAAATCATCCATATGTAACTCCACATTCAGCGCAGTTAACTCGGAAAGTACAGTATTAGCTAATTCAAAATTATCCATCAACAAACTTTCAGTAATTTCCAATTTTAAACTACATGGCTCTAGCCCAGTTTGCTGTAAAATCTGTTTAACTTGTTTAAAGATATCAGCTTGGGTAACCTGTTTACCAGAAAAATTGACGCTAATTGTCAAGTTTAACGAACTAGGAAATTGTTGATGCCATGTATGCATTTGTTGGCACGCTTGATAAAGTACCCATTGCCCGATACTAACAATCATTCCAGTTTCTTCTGCCAAGGGAATAAAATCTTGAGGGGAAACAATTCCTCGTTCTGGATGATGCCAGCGTATCAATGCTTCAAATCCAATAATTTTGCCAGTTATCAGTGAAACAATTGGCTGGTAGTGAAGGCGAAATTCCTCTTGCTTGAGCAGCAATGCATGTCGCAAAGCAGTTTCTAATTCTAAAAGCAAAGATGCACTCTCGTGCATTTTTTGATCGAACACCTCATAACGTGCTTTACCAAGTGCTTTAGCAGAGTACATCGCTACATCGGCATCGCGGATAATCTGCGCTGCTTGCTGATAATCTGGTTTACTCAAAGCAATGCCAATACTAGCATTAGTAAATACTCGATGCTCATTTAATTGAAATGGCAAGGCTAGTACCTTTTTAATGCGTTCAGCTATTTGTGTAGCGGTGTCAACATCATCAATTTCTTCAATTAAGATTGTGAACTCATCTCCACCAAAACGGGCAACTATATCTCCGGTTCGAACAACTGATTTGAGACGATGAGAAATCGCAATTAAAAGTTGATTTCCTAGTAGATGTCCCAAGCTATCATTCACAACTTTAAAGCGGTCTAAGTCTAAGAATAGTACAGCAAATAAATAATTTTTGTCTTGTTTATTACGTTCTATTGACTGCTGCACTCGCTCGATAAATAAACGTTGATTGGGTAACCCAGTTAGCCCATCATGAAGGCTATTGTGTAGTAATTGTTCTTGTGCTTCTTGACGCTTGATAATGTCTTGTTGGAGTTGTTGATTAACTCGAATAAGTTCAATGGTGCGTTCTAAAACTAGTTGCTCAAGTTGGCAACGGTATTGGATTAATTCTTCCTCTGCCAGTTTACGTTGAGTGATGTCACGTACAATCACAACATACTCTCGTAGTTGGGGATTAAATGGTCGTGAAACAGTGGATTCAACTATTCGTAGACCTTGGTTAATTTTTAAAGTTTGCTCGCTCCTAATAGACCATTGGTCAGGTTTGCCGTGATAGCACATTAACAGTTGATTCAAATTTTGCCCAAGCAATTGCTGAATACTCAATTCAAATAATTCTTCAGCAGCTGCATTTGTTTGACAAATCATACCGTTTTCATCTAAGACTAAAACAGTGTCTGGAACTGTATTGAGAGTAGTGATAAATAAGTTTTTTGCTTGTTTGCGTGCTTCATCAATGGCAACAATTTGTGGTAGAGTTGTCCAACAGGCGATCGCCACTCCTGCAAAAGAAAGCGTTACTAGTAAAATCGCTAATAAAGAGTTATGGCTATCATTAGTAACTTTGCCTAATAAATCCCGGATAAACCAACTGCTTGTAGCAGTAATGCAAATTAGTGATACTAAGACAATCACCTGTAAAATAACAAAGTCTGGATTGTGTTTACTAGACTTTGCATCATAAAGATCTGCCCAAAATTTTGGATACAATGCCGCAAAACTTACACGACCTAGCACTGCATCTCCTAACATCAAAAAAATCGGTAATAATAATCCTACTAAAAAATCTCTCCAATTCCAAGCTAAACCTCCTACTATCAGAACTATCGTTTCTACAAAGAAAAAGCTAAGTGACCACCAAGGCCATAATACCTGCGGTTGACCTCGACATAACCATAATCCTAAATGTAGCCCCATAATCGACAACAGATAACAAGTACCTGCAACCGTTACTAATTGAGATACATTCCCCAAATTTAAACAAAGCAAACTGAGAAGAAAGGTAACTAAAATCGCAGGTCCAAGAACACCTTGACGAGAAACTACTGTAAATATCTCAGAAACCTGTTCGTCTAAGCCAAGTTGATATAATATCCGAGGAGAATTAGAAACTGCCGTAGCAGAACTTAAAAGGCAAGATACAGTAATTAAAAGTGTTACTAAAAAAGAGGCATATTTTCCCCAAAAAGGTAAAGAAGCTGCTAGCAAATTTAAAAAAGCATCGTCGCCTATTGTTCGATTTGGAGTGGAACACATTAATACCCAAGAACTACCTAAAAATACTGGAGGAATTAAGTAAGCAGCCACCGTTAAAAATTTCAAAGTTTTATCTGGATTGTGGCTATCAGCAACAAAAGAAGAAGTAGTTTCACAAGCATAAATTGAATAGCTGGCCACAAAAAACCACTTTGCCCATTCTTGAAAGCTCAAGCTATTTATACTAATTACAGGCAAGTTAAAATTATTACTGGAGAAAGTTAACCATATTAGACCTTGAATGCAAAATAAAAATAGTAATAAAATGGCTGGGAATACAAAAAATAAGTGCAGCAACGCTAAAGCACGGCTACCACTGAAGGCCACAATAAAAGGAATCGCTGTAAATACAAATTTTAAAAAATTTTCTGGACAAACAATATTTAATGTTTGAAAATTTACTTTAATTAAGTTTGTCAAAATAATTGCGTAGAGTGCTGGTGCTGCTGCCCAACTAAAGAAGTATCCTAAAGCTACGTAACGACCTAAGTGAGGAAAGTTTTTTAATAGCCTTGTGGTGTAGTTCGGTGTTCCTCCTGCAACATTTGACCAATGTCTACCTAAACTTTGTACCTGCAAATTAAGTAAAAAGGAGACGATGGTACCAAACAACCAAACTAAGATAGCTTTAGACCCTAATGCTGCATGAATAATCGGGGCAGTACCAATCCATCCAACATGACCCGTCAACCCAAAACCCCAGGTTTCCAGATAACTCAGAGTACGCGGTAAACGCATTCGCAAGGGCTGGTTTTTCTCTGTCTGTAGAGAATCATTACTAGTCATTGTTTCTTAGCTAGATTTACTGGCCTTTTCACTCAATAACTGAATCTAGCTATTATAGCTACAGTATAAGTACTGGATTTAGAAAAAGATAAGCTTAATTATCACCAAATTTTATTTTTTTTATATTATTTTTCTATATAAAAATCGACCAATAAAAATTCCCTAAATTCTTTGACAATTAGGGAATTTTGTTGTTTATGAATGATTAGTTAGGACTACAGTTTTTGCAATAACTCCTGAGTTAATTGAAAAAATGCTTTTGAACCAGGCGATTGAGGGGCATTTAAAACAGCTGGCATAAAACTATCAACAGCCTTAGCAACATTAACATCAACTGGTATTTGTACCTTACAAATTTTTTCAACACCGAAATCTTCAACAACACGGTGCATCACTTGTTTATAATATCTACCAGTCAGTAGATTGGCACTAGACATACTAAAGACAATTCCTAGCATTTTTATATCTATCTTGGTTTCATTTCCGTGGCTATCTTTTAATTGAGCAATCCGCCTTTCTAGTAGTTGAATACCCACTACAGATAAAGGTTCGGGTTTCGCAGGGAGTATGTAGAAATCGCTGGCTGCTAAAGCACTACGGGTTAAAAGATTATAACCGGGGGCGCAATCAAGAAGGATAAAATCGTATTCTTGCCGCACAGGTTTTAAAATGTTGTTTATCAAAACTCTTTCAAAGCGATTCCAAATCGTTTCAAAGTCTTGTTCGCCTAAAGCAGTTGCTTGTTGATGCAGCATTTCCGACACAACAAATTCATCATACAAATCGATATCTCCCGGTAATAAATCTAGTCCAGGAAGATTACAAACCTGGGAATGAATAATATCTTGAATTGTCAGCTTTGCTTCTGGTTCTGGGTTGATAACCTCATCTATGAGATATCTAAATGTTTTACTTTGTTTGCGACGCTTAGCAAAATCTAATGGTGACATCAGACTAAGCGTGGCGCTAATCTGGCTGTCCAAATCAAGAACAAGCACCCGCTTGCCATGATTTTTAGCTAAACACGTAGCTAAGTTGACAGTAAGGGTGGTTTTACCAACGCCACCTTTCATATTTGCAGTTGCAATTACATATCCCATCGATCGAGTCCTTTGTTAACGCATTCCCATCTAGGTAGCGTATACCCCTGTGGATCTATCAAATCTTCCATTAAATTTAATATTTTGACACAAAAATACTAACTGTAGGTTGGGTTATCCTGCGGGATCTTGCTACCTTCGCCAACCCAAACTACGAAACTCCTGACTCCAAGTTAATACTCAATAGTCAGCGTTCCCAATGTCCTTTTCTTTTTTACCAAAACATTGATTCTGTAAGTTCAGAACCCCCTGCTTGACGCCCTAAGAAATAGTGAATCACTGCAAATAAAATAACCATTGGTACTGAAGCAAAGTGAACAATTCTTAACGCTTGCCAACTCCCAAAACAATCTACAATCCAATGAAATTGAGCGGGTTTATACATTCCTATTCCTGTAAATATTGCTAATAGTAAAATTGGAATAATTGCTGTATATGTGAGACGATGCCAAGCATAAATGAGTCGCTTGTAATTTTGAGTTTTTTGTAATGCCTTGAGGTCGTTAGCTCCTACAAATCGATGCCGCCAGCGCCGGGTAATTAAAATATAAATTCCATACCACAATAGATTCAATGAAAAGAGCCACATTGCTGCAAAATGCCAATGTCTACCTCCTGCAAGCCAACCTCCCAAGGTAAATATTGGTGGAATGTGTAAGCCTGCACGTCCACCAAAAACAGGGTTGGCGTTGTAAATTTGTAGTCCACTGGCGAGCATGAGAAACAGACTAATGATGTTACACCAATGAAATATTTTCGCTGCGATCGCTTGGTTAGGTATTTTCCGAGGTTTGGTAGAAATGCTTGAAGTCATAGATTTTAGTTTGAAGTCGGAATTCGGGAGTGGGGAAGAAATCTTTTCCGTCTCTCTTCCCACACTATCTTACTTATTTGTATTTAAGTAATGACCGATCTACGTTCAAAAAATGAGCAATTGTAGCTAAAACTGCGACTATTAGCTTTTGTACAAACACTGGGGGGCCAACGATGATGGTGTCTGCTTTTTCGAGCAGCAAGGCAAATTACAACAGATTTGTAGGGGTTCCTTTTTTATTTACCTTGCCATCGATCGCCAGTCCATACAAAGATCGCAGAAAATGTTCAAATTCACCAGCTGGTCGAACTTCAGAAGTGAAAGTCACCCAATCATTAGATGTATTGCGGAAACTATGATGCCTACCTGGAGGAACTTGCAATACTTCTCCCGGCTGCAATACTTTAATATTTCCTTGTTCGCCAACTTCCATTTCCAGCGAACCGCTCAAAACCTCGAAGATTTCTGTCTTAGTATCGTGATAGTGTAGCGGGCTACCTTGCGATCCGGGTGGCAGTTGAAACAGGAATTTTACATACTCTCCATTGGTATCATAAGTTGAGCGAAGAATCGTCATACGATCGCCCGTTACAGGATTCTTAGTTTCTTCGTTGTTTGAGTCTGCGGTGAAAAATGCGTCAGTAAAGTGAGGGTCTAATTTTGCAGATATCATTTTCAGAAATTTCCTTGGCGTTATTCATACTCTCAAGGTATGCTGTCTGCAAAATCTTGAATTGACATCCTGCGCCAAAGAATTGACCGAAGACGCCGATTTAGAAAACTCCGCCTGAATGCTTTATGAAAGAGGCTACTTTCTCCGTCTCCATTGTTCGAGATATCGTTCAATATGCAGCAACCTACGGCGTAGATGCGAAGAAGTTGTGTGATGCTGCGGGAATTGAACTAGCGCTGATAGATCTGCCAGATCGGCAGATTACTGGAGCGCCCCTAAAAGCTTTGTGGCGTGAAGTAGTTAAAATGACAGGTGATGAAAACTTCGGCTTGCACTTAGGGGAAGCATTTAATGTAGCTGCGATCGGTATTGTCGGCTATGTACTATTAAATTGCAATACATTCAAGCAAGTTCTAGAAAAACTCTCTCGTTACACTAATTTATTCAGCCAAGGAGTTTACATTAATTTTTCAGTTTTACAAGGGCAAGTATTATGTGATTGCGAAATCGTAGACCACTTAAAAAATTATTTATTAGAAGAACCCCGACACCCCATAGAAAGTACCTTTACTGCCTTGATGGCTGCAACAAAAATGCTCGCAGGAAAGCAGCTTTATCTCCAGACAGTTTGGTTTCAACATCCACGCCCAAATGATATTTCTGAATATCAGCGGATCTTTTCCACAGATATACGTTTTTGGGCACCAACAAATCGAATAATTTTTGATGCCAACTGTTTAGATTGGCCAGTTTTATCAGCCAATCCCAGCCTGTTGTCTATTTTTGAACAACATGCAAAAGCCATGTTAGACGAGATGAGCCACGAGAAAAGCTATAGCAACCTTGTTATTCAAGCAATTTCTCAACACTTAAAAGGAGAAGTTCCTGCAATCAAAACCATTGCTCGCAATCTAGCTATCAGCGTCCGTAACTTGCAGCGAGAATTGCAAACAGAAGGTACTTCATATCAACAACTTTTGGATGCGACGCGCAAAGAATTAGCACTAAGACATTTAAAAAAAACAGATACTCCAATAAATGATGTAGCTTTTTTACTGGGCTTTTCTGAACCGAGTGCCTTTAACCGCGCCTTTAAACGATGGACAGGAAAAACCCCAAGGGCATACAGATCTGTTGACTAAGAAATTTATTGCTCTCCCCATCTCCCCATCTCCTCATCACCCCATCTCCTCATCTCCCCATCTCTCCATTCGCAACTCCCCGCTTCACTTCAAATCCCCGCAACCCTTCAGGTTCTTCGTACTCAACAGCAACCTCTTTTACTACAGCAGCAGGTGGCCCGGAGTGACACCAGCGAACCATCTCATCTACAATCTCTCGTGCCCCTTCAAAAACTGCTTCTACTCGACTATCAGGGAGATTCCGCACCCAACCAGTTAATCCTAGCTGGCTAGCTGTATCCACAGTGGCGTAGCGATAGCCTACTCCTTGGACTCGGCCAGAAATGAATACATGGGCGCGGACGATCTTTGGCAGTGCTGTGGAATTCTGCATAGACTGGTCTGTTCTTTACGATTTCCAGTCTACCTAGTTTTGTATACACAACCTGTTTTTAACTTGAATTTGCTCCCATTAATCGCGGTCTTCATCTTCATCGTCGTCTTTACGGCGATGTCTGTACTCGCGGTCTTCATCGTCATCTTTGCGGCGATATCTGTAGCCGTAGTCTTCGTCCTCTTCGTCTTCGCTGCGATATCTATACTCGCGGTCTTCATCGTCGTCTTTGCGGCGATGTCTGTACTCGCGGTCTTCATCGTCGTCTTCGCCGCGATAACTATATTGGGTGCGATCGCGATTATCCCATTCTTCATCGCGTTGTTTCTGTTTGTTACCGACTATATTCTTAAACAAATCGCCTATTCCCATAATTTTTTCCTCCTGAGGAAAGCGAATGCCCTAATCTAGGGTCACTTTTAGTAGTTTGTCTAAGGCTTGTAGCAGATAAATCTTCCAGCGGGCGGAGATAAAAATAAAATTGCCCCTATCTTTGGAAGTGTAATAGGCTAATCTTAAAGGTTTTCTTAGATTCTGATTTCTGGATTCTAAATTCTCAATTTTTATTTACTTATGTCTAATCTGCCACCACTCAATACAGATACAATTTGGGCAATTCTCAAAGATGAACTAGATGATGCTACAGTTAATCACTTGCTATGGCATTATTTGGGCTATCGCTATGATTCATCAACTGGACAATGGGATAATAGCCAAGTTGCTCCAGAATGGCAGGACGAGTACCCACAACCACCAGATTTTATTGAATCTCGCCCCGCAACAGTCAAGTTAACTCGTTCTATTCCTACTGAAAATAAGCGATCGCTCAAAGAAAAACTAGGTTTCAAAGGTTACAACATTGGTGAATTTGGCCCACGGCAAACTCGTAGGGCTACAGCAGCAAATTGGTTGTTAAGTTATCTGCAACAAAATAGCACAACAATCGATTGAAACAAACTTTATAATTCCTAATTGAGAATTCAGCAATGTCTGAATTAGAAGATTTATAACCGTATTTTTTGATTCTGACTTTTGAATTCTGAATTCTCAATTTTACTTAAATTGTTTTTCTTGAAAATTATTTTTATTTTTATTCCATTAATTTTTAATAAATTAATAATATAAAAAGCCAAATTTAAACAAAAACAGCTAAGTTCTTGAAATATATTTCTAAATTATTCCTGAAGATAGAAGCACTATTTATTCAATTCATTCTCTAGAGCGATTCGCAAATTTAATTAATCGTCAGAGAATATTTCTATCAATCCTCGGTCTTACAAACACTTCTATGGCAAAGCCAGTTGAATTTAATTTATTTGCGCCATACAACAAAGGAGCCGCATTAATAGGTTCTTTTTCTGATTGGAAAGAAATTCCAATGGAGAAAGGTGAGGATGGCTATTTCCGCACAAGTGTTGAATTAGAAGATGGCGATTATCAATATAAATTTCGAGTTCAAACAAATTCATGGTTTTTTGAACCAGAACAATGGGTTGAAGTCACAGACCCTTATGCGACTGATATAGATGAAGTGGGTGGAAAAGATAACGGTATTGTCCGTATCAAAGATGGGGAAAGAATTGTTGATACATACGTTTGGCAACATGATGATAAGCCCTTACCTGCTGACCATGAATTGGTAATTTATGAACTGCATGTTGGTGATTTTTCTGGCGGTGAAGACGATCCTTATGCACGAGGAAAATACAAACATATCGTTGAAAAATTAGATTATTTGTGTGAATTAGGAATCAACGCTATTGAGTTGATGCCAATAAAAGAATATCCTGGCGATCATAGCTGGGGTTATAATCCTCGTTATTTCTTTGCAACGGAATCTAGTTATGGTTCTACCGCTGAATTAAAAAATTTCATTGATGAGTGCCATGCTAGAGGCATTCGTGTAATTAATGATGGTATTTATAACCACTCAGAAGCATCTAGCCCGTTAACGCAAATTGACCACGATTATTGGTATCATCACTCTCCCCGCGACCCTGATAATAACTGGGGGCCTGAGTTTAATTATGAACATTACGACGAAAATTTAGATACTTATCCAGCGCGGAAATTTATTGGCGATACAATCCGTTTTTGGATTCAGGAATATCATATTGATGGTATTCGCTATGATGCAGCGCGGCAAATTGCCAACTACGATTTCATGCACTGGATAGTGCAAGAAGCCAAAAATGCTGCTGGGCCGAAGCCTTTTTATAACGTCGCCGAACACATTCCTGAAACTACCAGCATTACCAATGTCGATGGGCCGATGGATGGTTGCTGGCATGACAGTTTTTATCACTGCATTTTAGAACATATCTGCGGCGATACATTTGATTTAGAACGCCTTAAAGATGTTATTGACTGCAAACGTCAAGGCTTTATGGGCGCTACTAATGTAGTAAATTACCTCACCAACCACGACCACAATCATCTCATGGTTGAATTGGGTAACCGTGAGATTTTTGATGAAGAAGCTTTTAGGCGGATTAAATTAGGAGTTGCTATCCTAATGACTGCTATTGGCGTGCCTTTAATTTGGATGGGTGAGGAATTTGGTGAGTACAAACCCAAACAACCGGAATCAGCTAAAATCGATTGGACGCTGTTAGGGAATGATTTAAATCGTGGTTTGTTTGAATATTACAAAGGCTTAACTAATCTGCGTAAAAGTAATCATGCTCTCTACACTGAAAACATTGACTTCATCCACGAAAATCCAGAGGCAAAAGTATTAGCTTATAGCCGTTGGAATGAAGAAGGTTCTCGTGTAGTTGTGGTGGCGAATTTCTCAGAAAATTTCCTAGCTGGCTACCATATTCCTAACTTTCCTGATGCTGGTACATGGCACGAATGGACGGCGAATTATGATGTCGAAGCTGGTGACGATGGCATCATCATTGATTTGGGGCCATACGAAGCTAAAGTGTTTGTGTGGCAGTAATTAAAGATATTAGTTTTCAGGCAACATCCCAATAGCAGAAAACAGGGGCGAAATATCGCCCTTTTTATTGCTTGCAGTTAGGTAAAGATTTCTACAAGGGAAGCGTTAATACAGTATATTGCTACTTTGTGAGGTACAGATCGTTGTAGGGGCACAATATAGTGCATTGGTGTCAACTTAACGTGAAACCCTGGTGAAAACGTGATGAGCGAGTTCTACTCACTTACCATCAAGATCCGCGTTACCCCACCCCGGTTTTGCTGGCGCAAAACCTCCCCTCCCCTTGCTAAGGGGAGGGGTTGGGGGTGGGGTAAAATGCCTGTGGGATAAGCGTTTGAGCTTAAGTTGACACCAATGAATATATTGTGCCCCTACCCATGTACTTCATTTACCTGAAATACGCTGTATAGCAACACCCAAGGTGGTTAGGACATTAATAGATGATAAAACTTAGATACAAAACGAAAAGTCGGAGCGGCGGTTTCCGCCGAAGCGATTATGTTTCTCTTAAAAAACTTGCATAATTCGCCCGAACTGTCATGGTAGTAGGATGACTGACACCTAAAGTCCGTTCGCAAATTTTCAAAGCTTGCTCAAACAGTGGTTTGGCTTTCCTGTAGCGTCTTGTATGACGGTAGAGTGCTGCTAAATTATTCAGACTAATGGCGACATCGGGATGGTTTTCTCCCAAGAGACGTTTAGTCAGTTCCAAAGCTTGCTTATAAAAGGGTTCGGCTTCGCTGTAGCGTCCTGTAGATTCGTAAAGTTGTCCTAAATTGTTCAAGCTAGTAGCAACATCGGCATGTTCTTCTCCCAGCAGCCGTTTTCTCAGTTTTAAAGCTTGCTTCAGCAAGGGTTCGGCTTCGCTATAGCGTCCTGTAAAACAGTACAATGCTCCTAAATTGTTCAGGCTAGTAGCCACATGGGGATGTTCTTCTCCCACTAAGCGTTTCCAGAGTTCTAAAGCTTGCTGATACAAAGATTCGGCTTTGCCATAGCGTCCTATAGATTCGTAGACTACTGCTAAATAGCTCAAATTAGTAGCGACATCGGGATGTTCTTCTCCTAGCAAGCGTTTTCTCACTTTTAAAGCTTGCTCAAATAAAGGTCTGGCTTCGTTATAGCGTCCTGTAGATTCGTAGAGTAATGCTAAATTGTTGAGGCTAGCAGCGACATCAAGATGATTGTCTCCCAAGAGGCGTTTTGTCAGTTCTAAAGCTTGCCGATACAAGGGTTCGGCTTCAGTGTAGCGTCCTGTAGATTCGTAAAGCCCTGCTAAATTGTTGAGGCTAGCAGCGATATAAGAATGTTCTAAACCAAGATGATTTTGAGTTAGTTTTACACTCCGTTGCAACCAAGATTCTGCTTGCTGATAAAGTCCTTGACCTTGATAAAACGAAGCTAATTTAGTAAACAAAGCGATGAGGTTTTGATCGTTGAGATACTGAGATAGGTGGGTTGCAACTTCTGTAATGTGCGGAATATGTGGAGTGAAATTGACAATATCTTCAGGGTTAGGCTGTTGCGGAATTAGCTTTGCTACCTCTAACATCATTGCTGCAAATTTAGTTTTTGCTTCATCCGCTTCTTTTGAATTATCTAATTTTATTCTGAGAAGTTGCCGAATTAAGGGATTTAAAAGATAAATTACTTGACTTTTGTGTTGTAGCAAATGCAATTCCAGTAAATCGGCGATCGCTTTTTGATTGAGTTGTTGTTTTTTCTCGTCTTCTATCGTCTCCACAGATAAAGGAATGTCAGCTAAAGCACACAAACTTAAGAAACAGCCAAAGCTTTGTGCATTCTCATCTAGTTGTTCCCAACTCAATTCAAAAGCTTCAGCTACACCGTATTCGTAATGCATCAATGAGTTAGCATTGGCTACGGCTTCATGTTCCTCTCGCTTTTTCTCTAGGCGCTTTAGCAGTATTTCTAAAGACAAATCCGGTATTTTATTGAGATATCGCCCCACTAACTCTAATGCCAAAGGTGAATATCCCAAAAATTTACAAATTCTTCTAGCAACCCAAGGTTCTTGTTGCAGTCTTTCTTGAACCACTAACGATTTTAATAGTTTTATCGCCGCTAATGGTTTGAGGACATCCAATTCGCTATTATATTTTGCACTCAGGTAAGCTTGTAACTTTTCTAGTTTGCTCTGACTTTTGGAAATAGCTAATTCAGGATAATTCTGGGCAAATTTGTCATATAGCTCGCCCATCCACTTTTTAAAAGTAGAGATATCAACGTTTAATTCGCTGGCAACTTGAGCTTCTGTTTTACCTAAGTTTTCAGTCTTAAAATAGTTTACAAAAGCTACCGTCTGTTCGAGAGATAACCCAGTAGTAGCAGCTTCTTTGGCTAGAAAATTAGCCCATTGCATAATAGTTTGTTAACTTTATTTTTGATTCTACTTTGTCTCGATTTGCAAATCTTCTCTCTTTGAGGGAAATATACATTTGTATAGAAACGTTTTAAAGCAGTGACCGCCTTTAGGCATTGTCAGTTGACCTTCAGAAGGTCAATGTCGAGCCTCAGAAGGTCAAAGCATTTAGAACTTAAAACGCCTGAGATGTCTATGACGACCTACGCCTACGCGCTTCGATCGATTGCTATGAGAATCGAACCGCAAAGGAAGAGAGAAGAAGGAGCGATCGCTATTTGAAGGTAGAATTGATGGGCGATCGCTTTTAAGCTTTAAACTACAACTATTGTGTACCATCAATTTGGTGCGGTTTGGAGGAAAGGGGCGATCGCTAGCGATATGCTTCTCTTAAAAACCTTGCATAATTTCCCCGAACCGTGATTGTATTGGGATGAGCTACACCTAAAGTCTGCTCACAAATTGCCAAAGCTTGCTGATACAGGGGTTCGGCTTTGCTGTAACGCCCTGTATGAAAGTAGAGTTCTGCCACATTGTTAAAGTTCTTGGCCACATCAGGATGTTCGTCTCCCAGCAAGCGTTTGATCAATTCTAAAGCTTGCTGTAACAGTACTTCGGCTTCGCTGTAGCGTCCTGTATGAAAGTAGAGTAACGCAAGATTATTCAGGGTAGTACTGATATCGGGATGTTCTTCTCCCAGCAGGTGTTTTCTCAATTCTAAAGCTTGCTGATACAAGGGTTCGGCTTCCCTGTAGCGTCCTATAGAATTGTACAGTCCTGCGAGACTGTCCAAGCTAGTGGCGACATCGGGATGTTCTTCTCCCAGCAAGCGTTTTCTCAATTCTAAAGCTTGCTGATACAAGGGTTCGGCTTCCCTGTAACGTCCTGTATATTTGTAGAGTTCTGCGAGATTGTTCAGGCTAGTGGCAACATTAGGATGTTCATCTCCTAGCAAGCGTTTGCTCAGTTCTAAAGCTTGCTGATAAAGTGGTTCGGCTTCCCTGTAGCGTCCTGTAGATTTGTAGATTCCTGCAAGATTGTGTAGACTAACGGCGACAAAGGGATGTTCATCTCCCAGCAAGCGTTTGCTCAGTTCTAAAGCTTGCTTATACAAGGGTTCGGCCTCCCTATAGCGTCCTGTATATTCGTAGAGTCCTGCAAGATTGTGCAGACTAGCGGCGACAAGGGGATGTTCATCTCCCAGTAAGCGTTTGCTCAATTCTAAAGCTTGTTGATACAGAGGTTCGGCTTTCCTGTAGTGTCCTGTAGATTTGTAGAGTCCTGCGAGATTGTTCAGGCTAGTGACGATATGAGGATGTTCTAAACCAAGACGATTTTTAGTCACTTCTACACACAGCTGCAACCAAGGTTCTGCTTGCTGATAAAGTCCTTGACCTTTATAAAACCAGCCTAAGCGTGTGAACGGTGTGATTAAATCCTCGTCGCTAAGATACCGAAATAAATAACTTGCAAGTTCTGCAAGGTGCGGAATATATAAAGTGAGGTTGAGAATCTGTTCACGGTTAGACTGTTGAGGAATTCGTTTTGCTACCCCTACCGCTTGCGCTGCAAAGGAAGTTTTTACTTCATCTGCCTCACTTGACTCATCCAGCTTCATTTGGAAAAATTGCCGAATCAATGGATGTAACTTATAAATTCCTTTACTTTGTCGTTGTAGCAAATGCAATTTTAGTAAATCGGCTATGGCTTTTTCCCATGCTTCTTGTTGTTGATCATCTTCTATCGCCTCAACAGGTAAGGGAATGTCAGCCAAAGCAAACAAACTTAATCCACAACCCTTCTTTTGTGCATTTTCATCCAACTGTTCCCAACTCAGTGCAAAAGCTTCAGCCACACCACATTCATAACGCATCAATGGGTTAGCCTTGGCTATTGCTTCGTGTTCCAGTCGCTTTTTCTCTAGCCGCTTCAGCAGTTTTTCCAGAGACAAATCTGGCATTGTATCCAGATATCGCCCCACTAACTCTAACGCCAAAGGCAAATATCCTAAGAATTTACAAATTTTTCTCGCAACCCAAGGTTCGCTTTTCAGCCGTTCTCTATCAACTAGCGATTTTAATAATTTTATCGCCGCCAACGGTTTGAGAACACCCAAAGGTAATTGCAGCAAAGTTCTATCAAACTCCAGGCGCGTTGTCAGCAATACTTTAAACTGGGGTGATTCTGGTGGTAAATAAGGCTTAACCTGTTTTTTGTAGTCGGTGACATCATCAAACACCAGCAGGACTTCACCTTTTTCCCAATTCTGCCAGCAGTATCTCAGCCTATCTGCTAATTCCCAGTCATCCGGTGCAATGAGTTTAAATTTTAATTCAGCAAATCTCAGAATTTGAATTCCGACATCAATTCCCTGTGCAGATAACCAGCAAACCCCACCTTGGTAATTCTGCAAGTGCTGTTTCGCATATTGGGTAGCGAGTTCAGTTTTCCCGACTCCACCCATACCCGCCACAGCTACAATTGCAACTTGCCGAGATGTTTGTAATTTCTGGTGCAGTTCTTCTAGTTCCGTCTCACGTCCCACAAATTTTTTAAATGGGACAGCAGGCGGAATATTGTGATGAATTTCTTTAATAGTTGATTGGGCATCTTGCCCCCCATTATATTTCTTTGTCAGGCAAGCTCGTAACTTTTCCAGCTTACCCCGACTGTTAGAAGTGTCTAATTCAGGATAACTCTTGGCAAACTTGTCATACACCTCAGCCATTCGCTTTTTGAAAGCAGCTGCACCAATGTTTAATTTGCTGGCTAGTTTCGCTTCACTCTTTCCTGAGTTTTCAGTTTTTAAACGCTCTACAAAAGCTGCCGTTTGCTCTGGGGATAAGCTATTAATAGCAGCTTCATTGGCTAAAAAATCAGCCCATTCCATAGACAGCTTGTGAGATTTCTTCTCGATTCTACTTAATTTCTACTTTTTTTCCACTTTGTCTCCATTTCTAGGGAATTTCCTCTTCTTTGGGCAGAAATACGATTTGCATAGAAACATTTAGAAGAGGTTCAGCCATGAAAACTGCTTTAACAAATCCAGTCAACGCTAATCAAACCACCCAAACTTCCCAATTAATCACCGCCTCGCCAACGTTAGTAGAAAATCCATCTACTTGGATGCGAAACGGAGACAGTCCAGGCGAAATTATCCTTGCAGTAGCAATTGTGACTTCAGTGTCCATCGCCGGAATTGCCTCTGTGATTGTTGCGATTACAGGTTTAGTTAAAGTTTTAGTACACCCAACAAGGGAAAAAAACAAGTAATAGCACTGCTAAAGGTAAATTTTTTGCTTCGTTGCTATCCCGCCTTGGAATCAATTCCAAGGCTAATAGTCTAAGTCCGTTCAAACGGACTAAATTTTAGTTAATTTTAGTCTCCGAACTTCAACGTTGAGCCTTTGATCCTCGAAGTTGCACCTTTTATCCTCAACGTTGCACCTTTGATCCTCGAAGTTGCGTCTTTTATCCTCAACGTTGCACCTTTGATCCTCGAAGCTGCGTCTTTTATCTTCAACGTTGCACCTTTGACCATCGAAGTTGCGTCTTTTATCCTCAACGTTGCGCTTTTTATCCTCAGGTTTGGTGTTCGGAACTCGAAACGACTAAGCTATATCTACAGCAGCCTACGCCTAAGCTGTAATAATATGAATTATTTCGCGACTATTGGCGATCGCAGCGCTATATTTGCCTGTATTATGTCATACGCACCATCTCAACACTAGAACCGATTCTTCCTGAATCTGAAAGATGCTGCTGGCGATACTGACAAATAAAAAAATATCCAATCAACTCTTGTAAGATAGGCGTCTCGCCTTTAACCAAAGGCGCACAAAATCGCCATCCCACAAAAGGTAGATAAATTAAGTAATTAAAAAATCTCACTTGATAACCACTATAGCGATCGCACCTCTTAAAATTAATTACCATAGCTAACTGCTGGAGGTACTCTAAATATGAGGCAGCTAAAGTCCGCCGAAGAAATACCTGGTACTTATGGCTTGCCCTTCTTGGGCGAGACGTTGGAAATCTTCCGCGATTTAGAACTCTATATATGGCGACGATTTCATCAGTATGGTTTGGTTTTTAAAACCAGGGTACTCGGACGTAAACGTGCTTATTTAATTGGCCCTGATGCTAATCGTCTGGTGTTGGTAGAACAAGCAGAGAATATGTCATCGCGCCTCGGCTGGTATTTCCTGGAACCGACATTTGGCAACAATATTTTATTACAAGACGGGGAAGAACATCGGGTAACTCGTCGCTTAGTGTATCCAGCCTTTCATGGAAAAGCGATCGCTACATATTTCGACACAATTAAAAATATAGTGGAAGATTTCCTCAAAGATTGGGGAGAGAGCAAAACAATTTCTTTAAATTCTAGTTTCCGTCAGTTAACCTTAAGAGTAGCTACTCGCCTATTTTTAGGAAGTGAAAACGAAAGCGAAGTAGAGCAAACTAGTAAGTGGTTTACACAACTAATCGATAGCAGTTTGGCATTAGTTAAATGGGATGTTCCTTTTACTTTATATGGTCGCGGTCAAAATGCCAGGAGGAAATTAGTAGCTTTTTTGAATCAAGCGATCGCTAAACGTATCGAACAGGGTAATTTAGAACAATCAAAAGATGTTTTAGGATTACTATTAGCCGCTGTTGATGAAGACGGCAATAAATTAAACCAAGCACAAGTAATTAACGAAGCATTATTACTGTTGTTTGCAGGACATGAAACCACAGCTTCCTTGCTCAGTTGGGTAATATTTGAATTAGGTCATCGTCCAGAATGGCGAGAGCGACTGCGTAAAGAACAGTTAGCAGTTGTGGGAAATAATCCTCTAACTCTGTCCCATCTCAAACAATTTCCAGACTTAACCAACGTCCTCAAAGAAGCAGAACGCCTTTACCCTCCAGTCTATGTCTATAATCGTGGCGTCCTCAAAGACATTGAGTATGCAGGCTATCGCATTCCCGCTGGTTGGTTTGTGACAATTTCCCCAATGCTGACTCACCGCCTACCAGAACTGTACACCGATCCCGATCGCTTCGATCCCGACCGCTTTGCACCACCTCGCGAAGAAGATAAAAAGCATCCTTTTGGACTAATCGGTTTTGGTGGTGGTTCCCACAGTTGCTTAGGCATGGAATTTGCCCAAATGGAAATGAAAATTGTGCTTTCTACACTACTTCGCCATTACGATTGGACAGTAAAACCTGATTATTCTACAGTTACTCCATACTGTAAAGCTTCTAAAGTTAAAGACACTTTAGAAGCATATATTACAGTGCTTTGATATTTTGGTATTACTAATTTCTATGAAAGTTATTATACCGTTTCCTAATCTGCAGAGGTACAAATCTCTGCGTACCTCTGCGCTTTACTTTGCGTCCCTTTGCGTTTCAAAATATTGTCTGTATCTCACTTAACTGGGAATTGCTATAGTTGTGTAACCAAAACCATTGTACAGACGTAAAATTTTACATCTCTACTGTCTAGCTGCTATCAAATGCTGATGTACTAAATACTCAAATTGATAAAGATAGGCAGCAATAACTACTTGAATGAAGATTGAAATTGTTTGCAAATGTGGTACTTCATTCTTAAATAAAGTTAATAAATTAAATAAATCAGGAGACGGCAAGAAAAGCCCTAAAATACCAAACGCTATTACCGTTGAGAAAATATTTACTGACCAACCATATAGTCCTTCCCACCAACTGAGCAAGCTGGGAAAAACTCCTGGGGCTGATTCTGTTTCGGGTACTCGACTTTCTGGGAAGAAGTTATCCAAAAACCGATGCAGCCAATGGTGAACAAATGCTACCACTATGATGGGGGACAGTTGGGCTACCAAACTAAATAAATATATTAACTTGAGAAAAATCACCCTGGGTAGCAAATGAATCAGCATGAAAATAATCATTCCCAGATAGGCGATCGCATATTGTAAACCAATTATTAATAAAATAAGAGCGATCGCATTCACCCAAAACCGAGGAGTAGGAATCCAAGAAGGCCAATTTTGCATAATTTTTTTTAGAATGTTTGAAAAGCTGTAACCCTAGCTGAATTTGATAATTTTGATGAAGTTTTGTCAGCAAACATGCACCATACTCAAAATTTGGAATGTGAAATACTTATAGTGGCAAGACTCCTAAAAATCATTTCAATACTAATCTACTGGTAGCAAAATTAAAAGGCAATTATGACTGCCCTAATTCTTAATCTCAGCCCCACAATTGAATTAACAGATGAGCAATTCTTCCAACTGTGTCAAAATAATCGAGATTTGCGACTTGAGCGCACGGCAGAGGGAGAATTAATTATCATGCCACCAACTGGATGGGAAAGCGGAAATCGAAATTCAAAACTAACAGCCCGGTTAGAATTTTGGGCTGAGGCTGATGGTACGGGGCTGGCTTTTGACTCTTCAACGGGTTTCAAACTTCCTAATGGTGCAAATCGGTCTCCTGATGCGTCTTGGATAAGCCGCCAGCGATTAGATGCCTTAAATCCAGACCCCAACAGATTCTTACCAATGGCACCCGATTTTGCGGTGGAATTACGCTCTGCTTCAGACAGCTTAAAAACCGTACAAGAAAAGATGCGGGAATATATTGAGAATGGTGTGCGTTTGGGTTGGCTAATCGATCCCCAAAACCAACAAGTAGAAATTTATCGCCCAGGAAAAGATGTTGAGATTCTCCAATCGTCTACTAGTTTATCAGGAGAGGATGTATTACCTGGTTTTGTGTTGGATCTAGCACAGATTTTGAATTAAATATCCTCTTACGTCAAAATCGCCCCGCCCATCAACCGCTGATACCGATATTTCAACTCTTCTTTCATCAAAGCCCAGCGCTCCAAAGTAACATCCATCTCTATAATTTTCTCGGCTGCTTGACGTGCTAAAAGTAAAACTTCTTCATCTTCAACCAAACTTGCTAAAGTAAAATCCGGCACTCCAGATTGACGAGTTCCCAGTACTTGCCCAGGCCCGCGAAAACGCATGTCCATTTCCGAAATGAAAAAGCCATCCTGGGACTGTTCCAAAACCCTTAATCTTTGTTGTGCATCAGGATTTCTAGAACTGCTCATCAACAAACAGTAGGATTGAGCCGCGCCACGACCAACGCGCCCACGTAATTGGTGCAACTGCGATAATCCAAATCGCTCTGCATTTTCAATGAGCATAACTGTAGCGTTAGGCACGTCTACACCTACTTCCACAACAGTAGTCGAAACTAAAATTTGTGTTTCGTTATCGCGAAATTTAGTAATCGCGTCGTCCTTTTCCGCCGAACTCATGCGACCGTGCAGCAGCCCCACCTGAAAATCTGGAAAAACACTTTCTTGTAACTTTTGATGCTCGTCTACCGCCGATCGCAAATCTAATTTTTCTGATTCTTCCACTAACGGCAAAACTACATAAACTTGTCTGCCTTGGGCAATTTCTCGACGCATCAGGTCGTAAGCATGGTTGCGTTGCTGGCCTGATAGCATAGTTGTTTGTATCTTTTGTCGTCCTGGTGGTAACTCATCAATTTGGCTAACGTCTAAATCGCCGTGTATCGTTAGTGCTAAAGTTCGGGGAATCGGAGTAGCTGTCATAGTTAACACATGGGGTTGTTCGCCTTTTTGCTGTAAACGCGCCCGTTGCTCTACGCCAAAGCGGTGCTGTTCGTCAATGACCACTAACCCCAAACGCTGGAAATTCACAGGGTCTTGAATCAAGGCATGAGTTCCCACTAACAGCGGTAATTCACCCGTTTCTAAGTGAGAATGTATTTGTCTGCGTTTAGCAACTTTAGTAGAACCCGTCAGTAATTCCACTGGTAAATGCAGCAGATTAAACCAGCTAACTAACTTGCGATAATGCTGTTCTGCCAAAACTTCTGTAGGAGCCATCAGCGCCGCTTGGTAGCCGGATTGAATTGCTGCAAGGATAGCCAGCACCGCAACCACAGTTTTACCGGAACCGACATCGCCTTGCACCAAACGATTCATTGGTGCGGGTTTTTGCAAATCATTGAGGATATCATTGATGACTCGTTGCTGCGCTCCAGTGAGTTTAAAAGGTAGAATTTCGTAGAATTTTTCTATCAGTTGACCGCGTGGTGCAAGGATGGCGGCCTTTTGAATTGCCTTTGCTTGTTGTTGACGTTGCAGTAAACCGAGTTGCAGATAGAAGAATTCATCAAAGACTAGGCGACGCCGAGCGACTTGCAGAGTTTCGCCATCCTTGGGAAAGTGGATATTGGCGATCGCATCTTTCAATTCCATCAAAGCATATTTCTGCCGCAAACCACTTGGTAAAGGGTCTTTCAACTGAGCCGCAGCAGGTAAAGCAGCAATTACCGCTTGTCGCACTGCATTCGCCACTACTCCCTCAGTCAATGCATAAATTGGTACTACACGCCCAATATTTAGCGACTCAATGGGATCTCCTGGATTTGCCAAAACCTCTAATTCTGGATTATCCAGCGTCAACCCGTATTTAGTTTCTTTCACCAACCCGCACGCCGCGACAATACTACCTACGGGATAACGGCGTTTTAAACTTTCTTGCCAACCGCGACTACTATAACGCGTACCTGCGTAAAAACGCCCAATTTTAATTTGACCGCTGTTATCTTTGACTAATAGTTCTAAAATTGATAATTTCTGATTCTTCGGGCTAGTAAAGCAGTTGCAACGCTTCACCGTCGCCACTATTGTCACCGTTTCACCCGCCTGTAACTCACGAATATTCACCTGACGCGCATAGTCAATGTGGTCGCGGGGATAATAAAAAAGCAAATCGCGGACGGTATATAAACCAAGACGCGCTAAATTATCAGCTCTTTTAAAGCCTATTTCCGGTAAATCACTCAGCTTTTGCTCGATTTTCGGAGCAAGCCTCCTACTCACCTCAGCAACAATTGGAGATGTCGGATTTTGAGTTTTGGATTGATAACTTCTCCCCTGCTCCCCTGATCCTCTGCTCCTCTGCTCCCCTTTCTCGTCCTCCTGCTGTAGCTGGTGAAGATACCTACGAGTCTCTGCTACCAAGTGTTGCCTTTCTTCCAATACCAAATGTGGATAACTAGCAAATTGCACCGCTAGTCCTTGCCAACGCCGGCGTTCGCTTTGGGGTAAGCCTGCGGGAAATTTTCCCAAAGTCAGGCTGAGAAATTCGCTGAAGCGGTATTGTCTGCCCATCAAATCTGTAAAGCCATGTTCGGCTTCTACTGCCAAAGCTTTATGCAATCGTATCCAATCTGGTTTTTCATTAGTCATTAGTTATTAGTCATTAGTCATTGGTCATTAGTCATTGGTCATTAGTCATTGGTCATTGGTTATTTGCAAAGGACAAAGGACAATTGACAATTGACAAAGAACAAATGACTAATTTTCAAACCAACTAGCACGCCAGGCAGCTTCAGCTTCAGCAACTGCCCTTTCTGTAAGTTTCTTTTGATACTCTCGTTCTAGCTTGCTTAGCTGAACTAAGATACCCCGGATCTGTCTGCGTTCGGATGAGAGTGTAGGGTCAGCAAATTCAATTTCCCCCAATCGCAAATTAATAGCCATAATCTGCGTCAGACTAGAATCTTCTGATTGCTGCTCGTTTTCAACTTCAATTATTAAGTTTAATAAATTAGGCGGTCCTGGCATTACCTCAGCAGATGCTTCTGATGCAGCCGCAGCCGCCGCTGCTAAAATCGGTTCTGGTAATTTTTTAGGTAATATTCCAGTTTTTTGTAATAAAACATTAGCATCATGGGAAACTTTTTTCAGTATCTCTTGGGTAACCTCTTCTAAGTTCTGTTGCCATTTTGCCAGTTCTATAGGACTAGAGGTGTCTGGAGATGAGGGGGATGAAGGGGACAAGGGGGACAAGGGGGACAAGGAAGACAACGAAGAATCTTCTCCCTCCTCTGCCTTGTCTTCCCACTCTGCCTTGTCTCCCTCTGCTTCCTCATCTCCCTCATCTTTGCCAACTTCCTCACTGTTAATAAAAGTAATCAACTGCTCGGCTGCTACTTGACCTAACTTGCGGATGGCTTGTTGCAAATGTTGGCGTTGATTCAATGACAAATGCAGGAAGTTTTCGGGATACCCTTGAGTACAAAGGTGATAAGTAGCTAGAATCAACTGTTTTTGTAAACTTACTCCCAAGGTGGCTAGATAACTAGCATAAGCAGTTTGCAGTTCTAGAGCGATCGCTCTAATCGCTTCTTTGAGTGCTGCAATATCCCGCTCAATTCGCTCGATTGCTCTTGCCATAACTTCTCGTTCTTAACCCATATCAACTATTTCATAGTACAAATGCACTTATTTTTAGGATAACTTTCCCAGGCATTTTAAATTCTGAATTATATGCGAAATTTCACTGTATTAATAAAATACAGGTCAGGCTATTGGCTTGACCTGTCTGGTAAAGGGTCATTGGTCGCTTATCCTTTACAAATCACAAATGACCAATGACCAATGACTAATATTACTTGCCACCCATTTGCGCGGCGACTTCTTCAGCAAAGTTACTTTCTTGCTTTTCAATGCCTTCGCCCAGTACATAGCGGACAAAGCGATTTACTTGGATGTCTTCGCCTACTTGCCCCTTGACTTGCTTCAACAATTCTTCTACAGAAATACTTTGATCGCGAATATAAGGTTGATCTAGCAAAGTCAATTCTTTGAGGCGTTTGTCAATCCGTCCCTGAACAATCTTTTCTTTGATGTTATCTGGCTTGTTTGCCAAATCATCCTTGCCCATTTCAATATCTTTTTCTTTTTGGGCGACTTCGGCAGGAATTTGAGCTAGGCTGACATATTCGACATTGGGGCAGGCTGCAACTTGCATGGCTGCGTTCCGTGCCAAGCTTTGGAACTCTTCTTTAGCAGCAGCTGAATCTGTTTGGGAACCCAGCTCTACCAATACACCAACTCGACCGCCAGTGTGAATGTAGCTGTCCACGATACCTTGCGTGCCTTGTGCTAGTGCAAAAGTGATAAAACGACGCAGTTGGATGTTTTCGCCAAGCGTGGCAATAGTTTGCTTGATGAATTCATCTACAGTGACGCTTTCATTTTCAATATAGGGTTGAGCTAACAAAGACTCAACACTATCGGCGGTCACTGCTTGCTTTGCCAGGTTCTTGACTAAAGCTTTAAAAGCTTCGTTACGAGCCACAAAATCGGTTTGGCAGTTGACTTCTATGAGTACACCCACTCGACCGCCTGGTTGAATGTAGGTGTCTACTAGACCTTCTGCTGCAATGCGATCGCTTTTTTTACCCGCCGAAGTGATGCCTTTTTTCCGTAGCCAGTCTGCGGCTTCTTCTATGTTGCCATCAGTTTCTTTCAGCGCCTTTTTGCAGTCCATCATGCCAGCGCCAGTTTTTTGGCGTAGCTCTTGGACGAGTTTTGCAGATATTTCCGCCATGTTCCCTCAATTCCTAAACTTGACCTCGAATTATAATCGCTGACCTAAATTTAGTGCTGAGTCACCGAAGTTCAAAGCAACTTGAGCCGCTGTGACTTTTGGCTTTTTGAGTGTTGAGTTATCAATTTAAAATTGACAACTCGCAACTTCAAAAATCAAAACTCAGCACTATCCAATTTGCTGGGTATTTCTATCTTACTCAGCAGTTTTGCCCAAGCATGAAGGACTATTCTTCATCTTCATCATCATCGGGAATCAGGCTGTCAGTATAGTCGCTTTCCTCGTATTCTTCGTCATACTCAGCGCCGTCGTAATCCTCGTAATCTTCTTCGACATCGAGTTGACCGTGACGACCTTCATAAATGGCATCCGCCAATTTTCCGACTATCAGCTTAATCGATCTGATGGCATCGTCGTTTGCAGGGATAGGGATGTCAACCACATCTGGGTCGCAGTTTGTATCCAGCATGGACACAATGGGAATGTTGAGTTTTTGGCACTCTTGAACAGCATTATATTCCCGGCGTTGGTCTACAATCACCACGATATCGGGCACTTTTCGCATTGTTTTAATGCCACCCAAATATTTTTGTAGCTTCGCCATTTCCCGACGCAGCATCGACGCTTCTTTTTTGGGCAATAAATCTAATGCGCCACTTTCTTCGCGTCTTTCCAAATCTTTAAGGCGGTCTACTCGTGTTTTAATAGTTGTCCAGTTGGTCAACATTCCGCCTAACCAGCGCTGGTTAATGTAGTGCGAACCGCAACGGCTGGCTTCTTGAGCAATAATTCCAGCAGCTTGCCGCTTTGTGCCGACGAAAAGAAATTTCTTTCCTTGCTCTGCCTGCGATCGCATATAAGTATAAGCATCTTCCATCAACTGGGCAGTCTGCACCAAGTCGATAATATGTACGCCATTACGGGAAGTGTAAATGTAAGGCGACATTTTTGGGTTCCAACGCCGGGTCTGATGCCCAAAGTGAACCCCTGACTCCATCATTTGAGCCAATGAAACAACTGGCATAAATTTTTAACTCCGATTCGGGTTAAACCTCCATCCAAGCGTATTTCCCAATTGAGAAACACCCGAATTCTTAGATGTGCGAGATTAGTCAACCATACTAGGTTAGCATATTCGCTAAATTTAGGGCATTGGGCAAAACCCTTCGGGTAGGGAAAAGGTGAAAGGGAAAAGGGAAAAGGTAGGTTTATTCCCTTTGCCCTTTGCCCCTTGCTTTTTGCCCCATGCCCAATTATGCAAACTCGATAGTATCAACAAACTCTAAAATATTTTCCTTGATATATTCGGCTTCTTCTTCGATGGAATCGGGTGTTTCGCCGTTGAAAAAGCTGTGCTGGCTGCTAACTATATACAAAAATTCGCCACTGATGAAAGTTAGTATCCCTCGATACGCGTCTAATCTGACGGCAGTTCCATTATTTTCTTGCTTGGAAATCGTTGAACCTTTGGGCATATCAACTAATGCATAGTAAGCCCCGGACAAAGTATCTTCTAAATATTCCGTATATTCTACACTAGCATTTGGTACATTTGCTAAGATTGCTTGGGGCACGTACTTGTCTACTAAAATTGATTGTAAATATTTTTGTTGTCCAACAGATTCCAGTTCCTCTAACTGTTCGGCAGGAAAAGGATAGTAGTCAATTCTCAGCAAAGTGCCGATGTCATCAGAAAAGCCCACTACTCCTTCCTGGCTTTGAATTCTACCTCCATTTTCGGGATCGACTGGCACCAGCACTGTGAAATTACCTAAGGGAGATTTATAGGTCTGTTGGGCATATTCATCTATAACTACTGTTTCATCTTCGTCATCTGCATATTCCTCCTCTTCTGCTTCTTCAAAGGCTGCAATTACCTCTTTAACGATTTCCTCTGCTTCTTCATCTTCAAGTTCCAAGGCTGTTTGTAGCTTTTTGAGGTAGCCTTGTTTTTGTTTGGGGATGGCGAGTTCATCGTCTAAAAGTACTATCACCCCAGCGGCGAAACCATCGAGTACTAATTCATCGGAGAGAGAAATTTTAGCGGTATTAAATAAAGCACCAAGCCCCTCGTCTTCTGCAATACCTATGAGTCGATCTACAATTTCAACAATTTCATCTTCCGAGTATTCTTCAAAAACCTCGAATTCCCAAAGGATACCTGCTAAGCTTTCTGCATCGACATCTTCAATGGATAAATCAGCTATAGCTGTTACAGTTGCGATGGCGGCCACGGCTTCCTCTGGACTTAGCGATTCCTCTGAGGTCTCGGATGAGTTAAAAATCTTGTCATATTTGCTCATAATTGTTACCAGGATCGATTGCTTTATAGTAATAACAGTTTGAAAGTGACAATGGTCAGTTTAGCAATGGAGTGAATCTCCAAAAGAAAAACTCCAGTAATACGCGGGTTACAAGAATGTAGAATTTGAGATTTGCGATTAAAAATCTTTACCAAAAGACTTTTCAGTAGAATTTCCACAAAATAGATAGATCGCAATAAAATCCCACTACCAAGGATAAATATTTCATCCTCCCCTATTCCCCACTCCCTTTTTTATTCCTCATCCCGATCCACTATATACAGGAAGCGTTCGGCAATATTGTCGTAAAAATTTGCATCGAACCAGTAACCTTGGTGTCCTTGGCCGCCCCAAGATGCTTCATATTTCATTTCAACATTATCTAGGTTTTCGTAGTAATCTAGGTGACCGCTGATTGGATCTTTGAGATGGTAGTAATTGACCCAACGAACTCGATCGAGTTTGCATTCAACTGGACTTTTGATTGAGTATTGATTTTTTTGTGTAAATTCTGGTTTCACACGGAAGGAGTTGAGGTGTTCTAAAATCCGCTGCCTAATATACTGTCCCTCCTGTGCTACCTCTCGGAAGAAAAAGGCGATTTTATCTAGTGGCGAACCAAAGGTAATTAACCCTTTAATTTTATCTAATAAAAGATTTTGATTCTCATCTGGAGAAAGGCTTGCTTCAACACACAGAAGGTTTAACGTGTCGTAAGCAATACAGCTACCAAGGGAATGTCCAGCTATTATTACTTGGTCGTAATTTGCTTGTTTATCTTTAAGAATTGCTTTCAGCAATGTTAAAGATTCCCTCAGTATTTGCTGACGAATTATTCTATAGGGGGATTTTGGATCAGTGGTACTATAGATAGTTATATCACCAATAAAATTAACCAAAGGTGGAGTGACAAGTTGTTTACTTAACTGCCAAGCTGACTGAAGAAAACGACCTTTGAGAAATGGCCCTGCTAAAAACAGAATTAACCAAACTGCCATTCGTAATACTGGATATAAAAAGTTAAATATCCGCAGTAATATAGTCAGCGATCGCAGGCGATATGTAAAAAAACTTTTCCTATTTCTGTTAGCCAAAAGGCTATCTAATAGATCTTTATTTTCCTTGCGATTATAAAACTTAATTGTGCCATCTAGAGTTTGTTCTGCCCATTGCAAAATCTCAGGTACGGTGATTTTATTTTCTGTATAAGCTGACCAGTAGTACTCGTGAACATCAATTAGCCAATCTTCATTGCTGTCAGTTGGTTTCAGTCTCACAAAGCTTTCTGTCCAAACAGACCCGGTTGAAAGCCTACGTTTAGCAATTAGATGTTCTAGATTGAAATCAAAACTTTGTTTATCGAAATATTTAAGGAAATTATGGGTGAAAAAGTCTACAGTTTCAAAAGGATTTTGTTCGCCAATACCGTGGATGAACAAAAATGCTGTGCGACCTTTGAGCAATCTCACCCTTTTTTGTTTATCTGTCATATGGGTTTTTCAATTTAGTTGTGTAGGATTAGTGGCGGATCAAATCCACCACTAATTGATTCAGAATTCTAAATTCTCTTTTAATTCTTATTTACTTTATTACTTTATTGAAAAATATCGAAGATAATTAGTTATTTTTTAAACAATTAATTTCACTCAATTTATTTATGAAGCTTAACTAACAACTGTCATACCGTATGTGTCCACTTTACTCAAATATAAGTTAGTTTCGGTATTTTAATAATTAAGTATCAAATATTACTATTTTATCTTGTTAACAAGTGATGACATTAAGAGCTAATTTGTCAACTCAAGTAAAGTACTTGTCTAGTAAGGGTTTCAGTAATTTAAGTCAATACAGCGTTTATTCGCTGAAACTTAAACCTAGTAATGAGTTGAGTACCCTTAAAATTTTCTTTACGAATCAGCTCTAATAGCTGCTACATTCTTTTGTTTTTATCCTCTAGCAGATGAATTATATCTGCCGATAGAATTATAAACTAGCTAGCGATAGATACCTACATCGCGGGCCAGATGTCACAATACCGACGTTTGCAGTTACACAAGATATTCAAAACACATACTGTAATTAAGTGAAATTTTGAGTTTTTTATGGTAAAAACACCTCCATCTCAATTCTCGCCAGAACAATACACAGTTGATTCTGCAACGGAAAAAGTAGAAGCTTTAATACAAGCGCCGCCATCAGAGACTGAGATCGATCTAGACTTTCTGTACACTAGGGATATTGAATTTCGTCAGGAGACAATCTACTTTCTTGTGGTCGATCGCTTTCATGATGGCGATCCAGATAATAGCGAAGGTGCAAACTCAGAACTCTACGATCCAACTAGGCAAGATTGGGGTAAGTACTGGGGTGGCGACTTGCAAGGTGTGATTGACAAACTGGATTATCTCAAAAATATGGGAGTTACCGCCCTTTGGTTAACTCCGCTGTTTGAACAGGTAGAAGAGTTATTTGTCGGTAATGCAGCGCTACATGGTTATTGGACAAAAGACTTTAAGCGACTTAATCCTCGGTATATTGCTGATGGCGAAAACCCTTCTTTAAACGCTACTCAAGAAGAAAAAAATACCACCTTCGATCGCTTAATCACCGAACTGCACAAGCGCAATATGAAGCTGATATTAGATATTGTCTGCAACCATAGCAGTCCTGATACCAGCGGTAGCAAAGGTGAATTGTATGATGATGGCGTCAAAATTGCCGACTTCAATGATGATGTCAATCACTGGTATCACCACTATGGCGAAGTGCAAGACTGGGAAGACGATTGGCAAGTGCAAAACTGTGAATTAGCTGGTTTAGCAACTTTTAATGAAAACAATAGCGATTACCGACAGTATATTAAGTCAGCAATCAAACAATGGCTAGACCGGGGTGTAGATGCGCTGCGGGTGGATACCGTCAAGCACATGCCGATTTGGTTTTGGCAAGAATTCACTGGTGACATCACCAATCACAAACCAGATGTGTTTATTTTTGGTGAGTGGATTTATAGTCATCCTGGTGACGATCGCTCTGTGGAATTTGCCAATCACTCAGGCATGTCCATGCTGGACTTTGGGCTATGCGTAGCGATTCGGGCAGCACTGGCGCAAGGTTCTGAAAACGGATTCCATACAATTCAATATATTTTTGACCAAGACCATCGCTACAGTGGGGCTACAGAGTTAGTCACCTTCATCGATAACCACGATATGCCCCGCTTCCAATCGCTGAACCCCGATCCAGCGATGCTAAGGGTGGCGATCGCCTTGATTATGACATGTCGCGGTATACCGTGTATATATTACGGTACAGAACAGTATCTACACGACGACACTGACGGCGGTAACGATCCATATAATCGCCCGATGATGGAAAGTTGGGATAAAGATACAGAGATATATCGTTATATTAGGTTATTGTCTGGTTTACGGCGACTCAATCCCGCAGTATCAATGGGTAGCCATTGGCAAAAATACCTAACAAACGACGTTTATTGTTACGTCCGCCGCTATCGAGATTCAGTGTGTTTTGTAGCTTTAAACCGGGGAGGAGAAGTTACCCTACCAGAAGTAGAAACAGAATTACCTGATGGCGAACATACTTGTGTAATAACTCGCAATAAATATGAAGTCAAAGACGGTAAAATCTACGACTTAGTACTTGAAGAACGGGGAGTAATTGTTTTCAGCCACGTAGGAGAACGGATTAAAGGGCAAACCATAGTCCGCGTCCAACTTAATGGCGTGCAAACTCAGCCTGGTGAAATCATTGTTGTGACTGGAGACTGCCCAGAGTTAGGCAACTGGGATATCAGCAAGGCCTATCCGTTGGAATACATCAATACTAATACTTGGTTTGCGGAGATTCCCTTTAATGAGAGTACGGGCAAACTGATTGCCTATAAATATGCCATGTGGCGGGAAGGGCAATCGCCCCTACGGGAAAATCTCGTTAACCGCCGCTGGGTGATTGCCAAAGAAGGCACCGTTAAATGGCGTGATACCTGGGCTACCGGGCGGGAATCGTAGAATTGGTGATTGGGTAAGCGGGGAGTGTGGGAGGTGTGGGAGGTGTGGGAGGTGTGGGAGGTGTGGGAGGTGTGGGAGGTGTGGGAGGTGTGGGAGGTGTGGGAGGTGTGGGAGGTGTGGGAGGTGTGGGAGGTGTGGGAGGTGTGGGAGGTGTGGGGGGTGTGGGAGGATGGTGAAAAAATCTTTCCCCCCTCTCTCCCCACACTCCCCACACTCCCCACACTCCCCCATCCCCCCACACTCCCCACCTTTCCACTAAATGCGTCTGTGCTTGTTAAACTAAAGAGCAAACCTTACAAAGAGTGCAAAGGCAGTCCTTATGACCTCTGCAACCGATCCATCCACAGCCCTTACTCCTTTTCCAGACCACACCCAGCTTCCTGAGTCTGACGGTAGTTTTGTGAAAAATTGGCAAGAGCATCCCCAAAGTATCTTACTAACTGACTCGATTACACCCGTTCTTAAACAATTACATCCTGATGGCCAATATTGTATCGGTCAGGACTTAGGTATTTACTGGCGGTTGACAGACCCTCTAGAAAAAGGTGCCGAAGCACCAGATTGGTTTTATGTCGCAAATGTACCGCCTTTGCTGGATGGACTAACGCGCAGGTCTTATGTACTCTGGCGAGAATTTATTGCACCGTTGATTGTGTTGGAATTTGTCTCTGGGAATGGCGATGAAGAACGAGACATAACTCCTTGGAAGGGTAAATTTTGGATTTATGAGCAAGTGATTCGTCCTCCCTTCTACGGCATTTATGAAGCGAACAAAGCGAATCTCGAAGTCTATCATTTAATTGAAGGCAAGTATCATTTACTACGAAAAAATGAACGAGGACGCTATTATATTCCCTACTTAGAAGTTGAATTAGGTTTATGGCAGGGAGTTTATCAGAATGTAGAATTACCTTGGCTGCGTTGGTGGGATTTACAAGGTAATTTGTTGCTGACTGGTTCAGAAAGGGGCGAACAAGAAGCCCAAAGAGCCGAACAGGAACGCCAAAGGGCTGAACACGAATCACAAAGAGCAGAACAGGAACGCCAAAGAGCCGAACAAGAAGCCCAAAGAGCCGAACAGGAACGCCAAAGAGCCGAACAAGAAGCCCAAAGAGCCGAACAGGAACGCCAAAGGGCTGAACGTCTAGCTGCTCAATTGCGATCGCTCGGTCTGGAACCAGAAGTATAATATTTTGCTACGAAATTATGAATAGCAAATGACTGGTGTAAAATTACCATCTGTGGCTTAATTTGTTTAGACACAGATTTTACTGCTACCAGGTGCGATCGCGATGACAAATAGACCTCCTTCTGAACCTGAGTCATCTCAAAGAAATGCCCTTGGCTTTGATGAATTTATAGCCATTCTAGTTGCCTTCACCACTATTGGAGCAATTCTTTTTTGGTCGTTGTCGCGCAGAGATTCTAGTTGGAATTTCAACAGTTTGCTCTCACCTTCCCCCACTCCTTCTAGTAGCGTTCAACCAAATCAAGTATTGCCTTCCCCTACTCCTAAAGTAGAACCAAATGCAGCCCCCACCTTCAACTCACCTGCGGCTGTTGAACCTAAAGCACCTTCATTGCCGAATAATAGCGCAACTCCTTCTCCTGAAGTGTCACCATCTGCTGAGGTAAGGCCGACTCAATCTCCACAACCACAGATACCTGTATCCTCTTCATTAGGGTTTGAGTCATCAATTAGATCGGCAGCGTTGCCTTTAGTAACTCCAGCAAAGCCAAAATCAATTATTCCGCCGCCAATTGCATTTAATGATGTCCCTAATAACTTCTGGGGTCGCCGTTTTATAGATGTTCTTTCTTCTCGTGGTATTCTTAAAGGATTTCCTGATTATTCTTTTAGACCAAATCAGCCTGTAAATCGTGCTGAATTTGCTGCCATATTAGAAAAAGCTTTTAATCAAGAATTGTCTAAGAATGCGATCGCATTTCAAGATGTACCGACAACATTCTGGGCAAATTCAGCAATTAACCAAGCCATCAGTAGCGGATTTCTCAAAGGCTACCCGAAAAAAACCTTCAAGCCACAAGAAAATATTTCAAGAGTACAGGTTTTAGTTGCCCTTGCTAGTGGATTGAATTTAAGAACACCTACTTCCGCAAATCAGATTTTAAGTATTTATAAAGATGCTAAAGATATTCCGCCATATGCTAGGGATAAGATAGCTGCTGCTACAGGTAATGGACTTGTGGTTAACTATCCAAACCCAGAAGTCCTTGCTCCTAATAAAGTAGCGACTCGTGGTGAAGTGGCGGCGATGATTCATCAAGCTTTAGTCAAACAAGGCAAATTAAAGGGAATTTCATCTGAAAACATAGTGCGTAGGCGTAGCCAGCCGCAGGCATCGCCAAATATATCTCCACAACCATCAAGCACTCCAAAACAGAACCCAAAAGCTAACTTATCAGCAGGCGGCTCATCCCAATAAACAGAAGTCACGTTGCTTCTCTACGAGACGCTCTTGCTAGCTTGCTTCACCGTAGGGGTACGCTGCGAATTCAAAATTCAAAACTTGTACTGAGCGTAGCCGTTGGCGCAGCCTCTCGTAGAGAAGTATTCAAAATTCAAAATTAACGATCCCCATATATTCAGTTGCTTGTATCCTTTGTCTTTTCGGTCATAATTCAGAATTTTGACAAAATTCGCTCCCCGTTTTTAAGAAATCAAAAAGCTCAGCTTTACCTATACCAATTCCAACAATTTTTGCAACACATTAACGATTTGTAGGGTAGGACAGCAGTGCTACCCTACCCAATGTATTTGTTGCATTCTTTTTTCAAATTGGTATTAAATAAAAACTTCTCCTATGGAAGACGCTACGCCTAGCAAAATCGCGACGAGTGGGTGGAAACTCACAATCAAGCGTGATTTTGAATTAGAGCATTAGCGTAACGTCTTTGGAGGAGAAGCAATAGTTCAGATATTAAGCTTCTGGAACTTGTTTACCAACAACTTGTGATTTAAGAGTAGTGATTTCAGTAGTTAACTCTTTCCTGGTTGAGGCTTTGAGTAAATAGCGGTAAACAAACCAAACAGAGTAACCAATACCAATCAACTCAAAAGTAGGAGCAACCAAGGGAATATCATTTAGAGCATCTAATACTGCCAAGAGTACTTTAACCCCAACAATTGCTCCCACAATTAGGCCAACGCTAACCAGGGGCTGCTTATATTGGTTAAAGAAGTTTCCTACGTATTCAGGTAATGATGCTAAAAAGCTAGAAATTTGCTCCCCATATTTTAACCATTCGTCTTGGGGCTGCGCGGGAGGCTGGAGTTTGGTAATGGTTCCCGTTTGGCTGTTGATTTCTGGCACTGTAGCCTCTCTGGATGTGGTTTCCGTAAATTCTTGTTCTGGCATTTTCACTCCCAATAAATTTGACTGTTGAGTTTTTCTAATTTTGGATAATTACAACCAAAAGCCTGTTGATGAGGTAATGTACGAGTCCATTACTACAATTGGGTCAAGGGCAGAAAACGGTTTTAGTATCCTATAACCATAATTGCCCGTAACATCTACTGCATCAACTACAAGGTAGAAAATCAGTAGAAGCATATAACTCACAAGGCAGCATAATGTATTATAATCAGCCTCCTGAGTTGTATTTTTTGTCATCAACTGAAATCCTCAGGTTGTAGATTATCTGATTTCGTGTCATTTGCCCATAATCGTACTAAATCTAGGTACAAATCATGCAAAAATTAATCCACCTCTCATTTATATAAGCTTAAAAGCCGATTTTATCCGATATTAAAGCTATCTTAAGGCGGGGCATGGGGCATTGGGTATGGGGCATTGGGTACGGGAAAAGGTTAAAGGGAAAAGGGAAAAGGAATAAATTTAATCTTTCCCCTTTTCCCCTTACCCCTTTCTCCTTGTCCTCTTCCTATGCCCAATGCCCCATGTCCTATACCCAATGCCCCATGTCCATAAGCTTATCCTAATTATTTGGTAACTAATGATTTGCTCTTGCTATAAAAGAGGATAATCTAGATGTTAACCACCAGTTGAAGTGTTTGCACAAGCTAGACTGATTTGGTGATGTTTGCGGGAAGGCAAGGAGGTTTGAGAAATGCCGACTCAAAAGCCAACCCCTATTGACAGCAGTTCAGAAAACAAAAAAGTGTCAGCGTCAGAGCCATCAACAGACGAACTCCCGACTATAGAATTTCCCTCGCGAGGGAAACTCAAAGCCAGTTCTTGGCGCATCCATCAAAAAATTGGCTATGGCTACTTTGTAGCTATTGGAATTGGCTTTTTTGGTTCGTTGACTGGGTTGGTAATTGCCAACTATTACCGCGGAAGGGAAGTCAGGCAATTCAATCAAGCCTACGAACAAGGACAACTACTGAGTAATTATAAGGATGCAGTAGTAGGGGCACAATTGCATAGTTCCAACTTAGTTGCTGTGTTGGAAGATTCAGAACGGTTACGAAGCAAAAAAGCTGATTTTCTCAAAAGTTTTGAAACAGCTAAGCAACTAGAGTCAGAAATTAACGGATTTATTGACACTAAACCTAAGAGACTAGCCGCTACAAGTTCTACTTTACAGACTTTATTGCAAGATTATAAAACTAATTTAAAAGCTTATGTTGACCAAATAGAAGCGGTTTTAAACAAAATTGACTCCCAGCCAGTACGGCAAGAGGAAATTTCCTTGGCGCGATCGCAGTTATTAGAGATTATACGTAGCGATACAGCCCTGCGGCTAGATCAGCTTTCGCAAAACTTGACTAATATCCTGCAAACTGCGGAAGATCAGGAGCAAGAAAAGCAAAGATCCGTTGAGGAAGCAAAAGTAGTTGAGCGATTCATTGTAATTGCGAGTATGCTGGTTTCCGTGGCGATCGCAGCTATTGTCGCTTGGCGGACTAGTCGAGCGATCGCCGAACCGGTGATCGTTGTCACCCAAGTGGCTGAACAAGTGGCGAGGAAATCTAATTTTGATTTGCGAGCTCCCATCACCACTGAAGATGAAATTGGCCTGCTCGCCAAATCTCTAAATCGTTTGATTGAGGCAGTTTCTGAGCGAACTAGAGAATTACAACAAGCCAAAGAACTAGCTGAAGCTGCTAGCAAGGCAAAAAGCATATTTCTCGCAAATGTCAGCCACGAGTTACGCACGCCCTTAAATGCTGTGATTGGCTTGAGCCAACTTCTAGAAGATGACGCTACCGATCTTGGTTTATCGCCAGACTTTATCACAGACTTAGAAACAATTAACTCTGCTGGTAAACATCTATTGCACTTGATTAACGAAATCCTCGACTTGTCAAAAATTGAAGCGGGGAAAATGACTCTCTATCCAGAAACATTCGAGATTGCGACGCTGATTCATAACGTCGTCCTCACAGTCAAACCAGCTATAGAAAAAAATGCCAATATTTTAGAAATAGATTTGGATGAGCAACTTGGCACTATGTACGCCGATCAAACTCGGATGCGCCAGGTGTTATTAAATTTACTTAGCAATGCAGGTAAATTTACGACAAACGGCAAGGTAACTCTGACAGTTAGAAGAGAAAAAGACGATTTTAGACTAGAAGCTCCTTTAGGGAGCATTACTTTTACTGTCACTGACACAGGCATAGGTATGTCTCACCGTCAACAGCAGCAGTTATTTCAACCTTTTACACAAGGGGATACATCAACTACCAAAAGATACGGCGGTACAGGACTGGGTTTAGCAATTAGCCGTCACTTTTGCCAGATGATGGGTGGTGAAATTATTGTTCACAGTCAGCCGGGAGTTGGTTCTACTTTTACTATTCGTCTGCCAATGACTGTGCAGGAATAAAACGGGTGGCAGCGAGTTTGGATACGCGTTAGGTTTCTAAACTAATAATCGTTTTAGCTAGCGTATTATGCTGCTAGCGTTGCCTTTGGACAGAAAAATGAAGCAGAGGCAAGCAAAAAGCTATTAAATCAGCAAAATCTCAGTAGCAATGGGAAATACTGTTGCTATTACATTTGCGAGCAAGTCATAAGTGTTACAGAGTAGTACTTATTTGGGAACACTTAAATGCAAACAGGTAAGCATAAAAAAAGTGGTTCTGCAATCAACAGAACCACTAAAGCTTTCGCAAAACTGTAATAACTTAACGAACTACGCCTTGAGCAGAAGCAGCATCAATGGGTTTCATCAAGTACAGCCGTAACAACTGCCAGCCAGTGGAGACGAGAGTTGGCAGTTTTTGGAAGAATTGCAGGAATTTGGGAGTATTGGAGTTAGCGATCGCACTCAGCTTCTCGTTATTTTTTACACAAACATCCAATCGCTCATAAAACTCTGGATTATCGACATCCAGCATCAGCGGGAATACTCTACCTGCGGTTTCGTTGGTCTTCTTAATTACATGGATATCGTATTCTCGCGCATCCAGCCCAAGGGTGGCATAAAAGTCTTTACGTTGGATGTCATTGAGATACATTGTTGCAAACACTGACAACAAGAAGAACCGACTCCAGAGCCGTGCCTTCCAATCATTGAGCATTTGCGGTTGGGATTTCATTATGGCATCAAAGAAATCACCGTGACGGTTTTCATCTTGACACCAGTTTTCAAAGAACCGGAAAATTGGATAAATCCGGTCTTCGGGATGTGTTTCTAAATGACGATAAATGGTGATATAGCGCCAATAACCAATCTTTTCAGAAAGATAAGTAGCGTAGAAGATAAATTTTGGCTTAAAGAAGGTATAATCGCGGCTCTTAGTCAAAAACCCTAAATCTAGGGACAGATTAAAGTCCGACATGGCTTTATTCAAAAAGCCAGCGTGACGTGCTTCATCCCGTGACATCAGGTTAAAGCACTCTGCCAAGACGGGGCTTTTGTCTTTCAAGCGACGGCCGAGTTCTTTATACAGCAAAAATCCGGAAAACTCTGCCGTACAGGAACGTTCTAGAAATTCAACAAACAACCGACGAGTGTCTCCATCAATATGATCCCAGGATTGTTCAAACTCGGCATCCCGAACAAAGTGATGGCGGTTGTAGTCAGCGCGAAATTCTTCGAGAATGGCTCTTAGTTCGTCTTCGTTGACGGAAATATCCATCCGCGCCATTTCATCAAAATCGGTAGTATAAAACCGAGGTGTTAACAGGGTTTCTTTCGCGGGAACTTTAATTCCTGGCCGTATTTCTTCAAAGCCTGGTTTTTTGAGGGAATCTACCATGTCTCGATTGCAATGAGTGTCTTTATTATCTTGAGTACACCAGAAAGCCAAGGATAATGCTCTGGCAACGCTCAACAGCCGACAAATAATTCATTTGTATAAAGTTCAGTCTACCAAGGCGCGGGCGACAAACAAGTAAGCAAAACATTAAGAGTTGCAACAATAATTCCGCTTTTGCGGAATCGACAATGGGCAATTGGTAGTCAAATTAACATCGGCAACCTGAGATATTCCACCTAGTCTCCAGATTAGAAATTGCCATTCATATCGCACACAACCTCTTTTTGGCTGTGCAAAGTCAAGCAATTTAAAACCTATGGAGGTGGATTTTCTACGTATAGTCCAGCTAGTGCTTTGGCGTTCGGCTCCTAGACTGCAAACAACTGGCGCGATGGGAGTTGGTTGGTACGATCGCAGTCATTTTCTGTCGTTCTGACTACAATAAATAAAGCGGCCTTATCAATAAGTTGCTCATCTTGAAATTAATAATCCATGACTGGCACGACTAGTAAATACTCCTAATGACTTTACTCCGTAGCTCGCACCATTATTAATAATTGTAGACAAGGCACTTTTCATAACATAAAAATCGGGGTTTTAGCGGATACTCAGCAGTGCCAAACTAGAAAAATTCTCATCAAATGACTGGTGCAAGATATTAACTTAGCTATCCATACTGTTCTCCAATAAAACAGTATGAGACACCCATTTTAGACAACAAGAGCAAATCCAAAGGGTTAACAACAAGATGAATCCTGAAAATAATCAGCATAAAGACCGACTTCTTGTTTCTTACATCTTGTGTGGAGTCGGATTTTTTGGCTTAGGGGGACTACACCGCTTATACAATGGCAAGATCGGGACGGGATTGTTATGGCTGTGTACTTTTGGTTTATTTTACATTGGGCAGGCTGTGGATTTGCTTCTCGTCCCTAGTATGGTTGACGAATACGAGACTAATCTAAGACTAAAAGCAGGTGTATCCCCATTTGGTGTACCTTTAAATCAGCCTACAGCGATCGCCACTCAAGTTCACCCCCCAACTGGTAATCAACTGATGATTAAACTCATTGAAGTGGCGGAAAGTAGAGGTGGTAGTCTTACTGTCACCCAAGGGGTAAAAGGCACGGGAGCTAGCTTCGCTGAAGTAGAAAAAGTTCTCAAAGAAATGTATAAATCAGGTTATGTAAAAATTGATAACGACCCCATTACTGGAGCCGTTACCTATCATTTTCATGAACTTTAATTGTTCTTTGTCATTAGTCATTTGTCTGAAATGCTAATGACCAATGATCAATGACTAATGACTAATTTATACCTAGCCACTTTTGACCATCTAAGCGCTGCACTAGGCCAAATACCAAGAGGTCTAGTGTAGTTTTGCGCTCATCAATTAAGAATGACTCAAGAGTACTGGGTTGTTTGCCTTCATTACAAGAAAAACCCTTTTTCCCTTGAATATCTTCTTCAGGAAAATACAAATTAAAATTGTACAGACCGTTTTGCCAACTGCCGATAACTTGCCAGGATTCTTCAGCGGATTCAAAGCCTTTGATTGGAACTTTTTGCTTAGCAAAAGCCACTTTTAAATCTTGGACACCTTGCTGAGAGATCGCTTTTTGTAAAGCTGGCAAGTAGTCTTGCTCAATAAACTCTACAAATGGTTTATCTTCAACAGATGGGGCTTTTTCCTTCTTAGCTTTTGCGGCGGCAGGTTTTTCTTCTCCTGCGGCAGCGGCGGGTTTTTCTCGCTTAGCTGAGGCCGCAGCAGGTTTAGCAGCATTGGGGTTATCTTCGGGGTTTGCGGCTTTAGGATCTGGCGCGTTGGCAGTAGGGATGTCTGTCGCTTCGGGTGAGTTTGTACTAGGAGCATGTTCTTCAGCGACACTAGGAGCCTGCTTGTCAACAGTGCTGGGAGCTACTTCTCCGGCTTCATTGTGGTTAGGTTCTTCTGCCATTACTCAGGTCAATCCTTTACTCTTGCTTGATTGAGCGATCGCTCACCTTGAGATATCGGGTATTTTCATTTTGACATACTAGTGCAACTGTGAAGAATCGGGAGATGGGGAGGTGTGGCAGAGGAAGCACGGGAAAAGGTTAAAGGTTAAAGGGAAAAGGAATAAATTTAATCTTTCACCTTTTCCCCGGTTGGTGAGCTTGTCGAACCATACCCCTTTCCCCATACCCTTAAATTCCTTTAAACCCCATATTAGTTTCTACCTGTTGTTGTGTTTGCATGGAATTGACTTTCGCAAAGGCAAGTTTGCTATGAGTCTTATGCCTAATGCCCAGCTGGCTCAAGGCTATGCCTAATAAAATCAAGCTACCGCCAATATATTGAGCTAAGGTGGGTACTTCACCTAAAACTAGATAGGCTGCTAGGATGCCTGCAATTGGGCTAAATGAGCCAATTAAGGTAGCCATAGATACAGTGGAAGTTTTTAGTCCTTTAATCCAGAATGACTGACCGACTACTACAATCAATCCACCATATACAAACATCCACTGCCAAAGAAATGGCGAAAGTACATCAGCAAAATGATTTCTGCCATAAAGTATTAAAGCAAGAAAGAAAAAGATTACAGTTCCTAGTGCAGTCCGAAAGATACTATAGATTCCCAAAGGAACCTGTGTAAGGTATTTCTTGCCAATAATCGTAGAAGCGGATACAGCTACCGATCCTGCTACTGCCAAAAGTTCTCCTATGCCTAAACTCAAACCTCCCATATTCATCATCGCTTCTTGTGGGGGTTGGAGAATAATAGTTAGGATAACGCCAACAAAGGCGGCGATCGCTCCTGCAATTTCCCAAAGATGTACTCGTTCGCTCAATAACCAAATCGATAAAACCAGAGTTAACGGTGGTTCTAACCGTCCAACTAAGGTAATGTTATTTACCCCTGTCAGTGCCAGTGCTTGAAAAATTAAGCCAGGGGCAAGCGCTCCTGATAAGGTGGCTACTGCTGTGAGACTGACCCAATCTTTCTTAGAAAGCTGGTTCAAAGTCGTTTTGTTCCACTGTCGCCCATAAATTAGAATTAGAAGTATCAAGGCACACAGGTTGCCTACAAACAAAACATTACACAAAGAAATCGGATTGCGACTCCCCATAAAATGTTGGGCACCAATTTCTGTAAGCTTGCGGGTGACTGCGCTAGATGCTCCAAAAATTAGCATTGCTAGCCAGAGATATGTTTGTCCGGAAATTGTTTTAGGGATGAGGCGAGGTGGTCTTTTGGGTCTAGTCACAATAACATCACCGCGATCGAAGCATTGTTAATTATATTAATTTGCATTATTCAGGTTAAAAATGAGGTTTTGCTGAAAAAATACTTAAATTAACCTCTTATTTATAACCACCATTGTTACCTGAAAAAATGCTGAGAATTGACTAAATTTTCTTCAGTAAGAAATTCAGGAAATTACTGTCTTAGTTTCAGTTCTGCTTCAGTGCCAACTGCGATGCTGTGGTTGTTCGGAATAAATGAGACTTCAGGAGTAACAAATGAAACTTGCACCACTACTCACCAGTGTCGCTTTGGTTGGTTTTTTCACAGTTTGGGATGCGCCACTCAAGGCGATTAATCCTTCATTAGTTCAAGCATCAGCAGCCGAAGAATTCTCTGTCTCACAAAAAATAGACTTGCTCACTAAAAGTAAAGGCCAAATTGGTAGTGGCGACCAACTGCGTCGTTTCTTCTTCGGAGATCTGGAGCCAATTGGTATCCAACCAGGTGGAGCAGGTCATGTAGTTAATCTTTATAACAAAGCTAATGATATTACCTTCTCTTACTGTTCAACTTATGATGTAATTGTCGCCATTAAAAAAGGTAAAGTGGCAAAGTTCGATGCTAATGAAGTGAAGTAAGTTAAGAAGCGATCGCCTGCAAAAATTAAATTATTTATTAACAAGAACCCCGACTTTTTTGAAAAGTCGGGGTTCTGTAATTTTCAATTCTAGCCTTGGTATTCTTCTAGTGTAGTGCTAATAACATCATTTACATCGCATTTCGGGTAAATGAAGTACGCGGGTAGGGGCACAATATATTGTGCCCCTACGATTATCTGTACCTCATCAAGTTGCAATCTGCTGTAGTTTTAGCTCTGGGATTGTTGTATAAATTTACATTTGATTTAAGTAAAATTTTATAATTTATTTGTATACAAATAACATAAATTTTTAGTAAAATCTTTTTTATCTTAACCTAAATTAGTGAGTTACTACTTACAGTTATTTTTTAGATAAATGCCTCAGATTCTGAATTCTGAATTTTTCTTTTTAAAATTATTTTTCTAAGTCATGCAATATGCATCCATGAGCAAAACCAGTGATGATGAAGCATTTTTACATAATCAAACTTGGCAGCGCGAGCGACAAATCATAGCACGTTTGTCTTCTTTAAACTATCGAACTGGCGAACTGGGAAGCTATTTGCATAACATTGCCTGTGGAGTTAGCGAATTAATTAGAGTAGATTGGACAGTTGTCACTTTTTGTCAAGAGGGTTTTGAAACTGTTCTAGCGAGTAGTTTGGAAATGGCGGAGGATGCGCCGCGTGTTTATGCTTTGCATGGTCGGCTAATCGCGACAGTTTTGCAAATTGGGCGTACATTAGCAGTTAAAGATGCTGTGGCTAATCCAGAGTATGGCAAACCTGCGCCTGGTTATCGAGCATATTTGGGAATACCGTTACAAACTTCTGAAGGGCAAATATTTGGTACTATTTGTTCTTTTCATCGTCAGCCAAGGGAGTTTTCTGGTGATGAAATCCAAATTGTAGAATTATTTGCAGAACGAGCAGCTACAGCGATCGACCACTATCATCTCTATCAGCAACAGTGCCAATTTAATCATATTTTGGAGGCTGAAGTAGAAAAACGCACAGCAGAATTACGAGCAGCCCAAGCCAAACTAGTAGAACAAGAACGACTGGCAGCTATTGGTGAATTTGCTGCTATTATTGTCCATGAAATTCGTAATCCCTTGACTACAATGCTCATGGGATTAAAGTATTTCCGAAAAACTATTCTTACTGAGCCTGCTCAAGAAAGATTAGCATTAGCACTGAGCGAAGCTAGTCGTCTAGAACGTCTATTGAGCGAAATTTTACTTTATGCTAAACCCCAAGTTTTGCAACTTTATGAATTGGACGTAAATGGATTCATTGATGAGTTACTTTTATCCATACATGAAATGCCAGAAGCTGTGGAACGACAAATTGAATTTATTCCAGCATCGTCTACGATAAAAATTTTGGGAGATAAAGACAAACTTAAACAAGTATTTATTAACATTGTTCGTAATGCTTGTGAAGCAGTAGCATCGAGAGATATTATTAAGTGGACAGTAGATCTATCCCAGGCAGATAAAGTCTGTATTAATGTCCAAAATAGTGGCGAACCAATTCCAGCAGAAGTTATCGCTAAGCTTGCTACGCCATTTTTCTCTACAAAACCTTGTGGCACTGGACTAGGGCTTGCTATTACCAAACGCATAGTCAATGCTCATAATGGGGAGCTATTAATCTCTTCTGAACTGTTAACAGGAACTACTGTGACTGTTGAATTACCTGTAGTTAATATTCAGTAGTGGCGGGGCAAGACTAAAATGTTGCAATAAATTTTATTGTGGGATGGGTGTCCTCACTCGTCTGGGCGGGCTTTCCGGCCCACCCCACAATAGCTAAATTTTATGCACCATTTTAAGCTTGCCACGCCATTACAATAAGAACAAAAGAAAAACAAGACAAGAAAGTAATTTTCTCTCTATCTTCCTTGTCTTTCTTCACCTGCTTAAACTCAATCAATCGCTAACTAACACAATTCTCGGTAAAGATAGGGCTTGATTTTCACCCAAGTCACCAGCATTAATTTTATCTGCTCCTATTTGTTGCAATGTCTTCAACAATGCTACGCTTTGACTCAATAGCTCATCTATATCAATACCGCCGTAACTAGATGGGTAACGCCGCAGGCGATTGCTGCCTTCTCCCAGCAGAATTACCGCACCTCGCCAGTTACGATTTTCTAGATGATATAGTGCTACAGCAATTTGCAGAATGCCTTGATAAAAGTTTTTTTCTGGTTCGCTGGCTTCAATCCATAGGGCCTCTAAAGTGTCATGGCAGGCGTAAAACTGACCAGAATTGAATTGTTCTATGCCTTGCCAAAACTCTTGGGGCATGGTTTCGCTCATCCCATGCTGTCTCGCACTTCTTTAATTGTTTCCAAAGAAATTTCTTGTTTGTCTCCAGCAAACTCATTTTCAGGCGTGAGGAATAACATGCAGTGACATTCTTTGCGTTCTCTCATTGGTACGCAGGGACAGTTCCAATATGTGGCGTGAACTTCAGCTTCTTTATCTTCGTAGTGGCGACAGGGACATAAAGGCGCACCCAGCTCGTCTTTATGTTTGGCTAGTCCTTCAATCACTACTGCGGTGACTGAAGGTTCAGAACAGAAGTATGTTCCAGTACGCTTGGCGTATTGTTCAGAAAAATGCCGCATTGCCTCAAGGCTTTTATCGCTGGATTTTGTGTTAACTTCTGATGAGATCATGTGGATCGGGCACTCATAATTTAAATATTTCTTTGCATTGTACCTCAGCCGCAGTAGGGGATTACTGGGTGTATTTCCCCAACATTAGCCGCTGAGATTGTTTTACCTTTGCTCAAACGCTTATATGTGTGGCGTCTTGGGATCGCAGAGAATCTAAGAAATCACAGAAGCCTAACTTCTAAGCTTATCAAAATACAGCGTTGCATCTTCCGGCAGAACTAAAAGTTTTTTTTACGAAAGTGTTAATTAATATGAAGCTAATGTTTTTTGCAGTTGGGGTTGTAGTGGGCGATCGCTTTGCAAAACTATACCAGGATGCTCCCAATTGATAACTTCTGGTTCTGGTAGCGAGGAGATATTTTGCCACAAAACCCAACGACTACCTTGAGGCAAAGTAGCAAGGCTGTGGGAGTTTTGAGTCAGCCAAATTAAAGGATGGCTTTTGGTAACTGCTGTGCTGGTATCTTCTTGGGTAGTTGTTGCTGCTAGGGTTTCTAAAACAAAACGCTCACCTTTAATTAAACCTGTGGATGCTGTCCACAGTTGCACCTGTAGTTGCTGCTTTTGTGCATAAAAATACAATGAGGCTGCGGCGATTACTGCTTGCTCAAAGTTTTCTTCTTGCCAATTGCTAGCACTGTCAAGGGCAATAACTATCTCTTGTCCTCCAGTAACCATTTCTAACTCTCGTACCCGTAATTCTCCGTAACGAGCGCTAGTCCGCCAGTGAATTAGACGGGTGGGATCTCCGATGCGGTAAGGACGTAGCGATCGCACTAGTCCGGTTGTCGCTGTCTGCAAAGGTTTACCAATAGAATCGCTTCTTTTGCTTTCTTCTTGCCCCATTTCATCCACTAGGGGGCAAGTAGCCAAGGGTAATACTGTCGGATAAACAATCGCTATAGCAGCGCAATCGCGCCGACGACGACACCAAAACAACCCCAAAGGCGCACCAGAACCGAGTTCGACTGTGTGCCAGCGGTAGACGCCCCGGCGCTCGGTAGGGTGATAATATACCCAACGGTAACTGCCTAGACTAGGAATTGTGTCGATCGCCTTTTGTACTGGTTTGCCCAAGACGAAAGGCAGCGTATCCTCGACTTGCAACAAGCTGACAGCGTGCTGTGTCTGATTGCAGATTTCTAACTCCACCCTCAACTCATCACCTGCTGACACAGGCGCAACGGGACGGCGGGTGATGGATAGGTTTGCGAGCGATCGTGGTGGTAATATCGCTGCTACTGCCAAAAGGGCAAAACTGATGCCGCTAATGGCGTACAGCCAACCAGCCATCGTATTGATACCTGCGCCAAAAAAACAAATAGCCGTAGCCGCTAGTACCCAACCGCCGTATGCAGGGGCACTGGCGCGGGTTTCTAAAAAGTTGGTGATGGGTTTGATGATTCTCATAGTTTCTTTTTTAACCCAACACCACCCGAAATTCACAGTCTTTTAGAAGCTTGTGAATCGTTTAGCGATGTCTACGACGAGCTACACCAACACCCAAATTTTTGAAAGCTGTAAAGCCCAGAACAAAGCTAGATTATAAATAGACGAAATAGACGTAGAAGATTTATTGATTTAGTTAGAGTAGAAAAAACATGGTAGCAATAGTTAATATTGGAACCTTAATTGTGACGACACCTCAAGTTGCTGGAGGTCGTCCTTGCATTGCTGGTACGCGTATGACTGTTCAAAATATTGTGATGGATTCTCAAGCAGGCTTATCTCCTCAAGATATTGTGACAGAGTATCCACACTTATCCCTAGCCCAAGTTCATGCTGCGCTTGCCTATTACTATGCTAATCAGGAGGCAATGGATAGAGAAATTGCTTTATATCAAGCTGAATGTAATGCTCTGGAAACGAAGTGGATGTCAGGTAATTGTGCATGAGCCAAATTCGCTTCTATTTAGATGAAGATGCTGGCAAGAAATCTTTAGTTAATGGCTTACGCAACGCTGGGATTGATTTGATGACAACGGCTGAGGCAGATAGATTAGCATCATCAGATGATAGCCAATTAATCTGGGCAATGGAACAGAAGCGCGTTATTTATAGTTTCAATGTTGGTGATTTTTGTCGATTGCATAAACTTTATCTCGAACAGCAACAAAAGCATTCAGGTATTGTACTTGCTGCCAAGCAGAGCTATTCAATTGGAGAACAGTTGCGAGGATTGTTGAAATTAGTAGAAAGTATGGAAGCCGAAGATATGACGAATCAATTAGTGTTTTTGAGAAAATATATTGAAACTGAAACTGCCTGGTAACTTTAAGGCGATCGCTTTCTCTAAAAATCCCTGCTGACTGGCAATGTCTATGCGTTAATCTCTCGACGAAATGCTCTAATAGCTTCTCCAGCATCAGTTTCAGCCATCAAAATATAGCGTTTGAGTAAATCTAAATTGAGGTCATTGAGTCCGGGTAGCTGGCTCTTATCGACGCGTTCATAGCTGCCATCATGGAGATGATAGAGTGTTAACAGCCCATCTTCCCAAAACCAGACTTCCAGTACTCCCAAAGCTTTATAGCGCTCTAACTTACTGATACTACCACTGGTAAAAACAACTTCGATGGACAAATCTGGAATCGGTTTAGCGCTTCCAATGCAGTAGGACTCGTCTGCTTGAACCGAGACAACCCCTTCTCTTTCCTGAGTCATCGACCGGGTTGGCTGAAAGAAAATGCCTTTTTCGACGAGAAAAGTTGTCACTAAATAACCGATGATACTGGCAAAAATTTCATGTTCGCGTCCTGGCATGAGAATCTCGATTGTATCGTCATAGTAAAACAGCCGCACACCAGGAGAACCGTTAAAACCCTTTTGGATGAACTTGAACTGTTCCCACGTTCCATAATGAACAATGCGTTGGTCGGTAGTTCGGTCGATTAGTGGGGGCATCGCGTTCACCTTTCTCCATCCCTACGGGAATTGTGACATAATCTTTGCCAACATGATTATTATAGGCTTTGAAAATAATTGATTTTATATATTATTAAATAATGGAACAGATATGGAAGATTCACTAATGCAATTAGTTAGTCGAGAGCATATTGCGATCGCTCCTGATGTGCGGAGTGGAAAACCCTGCATTATCGGTACTCGCATTGCTGTAGAAGATGTGGCGGTGATGCATCTAAAGCTAGGGTACTCTTTGGTAGAGATTGCTGGTAAATATGACCTATCACTGGCATCTGTTTATGCAGCGATGGCTTATTACTTCGATCGCCGAGACGAGATCGATAGCCGCACAGCCCAAGAGGATGAGTTGGTTGAGGTACTGAAGCAAAATTATCCCTCACGTCTGCAAGAGAAACTTAGACAATTGAGGAATGAGTGAACGAATTCGCTTTCATCTGGATGAGAACGTCGATCCGGCGATCGCGCTTGGCTTGCGTCGTTATGGAATTGATGTCACAACAACCAATGATGTGGAATTACGCACTCAAAGTGATGAAATCCAGTTAGCGTTTATTCAGGAAACACAGCGAATACTGTTTACTCAAGATGCAGATTTTTTGATTATTGCAAGCTCTAGATTCGACCATCCTGGTATTAGCTACTGTAAAAAAGGAACTCGTTCAATTGGTGAAATCATTGAAACTTTGGTTTTAATTTATGAGGCGATCGCACCTGAGAGATGGTGGGATGTGTGGAGTTTTTGTGAAATGAAAGCAGCATCAAGAGGTAGGTTGAAGTGTTAAGTAATGTTGAGCGTAGCTTGCCGCTCTAGGCTTTGCTTTCTGACTTTAACTATTGTTGGGCTGTTGGCACTGGCAATGTATAATGTAAATATTATATGTAAAAATTAGATATCTATTATGAATTCAAGTATTGAATATAATAACCAAAAGTTAAAGAGAAACCAAGTATTTCTACTTGATAAAGCGCAAATAGCCCTTGATGCTTTACAGCCACAAGATAAGGAAAATATTATTGATGCCATCAATTGTCTAGAAGAGTTTCCTTTTTGTTCATCGCTTCAAGCTCATAAGCTGAGAGATATTCCAAATTATTTTATGGCACGAGCAGGCATATATAGAATTATTTTTAGGTTTCAATCTGGAGAAGTAACTATTGTTGACATAGTTAATCACGACCGCCTAGAGATATTATATGGTTCCTTAAAAGAGTCCGAAAAATGAAAGGTCTAGATTCTTTTACCCTAGACCTTAAACAGTGTCTACAGGAACTTGAGGAATTGGAAAAATTACTTAACACTAATGAGCAATTAAAAGAAAATCAAGATATACTTCCCTTCTTTAAACAGAGACTACATTTATCTGCATTTATTGGTTCTTATGTTCCTCAGATTGTTAGGTTCAACGAAATTAAACATGAGTTCACCTTTTATGGTGATTTTCGCGCTGATTTAGTTGTCGGTGATTCTGTAAACAATACTTACTGTTTCATTGAATTTGAAGATGCTACTCAAGACAGTATATTTATAGATAAAGGAAGAAGTACATCAGATTGGTCGCCGAGGTTTGAACATGGATTTAGTCAAATAATTGATTGGTTTTGGAAGATTGATGATTTTAAAAATACTTCCTTAGCCCGTTCTATTTTTGGCAGTGAGAATATAGAATTTTACGGCATTTTAGTTATAGGCAGAGATACTTTTATCTCACCTATTGATAAAGCTAGATTGACGTGGCGTTTAAATAAGGTTTTAGTAGACTCACGCAAAGTTATTTGTATTACATTCGATCAATTGGCTAGAGATATTAGAGATAGACTTTCACTGTATCCATTGATTTATGAAGTAGAATCCGAGACTCAAGAAGTTACTTCAACAGATGAGAGCGATCGCTCATAATTGTAGTCTGATATTGATATAATCCACAAATAAAAAAGCCCGCTGATGCAGGCTTTCTAAATCTATCAAGTTAACTAAACTTACCGTTTCGCTAACTTCTTCGCCATCTTCCGCAGACGAATCGATTTGGGTGTAACTTCGACCAATTCATCAGGGCCAATGTATTCCAAAGCACGCTCTAGACTCATTTCTATTGGTGCTTGCAACTGCACGAGTTCATCGCCACCGGATGCGCGGTGGTTGGTTAACTGCTTGGTTTTGCAGACATTCAATTCCAAGTCTTGGGGACGATTGTGTTCGCCGACAATCATACCTCTGTAAACTTTGGTGCCAGGAGTAATAAAGAACGAGCCTCTATCTTCGGCGTTCTTCATGGCGTAGAAGGTTGCAACGCCTTCTTCAAAGGAAATTAAAACGCCTTTGTTGCGGGCTTCAATATCACCACTGAGTTGACGGTAGTCGAGGAAGCTGTGATTCATGATGCCTTCACCACGAGTCATCCGCATGAATTCACCGCGGAAACCAATCAAACCACGGGCGGGAATGACGAACTCTAACTGAGTGCGATCGCCACTACCCGGTTGCATATCTTGCATTTCGCCTTTGCGTTGTCCCAGGCGTTCGATACAGCTACCCACTGCATCAGTAGGTACGTCTAACACCAACAGTTCGTAAGGTTCGCAAGGTTGTCCGTTGACTTCGCGGTAAATAACCTGTGGCTGAGATACTTGAAACTCGAAGCCTTCGCGGCGCATGGTTTCGATTAAGATACCCAAGTGCAATTCGCCACGACCAGAAACCAGGAATTTATCGGGAGAATCGGTTTCTTCTACCCGCAATGCGACGTTGGTTTCAAGTTCGCGGAAAAGGCGATCGCGCACTTGTCTTGATGTCACCAATTTGCCTTCTTGACCTGCAAATGGTGAATCATTCACCCAGAAGGTCATTTGCAAAGTTGGCTCGTCGACTTTAATTAGTGGTAAAGCTTGGGGTTCGTTGGGGTCTGTAATTGTTTCGCCAATGTTGGCATCTGCAAAACCAGCAACAGCGACAATGTAACCTGCGGATGCTTCTTCCATCTCCACCCGCTTCAGCCCTTCAAAACCTAACAATTTGCTGATTTTGGACTTGACAATTGTGCCATTTTCTGTCACCAAGGCCGCTTGTTGTCCTGCGCGAATCACACCGTTGTGAATTCTGCCAATGACAATTCGTCCCAGGTATTCAGAATAATCTAGGGTTGTGACTTGCAATTGCAGCGGCTTATTCACGTCGCCTACTGGTGGTGGAACGTGTTGCAGAATCGCATTAAACAGTGGTTGCATATCTACCGATTCTGCTTCCATGCTTTCTTTGGCATAACCTCCCATACCGGAGGCAAACAGATAGGTAAAATCACACTGGTCTTCATCTGCGCCTAATTCTAAGAACAGATCCAATACTTTATCAACAGCGACGTGTGGATCGGCTTTGGCACGGTCGATTTTGTTGATCACAACGATGGGGCGTAGCCCTTTTTCCAAGGCTTTTTTGAGTACAAAGCGCGTTTGAGGCATGGGGCCTTCATTGGCATCGACAATCAGAAGACATCCGTCAACCATGCCGAGTACGCGTTCTACTTCGCCACCGAAGTCAGCGTGTCCGGGTGTATCAACAATATTAATCAGCGTTTCTTTGTAACGAACCGCTGTGTTTTTGGACAAGATTGTAATTCCCCGTTCCCGTTCTAGGGCGTTGGAGTCCATGACGCAATCCGGAACGTCTTCACCTTCACGGAAAATGCCGGACTGTTTGAGGAGTGCATCAACCAGGGTGGTTTTGCCGTGGTCAACGTGGGCGATAATTGCGACGTTGCGAATTGGGAGCGTCATAGAAGCTTTGGGTGAACTTTAGAGGGGGTTTATAGATTTACATTTGAGTGCTAGGCTTTTCTAACAGAATTGGGGGCGATCGGCAAATTCTGTAAAGAACCTTTAATAATTCTAGCGTAATCGTCACAATTGCGGAGACTTTTATCAAGACTACAATGGCGAGTGTGGGGTAATTGCGGCGTTCAGGGGATGAAAAAAAGCTGATGTTACCTGTAGTGTTGACTGTTGACTCAAAAGTTAGGAATTCTTTGCCACTCCCTATGTTTTCCAAGAGGAGATATCACTGATGAGAATTGGGGTTGATTCAAGAAGCAGAAGGATTAGTTTATGGGACTATTGTTAACAAAAGACCATTAATTGTACTGTTGATTACATATCGAGTTAGTTTGCAAGGGTGTATCGCCCCTCATTTATTATCCATGTAGAAACGTTTCAGTACAAAGTTTCTACTGAATTTAAGGTATATTTTAAAATTAATAAAATGACAGCGATAAGATAATTATTATGATCTGCTGCCTGAATCCTAATTGCGAAAATCCTCAAAATCCTGATGGGACAAATTTCTGTCTCAGTTGTGGGGCAAAGTTGATACCTCTGCTCAGAAATCGTTATCGGATTGTTGGATTATTAGGGAGAGGGGGCTTTGCACGCACATATGTAGCAGAAGATATAGACAAGCTTAACGAACAATGTGTTGTTAAGCAGTTAGTTTTAAGTCAATTTTATGGCTCTCAAGGTACCGGCGCACACAAAAAAGCAACTGAGTTGTTTGAACGAGAAGCCAAACGCCTCAAAGAATTAGGGGAACATCTGCAAATTCCCAATTTGTATGCATATTTTAAGGAAGGCGAATATCTATATTTAGTGCAGCAGTTTATTGAAGGACAAAATCTGTTGCAGGAATTAAAACAGCACGGAGTCTTTGATGAAGCCAAAATTCGAGATTTTTTGCACGATCTATTATCTGTGTTGGTAGCCGTACACGAGCAAGAGATTATTCACCGAGATCTGAAGCCAGAAAATATTGTTCGTCGTCAAAATGATAATAAATTAGTGCTAATTGATTTTGGGGTGTCAAAGCAAAAAAGGGAAGCTACAAACACTGCAATAGGAACAATTATTGGTTCGTTGGGCTATGCACCCATTGAGCAAATGCAATTTGGTAAAGTCTTTCCTTCTAGCGATCTCTACAGTTTAGGAATAACTTGCTTTCATCTGCTAACTAATATTTCTCCATCAAGTTTGTGGATGAAACAAGGCTATGGGTGGACTTCTAGTTGGCGACAGCATTTAAAGCAACCTGTAAGTCATGAATTAGAGTTAATTATTGATAAATTAATACAAGAGAATCACGAACAGCGTTATCAGTCTGCACAGGCTGTATTACAAGATTTAAAGAAGTTACCACGATTAAGAAATACATTACCCCCTACAGTTCTTTCACCTTCTGGACTATTAGAAACTCAACCACAATTGGAACGACAACCAACTAATTCTGGATATTTACGACTATTTTCTAATAATCAATTATTGTCAGGAGCGATAATTACTGGAAGCGGTAGTTCGTTATTGGCGATCGCTCTAATCAGTTTTCTCGGAACCACTTGGATTAGCTCAGGATTGTGGCTGATAATTTTAGCAGGATTAGTATTTATTCAATCTCGTTCCCTTGTGGAAAAAGCTTCTTTAATTATCATTGCTATCATAGCGAATTTACTGATTGTTTTGAGTTTCAAAAATTTGCTAACTCCAAATCTTATACAATTTGGAATAAATGGACTGCTACTTGTAATTTTGCTAGTTGTGCTTGCGGGTTTTTTGACAGTTATTATTGTAGGTATGTGGGAAATAATCAACAAAGTTATTTCTAAATATTTTTAATATCATCTGCTTTTGGATAAACTTTGTATAATTTGGTAAATTATTTATGACAAATAAAAAAGAAAACTTGAAGCTACTTCTTTCTTTGGGTCTGGCTGGAGTAATGGTAGCAATTCTTTTTTGGTTGATTAGCAAACTTTCTTCTACTCTTATATCACCAAATACTGGGCAACCTTCATCTATAGAATTATCAAATCAACCTTCATTAATAAATTTGGGTAAGAGGATTCTAGTAAAAGTACAAACATACCCAGAAAAAAGAGATGGAGTTAAAGCTTTTGGTGAGAAAAATTTCAACATTGCTGTAGAAAAATTTACCGCATCGTTGAAAAATAACCCCAACGATCCAGAAAGTTTAATTTATTTAAACAATGCTAAAATCGCGCGAGATAATTCAGAAAGCCTAAAAGTTGCTGTTATCGCGCCAGTTAACTTCGATCAGAATTTAGCAGAAGAACTTTTGCGCGGTGTAGCTCAAGCTCAAAATGAAGTTAACGAACGAGGCGGAATTAATGGTAAAAAATTGCAAATTGCGATCGCAAGTGCTGAGAATCGGCAAGATTCCGAAAAGCTAGATAAGGAATTAGTTGAAGATCGAAGCATTTTAGCCGCAGTGGGTGTGAGACCTGATGCTGCAATTTATAATGACAAAAAGTTGGTGTTAGTTTTTCCGGTCGAGCGTCCAAATCAAGCAGATAATCCAGAAAACATAGAACAAAATTTAGTAAATAATCAACAAAATATTCCTAGAAATAATTACTTATTTCATATAAATCCTTTATATGATAATTTGATCGATACTCATGCTCGTTACATTGCCCGACAAGGAAGAAATATTGCTATTTGTGGCGATATTCGCACCTCAGGAAATAATTCTAATTTTTCATCTAGTAAGGTACTTGTAGAAAAGTACACTCAAGCGATCGAACAATATGGCAGTCAAGTTATTAGTACGCCTTGCAATTTAGCAGATAAAAATTTTGACCCTAAATCTTTTGTAGATCGAGCTATAGAAACAGAAAACGCCAGTGGTTTTTTACTAATACCTTCACTCAGAAGTATAAGTTACGCTACTAAAGTTGCACAAGAGATTAAAGGCAGAAAACCACTGTTTGGTTCGGAAACTATGTATAGTGGAAAAACTTTAGAAAATGCCAAAGATGTCGAAGGAATGGTAGTACCTGTGTATTGGCATCGCGACCTTAACAAAAATAACCCATTTGCGGAAAATGCCTTTGGACTTTGGAAAGCACGGGTAAATCAGAGAACAGCGGGAGCTTATGATGCAATGCAAGTAATTATCGCTGGTTTGGAAAAAGATAACACTCGCGAAGGCTTGCAAAAGGTACTGTCTAATCCTGATTTTTCAACTTCTGGAGCTACAGGAAATATTATGTTTTTACCTTCGGGTAAGCGTCAAGGAGAAGCTTTCTTAGTCAGAATTGAACGTTGCGAGCGTTGTTCTTCTGGAACTAATTATGATTTTGTTTTGTTGAATAAGAAGTAAATAGGGAATAGTGAAAGATGGAAGGTATAAGAGGACAAGGAGAATAAATCTTCAGCCAACGGTCAAGAAAACGATTTTTCAAATATCTTCTGAAACTAAAGCTAGATTTGTTCTATTTGCATCTCACAGTCTTCCCCTACACTGATGATGCTATTTTCTGGACAAGCAATCCAATTACCTATAAATAGAGGTTCGGATGCAATAATGACAGATTTGGGGAAAGCCGGGTCGTTTCGTATCCAGTAAAGAGATGGCACTGGTGAACTGGTAGCAAAGCGAGAGGCTATCAGGCGATTTCCGTCACTAAAAATGACATTGAGTGAGGCTTGTACTTGATACCGTTTTGCCATCTCTAAGAGCGTTAATAATGTGCTGCGTAAAGCATATTCTGGAGGCCGATGTTTATTAATTTGACTGTGTGAAAGTAACAATGAAAAAATGTGTTCTGAGTCAGTACTACCATTAATTATTTCGTAAAAATCCTCAGTTAAAATACTGGGGATTTTTCTGTGTAATGTTTTGCGAAAGTTCTCAATTCCTCCATTGTGGATGAATAGTAATTGTTGATAATTAAATGGCTGACAATTCACAAAATCTACCCCTTGGACTGATGTTGCACTGCCAACAGAAGCAAGGATACACTTTGATTCAATATAACGGCTGAGATTGGGTAGGTTAACGTCATTCCAAATCGGTAGTATATTTTTGTAGGTAAAAGGTTCGATATCTTTTTGGCTATGATACCAACCCACACCAAAGCCATTTGCATTTACTACCCCAGAGGTCATTTCGCGGGGTTGATAACTCTGGACTATCAATGAATGTTCTGGTTTATACAGAATATCTTTCAGGTAAATAGACGAACCGAGGTAGGCTAGTAAACGGCACATGATTAAAATATTTGCTCCCAATAGTTTTATAGGATAAACTTTTTTACTAAAAATTAGCTGTTTTTTGGCTAAATTGGGGCTATCATCGTTAGCAAATGTTACTTGAGCGTAATTTTTAATTTCATGAGTTAAATTGAAAAAATAGACTGAATAAAAATAATAATTACTAAGAATTAATAACTGATGAATAACTCAATGATGGTAATTTTCCCATATAAACGTAACCAAACATGGGTATTTGATGACGAGCGTATGGAACTAATCCAAGAACCATTTGTCAGTGGCGTACCTGAAATGCTCGATATTTTGGTTGCAGGGATTGATAATGTTGATGAAGGCTTTAAACTTTTATTTTCTGCAAATCCGTTTCCTGGTTATCAAGCTGAACTAACCTGGTTGAGGTCGGAGTATAACGGCCATTGGTATTACTGGAATAAAAATAATTTGGAAGGTTGGCTATGTCCAGCTTTGTTAAAATACTTCAGCGAACCACCAAATAAAATATATTGCAAAGCTGAAAGCCTCTATTTTTAGGGAATGTTTCAAAAATTCTAAGTTTTTTAATAGAAAAAAATATGATGGATATTCCAAAGCCTATTACAAAAATTATTGGACAACAGGCTTATCCGCTTTTATTTGCAACTATCAGTGGTTCTCATTTATATGGCTTTCCGTCACCCGATTCTGATTATGACTTGCGTGGCGTACATATTTTGCCAGTTCAAGAAGTGGTGGGATTAGATACTGGAAATGAAACTATTGAATTTTCAGGAGTTCGCGAATCTTGGGAAATTGATTTAGTCACTCATGATGTCAAAAAATTCTTTTTGATGTTACTTAAAAAAAATGGTTATGTGTTAGAACAACTGTACTCACCTTTAATATTGACAACTTCACCCGAACATGAAGAATTGAAATTTATTGCTAAAAATTGCATTACACGGCATCATATTTACCATTATCTTGGTTTTGCTGCAACACAATGGAAGCTTTTTGAAAAAGAACATATGCATAAAGTCAAGCCATTACTTTATGTTTATCGAATTTTATTGACTGGAATTTATTTGATGCAAACAGGCGAAGTTGAAGCTAATTTAATTAACCTCAATCAGGTTTTCAATTTGCCGTACATTCATGATTTAATTGCTCAAAAACTAGCAGACTCAGAAAAATCTGTTTTGTCAGATGTTAATGTAGCTTTTCATCAAAGAGAATATGATTCTTTGCGTAATAAGTTACAAGAGGCATATGAATCCAGCCTATTACCTGAAGCACCTTCAGCTCGTGCAGCTTTGCATAATTTGTTAATACGCCTAAGAATGAAGAGTTATGAATTTTGATTTCTTAACTCCTCGCTCATTTAATTTTTTTTAGCGTTCGAGTCGCAGAACTAATCTTTTTGTGTCTTGATAGGTCGGAAAATTATAAACTCTGCAACTTTTTATAATTCTGATATAACTTCTATTTTACCTTTGTGTTTCTCAATAATCTGATAGCAGACACTTAGACCTAATCCAGTACCTTTACCAACTGCTTTGGTTGTGAAAAAAGAATTCAGGATTCAGAATTTAGAATGAATTACAGCGGATTTCAATAATCTTGAAGTATCCTCGTTCTGACTTTCCGCACTTATCCTTGACTAATTGATTCTGATTGCTGAATCCTGAATCCTGAATTCTGAATTCTGATTTTGATTTTTTACAACTTCAAATTCCAAGCAGCAAAAGCTAAAGCACCCCAACCAGCAAGAAAGGCTACGCCACCTAATGGTGTAATTGCTCCTAATGATTTCACACCAGTTAAGCTCAGAGCGTACAAACTTCCTGAGAAAATAGCAATACCAATGATAAATAACCATCCACTGGCTACGAGGGTAGGCTGGGGAAATTCGGTGCGACTAATTAGTAATGCTACTAAAAAAAGCGCGAGAGCATGATACATTTGGTAACGAGCGCCAGTTTCAAAAATTTCTAGCGATCGCTCACTAATTTTATCTCGCAATGCATGGGAAGCAAAAGCACCAGCAGCGACTGACAAACCGCCTAAAACAGCAGCTACACTCAGAAAAATTTGCGTCATTACACTTAACTGTAAGATGGGCATTGGGCATTGGGCATTGGGTATGGCGTATTAGTTTTAGACTAATGACTAATGACCAATGACTAATGACTAATCACAATTAGACATCAAAATGATATGATACGGCCCCTTCTTCATTGACTTTAAAATTTGCATTAAATTCTTTAGCTTTTTGATCTAAATATTGTCTGGCGTCTGCTGGCGGTAGTTGTGATTGCATAGCAAAGCCTAAAACAGTCACACGTCCATGATTTTCTTGTAGCATCTCATAAAAAAGAGATTGCAAGCGATCGCTACGTTGTTGATTAAGTGCCTTTTTCTCTTGCCGACTTTGACGATATAATCCTAAAGCTAACCATGCGCCCAGTGTGAAGCTAGGGACACCAAAAATTAGACCGCCAGCAACAGTATTATCATCTTGATAAGTAGCATTTGGCGCAGAAAAATCATACGCATCTTTCACTGGTATGACCACCCTACGTGTAGCAAATTTGTCAATTGCTGCTGATGCTGATAGCGTTAAAAACATGAATCCGAGTGTCAGTAGCCAACCAGCAGCCAATTTTTCAGCAGTTTTCATAGTTCTACTTCAGATTTGAACTTTGCTAGAGATTCTAACCTGACTTTCTCTGAGGTTCCAGTATCTCAATCTACTCCCTAAGACAGTTTTTTAGCGATCGCTTCGTTGGTGATATTTAATTTATGTTCGCAATCAGAGCGACAGCTAAAATCAAAAGCAAAACTCGCTACCAAATCCGACATCTTCCAATCAATAATTAATATGGCGGTGCGTTAGGCTGAAGCCATAACGCACCCTACTTACTATTGCTTGTTTGCTATGATACTTACTTCATCCACGCGTCGCTTCGAGTAGGCGAGAAAAATAGAAGCGAGTTTTAGTCATCGCTTGACGTTGCACTGAAAAACCATTATTTTCCAAAATTTTCACCACATCAGCCTCGCGATGCAAATATGCACGAGTGGCTTTACTCGGCCCAGGAAAGAAACTGCCAATCTTTTTGAGTATAGTCAAAGCACAAGTCTTCGGGGCAAAACTGAGAATTATCCGCGACTGTGCTAAAGAACAGAGGTGAGAAATCATTTCATCTGCTTTTTCCTGGGGGTAGTGGATAAGTACATCCAAACAAATAACAGTATGGTAACTACCACTGAGCGATTCCAAATCCTGCACGGCAAAAGTAGGATTTTCAGCGTTTCCCAAGGTTTGCTTTGCTCTATCCTTGCCTTCTTCCACCATTTTTTCAGAAATGTCGCTTGCATAGACCTTAGCACCATCTACCGCTAACGGGATGCTAAGACTACCCACACCACAGCCAGCATCGCAAATTGATAGTTCTGGTAAATTGTTATCAGCTTTTAGCCATTCGAGAACTGTATCTACGGTTTGCTGGTGTCCATTGCGGATGTCCAACTGGACTTTGTTAACTTCGCCATCGCCGTAGATCCGCCTCCAACGGTCAAACCCTGTGGAATTGAAATACTCGCGAACAATTGTTTTATCGTCGGCTGCGTTCATAAACTCTGATTTTTAGGGGTTCCCAATGCTTAAAATTATCATTGATAGGAACCCACAGGAGCGCTTTTCCAGATTTTTCTAGATCTAGCCAGCCTATAAGCAAATATTCTTATAGAAACTGGAGACGCGGGGAAGCCAGGACACAGAGAGCTTTGAATTATTAATTATCAGTAATTAATCGAGCGTGATATTACAAGATTGCACGATTCATTATATTAGTTTATTTTGCTCTCAATTAACAAATTTAATTTTGTAATTTGAGCAATTATTGGCATTGTTTTTACATTAAACTTGTTCTGAAGCTCAGATTTTGAATTATTCTCCATAAAAACCTCTTTTTATCTAAAATATTACTATTTGTAAATCATAATTGCTATTTATGCTTATTGAAATATGTCTAATATTCGCAATTTCAAAATCCATAGATATTTCTGTCTAAGGAACTTAAAAAACCCTTCTGAAGATAGAATTACGATCGCAATGCAACATTTATGCTGTTAAAGATTTAATTACCAGCGATCGATAAAGCTTAAACCTACAAAAATTTTCAATTAATTCTCATTTCTAAATAGTACACCTACAATTTAGGTTTATTTATTACAAATGCCAGAAAGCTCGCTACTAAACAGTCCTATCATTGCATTTACTATTCTCCTGATAGTAATCTTTACTATACCCCCGATATTTGAGCGTCTGCGGCTCCCTGGCTTAGTGGGATTGTTGCTTGCAGGCATAATACTAGGACAAAATGGGCTAAAGTTATTAAATTCGGAGTCTGAAACTATTAAGCTGCTTTCAGATATCGGTAAACTTTATTTAATGTTTGTAGCAGGTTTAGAAATTGACTTAGAGCAGTTCAAAAAAACTAGAAACCGCTCAATTGGGTTTGGAACGCTCACATTCTTAGTTCCATTAATTGCTGGGATTATTGTTGGACGCTTATTCAATTTTAGTTGGAATTCTTCGGTATTAATTGGTTCTTTATTAGCTTCACATACTCTCTTGGCATATCCAATTGTGAGCCGTCTGGGCGTGGTAACAAATGAAGCTGTAACTGTGACAATTGGTGCCACAATTTTTACTGACACAGGCGCTTTGCTGGTATTAGCAATTTGTGTAGGAATTCATGGGGGAGAATTTTCCGCCTTGAGTTTGGCAATGTTGTTAGGTGGGTTAGCAATTTACTCTGTCGTTGTTCTGTTTGGCTTTGATTGGGCAGGAAAAGAATTTTTTCGCCGTTCGGGAGACGAACAAAGTAACCAGTTTCTGTTTATATTACTAGCATTATTTTTGGCATCTGTGGGAGCGCAGGTAATTGGAGTTGAAAAAATTGTTGGCGCTTTTTTAGCGGGTTTAGCTGTCAATGATGTTCTGGGACGTAGCCCAGTCAAAGAAAAAATTGAATTTATCGGCAGTGTTTTGTTTATCCCTTGTTTCTTTGTAGACATGGGATTATTGATTAATATTCCGGCATTTATTAAAACTCTCAGTTCAGTTTGGCTGACTGTGGCAATTGTAGCGGCTTTGATTGGCAGCAAATTTATCGCAGCGTTCTTAGCTAAACTGTTGTATCGCTACAACACGGCGGAATTGCTAACAATGTGGTCATTGTCACTGCCACAAGTAGCAGCTACACTAGCAGCAACTTTGGTAGCTTATCAAAGTATAAATCCTGCGGGCGAACGGCTAATTAATGAAGGTGTGTTAAACAGCGTCATTGTCTTGATGCTGGTGACTGCAATATTAGGCCCGGTAATCACAGCCAGATTTGCTTCTTCGTTACAGCTGCGAGAAACAGATTTTGAAACAGATAGTCTGGCTACTTGGTGGGAAGGTAGCGAAGAGGAATTAGCAGAAAAAAAACATGATTCGTTCACTGTTATAGTGCCAATATATAACCCTCAAACCCAGCGCTATCTGATAGAAATGGCAGCACTGCTAGCTAGTCATGAATCTGGAAAAATTGTGCCACTAACTATTACGAAAGCGCATATCCAAATGGACGATCCGCAATTAGTTACAGGACTCGAACAAAGTAGGCAAAGATTGAATTTAGCTAAAGAGATCAGTCAAGAATTTGATGTGGAAGTGTCACCTACAAATCGGATTGATGATGATATAGCTTTAGCAATTAGCCGCACTAGTCGAGAACAAAACGCTAATTTGGTGGTGATGGGTTGGTCGCGGACAACAGGTTTACGCGCCCGTTTATTTGGTAATGTGATTGATAGCGTCTTCTGGTCTTCTCATTGTCCAGTGGCAGTTACACGCCTTTTAAGCAGTCCCAAGACAATCCAAAAAATTCTTGTACCAGTTGGAGATTTAACTCGCCAAACCATAGGCGCTTTACGGTTTGCCCAGATTTTAGCTGATGTAAATCAGGCAGAAGTTGTATTGTTGCACGTTTGCGATCGCAACGCACGCCCAAATTTAGTAGAAAAATTTGTCTCTCAATTGTCTGATATCGCCTCCAAAAGCCAGCTACAGGTGAAAACGAATATTCAAACCATCAAAGGTGATGATGTTGCTAGAACGGTAATTCGCGAAGCTCAAGCATTTGATTTAGTGGTGTTACGTTCCGTCCGTTATCGCACAGCCGGTGGACTAGCCGTTAGCCAAGTTACAACCCAGATGATTCAAGAATTGAAGTGTTCAATTGTTTTGGTTGGGGAACCTAATTCCTAATAAATTTGGGCATGGGGCATGAGGCATGGGGCATTGGTTATTTCCCCAATTTTCTGGCGATCGCTTTTATTTTATTGTGAGAAATAATGGCGATCGCTTGACTTTTAAGAGGATGTTTTCAAAATATATTTGAAACTTCTCTGTCTGTAGAAAGATGACAAAAATAAGATACACTTAATTTTAGTGAGGTTTTAGGTGTAATCAGATGCACAAAGGTTTGAAAAGTAAGCTGCCACTTCTTTTTACATTTTGCTTATTTACTAACTTTTTACCTGCCTCTGATTCACTTTTATGTCCAGTTTTTGCCTCTGACAAATACTATAAACTAGCCAGAAATTATGGCACAGATGGACGCACGGGAAGTAGTGGGCGTTCTGGTAGAGATGGTTCTAGCGGTCAGAACCAGAGTATTTTTGTCAATGGTTCGCCTGTAAATCTTGACCTGTCTGGGACAGATGGGGAAGATGGGGAAGATGGAGAACCGGGTTATCGGCCTCACTGTAGAAACCAACCTGATAATGTCAGCTACGATATCAATGCACCAGATGGTGGTAGTGGCGGTAATGGTGGCAAAGGAGGGGATGGGGGTAATGGTGGTTCGATAACAGTTTATTACACAAATTTGGCAGACTTGCGAAACATTTTTGTCCGCGCAACTGGCGGCGAAGGGGGACGCGGCGGTAGAGGCGCAAGTGGTACGGACGGTTGTAAATGTCGCCGACGGAAATGGGAAGTGCAAACTTGTGAAGGAACTCCCGGTACTCCTAATTACAAGTGTACTAACAAGGTTTATCGATGCAGTGACGGTAGTGATGGCCGAGATGGTAGCGATGGTAGAGATGGTAGCGATGGAAGCTTAGGAACTTTGAGTATTGTCAACAGCAAAGAACCCTTGGCTGATGATAACCCGACTGTGAAATTAGCAATTTCCGAACTGACAAATAAACCATTTAAACTCTCGAAAAATAAATGGAATATTCGCCCAGGTGCAGTTTCTCTACTTGCGCCTGGTTCGGCGATCGCAGATAATTATCGAGAGTTTGAGGCGCGTTTAGAAGAAGCTTTTCAAATAGTTTGGCAAGAAAGACAACCCATCACTAGCTTTGCCAATGAAGTAGTAACAGTAAATTTAACTGATAGCAAACTAGTAGAAGTTAATTTTTCTGAGGATTTATGGGTTGATGGTAGTAGCAAAAGTGAAGCTAACTTGACAACTTTTACTGTTAACTATGCCATTCCCAAAAAAGATGTTACTCGGTTAGCTGTGGCAGAATTCGCCGATGCAGGACAAAACCTAAATTTAAAAATAGTTGATTTGGCAGCAAAATCTGATGCTATTAATACTCAGTTTCGCGTCAAATTTCGCGCTAAAGATACTTCCTACGGTTTTTCTGACTACAAAACTGAATACGAAGGAGATATTCCCGATGAATTTGTGACTCGTGATTACAACCGTTTTACTCTAGCTTTAGGTAAGCTGAAAATTCCTAACGACGCTTTACGTCCTGGTGTGAATGTTGAAATTGAAGTGATAGCAATTCGTTCTTTGGGAGAACGTTCTGCTAAACAAACTATTCGCTGGCAGGGTGTAGTTCGTAAGCCGAGAAGAGGGGTTTAGTAGTTTTTATTTTCACGCACGAGGCAAGAGAGGCGCGGAGAGTTTTTCAGAGTTTTTTTGATTAGGGGTTGTTATTGCCGAGATATTTAGCTTTTAGTTCTTCTAATTCTCGGTCTATTTGACTTTTATTAGAAGGCTGAGGTGTTGAATTTGGGGGTTGAACTTTATTTTGCTGTGGTTTACCGCCAACGAGAAATTGAGTTTTCATTTCCTCTAACTCTAGATCGATTTGGCTAGGAGATTGGGTGATTACAGGAGGTGTAGAATTAGGTGTAGGTTGAGGAATAGGTTTTACTGTGCCAGCTGGTGTAGCTGGTTGTGAGTGTTGATTTAAGTCTTTTAAAACATCATCTACTGTTTGATAACGCCGCATTGGGATACTTTCTAACATCTTGTTCAAAATGCGACTTAATGCATTGCTAACAGGAGTTTTTAAATATTTCTGCCAAATCCAAGTATCATTATTTGTATCATAGGAATCGAAAGGCGATCGCCTGGTTAATAAGTTAATACAAGTAGCACCCAAACTATAAATATCGCTGGCAAAAATAGCTCTACCTCGCATTTGTTCTGGAGCGACATATTCAGGACTACCAATACTAGTACCGGTTCTATTTAAAGCAGTACTAGTAGCAGATTTAGAAGCACCAAAATCTACTAAAACTAATTTGCGATCGCTGTTACGTAAAATAATATTTTCCGGCTTAATATCGCGGTGAATCACTTGTCTAGCGTGACAAAATTGCAATACTGGTAATAAATCATTGAGTAATTGCCAGATTTCTGCTTCACTAAAAGCACCTTTATGTGCTAATTCTTGAGCTAAATTTTGCCCATCAATAAATTCTTGTACGAGATATTGGCGGTCTTCCTGAGTAAAATATGCTAATAGTTCTGGAATTTGCGGATGTTTGCCCAATTCATCTAATTGTACGGCTTCTTGGTTGAATAACTCCACCGCTTTTTGCACAGTATTAGTGCCTTGGGCTTGGGGATAAAATTGCTTAATTACACAGCGCGGTTTTGATGGTTTATCTTCATCCACAGCTAAAAAAGTTCTGCCAAAACCACCTTGACCTATTGGTTTAATAGCACGGTATCGCTCTTTGAGAAGCAACTTAGCACCGCAAGTCAAGCAAAAATTGACATTACCAGAATTTTCAGGCTTCGGACAACGGGGATTAAGGCAATAACTCATGGAGGATGGCGCCCAGAATCGTTCTTACTTATCTTTATTTTCCACTGTCCTCAGAAAAAGGGCATTTATATTCGCCAATTATCCAGCTTCAAGTTGTAGCCTAATGCTTGAATCCGCTGATAATGGGATAAATTGCCGCTGACTAAAGTTAAGTTTTGTTGGATTGCAATGGCAGCAATAATAGCATCAGCAAGTCCTATCGGTTGTCCCGTGCGTTCCAAATCCGCATAAATGCGTCCCGCCAACTCCGCATCGCTGAGTTCTAGCGTTAATACTTCAGCAACAGCAATTTGGTCAAAAAACTGCTGAATCTTATCTTCTCATCCAAGCTTATGCCAGCCTTTGACAATCTCTAAAACTGTAATAGTACAGATAGTATACTTACCAAAAACGGCTAGATAATCAATAGCCCTAGATACAACACGCTGGTCTCTACGCTTGAGACTCTCGGAAAGAATATCTGTGTCAAGTAGTACTTTGTCCAAAGCGTTGATTTAAGGGGTGTGCAGCCCGATCCTTCATTACTTCTTCTAGCATCTCATCTACTGACTCAGGATCGTCAGCGAATAATCCCAATAAGGGGTACTTTGCCGGTTCTCTCATTGGCAGCTGTTCAATTGCGTATGCAATCAATTCCGACAAGTCACAATGGCGCGACTTTGCCAAAGCGCGTGCTTTCTCAAGGGTTTTTTCGTCAATTTGCAGTTCTATATTTTCCATGTCGCCTCCTGTGAAAGCATCTGTGCTAGGGCGATTCTAGCATTTTGGATGTGTGGTTAATCAGGGGGCGTTAGCGTTCGCGGAGCGTCTCGTAGAGAAGCTCGCCCCAGGCATCGCTACTCAACTATTTTTGATTGATTCGGAGAAGTTTCAGGAACCTGGTTTAAATTCATCGATGCATTTTTCATTTCCATTAACAACTCTTCAGAGGCTTCTATAATTGCTTTTGCGAATTTGTTTTCTTTCTTGTATACTTGCTCATGCATAAATACTTTAATAACTGAACCCTCAGCAAGAAACGTAATGGTGGGATGTAAAGTTTCAAAAGCAAAAATTACCTGATCTTGATAACCTTGAACATTTTCACACACCCAAACCGACATTAATTTTACACCCAGTGCTAGTGAAGGTAATAAATTATAAGACTTAGCAGAAACTTGATTATTCTCTTTGATAGCTTCTTTTATTATTACTTCTATTTCATCAGTATCAGTAATAGGTAAAAGAGTTACTACTGTAATTTTCTGTTCTGTATCTTCAAAATAAAGATTAACTTCATCTAGACAAAGTTCATCCCCTTCATATTCTACATCCCTAATTGTTGATAGACCTATTAGACGTTGCCCGATAGGAAATTCATTGATTGCCATATTTATCACGCTTTTTCCTTGCTTGCTTAAGAATTTTAATAGCAGTTTCGGCGTCTGTGTCTCCCGCAGCAGCTAAATTAGCTAACTCACCAACTTTAAGATTTCGATAATCACTACGTAACTGATTAACCTGTGCTTGTCCTCCGCCACGTTCACGAATAGCATTAGCAATAATCTCATCCTTCATATTAGCAAGATTGCCAAGTTTTTTTAATCCACCGGGAGTGAGTTCCACACCCTCCTGCTCATCATTTGTCATTTATATATATCTTCCTCCGGGTTGTTCCACTCCTGGAATCCTGTTTCAGCTAGTTGCATCATTGTCATAATTTCGAGCCTTTCTTCAATTTCTGACATCAATTTTATGAGTTCTTCAAGCCCTAGCTCAAAAATTAACGCTTTGATTTCTTCAATGCTGGGAGTCTCAGTCATGATGAATACTTATCTCTAGTAATTTAGACTATCATCTCAAGTCAGCAATACTTCCTTAAACTCTCTCTGCGTACTTTGCGCCTCTGCGGTTCAAAATCTTCACTTCTCAACTTGACTCTTCATCAACCTTTGCACGCTCACTAACGCCCGATTTAATTCATAATTTCGCCTTTGGGAATTGTGCAAATATGCTTGTTGTTCTTCTTCAATCATCTGCACATCTTGAATCACCAAACCATCAAGTAATTTCTGCGCTGCACCAAACAAACTATCTTTCACAAAGCGCCGAAACCACACGGGTAGTTTGTGCAATCGCCAAAAGGCATTTAATGAGGTGAAATGAATCAAATAAGCTTTAGTCTGCGTCTCATTCACCGGACACAATAAACAATAAATCTTAAAATCTTTCCCTAATGTAGAAACCCAGTGCGGATAAACATAACTCACATCCAATGGTTCGGGATGCAATTTTCGCAAAGCCGGAAAAAATAATTGCGATATTGACCAAATTTTATCTATTTTGTAATAACTTTGCGCTGTATAATGTGCATCTACACGCTTAGCATCTTCGTCAATATCTTCTAAATTCGCTTCAGCCCAAGCTTGTAAATCTTGATGCAAATGTCCGTGATACATATCCATCAAGTTTTCAATTAAATAAGAATAATGAGCTTTAGAATTAATAACTGAAACTGTGGCAATATAATTCAAATGTTCCCACTCTGGTAAACCCAGAGGTTCTACAGATGGTTCTAAATTTCCAGGAAATAGCCAGATAAAGCCGTCTTGTTCTTTTACTGGGTAACGGCGAATTATACAATTTGGTAGTTTTTGATTTGCTGCTAAATAAGGAACTGACGCACATTTACCTGCTGAATTGAAACGCCAACCGTGATATGCACATTCCAATTCATTACCGATAACTTGCCCGTGACTGAGTTTAACTTGGCGGTGGGGGCAACGGTCTTCTAAGGCGTGGACTTGCCCTTGAGTATCGCGGTAAAGTGCGACCGCCTGCTTCCAAAGTGTCACACCTAAAGGCTTATTTATAACTTCACTACTACGTGCAACTACATACCAGTGATTTGGGTTAATACCCAGCTGGCGAACATCACTATTTTGTATAGTTTCAAAAACAGAGGTCATAAGTTTGCACATCCTTTTCGGCGTTAGACTTGATTAATTAACTTGAAGTAATATTTTTAACTCTATTTATTTAGAAGCACCTGATTTGGTATGACTGATGACCAGACTATCACTTAAGGAAGCTCAAACTAACCGTGCCAACAAGCTATAAATTATGTGTAGATGAAACAGCAAGTATATTGAGAAAAAAATCTGTATGACAAACTACCAAGAAACCCTAACAAGTGACGAAGCCATCAATGAGTTAATCGCCGAGACAACGGGTCTCAACCATCTAGAAGTGATTGAAAATGTCATCGACAGCCTAGAACAAGATGACAGCGCAATGGTTAGCCAGACGCCAGAGGGTGGTCATCTGTGGAAATTTAAGTACGGGAGTGTGGAAGTATTTGTCCAACTCAGTGGAACAAGCGATGAAGACACCATAACGGTTTGGTCTGCGGTGTTAGATTTACCTGCTAAAGATGAACCTAAATTAATGCGGCATCTTTTGGAGTTAAACTGCTCTAGCACTTTTGAAGCACGTTTCGGTATTATTGAAAATCGGGTGGTTGTGATATCCACGCGCACCTTAGCAGAGTTGTCTCCAGGGGAAGTCTCTCGACTAATCACCATTGTGGCAACGATCGCCGATAACAACGACGAAGCTTTACAATCTGAATTTGGCGCAGCTTAAGGAATTTTAGATTTTGGATTTTGCGAAAAGTTTAGAGCGCCAGAAGTCGCCGCTCTAAACTTTTAAATTTGAAAATTATTTAATTAATTTTGAATTGGAGCGAAGCGACAGCCTCTACTGATTCGATCGCACTCACTAGCTGTTCAGGCGTATAAGGCTTTGTTATATAAGCATCAGCACCTTGCTTCTTCGCCCACAAGTGATGAATTGCCTGATTTTTACTACTACAAATCACAATAGGTATTTTCTGATTAGTTGGATTTGCTTTCAAGACGCGACATAATTCAAATCCACTCATCCCTGGCATTTCAACATCAGTAACAATGGCATCGGGTTTTTCTTCTAAAACTATTTCTAGAGCTTCTTTAGCGCTAGTTGCCTTAATAACGTTATAACCTTTATCTCTCAGATAATAACTAATTAATTCCAATTCTTGCCGAGATTCCACAACTAGAATAGTAGCCACCCAGTTAATACTCAAGCTTCAGTCTCCTGAAAAATATGTTAATCAAATTTAGTTATATCTAATAAAAAAATTAAACAATATGCTTAAATATCACTTTTAATAAATCTCCTTGGCTAAAAGGCTTGGTTAAATAACCTGATGCTCCAACTATTTTGGCTTTAGCTCTATCTATTAATCCTGATTTGGCTGACACCATAATCACAGGTGTATTTTTAAAATATGAGTGCTTTCGCAGCAAAGAGCAAAGTTCATATCCATCTAAATTAGGCATAGAAATATCCAAGAAAATTATGTCGGGTTTTGTGCGGATAATCTGCATTAAAGCTTTGAAAGAATCGCTAACTCCGACAACAGAAAAAGTTTGTTCATCTAAATAACTTTTAATAGTACTCAATACCGTAGGACTATCATCAATACAGAAGATTTTGTAGACTTTTTTCTCAGCCGGAGGTTGTATAACTTGCTGATTCGTATTATTAGTACTATTGAAAATGTTTGTTCCTGATTTATTGCCGTTGTACGGTCTGGGAAACTTTTGTGTAGTGTTGGTTTGAGACTGCGGCTGATTTTTTCGTAAAAATTGTGATGGTTGTACAGTAGAAACTGTTGATGTCTGGCTATTAGCTCCTACCCTTACGGAAAAATGCTCTCCCTTGCTTCTGGGCGATTGACATCGTTCAACTAGTAAACGAAGATTCAGATGACAAAATTTTGGCATATCATCCAAAAAGCTTTCAGGAATAAATTCATAACTTCCCTGTTCTAATCTCAAAAATGAATCCAAAACTTCTAGTGCTAATTGCTCTATCAAAATTGCGGCTTGAGAGGGACTGATATATTTTTGATTGACTAACCAGCAAATAGCTAGATAATCTGGATTTGGTATTGATTGATTTTCAATGCCAGTTTCAAATATCGCTCGCAGTTGTTCGTGAATTCCGCAAGGAAGAGTAGAAATTTGCTGACTTAAGCGTTGCAAATTTCTATAAAGCGGTTCAAACATTTTCTCTGAGTAGCAGGCATAAATCAATTTACCTTCGTCTACATATATTGACCAAGAACCTGAGGTACTAAATACTTGCAAACAACCAGTAACGGACTTACCCGTGATTTTTTTCAATAGAGATAAGGGTTGGAGTTTTTGAAAAAATCTGTATCTACTAATCGGAAGTGTCTTCATCGGGATGGCTCTGGAATAAAATTAATATTTGCAGGCGAAATCGGTGAATTTCCTTTTCGGAATTCACAGTGATATTAATTAGAAGCACTGTTCAGATAAATATAGCGGTGACATTTTAGTTAGTACAGAGATTCCACACCCCCCAACTCGTAATTCACCAATCTCTGCTAAGCTATATGCACGAATACAAATCAATCTATGTTAGTGCTATTGCCCAATAGCAAATCGACCCGACTGTTGTCAGGAAATAGTATGTCAAAAATCAGATTGACTTTCTGTATCTTTCGCTAATCTAGCCAATCTAACAGTAACTCAAGTGGGACGCATAGACCATTGGCTCTCGCCCATCAGTCGCAAAAATATCACTGTTACCCGTATTTTATAGTTTAAAATTACAAGTAATAATTGAGGAAAGAAAAACCTGAGAAACTTGCTGGAGGTAACTTTGATCGGAAGTTTATTCTTGAGGTGAACTTCATTTATCAAAAAGTATAGTTTAAAACTCAGCATTCAATCAATTCATATCTTACTTAGATTTGTGATTGTAGAACTTCTCTGTATGGGCGACAACAAGGGCCAGGTGCGACTAAAGATGAGTTAGCTGATAATTGACGCCATGATGGTGTGTAGTGAGCAGAGGCGACTGACTCAGCACAAGAAAATCTCTTCATAACTACTGCAAGCGGGTTTTAGTTTTGTGTGGGGATAAATAGTCACTCTGGACGATTTTGAGTGACACATTCAAGAACTGACAGCGAAATTGTGGAGGTGTGGTACATACCTGAAAAATAGCGATTTTTAGCTAGATAGTAGATCGCAAGTAATGTACTCACTAAAATTTAGGTTACTATAATTTTTCAAGAAAAATAACAGAAATATATAAACTTCATAAGAAATAAGTAAAGTAAATATAAAAATCAATTAATAGCATTGTCCAGACTATTGTTATAAATATTTATTTTTTGGAATGTCCTGAAATACTGAAAATTTATAGTAAAAGGGAATTTATATGTACAAATTTGCAATTAGTAATTGGTATTATTTAATTCAATTTATAAAATACCGAATAATTAAAAAATTAAGTTAAAAATATCACAAACCTTGAGTAGATTTCAAGAAACTCGAAAAAGACCAACTAAATATAAAATCTAAGTATTAAGCGTCATATCTGTAACGCTAATTATTAACAAATTATATTTTTATACACGCCTCTGAGAGAGAGTAAAAGGCTTTGTTAGCTTATTTTTTGATGTCAATGTATTTAGCTGAAATGTCTGCATAGCAAGACTTATCAGAAACTTTTTAGTTTAGCGATCGCAATTAGTGATTTGGGAACAATAAATTCAGGATTTACCAAAAAGCAGTATGAGCGTTTCATTCCCCAAACAGCTTTAAAACTCAAGGGTTATAGCAATTAAAAATTGGTTATTTTGTTACCAGAGTGCCGAGAAAATGAACTATTTTACTGAAATTTAAGTACTTAAATTTTCATTCCATCGTCACCCTTACTTACAATTTTCTCGCTAACTATCTTGACAAATCCTGTTTGAAGTTGCAACTCTGTTTTGGGTAAAGGCACTGAATTTATTATTGAAATTCCAGTTTCATTTTTAGCTAGGATTTTTACTCACCACTTTGCTAGATAGCAAAAAGACGCAAAGGGTTTCTTTGCGTCTTTAATATGGGATTTAATAATGGACATTCTCGGCGTTATATTTCACCATTTACCGAAACTTTATCGCGCCAGTACCAGCTTAAAAGTAAGCTACCTGCCATCACCTTAATTACTTCCAGTAGCCAATAACTACCGTGTAATAAATTCATTGTTGATGGAATAGCAGCAGCAGCTTCAAATAGGTTGAGTTGAATTCCGATCGCACACATTTGTGGAGTCAAAAAATATGTGTCAAGCACAGCTACACTCAGCAGCAGCACAGATATAACAATACTGCTTATACCCCTTTGAAATTGCGTTTTACTCAAAACCAGCGCTCCAGTTAGTACTACAGCAGCAGATAATAATTCCATACGATTAAAGTTCCAAAAAATCGCATAGCCCGCTGTAGTAAAACCACCTTGGTTCATCATCCCAGAGAGATAAAGGCTAGGCATAATTACCCAGTCCAAAACTAGACTTGCACTGAGCCAAAAGCCCAAAGTCAATATGATAGCGGTTTGCCAAATTGGCCGTTTGAATGCAACGTTAGAAATAGCAGTCATATAATAATTGCCTGTGTTGTATTCTTAGTTTCTAACTTCAACAGTTACTTTGACAACAAATATCAATTAACCTTTACATTGATTGCCAATGATAGAGGGCGATCGCTCTTAATTCCTACCTCAATCCCAAGTTATTTTAAAGATATTTAAGAAATATTAAAAAGTTTTAAAAAGTAATTTTATCTATTAGAAACCTTCAATTTTGGTGTTAAGAATCCGACAAGTAAGGGCGTACATCTGTACGCCCCTAGTTATTTTTCCTGAAACGTCCAGACTCCTTCATCCCAATCTGACTCTGTTGGGGGTGCTTGTAACCAGTGCTGACAACGCAACAGATGTAACATAGCAGCTTTGTCCTGGTTGTCCGCTGCTAAAACTAGGGCAAATTCAGCTCTAGCACGATTAAAATCGCGTTGGAGGTAATATTTGCGCCCTTTATGATAATGCTCGATGACTTGGAGTTTTTCGCTACTAATGGGATCGGAACGCAAACCTACCAACTCATATATAGATACTGGTTCATTTCTGCCTTTGACGCGAATATAGTCTAGTTCTCTAGCCCAAATATTTTCTTGGCATGGTTTAAAAGTATTATGGCTAATAATAATATCGCAACCATACTGTTTGCTAACACTTTCTAGTCGAGAGCCGAGATTCACGCCATCGCCAATGGCTGTAAATTCCATTCGCTTACTAGAGCCGATATTTCCACTAATTACTGTATCGGAATTAATACCAATGCCAATGTTGATTCTGGGCTTATTAAGTGTATGGCGACGCTGATTAAAGTCATGCAAGCGTTGGCGCATTTCTAATGATGTTTTGACTGCCATCCAAGCGTGTTCTTCTAAAGGTAAAGGAGAACCAAAAACAGCCATAATCGCATCGCCGATGTATTTATCGAGGGTGCCTTTATGTTTAAAAACTGCCTCGACCATTGATTCAAAATATTCATTGAGCATACTCACCACTTCTTCTGCTTCTAGGTTTTCCGTCAAAGTGGTGTAGCCGCGAATATCCGAAAATAAAATTGAAACTTCTTTGCGATCGCCTCCTAGTTTAGCATCATCCAACTTCAGCAATTCTTCTGCTAATTCCTGAGTCATGTAGCGGTACATGGTACTTTTGAGCCGCTTTTCATCGCTGATATCTTCCATCACCACCAGCGCTCCGCGGACTTGCTCGTGGTCGGCGGCATCAGCAATTGTATTAATCGATAAATTAATACTATGCTGTTCTGTACCGCTACTCAAAAGAGTGCGATCGGGATAATACTGCTGGCGGCGTTTCGGGTCAGTTCCATGTAAAGCATCCTGACACCACTTGCTAAAGTCGCTTTCTTTGATGGCGATGACATCATTAACTGATTTACCTTCTAAACGGTCTTCTGGTTCCAGCCCCAGCAAACGTTTAGCACTTTCATTGGCAGCAATAATTAACCCAGATTTGTCAGTAGAAACTACTCCATTAGAAAGGCTGCGAAGAATGTCTCGTTGCATTTGTTCTTGTTGTTTGACTGTGGCAAACAGCTGAGCATTCTGTAGGGCTACTCCCGCTTGAATATTAAAAGCTTCCATGAACTCTTCATCATTGCGGTCAAAACTAGCTTGGAAGCATTCGGGGGCCTTTGGCCAAGAAGCAGGATCGTAAGCTGGAAAATCCCCAGATTTCTTTTTATTGACTAACTGGGTAACACCGATTAATTCTTGGTCGGCGTTAAATACTGGCATACAAAGTAAACTACAGGTGCGATAGCCATTTTGTTGGTCGAGTTGTTTGGCTGTCTCAGAGTCGGGATCGTCGTATAAATCAAAGGCAATATTTAGCTTTTTTCCTGATGCGGCTACTATTCCAGCAAATCCTTTACCGATGGGGACGCGTAACTCCTTAGTCGAACCATCGTCTTGGGTAATTTTTGTCCACAATTCATGGCGATCGCGGTCTATTAACCACAGCGTACTGCGATCGGCATTCATTAATTCCTTAGCTTCATCCATTACCCGTTTGAGGGTATCTTCTAAATCGAGACTGCTTTGAGAAAGGGACTTGATTGCTTTCATCAACGCCGCCACGGCTCTTTGTTTTTGGGTAGCTACATAAAAAGAGCGCGATGATTCTAAAATCAGTCGAATCGAAGGAGCAAATTCTTGAAATAATTGTTCGTCAGCACAGATAAAACCGTTAGTATCAATGCGTTCTGCAAGTGGAGCATTGGGATTGCTACCAGGCTTTAATTTATTCAGTAATTGTACTACTGCAACTAATTGTTCTTGTTCGTTTAATAACGGTAAAGCTAGCATCGTATAAGTGCGATAGCCAGTTCTTTTTTCTTGTGCTTGGGCAAAATGCGATCGCGGATCGTCATAAAAATCAAAAGGAATATTGATAACTTGCTTAAAAGTAGCCACCTCACCACCGATACCTTTATTGGCTGGGATGCGAATTTCTAAAGAGCGATGACCGTCCCCCTCAGCCACAATTGACCACAGCTCTTGTTTTTCTTCATCCAATAAAAATATCGTTGTGCGGTCTGCCCCCAGTAATTCTCCGGTTTTTAAGGTAATCGAATGCAACATTTCTTGCAAGATCTTTTCAAAACCCTGAGAATCGAGCATCGATAGGGTTTGATGGACAATCTGTAATTTTTGCTCGACCTCCTTAACAACCTGTTTAAAAGTATCTTGAGTCAAGGGAGCAAGAAACGTAGAAAAAGTTCCTTGTCTTGTGGCAAGAGCACCCACAGGAGCAGAATTTGTTTGTAATTCGCCGTTTTCTTCGTTTTGAACCCCAATAATTATATCGGTGGTCTCCCCACAAGTTCCTTGATACACTGACATAATTAGTATTAGATATAACGGGATGAGATGTTAGATTTCACAATGCAATTAAATTTATGTAAGAGGTGCTAAAAGCAACATTTCATATTATCAATAGTTTAATCGCTTGTTCAGCCAGCGTCATCCTGTCATTTGGTATGGGGCATTGGGCATTGAGCATGGGAGCAGAGAGGCACAGGAGAGAATAATAACTTCAAACTCCCAACTCCTAACTCCTAACTCCTAACTCCCAACTCAACACTTCCTCTCACCCAGCAAACAATGGTTGACCATTATTTGCTGCTTTTGTGAGTAATTCTCGGACTTCTTCATCTGTAGTTTGGGGAAACTTTTCGTACCAAAGACCAACGCTGTAGAAAGGGCTGGGTGTGGAGACGCAAGCGATTTGGTCTACTTCAGGATTTAACTGTTGACAAGTTTCAGGTGCAGCTACGGGTACAGCAATTACAATCGCAGCCGGTTGTTGTTTTCGCACGGCTACAGCAGCAGCCCACATAGTTGCACCTGTGGCTAAACCATCATCTACCAAGATGACAGTGCGCCCGCGTAAGTCTTTTAATGGGCGATCGCCTCGATAAAGCTTTTCCCGGCGCTCTAACTCTCGTTCTTCTTGCACTGCTACCCTGGCAATTACTTCGTCGGAGATGTTTGCCACGTTGATAATATGTTTATTGAGTATCCGCACGCCGCCAGCAGCGATCGCTCCCATTGCTAATTCTTGTTCATCGGGTACGCCCAATTTACGTACCACCAAAACATCTAAGGGAGCATTTAAGGCTTTAGCAACCTCAAAGGCTACAGGTACGCCACCTCTTGGTAGCCCTAAAACTATGACATCTGAGCGATTAGCATAGATAGCTAACTCCTTAGCTAAAAGTTGACCTGCAAACCTCCTGTCTTTGAATAGCATGGTGTAACACTCCTAATGAATTTATAAAAATTTTTAAGTATTTATCCGCATTCGCCCTTCACTGCCCGCCTCAAACAATGGATGGAATTCCGATGGCAGTTGAGAGCGAATATCATCGATTTCACCTCTGCTAATCGCTTGACTCAATACCTCAATGACTACACGGGCATGACGAACGGCATCTGCAAGCTCTACACTTTCTTTTTGACTGATTCGCTCGAAAAATTCATCAATAGAGAAGGGATCGCCAGCACCTGCATATTCATGTCGCATATATTCTGCAATGCCTCTTGGCAATTGGGCTGCGGCATTTAAAGGCTCATCCCCAGCTAACCGTTGTGCTAGCGTTTCCAAAGTCGCGCGAGTTGCCAATTCTGCATCACCACGCGAACTGAGATGAGCGCGATTTTGCACCTGTCTAATAAACTCATCGCGTTCCATTTTCCCTCCAGATCGTGCATGAATTGTTATGCTCTGACGTTCTGAACCAATCTTAGAAACCTAAAAATGCCGTGTCCTCTGACTAACGGGGCGACATCTTTAATTTATAGTTCTATCAAATGGATGACTCACACGAGATTTGTAAAAAATCTTGGCAACTAATAAATCGGTTGTAGAGGCAGCTATGGGCCTTTAAGTGTGTATAGGTATGAGGTATTCGCTGAAATACTATCAACCAGATGGAGGAAGATTTTTCTATTTCAATAAGCTAGACATTAAAGGTACAGCTAGCTATGCCTCAAACATTGCGATAAATTTCTGCCACTTGCCAACGTTTATTATTCAACTTATGCTGAGTATATATTTTAACTAACTACAAAAGATAAATTACTTAATTAATACCATATGCGAAAATCTGTAGAGGAGAGAGTAGCCATTTGCTCTTTTTATTTAAATCATATGTTGATGTTGTCTTCACATTAATCTTGAATTATAAATTTGCGAAGATTTACAATATTATTCTTATTTGAAGCAACTATAAAATTATGTTAAAATTCATGCAATAAATGTCATCCAAATTATCCTTTAACACTTTTAAGTAAAAATCAATAGGGTAGAATAACTGAAATAACGATCCGCTATTTTTCATCTCAAAGCAGGATTTTATAAATGATCGGCTTAACTAATTCAGAAAACGCTACAGTTAGCAGCACAGCAAACACTAAGAGGCTCGCAAGAGCAATGATGGTTTCTGCTGGGGAGTTTTCCCTCATTTTAGCGTGTTGTAACAGTGTTGAAAGACAGCAGCAAGTCCTGAATTGGTTAACAGAATTTTCATCAGCCGACATCCCAGAAATCATACTTGCACCTGGCGCTGATACGTTGTACACGCCCATTGCCAATACAATTGGTGCTACTCAACCGGAAGCTTTGATGGTACGGGGTTTAGAATCTGTAGAGGCTATCAATCAACTAATCATCAGTACCAACATCATGCGAGATGAGTTTCGCAAACAGTTTAAGTTTCCCTTGGTGTTGTGGGTGAATGACGAAATTCTCTGCAAGCTAGTCTGGTTAGCGCCTGATTTCAAAGATTGGGCATCTACTACCATTAGATTTGATGTACCTAATAATCAGTTAGTCGAACCCGAACAACAAGCGATTAGCGCCTAACCTGTTTGAGAACATAGGAGTATAAATAGAGTATAAACGCTATTAATAGCCTCTGTGCGGAGTGAGGATTCTGCTCAAGAAATAGAAATTTTTCTTTAGATTCATAAGCCAGGCGATCGCATCGAAGTAACATCAATTGGTGTTTGACTTCAGGCAGGGTAAGGCGGCATCTGAATTGCAATTATTTTTCAAACTAGTATCATGCAGGAAAAAGTTTTTGCTGCAAAGCCTTGCATGTTACCAGATCGTAAAGTTGACCCAAGAAGCAGAAGGAGCAAGTCCTTTCAATAACTGCGACAAGCGTTGCAGAACATGGGGAAGATGCCTCGTTCTTGAAGGACGCTCTTAATCTTGACGAGTACAAGCTTTGTTTGAGTTTTCCCCCTTGCTCCCTGGTTACTGAGCGCAGTCGAAGTATGCTCCCCTGCCTCTTCTGACGTTCTTTGATTTAGGTCGAGTCTAGTTCAGGAACAAAGAATCATTACATTAGCGTCTGTCTTTATATCTGCTTCAAAAGACAATACTAAGTTAATTCCAACTAATGATGTTATGGGATTATATAGTTTTTTGTCCTGAGTTGCTCGATATTATTTATTAGTCTTATAACTATTGGCTAATAGCACTATATTAGTATGAAGATCGTGGTGAAAAATTATTTTAGCACAAATAAAGCACGAATTTTTACGGCTTTGGTTTTGACTGGTATTTTATCTGTTACCAGCGGTTTAACAGTCATCAAAGATGCCACAGCGGCTTCTGGAAATTTATCGCTAGAAACGAGCAGTGATGTCTCTAAAGACAATATTAAATCAAATCGCTTGCCGCGTCCAGTAGCTAACGCCGTGCTGCAAGATTTAGCTGGCAGAGAGGGAATTTCGATTAGAGAACTGAAAATTACTAACTATAATCAACAGACTTGGGGTAATGGTTGCTTAGAATTACCTCAACCGGATGAAGGCTGCACAGAAGCTTTAGTTTCTGGTTGGCGGGTTGTGGTATCTAACGGCAAACAAAATTGGGTTTATCATACTAATAACGATGGGCGATCGCTACGTTTAGCCTCGACAAATAATCCTTCAAATAAATTACCTGTATCTGTAAAAAATGCTGTTTTGCAGGTTGCATCTAGACGTTTACAACAACCAATTTCTCAGCTAACGATTGTTGAGTCTCAACAGCAAACTTGGAGAAATGGCTGTTTAGAATTAGCTGAGGTTGATGAATTCTGTACCCAAGCCTTGATACCAGGCTGGCGGGTAGTTGTTGGTGGACGGGAAAAAACCTTGGTTTATCACACTAATCAAACAGGTTCGATAGTTAGACTCAATCAAAAGCCTAACCAAAGTACATTAACACCTGTGACAATTCCAGCCAGCGAGTTACCGCCACCTTTGGATCGAGATGTAGTATTTCGACAAATTTCTAGTGGGGGATTTGCTGGTAGAACCTACGAGACTGTTTTACTCAAAAATGGGCAATTGATTCGCGTGCGAATTGGTGATGCTAATGATTCTGAACGTAGCGTTCGCCGTGTTTCTGTACAACAGGTGCGACAATTTTTGCGCTCGCTAGAACGCTATAAATTTACTCAATACCGCAATCTCAGTTACCCGGCACCCGGCGGTGCTGCTGATTATATCACCTACACTCTCACCAGCCAAAAAAATACAGTTCAGTACAACGATATTTCTCAAAATAATCTGCCAAGCAATTTACAAATAGTACTTAAAGCTTGGAATCAGATTACAGCTAGCGCCCAATAAAAGGTGGGGTGATAAGACGATGGGGAGATGGGGGAAAGAAGAATTACTTTCTTCCCATCTCCCCACCTCCCCACCTCCTCATCCCCCCATTCTCTTCCCCATGCCCAATGCCCAATATTGGCCATACAATCGAAACGATAATTTTATCGTACCTGTGGTAGATGATGAAAAGGTTTATAAAGTGGTGTGTTGGGTTTTGGAATATTCGCCAAGGCAGAAAGTCGGGGTTATTTCTCCTCATGGCTACCTTAAGTGTGGTAGCTACTGTGATGTTATCGTTGCCCTTAAACGCTCAAACTATTCCTCAGAAATTACCGGCGCATGAGTTAAGGGGAGTATGGTTAACAAATATTGATAGTGATGTGTTATTTGAGCGCGATCGCCTTAAGGGATCTTTACAACGGCTTGACGAACTCAATTTTAACACCGTATACCCAGCGGTTTGGAATTGGGGTTATACACTCTATCCTAGTAAAGTTGCAGCCAAAGTAATTGGGCGAGCGATCGATCCCACACCCGGACTGCAAGGGCGAGATATCCTCAAAGAAATTGTGGATGTGGGACACCAAAAAGGGTTAACAGTCATTCCCTGGTTTGAATTCGGCTTTATGGCGCCAGCGGATTCCCTACTGGCTAAGAATCGTTCCCAATGGCTCACTAGTCGCAGCGATGGGACGCGGATTGTCAAAGAAGGTACACATAATCGAGTTTGGCTAAATCCTTTTCGCCCAGAAGTGCAACAATTCATCCAAGATTTAATCGTTGAAATTGTTAGAAATTATAATATTGACGGCATTCAATTTGACGATCATTTTGGCTTACCTTCAGAATTAGGATACGATGCTTATACAGTGGCACTTTATAAAAAAGAACACCGCGGTCAAGCTCCGTCTAAAAATTTTAAAGATCCAGAATGGGTACGTTGGAGAGCTAATAAAATCACCGATTTTATGAAGCGGGTATTCACAACCATCAAAGCAACTAAAAAAGATTGCATTGTTTCTGTTGCTCCCAATCCTCAGCGTTTTTCTTACGAATATTTTTTAGCAGATTGGCAGAAGTGGGAACGGATGGGAATTGTTGAAGATTTGGTTTTGCAAATCTACCGCGATGATTTGAATGTTTTTGTTAGTGAGTTAGAGTACCCAGAAGTGAAAGCAGCAAAGAGTCATATTCCTGTGAGTGTTGGGATTTTGGCTGGATTAAAAAATAGATCTATATCCATGCAACAAATTCAGACACAAGTGCAAAAAGTACGCGATCGCAACTTTGCTGGAGTCTCTTTCTTTTTCTATGAAACTCTCTGGAACATGGGCAAAGAAAAGCCGTTAGATCGTCAAAATACTTTCCAGAAAATTTTTCCTACACCAGCGACTTACCCGAATTTACTTGTCGGTTGGAAACCGTCCACTTAATTTTCCTAACAACTTGTCGGCGAACGCATCGCTTAATTTTAGTGAAGGTTCGCCGACAATAACTTTAGGCGATTCCACCGTTTACACGAATGTTTTGCCCAGTAATCCATCTAGCTTCGTCGCTAGCGAGAAATGCTACTACATCGGCAATTTCTTGCACATCTCCCAGCTTGCCAAAAGCAGCCATTTGGGCTAAACGGTCTATCTGTTCTTGTGTTTTGCCTTCTCGAAATAGTTCTGTATCGGTGGGGCCGGGAGAAATAACATTGACTGCGATCGCCTTTGTACCCAATTCTTTAGCTAGTACCCGCGTAATTTGTTCGACAGCACCCTTGGTTGCTACATAGGCACTATAAGTTGGTAGCATCATCACTGTGGTTGATGAGGAAAAGTTGATAATCCGTCCCCCTTCTGCCATGTGTTGCGCGGCTTGTTGGCAAGCAAAATAAGTCCCTTTAACATTAATGGCATAAATCTTGTCAAAGTCTTCTTCTGTCACTTGACTAATTGGTTTATAGAAAGCGATTCCGGCATTGTTGACCAAAATATCGACTTTACCAAAGCGTTCGAGTGTTTGCTCAAATAACCGTTGAATGTCGGGTACTTTGCTAACATCAGCTTGGAGGGCGATCGCCTCTACTCCCAATTTTTCTATTTCTGCAACAACTTCCTGTGCTTTACCTGCATTACCAGCATAATTAACGACAATAGATGCGCCGTTACCAGCTAACTTCAGTGCGATCGCTCGTCCAATTCCCCGCGATGCACCTGTAATAATTGCAACTTTTCCTACTAAAGATGCCATAGATAAATCTGGTTGTATTTTGATTCGCCAAAGTGATTATCTGTTGTTAAAGTACTGTAGCAAGGTTAAATTTAGCGATCGCTGCTAGAAGGAACTATAGCGTTTATCGCAATTTATACCCATTTGAAAAATGAATGCGAATACACCATTTGCACAGGCACGATTCCTCGCGTCTTTACTCAAGAATGTGTCGTAATCGCATATGTTTTAGTTGATTTATCCTATGCCCAAGCGTCCAGCCAAGCCAGGAGTCAAAGGTAAAAGGGTGGTAATCATCAAGAATAAAGCCAAAAGACCTAAAGCGGCTCTGGCATCATCGGGTTCAGTGATTTCATTCAAACTGGGGCGTTCTAAATCTCGTTGCAAGAAGAAAATCACGAACGCCCAGTACATAGCCAGAACATTACCGAGAGACACTAGCACCAGTAAAATTAAAGTTGCTACAGTTGCTCGTCCTGCGGTTTTGCGTCCATAAATCGCCTGGACAATGCGCCCACCATCTAGTTGTCCTGCCGGCATTAAGTTCAAAGCGTTAATTACTAACCCCAACCAACCAATCACCACCAAGGGATGAACGCTTACCAAAGACGACTGCAAGGCGGAACCAAGGACAACTCGCGCCAAGCTTCCCACCAAAATCGATCCTTGGAAAAACTGATTTGGCAATTGAAATAAGCTACCAGGGTGGGAAAGCAGCAAGCCGGTAATCAGCATACCTAAAGAAACGATACCACCTGCGGCCGGCCCTGCCAAGGCGATATCAAATAATACTTTGCGGTTGGGTAATAAAGATTCAAAGCGGGTAATTGCACCAAAGGAACCAATTTGCACAGCAGGTAGAAAAAACGGCCAGCTAAGGCGGATTTGGTGACGGCGAGCAAGTAACCAATGACCGATTTCGTGAGCGACTAAAATCGCAAATATGCCCGCACCTATGGGCAAAGCTTCTGCGAACCTTGCAGGACTAGTAAAGAAATCAAAATTCAGCAGTAATCCCGCAGCTTCTAAATTTGTGGCTATGGTGGCTACCAAAAGAATACCTGCAAAAGCTTTTTGCGATAACTGCATCGGCCGGGGATCGTTGCGGCTGGGCAGTACAATTACAACTGGCCTGCCATCTGTATTTTCCACTAAAAATAAACGATAGCGATCGCCAAGCCGTTCTCGCAAACTTGCACTTAACCTATTGTGAATTTCTTCTGGTTCTCCCCGCAAATTGCCTTTAAAAATCGCCCCATCTTGGTACGGGATAGTTTCTGTGGCGAAAAATGTATCAATACCGAAAATACCTTTAATGGCATTCAAATCATCTTCTGGTATTGGTGGAATCTGAGGTTTGAGTTCTATTACTGTTGGTTGTGGGGAATTTTCTTCAGGTGAGGACTCAGTCGCAAGTCTTTCGGTTGCCCGCTGCTTGAGTATGGCATCTTGCCCAGCTTTGCGTAACTGGCTCCCCAAGTAGATGTACAATCCAGCAGAAGCCACGACTAAGAACAATATACCTGCTATGTTAATGTAAATTCCGGCGGCAAATAATCCAAAAAACAGTAGCCACGGAGTCATCAACACCACCGACTGTAACCAAGCCAAGATTCCTAGCTTGCCAAAAGGTCTGGCGCGATAAAAGCCCCAACCCAAAATGCCTAAAGCTACTAGCAGAATTGCCGCCAAAATAGAAGTTTCTGATAAAGTAGACATTTCCAAACCTTTGCTATTGAGACTAAGCCAGAACAAGTCCGGTATTGCAGACACACTTATTAATGTATAACGTCCCCCGCCTTCTGCCCAAATTATCCGGTTTGGCGTCAGCTAGGAAAAAGCGCAGGTATTGTACGTTGTTCTCACCATAAATAGTTACATTTAGCTGTTGATGGCTTAGTAGTTGCTCTAATCGTCCGAACCCTAAACAAAGGCAAGTAAATTATCTATTTTTTACGCCTCTGCTAACAAGCGTTCGTCAAAGACGTTGGCGCAGCGCTTGTTTTTCTGCTTTTTCTGCATTTATTATTCTTTTTGTCAATGCGTAAGTTCTAGTGGGTTAAGTGCGAAAGGTAAGAAAGGTGGGGAATTTAGTATAACAAGTTGACTAGGCTGTTAATAAGTTGTAGGTTAGCCCTTATTAAATACTTTATGCAAAATTACGCGTTTTTTAAAACCAATGAAAACAACATTACTATCAGGGTTAGCTGTAGCGATAACTGCTGCAATTGTTACAATTCCTAGCGGGATAAGACCCAATGTAGCTAACGCCCAATTCCAACTACCTATACTAGCTAATTGTCCACAAAACAGTGTTTGTGCTTGGAGCGAGAGAAACTTTGTTGGTAATCGTTTAGTTGTAAGCCCACTTAGGACTGAGACGAATGAGGTAGGTAATAAAATATGTATTTTTCCTGGTAACGCCCTTTCACCTGGTGGTTCTCTATTTTTTACCACAAAACTCAAACGCTCAATAAGAAATAACACTCCATGTGATATTAAATTATACATAGAAGACAACATCGGTGATGAATCAGCTATAACCACCATTTCTCCAAACACTCAACAGGATGACAGTGGAGAATTTCGCTCTATAAGCGGAGGTTTTCGCAGTAGATAAAGTTAGTTATCACGACGATAAATTTCGCTCCTCAACCCCATTCAAGTGGGGTTTTTTATTATCAGGACTTACGCAAGAACTGGGCGGTGCAGTAACCACTGCTAAGGTACACTTGGTGATGTTGTAAGTATCTCGGTTAGACTCACCGCGCAGTCCCTTCAGGCGCTTCTGTGATAGTTCTTCTATTGGTAAGTTGAGTGACGACTGCACACGTTAAAGAATCTGCTGTCCCCAAACTTCATTTAGGGCAGCAGGTGTAAACAGTACCCGTTCAGGTATCCACAACCTTGGCGATCTTGTTTGTGTATCTGATACTGAAACTTGATCTGTAATGGTATTCAGCAATATCGTTCTCCGTTATGAAAGTTTGCTGATTTCTGCAATTAATTTTCTAGGACTTGCTTAATTCGTCGTTCTAACAAATCAAGATCCAAACTGCCTTCATCACGGTTAATTCGGCGCACAGTGGAATTAACATTGGCTAAATTAACCAATAAATCTTGAAGAATTTCTTGCTGTTGACGGGCTTGGGTAACTTCGCGTGGTTCTTGGACCAAATCACGAATGATGGTATCTTCCGCACGAGAGGCGATAATTGGATCGGTTTGCCCTTGAACGTGAACAAAGGTTCGTCGCCCTGGGCCTCGCTCCTCTTCTATTGGTATAACTGCTGTTACTTGGTCAGAACGCACATATTTGCCAAATCCCAAATGCACTAGTTCTGATGAGAGTATTTTCATATATATTGAAGCGTTATTTTTATGTCTTACTTATATTGTAAAATCTAGAAAAGTGACTTGAAGCCATAGAGCATACGGGTTATACCCAATTCAAGGTAGTAGTTTCCTTTCGCAATTGCTACTTAATGTCTTGATTTCAGCCACACTATTTTTACCAGCTTTGGGGCTTGTTCTGGGGTTTCGGCAAGCTGAATAAACTGATTATCTAGGATTATTTACATCATTAAGTGTTTACACTTAATGATGTAAATAAAAATGTTAACTTTTTATTCTTCAGTTTATGCAACACAACCTAATGAATGCTACGCTACATTATCCAAGTAACTGTATCTTGATTTGTGGAGGGGATGAATTATGGCTCTGCAAGTATGTTCCGGCGCAACCCTCAAGTGTAGTTTTGGGCTGACACCAAGCACGTTTGTAGTTCTACCCGTCAATCGGGTGTTGACTGCTACGCCAGATGCGAACATTTTGGATAATAAGCCAATGGTAAATATCATGCCTTTTGGTATGTGTTCGTCTTTAGCAAATCCAGCAGTTGCATCTGCCACAGCAGCTGCTTCGGGGGTGTTGACGCCTATGCCTTGTGTGCCTGTAATCCCCGCGCCTTGGGCACCCGGTTCGCCTACCGTTCTGATTGCTAACAGCCCAGCACTGAATAACACATCTAAATTGATGTGTGCGTGGGCTGGTGTGATTGAGGTAGTTTATCCTGGTCAATCAACAGTATTTATTCCCTAAAACAGTTTTTAGATTTTACTTTTTAACTGCGATCGCACTTCATAAAGCGATCGCAATTTAAGAATTTCCTCCCATTCTTGTTCTGTGAATGGTTGGGTAACTAATTCTATCCCAAAATACTGTTTTGCCGTTTCTGTCAAAGTATCCACAATCTTCACAATCCAGCCATCTTGTTCTTTTGTGTTACAAAATGAGCTATTCCAGGGGGCTGATTGTTCAAAGATTTCTTCAAATAAACCTTTGTCTGTGGACAAAATCATCGAGCCGTGTTGCAGAATTGTATTTCTTCCCTTGCGTTGGGCGCTACCAATGAATTTACTTCCATCGGTGGTAACCAAGTCTGCGGCTGTTGCTGTGTTGAAGCAACTGGGATTATGAATATAACCCCGTCCCGCAGAACCATAATCTAACTCAATACCCAACTTTTGCCAGCCTTGGATTAAAAAGTTACAGATGTTTTCATAAACACCCCAGCTTTTTGCACTACTAGCTGAGGTAATCAAAGCGTAGGTTAAGTCTCCTTGATGGAGAACAGCTCTACCTCCCGTTGGCCGACGAACTAGATCGAGTTCCTGTCCTTGGTAGATCAGATTATGCCACTGGGCAGGCCATTGTTTTTGCAGATGCCCCAAGGAAAGGGCGTAGGGACACCAAGTATAAAAACGCAAGGTAGGCGGATACTTTCCCTCTTCGCATTGTTTGAACAACCAAGCATCGATCGCCATTTGTATCCCTCCTGATGTTTGAAGGATTGGGATGAAACGCCAAGTGGATAATGACTCGGTTGCTACTTGTCTCATGGATTTCGGACTCTGGAAAGATATTGACATTTTAATATCAGTATTTAATACTACTTTTGTTTGTAATTATAGGAAGAATTTATCCGTGAATTTCATCAAAACGATATGCCAGTACGCAATTCGTTCCGCGATTACTCTGGTACTGGCTGCGACTTTGTTTGTCACCAACTTATTTTGGCCAGCAGCGAGTCAAGCCATCGCTCAAGCGCTACCTGTACAGACTAACCAGCCACAAACCAATCAGTCTTGGCTAACTGGTATTCTCCAACTGGCGTTGTTGAGCGTTCCTAGCGAACTGAAATATACCAAGGAACACGAATGGGTTCTGGTTGAAGGCAACATTGCTAAAATAGGCATTACTGACTATGCTCAGCGGCAACTTGGTGAAACTGTATTCGTGGAATTGCCAAATGTTGGCCAGGTTTTCGACCAAGGAGATGAATTAGGTAGCATCGAATCGGTTAAAGCAGTAGGACAATTCTATACTCCCGTAAAAGGAGAGGTTGTAGAGGTCAACGAAGCAGTTGCTGACGATCCCGAACTACTCAATGAAGACCCCTATGGCGAAGGTTGGTTGGTAAAAATCAAGTTTAGCAATTCTTCTGAGCTTAATGGCTTACTTTCTAGCCAGCAATACAGTGATTACATAAAAGAGTCCTCAGAAGCTTAGGCTAACTCCCTCGTTAAAAGCACAACTGTTTCATTTTCTGGTGTTGCAGAGAAATTTTTTTGGTAGAGACGTTGCATTGCAACGTCTCTACATCTGTTGGCAAAATAGAAAATCTAAAATTCGTTGGTGACAAAATCAAATAATTGATGCGCCATTTCTAATTTAGAACAAGGTGCAATTTCTAATTGATTTCCTTGTATATCTAAAAATATCGCTTGATTATTATCGCTGCCAAAACCACTATCTGGTTTGTCGATAGGATTAGCAACGATCGCATCTAATTTCTTATTATGTAATTTTTCTAATGCAGGATTGACAATATCTCCAGTTTGTGCTGCAAAGCCAACTAATATTTGATGCGACTGTTTGAGTTGTGCTAATCGGGCGACTATATCGGGTACGGGTTCCAAGGGTAAAGCTTGGGGGAGCGATCGCTTGGGCAATTTTTCTGTACTATAATCTCTGGGCTTGACATCTGCCACCGCTGCTGACATGACAATGATATCAGCGTTGGCTAGATACTCTACCATAGCGTGGTGCATTTGCTCTGCACTCGTCACAGGAATTGCTTGCACTCCCAATGGTACTTCCCAATTAGCTGGAGTATGCACCAGAGTGACTCTTGCGCCTCGGTGGAGTGCCGCTTGGGCTAGGGCTAATCCCATTTTACCTGTGGAAGGATTGCCAATAAACCTTACTGGGTCGAGATATTCTCGCGTTCCCCCAGCACTAACTAACACTCGTTTACCTACTAAATCTCGTTTGCCTTGGGTGTGCAAGAGCGATTGGATGTAAACTAGGATTTCTGAAGGTTCTGCCATCCTGCCAGCACCGACGCGATCGCAAGCTAATAAACCCGATACTGTACTCATACCATGATATCGGCTATCGATCGACAGCTGTTGCCAATTGCGCTGCACCGATAGTTGTTCCCACATATCCGTATTCATCGCTGGTGCTAACAATACAGGACAAGTAGAAGCCAGCACGGTATTTGTGAGTAAATTATCAGCCATACCGTAGGCTAATTTTGCTAATGTGTTAGCCGTCAACGGAGCAATTACCATCACATCTGCCCATTCACCCAACTCAATATGCAACGGACGAGAGTGAATTGGTTGCCAAAAATCATCATCTGTGTATGCTTGATGGCGGGATAGGGTGGCGACAGTCAAAGGTGTAATAAATTTTTGCGCCGAACGGGTGAGGATGACTCGCACTTCCACACCGGTTTTAAACAACGTCGAAATCAACTCACAGACTTTATAGGCGGCGATACCGCCACCTATAGCAACTAAAACTCTGTTTAATTTTGGATTAGTCATGGTAAAAAGTTAGGAGTAAGTAGTAACTTCAGAGCAAGTAGTTACCAATATTAATATCCAACTCCTAACTCCTAACTCTTGTACAGACGCGATTAATCGCGTCTCAACTAAGCTTCGTCGTAGGGTTCCAAGTCTAACAGATAAATGTAGGGTTCCACTAACTCTGGACGCTGAAATGCGATCGCTCGTAGTAGATGCCAATCATTTAAACCCTCAAAAGCATTGCTGTAGTTATCCAGTTCCAAACGTGTAGCTAGCTGTTCTACCTCTGCCGCAGTCATGGCAGCAATTTCTTTCCTGGAAATGCTTAGAGTTGTCATAATGCTTGCCCCTCCCTTATGCAGCATCCGCCTTCAGCATGGGTGAAGTTGCGTTATTTTGCAGCCTCCCAATATATCTTACTCATTAGAAGCTATTGATTTCGTGAATTTTTTCCGCATTTATACCAGAATTTATAAAAAATTCGTAATCTTAACTAAGCAATTGTATTCACAATAAAATTGCGTAGTACCTTTAACGTTTGTGCATCGATTTCATGCCCCGTCCCAAATTCGTGATATTCTACCGCTACTCCTAAAGACTCTAGGGTTTCTCGTGCCTTCAATGCTGCTTGTAGTGGTACAGCTTCATCATATCTCCCGTGGCTAATTAAAGTCGGTGAAATTTCACCTTTAGTTGCTGTAACAGCATTAGGATGTAAATACCCACTCATCACAACTAAACCTGCTAGGGGCAATTTCGATCCTACATCTAAAGTCATTGCTCCACCTTGAGAAAATCCACTCAAAATAGTCCGCGACAAAGGCACGCCAGTAGTGCTTTCTAAAGATTGCAACAAATCTATTAACAGTTGTCGGCTTTCTGGCAACCCTTCATACATATTTTCTACTCTCAAGTCATACCATGCCCTCCCTATAGGGGAATAGGGATAAGGAAAAGGTGCATTGGGTAATACAAACTGATAATCGGGTAAATCGAGCAAAGGCAACAAAGATGCTACATCTTCAGCATTAGCACCCCAACCATGCAAAGTGACAATTAAACCTGCGGGCGGTTGAGAATTGGCTGTAGGAACGTTGATAAATTGTAAAGACAGAGGTCTGCTCCTAAAAATATGACTCTTTTAGTAGATCCTATCTCTTCAAGTAGACTTGCGTATCAGTAAGCGGATGCCACTTCGGCAGAGTTTTTACCAAGGAACTGGTTGACCGAGATGAAAAAAGCCACCACTCGGCCCATCATCAGGGAGTATTGCTAACTCAACGCCAGTTTTCGCTCCTTCGGTGACATCTATCATTGCACCTTCACCGCCTAATTCAGTTTTTACCCAACCTGGATGAGCGCTATTAATCTTCACAGGAGTATTGTGTAACTCATGGGCTAGATGGATAGTAAAGGCGTTGACTGCTGCTTTAGAAGCATTGTAAGCAAATGGTTTAGAGTCATAAATCGGTGAATCAGGAGTAGCATGAAGTGTTAATGAGCCTTCAATACTAGAGATATTGACAATTCGACCGCTAGGGCTTTTTAAAATTAAGGGTAGCAGTACTTGAGTCAGTTCAACTAAGCCAAAAAAGTTGGTATTAAATGTCTGGCGAATAATGTCTATAGAAACAGAACTGGCATTACTAATTAACCAGTCGCCATCCAAAAATACACCTGCATTATTAATTAAAATATCGAGCTTACCAAAGGAATCGCTAATCTGTTGAAAAGCAGACTGAATTTGATTACTGTTAGTGATATCAAGAGCGATCGCTTCTGCTGATACTCCCTCATCATGCAACTTACTCGCTGCGGTTTTTGCCGCTTCTAAATTTCGCGCTGCTATCAAAATCGTCAATCCATATTTCCCCAGTTGACGGCTCATTTCCCATCCAATACCTTTGTTTGCACCAGTAATCAAGGCGACTTTATTCTTGAGTTCGCTATTTCCTACCATTAGGCACTCCTTAGAATTAAGAATCTGCGATCCATTTAAAAACATTATCTTTAAGCTTTGTTTAAATGCTCTCACAAATTTTTAGGTAAGAAAACCTAGAAAAAAGACTAGGTTTCCTTCCCGGAAAATCATCTAGCTAGAGAATAAAAACTTACTTTTTTAAGAAGTTTTCTTGCTTAGTAGTATCAGTTAATGGTAAAGATTGAAAATACCAAATTATAAATACAAAAACCAACTCTTCTTCTCTCCCACTCTCTGCGCCTCTGCGCCTCTGCGTGATATTTCCACCCAGGTACTTCAGCAATTTTTGTTACCCACTACCAAGAAGAAGCATTAGCTATTTCAGGTATAGTAGGTGTCATACGCCAAGGACACTTAGAACAAAGATGTAGTGTTACCTGTAGATACAAGGGTCGAGTTATCTATCGCCAGCATCGCCTAAAGGTTTTTCCGCAATAAACTTTAGATATTAACAGACGGTAGTTGGAGTTAGATGGGCAAAATAACTAGATAACTCCAATTATTTAGGTATAAAATATTATGGACGAGCAGCTAATTGCCGCTATTGAGTCCCGCGATCCTCAGCGCGTAAAAGAATTACTTGCTACAGGCGCAAATCCAAATACCATAAAAGGAGATGAAACAGCCTATGAACTGGCACGCTACGGCCCAGATGAAATTAAATGTGCGTTAATTGAAGCGGGTGCCGACGATCCCTCACTCAGACACTCATTAGTTTGGGCAGTGATGACAAATCGAGTGGAAACCGTCAGAGTTTTGCTTGCCAAGGGTGCAGATGTGAATGTGTCTACATACTCTGGAAGTCCGTTAGAAGAAGCAGCCAGAGTAGGAAATGCGGAAATAATTGATTTGTTAATTGCTGCGGGTGCTGATGTTGATAATGGCAGTATGCTTTCAACTCCTTTACTAAAAGCGATTAAAAATGGTAACTTCGATATCGCTCTCAAACTCATTGCCGCAGGTGCTAACCCAACCCAAACAACAAAGTATAACGGTGTACCACCCATCGCAATGTCAGCAGCACAAGGTTCGGCAGCAGTAATTAGGGCGCTGATAGCTGCTGGGGCAGATGTAAATGTTTTGACATCAAGTATTACAATAAACCGTGCAACAATTTACAAGCAAGCTGGATCTGTATTCAAACCAGCATTCGATACTCTAGAAACGATTGGTAAAGCCTTTAACAAACTCGACGCAGTTGAAACCTCAGATGCACCATTATCTGAAGTAGGCGAAACAATTGAGTCTATTGATATTGCGGCAAATCGGGCAAAGCTTACCAATTCCAACATTCCGGAACCAGAAATTGCAGTCGATACCTTCCCAGTAATTCTCGCAGCACGTTGCGCTCATGCAGAAGCATTAGCAGTTTTGTTAGAAGCAAGTGCAGACCCTTACCGTAAAGATGGCGAAGGACTATCAGCCTATGATTGGGCAGTGCGAAACGAGCATTATCAGGTTCTAGAAGTTCTGCGTCAGTTTGGTGTAGATGCACCAAGGGTAAGTCCAGAGGAACATCTGCTGAACACTGCGGAACAGGGAGATGTTGCAGCGGTGCGTGAGTCGTTGGCTAGAGGTGCTAACGTCAATGCACGCGACCAAAGGAGAAAAACGAGGAATCGCACGCCGTTAATATTAGCAGCATCAACTGGAAATTTAGAGATTGTAAATTTGCTGCTTGATGCCGATGCTGATATTAATGCCAGTGATATTGTTGATGCCAATCAACGACAACCTCGTGGGATTATTTCAGACGATTATGAGTCATTAATTGCAATGGGATTTTCCTTGAGCATAACTTCTTTAATGTTGGCAGCAAGTAAAGGCTATAAAAATATCGTGCAAGTTTTAGTGGCGCATCAAGCAAATCTTCAAGCAAGAGATTGTTTTGGAAGAGATGCGCTGTGTCTTGCTTGCATAAATGGAAATCTAGAGGTTGTGCAAATATTAATCCAGGCAGGAGTAAACATTAATCAGCAAGATATAGCGGGAGATACGCCGCTTTTGATGGCTTTGAGAAATACCCATATAGAACTGGCAAAATTTCTCATCGAGTCAGGAGCAGATGTCAATGCTAAAAATAATGAACATCACACTCCTTTAATGGAAGCAGTACAAAAACAAGAACATTTAGAGCTAATTCAAATGCTGATTGAATCGGGTGCTGATGTCAATGCTGTTTCCAAAGATGGCGATACAGCTATGACTTTAGCTGATTTATTTGACCATCATCAGGTTATAGAACTGCTGGCTCAATATGGTGTCGAAAAACGACGATGGGATGAACAAGATGAAAATAATGAAGAAAACGACAGTAATGATAATGAACGTTGGGGAGCAGAACTACCCCGTCCAAACTTTTCCCAAGCTGCCCAAAATCCTGAATATCAAAAAGCAGTTGCAGATTTAGGTGAAATTTGTGGCAGTCAGCCAGTACCCATGTATGATGATATCCCTGGCTGGTTTCAAGTTCATGTAAACAGCAAACGCCGAAGTCACATAAAAACAGAAGATTTACAACAACAATTTTTACAACGGGGTTGCTTTGTCTACGAGCCAGACAAATATCACGATGCAGAAGGGCCCAAACAACTTTATGTTTTGCCGACTACAGATAAATATGATGCCATTGCCTTACATCAAACAAATGGTTGTAATTGCGGTATTGGCCCTGGTTATGTTGTCCAATGGCTGCGAGAACTTGAAGCAGTACAGCCTTTTATTTTGACCTTGGTTGCCCATGATACCCTTGAAGGTCACTTCCTCACTCCTATTCAAGACCCTGAAGAACTTGCCGATCGCATGTATGATTTTTGTCCTGATATTGTAGACCAAGGCTGTGGTTCTGTGGAACGTTTAGCCGAAAGTCTTGGCTTAAGTGACAACTTGTTTTTTTGGTGGGATTAATTGTATTTAATACAGTTTGTGATTTGGGAATCTCGCTCTAGGACGGGCGAGACGCCCATCCTACAAGAAAAAAGGTCAAAATTCCTCGACGATCCAATCTACTGTATGTGCTTCGGTAATATCGGGGACTTCTAGGCGAGTTTTCAAGCGGTAAAGTACTTTTTCTGGAAGCTTGGCGGTGCGATCGCCATTTCTTCTCAGCAGTTCTTTCCAAGGTGCTTCCAAATACACAATCCGAATACTGGCTTGATAACTGGCAAACAAGCGAACTAGCATCCCCCGCACTTGACGGCTAATGTTGGTCGCATTCCAAACAAAGGATTGTCCATCTCGCATATATTGTTTGGCCATTTCTTTGGCTGCATTTACAACTGCGCCCTGATCGTCTTCAGGGTCGATCCCCATTGAATTTCGCAGTTTATCTAAAGAAATTACCTGCCAGTCAGGAAGATTTTCTTTAATCCAAGTATCTTTTCCCGAACCGGGTAATCCTGACATCATCACCACCTGAAAGCGCGTATCGTCATAAGCTGCATAGTCTGGGTTTCCATCTTCTTTCTGAAAATAAACAAACCGACTGTGTGCTGATGGAAATACTCGCGGCTGCTCAAAGCAGTGATTTTCCTGGCAAAATTCCCGAAAGAATTCGATTCGTTCGAATAAATTTGCTTGGTCGTTGCAGTAGCGACCCTTAACGTCTGCTTCTGCCAGCAAACTTAGCAAATCACAACGAATAACTTGGCTGGCTTTGATAACAGCCCGTTCGGGGTTGGGTTTGTCCCAAAACCACAAGGGTAAGCTGCCGTATTTCACCAAAGCCACAATCGCTTCTCGTTGGCGGAAGGGTACATGCAAATCCCAGAGAATTTCCCGTGCCATTTTTGCACCTTGGAGTACATGACCTTTGGAACTAATACAACCATCTGCTTCTATTTGTGTAGCAGCAGGTTTGGCAACATCGTGCAGCAAAGCCGCAGCAAACAACACAGAACGTTCTTGAGCTGGTAACGCCCGCCATTGAGGTAATGCCACTAATGCCTCGCATACTAATTTTGTATGAATGAGAACATTGCCTTCAGCATGGTAACGTGGATCTTGGGGGCAATCAGCAAGCGATCGCAACCAATCAAATTCTGCTTCCAATGCCGACCAATCTATCGACGAGTCGCTTTCGCTGGGGCAATAAGGAAATGACCAAGATTGCACCAAAGTACTCATATCTCTAACCTCAAATTTATTAAGTTAGTTGTATTTTTAATAACTTATAACCGTCATTCACAAGCAAGGTCATCCGAACAAATTAGCCCCAACACACAGCTGATTTGGTATTATCGGACGGTTGAGCCAATGCCCATCTGATTGCAGAATGGTCGTTAAAAAGCTGGAACGCACATATTTATAGCGATGAGTAACGATGTTTCCTAGCTCAACTTTGATGTATAAACCTTCTATCAAACAACTTTGGTCAGTTTGTTTGAGAGAACGCTCAACATCAAGCCCCAGTTCTTGACAAATTTGCTCAAAACGTTGCAAGTGTCCCGGAGTTTGATAGTGCGACTCACCCAGCAACTCAATCAGCTGCTTGTAAGATTGCAGTTCACCAGCAAACAATACGGGTACTGAAACCAGGGGTAAGCCAGCAAGTAATTGCTGACGGTTCTTGGTACTCAGAAATACTTGGTTGTCCAAATCTAAGACATCGTACTCCAGAAAGTAGTGGGGCAAGGCATCGTAAAACACTGTATGTTTCGCATACAGCCATTCCCCAAAGAGGATAAAACGACTTCCCAAAACTTCCCAAAACGCTGCTGCGTGAGTGTGCGCCCACTGTTTAAACAAGTTAAAGTGCTTTTCCCGCGCCCCACCAGTTAAATAGTGTCCCCGACTTTGCAGACGAATTTGCCCATCATTTGTAAAGCTAATGGCTGCATTTGCACCATCAACTTTTTCTTCAACTACTACATATTGATTTTTGATAGCACTAAAAGGAATGCTATTAAGATCTTCATCCCCAGCTTGCAACCGCGACCCTTCAATGTGATGGGTACGTGGATATTTATAAATTTGTTCCATGATTCTTCTCGGTGACTGCAATCAAATAATTTCGTAGCGGAGTGTCACGAATAAGTAAGTTTCCTAGAGGTTGTTATCTAAGAATGGTTATTATTCGCCATTGACTAAATTTGATTGAGACCAGGGACTACATATACTTGTACCAAAGTATTATTTCTATAATACATAGACTCCACAATTCGAGGTAGCGTTTCCGGAAACAAGCAATATTTTATATTTGGCGATCGCTGTGAGAGCTAATTTGTAAACTCAAGTAAAACGCTTGCCTTATAAAGATTTCAGGAATTCGAGTTAATACAGCCAAATCACTCAACGTCCTCCAAGTTGATAACGGCTTATTTCATAAAGCTAAACGTTTACAAATTCCAGAGAACATCGTTCTTTTGTTCCAGCCTGCCCATTCTCCGGAACTGAATCCCATAGAGCGCGTTTGGGAATATCTCAAGCAATACTTGAAATGGGAGCTATTTGATAACCTTGAGCATCTGCGAACTCAAGTTGCTCAACTTCTGGCTGAACTGACTCCTGAAATTGCTGCTTCTTTGACTAGTTATGATTTCATCCTTAATGCCCTATCTGTCGCAAACATTTTTTGAATTGGTATTAGATCTAGCAACGATTTGAGTACCCTTAAGATTTTCTTTACGAATCAGTTCTGAAACCAAAATATGAATTTTGCGTAGCTATAGCCCATCCTGGGCATAAACTATTTGTTATCTACTTCATCTTCAAGCAGGATGGTGTTTAGAAGATTCAATTCATTAGAGGCCATAAAATAGCGATCGCTAAAAACTGTTTCCAATTGTGTAAAAATCCGTCTGCCTGCCACAGCTACCCAAGGAAATGTTCGATAGTGAGGTACTACAGGAATGATTAAGCCTTGAGGAGTTAGAGAACGTCCTAGCGAACTTCTCCAGGCTTGTGGATCTTGTAATACTTGTTGGCGGGTATCATCTTCTGATTGTTCATTCCAGAAATGGGGATAGTCTAGAGGTAAGCCAATAACTATGTTTTTGGTTTTCAAGGCTTGACGCGTGGAAGATTCAATCACAAATCCTTCTTGTTCCCGACTCAACAGTTTATATAATTCGTTAGCAGGACGTTTGAGTTTTGAGGGAAATTTGAATTTCTTGCTTTCAGCAATTTCTTTTAGAGAACCTAGAAGACGACTACTATTTTGTTTAATATCAGCTTTCCATGCTTCAAAGCTAAATATTTCTTCAGTTTGGCGATCGCTCCAATCTTCTATCCAGAAAGGGCCTATACAAGTTAGACTATCAGGTATCTCTAGGGCATCATTATCTAAAGATGGTAATAAAGAACTCTGAATCCTAGACACAGCTTTAACTAAAGCTTGTAAGTTTTGATAATTTGCATAAGACTTGGCATTTCTTTCTGATGATTGACCTCTCAAATCAAAATGTTTAAAGATGCTTGTAGATAACTGTTCCGCCCTTTTAACAATTGCTTTTGCTTCTTGAGGATGACTATCGCTGATAAAAAATTTAGCTTCACGCAAGAAATCTAATAAATCATCAGACATCAAACGCAACAATTCTTCATCCCCAACAGAACCAACGGGGACAAATGCAATTCGGTTTCTATTAAGTCCTGCATCACCTTTAATGCGGGTATGAATTGTAGAGCGCAACATTACTAGCAAAGTCAATAAATCGCTGGACTGACGCAACCATAGTCTTTTAGGGTCGATGTCCTCTCTTTCAATGATGAAATCATTGATTAGCATTACTAAGCGTCTAGCTTTGTTATCTCCAGAAACTTCCATTCCGGTTTCTGAATCTATATACATTCCTCGACCCCGATAAATTAATTGCGCGACTTCCATTAAAGCGGCTTCAATATTAAATCGAGGAATTGCAGCTATAATGCAATCTGTTTTAGGGAAAGAAACACCTCTTGCGCCTGAAGAAGTCATCAGAAAAACTCTAACTTCATCTCGTCGTGGCGGCTTGACTAATTTCAATCGCTGATCGGGTGATACACTTTGATCCAAAACTTCCACTTCTCCCCTTTTTAGGAGAGCTTCTTTACCAGTAGTCAATTTTTCCTGTAACTGACGTAGAAAAGCTTTATCCTGTGCGAAGAATATTAACTGCTCTGCTCCCTTGTGTAAGCCATCCTTGATTTCTAAGTAGGCATTTATTAGCGTCTCTTCTTCTGATTTTTCTCGAATTGCTTGTCTAATGGTCTGCTCTGTACCGTCACTATTTTGACCTGGTTTAATGGGAGACAGCCGAATACTGTAATCGATGCTGAGTTTACTGGCGGGGTAACTATTTGTCATGATGTGCAGTTTTGGGTATTTCAAGCCAGTTCTTCTATCACTCCCTGTCACCCGAAAAGGTGCTTCACCCCGACTTTGACTAATTAAAACTTTATCAGGAGCGCGATCGCCCGAATTCAAAAAGCTATCTAACACAACTTCATTGCTGAGTGAGGCATCAGCCAGAATCAGCACAATTTTAAACGGAGATGGAGTTGTATCAAACGGTTGAATAAATTGCTGTTCCAACCATTCTGCTAACTTACGGACAAAGGGCGCACCTGCACCATCGCCAGCAAGTTCATCTACCATGACAACTATAGTAGGAATTCTGTTTGCAAATTCTGAACGTTCCTTTTTTGCAGTCTTCTTACTGATATCTTTGTGTACAAACAAATTGGTGAAGGCATTAACTGTGGTTGATTGATCGTTGAGTGTCCGATAACCTTGAATAGCAGCAGTCATAACCAGTTGATTCAATTGGGGGTTGGCTTTGAGCAATGTTTGGGCTGACTTTGCTATCGTACCCAATACACCAGGACTGTAAAGAGATTCTATGCTGTAATCTCTTTCGTTGAGACGGCATTTAATTTTATTCGAGCCAACTATATGGCAATCAATATCAAGTTCTTGCTCTGGGGTTAGGAAGAAGATATTACTAAGAGGACGTGTGAGGTTTTGAATACCATCAACAACAACAGCACTATCGATATTGTGAGGTGGAAAATTGTTTTGCTGAACCTGTTTTCTATACCATTCGGGAGCTGCATCAATCAAATTTTTATTACTAGTGATGGTTAATATCCCTGTGGGTTGTTCGTTTTCTCTAGCAAGTTTGTCGGTGACATCTCGATTAATGACAACTCGTGGACTGAGATACAAAAACAAGAAACCTCGCTCCTGCTGCTTTTGTTGCTTAAGAAATTTCATCACAGCAGTAGTTTTACCAATACCCGGATTTCCTTCCAATGCTAGGACGTTAATTTTACCGACTTGAGCAGCAGTGATACCAGCAAAAACAGCTGCCTCATGTACTTCTCGTAGACGAATTGTTTCCTGATTGGGATTGATTTCATTGACAAAATTAGCTATTTGTGTAAATGGGCTGCTTCCAAAAAACTGATGTAATGCTTCGTGGTCTTCAATAGATGCGATCGCCTCAACCTTGCTAATTTCACCCATTGGGTTGTAAAATTCGCTCACATTCTCCTGAAAGAGAAAGTGAGAGTATTGGCCTAGAGTTGGGTTTTCAGCTAGAGACTTTGCTTGTGCTTTCAAGTCAGACGGTAGCCCTTTCAAGAGCCGCTTGAACACCAGCTGGATTTCTGCATCTAGATCGAGTGGCACATCATCATTTGAATGTTTAGCCTGGCGATATGCTTGTCCCAATGATTTCATTAACTTTGCTCTAGTATCTAGTTCTGGTTCCACACCCCAGAAATGAGCAGCAAGACTTTCAATACCATTGGATGTGACAGCGATCGCTCTAGCATGACAACTTCCTTCTAATAGCTGATGCTTGCGTAATACATCAATCAGACGAGCTGTATAAGATGATGCCTGACAGAGCTTAAATAATGGTTTATCTTGACCGCTAAATGCTGAAAGAAAGTTTTCTAACCTTTTAGAGAGTGAAAATTCTTCACCCTCAACCTCTGCACAAACTCTAGAGAACACCCCTCGTGATTCCATATAACGCGCATAGCGACTCATTTCTTCTCTATGAGGTGTTTCATTTTGAAAATCTGCAAATTTGATGGGTGCGTTATAAGAAAATTCCAAGCAGATAATTAAGTTCTCAATTTTTTTGCGTTTTAAATCTTTTGGCTGAGAGAAATCAGTTTTAAAGTCTTTAGAGGGTATGACTTGCTCTTCTTGTGTGTTTCTGTGGGGGATATATTCATTAGACAACCATAAAATAAAATCGGCTCTGGCTGGTTGTCCTCGGTTAACTAAATTCTCATCTGGTTTCCCTGGTATATTGAAAGTTTCTTGAAATGCTTTTGCTGTCGCTTCTTTTTCTTCATCTCGTAGCATTTGCTGTCCTGAAAATGTCAACGGACACCAAATTGCTTTTAGTTTAGGTTGTCTAATTTGACTATGATTGAGACACTCACGCATTGCTGTCCAACCTAAACCATAGCCGAGTACCAGCAGATGACGCAGCATTGTCTCTACCCATTCTTTAGTATTAGCATCTGTCAGTTTGAATGCTTTTACCAATTCTTGGGAGATATCTTTATTTTTGTGAGATTGCCAAAGCTGGAAAACCTTATTCTCTTTCAAGAGTAAGTTTCGGTGAATTAACTGTTGCAAAACACCGCGTTTGACAGCGATTTCAAATACCTGCCCCCAAATAGAGGCTTTTTCTAGAAAAGATAATTCCATTACTTTCTGTGCAGAACTTGAGAAACGTAGGTGAGGACAGCGCGATAATTAAGTAATACCTGTCCCTTACGACGGGTATGAAGAACTTTGACTTCCCCAGCCTCTTCAACTGTATTAGGCGATATCCAACTAAATGGATCTAGTACTGGGCTAAGTTGACTTTTGTACACACCTCGTTCAGCTTCAATAAAATGCAAGCCCCGGAGTACAGTTAGTAAGCAGGGATGAATAGGAGAGTCTAAATCAGGATCGATTAAATGCTGACGAGCGCGTTGAATCGAGTTAAGACTGCGAACTTTGGTATCCGAAACCAGAAAATAAATGCAGAAACCAGATTGTATGCGTTCTTCTGCTTGAATAGCATAAAGTGTAGCAAAGGTATAAACCGGAATAAAATCACGAAAATCTTCTGAAGTTGCAACAGAATTCCAGAAACTTGTATGGTCTTCAGCTTGCAAAATTTCAAATGCTGCTTCATTGTACCCGCGATCGCGCAAGCGTGTAGCTGGAAATACATCCCGCACCATTGGGTAAATGTTGATATTAGGAAATGTTTGAAAGACTTCTTCTAAAAATTCTGTAGGTATTAAAGAAGAATTATAATCTGCGGCTCGATTAATGCGGCGATCGCCATAAGCATGAGCTAATAAAATAATGTGCTGGCATCCTTGGGTTTTGAGGTGACGAATTTCTTCTTGAACTAGGCGTTGCGTTTTCAGCTGTTCTGGAGAGTCAAGCACATCAGACTGCATCCGTTCTCTTTTGAGTTCATAACCGATGAAGGGTTCACTAACGCCTGTAGCAATATAACTTTGAGTGAGAAAAAGATAAGCTTTTTCACTATCATTGAGAGAATTTACTTCGTTACAGGGACGGCTTGCATAAGAAATTAAACCAATCTTGGGGACTGAATCAGAATTTGGGCAACTGATACAAAGTGGAAACGCACTTAATAGTGCTTTAAAAGTACCAGATTTAATAAATTTTGTCGTATCATTTTTTTTAGCCAGATTTTCTAGGATAAGTCCCTGCATTCTGATAGGAGTATCTTCGCCTAATATAGCTTCCAAGGTTTGGGCTGCGGCATAAACATAAGCATCACCATTCTTGTCTTTATCTTCACCTAGTTGTTTTCCCGTTTCTTGCAGCCGCAGCATTAAGGTTGTAAAGTCAACAGATTTTTCCTTCTGACCACGTTTTTGCAATCGTGTAATAATTTGCCACAAGCAGCAGTAAACCAGTACGGCAAACGCCGTAACTGCGGCTGCATGATACTGTTTATTTTCCTCAGCACTTTTTGTATCCGGTCGCCGCTTCAACATCTCAACATCGTATTCTACATTAATTGCAGCTGAGAGTAGCCATTCTTTTGCTTTTGGGGCATTCTCAGACAATTTGTAAGTCCATACATTGCTTTCTTTCTTAAAAGAACAAGGAACCCAACAAACTTGTAGGAGTTTCTGTGGCAATAAACGCTTTGCCTGTATTTGACTAAGTGTGTTTTTAGTTATTAAGTCATATTCCGAAAGCTCGGCAGTAACCTCAACTGAGAATAGAAGTCCTGATGTTGCTGGTTGCTCACAAATTTCAATATGTTTAAACCATTCAACCTGTTCGCTGGAATTTTCTTGTGGCTCTACAAGCAACTTTTTCACACCTGGTGTTGCTCCTTCTAGCCGATCCCAATTAATAATGCTGTTTTTAACACAGATAAATTGTTGTGAGGAGTGATTCTTAACTTGGGATATAACTTTTTGGCTCTTGTCTCGCAATACTTTCGTTAGTGCTTTGGCAATTAACTTCATTGACTCAGAGCGTTCTTGTAATTCGTCTAAAGTCTGGCGAATAGCGTCTTCACCCCGCGATTTAAAATTTGCTCGAAGTTGATTCACCACATCGATTAGTGATTCTTTAGTTAGCGAGGCTTCACCTTGTTTAGGAACAACGACTGCCAAAAAAATGAGTTGAGCTAAACGACGACGAAGTTCCCAAGGTTTTTGTAAGGAATCTTCATCATCACTCAATAAATATTCTTTGATTTTCTCAATTCGTACTTCAAAAGCAGGTTTACCTGATTCTGGGTTGTCTCCATTGACTCGAAAACGATAACATACTTCACGCTCAACTTGATTATCAGTCTTTTTCTCAAAAATTTGAGTTTTCCACTCAGGCCAAACAGCTAGACAATAATAAAAGGTTGCTTTACTAAGTTCATCAGCCAAGTCGAATTCAGCTGCACTACCAAAATGAGCCGTTAAATCAAACGTATAATCCTCTTCTTGAGCAAATGTTACTAAAATGAGTATTCGATTGACATATTCTGTTAACAGTTGGTAATCTAGTTCGTCAATTGATTGGGCATTTTCTGCGATCGCCTCCATAATCCGAAAGCTAATTGTTAATCGGACTCGTGACAATGCTTCATCATCTATAAAGTTTAAAAAACGCTGAATTTGGCTATCTTCTCTATCTTTTTCTGCCTTCAAAGTAGCGATCGACGAATCAACATCATCTTCATCGTTGTCACGTTCGTCTTTCAAATATTGTGCGGCAGCACTACACATTTGCTCAAAATAATCAGTATTTTTAACACGTTCGCGTGCAGAAATAACTGTCGCCACAGACTTGTTATCTTTAGTATCTCCAGCTTTAAATGCTATAGGTACGATGTTGGCTGTATTAGGCATATTCTGAAAAAGCGTACCTACCTTTTGAGCAAGCTGTTTAAGTTGCTGTTCAGCGTTATCTAACAGCAATGTCGATAATAAGTTGTCGGAAGGCACAGCATTATTTAGAGCCTCGTCAATAGCAGCTATTAATCTGTCTATTGCACCTGGTAACTTTGTAGCATTGCCATCACTCAAACAGCCACCAACACGCGACCTATTACCATTTGCAGGCATCGATAAGTTTTGAATAAATCCAGCACCTTGAGCAGGGTTAAAAGCCTCTTGAAACTTAGGCTGTGTAAATAACCTACGCAGAACGGCTGAAGTACGTATTCTCAGGCGTTTATTTTGTTCGTCATTAAATTCAAACAACTGCATCCCTTGAGGACTTAGCTGGTTTGAATTTGCCTGATTACTACTAGGAGAAATAGCGTGAGCAAGTAACTCTATGACTGTAGCGAGGTCAATAGAAGGCTTAAGTGAACGCGGTTCAACGTGAGCGCCAGTACCTTGTGAAGGCATATTTTTTTCCTCAATAATTCAGTCTTACGACTGCTTCATCTGCTTGAACTTTACAGCCTCAGCAAATGGACTACATATTTTTACTATCTTAAATGTGTCTAATCTGTCAAGATACATATATTTTACGTTTATAATATTTATTTAAATAAATATTAAATTAATACTATTTCAATCAAAATTTGTGTATTTGTAATACACAAGAAAAAATTAATAAATATAAATGTAAATTCTCATTTTTGTTGAAAAAATGAATAAGAAAAATTTTGAAGCATTCACTAACTTATCAGCATTGAAAAAAAATGCTATTCAAGTCTGTGGTCAAGAATTTATTGATAGCTTGACTAAAAAAGGTCTATATGCAAAAGATAGTCAATTTTGGACAGAGGTTAATAAAGAACTAAATATTCCTGATGATGCTTATGAAAGCAAACAGGCTAGAGAAAAAGCAGAACGTGAACGACAGTTGTTAGAGAAAAAAGCAAAAGAGCAAGCAGAAGAAGAAAGATTGCTGGCAAATAAAAAAGAAATACGCATTGAAAATAGAAAAGGATGGAAAATTGTTGTTTTTGAACTTTCAGAATCAGATACTTTTGGCAAAAAATTTATCGCACAGTCTACTAAAAAACCAAATTTAGAAAAAATAACTGGGTTTTCTAATACCAAAGGAGATGCTTACAGCCAAGCTTGTAGTTTTGTAGACCAATTTGAAATACAACAAGAAAATTTAAGGATTTTTCAAGAGCATTACGCAGTCATGAAACCTTTATACCTAATGATTATATACCTTTCAAGTGGAGATAATCATAATAAGTACCTTAACAATAACAATAATCGTGACAAGTCTAAAGAAAATTTTACTGGAGTTAGCTTTTGGAATGGATTTGAATTTAAGATAATTGATACACTAGTGGCAGAGGGATTGTTAGAAATATCAGAAAGAAAAACAACTCTGACAATGAATAAAAAAGGTATGAAATTAGCAAGAGATATTCTAAAAAAATTAATCTTGATGGAGTAGACAGGCTCCTAAAGCAGCGAGAATATCATGAAGAATATATTAATTAGATAAGTGAATTAGATATTATGGATGAGGAAGAAGAAGAGGAAGAATAGAGGTCGCTCTGGCACAATGCCTGCCATCCGTAGCAGTCTTAATTGAGAAAGGTAATGACCAGATGTTTATTAACGCTATTTATTCCTCATGGTCTTGAACTGAGCCAAGGCTTATGCAAAACTTGAGATCCTTCGCTCCCAGCATACTTTTAAGGAATCGATCGATGGCGCGTCTAGCACTGCTGAGTGTATCTAATAAAACTGGTTTAATTGACCTAGCCCGTAGCTTGGTTGAAGAATTCGACTTTGATTTAATCAGCAGTGGGGGAACAGCCCAAGCACTCAAAGATGCGGGACTCCCAGTTACCAAGGTTGCTGATTATACAGGTTCGCCAGAAATTTTAGGCGGTCGAGTTAAAACGCTACATCCCCGAATTCACGGCGGAATCTTAGCACGGCGGGATGTTGCTCAAGATATTACAGATTTAGAAAATAACCAAATTCGCCCGATTGATTTAGTAGTGGTGAATCTTTATCCTTTTGAGGAAACTATTGCTAAACCACGGGTGACATTAGCTGAAGCTGTCGAACAGATAGATATCGGCGGCCCGGCAATGTTGCGGGCATCATCGAAAAACTTTGCTCATTTAACTGTATTATGCGACCCGGCACAATATAACGAGTATTTAGAGGAATTGCGACAAAATAACGGCGAAGCGTCTTTAGAGTTTCGCCAAAAGGCGGCTTTAAAAGGATTTTTGCATACTGCGAGTTATGACCAAGCGATCGCATCCTACCTCGCACAAACACAACAATACACTCTTAGCGGCACGCAATTACAATCTCTGCGTTACGGCGAAAACCCCCACCAACCCGCCGCTTGGTATCAAACTGGTACTACGCCAACGGGATGGGCAGCCGCTAGGAAACTCCAAGGTAAAGAACTGAGTTACAATAACTTGGTCGATTTGGAAGCTGCACGCCGAATTATTGCGGAATTCACTGATTCGCCAGCAGCAACGATTATTAAACATACAAATCCTTGTGGTACGGCGCTGGGAAGTACTATTTCAGAAGCATATCAAAAAGCTTTCAATGCTGATTCTACATCTGCCTTTGGTGGCATTGTGGCACTCAACCGTCCTATAGATGCGGCTACAGCCAGCGAGTTAACTAAAACATTTTTAGAATGTGTGGTTGCACCAGGTTGCGAAGCGGACGCCCAAGAAATTTTAGGTAAGAAATCTAACGTGCGGGTTTTGATTTTACCAGATTTGAGCGGCGGCCCTAAAGAAACAGTAAAAGCGATCGCGGGTGGTTTTCTCGTCCAAACTAGCGATGACATCATTGCAGACACTAGTCAATGGCAAGTCGTCACCGAACGTCAACCCACTGCCGACGAGTTGGCGGAATTACTGTTTGCGTGGAAGGTTTGCAAACATGTGAAATCTAATGCGATCGTTGTGACAAGCGATCGCACTACACTAGGAGTAGGTGCCGGTCAAATGAACCGCGTCGGCTCAGTGAAAATTGCCCTAGAACAAGCCGGAGAAAAAGCCAAAGCCGCAACTCTCGCCAGTGATGGATTCTTCCCCTTCGATGATTCAGTCAAAACAGCCGCAGCAGCAGGAATTACGGCCATTGTCCAACCAGGCGGAAGTTTGCGCGATAAAGATTCCATCAAAGCTGCTAACGACTTGGGTTTAGTAATGGTCTTAACTGGTGTACGTCACTTTTTACACTAACTTTTTGGCTCTAATCTAGTGCAGTTTTAAAAGTGTCACTCAAAATACTTGCTCTTTGATAGAAGCAGTGATATCTTTTATTTGTGTGTGAGGAGCAAGTTAAGAATAAAAAGCGTTTGGGGTGGAAACACGGCAACACTCCCAGACGCTTTTTAATTTGTGTATAAAAAATTTCATTGGTCATAAAACTTTAAAAAATTGTTATTCAATATACTTGCCTTTTTATAGAAGTAGTGGTAGTATTCTCTTGTGTGTGAGGAGCAAGTTAAGAATAAAAAGCGTTTGGGGTGGAAACACGGCAACACTCCCAGACGCTTTTTAATTTATGTATAAGAATTTGATTGTGGTGCAGTTTTCAAAGTGTCACTTACTACACTCGCATTTTGGTTGCACAGTGATATCTTCTAGTTGTGTGTGAGGAGCAAGTTAAGAATAAAAAGCGTCTGGGGTGGAAACACGGCAACACTCCCGGACGCTTTTTAATTTGTATAAAACCTAAATGGTGTGCCTTACTTTCCTTCAAATCTGCTGTTTGTTGGCTTTTGTGTAAAATCGCGGTACAGATAGAACATGACAAAAGTAACGCTAATAACAGCAAAAGATTTAATTTTTTAATAGCCGATTTTGAAATCGATGTTTGAGTATGAATCTTGGCATTCTAAGTTTTTAGCTTAAAATTCCGAGTTTTGAACTTGTTTGGTTCCCATTGATATGGTGTCAAGGTAAAGGGCAGAGGGTTTCCTAATTTTGCACAGGTGTACGGTGTGGCGAAAAAACCTAAGACCGTTATATTAAGCTGTAGTGGATTTTAGAGCAGTTCTTAGCTACCTTAGGACATAAACTGATGTGAAACCCGACACAAATAGCCTTAAAAGTCTGTTCCCTGTTACCTATTGCCTGCTATATATAAAATTTTCTGAAACCTTGAGGTTGGGGGTAGCGTCACTATTTCAGCCATTAGTTATCGCGATCGCTCCAGATTGTACGTTTCATTTCTGGATAGAGTACTTGAGATAATTAAAACACAAGCCCAAACTCTCAACCCCAAATCGCAATGATGCCCTGCTATAAATTGCCCATATCTCAGATACGTCGTATTGGATTAGCCTTATTGATGCCAGCTTTTCTCTTAGGAAATTTTGCTGTCCCGAACCAACTGCAAACCGCTACTGCACAAACATCAGGAGAAAATCGCCCTCTGACTATCCGTGCTGATGTGCAAGAATATGACGCCAAAACTCAAGTAATCACGGCTCGTGGCAATGTGCAAATGTTCTATCCTTCTCGGCAGCTTCAGGCAACGGCCGCCCAAGCACAGTACTTTAGTAAAGAACGCCGCATTGACTTTAGCGGCAACGTCTATATTTTGCAACAGGGAGGTAACAGTATCCGGGCAGAGAAGGTAACCTATTTAATTGATGAAGGGCGATTTGTCGCCTTACCCCAAGCCAACCGTCAGGTAGAGTCCATCTACATGGTGGAGGAATCAAATAATAATGGCCAAACTGCCACACCTGCGCCACAAACACCTCAATTTAAGCGTTCTAATTAGCATCTACTACTAAGAAAGGCTGCAACAATGAAAATTGTTTTAGAGAATATTCACAAATCTTACAACAAGCGAGTAATTGTCAATCGCGTCAACCTTTCTGTCGCTCAAGGCGAAGTCGTTGGTTTATTAGGCCCCAATGGGGCTGGTAAAACGACGACTTTTTACATTGCTACAGGTTTAGAAAAACCCAATCAAGGAAAAGTCTGGCTAGGTAATCTCGACATTACAGGAATGCCAATGCATAAAAGGGCACGATTGGGTATTGGCTATCTAGCACAAGAACCAAGTGTTTTTCGCCAGCTCTCGGTACAAGATAATATTCTATTAGTGCTAGAGCAAACTAATGTGCCACGATGGGAGTGGTCAAAGCGATTAACAACTTTACTGCGGGAGTTCCGGTTGGAAAAATTAGCTAATAGCAAGGGAATTCAACTTTCTGGTGGCGAACGACGCCGCACGGAATTAGCAAGGTCTTTGGCTGCTGGACGAGAAGGGCCAAAGTTTTTATTTTTGGACGAACCATTTGCGGGAGTCGATCCTATAGCAGTCTCAGAAATTCAGCAAATTGTAGCTCAATTGCGCGATCGCGGTATGGGTATTTTAATTACAGATCATAATGTCCGCGAAACCCTCGCCATCACCGATCGCGGTTATATCATGCGTGAGGGACAAATTCTTGCTTTTGGGACTTCTGACGAACTCTACAACAACCCCCTCGTGCGCCAATATTACTTAGGCGATAGCTTTCAGGTGTAAATTCAGAATTCAGAATTCAGAATTCACCAATTCAAGAGTGAAAATCTTTCTATTTAGCTTTCAGATTAAGATGCCGTACTTCATTTAATTACAAACTACTGTATTTAGTTAATAATTTAAAAGAATAGTTCATCTTTTATTTTTCAGCATGAATTTATTCGTTAATTTCTAGCTATGGAGAATTTATTTGTAAGACCAAAAACAGTATACACCAGCTAAATATAGTACAGGATATAGACAGACATTTTCAAACCAGATTATGAAACCCTTTTTACTCCTGAATTCTGACTCCTGACTCCTACTGTATACTTTGCTTTACCAGGGTTGCCAATATTTAACTTTTGAAGTTGCTTATGATATCAAAGAAACTCACGTCGTTCTACAGCCTACATTCGCTGCTGCCTTTTACGATTATGGATCGTTATCTTGCCAGCGAATTGTTGCCACCGTTTTTCTTTGGTGTCGGAGCTTTCTCTTCAATCGGCGTTACCATTGATGCTGTATTCGATCTAGTTAGAAAAGTCGTCGAATCTGGATTACCTGTAGGCATTGCCATTCAAGTTTTTTTATTAAAGTTTCCCAACTTTATCGTTTTAGCCTTCCCCATGTCCACACTGCTGGCTACTTTGATGACCTACAGTCGTCTTTCCAGCGAGAGCGAACTAATAGCCTTGCGTGGTTGTGGGGTGAGTGTCTATCGTATGGTGCTAACTGGTGTGATGTTAAGCCTTCTGGTCACAGGGATGACATTTGTGTTTAACGAACAAATCGCACCAGCAGCAAATTACCAAGCGGCTATGACTCTAGATCGAGCGCTCAAATCAGACAAGCCTACTTTTAAACAGCAAAATATTTTTTATCCTGAATACCAGGATGTTGTCCAGGCAGATGGTTCTAGGATGAGGATGTTGACACGCTTGTTTTACGCCGACCAATTTGATGGTAAGCGTATGTCAGGTTTGACAATTATAGATCGTTCAACCAAAGGTCTCAATCAAATTGTGGTATCAGAATCGGCCCAGTGGAATGCTTCTCAAAATGTCTGGGATTTTTATAACGGCACAATCTATTTTGTTGCTGCCGATCGCTCTTATCGCAACATTGTCAGATTTGAACAACAACAACTGCAACTACCCCGCACGCCATTAAATTTGGCAGAAAAAAGCCGGGACTACGATGAAATGAATATTGCCGAAGGGTTCGATCAATTAGAAGTCGAACGCCTCGGTGGCGATCGCCAAAAAATTCGCAAACTCGAAGTTAGGATTCAACAAAAAATCTCCTTGCCCTTTGTGTGCGTAGTTTTTGGCTTAGTCGGCGCCGCAATGGGAAGCATACCCCAGCGCACCGGCAGAGGCACCAGTTTTGGAATTAGCGTTATAGTTATTTTTTCCTACTACTTACTTTTCTTTATAAGTGGTGCGATCGCACAAGCAGGCGTCCTCTCTCCCTTTATGGGCGCTTGGTTACCCAACTTCGTTTTTTTAGGAATAGGTATGTTTTTATTGATGCGAGTCGCTAAACGATAAATTGAGGAAGATGGTGAGATGGGGAAGTGTGGGGAGTGTGGGGAGAGAGGGGGGAAGATTTCTTCCCTATCCTCCCACACCTCCCACCCCTCCCACACTTCCTGCTTGCCCCATGCCCCATGCCCAATCCCCCATACTCTCGCCTCAATCACGGATGATAATTTCGACATTCTGGCGCATTTGGATTTTCCTTACAATATTTCTCAAAACTAACTTTAGCTGACACCATACCCTCAGCTTTTTGATGAGCCGCTTCTGCTTGGAGTTCTTCTACCTCATCCCAAGCAGCTGCACACGCCTTAGAATAAGCACCTTGTTCGGTACAAATAGCACGAGCCTGTTCGATAGCTTTTTGAATTCTCTCCTCCAAAAGTAGCACTTTTGGGGCTTCCACAAAATCGCTTTTCGTCAAAATGTCGGTAATTGAGATAATCCCCAACAGCTTACCTTGAATCACAGGCGCTCTATGAATACCAGTATTAGCAAATAACCTTGCTACATATTCCACGCCCAAATCGGGGTTTACCACAATGCAAGGCTTACTCATAATTTCGTAAACCCGCACTTCCTTGGGATCTTTACCGTAGGCTATTACCTTATAGACAACATCTGTTTCTGTGACAATACCGTATGCATCATTGTCATAGCGACGATCCACAACCAGCGCCCGCAATCTTTTTTCTTTCATCAGCCCCACCGCTTGGGCAACAGTCGCCGAACCGCGAATGGTAACTACGTTTTTGGTCATGATATCTTCAGCTTTCATCATTGCTGTAGTCTCCTGGAAAATAGTACAGTGCGGCAAAGTGCCCTCAGAAGCGTATCGAAGCATTGCAGCGCACAGTTTGTTAACTAGTAAAGTGAAAAGCTTGAATTTTTGCCCAGCTACAACAATAAACTTAGAGCAATTGTCAATTCCTGATGTTATCGAATGTGACCAATGCCTAAAAAGTCAGCATCAATTGAGATATTCCCATAAGATTTATTTTAAATGTACGAGAAATTGATATGCTAAAGGCCGAGACTAGCAATTATTCAAATCATGCCTGCGCCCACTATAAACCCTACTATCACTGCCTTTCCTTTAACAGCCGTAGTCGGTCAAGAAGCGATTAAGTTAGCCTTGCTGTTAGCAGCCGTAGATCCGGGATTGGGAGGAGTGGCGATCGCAGGTCGTCGCGGTACGGCAAAATCTGTAATGGCTCGTGCTATCCACGCACTAGTACCACCCATTGAAGTAGTTAAAGGTTCCATCAGCAATTGCGACCCCAATCGCCCAGAAGAATGGGACGATCTGCTTTTGCTAGAGTATGCAGATAAAGATATTCAACATGTTCCCACTGAAATCATCCCCGCACCCTTTGTCCAAATTCCTTTGGGCGTAACAGAAGACCGACTTCTCGGTTCTGTGGATGTAGAACAATCCGTAAAGCAAGGCGATACAATTTTTCAGCCCGGTTTACTTGCCAGTGCAAATCGCGGCGTCTTGTATGTCGATGAAATCAATTTATTAGATGACCAAATATCAAATCAGCTACTGACAGTATTATCCGAGGGACGCAACCAAATTGAGCGCGAGGGAATTAGTTTTCAGCATCCTTGCAAACCGCTGTTTATTGCTACTTACAACCCAGAAGAGGGAGCATTAAGGGAACATTTACTAGATAGAATTGCGATCGCTCTTTCTGCTGACGGTGTACTGGGCTTAGATCAAAGAGTAGCAGCAGTAGAGCAAGCGATCGCCTACTCCCAATCTCCCAAAGACTTTCTTTTGCAGTATAGCGAAGACTTAGACGCCCTGAAAACCCAAATTATTCTGGCGCGGGAATGGCTCAAGGATGTCTGCATTACCCACGAACAAATCGCCTACCTAGTGAATGAAGCAATTCGCGGTGGAGTTCAGGGACATCGCGCCGAATTATTTGCTGTGCGAGTTGCCAAGGCAGCCGCAGCTTTGGAGGGACGCACAACAGTAAATGCCGAAGATTTGCGCCGTGCTGTGGAGTTGGTAATTGTACCACGTGCAACAGTGGTGCAGACACCGCCACCAGAACAAGCGCCACCACCACCACCACCGCCACCGCCACCTGAAAATCAAGAAGAACCAGACGAGTCAGAACAGGAAGAACAAGAAGAACAGGAAGAAGAACAACAGCAAGAACCCCCCAGTATCCCTGAAGAATTCATCTTCGATCCAGAAGGGGTAATTTTGGATGATAGCGTGCTTTATTTTACCCAAATGGCCAAGCGACAGGGTAAATCTGGTAGCCGCAGCGTCATCTTTTCCGATGACCGGGGACGCTACATTAAGCCAATGCTGCCCAAAGGCAAAGTGCGACGCATTGCCGTAGATGCCACCCTCAGATCGGCTGCTCCGTATCAAAAAGCACGCAAAGAACGACACCCAGACAGAAAAGTAATTGTCGAACAGGGTGACATTCGCTCGAAACGGTTGGTACGTAAAGCCGGGGCGTTAGTAGTGTTTGTAGTAGATGCTTCTGGCTCAATGGCCTTAAATCGGATGCAGTCGGCGAAAGGCGCAGTGATGCAACTTTTGACAGAAGCTTATCAAAACCGCGACCAAATAGCCTTGATTCCCTTCCGAGGAGAACAAGCGGAAGTATTATTACCGCCAACACGTTCCATTGCCTTGGCGCGTAACCGCTTAGAAAGATTACCCTGTGGTGGGGGTTCACCCTTAGCGCATGGTTTAACCCAAGCTGTGCGCGTCGGCTTAAATGCCCAGATGAGTGGAGATATTGGGCAAGTAGTACTTGTAGCAATCACCGACGGGCGGGGTAATATTCCCTTAGCGCGTTCTTTAGGCGAACAGTTAGAACCAGGAGAAAAGCCAGATATCAAAGGGGAATTGATAGAAATTGCTGCGAGAATTCGTGGTTTGGGGATGCAACTCTTAGTGATTGATACGGAGAGTAAGTTTGTTTCCACTGGGTTTGCTAAGGAATTAGCGCAAACAGCAGCAGGTAAGTATTATCATTTACCCAAAGCGACAGATAAAGCTATTGCTGCCATGACTAAAGGTGCGATCGCTGATTTAAAATCTCGATAATTAGTCATTAGTCATTTGTCAGTTGCTTTTCTACTAATACCAATCTAAAAAATGAATGGGACAGATGGATTCACGAAGCTCTTTAAGAGAAATAAATTATCAATCCAAAATCCAAAATGGTATAACTACTGACTATTGACTAATAACTACGACCCAGTGGGCATAACTTGTGGTTGTAAATAGCAAATTAAATCTTGAATTCCCTTTTGCAGATACCGGGTTACTGTCATCGGACTAGTGCCGATATTCTTAGCAGCATCCTTGCGAGAAAGTTCCTTCAAAAATACCATTTCAACTGCCATCCTGGGCTTTTCTTCTAACATATTGATTGCCCCTTGGAGTTGTTGCCGTTCTTCGTCTAGTTGTTGTTGGGCAGTAGAACGAGGGCAAGGAAGTGCTTCACCCAAGGTGATTTGGCAATCAACATAGTTAACTGCGGTCGCATCTAAACTTAAAGGCAAACGGTTTTGGGCAGCTAACTTGGTTTCTTGCCACTCTTGCAGAGATACCCGGAGTTCTTTAGCAATTTCAGCATCCTTGGGGGCACGACCCAAAGACATGGCCAATTCTTTGCGAACCTTTTGTCCTTCGTTGTAGAGTTCTTGCCAACGACGAGGAATCTTTAATAGAGTACTGCGATCGCGTAGAAAATGCAGCATTTCACCGCGAATATATGGTACAGCAAAAGAACTAAAAGCATATCCTTGACTGGGGTCAAAACGTTCAATTGCTCTAATTAAACCAAAATAACCAATTTGTTCTAAATCTTCATAAGGTTCATTACATTGATGGCTAAATTTATGAGCCATCTTCCGCACTAAGCCAGTATGTAATTGTACAAGTTTATTACGAAGTTTAATAGATGGATTCTGGTGGTACAAGTGCAATAATTCTATACCATCAGTTCGTAGAGAGGACTCACTTGCTGCCATATAAATTCCTTTGTTGTAACTCCTATTTCTGACAAAATGGAGTTGCGTATATCTTATTCAAGGCTGTAATTATTTTCGTTAGCCAAGGCTGAATAAGCCATCGTCGTTTCACTGAACTTATCAGGGGCCACACTCCACAATTCAGTAGATGTACGCATGATTTTGCGGCTCTATCTCTGGCTGCTGATTTTTATTTGCCAGGTAACAATTGAATCGTCAGTAATCCTTAGCTTTTGTTAAAAAACTAGCTATTTATGCTGAAAGATGCATCAGTTAACCAATATTCATCTGTCATACTGAGTTCAATGCGGATCGGTACTAGATTAATCCTGAGAGAAACTGGGCAATCTAATTTTTTTAGTTAGGTATGGATGGATCTTGTCAATCAATATACGAATTAATTTGTCTGGTATTTGTGCAGTGATTCCAGCTTTTGGCAAGACACTTGACGCTGATATAACCTTCAAAATTGCACAACTGTGCCAGAAATGCCTAAGCGTAATAGTTGGCACAAAGCCAATTTACCTTGGCTGTTAGCCGTAAATATTGGTAACAATGGAGTAAATAGGACATTTGACTGAAAAAACTCACTATGAGCAATACCAGCAACTTTCGTCAAGCTTTTCGTGAAGCTAAAACTCAAGCCCTTATCGGCCCAAATGTAATTGCCAAAGCCCTTCCTTACGTCGGTGGTGGTCTTGTACTAACCGCATTGGGGACATACGGCGGTTTGGGAGTTATCCGTAGTAACCCCCAACTGTTTTTTCCCACTTTCATCGGTGCAGTCATTGTAGAGTTAATTCTGTTCTTTGTTGCCCAAAATGTTGCCGAAAAAGGTAACAAGGGGCTTGCATTGCCCTTGTTGGCAACCTACAGCCTCTTATCTGGGTATACCCTCAGTGGCTTGGTGTTTGTCGCTTTGGGACAAAAAGGTGTTGGCATTCAAGGCATTGGTTTGGCTGCACTCAGTTGTGGCATCACATTTATTGCCGCCCGTCAAATAGGTTCAAATTTATCCGAACAAGACGGTATGGCTTTAACGAAAACCATCAATATTGGCGTTATCGCCTTGGTGGTTGTATGCTTTGCCCAATTCGGACTTGCTATGTTTGGTGTTTACACGCCAAATTGGTTAGAAATCGCTATTTCCGGTTTAGGAGTGTTCCTTTTTGTTGGGGCATCTGTTGTCGATTTCTACATCTTGCCGCGTGCTTATAGCGATGACCAGTATCTGCCTGTAGCTTTGTCGATGTACCTTACTTACATCAATTTGTTTGTCTTTATCCTGCGGTTGCTAATTGCCATAAATGGCCGCGATTAATTGCCTGTAGGTACTAGTGCAGAAGTAAACTTTTATAAAGTAAAAACTGTGGTTGCTGAAAATTTAACCACAGTTTTTTTTGATCTGTTTGCCAGTAAAATATATAGAGAAGTTCAGATTCAAGTGAGCAAAAGTATGCTCGAACTCTTAAATATAAAAAGTGAAGTAGAAAGGTTGTCGAATATCTTGGGCAAAACAGAGGACTGTCTTTGACCTGCGATATTTAACTGCAAGAAGAATTTACAACCTAAATCAGCTAATCGCTACAGTATTTTGGGAAAATCCAACTACTGCTGATCAGACATATAAAAAAATCGAATACCTTGCATGTAGAAGGCAGGAACAATATCAGCGATCGCTCTCTATCTTACAAGATATCGAGGCTGCCATAGAACTTTTGAAATCATCAGTTGACGAACAATTACTGCAAGAGATTCAAATTAACTTAACTCAACTCCAGCAAGAAATCGAAACACCAGAAATAAGGCAGTTATTGTCTAATCCTTACAATTCATACGGAGCATTAGTAACTATTACTACTAAAGTTGGTGACATAGAAACCCAAAATTGGGCATCTATGTTGTTCCGAATGTACTATTTGTGGGGATTAAGTCACTTACATCAGGTATGTTCGCTAGATATTAATGATACGGATAAAGGGAGCATTAGTTATGCCCTAGAAATTACAGGGCGTTATGCTTATGGCTGACTAAAATCGGAACAAGGAACTCATACAAAAATCGTGCGGATTTCTCCTGTTCATGGCAATGGTAGGAGATATACTTACCAAGCCACTGTAGAAGTCAGCCCAATTCTGGATAAATCTGTGGACTTTGAAATTCCTGAAAAAGATTTGGAAGTTACTGTGCCACGCTCCCAAGGCAGTGTCAACCGCCCACAAACATGGGTGCGGGTGTTTCACATTCCTAGCGGAATTAGTGTATTTTGCGACCAAGAGCGGCGTCAGATAGAAAACAAAGAGAAAGCCTTGGCTATTCTCAAGAGTAAACTGTTGGCGATGTCTACGACGTGCTACGCCTACGCTCTAGCTCAAGGTGTCCCGCTTAACAAAATTCAACCCCGACAAATAGAATCTTTATCCAAAAAGCTCATCCGCGAATATACTTTACATCCTTACCAAAAAGTAAAGGATCTGCGTACCAAATTTGAAACAACTGCTGTGACAGATGTTTTAGACGGTGAGATCGATTTGTTTCTCAAAACTTCCATACAACAGCAAAGAAGCTCTGGTTAGTTTCAAGTAATTTTTGTCACTTATATTCAGCCGTGCCAAGAGAATTTGCCCAACTACAGCTAAAATCAATAAAGATGAGTAAAATAAAGAGCAATTTCCCAATCCAAAGCGCTCTATTCGTAGATTCAGCAAGCACTATGGAAGTTTTAGAACTAAAACGCGAAATCGAAACGTTGTCTAACCGCCTGGGTAAAACCCAGGACTATCTTTGACGTACCTGCACTGACAGCTAAAATTCAAGACCTAGAACAAATATCTGCTCAGCCAGAATTTTGGAATGACCAAACCCAAGCCCAACAAACGCTACAAGAACTCAACGACCTGAAAGCCCACCTTGAGCAATACGAAAAGTGGCACGCCAATCTGGAAGATACTAAGGCAGTTGTTGAGTTGTTGGAGTTAGAAACCGACGAAGCACTGTTGCAAGAAGCGGAATCTACCATCACTAAACTTAATCGCGACCTCGACCAGTGGGAGTTACAACAGTTACTTTCCGGCCCATACGATGCTGAGGGTGCTGTACTGACAATTACTGCTGGTGCTGGTGGCACAGATGCCCAAGACTGGGCATTTATGTTGATGCGGATGTACACCCGTTGGGGCGAAGCTCACGGTTACAAGGTAACTTTAGCTGAAGAGTCGGAGGGTGATGAAGCCGGAATTAAATCGGCAACCTTAGAAATTACTGGTCGCTATGCTTATGGTTACTTGCGTTCAGAAATGGGTACACATCGCTTAGTGCGAATTTCCCCCTTCAATGCCAACGGCAAGCGGCAAACTAGTTTTGCAGGGGTGGAAGTCATGCCCCAAATCGATAATTCTGTGCAGTTGGATATTCCAGAGAAGGATTTGGAAATCACTACAACTCGTTCTGGTGGTAAAGGCGGGCAAAACGTCAACAAAGTAGAAACTGCGGTGCGAATTGTTCACCTTCCGACCGGAATTGCCGTGCGTTGTACAGAAGAACGATCGCAGCTGCAAAATAAAGAAAAAGCCCTCGCCCGACTCAAGGCGAAGCTACTCGTCATTGCCCAAGAACAACGCGCCCAAGAAATTGCCCAAATTCGTGGCGATATGGTGGAAGCCTCCTGGGGTAACCAAATCCGTAACTATGTGTTTCATCCTTACCAAATGGTGAAAGATTTACGCACAAATACGGAAACAACAGGGATTACAGATGTGATGAATGGCGAACTTGATACATTCATCCAAGCTTATCTGCGCCAAGAAAATAAACTAGTAGAAAATACTCCTGCATAAATGATTGAGTATTAGTTACAGGTACTAAGTAATTATTTTTACCGTTACTTAGTACCTATTGCTTTTTTAGTATTTTGAGATTGGAGCGATGGGCTACGCCCCGCCTTTGGCGATCGCAATCCCATAGCAAACCCAACTGTTACAGTTATAGAAGAATCGGCGATCGAACTAACTATGAGTAATCCTTCATCAGAACCTCAACCCAGCTACGTAAAACTCGCCATGCGAAATATGGTGCGTAAGGGTGGAACTTCCCTGAAACATTTTGCGTTAACAACTATAGGACTTTTAGCCGTCCTTATTGGTCTTGCCTATCTAACTCACTAACAAAAAACCGCGAACTCAGACTAGGAGACTGTGTGGCTCTGGGAGTTGAATTGTATGTAGAAGATTATTTTTACGAGTTGTCCCTGACAAACTCGGTAAATCTTGGCGAAACCTATGCCCGAATTACTCCTGAAACTTGGGAGAACTGGTTTAATAACTGGTTAGAAATACTTCAGGCTGATATTCCACCAGCACCAGGTTATGAAATTGGGCTGCGTTTGACGGATGACTCGCAAATTCAAGAACTCAATGCCCAATATCGTCAACAAAATAAGCCCACAGATGTTTTAGCTTTTGCTGCTTTAGAGGTAGATTTTCCTCACAGCGAAGAAATGCTTGCTTCTGTACCACTATATTTAGGCGATATTATTGTGTCTGTGGATACCGCACAACGTCAAGCCCAACAGCAGAGACATAGTTTAATAACCGAGATGGCCTGGTTAACTGCTCACGGTTTATTGCATCTGTTGGGATGGGATCATCCTGACGAAGAAAGTTTGGAACGAATGTTAGAACAGCAAGTAAAATTGCTGAAGGCAATAGGTATTGCTATTGACAAAGAATAGCATAATTAGTCACGCCTTAGTGTTAATTTTGGGTAATACTTTTATAATACCTCTATGGAAAATTGCTGAAATATAGACTCAAAGTTAATTACGCTATAAATATCGGCCAAAATTCCCACTGTAGTAACTGTGTTTTTTATATTTAAGTCTATGTCCCAAAAAATTTCTTCACCACCAACGTCTACCTCGTTACAAAAAATTGTGACCAACGAACGGGAATTTTCGTGGAAGGTTGCTTCTAATTTATTTATTAGTTTTAAGTATGCCTGGGCTGGAATTACGTATAGTTTTCAAACTCAACGTAATTTTCGGATTCACACCAGTGTTTGTGCAATGGCGATCGCTTTAAGCGTATATTTACATCTGCGACCAGTAGAAATAGCAGTTATTGGTATCACTAGTGGTTTAGTTTTGGCATTAGAGTTACTCAATACAGCGATCGAGTCCGTTGTAGACTTAACAGTTAAGCAGACTTACCACGAACTGGCAAAAGTCGCCAAAGATTGTGCTGCTGGTGCAGTTCTAGTTTCAGCTTTGGTAGCTGTGCTGGTAGCTGCTACATTGTTGCTTCCTCCTCTGGTAGCGTTAATTATATCGAGTTTGTAAATGTGATTTGCGTGGGCTAGCAAACAGCGCAGCCATCGCCAAGTGATTCTTAAGAATTCAAAATTCCAAATTAAATGATGGGATTATGGCAAGCATCTTAGTAACTAGCTAGATGGTTTGTTAGCTAACTGCTCGTCTGTCTACATCTCTGAGCTATGACAGTTTTATATCTGTCACTTGCAACCTATAATTTTTACCTAGTTATGTTAATAGTCATCGATAATTACGATAGTTTTACATATAATTTGGTGCAGTATCTGGGAGAATTGGCAGCAGAGTTCCCAGTGGCAGCTGATATTAGAGTTTTTCGTAACGACAAAATATCTATAGATGAGATTCTGGCATTAAAGCCCCAAGCCGTGGTTATTTCTCCTGGGCCTGGTCGCCCAGAAGATGCTGGTATTTCCCTAGAATTGATTGAACGACTAGGACAAGAATTACCAATTTTGGGTGTTTGTTTAGGGCATCAAAGTATCGGTCAAGTGTTCGGTGGTAAAATAGTTTCTGCTCCAGAATTGATGCATGGTAAAACCTCTCTGGTGACTCACACTGGGGTGGGGGTTTTCCAAGGATTAGAAAATCCGCTCACCGCCACCAGGTATCATAGTTTAGTCATCGATCGCGAGACTTGCCCTGATGTGTTGGAAATCACCGCTTGGGTTGACGATGGCACAATTATGGGAGTGCGACACCGGAACTATCCTCAGATTCAGGGCGTCCAGTTTCACCCAGAGAGTGTCCTGACATCATCAGGAAAACAGTTACTGCGAAACTTTCTCCAACAGTTACAGTCGAGAGCTTAATTAATGAAACGACGACAGTTGATGGGTTATGCTGGGGCGGGATTGGTCACAGCTTCAGTTACTACCTTAGGTTCCCACCTGCGAGCTAACGCACAATCTAGCGGTTTATCAGTTAAGTGGTTGGGTCATACTTGCTTTCTTTTTGAAGGTAGCAGTGCAAGAATTCTCGTCAATCCATTTCGGGCGATCGGCTGTACTGCTGGGTATCGCGTGCCAAAAGTTGCAGCGGATTTAGTATTAATTAGCAGCCAACTGCTGGATGAAGGTGCTGTAGACACACTCCCAGCCAATGCAAAGCTGATCTATGAACCAGGGGTTTATGAATTCAAAGGTATTAAGTTCCAAGGAATCGCTACAGACCACGATCGCAAAGGTGGTAAACAGTTTGGCTCCAATACAGCTTGGAGTTGGAAACAAGGCGGAATTAATATCCTCCACTTAGGCGGAGCTGCTGCACCCATTTCCATTGAGCAAAAAATTCTCATGGGTCGCCCTGACGTGCTATTTATTCCAGTTGGCGGCAGCGCAAAAGCCTACAATGCTCAAGAAGCAAAGCAGGCCGTTGAAGTATTAAATCCCAAGTTAGTAATTCCCACGCATTACCGAACACAAGCCGCCGATGCTGCTGCCTGTGACATTTCGCCACTCGATGATTTTCTGGCCTTAATGCAAGGAGTAACAGTGCGGCGTAGCAGTGGAGATACTATTTCCATTAATCCTAAAGATTTGCCGGAAAGCAGCGTAGTTCAGGTTTTGAGTTACAAATTTTGATGAACCAGGATTGGGTACTGGGGACTGGGGAGATGAGGGGGATGAGGGACAATAATAACTCCTAACTCCTCACTCTCCACTCCTAACTCCTAACTCCTGAATTCTGAATTCTGAATTCTAATTTTAGAACGTATACCACTCTGGGGTCAGCCTATCTGCTTCGCCGATGGGAGTTTCAACGGCGGTTGTGCCATCGATAGTCCAAATGTTGTCTGCACCTGCTGCTTGATCGCGCCAGTAGATATCAGTCTTGCCATCACCGTTGTAATCGCCGAGGGATGGTGTTAGAGATGCACTATTGCTCGGTAGGAAGGCTTGAGTGGCAATGTTTGTACCATCCATCAACCAAGCTGTGTTCTCACCTGTGGTTCCATTCCGCCAGAAGATATCGGTCTTACCATCACCGTTGAAATCACCGATTTGAGAAGTCCAAGATGAGTCATATGTTCCCAAAGCACCTTCTGTAACTACGATGCCTCTCATCACCCAAACCTTACTTTCACCTGTTTGAGTGTTTCTCCAGAGCAAGTCTGTGGCTAAGTCGCCATTGAAATCGCCAACTTGATAAGTCCAGCCTGGATCTTGTGATTGCAAGCTAAACTCAGTCTTTTGGGCACCATCCATAAACCAAACGCTGTTCTCACCAGTTGTCTGATTCCGCCAGAAGATATCGCTCTTGCCGTTGGCATCGAAATCAACAATGGTAGCAGTTAAGGCTGGGTCAGTGGTGTCTAAAACAGTTGCATTCACAACATTTGTGCCATCCATCTCCCAAATAGCGTTCTCACCGGTTTGGTTATTGTGCCAGAAGATATCAGTTTTGCGATCGCCATTGAAATCGCCAATTTGAGAAGTCCACGCTGGATCGACGTTGGTGAGAGCTGCTGCACTAGCAACTCTGGTTCCGTCCATTAAGACGATGCTGTTTTCGCCGGTTGTCTTATTGCGTAATAAGAAGTCGGTTTTGTTGTCAGCGTTGAAATCACCAATTTTGTAATCATAGGCTGATAGATCGAATTGACCTAAAGAACCCTGCTCAACAATTCTTGTTCCATCCATCAGGCGAACGATAATTTCACCAGTTTGAGTATTGACCCAAACTTTATCTGTTTTGCCATCACCGTTGAAATCAGGAACGATCGCCGCACTGGTTAAGTAAGGATTTGGATTGGGATTTGCTGACACCACCGCAGATTCTTGTGGTTGAGAATAACTGCTACTGCCAAAAAATGAACCAGATTTTAGAGTATTTGAATTATCAAGACCAGATGCTAATAATGCTTGCGATTTTTGGAAAGATTCTGATGCCAATTGAGACGTATTCAAAGACAAGTCTGAGGAACTTTTTCCAAACATGATGTTTTTTTATCATTGGTTGTTATCTGTTTTTAACTTTTTCGAGCGATGGTTTTCTGTAATCAAAGAACATTTACCAGGCTTTCAATATTTCTTTATAACTATTGTTTTTTGCTTAATGTCAGTCTTTAAAAACAAATTATTTTTGGTTTTAAATCATTTATCCAAAAATTTCAAGTGCTATATAAACAGTTAGCAAAACGATTTTGTTTGTGATGATTTATAGACAAAACTATGTTATGTTCCGCTAATAATCGCTGTTAAATGTTAACTGTTAACAGTCAACACTGATATTTCTCAAAACTCAAATAGATTGCCATATAGCTTATTGATTTTTTCGCTGATTCAGCTTGGTATCAAAATCTTCCAATTTCTCAATTTTGAATGCTTATGTTTTATAACTTGAGTGGAAACAAATATTGGTTAGAATAACTAAGATTAGCAACTAGCGAGAAGCATCATCTGTGCATCCTCTGGTTGTCAAAAGTGTAAAATAATACGATAGTTTACAAATAAATCAACTATGCAAACAGAATATCGGCAACGTCGCGAGCAGTTAATGGCAAAAATTGGTAATGGCACAGCCATTTTTCGCAGTGCGCCAATGGCAGTGATGCACAACGATGTTGAGTATGTTTATCGTCAAGATAGTGATTTTTTTTACTTAACTGGATTTAACGAACCACAGGCCGTTGCAGTGTTAGCGCCTCATCATGCAGAACATCGGTTTGTGCTGTTTGTGCAACCCAAAGATCGGGAAAAGGAAGTATGGAGTGGTTATCGCTGTGGAATAGATGCAGCGAAGGAAATTTATGGTGCTGATGAAGCGTACCCGATTCACGAATTAGATGAAAAATTGCCACAGTATTTAGAAAAAGCCGATCGCATTTATTATCACTTAGGACGCGATCGCGCTTTTAATGACAAAATCTTAGGGCATTACCAACGGTTACTACAAACCTATCCCAAACGCGGTACGGGGCCTGTGGCCATTGAAGATACCGGGACTATTATCCACAGCATGAGACTGATCAAAAGCGAAGCCGAGTTGGAGTTAATGCGCCAAGCAGCAGCGATCGCTATTGAAGCACACAATCACGCCCAAGAAATCACAGCACCCGGACGTTATGAGTACGAAATTCAGGCGGAAATCGAACGCATCTTTCGAGTGCGGGGTGGAATGGGCCCGGCTTATCCTTCCATTGTGGCTTCCGGTGTGAATGCTTGCGTATTGCACTACATTGAGAATGAACGGCAAATGCAGGATGGAGAATTACTATTAATTGATGCCGGTTGTGCTTATGGTTATTACAACTCCGATATTACGCGCACATTTCCAGTGGGAGGGAAATTTACACCAGAACAAAAGACATTATATGAGATTGTTTTGGAGGCACAAAAACAAGCGATCGCTCAAGTGCAACCAGGTAATTCATTCAAATCTGTTCATGATACAGCAGTGCGCGTCTTGACTGAAGGTTTAGTTGAACTTGGCATTCTTCAAGGCGAAATTGACAAATTAATTGAAGAAGATAAATACAAACCGTATTATATGCACCGCACCAGCCATTGGTTAGGTTTAGATGTGCATGACGTAGGAGTTTATCAGCATGGTGAAGATAAACCACAAATTTTACAACCAGGTCAAATTTTGACAGTGGAACCAGGACTTTATATTGTCCCAGATACCAAATTAGCAGAAGACCAACCAGAAACTCACCCTCGCTGGATTGGAATTGGTATTCGCATTGAAGATGATGTCTTAGTTACATCTAATGGACATGAGGTGTTAACTGCGGGAGTTCCTAAGGAAGTGGATGAAGTGGAAAGATAAAAATGAGGCAGAATTCAGAATTCAGGAGTTAAAAGATTTAAAAAATGAGGATTCGATACCTGCTTGATTTTTTTAAAATAATCAAGTTTGGCTATCTAAGCCCGAACGATTTTGAATTCTAAGTTCTGAATTATAACCACCAAATTAACATTTGAGGCACACTTTTCGTGTTGGGAGCAATTAAAGAAACTGATACAATTTTCGATTAGTTATTAGTTATTTATTAAGATGAATAATGAAGTAATTTCTGACATTAGCCAGATAACTCTTGATTGGTTAAATTCGGTACTAATCGACAGCAAAGCACTGGTAAATGGAAGAGTCGAAGATTTTGCGATCGCAGTTTCAAATAGTGCAAATGCGCGTATTGCAAAAATCCAGCTTCAGTATAGCTTAGGAACAACAGGCACATTACCAACATCGCTGTTCCTGAAAATGTGTGCAGGCGATGGTAGCATTTTTGGAGTATCTGAAGTCAATTATTATATGCGAGATTATATTCATCTTAGGAATCCACCGATACCAACTTGCTACCATGCAGCCTACGCAGAAAATCCTCGTCGCTATCATCTTCTCTTAGAAGACCTATCTGCAACTCATCAGCTTAATTACCAAATCAAGCCAACACTTCCCTACGGATGCGCCGTTGCTCAAGCCTTAGCCAGACTACATGCACATTTGTGGGGAACCGAAAAATTAAAAACTATCGGCGCTAGTATTCCCAGCAAAACGGAAATTGAACGATACGTAAATCATGTGCAACCTGGATTATTACCAATGTTAGAGGAGGTTGGCACTGAGATTGATGGCTTATGGCCATCGGCACTTATGGATGTTTTCCAGTACCATCCTGCTAAAATGATTGAACGTACAAAAAATGTATCTGGCTTTACATTAATTCATGGTGATGTCAATCCCGGCAATATTCTGTTTCCTTTGAATGGTACTGGTAAAACCTATCTAATCGATCGCCAACCGTTTGACTGGTCATTGACTACCTGGTTAGGAGTCAGCGATATTGCATATATGATGGTGCATTGGTGGGACTCAGATTTACGTCGCCAATGGGAAATTCCCATATTACGTGAGTATTATGCATGTCTCCTTCGCAATGGCGTATCAGGCTATGATTGGGAACAATTAATTGAAGACTATAAACTAACTGCCGTTCAAAGCCTGTACGTTTCTACAGAGTGGTGTGTGTTGGAAGAAGACCGTCGCAAAATGAAATGGTTGTGGTTCCCACAATTGCAGAAGTCGATGGCAGCCTTCTTTGACTTAAAATGTTCTGAATTATGGATATGAGCAGGCAACAGGTAATACGCAATAGGCTAAAAAATCCCTTGATGTCCGGGTTTTGCGATCGGTTTATGCCCTAATTTAGTTGGCAACTGCGATACTAACAATCTCTCAAATCAACTACATCCCTCCACATATTCAACCTCCGGTAATTTACCTGAGCGAAACTGAGTCACCCGCTTGCCATCAGTCTCAAATACTACACGATAATTTTCGTCAGATTGGTCTTTTGGTACAAATGTCAGGTAGTGGCCGCCTGAGACATAGTTATGAGGAGTGACTTTAATTTGTCCTGGATACAGTGATTTAATCCGTGCTTCAGTGTCACCAATTTTTGCACCTTTTAAGGTAGTAATTTTGCTATCTCTCCAGACATCAACCCTAGAAATACGACCTTCTGTGACCATGAACCCGACATTTTTAGGGTCCCATTCCGGTTTTACGTAGTAGCAATATTTATTCGGTGGGTCGCCAACTAGCCGGGTACCAGCAGCTTTGCTGGCTTGAGAGACGGTCATTCCAACTCGTACCTGTCCAATACCATTGGTGAACAATTTAGATTGATTGCTAAGTTTTGTCTGTGCTATGACTGCTCCTACAGTCACAGATGAAAGAGCAAAAGTTAAGGTAGCAAGAGTCAATAATTTAGCTTTACTATTCATTTGCTGCAAATAAAAATTAGTAGATATTAAATACAACAGCCATGTTACCAATTTCGGATTTTTATTTGCTTAATTACAAAAATTAGGCTACAGATTACTACTTCATTCAAGTGGGTGAGGCGAACGCAATTTTTAATTGATATAATTTGCTTCTTTACTCAATGGTAACTTTTTTTATCTTGCAAGTAAGCTTAGGTAAAAAGTAACCCTGACCAACAGCTAAATCTAAAGCTGAGCCGTCCAACTTCAACCAATAAAAATCAAAAGCTATAGATTTTTCGTTAGTACTTGAATACATTTCCCAATGTCGCCAAGTAGATGGTGTAGGCTCAGTCAGTTCAAGGTGATAAACATAACGTTCTTGAATTTCTTGGCGATAAGGAGACATGTTGTATTGATAAATACCCAATAGCTCAATAAGACGAACTCCTTTAATACCAGATTCTTGATAAATTTCTCGCACTACAGCTTCAGATGGATCTTCGCTTTCTTCAACTGTACCAGCAGGTACTTGGACGCCGGCTTCCGGAAAGTCAGTATGCACAAACACCATTAATTCATCTTTGTTAGTAACATAGGCAATTACTTTTTTTGTTGTAGATTTAGTAGACATATTTTTTCTTTCAAAAGCCTAAATTATTGATTGTTAAAACTCAGGTATCATGGTTAAACAAAAACGGCTATTCAGTAATATTATGCTATATCATTAAATTTAAATATTAAACAATTAATATAGATACACAAAGAAAAAGCGAAAATAAAAATCTAGAAAAACTAATTAAAAATGAAAATTAGTAAACAAAATAACCTAATATAAGAAAACTTAAGTCATACTCCTAGTTTTGCAGACGGTATGATTCATGTATCACTATTTATAAACACTATGGAATCGCCAATCGAAAGAATTAAACTTTCCCAAACAGCCAAAGACCAACTCCTTAAACTCAGACGCAGCACCAAAATTGACCAATGGAATATCCTCTGCCGTTGGGCATTTTGTCGTTCCCTCGCAGAACCAACTCCACCCTCCCCCGTACCAATTCCCCAAGATAGCAACGTCGAAATGACTTGGCGCATCTTTGGCGGCGAAATGTCTGATATTCTCCTCCTCGCCCTCAAGCAACGCTGTCACAATGATGGCTATCCTATTGACAAAGAAACCCTCGCCACCCAATTCCGCCTGCATTTGCATCGCGGTATCGGTTACTTAGCAGGCGATCAAAATATCAAGAAAATTGAAGATTTAATTCAATTGGCAATGAAAGATTGAAAGAATATGAGTTAATAATTGACTTTTACCGCACTTTTTAGGTATTCTGAAAACTGGAATTGCTATTGACCAAAATGGCGATTTTCTTCGATAAAGTCTTCGATCGCATCTTTGGCTTCTAGAAACTTGCACCTGTTTCTTGACGATATAGCTTGATGGCTTCAATCTTATTTTTCGGATCGATCGCTATTGCTTTGATTCGCTCTGAAAGACGAGATGGAACCTCAATTTCTAATCGTTCCATAATCAATTTTAAATAAATTTTTGTTCGATATGTGTTGTGCTCAATTCGTTTAATCCTAGCCTCAATGTTAAAGAGACTAATAACTGCAACCATTATCAAAAAAGAGAATATCGTAATTTCCCATCCCATGATTAACCTCTATATTTTTTAGCAGCAGGAGTCATAAGTTTTCCATCCAAATATTAAGTTATCCTACGCGGATAAATATCTTAATCGATCTATCAAGTTAACATTGCTACCATATCGGGCAACAAATAACGCTCCCGAACTCCAACAGATTGCAACTAAGTGGCGTACAAATTCTTGTAATGACTAACGGTCGTCGCTAACCGCGTGCTTCATTTACCTGAAAAGTGCTGTAACTGTTAACTGATATTATGCCTGAAGCTTTAGAAATTGAGCGTCATAGAGCTGCGATCCCTCGCACTGACATCTCCCGCCCTGTACGATTAGCAATAGAATGGGCAATTCTGCATCAAGACACCACTTTTTTTGACTACGGTTGCGGCTACGGTGGTGATGTGCGGCGAGTAGCAAACTTAGGCTACACCAGCGCAGGCTGGGACCCTTACTACTATCCCGATGTTCCACGTACCCCCGCCGATGTTGTCAATTTGGGGTACGTCCTCAACGTCATCGAAGATGCAGAGGAACGCGGTCAAAGCCTCATTCAAGCTTGGGAACTCACCCAGCAAGTTTTAATTGTCGCAGCTCAAGTTCTAGTTAATGCTCCCAGTAAAACTCAGCTGGCTTACAATGATGGCATTGTAACCCGCCGCAACACTTTTCAGAAATATTACGAACAAGAGGAACTCAAAACTTACATCGATGAAGTCCTCAATGTGGATGCAGTGCCTGTAGCGTTGGGTGTGTACTTTGTTTTTCGAGATGAAGCCCAAAAAGAAAGTTACAAGGCTATCCGCTTCTTTTCTACTTCTTCTACACCACGAGTCCGCATCCCTACCAAGCGGTTTGAAGATTACCAAGAACAGCTGCAACCACTCATGGCTTTTTTTACCAAGCGGGGTAGACTGCCTGTAAAAGGCGAATTGGAAAACGAACAAGAATTACTGAAAGAATTTGGTAACTTCCGCCGTGCCTTTGGCGTAATTTTGCAAGCTACTGACGAAGCAGAATGGGATGCGATCGCCTATCGTCGCTCTCTAGATATCCAAGTATATCTCGCCCTCACTCACTTCGATCGCCGCCCTGCATGGCAGAAGCTATCGCCACAAATGCGTCACGACATCAAAGCTTTTTTTAGTAGCTACGAAGAAGCTTGCCAAGTCGCCGACCAAAAGCTTTTCAGCTTAGGCAAACCTGGGGTGATTCAAACTGCTTGCGAAAAGAGCAAAATTGGTAAACGTACCCGCGGCGCCCTTTACGTCCATGTTTCGGCACTTGCAGCACTCGATTCTTTACTGCGAATTTACGAAGGTTGCGCTAGCCGCACCATTGGCCGTGTAGATGGAGCCACATTGATAAAATATCACATTGAACAACCGCAAATATCCTATCTTTTTTACCCAGAATTTGATACTGACCCTCATCCAGCTTTACAAGCCAGTATAGGTATTGACTTAAAAACCTTAGCTGTGACTCACCGAGAATATAAAACTAGAGCAAATCCGCCGATTTTGCATCGTAAAGAAACATTTGTTACTACCACATACCCGCGTTACGAAGAATTTGCTAAACTCACTCAACAAGAAGAAGAATTAGGATTGCTCAAAGCCAAAAGCGATATCGGTACTCGTGAAGGTTGGGAAAAATGCCTCGCCGCCCACAAAGTAGAAATCAGAGGGCATCAGGTTTATAAAACAGAATAAAATTTATTTATCGCTTTTAAAAATTTGGAATTGCTAGCCAAATCAAAACTACACTACAACTGCATTCGCAGCATTTTTATCTATCGCATTAGGTTTAACTGCCTTATTGTCTTTTAACTAAACTCCAATTACCATAGCTGAGATTTACTCAAAAGAGGCAAGAGGCAAAAAGTTGAAAACATGAGGAAAATTGAATCGCTGCTGCAAGTTTTCGGTAGTCGCAAGATGGCGGCTTTGTTATTTTTAGGTTTTGCATCAGGTTTACCGTTATTGTTAATCGGTAATACTTTGAAAGCTTGGATGACCGTAGAAAAGGTAGATTTAGCCGCTATTGGTTGGTTTAGCCTCGCAGGGTTGCCTTATTCCTTGAAGTTTCTGTGGTCGCCGTTAGTAGACAGGTTCAGCCTACCAGTTTTGGGACGGCGGCGGGGTTGGTTAATTTTGACACAGGTTGGCTTGATTGTAGCGATCGCCATCATGGCTTTTCAACAACCCAAACAAGCATTACAGCTTTTAGCCATCAACGCCATAGTCATTGCTTTTATCAGTGCAACTCAAGATATCGCCGCTGATGCTTACCGGACCGATATTTTGGAGAAATTAGAAATGGGGGCTGGTGCAGCGGTTTTTATCTTAGGTTATCGCATTGCCTTGTTAGTCGCAGGTGCTTTAGCCTTGATACTTGCTGATAAAATGCCTTGGTCATCAGTTTACTTATTGATGGCAGGAGTAATGTCGATTGGTATTTTTGCCACCTTGTTAGCACCAGAACCTAGAGAAATTAGCCCTCCTGCTTCCTTAGCTGATGCTGTAATTTTGCCTTTTGGTGAATTTTTTCAGCGTCAAGGTATCTTATACGCTATTTTAATTCTTGTGTTCATTACCCTATATAAACTGGGCGATGCTTTGTTGAGCAATATGACCACGCCCTTTTTGCTGCAAACAGGTTTTACCAAAACCGATATTGGGGCAATTCAAGTTGGCATGGGATTGATTGCTACGATTGTCGGCGCCCTGGCAGGTGGTTCGATTTTGAGTGCTATAGGCATCAATCGATCGCTTTGGGTTTTTGGTATTCTACAAGCAGTAAGTAATTTAGCCTACTTTTTTCTAGCATACATCGGTAAAAACTACCAAGCTATGGTAATTGCCATCAACATAGAACAATTTTGTGGTGGATTGGGGACAGCAGCCTTTGTTGCCTTTTTGATGAGTCTTTGTAACCAGCGGTTTTCCGCAACTCAGTATGCTTTGCTTTCCAGCTTAATGGCTGTTAGCCGGGATATTCTCGCAGCCCCTGGAGGTGCGATCGCTCAAAGCACAGGTTGGCCTATATTTTTCTTAATAACCATCGCCGCCGCTATCCCCGGACTACTTTTATTGCCAGTATTTGCCCCTTGGAACCCTCAGCCAGCGGCAGTATCCAGACCAGGACTTGAGGACGAAGAAGAGGATATATGGGGAATCAAGTAGTTATTGCTGTCGGTACATTCATCCTCTTGCTTACTGGTTTATTACTTGGGTATGTTCTCTCACAGTTAGTTCTAGGATTTTTAGCGTTTAACCTTCTAACTTTTTTCGGAACACTCAGCCTAATTTTAATTTTTGGTACCCTTTATTACGTTTTATTTTGGCAACTGCGGAGAGAGCAGTCTCGGTCGTCACCATCATCACTAAATCGCCCAATACCAAACCAAGCAGAAGAGGATCTATCTGATAGCTATCTCAAAAACAGATTAATTGCCAGGTTATCCGGCGATACCGCCGCTGCCGAAAGGTTAATTGAACAGGCAAGAGAAACTTATCCTGGAATGCCGGAAAATTGGTATTGCGAAAGAGTGCTTGATGACTTGGAGGGCGATCGGCAATCTTAGTGGGGCATGGGGAGCAGGGGAGCAGGGGAAGTGTGGGGAGTGTGGGGAGTGTGGGGAGTGTGGGGAGTGTGGGGGGAGAAAGACAATTTATCCCTCTCTGTCCTCCCACACCTCCCACACCTCCCGCCCTTCCCACACTTCCTGCTTGCCCCATTCCCCATTCCCAAAAAATCGCTAAAATAAACAAGAATAATTTACAAATCTTCAGCTAGATTCTCATAAAAATTTGTAGCTTTCTTTGCAATTAAAATATGGCTATTTTTCGTCAATACATCGCTCCACTGCTTGTAGTTTTGGTATTTGTCTTTGCCCTGGTGGCAGTCAGCGCCCGCATATTTTTACCTTCTGATATGGCAGCACCAGCACCAATTGAAGAGGTAGGGATAAGTTCTCAACCAACTCCCGCTGACTTACCACCAGCGCATAAGTCAGCTAGCTAAGTTAATAAATATCAGACGTGTCTGAGCAATTACTACCTGGATATTTGATTCGCCGTGGCTCAAGTTTAGATCGATCGCTGCTGCTAAAATTCATGCAGCGGACTTACCAGGATCTATTTCCCGATGGAGATTTTTCCCACCTAGAACAAACAGTTAAGCAATACTTCTCCAGCGACACACCCTTGTGGTGGGTCGAGGAAGAGAGGCAGCAAGGGAGCAGAGGAGCGGAGGAGCAAGGGACTAATTACGAATCTCTCTCCTCTGCCCCTCTGCCCCTCCGCTCCTTTGCCTCTTCCCCCATCGCCTGCGTCTGGGTGGGCAATGCCATAGACCAAGTACAGGGTAACCGTCATGCTCATATCTTTGTCCTCTATGTTGCGCCAGAATATCGGCGGCAAGGTATTGGTACGGCTTTGATGCAATATGTGGAAAATTGGGCGATTCAAAGAGGCGATCGCCAAATTGGCTTACAAGTTTTTCAATCAAACAAACCTGCATTAAATCTTTACGACCGATTAGGTTATCAAACCCAATCCCTATGGATGGTAAAATTCCTGAATGCACAAAAATAAATTAGAGGATAGCGATAAAATTCTTTAGCGTCTTTTGTTATGGCGGTTCTCGTTTAGATTAAACTCAACGAAGGACAACGGAAAGTGTACGATAACGTAACTGAATATATAAAGCTTTAAATTATTGGCGTGGGGGATTATGTGTTAATTCCCAAAACCGATTGAAATGAAATTATGTATGACGAAGACGATCTAAGCCTACTTGATGCAGAGGAGGAGCTAGAAAGCCCCCTAGATAAATTAGAGCCGCTAACTGCCTCCTCAGAAGTACCCAAGCCCGATCCAGAATTAATGTTAGCCCTGCTAAACAGTCCCCAGCCCCAGCAAAGAATGTTAGCGGCCCGTGCTTTTTGCGACTTGGAAGACGCTCGTGCTACTCCCCATTTAATTCGCTTGTTAAGTGATACCTGTCCCTTAGTGCGGGTGAGCGCAGCTTATGGCATCGGACGCAATCCTAGTTCCGAGGCGGTGACTCCCTTAATTGCTCAATTGAACCAGGACTGGAATGGCTATGTGCGTAAAGGCGTTGTTTGGGCTTTAGGAAACTGTCGCGATCGCCGTTGTTTACCACCCCTGGCAGACGCCTTAAAAACTGATATTTCCGCAGTACGTTTGTGGGCCGCTAGCGCCCTAGCACAAATGGCAGAAGTGGGTTATGAAGCAATTATTGGGGCGATACCACCTTTGATAGGAGCCTTAGTCAACGATCCAGTAGCAGCTGTACGAAGCAACAGTGCTTGGGCCATTGGTCAACTGTGTCGCGAACTGCCTTCTAACGTAGTTTATGCTACAGCGATCGATGCTCTGATTCAAGCCTTTGCTGAAGACAAAGATTTGGGAGTACGGGAAGACGCCAGAGCCTCGCTCTTGGGAGTAGGCGATCCGCGCGGCTTACAATTGATTGAAACCCTGGAACAAGAAGGGTGGTTTTGAATTGGGCATGGGGCATGGGAGTTTGGGGTGGTGGGGAGATGGGGAGGTGGGGTGTAATTCTCTCCCCATCTCCTCATCTCCTCATCTCCCCATCTCCCATGCCCCATACCCCATGCCCTACTCATTTTCACTTACAGACTTGACCAAATTTAGCTCATAGGGGCGTTCTGTATCGTCCTCTCCTAAATACTCGCCATTTTGAATTTCTAAAATAACTAATGGAATATGACCGGGGTTTTCTACTTTATGCAGTGTTGCTGCGGGAACATAAGTTGACTGGTTGCGATTGAGTAGGATTTCTTGTTCGCCACAAGTAACTTTAGCTACACCTGAGACTACAACCCAGTGTTCGTTGCGATGATAATGGATTTGTGGTTTAATGCCGTGTCTGGGTTTAATTTCAACGCGACTAATTCTATAGGTTTCTCCCTCTTCAACCACTTCCACATTACCCCAATATCGCGTACCTGAATGTGAAGACACTTCATTAATATTGGACTGAGTATTATTTTCATTCAGAGTCATAAGTAATCTCTCAACTCAATGATTATTAATATTTGTCAATAATCTAGCTTATAGGAAGTAAATCCGGATGGTAATTCTCAATCAAAAAAGGACTTAGGGTATGGGGCATGGGGCATGGGGCATGGGGCATGGGGAGTGTGGGAGGGGTGGGAGGTGTGGGAGGTGTGGGAGGATGGTGAAGAAATCTTTCCCCCCTCTCTCCCCACACTCCCCATTTTCAAACTAGTACAGCACAGCGAAATAAACCATCCATTCCAAATCAACGAAACGCTTACGTTGTATTAATTTTGAATTTTGAATACTTCGACTGCGCTCAGTACAAGTTTTGAATTTTGAATTCCGGCTTCCGGTACTAGCCTCCTGTATACTGAATCCTATAAATCCGATTATTGGCTTCTTCTGTTACTAGTAGACTGCCGTCTGGTAAGACAAGTAAACCTACGGGTCGTCCCCAAGTACTTGGTACAGAGGGATTGAGCAAAAATCCGGTGAGAAAATCTTCGTAGTAGCCTTGCGGTTGTCCTTTTGCATCAAAGGGAACAAACACAACTTTGTAACCAGTACCGCGATCGCGGTTCCAAGAACCACGAAAAGCAGCAAAAGCACCGTTGCGATACTTTTGGGGAAATGTCTTACCATCATAAAACTGCAAACCCAATGCTGCTGAGTGTGCCTGAAACAGTACATCCGGTGTTTTGGTAACGGCTGCTAAGTCGGGGCGTTTGCTTCCATCTTTGGTTTTTTGACGCGGATCGAGGTTATTTGGCGTCAGGTAAGCATAAGGCCAGCCGTAGAATTCTCCTTGTCGGATGCGTGTAAAATAATCTGGTACTAAATCATCACCAATTCCATCCCGTTCGTTAACAGTAGTGTAAAGTTCTTTAGTTACAGGATGAAAATCTAGACCAATAGGGTTACGCAAACCGGAAGCGAAGGTCTGCTGTTGAGAACCATCCAAATTCATCACCTGTACCGAAGCGCGTGGCAAAGGTTCTTCATCCACGTTGGTTCCCGAACCAACTGAAACATATAATTTATTGCCATCAGGGGAGACAACAACGTTGCGCGTCCAATGATTGTTATAACCTTGGGCAGGCAAATCAGCAATTTTTTGCCCGTTACCTGTAATTTTATTTTCACCTTCAGTATAAGGAAAACGCAATACAGCATCTGTGTTTCCCAGAAAAAAGGAATCGCCAGCAAAAGCCATGCCAAAGGGTCGATTGAGTCCGTTTTCCCTGGTAGCAAAGGTTTCTCGCACATCGGCTACGCCATCGCCATTGCGATCGCGCAACAAACGAATACGATTTTGCCCGGTTTCAGTCACCAGTACATCACCACTAGGGGTTAAAGCTAGCCAGCGGGGGGCATCTAAATCTTCGGCAAAGACATTAACTGTAAAGCCTGGTGGTACGCGTAGTACTGGGTCTTGAGGAATGGGCACAACTTCAGGGCGCTTAGACGCACTTTCTGTTGCGAAGGGTGCTGGTAAGTTCTTGAGATTTATTCTGATAGGTTTAGGTGAAAATACTTCAGTGCGAATGATATTTTTCGATGTGGGGTTTTGCGCCAGTTCCGCAGCAGGTACAGATGTTTGCGGTGGTGAATTATCTGAAGAGGCGCGAGTCTGGTTACACGCTGCTACCAAAATGAGTAAAAAAACTGGCAGCAAGAAACGCGCAGAAGCTTTCATGACGGTAAACGCTATACACAATTTTTATACTATAGACTTGAAATTTAATAATTGTCGCCAGCCTAAAGTCCGATTTTTCTTAGGGACTGGGGATAGGAAGAGATGGAGGGGCAAACAATAAATTAGTATTAGTTAATAGTTAACACTCGCAATGCTCAATTTTCACGCATATAAACATTTATTTGTCAATAAAAAATTTTCAAATTCGGCTGCTGGTAATGGACGGCTAAATAGAAAGCCTTGTATGGAATTACATTTGTGTTGTCGCAAAAAAGCTAGTTCGGCTTCGGCTTCTACACCTTCAGCAACTACATTGAGGTTGAGATTGTGAGCCATTTGAATGAGTGCTTTGGTAATGGCTGATTTTTGCAGATCGTTGGCAACATTATGGATAAAGTAACGGTCAATTTTTAAAGTATTAATCGGTAAATTTTTCAGGTAAATTAAAGAAGAGTAGCCCGTACCAAAATCATCGATCGCTATTTTTACGCCCAGAGAACGTAATTTATTCATAGTGGCGATCGCGCTATTTATATCTTGCATAATCATACTTTCAGTGAGTTCTAATTCTAAGCAATCTGCTTGCAAATCATTGCTTTCTATCAGATTTACTATTTTATGAATAAAATCTGGTTGATTAAATTCAATCACTGATAAATTTACAGCAACTTTCAATGAATAAATTCCCGCATCATCTCGCCAGCTTTTAATTTGCTGGCACACTCTTTTTAAGACCCATTTACCAATAGGAACAATTAAACCTGTAGACTCTGCGATGGGAATAAATTCTGTCGGATAAATCATCCCTAATTCTGGGCTTTGCCAGCGCAACAAACTTTCAGCAGCTACTATCTTCCCAGAAGCAATATCCACTATTGGTTGATAATAAATCTCAAACTCTTGAAAATTATGCTCTTTGATTGCCCGATGCAAGCTAATTTCTAACAACTGCATTTTTGGAGAGAAGTTGTGATTTGCATTTTGAGCAGATAGATATCTTTTTAAAGTAGCGTATTTTTCTAACCTATTCATGATGGCGCTTAATAACTCAGCGCGAGTGAATGGCTTAGTTATATAGTCATCTGCACCCAGATCCATACCTCGACGGAAGTCGGATTTGGCAGATTTGGCAGTGAGAAAAATAAAGGGAATTGTTGCCGTAATCGGGTCTTGACGTAATGCTTTTAGCACGCCATAACCGTCAAGTTCTGGCATCATCATATCGCACAAAATTAAATCGGGAACTTCGGAAATAGCCAAATCTAGCCCGATTCTGCCATTGGCTGCGGCAAGAGTTTCAAAATCTTCAGCTGCTAGCAAGTCTAATATGTTTTCCCTAACTGATTCTTCATCTTCAATTATTAAAATTTTTGGCATAAATGACCTCAATTATATTTTATTATTTAATGCTATAATCACAGTAAATTTAGTTCCTAAACCTTCTGTACTTCTAACAAATATTTCACCTTGGTGGATATCTATACACTTTTTTACAATTGCCATTCCTAATCCAGTCCCTAGTATATTGCCGACATTACTGGCGCGATGAAATGATTCAAATAGGAACGGTATATGTTTTTCTGGAATGCCAATGCCCCAATCTTGAATTTCAAATACTGCTTGTGCGTTTTGGCAACTGATACTAAACTTGACAATACTATCATCTGGGGAATATTTAATTGCATTTGATAGTAAATTATTGAAAATGTGTGTCAACAATTTCTCATCCATACAGCAAGGTATAGATTCATATTGACTGCTGAAAGAAATTAAGCGCTGATTATTGAGATTTATCTGTATTTCTTCTACTAGCTGTTGGCAGTATTTGACTAAATCAAAGGATGTTGGTCTATACTCTAATCTATCGGTTCCCGCTTTACCAATAACTAACACGTCATTCAACATTTCAGTCATCCGCTTGACAGCAGTTTGAATGCGATGTAAATGAGTAAGCTGTTTTTCTTGAGTCCATTTGTGGCGATAGTGTTCTAGCAACTCACAAGAAGAAAGAATAGTAGTTAAGGGCGTGCGGAATTCATGAGAAGTCATGGAAACAAAACGAGATTTAAGTTCGCTGAGTTGTTTTTCTTTTTCTAGTGCTACTCTAAGTTCTTGTTCTAATAGCTTACGTTCTGTGATATCTACCCAGTAACCCACTATTTCCATAGGGTTACCAGCTCGATCTGTGACTAGCCTCCCTTGGTCGTATATCCAACGATAGGTGCCATCTTGGTGTAAAAATCGGTACTCTATTGTGTATTTTCTTTGCTCCAATATCTCTGAAAGTTGAGCAAACACTTGGGTTATGTCTTCTGGATGAATATGACTAGCCCAAAAATTAGAATTTTCGACAAATTTTTGTGCTTCATAACCTGTAATTACTGTGACATTTTCACTAATAAATGTTGCATCATAGTCTCCAGAAATTTTGCATGTATAGACAACAGCTGGGCTAAAAGAAAGTAAATATTGCAGCTTTTGTTGACTTTCAAATAGTAGAGTTTCTGATTGCTTAGACTTTGTAATGTCTCGATCTATACCGCGATAACCACGGAATTCTCCCTCAGCGTTGAAGACTGGAATTGCGCTGCTTTCCAGAAGAACAAAATGACCATCTTGATGAATATTAATTTTCTTGAATCTATCCCACTAATACCAGCAATATGATAATCTGCTGTTGATAACGGTAAGTTTGATCGAGTTATGGCTGGGCGATTTGAAGGATTAAGCGATCTGGAATGGAAGCTGTTTGAGGATATATTTCCCAAGGAACCAGAAAAGCGCGATCGCGGAATGCCTCATGCACCATTTCGTCATGTACTGAACACATTGCTGTATATATTAATAACAGGATGTCGTTGGTGTGATATTCCAAAAGGGGAAATTTGGGCATCAAAAAGTGCAGCGCACAGATGGCTTCAGCGTTGGCAAACAGATGGGACGTTAGAAAGTTTACAAGCACGTACATTAGGAATTGCTCAAGAGAAGGGTTTAATCAACTGGAACTACGGTGCTGTAGACGGGTCTTTTTCCCCCTGGAAAAGGTGGCGGTGAGGGGGTTGCGTATGGTCATAAAGGAAAGGGAGTTCTAATACATACCTTCACTGATGGTAATGGGATGCCATTAGCTAATTGCACAACACCTGCCAATGGTAATGAACGGGAACAAGTTATACCGCTTCTCGATAGCGTCAAAGTCAAAACGAATAGACCCGGTAGACCTCGTAAACGAGTTAAAGTTCTTGCAGCTGATAAAGGTTACGATTCTAAGGATAAACGTGCAGCCTTACGTAAACGAGGTATTAGACCCCAATGGCCCAAGCGTACTTGGAAGAGCAAGAAAAATCGGGGTAGACCAATTAAAATTTCCGTGCCGCGTTTTCAACAAGAGCGTTGTTTTGCTTGGTTCCAACGAAAATATCGTCGGCTCGTTGTGAGATGGGAAAGAATTGCTGCCTGCTTCAATGGTTTTCTTTCTCTAGCCACAATTCATATTTGGATTAGCAGAATTTTATTAGTGGGATAGATTCTTAAGACATTTCAATGGTTGTTGCGCGGCAGCAGTCAAAGCGAAAATTTTAGTCACACGTTCGGCTTCTTCAGGTAACATCAAATCAAAAGGTGTTTTACCTAAAATTTCCGTTGGTTCATAACCCAAAACGTCACGTATTTTCGGACTGACATAGGTATAGACTGTATTTTCATCAATTTCCCATATCCAATCGCTGCTGGCTTCAACTAAATTGCGGAATTTTTCTTCACTATGTTTGAGTATTTCTTGAGCAAGTTTGCATTTTTGTAGCGTCGCTTGCTGGAATTGCCACAGTTGTTCCTCTTTTGCCTGTACATGGGAGGTAATATCCACAGAAACTCCAATGAGGCGGCTAGGTTTGCCTGTCGTATCTTTAGGTACTATAGCGCGTCTGGGTAACCATTTGTACTTAGGCCATTGCCGCTGAGGGAAAATCAGATGTTCTACCTCAAAAGAACTAATAATATCGATATCGCTTTGGACATCTTTTGAATCAACACCTTGCGTGCAACTCCAACCTAATTTCTGTTCTAGAGTTCCTCCAGTGAACTGTAGCCAAGATTGATTAAAAAAATTAGCCAGAGTGCCATTATTTGACATGCAAATCAGCATAGGTACTGTATCGGCTATGATGCAATAGCACTGTTCGCTTTCACTTAGTGCCTCTAAAGCCGTGGTATCCTCCTCAATCTCGGAGCATTCGCGAATTTTTTCAGATTCATTTTGCTCAAGTGTACTATTGACTACTGCTGACTCTAGCAAACACCGTTGTTCTTTAGTTTGCCGACAGTTAAATGTAGTTTTATCTATTTCTTGTGCTAGAGCTTGACAAATACTCTCATGAGTGATTGCACCGACGACTTGACCTAGATCGTCCACAACTGGCAGTATATCCAACTGCTGCTGGCATAGAAGTGACAGGACACAGGATATCTCCTGAAAATCTGACACTTTCAGTGTTTTCACTGAGGTATGCATCACCTCAGAAATCTTAGCTGTTTTCCAGTCAGTCCCGGAAGCTATAAGCTGTACAATATCATGCTTCGTAAAGCATCCCGCTAACTGCGAGCAAGACCCAACCAAGATACTTTTGCTCTCTGTTGCCATCAGAGCGATCGCATCTGATAGTGGTGTTTCCGGCACAACCATTAGCGGCGAACAGTCTATTATTGACTCTAAGCTTTCTAGCCAGAGAAACTGAGATAAAGCTTGCATAGATTATTACTATAGCTATTATCAGAAGATAGTTATCTAAAGCTGTTCACTTAAGCATTTTCTAATATTTTGACCACAAATAATTAGTAATCTTTGAAGTATAAACACTGGAAAAGTAGTTTTAAGAAATACAAAGCAGTTCCTATGTTAGTTCGATATGGGGGATGGGGGGATGGGAAATATTAGACTTCTTGCAGAAGTCAGGAAAAGGAGAAAGGTTCAGTATTTTCCCTTTCCCCAATAAAGATGAGTCTCTTTGACCACAAGAGTGCAAAAAGCAATTGATTGCAAGAGGTCTTATTGAAGAAGAATTCAGAATGGCCGATGCTAACAGAATTCAGAAGCGGAGCCGGAGACGCTCGCGGCTTGGCGTCAGAATGCAATTCTAGGGGAATTCAGACCCCCCACTCTCTTACAAAGTTCAGATCGGAGGTTTCCTCCGCTCTGACTTTGCGCTGAATTGTCGATCGCCAAATTTTCAAGAGGCGTGGGGGTCTTAAACCCATTTATTCAGACGCCACTCGCACTCCAATATAAGCAAGAGAATTCTGGCGACTGACGTATGTATTCTGTTCGATAATTCAATCAACACTCAACGCTCATCCTCCCAACGCCCAACTAACGCAACTCTATCCGTCTTTCGCCATAACGCAATAGCCTTTCTATGGTTGCAAGCCGATTTTCCCAGACTCTGACTTGATAGGAATTTGACTTGATTTCTTCCTTCATTAATACTCGAAATTGAGACTGGAAGCGAGTCAGAGATGCTTTGGCTACTAGTAATTTACTAGCAGAAGGCGCGGTGGCAAGCTGATTTAAAGCAGTGCGTAAAACTTCTGCCTGGTTGTTAAAATCTGAAATTGTTTGAGCAGGCATTGGTAATCGCTGATTTTGCAAAACAAATTTCCATTCCCGTTGCAGCGCAGTGTAACGAATAGCAGCAGTTTGAAAAGGTTGGCGGTGAGGAATAGGTTCAGTTGTTGTAGATTGAACTCTACCTTGGGTATTAATAAAAAGTTTTTGGAGTTCGTTATTAAAATTCTCTGCGGCAAACAAAGCATAACCACTAACTGGCAAATCTCTGACTAATTGGAGTTGATCGAATGCTCCAATTGTTGGCAAAGAAAGTAAGCGAATTCCCGGTACTAATAAAGTAGCTCCTAATTGTTTAGAGGCAATCCAAGGTTGAGCTAGTCGTTGAAACCGAGATGTATCGAGAGCATAAGTCATGGGAACGATTAAATCTACATCCCCTCGCCTTGCCCAAGTTTCCCAGTTTTGTTGAATTTTCTCAATCCGTTCTGTTTGTGGTAAAGGAAAGACTGCAACTGACAAAATCAAATTTCCTCGCTTTTGTCGCAATTGCTTTGATAATTGGGCAACAAAGCTATCAACTTGTTCGGTGCGAAATGTCGTCCATTTTTGCCACAGTTCTGGTTGAGCGGGGGAAATATTCATTGGATCTACACCAACGAGTTGCTGAAACTGCGCTCTTGCAGCTTTACCATAACCGTATGTTCGACCTGCCAGCGGATCTTGGAAGGGATAACGAATGTAATCTAGCTGTAGACCGTCCACGTCATAACGGGTGACGATTTCCTCATACAGCTTGAGTAAATACTGTCGCACTTCGGGGTTAGCTGGGTCTAAAAATGGCTTGGTTTGCCCAACTGGAATCATGTTGCCCTGGTTATCGTAGTTTGCCCAATCGGGATGAGCAGCTAGTACCGGGCCTGGGTAATTAGGATTAACGTTGATAATTTCGTTGTGACGTTGGTTACCAGTAGCAAAAGTCCAAACCCAAGCGTGTAATTCCATATCCCGCTCGTGGGCTAGTTTCACTGCATCTGCCAAGGGGTCCCAACCGCGAATTAATGGGTTTTGTTCTTTGGCGACTTGGCTGGGATAAATTGTGTAGCCAGCGTTAATAGTTTCAAAAAAGACGGTATTAATCCCGGTTGCTGCCAGTCGGTCAAAAATCTCGGCTAGTCCCGCTTTGCTACCGGCACGAACAATTGTCCCCCGGTCTAACCAAACTGCGCGGATTTCTGGCTGAGCTAGCCTGCGATCCACAGGAAACTGCTGCCACAAAATTCTCTTAGCAATTAGCCACTGCTGACGAGCCAAGGCGTAATTTTTTTGGGCAATCAGTTGGGGGAAGTTTTGAGCGATCGCTTTCGCCTGTTCCAAGGCTTGCTCTTTGCTGGTGGCAAGTGCCCCTGGTCTGGTTGAGGTAATTAAAGTTTGTTGTTTGAGAGACTCGACATCTATCTTTCCCAAATTTTCAGAAGCTTCCCCAATCTCAGCAGCATTAGCTGATACCGCTAAATTGGCACTTTCTACCCGACCAATGAGATTTTCTAATTCTTGCTGGAGAGCGATCGCTTCGTTTTGATTAATCGGTTCATTGGAGTTGGGTACAACATCTAAACGCACCGCTTCTTCCAATCGATCGATGGCTTCCTTGGAAGTTGATGGTTTGACTACAGGAAGCGGTCTTGGTTGGGGAGCAGTGGCAGTTTTTGGAGGAGGGGAGACGCGGGGAGGGGAAAACGCTCTGACGCGGGAAGGGGAAGACGGAGTGACACGGGGTACAGGGGAAGTTGCAGTAAGTTTTTCCCCCCTGCTCCCCTGCTCCCCTGCCCCCCTGCCCCCCTGCCCACTCGCCGTCGCCACACTGGTAGAGCAGCTTTGAGAAGCACCTTCTATTTTTTTCATCCGATTTGATGGTGCTGGTGCTGTCAAATAGTAATTGACGGTGGTTTTTAACCAAGCAGTATCTAATTCTGCTGCGGAGGCTGTATCGGTTCCCCAACGCCAGCCCAAAAATGTAGAACGTTCTGTGGTGACTACTGCGGCGGGATTATCTTTGGAATCCCAAATGGCAGGAGATTCGGTGCCCATATCGTTGGGAATGACAACACCACCGCGGACTTTGCCAAAGAGTGCAGTTTCATTTGCCCATCCTGGGAGTTTGGTTTTTGCAGGTTTGATTTCTTGGGTGTCACCGAGGCTGAATCCCCAATAACCTCCTAAAAGCGATCGCAATAACTGGCGCACTCCTGGCGCTGACAAACTACCCGCAGGGCCGCTGGCAATTAAGCGCCCTCCTTTACTCATCCATTCTTCTAGGGAAATGGCTTGGCTTGGGGTTAATGTTTCGACGTTTGGCAAAAATAATATCCGGCGATCGCCCCAATCGCCCATACTCCTGACATTATCTAGAGAAATTACACAATATTTCACGCCTACTGTTTGTAAGCGATCGCTTATCCCTGTCCATTGATTTGCATTTTCTTGGCTATGCACTACGGTCAATACAGGTTCTTCTGTTGCCGCCTTTACTGGTAAGATATTAAATAAATTTAAAATTAAAATTTCCAGACCTAAAATTAATAATTTTTTAGCTTCTTTAATTTCTAAATTTAGATCTTTTTGGCTTTCTTGATGCTTCACCAGTCACTCCTAACGTAATTATTGATTAATTCACTTAATTAATCATAATTCATTAGTAGGTAACAAAGTATTCGTAAAGCTACTTAATGAATAAGTCTAGTTAATCTAATGTATCAAAAACGATAAAAACTACCCAAAGGAATATTTAAATAGTTACAGGCGATTCCACATAAATTGTCGGCTCTTGCATTGTGAATTTAATTCCATTCTTAAATAGCTGTTTAGAAATTTTTTCATTTGCCAATTCTAATAAGCGCTTGCGTAATTGCAGAGAATTTTCACTAGAACCCAAAATAAAAAATGTTATTCTTGTGCGAGTGATTTGCTTTTCTTCGTTGTGGTTTAAAAAACTAATATTAGTGCTGCCTGGATCGATACCAAATAGAGAGTTGGTACTTTCAATAATTACCTGCTCAACTAAAGCCTGTTCTCGTTCTTGTAGTAGCTCGAAAAAATCGAGGTAAAGTAAAACCATAACTTTCTTACCGCGGGTAATATTTTCAATTTCTAAGTTTGCCAATATTGAATTAGGAATAATAGACAAAGTACTTTTAGCAGCAGTGCGAATTTTAGTTGAGCGAATACCAATTGACTCAACTCGCCCAAACAACCCTTCAGGAATTTGTTGAGATTTCTGTAAACGAATATATTCTCCTGGAACAAACGGACGATCTAAATATAAAACTATTGTTCCTAACAACTGTTCTAAAGTTTTTTGAGCAGCAAAAGCTACTGCTAATCCCCCAATTCCTAACCCAGTTAATAGCCCAATTAAATTAAATTCTTGACTCTGAGCAAAAGCCAAGACAGCAATAAATCCAATAATGACATTCGCGAGAGTTTCAAATACTAAAAGTAATTCATCTACTTCTCTCCCAAACTTACGCACTAGCTCAATTCCATAGGCTCGAATAAACTGTCGGAATAAGCGAGAGGATAGCCAAGCTAAGCTGATAATCACAGCTAAATCCATAATTGTCGAAAGAAATCTATGGATGGATTTATATTCGATAATCCAGGCTAAAGAGAATGAAATGAGAATTAAACTACCTGTGATTCTAAATAGATTTCTAATTGGCTCGATTAAATTGTTATAAATACTAGCAACTTGCTGCGGTGCAAAACGCCGAATGATAATTCGCAAGAATGTCGGAGTATATCGTCCTATCAGTAAAGACAGGAGAATAAAAATTAGAAATACTCCAAAATTTGACAGTGCTGATATTGTGCTCTCACGTTGTAAAAATTCCAGAATTATCTGTGAAATATTTTTCATCACTTTTAAATGGTAATGGGTGAGTCAACATAAATTGTTGGTTCTTCGATATCAAAAGCGATACCATATTGTTGTAAACACTCAGTGATGCTTTGAGTAGCCATATTTAGCAGTTGACGGCGTAATTCCATCGAGACATCTCCAGAACCTAAGATAAAGAAAGTAACTTGTGCTTGGGTTGCATCTGTATCTGATAAATGATTAATAGCTTTAAAAGTCACTTCTGTATTCCGGGAATCAATGCCAAAGATACCATTTGTACTGTCTATAATGACCTGACGAATTAAAGCTCGTTCTTCACTGCTAAGTGTTTGCTGAAAGGTCAAATAAAGGATTGACATGACTTTCTTAGCACCAGTAAAGTTCTCAATATTCACTTGAGTCAGAGAACTATTAGGAACTATGATTACAGTTCCCTTACCAGATGTTCTAATCCTAGTAGACCTTAATCCTATTGATTCAACTCGCCCAAAAGTACCATCAGGAAGACCAATATAATCATCAATTACAAAGGGGCGATCTAAATATAGAACAATACCACCTAAAATTTGTTCTAAGGTTTTTTGAGCAGCAAAAGCGACTGCTAAACCACCGATTCCTAAACTTGCTAATAATCCTAAAAGATTAATTTGATGTGTTTGAGCATAAATCAGAATTGCTAAAAAGATAATGATGAGATTGGCAACCCATTTAAAGAGTATAAGTAGCTCACCACTGATTTTTTTCCCACTCTTAAAAGCAGCGTTTAATAAATAAAAATCAAAGAATTTTTGAAAGATTTGTGAGGCTAACCAACTAATGGCGATCGCCAAAGCCAAACTAACAATAATTTCTAGCGGATTTGTCCAGCGATTCTGGGGCAAGAACGATACAACTAACTCAAAATTTGCAATTATAACTACCACAATTAATAAGTCTTGATTTGGCTTAACTAATTTTTTGTATACATCAGTAATTGGCAGAAAATTCAATTTATTACCCAGTAAAATTGTTAACGAAATCATGAAACGACCAAATATGAATATGCAAAATCCAACTAACAAACCTATGAACCAAACTTGTAGTTCTCTGTTTGTAATAATTTCTGGTAAAAAACTCAACATTTTTTCAATTGCTGTAGAAAGTATCCCAAACTTCTAAAGTTGCACTCATACTGCTATTCCTGAGCAACAAATGAGAACACACGATCGCTCAAGATATCTAGCTTAACTATTGACCAGACAATTACTAATTCGTAATTCTTAATTAAATAGGTACAAGCCTCTTGGTTCATCAATGAAAACATAAAAATGTGTAGTGTCATTATTCAAAACCCGCGACTAAAGTCGTGGGGTAAAAATTACGTTATCGCAGCCTAAAGCCTTCTCCTAACGGAGACGGTAAGCTAATGCTTAGAGTGCTTATCCTGCTAAAGACGCTGCACGAACAAGCATCATTATCAATTACGAATTATTGGGAAGCAGACAGAATCCAGAATACTGAATTGAGACGACTTTGAGATTCAAGCCTAATAATCAACAAGAAAATTGAGAATTCATATCATCCTTAATTTTTCAATTTCAAGCTGGATTCTAACTGCTTACTTCTGACTTTTTGCGGTTTTTGTATCTATCAAATCAGTCATTTGAGTTTTGAGAAAACTCTATCCACAGATAAATACTAGATAGATAAACTACCGCTACAATACAGATAGTTAAGATGAAGTTAAAATCAGTCATTACATTCAATCCAACGTAAAAGTGTGCAGCAAGTATACAAATTTAAATTTGTATACTTGCAATTTCACACCCAAATTCTTGGATGCAAAAAAGGAGTTTTTAGTCCAAAAGCTTGGACTAGGTAAACTTAATGAGGTCACTCAATCGATGAAACTTCGTATTTAGAGGGATAGCCTAAAGATGACTAACCAAGGAAGCTATCTATTTAAAAATTGACCACACAAACACGTACAGTTTGTGGACTGCTTGCTCTCAATTCTATTGAGGCAAGTGGCTTAAAAAGGGTAATGAATTAAGCTCGTTTTGCTTTTGATTAGGAATTTTAGATTTTAGATTGGCTATTTTAGATTTTTTTGGCTGAGAATTGACCCTGGCGAGCGAACAAAGTCCAAAATCCAAAATCCAAAATCATCAACTAGTTAGCTTTGTTTAGCTGACTAGTCTAATTGTCTGCACGCGATTATTGTATTTAGTTACTGACTCCCAGTCTACACCACAAGGGATCAAAAGACTAGGCAAAAAATTATTTTTTTTAACGCTAACTAATAGAAGTTGCAGAATGTTGTTAAATTGTATAAGGTAAAAGATTGACAAAAATCAATTAAGCAATACAGGTATTAATTAAATCTTCAACCCCTGCTACTGGTAAGATATTTGTCTTCAATTTACTTGCTAGTTCTTCAACGCTCATATCATCTAGAAATACCAATTCACCATGCTTTAACATCACCTTTGGCAGCAAAATCCCATCACCTAAATCTTGCCCTGCTAAATTTAAAAGCAAGTCATGACCAGTTAGTAATCCTGTGACACTAATATCTTGCCCCCAGTAATCACTAGATAAAGCACGCATATTTACTTCTAAACCTTCAACCAAATTTAAACGCTTCAAAATCGGTTGAAATGCTTTTTCTACAGTGTTACCTACTACCCAAGTAAACTTCCTCTGAGGTTCGACTTTTGGCGGTAGTAATTCTGCTGCTGCGGTGGCAAATTCTTTGATAAATAACTGAATTGAACCAACACCGTTATCAATTTGGGGATATTCTTCGTATTCCGATTCGCTTGGTAATTCTTCACCCGCAATTAAAAACCACTCATCAGCTAACCAAGCAACGCTGGAACCAAATTTTTGGCGAAATTGTTGCGAAAGTATTTTGACTTGGGAAATCACTTCTTTAGCTTTTTCCCTAGTCACAGGTGTGAGTTCATCTTCTTGGGGACGAAACCGCGTCAACCCAACAGGTACGACTGCCACTGATGCCACCGTAGGCACTTCACCAGTATGAAACGAAGCTAAATCTTTGAGAGTTCTTTCGAGATGTTCGCCATCATTAATGCCGGGACAAACAACGACTTGGGCGTGAATTTGTAGTCGCCTTTCTTGAAACCACTTGAGTTGTTGCAAAATTTGTCCCGCACGGGGATTTTTCAGCAATCTAATTCTGACTTCAGCCTCCGTGGCATGAACGGAAACATACAACGGAGACAAACGCATTTGTTCAATGCGCCGCCATTCTTTTTCTGGTAGATTGGTGAGGGTAAGATAAGAACCGTATAAAAAGCTCAGACGATAATCGTCGTCTTTCAAATACAAACTAGAACGCTTACCTGGTGGCTGCTGGTCGATAAAGCAAAACGGACAGCGGTTATTGCACTGAATTAAGCCATCAAACAGGGCAGTTTCAAATTCTAGCCCCAAGTCTTCGTCGTAGTCTTTTTCAATTTCAATGTGATGTGTTTTACCGGCAGCGTCTAAAACTTCTAGTTCTAAAACTTCATCAGCACATAAAAATTGGTAATCAATTAAATCGCGGGGACGCGTACCGTTGATTGCAACGATCGCATCCCCCGCTTCAAAACCAATCTCTGAAGCTATAGAATCAGGTAGTACTCTGGTAATGCGGGCAGGTTGAATAGTAGACATGGGAATTGGGCATGGGCCAAACAGGGCATGGGGCATTGGGCATTGGACTAATGACCAATGACTAATGACTATTATCTAATTTATCCCTGCCAACCTGCTGCGATCGCTAATAAGATAGCAGTGCCGAATGCTAATCTATACCAAACAAAAATCATTGTATTTTTAGTTGCTAAGTATTTGATCAAAAATGCAATTGATAGGTAGGAAAATATAAAGGTTGAAATAATTCCTACAATTAACAACGCAACAATGTTATCTGGTAGCTGGTGGGCTTGAAATAATTTGAAAATTTTCAGGCTTTTATATAAGGTTGCAATAGTCAGAGTTGGGAACCCTAGTAAAAATGAAAATTTTGCTGCTGTAGCGCGTTCTAATCCTAAAAATAGCGCAGTTGTCAACGTCGAACCAGAACGAGAAACACCAGGAATCAAAGCAAGTGTTTGTCCCAATCCCACTAAAATACCATCGCGAATCTGCAATGACTCAAAACCTCGCTTGCGAGTACCAATTTTTTCTGCCAACCCTAGTAAAAGTGCCATGATAATTGACATGATGGCAATAATTAAGGCACTCTCAGGAATAACATCTTTCAAAAGAAAGCCGACAATTAAAGCAGGCAGCGTTCCGACTGCAATACCTACCAGAATTTTCCATTCCTCGCGTTCCCAATCTTTCTGTTTTAGTGCTGCAATTCCACCTTTGACAATACTAGAAATCAACGACCAAAAGTAACCGAGAATTGCAATAACACTGCCAAATTGAATTGCATCGACAAAATCTTTAGAACCTAGCTCTTTCCAACCAAATATCTTTGTCACAATCAGCAGATGTGCAGTGCTACTGATTGGTAAAAACTCTGTAATACCTTGAACAATACCTAAAATAAAAGCTTGAATAAACTCCATAATACCTTTTCCTATTCTAAAAAAAGAGAACGAACATTGTTTAAGTAACGTTGTTACTTTATATACTTTTAGCTGCACCTAATCTTGTAGAAAATTCAATTTTAGCGATCGCTAAAATCATCCAAGACGCTGACCATGTTCTTACACCCATCTCAATAAGTCAACGCCATTTCCGGAATTCATCAAACTTTAATATTTAGCCGAACACAAGCAGGCAAGAGAGAGGGGGAAGACAAGGTAGCCATCTTTCTCCCTTGTCCCCCTTGTCCCCTTGTCCCCCTCCACCACCCCAGCACCGAAATTTGAGTATAATCTAAATGCCCTGGGGGGGGATTTTAAAGTGTGATATCTTAAATAAGGTAAAGTTTAGTAACAAATATTAAAAACATTGGTTAATAACACATTATCTTCATACACCGCTTCTATCCCTCCCTTGGATGCCGAGTTGGATGTGTCTAATATCAAGCACAGGGATCTCAAAAAATTGGAATCTACACTCTCATCTTCTCCCTCTCTGCCTTTATCTATCTCTGCCCGACAAACATGGTTGGTATTTGCCGCAGCAGTATTTTTAGTATCAGTACCTGTATTTATAGAAGCACCAATAGTGCGATCGCTACCTAGTTTGAGTTTAGCGCTGACAGGATTTTGGCTATGGCTCAGTTTTAGATTAATGTCACGTCCTGCAACATATGTCTGGGGGGATTTGCTGTTTGGGTTTAGTTGGAGTTGGTTAGCAGGATCGATTTACTGGGGTTGGTTGCGTTGGGAACCTCTATGGCATTTACCGGTGGAGTCTATCGGCTTACCATTTGCTTGTTGGTGTTTGGTAAAAAATTGGGGCAAGGTGGGTAACTGGTTTTATTTAGGTTCCTTGTTCGGTACAGTCTTAACAGATGTATACTTTTATATTGTGGATTTGATGCCCTATTGGCGACAAATAATGATAGCAGATGTAGATAGCACGTCAAAAATTTTACAAACCGCCTTATTAAAAGTACAAACACCTTGGGGACAAGCTTGGGCAATAATTCTCGCCCTAGTGTTGTTAACAGTGGGAATTTTATCCTTAGGTCGAACTCAGAAACACTGGTATGCCTTTGGCGGCGCAGTTTTAAGCACAATTTTGGTAGACAGCTTATTTTTGCTAGCGGCGATCGCAGCCTAAAAATCACAAAACTGTTTCCTAAGGAATCTACGGTACAGCAGTGATGATGCTGTGGAACATTGTTTAGTTAAGAAATATTACAATAATTGACCGACAGCCGAAGTCGCCCGAACTGGAGTTTACGGTATTGGACATGCCAAAATCTCCTATCTGCTAGGGATGTAGAACCAGCTAGCCGGAAAGATTTTGTACAGCTAGGAATAATAGCGTATTCTCTAGATGCAAGGCTATTGCGGCTGGAGCAGGCACTCTTACCACTGGGAAAATTTTTACCAAAAGTACAGTCAAACCCAGTAACAGTAAATATTGTGGATATTAATACGCTGTATATTAGTTTCTGATGACTGCTGTGTTGATTAAGCTATCAAGTTTTGGCCTTTGTCCTTCGTCCTTTGTCAGCTGTCCTTTGTCTCTTGTTAGTTGTCCTTTACAAATGACCAATGACCAATGACCAATGACTAATGACTAATGACTAATAACTGTTGTTAGCTTAAAAATTTTATTTCTGTTTGATGGAAAGAGGTAAAAAAATCGTGAAAGGATTGGTGCGTTTATTAACAGTGTTTAGTTTGGTACTTGGTTGCTGGGGATGGTTGGGAACAACTCAGATAGCCCAAGCTGCTAGTTTCAACAGCTTTGCTTTTCCCCAAGTACCAGTTCTGGCAATTGAGCGGCAGAATAGCGCAGATAGGAAGTTAGCAACGGAATTTGGTAAAAAAATTGATTTGAATAATACCAACGTCCGAGCTTTTCAACAGTATCCAGGCCTTTATCCCACCCTTGCGAAGCTCATCATCAAAAATGCTCCCTACCAAAGCGTAGATGATGTATTGAATATTCAAGGATTGAGCGATCGCCAAAAACAAACCCTGCAAGCCAACTTCGATCACTTCACCGTGACAGAACCAGAATCTGCCTTCATCGAGGGAGACGATCGGTTTAACAACGGTATCTACAGATAACTGTAAATTGCAGTTAACGTAGGAAATAGCAGCCCACTCCTGATTCTAGGGAGTGGGATATTCTATTAGAGATGAGGGGGATGAAGGCGACAAGGTAGACAAGGCGGACAAGGTAGCCATCTTTCTCTCCGAAGTTCCGATGGTGGGAAACCTCCGCTCAGACTTCTCTCCTTGTCTTCCCCCTCTCCCTTGTCTCCCCCCTCTCCCTCTTCTCCCCCCTCTCCCCCTCCCCCTTACCTTGCCTCAAATAGATATTCCTAGCCAATTTGATGTTTTAGTAGTCGGTGCTGGTGCTGCTGGACTCTACACCGCGCTATGTCTACCAGAGTCCTTGCGAGTCGGCTTGATTACTAAAGAAACTGTGGCTTTATCCGCCAGTGATTGGGCACAAGGCGGTATAGCCGCAGCAGTCGCCCCGGAAGATTCTCCGACGCTGCATATTGAAGATACAATCCGGGCAGGTGCAGGTTTGTGCGATCGCGCCGCTGTAGAATTTCTCGCCGAACATGCCCCTAGCTGCATTCAGTCTTTAGTTAACTTGGGAGTTGCTTTTGACCGTCACGGTCAAGCTTTGGCTTTAACTTTGGAAGCTGCCCATTCTCGCCACCGCGTTCTCCACGCCGCAGATACCACAGGACGAGAAGTTACCACCACCCTCACAGCCCAAGTTCTTCGCCGCCAAAATATTCAAGTCATCCAGCAAGCTTTGGCTTTGAGTTTGTGGATTGAACCCCAAAGCCAGCGGTGTCAGGGAATTAGCCTGTTTTATCAAGGTAACATCGCGTGGGTAAGAGCCGGTGCCGTGGTATTGGCAACTGGTGGTGGCGGTCAGGTATTTGCCCAAACCACTAACCCGGCTGTGAGTACAGGTGATGGCGTCGCGATCGCGGCTCGTGCTGGCGCTATCCTCCGCGATTTAGAATTTGTGCAATTCCATCCCACCGCCCTCACCAAGCCTGGTGCCGATCGCTTTTTGATTAGCGAAGCTGTACGCGGCGAAGGGGCACACCTCGTCGATAACGAAGGACGGCGTTTTGCCTTTGACTACGACCCCGCTGGCGAACTCGCCCCCAGAGATGTTGTTAGTAGAGCAATTTTTAATCATTTACAACGTACCGCCCTCGATCCCGCCACTGCCCATGTGTGGTTGGATATGCGCCCCATTCCCGCCGACAAAATTCGTCATCGCTTTCCCAACATCATCAAAGTTTGTCAGCATTGGGGCATCGATGTCTTCAACGAACCAATTCCTGTAGCCCCTGCTGCCCATTACTGGATGGGCGGGATTGTTACGGATTTAACGAATCGCACGAATATTCCTGGTTTATACGCAGTAGGTGAAACTGCCAGTACTGGGGTGCATGGAGCAAATCGCCTTGCCAGTAATTCGCTACTAGAATGTATTGTGTTCGGTGCCCAGATGGCTAATATTGAGTTGGCAGATATTGGGCAACCTTTAGAAACACCAGTACTACCATTACAGAAATTTACTACAAATGCCAGCGAGTGGCAGACTCAGCAAACACAGTTAGAAACCCTCAGAGAAAAGTTACCCCGCCTAGTGTGGCAACATGCTGGTATTTGCCGCGAACAGTCAGGATTAGAAAGTGCGATCGCCACTGTAGAGTTTTGGCAGCAAGATTTCGCTGCTTTGCCTTTGACACAATTCTTGCTAGCCTTACGTCCAACGGAACCAGCTAGTTTTGACCTCCCAGATATTGAAGCCCGATTGCGACTTTGGGCAGAAACCCGCAATTTATTGGATGTAGCCCATTTAATTCTCAAAAGTGCCGCATTTAGAACCGAAAGCCGCGGCGGACACTATCGCCTAGATTATCCTCAACCAGATTCAAATTGGCAGCTCCACACACTTGTACAAACAAACCACTGGTGGAAATCTCCAGTGTTACATGATGGGCATAGGGCATTGGGCATAGGGCATTGGGCATAGGGCATTGGGAAAGGGAAAAGGGGTAAAGGGTAAGGGGAAAAGGGGAAAGATTAAGTTTATTTCCTTTTCCCTTTAACCTTTTCCCCTGCCTCCCCTGCTCCCCTGCTCCTCATCCCCCCATGCCCAATGCCCCATACCCCATACCCCATGCCCTATTTACCGAGTACCACTACCATGCAGGCTGTCAGGGCCGCCATAATTTGGTGGGATATATGTGTCTTTTAAATCTGAAGAATTAACTTTCCGGGCAACTAACGTGTTGCTGTCATTAGAGTTAAGACTAGTAGCACTTGCAGTACTAAACACACCTACGTAACCCACAATTTTTGGTATTAGGATGTAAGCACCTATACAAAATATCATAAATTTTGTGATTCCCAAGTTGACTTTCATAATCTTCAGTAAATTTACTAGTTTTTTCCAGAAAAAAGTATTTTTTAAAATTTTAGGTAAATGTACGTAACTCTCTTGAGAATATTCCAAAATTATTAATTCCTGCTGTTAATAGACAACTAATTGCCCTATTAGTTTGCAGTCCAGCATTAATTTGCTGGTATTAAATAGTCTTAACACTTAAGGAATATTCTTAAATGTCCTGTTTCTGCATCAGTCTAAGGTTAGATATGGCGATGAATTACCATAAGCAGTTTGATCAGTTCATTATTTATTAATAATATCTTAATACTTTTAAGTGTAAACACTATGTTTAAAAATGATTTAAGCTAAAAGAGCATAAAATAATACTTTAATTTTTGAAGAGTAAAAACCTAAAAAAAGTAAAGATATATAAATTAAACCTTCATAGCTCTTGTATCAAAAGGGTTGCAGGAATTATTTTATTTTGATTTTCGTCATTATTTACCTAAGTACAGATCGAACTTCTTAAGTAAAAATACTTGCAGCATAAAATTATTATTTTTTTATTACTGATAAAGGCTACTTTTTTTAACTCTTCGATCGCGTTTGAGTTTCACTTCTAAAAGCCTTGCCAGGTTTGAATTTTAGTTAAAAAGCTACCTCTATGGTTATATAAAATGCTTTTGCAAAAACAGTGCTTTGCACGCATCTCAAGTGCAAAAGCCTAATTTTATGGTAAAAATATTTACTTTATCTTCAATTAAGGAAAAGTAAACTCGTGATTAATTAAGCAAATTCGTAGCGATTTTTACCCAAACGCTTGGCACGGTACATTGCTGCATCTGCTTGTTTCATCAAAGTTTCACTGTCTTGGCTGTTGTATGGATAAACACTAATCCCAATACTGGCAGAGACTCGGATTGCATACCCATCCAAAACAATTGGTCTGGTAATGCTGCTTAAAATTTTTTCCGCGACTTTAGCTGCTACCTGGACATTAGGAATTGCTCGTAAGATCACAGTAAATTCATCGCCGCCCAAACGAGAAACTGTATCGCTAGCGCGTAAAGAATTGCTCAGACGCCCAGCGATAGTCATCAGCAGGCGATCGCCCATCTCATGCCCTAAAGTATCATTGACTTGTTTGAAGCCGTCTAAATCGATAAACAACAGTCCCAGCAACAAGTTATGGTGTTGCGCCCAGTGCAACGACTCATAAAGTTGTTCGGCAAAAAATTTGCGATTGGATAAACCTGTCAGGGGATCGTGATATGCCAAATAACGCAAATGGTCTTCTTTAAGTTTTAATTCATTGTTAGAGCGAAATAACTCAGCAGCAGTACGCTTGAGTTCTTCCTCCATCAACTTGCGCTGAGTGATATCTCGAATGACCCCAACTAAAAAGAAATTGCCAGCTGAGTCTTTGTGAAGCGATCGCTTAGTGGCAATTTGATGAGTTTGACCATCTGCATTTGTAAATTCTTCTTCGTGTTCGTGGGCTTGCTGAGTCCGAAAAACCAATTCATCCTGTTGTCGAAACACATCAGCTTCATGTTTAGGGAAAAAATCATAATCTGACTTTTCAATTAACAACTTATTCGGATAGCCGATAAATCGGCAATACGCTTCATTTAAAACAATCCATTGATGTTGTTCATTTTTCACAAAAATCGGATCGGGAATCGTGTTAATTACGTGATGCAAAAACTCCTTAGAGCGTTTCCACTCTTCCTGCATATGGGCGATATGACTCGTCATCCAAATAGCTGAAATTGCGAAAGTAAACAGACCAGGGATCAACGGTATCCACCAACCGTACAAAAAAGCGGCATAGCCACTGAGGACTAATACAAAGCAACAAACCAGAATACTGAGAAAGCTTTTAGTTGAGTCTCGTATCCTCCATGTGGTAACAGCCCCCACATAAGACCAAACAAAAATCCACAAGTATTCCAGTAATTCAGGCCAGACTTTGAGTAATGGTCTTCCTTCAAGAGCAGCAGAAATTAACTCACTAATAAAATAAGCTTGTAATTGAATACCAGCCACAGGCTTCGCCGTACCCATCAAACCGCTGGAATAAGGAATAAATACAAAATCCTGAAGACTAGGTGCAGTAGAGCCGATAAGTATCACCCGATCTTTGATTAAATTTTCTTGGACTTTATCAGCGAGTACATCACTTATTGATACCTGCCGAAAATGAGAAAATTCTACAGATGGATTTTGAGATTTGGGTTTGGGAAAATTCGATAAAATTTGGTAGCCTCTGGCATCAGCTCCCACATAAGCACCATCATTCACTTCAAAACGAGTAAATACTGCCTTACCCAATTGCAAATACTCAGGGTTGCTTTTTGCTTGAGTAGGAGTAATGCCTTTTGATTTTAAATATAATAAAGCCAACTTCAAGGCAAAACTTTCGTGTACTTTATCCTCAACGTGCCAATACAATAAGCTACGACGTACTTTCCCATCAAGGTCGTAGAGCACATTGTTAAAACCCACTTGATTCTTATTGAGTCCCAAGGGAGGTGAAACAGTGAGGTTTTTATTTTTTTCATTTGCCAGTAGTTCAATACCAATCAAGTTTGGCATTGATTTATAAGCATTACGTAATTCCTCATTACCAGGCTCCACTGGCAAATTTCGGTAGATATCCAACCCAATCGCACGAGGTTTATGGACGTTTAATTTTTGCAACAATTCGGCAATATTCCGATCTGGAATCGGCCATGAACCTACTCGATCTAAATAGGCCTCATCAATCACAACGATAGTGATACGTTCTTCTGGCGATTCATCTGGACGTAAGCGAAAAAATTGATCCAAACCTGCTAACTCTAAGGATTGTAATAATCCAATGGAGCGCAAAAACAGGACGCAGACTGCAACGCCAGCAGCAGTCATTAATTCTTTGTGTTCTCGACTAAGCGATTGTTTGAGTCCAAAGATTAAGCTTATAAAACGCTTGCCTAGCTGCTGGTTCATTAAGCCGCTCCCAAAGTTCTGAAACTCGGCTTTTCTTGGCATCTGCACAAACGCTGAGGAAGGGAATTTTGCTCTTTGAACTCGCGTTTTTTGACTAATAACAAAAACATATTGAGAGTAACTTCAACAGACACACTTTCGCGTTTAACGCTGACATAATTACACTCGAAGGCGGCTTCCATGTGCTGCAAAAATCAATTAAAGTACACACTGCATGAGAGCCAGTATACTCAATCAAGTTCCTTCAGCTTTAAATATTTGTAAGTAAAAGCCACAAAAAAATTGATACAGGTATTTTTAATTCGTGAAGCAAGCCAACTTAGTCTTAAAGCTAGGCATTAAGGCTATTTTACTTACAAATACCCAATTCGGAATCTAGGTATTGAGCAACACTTATCATTTATCAATAAATATTACCAAAAACAAAAAAGTCAACTAGGAACAGACTTGCTGTCTTTATCCAGTTAACTGTATTAATCCACCTTGATATTTAACTTATTTCCCTGGTGCGCGTTCGCGTTGGCCTTAGCAAAGCGGTAGTGACCCAGGAGTGTCAGCCTCTCGTAGACAAGCACAGCCCAGGCGTCATCGGCAGGGAGTAGGCAGTTAGAATCAGACTTTTCCACTTGCAAGCGAGTTTTTTCACCCAATCAAATAAAAGTCCAATACCAGATCTAAAAGCCAAATCGCCAAAAACAGCCTTGTGTTGGCAATTACTTGAAATATTTGAAGTTACTAGGGCCTGTGTAACCAGAAACTTTGGCTAGTTCCTCTAAATTTTGCACTCCACTATAGCTTTTCCCATTGATAATCCAAGTCGGAAAGCCTTCAATTTTTGCAGCTTGACACAGTTCTGGTTGAGCTTTGAGTCCTGGAGGGGCGCACTCTACCTTAATATTATTGTTGATTTCTTGATAAGCTTCTTTGCCAAAGATCAGCTTTTGTTCGTGGCAGTGAGGACACCAAAAAGCCACGTATTCTTTAGCACCTGTCTTCGCTAGATGTCGGGCTAGGGCTATTTCTGCTTCCCCAGAGGTTGTAGTGATTTCCCACCCTCCTATTGCGGGGTTAGGATCTACCTTGGGAACAAAGGAGATTTTTACAGGTTGTCCAGGAGTTCCAGGTGTACTATCTGACTGATTGACACCAGCATAAATCCCTAAAGTACCAATCAGCGTCACCATGCCGACAATTAGGGCGGTAAACAAGATTTGTCCAATATCTTCCCAAGTACGACCAATAATTGTCAGTACCAAAAGGCTAGTGGAGAAGAAAGCTGAGCCGATACAGTAAGGACAAAAAGCTCTGATTTGGAATGCCAGCAGGTACATTAAGTAACCGCTAAACACAGACATAGCGATCGCACCCACCAACAGGAGCCACCACGTCCAATTTTCTAGCTGCTTGCGAGTATTATTGTCTGCTGAAGAAAATACCAAAGGAGCCAAAGCTAATATCAACATACCTGTGTATGCCAAAAACCCAAACAAAGCTAATGGCTGACCAAAAACTGTTGCCCAAGGGCTGGAAAGCACATCATTACAGCCTTTGACACCAGCCTGTGCCACACAAGCTGCACTGCCTCCTGTTAACTTTTCTATGGCGAGATAACCTGTCGTTAAGGCACCACATCCAGCGATCGCGGCAATCAATGGACGTGACCATTTATGAATCCAAGGAGTAGAACGGCGGCGAATCATAAACTGCTTTGGGAGTTAAGAGTTAGGAGTTAAGAGTTAAGAGAGAGAAGTGAGGAGTTAAGAATCAGGAATTTAAGAACAATCAATTTAAAACTCATAACTCATAACTCATAACTCCTCACTCTCACCCTATTCCCTAAGAATGTAATTTCACTTGTCCTGGTGACTTGCTTTCACTTTTGGAGTTCCAACTGCGACGCGTGGCTTCCACAAATTGACTGACGCGAATGGGGTCAATTGGTTGATCTATCCGTCCGTGACGTTTCAACGAACTGGAAACTATGACTCCATCTGCTGCCTGCATTAATGTATCAATATTTTCCCAATTTGCCCCGCTACCTATGAACACCGGGGTTCCAGCTGCTGCACCACAAGCTAGTTCCAAATCTTCTAAGTTCGGGGGGCTACCAGTAGCCCACCCAGACAAAATCACTCCGTCTGCTAAACCCCTTTCAATGGTGTCTTTAACGGCAACTGTGAGATTTGGAGAACTCAAAGGACGGGCGTGTTTTACCAACACATCGGCCAGGATTTTAACATCGCTGCCCAACTCCCGTCGATAGCGGAGTAGTTGATGGGCTTCTCCCTCAATTAATCCTTGGTCTGTTGCCATCACTCCTGTGAGGACATTGACGCGGATAAATTGTGCCTGGACACAGCTGGCGATCGCCATTGCACTTTTGGCGTCGTTTCGCAACACATTTAAGCCCACTGGCAATGTTACCAAGTTCTGTATCCGCTGCACCACCATCGTCATGGCACTCACAACCACTGGATCTACTTGGTTTTTAGTAAACGGCGCGTCGAAAAAATTCTCCACAATCATGCCGTCAACACCTCCGCTTGCCAAGGCTGCGGCTTCTTGTTCGGCGCGGTCAATTACCGCTTTGAGGCTACCTCCCCAACGAGGTGAGGTCGGCAGTGGTAGCAGGTGAACCACGCCAATAATCGGTGAGCGAGTTTTAAACAGCTGATATAAGTCCACGTCTTTAAATTATTGCGAGGGATTGGGGTATACAGACTAGAAATTAGAGGCTAGTACTACAACACCCAAATATACCTACAATTCAAAATACCTGAAAAGCTTGACTCATCAGCTTCTTGAATTTTGAATAATTTTCCATAAGTCAATTTTACAAAATTCAGCACTCAGAATTCAGAACCAGAACTCAGAACTCTGAATTCTGAACTCCCAATACTTTGTCCCCTTGTCCCCTTGTCCCCTTGTCCCCTTGTCCCCTTGTCTCTTTTTTTAACTGGTCGGTTTACTGCCTCCTTCCGAAGATGGAAATTGGCGTCAAATTTGTCATAAGATATGTTAAGATAAAACCTGGCTACAAGAGGAGTTTGCCACTCACAACACGCAAGGCAGCTTTCCGTGGTTTAGGCGTCTCGTCCGCGCACAGTCGTAGGACTAGCCGATCGCCAAAGTACCATTACTGCTTTATGGGCGTAGTCGCGAAGGCGATTTCCCTGAGGGTAGCGACTTCTCACAACAAGCCCTTTGGGCGGCTTCCCGATGGGGTAGGTTAACAACGCACACGCTGTGGTAATGTAAAATACCAATAGGCCAATTGTTAAAAAACATTACAAGTGTCAAATCTACCCAAAGACACTTAAATTTACCCTGGGGAACAAATTGATAGAAGTATCATAACATGACCCCTATTTTTATTATCGATGGGGTCATAGGTCAACGGGCATTTGCTGACAGTGGGAATTTACCGCTGTTAATCTTCTGATGAGGATGCTGATAAAAAAAGTTTGCGTTAGTGCCGAAATGAATTTGATTACAAGAAAAAAACTGAAAATTTTTTCAAAATATGGGTGACAAGCCGACAATTGCCATTTCTCACCTGGGCTGCGAGAAAAATCGAATAGATACAGAACACATGTTAGGAATGCTCACAGAAGCAGGCTACGGTGTAGATACAAATGAAGAGTTAGCAGATTACGTTATTGTTAATACGTGTAGTTTTATTGAAGCAGCGAGGCAAGAATCTGTCAGAACTTTGGTAGAACTGGCAGAAGCAAACAAAAAAATCGTGATTACTGGCTGTATGGCGCAACATTTCCAAGAACAACTTTTGGATGAGTTGCCGGAAGCAGTAGCGGTAGTAGGTACAGGTGATTATCACAAAATTGTAAATGTAATTGAGCGTGTAGAACAAGGCGAACGGGTCAAACAGGTTAGTACCGAACCAACCTACATTGCTGACGAAACTACACCGCGCTATCGCACTACAACAGAGGGCGTAGCTTACCTCAGGGTTGCCGAAGGATGTGATTATCGTTGTGCGTTTTGTATAATTCCTCATTTAAGAGGGAACCAGCGATCGCGTACTATAGAATCGATAGTCGCTGAAGCCGAGCAATTAGTTAGTGAAGGAGTACAGGAAATTATTTTAATTTCCCAAATCACGACTAATTACGGTCTAGATATTTATGGTCAGCCAAAGCTAGCCGAATTACTCCGCGCTTTGGGTAACGTGAATATCCCGTGGATTAGAATGCACTACGCTTATCCCACGGGATTGACACAAGATGTAATAGCGGCAATCAAAGAAACACCCAACGTCTTGCCTTATCTCGATTTGCCCTTGCAACATTCTCATCCAGAGATTCTCCGTGCCATGAACCGTCCCTGGCAAGGACGCGTAAATGATGGGATTATAGATCGCATCAAAACGGCACTACCAACAGCCGTATTGCGGACAACATTTATTGTTGGTTTCCCAGGAGAAACAAGCGAGCATTTTGAGCATCTACTAGAATTCGTCCGGCGGCATGAATTTGACCATGTTGGCGTCTTCACCTTTTCACCAGAAGAAGGAACCCCCGCCTACGACCTGTCAAATCAGTTATCTCAAGAAGTTATGGACAACCGCCGAGATCGACTGATGGAACTCCAGCAACCGATTTCCCAAAAGAAAAATCAACAGGAAGTAGGCAAAATCGTCGATGTCCTGATTGAGCAAGAAAATCCTGAAAGTGGTGAATTAATCGGTCGTTCGGGTAGATTTTCCCCAGAGGTCGATGGCCAAGTGTATGTCCAAGGACAGGCAAAGTTAGGAACCATCGTGCCAGTAGCGATTCACCACGCTGATGCTTATGACCTATACGGTCAAGTTGTCAATAACTAATTAGTCATTAGTCATTAGTCATTAGTGAATAACCAATGTCCGATGACAGCAGTTGCTAAAGAGCGGGTTCCGCTTTAGCGGTACAAGCCGGGAAACCCGTCCAATGCACTGCCTCCCCAATGCCCTATTTGACCAATGACCAATCGAAAAATCCTTAGATAAAATTTAGGAGAATTGATGAATCTTTCGTTTCAAGAATTAGGTATTTCCCAAGAACGCGTCGAGCAATTAGAAAAAATTGGCTTTACCACACCTACTAGCATTCAAACCCAAGCAATTCCCCAACTGTTGGCGGGTCGCGATGTAGTGGGTCAATCTCAAACTGGGACAGGTAAAACAGCAGCATTTTCACTGCCAATTTTAGAACGGCTCGATATTAATCAAAAAGCCGTGCAGGCCTTGATTTTAACGCCAACTCGTGAATTAGCCATGCAAGTTCACGATGCGATCGCCCAGTTTATCGGCAATGAAGGATTGCGGGTTTTAGCAATCTATGGCGGTCAATCAATTGAACGGCAAATGTTACAGCTCAAACGTGGCGTTCACATCGTTGTCGGCACCCCAGGACGAGTAATAGATTTGCTCGATCGCGGCTGTTTGAAGCTCGACCAAGTAAAATGGTTTGTCTTGGATGAAGCCGATGAAATGTTGAGCATGGGCTTTATTGATGATGTCATAAAAATCCTCTCCCAAGCACCTACAGATCGCCAAACAGCCTTATTTTCGGCGACAATGCCACCATCGATTCGTTCTTTGGTGAACAAGTTTTTGCGATCGCCAGCAACAGTCACCGTTGAGCAACCAAAAGCTGCGCCTAACAAAATCAATCAGGTAGCTTACCTAATCCCCCGCCACTGGACAAAAGCCAAAGCTTTACAGCCAATTCTGGAAATGGAAGATCCAGAAACAGCTTTAATCTTTGTCCGCACCAGACGCACCGCAGCCGAACTCACCAATCAACTGCAAGCTGCTGGCCATAGTGTAGATGAATACCACGGTGACTTGTCCCAACAAGCACGGGAACGGTTATTGAGCCGATTCCGGAATCGTCAAGTACGTTGGGTGGTAGCAACTGATATTGCGGCACGCGGATTAGATGTCGATCAACTCTCTCATGTGATCAACTACGACTTACCTGATAGCGTAGAAACCTACGTTCACCGCATTGGTCGTACTGGTCGTGCTGGTAAAGAAGGAACCGCAATTTCTTTAGTACAGCCATTTGAACGGCGCAAGCAGCAAACATTTGAACGTCATAACCGCCAAGCTTGGCAAGTATTGTCAATTCCCACACGGGCGCAAATTGAAGCGCGGCACATCTTGAAATTGCAAGAACAAGTGCGCGAAGCTTTAGCTGGCGAACGTTTGGCTTCATTTTTGCCCATCGTCAGCGAATTAATTGAAAAATATGATGCTCAGGCGATCGCTGCTGCGGCATTGCAAATCGCTTACGACCAAACTCGTCCTGCTTGGTTGCAATCCGAAGTAGAAATTCCCCAAGAGGAACCAGCCACACCCAAACCCAGACTTGCTAACGGCAAGCGCCGGGAATCTTCTGGCGATCGCCCCCGTTCTAGCTGGAAATCAGATAGCAGTGCTGGGGAAGAAGAAAAAAATGGTACTCCCAAGCCCAAACTGCGGACAAGCCGTCGCGATGCTTCAGTGTCACCTACTCAAAAGTTAGGTTCGCCTACAGCTAGGGAATCTGCTTCTTAGTTAGAAGTTAATGAATTTTGGGTTTTAGATTTCTAATTTTTACTTCAATCCAAAATTCCAAACTTGTACTGAGCTTGTCTTGAGGGAGCCGAAAGCCATAGTCGAAGTATTCAAAATCTAAAATTGAGAGAGTTAAGAGTTGAGAGTTAGGAGTTAAGATTTTGACTTTGGACTCTTGACTTTTTGACTTTTTGGTTAACTTCTTCTACAAGTTTGTAGGAAGATGAATTAAAGATGCATTCTTCGTGGTGTTATGTTCAGTATTCCAGACTTAGAGCAACTACAAGCAGAGCATCCAGAATGGCAGATGGAGCTGGTAGACGGAAATATAATTGTTATGGGGCCATCAGATTATGAGTCAGAAGAAATAGGCGCTGAGTTAATTCGATTACTTGGTAATTGGGTACGCCCACGAAAATTAGGACGGGTAACTGGTTCCAGCGCCGGTTTTATTTTGCCTACCTTAGAAACGGAAAACGGCAAAGAAGCTGATAACGAAAAACGAAATCTCCGCGCTCCCGATGTGTCTTTTGTTCGTGCAGATCGACTCAAAAAAAGCAAGCGCGACTTTGTGGAACTCGTGCCTGATTTGATGGTAGAAATAAAATCCAAGTCAGACCGGATTAAACCATTGGTAGAAAAGATTCAGCTATTTTTACAACTGGGATGTACAGTTGGTATTCTCATCGATCCTGACAAGTTGACGCTCACAGTTTATCGCCTCAACCAAGAGCCAATAGTTTTGCAGGACAACGACAAACTGACACTACCAGAATTATTACCAGGTTGGGAACTAGTAGTGTCAGAACTTTGGCCTTTGGTATTTGAGTAGAGAGACGTTGCAATGCAACGTCTCTACAGCCAGGGACGGCTAACTTTTTCTAGTTCTTCGATTTCATCTTCGTTCAATCTCCAACCCAAAGCGCCGGCATTTTGACGTACATGTTCGGCTGTCTTGACTCCAGCAATGGGAATGACATTACCTTGAGAAATTAACCAATTGAGAGCAACTTGCGCTGGGGTGCGATCGTATTTTTCTCCCAAACTGCGTAGTAAAGATATTACTGGTGCAATTTTTTGTAAGCCTTCTTTACTAAATCGCGGATCTACTTTTCTCGCACCAGTCGGAGTTTCGGCACTATCAATAGTGTATTTGCCTGTGAGTAATCCTTGAGCTAAAGGACTATAAGCCAACAGAGTCACACCCAACTCACGGGCAGTTGCCACAATACCCTTACTTTCAATTTGGCGAGTGAGTAAAGAATAACGTACTTGGTTCACAGCCAAAGGTACTCCGCGGTCTGCCAAAATTTGATGAGCGTCTCGCATTTGCTCTGCTGAGTAATTACTCACGCCGATCGCAGCAATTCTACCGCGTTTAACTTCATCGGCTAAAGCATTCATCAGAGTTTTTTGGCTTAAAAAGAAAGCAAAAGGCCAATGTACTTGGTAGAGAGCGATTTGCTCTACTTGTAAGCGTTTGAGACTCTGTGTCAAAGCATCAGAGACAGATTGACCTGTAAATCGCCACGGAAGGGGGCCAAATTTTGTGGCAATTTGCACAGGTTGTTGTGCCTGTTGCATAAATTCGCCCAAAAATTTCTCTGATAATCCCATTCCGTAAATTTCGGCAGTGTCGAAGAAAGTTACACCAGCTTTTAGTGCTGCGGTGAAGGCTTCTTGTAACTGTTCCGGGCCGTAGTCGTTGCCATAATTCCAAAAGAGTTTATCACCCCAAGCCCAAGTGCCTATGCACAAGGGTGTAACAACTGGGCCGTTTTGCCCCAATGTGATGGTTTCCACGGTTGCAAAAATTAATTTATTTACATTTCTTTACTTTTTTAGTGTAGCGTTTCAAATAAAGAGCCATTGTACTTAATTAGTAGTCACTCATACAGTTATTTAGTATCACCAAATTTCTTATACTCCCTAATATACTTAAAAGGGAAAGGGATTACGGTACTTTGCCCTGTACGAACAAAATCAACATCCATAGTGGGGAGAATTTGTCTAAATATCAGTTTTGAGTCATCCACCGCCACTATTCTACGAAGATGACAGGCATCTTTAAAATGCAATTTCACATTGTCTCTTCGTTCTCCAACAAGGTAATAAGCTTGTTTTTCTGTTTCACCAAAATATTTTATGTTGAGAGAAGCGTCAAATAAATCTTCTTTGCTCTGGTTATCCTGGGGTAACTTTAATCGAATTTGATGTTTATCTAGAAGGTGATCTCTAAAACCAGTAGCCTCACTTGTTATACTAACATCAATTTCCTTATCTCCTGATTTCCTTTTTGTTCCTAAATACTGTGCAATTAAAGACTTGAAATCTACTTTTGATATAGTTTGGCTGCCAATTTTTCTAAGTTCAGATGATAATGCTTCCAATTTTTCAACATCAAGGTTAGATGCAGATTGTTCTTCCACAAATTCTTCAACTATATTAGCTAACTCATACCCATTTCGACTGTTTTCGGGAAGTTCAGTTTCGACTTCTCTAAGAATAGCTTCAATTTTAGAAAGGTCAGGAATACTAATTTCATCAGTTATAAATATCTGATTTATATCACTAGTATCAGAAATAACAAGACCTTCTAACGTCTCGATTTTATCTCCTGAGCTACCATCTGTCATGAACTTTCTATATTGCTCAAACTTTTGCCAGTTAAAGATATCTTGACCATCTATTTCGTAAAATTGAAAATTACCATTTGGTTGAATTTCCATAAAAATTACTTGGTCTGTATCGTCATCCCAAGCAGCCTGTTCGTTCGCTTACTTCTTTTACTTCTCTTTTTCCGTAGTCATCAGTAAAGAAAACTTCAATATCATCATAGTCATTTTCATGTGAGAAATAATATGAATTGTCTGGGTTTGGCAAATGCAGGTAAATATTACTCCAGTTAATATTACATTCTGATACTGTTGCAATAGCTGGTTGATAGAGGACTTGTTCTCTTAATTCTTGCCACTTTTTAACACTCTGATTTGTCCACGGCGTACTCAGTTGGCGACGTATATAAGTAGCAGTTTGATTACTTTTATGAGATGCACGGTTCTGTGCTTCTATTAAATCTTCAGATTGGTTAGGTGATTCACCTGCTGATTCAAAGAGAGCAGTATATTCACGAATAGGTATTACATCTTCAGGGAGAGAAAATCCGATTAAATGTTTTCGGATAGAAGCGTCAGCAAGAATATGAATTGTTGGAGCTTTCATATTGGTACGACATATTCGACCCAATGCCTGAATAATGATTTTATTTAAGTAGCGTGAATAAGCGTTTGTATTGTATGGGTTGATAAAATCTTCAGCATTTCGTCTAGGTTTATATCTGTTTATATATCTGTAAAACGCTTCATCCAACTTGCTTTTAAACTGGTTTAGTGAAAAATCTCCGTTCTCTCGAATAAATTCTAATTGAAAAATATATTTGATAAATTTATCGTTATCTATATTATTTTCAAATATATTAACAAGAATATTTGTAGGGTTATCTAAATAAATTCCATTAATATCCATATTTGAATGCTTGCGAAAGCTATTAATATGTATTGGCTCTATCCCAAAAGGAATTGGAAATTGTAAATTTTGTCCAACGCCAATGGTTTGATATGCAGAAATAATAAATCGGCGTTTATTATCTTTTAGCTCATTGATCAGTTTTTCCTTATTTACATCAAAGTTATTTCCACTAAGTACAAAGAATGTATCAGCTACAGAACTATCAATATTATTTTGATGGGTTTCTAATAAAAGTTCCGCATATTTATGCAATATATGCAGGTCGAATTTTGGATCGGAAGGCTTTGGTAATTTATTGAAAAGACAAAGGAATGCATGACAATCAGGATGATCTAAAAAATATTGCCATGCAGTTAAAGCTCTGACATAACGGCAAAATGCAAACTTAATACTTTCCTCCTTCTCATCAGTAATGGTATGAAGAAGAGTATTCCATAAATCCTGGGCTGCTTCTCTATCATTCAAAAGCTCTTCAAGCTGTTTAATTGCTTGCTCTTGTGAATCTGTCCCAATAAATTGAGTTTTTATAGAGACTTTATCATAGCCTTGAGTTGCTTCGTTATATAAGTTTTTCAGTTTAACAAGCGCATCATCTTTAATACGTATAAATGAATCTCCTAAACGAGATTTCAAATACTCTAGATCGTAATTGCCAATATTTGTATAAAGTCCGGCAGTAGCTGAAATACCTACTACAAAAGCCTTTGAGCAAACTCCAGCTAAAAAAGATTCAGGTGTACGGCTGAAGTTAAACATATATATTTTTGATAATGTATCATGCTCATCACTATCGACGATATCGTAGTAACGAAAGCCTGTATCATAAAAATTATGACTTTGTATTGATCCTTGATAGGGTTGCAAGCCATAAGGTAAATCATCTTCAAGAATTCTATTGGTTAAAAACTCGACATCTTTAAGGTGGAAATTATTAAGAACTGTCTGAATAGCTAATTTCAGTGGAAAAGTTTCCTTACCGCCTTTATCTTCTTCTTTTAAACGGCGATAGTTATTTGCTAAATATTTAACTCCTACCTGAAAATAGGATAAATATCCTGTAATACTACTCAGCAATTCCTGGATATCAATACCTGATTTTTGATGTTTAATATTAAAGGCTTTAATCCAATTTGTACGACTATCTATATCTCCAATAATCTCTACACGTTGATTACGAGCTAGAACATTATGGAATTTATAATCATAAAAAAGAAAGTTTCTTTCTTTAGTTGAAAATTCCTCATGAGATTTACAAATATGCTGTAATTTATATTTATTAAATATATATTTGGCTTTTTCTCGCAATGATTCAATCTGCTCTCGTAGAGATAGCCAATTTTTGCCTGAAGATTTTTTCTTTCGCCATTTTGATTCTTGTACAAGTACTTCAGGACATTCGGTTTGCATCAGATGATTATGAATGTTCAAAAATAAATCAATCAGATCTACCCGATGTCGTAATCCAGACTGAATAATATTTTTGAGTACAGCATCTTTGGTAGTATCGAACTCATCAATAAAAATAACTGACTCATTAATCAACCGCTCATAAAAGTAATATGATGGTTCCACAAGTGTTGAATTTTGAGCGACGAACTTATCTATACTAAGAAATAAGATAGTTTTCTCATCTGTAAATACGGCAGGATACAGTTCTCCAATCCATTTGTAGTCTTGATTATTCTTTATAGCCAACAAACGAGCCTTTTTTGTTTGAAAATTCTTGGTCAATGTTTTCTGAATAATATTTCTGAATGCAGGCTCAACATTTTTACGAATATCTATTTCAATTTTGTCTTTAAAGCTGCTCGGCAATTGTTCATTTTTGAGTAACTCTATATCTTTTTTTAGTTCTAAATATATTTCGTTTTTAAATTGCTCCGGAATTTGGTTATCAATTTCAAGCAACTTATTGATAACAGTATTTACATTAGAATCAATAAAAATAAAATATTTCTCAAAATCTTCCTCATCTCCATTTTCGATAAAAAGTTTTTTGAGTTCGTCGGTAGGTAAGTTCTTCTTGAGGTTGGTAATAAACAGAATCTTTCTCTCTTGCTTGACAAACTCCTTGTAATTAGAATGTATAAACTTTAGAACGTTGTAGGTTTTACCAGAACCAGTTGGCATACTCAGTAGAAGCAGACCAGGATTATGTTGTTTACAGTATTGGTTTAATATTTCTTCCATATCCCTGACAACATTAAGAAAGTTTAAAATAGTAGGATGTGAATGTTAAATCTAGATAGCGATCGCCAACTATAACATCAGTATTAACGGTAAAAGGCAGGGATAAGCAAGCAACTATCTGAGTTAGCCTCTATTAATGCCCAACCGCGTTTAATCTAGTTATGGTTGCACAACAAGCTCTGAATTAACAAAAAGTTTTATGTACCTTATGCTGCGGTGTCTACCGCCAAACCCAAAAACTGATGTGCCAAAATTACTGATTTTTTGGAATATCGAACAGTTTATTGTTATTTAAAGAGAGACTATATTCTATAAACCATACAAAAAAGTAGCTATGGCAAGCGGCGAAGTATTTGATACCGAAAGAAAATCCCTATCTGTGCCGAAGGTCAACCTGCTGACTATGTTCCGGCTGGGTTTATTTCAAATGGGGTTGAGCATGATGTCCATTTTGACTCTGGGGGTACTCAACAGAGTCATGATTCAAGAAATAGCAATTCCGGCGACGCTAGTATCAGTAGTTCTAGCACTGCCTTTATTTGTTGCTCCTTCTCGTGTCTGGTTCGGGCAAATTTCCGATGCCAAGTCGTTATGGGGTTCCCACCGCACAGCTTATGTTTGGGTGGGCGCGGGAATATTTGCGATCGCCTCATTTTTAGCTGTACAAGTGATATGGCAACTAAATATTGCTGCCAGTAATCCAAGTGGCTGGGCATGGACAACTCAAACAATCGGCTGGATAGCACTTTTATCACTGATTTTTGCTGTATACGGGCTGGGAATTTGTGCTAGTAGTACCGCCTTTGCTGCTTTATTAGTGGATATATCTGAAGAAGACAACCGTTCTAAAGTTGTCGGTGTTGTTTGGTCAATGTTGATGGTGGGAATTATTGTTGGGGCAATTATCAGTTCTAAGTTGCTAACACCAGATGCAACAACAGCAACTTTACAGGCTTCCGTCAACAGATTATTTACTATTGTTCCAGCAATAGTATTTGGATTGTCCTTTGTTGCAACAATCGGTGTAGAAAAAAAATATTCCCAATACTTAACCCGTTCCACAATAGTTAATCGAGAAGACAGCATCACTTTGGGTAATGCTTGGGCAATTTTGACAGCTAGTCCGCAAACAGGTTTGTTTTTCACTTTTTTGCTGGTGATGACGATTAGTTTGTTTATGCAAGACCCAATTTTGGAACCTTATGCGGGTCAAGTGTTTAAAATGCCCTTAGCTGAAAGCACTAAATTAAATGCTTTTTACGGAACAGGTATATTGATTGCCTACGGCGTCACTGGCTTTTTCGTTGTGCCGCGTTTGGGTAAGCGCAGAACTGCACGTTTGGGTTGTGTGTTAGTAGCATTTGCAGCCGGATTGCTAGCTGTATCGGGATTTTCTGCCAATCCAGCCTTTTTGAAACTAGGTTTAGTCTTATTCGGTTTAGCCGCAGGTTTCTTAACTACAGCAGCAATTAGCTTAATGTTGGATCTCACCGCAGCAGAAGCCGCAGGTACGTTTATTGGTGCATGGGGATTAGCGCAGTCTATCTCTAGAGGTGTGGCAGTAGTCCTTGGCGGAACTATATTAGATGTGGGTCGTAAGCTAGTACCAAATTTGGTACTAGCTTATGGACTAGTATTTGCCCTAGAAGCTGTGGGTATGGTGCTGTCGATTTGGTTTCTCAATCGGGTCAATGTTGCGGAATTTCAAACAAGTACCAAACAAGCGATCGCTTCAGTTTTAGAAAGCGATTTGGATTAAACTAGAAACTTAACCCAACCCAATCTACCTAATCTTGGCTCAGGGGAGTCTTTGCGCGAGAATTAACCAATGCATGATTTTTGGACAACAATTCTTGATTTTGCCCAAACTACCACTACCAGAGTGGGCAAACAATTAATGCAAGATTTTGGGCAAGTACAGGCTTCGCAAAAAGCTGATGGTACTTTGGTAACGCAAGCAGATAAATGGGCAGATCGGGAAATTCGGGATGCGATCGCTTCTAATTTTTCAGGTTATGGTATTTTGACCGAAGAAAGCGAACGCTCTTTTCCCGGTACCGAGTGGTGTTGGGTAATTGACCCCCTTGATGGTACAACTAACTTCACGCGCGGCATTCCCATCTGGTCAATTTCTCTGGGTTTACTGTATCAAGGAACTCCGATTTTTGGTTATGTTTACGCACCACCCCTGAACCAAGCTTTTCATGGTTTTTGGCCGGGTTCATCTGGGATAACCACGCCAACTGGCGCATTTCTCAATCATCACCCCATCCACAGTAGTAGCGATAGTCCGAGCAATAATCACTTTTTTAACCTCTGTTCCCGCAGTACCGCAATTATCCGCAACGGCTTTCCCTGTAAAATCCGCATGTTGGGTGTAGCTAGTTATAACTTTTTGACAGTTGCTACTGGGGCGACTCTGGGCGGAATTGAGGCGACACCAAAAGTTTGGGACTTAGCAGGGGCTTGGGTAATTGTCCAGGCTGCTGGGGGCGTTTGGTCATCGCTGAATTCTGAACCGTTTCCTCTATCAGCGGGAGAAGATTATAGCGATCGCTCTTTTCCCACCCTCGTGGTTAGTCGCCCAGAACTACTTCCCGTGTTTGAACCTTTTGTGCAAGGGGTAAAACTTTAAGGCCTTAACTCACTGCCTAAAAAAACTATTTTGTCAAAAATTTTTTTAGGCAACATACTATATAAAACTAAATTAAACCTTTATCAAAGAACGGTTTAAGTATAATTAAAACTCCCGTCCATTATTTGGCAAGTGACACTACCAGTATAAATGCTAATTTGCACTGTGTTGGAGCTTGCCTTACACTGGGTCACTGGCTATAGCAAAGTGCTGAGTATACAGCCAGTTGCTTGATTGTTATTTTGCAATTAACACCGTCTGAACCCATGTGACTACAGCGATATATAAAAATTTATGTTGTCTAATCTAGATTTGATTCGAGAGTTTATCCAAAACTCTATCCACAAAAAAGATATTTTGTTGTCAAACCCTTCTTTCACAGCGCAAACAGTTTATAAAGCTAACCAGCTGAGTGCAAAATCTGAAGGTGTGATTGCGATCGCACAAATATCTAACACAGTATGTCAATTCTCAATTTCTCCAAACTCATCCCATTGGGAATTAATAAATCAGGCATTAGCGGAATATAGTTATATCCTCAAAGGAGAAATTGATAGTCGAGGTTTCTATCAGTATGAATACTGTGAAATTCCCAAAGGCTATCAGATGCAGTGTACTAAATCTGTACTGCTATGGCGAGCTTGGTGGAAATATCGCAAATATGCCTCAAGGCCAGGTATTCCCTTGCAACTTTTGATTAGGACGCGAGATTCATGGTATCCAATTAGAGATTTAATTATTAGCGACGGACTTCTCTATATAAAAACCTTAGGAAGCGAAATAGCACTTGACTCAAACGATTTGGTTACTTGGTTAAATAAAATTGAAGTGAGTTAATGCGACTTTATAGGATTTTAGATTGTGGATTATCTCTGTTTTCAGAAATAAAGGGAGTGGGGAAATTAAAGACTAATAAACTAACTTTTGCGATTTGCAAATCAAGTTTATGACTCGTAAATTAAATTATTCTGGATAATTTAGGCAATTTTACACGCAGCGTTTTGTATAGCGGTGCGTTAGGCTAAAGCCATAACGCACCCTACTTAAGATTTACTTTATAAATGGTTTTTTATTCTGCTGCTTTTAATTTTATCTTTATCCTAGAGAAGTTGTTATACTATATACCGATTAATCCCGCGTTTACTAAGCTATTACGCTTTGAAATTACACAGTTACTCATACTGTCGATCGCTTAGAGTCAACAGTCAACACAAAAACATGTGCTGTATTAGATACACAAAAACTTATCTTTTTTATTACCCCTGAAACAGTAATGAAAGGACTCTGGCTCGAAAACAACCAATTGCAACTACGCACAGATATCCCCATTCCTGAACCGGCGTCGGGAGAAGCTCTGGTACGCGTCTTGCGTGCGGGTATTTGTAATACCGATCTGGAATTACTTAGAGGCTACTATCCTTATACTGGTATTCTAGGTCATGAATTTGTCGGCGTTGTCGAACAAGGGCCAGAACACTTAGTTAACCAACGTGTAGTTGGAGAAATCAACGCTGTCTGCGGCCATTGTCGTTTTTGTCGCAGCGGACAACCGACTCACTGCGAAAACCGAACTGTTTTAGGTATTGTTAACCGTCACGGAGCCTTTGCAGATTATCTGTGTTTGCCACTAGAGAATCTACATTTAGTACCTGAAAATGTGCCAACAGAAGTAGCAACATTTACTGAACCTTTAGCAGCAGCTCTGGAAATTCAACAGCAAGTACCATTACATCAAGACAATCGCGTGCTGGTGGTGGGAGACGGCAAACTAGGGCAGTTGGTAGCCCAGACACTAGCTCTAACTGGCTGTGAGTTGTTGGTTGTAGGGCGTCATCAAGACAAACTTGCCAACCTAGAGGTACGCGGGATTAAAACAAGTCTTGCTAATGCTGTCACAGATGGATATTTTGATATCTCAGTAGAATGTACTGGCAATCCAGAAGGATTTGCGATCGCCCGTCGTGCCCTACGTCCACGCGGTACATTAGTCCTTAAAAGTACGTATGCTGGCAACCTCAGCCTGGATGCTTCTTCTTTAGTGGTGGATGAAATCACCCTCATCGGCTCTCGTTGCGGCCCCTTTCCCCCAGCACTCCAGTTGCTAGCCACAAAACAAGTGGACGTACAACCCCTAATTCATGCCAGCTACCCCCTAATTGAAGGGCTTGCGGCTTTTGAACAAGCCCAAAGTCGTGGAGTTTTAAAGGTTTTGTTAGAAATTAGTCATTAGGTATGGGGCAAACAGAATATAGGGAAAGGGAAAGGGGAAAGGGGAAAAGGGGAAAAATTAAATTTATTCCTTTTCCCTTTAACCTTTTCCCCTGCCTCAAGAGCCTCCTATCTCCCCCACTCCCTAATACAAATAAGGATTCGTCTTCGGTTGATAGTCAGAACAATCAATTGCTTCTTCTGTGTTGGCAATGGATGGGCGGACAGTGCATTTAAGACGGTAATTATCGGTAAAATATTGGCAACCAGTACAGGGGATTTGATGCATTTGTTTGGCTGTAGCTACACTATCTCGCGCTGCTGCCCAAATATTCAAAATAGCCAGAATCATTACAGCCCAAGCAACAACAAAGCAAATCGGGACTAACAAAGGTTGAATTCCACGAATGAGGAAGTAGATCGGTTCTAGCACGGCATTTCCTGATAGAAATTAGGAGTTAGAAGTATATTAACTCCTAACTCCTAATTCTTAACTTCTCACTATAGAAGTATAAGTTTCTTGGTTGAGTGCTTAGGAGATGGGGAGCTGGGGAGGTGCGGGAGATGAGGGAGAATAATAACTCCTAACTCCTAACTCCTAACTGTTTTGTTAAATCCCAGCATGGCCGAGTGCTAAACCAACAACGAGCATTCCCAAAACTAGGAATGGTTGGGCGCTAGCTTGGTACTTAACGTCATTAGCCACAGGATCGCGTAAAAAATAGATATTCTGCAAGATGATTTGCGGGATGATTAACAGTATTAGTATTCCTGCATACAAATTCTCATGGATGTAAACGAGATAAGCTGCAATGAATCCTTGAAATACATCAATTGTCAGTACGCAAATCCAGGCGGCAGTGTTGATACCAAACATGACGGGTAGCGAATTTAACCCTAACTGCCGATCGCCTTCTACACTCTTGAAGTCGTTGACAATGGCAATACCCAATCCAGCTAAGCTGTAGAACATTGTCAAAATCACAATTGTAGAATTGAGGTCGCCAAACAAAGCGTGTCCTGTAGACCAAGGCAGGGTAATATAGCTTGCACCCAAGGCGTAGCTACCCAGCCAACCGTTTTGTTTGAGTTTTAGGGGAGGCGCAGAATAAATATAGGCGATGAAAGAACCGATAATAGCGATCGCACCAATCGTGGGGAATTCATGACCAGCCCAGACATCGAGCAAAAATGCCAAACCAATACCGCCAATTAATAATACCCAAATCTGCGTAATTACCTGGTTGAGAGAAATTGCTCCAGAGGGAATCGGGCGATAGGGTTCATTGATGGCATCGATTTCGCGATCGTAGTAATCATTGAGGATTTGGGTATAACCTGTCATCAATGGCCCAGCCAGGAACATACAGGCTGCTACCTTCAAAACATTTTCTAGCGTCCAGGTATAGTTACCAGAAGAAGCCGCACCACAGACTACGCCCCAAATTAAGGGAATCCAGGTGATGGGCTTCATCAGTTGCAACCGGATTTTCCAAATTGAAGTTTCTCCTGGTGATGCACCTTTCATCCCCAGCAATTGCCGAGTTTTGGCAGTGCGTTCAGTTACTATTCCTTGGTCGCTAGGATTATCGATGGCTGAGTCTAATGCCTCAGCGGGTTTGGAATCTGGGGTAATGGGAGTTAGTTCTGACATAAGGCGTATTTCTTTAGAGTGAGGAGTGAGGAGTTATGAGTCATGAGTTATGAATTATCATTTTTATTCCTAACTCCTCACTCTTAACTCCTAACTTTGTTCCTAATTCCTAACCAAATTAAAACGAAATTATCAAATAATTATTCTGAAACTTTGCTCCAGCAATAGGTCTACCACTTAGAGCCGGGGGCAAGGAAATATTCCGCCGTTGGTCTCCTGCTTCCACCGTGACTTCTGGGCCATACTGGGTAAGTTTGACCTGTTTTTTGTCAAATCCTGGTAAGAATAAGCGTACCTGACGATTGTGGATGTCAATTTCAATTGGTTTGGGAGCCTGTACTGCTTGGGCTTCAAAATTAGGTAGGGCATCTATGAGTGTTTGCCACTCACCTGTTGTGGAGTCGGGAATGACGCTCACAGGTAGAGGTGTAAATTCCTCTGACAACTTGATGTTTGTCTCGGAAGATACAAACAGAACGCCACCGACAGTTAGACCGATTTGTTGAGCGCTACCCCATAAATACCGGGCACTTGCCACCTCAATCGGGTCTTGTGTCGTCACCAAAAAAGCAGCAACGCGCTTGGGATCGGCAAGAGCAGCTCTACCTTTGTCTAACAAATTATTGACTTGGTTAGTAGGCCCTGCAAAGTTGTCTGCTGTCCAATTGACGTTGAAAAAACTACTAATTAGTGGTTGAATTAAAGGCGATTCCACAATTGTTTTGCCTAAGTCAGAGTTAACAAACAATTGCCGGAATCGCCGGACGTACCAACTCAGAGACTCTGGCAATCCGAGCATCCGCAGGGTTAAAGAGTCACCTGTGCCATCGTAGACGATCGCATCATATTTGCCACTGGCATCGTATTCCCGAATAGCATTCAGGGCAAGGGCGCTGTCCATTCCCGGTAATGCTACCAATTCTTGACCAAAAACGTCTTTGAATATGGGTGTACGGAGGTATTGTGCCTCAAGTTTCTTTACTTCTTCCCAGTTGCTCTCTAGTAGTACAGATGCTTGAAACTTTACTACTTGCAAATTGGGTGCGATTTCCTGAGGTTCGGAACCAACAGGAGTACCCAGCAGGATTGACAGTGTTGGTTCTGCTAGTCCTGCTAAAAGTACGCGCTTGCCTTGGCTTGCCAATAATTTGGCGGCGGCGATCGCAATTTTGGTACGAGCGGTGCCGCCTTTGCCCAAAAATGTCAATATTAGAGCCATTATTTGATTCCTCTTTTCACCGCCGATCTTCAACTCCAACTTAGCATTCAACAAAGATTCTCAACCTGGGCTTTCAGATTCACAATTCAACAGAAAAATCCGTTTTTGAGTTTTTTCCCTACACAGGCTTGATTTCATCTTCAAAAAACCAAGTAGAAGAATTATCCTCAAACTGCACTACTACACCGATTCCTTGACCATCGGTGACTTTGTACCCTTGGATAACACCCACTTGTCCTAATTTTTTCGCAATGGGAGAAGAAACGCGATCGCGCAAACGATATACCTTAACCTTTTGTCCGATTTCCATGCCTGATTACAATTTCAGATAAACCAGTCTCAGTTTAGCTGAATCCGTGACTCAGCTCTCATAAATTCAATAGAGAAGTGGGGAGGTGGGGAGATAGGAAGATGGGGAGAATTTATAACGGGCTGAACGCCCCGCTACCGCTAACAGGACTCGCTGTTTGGCCCATAACAAATGACAAATAACAAATGACAAAAAGCTTAAAATTAAATCAACAACCAAACAGGTACAACGATAATGTTTGTCACAGCGCAACAGCTAGAACAACAGATGCCCGATGCAACTCGGTTGTTAAGTGATGAGCCGGAGATGGAAACTTCATTACACTACATGCAGCTATTGTTGCTAGTAACTTCCCTTGAGTGGCTGTGGCGCGATCGCAATGATTTCTTTATAGGTGCGAATTTAACAATTTATTTTAGCCGTCAGCAGTTGCGAAATCGGGATTTTCGCGGCCCCGACTTTTTTTTAGTCAAAGACACCGAAAAGCGATCGCGCAATTCTTGGGTAGTTTGGGAAGAAGATGGTCGTTATCCAGATTTGATTATTGAATTACTTTCTGAAAGTACAGCTGATATTGACCGAAATTTAAAGAAGAATCTTTATGAAAATCGATTTCACACGCCAGAATATTTCTGGTTTTCGCCAGAAAATTTGGAATTTGTCGGTTTTGAATTGGTAGGCAACAAGTATCAAGAAATTACACCAAATGCGCGGGGATGGCGTTGGAGCGATGTGCTGGGGCTGTATTTAGGCGTAGAAGCAGGTAAACTGCGTTACTTTACACCAGAGGGTGATTTAGTTCCAACACCAGAGGAAGCTGCGATCGCAGCACAACAAGTGGCTATTGCAGCACAGCAACAAGCATCTCAAGCACAGCAACAAGCATCTCAAGCACAGCAACAAGCATCTGAGGCACAATTGCGGTTGGAACAAGAACAGCTGCGCTCGCAACGGTTGGCAGAATATTTGCGATCGTTAGGAGTAAATCCTGATAGTTTGAGTTAAGCAACAAAGGTAGCAGTCATGTATCAAACAGATCCCCCCCGTCCACCGCAAGAAACCATGCCTACGATGTATGATTTGCCTAGTGAATTAATAGGGGAATCAGGTTTGCCAGATGAATTTCACTGCATTCAGGCGGATTTGCTGACTGAGACTTGTCAACCTCTGACTTATCCATCTGAAGAAATTTTACTTGCTAGCGATTTAAATCTCTACTACGATCCCCGTCATACTTTATGGTACAAGCGTCCTGATTGGTATATGGTTCTGGGAGTAGCTAGTGCTACTCAACAGCAAGATCTACGCTTAAGTTACGTCATTTGGCAAGAGGGAGTTGTGCCTTTTTTAGTCGTGGAATTACTCTCACCTGGCACAGAACAAGAAGATTTAGGAAAAACCCTGCGCGAGGTCAACAAGCCTCCAACCAAGTGGGAAGTATATGAACGTATTTTGCGAGTTCCCTACTACGTTATTTATGACCGCTATGAAAATCATTTGCGTGCCTTTCAACTTCAAGGCACTCGCTACGAGGCAATTTCCTTACCAGAGAACCGCTTTTGGTTGGAAGAATTAGAACTAGGATTGGGTCTGTGGCAAGGTACTTACCAGCAGACAACAGGCTTGTGGTTGCGTTGGTATGATGCAGCAGACTGGGTGCCGACATCAAAAGAAAAAGCTGAACAAGAACGCCAACGGGCCGAACAAGAACGCCAACGGGCCGATAGATTGGCAGAGTATTTGCGATCGCTCTCAATCGATCCAGATACTTTTAGTTAAGCATAAAATTGCCCTTCAATAAACAAAGCAATGTTGCCGATAAAATTTATATTTCTAGTAAAATACACTTGGCTATAGCCGATTCATTGTATAATCACCAAGACAATTTCGGGAAAATTTGGTGGTAACAATTATTTTCCAAAAAACATTAAGTATATTTTTATAGCTATAAGGCTTTCAAGGAATTGGGTGTGTAGGTAGTGAACGAAGAAGCAGGAGTTGTTACGAACAATGCGAGGATTTATACGTCAAGCGCGAAGGCTCAGGCGCATAGTACCTGTAAATGAAGGATGGTGGGCAAAATTTAACTTGCTGAGAACTTTGGTCAGGCGGGATTTAGAAGCGCGGTATAAAGGTTCTATTTTAGGTAATTTGTGGCCTGTGCTAAATCAGCTATCACAATTACTTATTTATACCTATGTGTTTTCGATTGTGCTGAGAGTGAAGTTGAGTATCAAAAATTTACCAGAAAATAACTTGACTTTTGGTTTGTGGCTATTTGCGGGTTTGCTTCCCTGGATTACTTTTTCAGGAGGATTGATACAGTCTGCTAGTTCAGTTGTAGTACAGCCGAATTTAGTCAAAAAGGTTGTATTTCCTGTAGTTTTGTTACCGCTCGTGCCAATTTTATCAGCATTCATTGAGAGTTACTTCGGTTTAATAGCGTTGATTTTTTTTGTGGCGGTAAGTTCTCATACTTTACATGTTACCTTGGCGCTATTACCCTTGGTATGGCTAACCCAATTATTGCTCACAGCAGGATTGGGCTATTTAGTAGCAGGACTAACGGTATTTTTGCGAGATATTCCGCAGACTTTAGGGGTGATTTTAAATCTTTGGATGTATTTGACACCGATTATTTATCCAGCATCAGCAATTCCAGAGGAATGGCGGGGATGGGTATTTTGGTTAAATCCAATGACAGGAATTGTTGAAGTATATCGAGATTTAATTTTAGCAGGAGAAGTAAAACATTGGGGTGAGTTTGGAGTTTCGTCAATAATTGCGTTAGTAGTTTTTTGTGTAGGATTGTGGTGTTATCGCCACCTGCGTCCAGCTTTTGCAGATGTATTGTAAAGACGAATTTTGCAGTTGAGACGCATAATTGTCTTTAATTAATAACGTGGCAGTTCTGAGGATTAATAGCAAAATATGGGAGAAAAAGCTGCAATTTCCTTGAAGAATATATCTAAGTGCTTTAAACGATATGCTCATCCTGTAGAGCGACTCAAAGAGATTGTTTTACCAGGAAGATGTAGAGCAGATGAATTTTGGGCATTACGCGATATTAATTTGGATATTCCCAAGGGAGAAACTGTAGGAATTATTGGTCAAAATGGCTCTGGTAAAAGTACTTTGCTACACATCATTGCTGGGACTCTGACTCCAACTACGGGTGCTGTAAAAGTTAATGGTCGAGTTTCCGCCTTGCTAGAGTTAGGAAGTGGATTCAACCCAGAGTTTACTGGGCGACAAAACGTATTTTTTAACGGACAGTTACTAGGCTTAAGTAAAATAGAACTTGAGCAAAAATTTGAAGAAATAGCTGCATTTGCAGATATAGGAGATTTTATTGATGAACCTGTTAAAACTTATTCCAGCGGTATGTTTGTCCGCTTGGCATTTGCAGTAGCTATTAATGTGAATCCCGAAATTTTGATTGTAGATGAAGCTTTGTCTGTAGGAGATGGCGTGTTTGTGCATCGCTGCATGGCAAAAATTAAAGATTTTCAAGACTCTGGTGGAACTATTTTGTTTGTGTCTCATGATATAGCATCTGTGAATCGCCTTTGTTCCAGCAGTATTTGGATTAATCATGGTCAAATTGTTGAACAAGGTGCTCCATTAGATGTTAGTAAATCATACCAAGCTTGGGTATATAACAAAATAAACGATGGAATTAAAAAAAAGACAGAACGCTTAAGTGATTCGCAACCAGAGATAGAAATTATCAAAAATTCCAAAGGTAACATAGAAGTTAAATCCGATAAATATATAGAAAATTTAAATCAAAATTGTTTTACGGGTAAAGAATTTCTGGCATTTCCGACAGTTAAGAGGTTTGGTACCGGACGTTGTGAAATTTTAAGTTTAGAAATTTTTAACAAGGAAGGGCAAAAAACAGGTTTTGTTATGCCTGATGATACTTTGATAATCTGCACAAAAATTGTCAGTCACGACTACGTTGAAAGTCCAATTTTTGGTATTACAATGTATGACAGATTAAGAGTACCGATTGCTGGATGGAACACAGACCAGTATAAGTATCCATTACCAAAATTTGAAAAAGAAAAACTGATTAGTGTGATTTTTAGCATAAAATGGCCTCATATTAAAAGTGATAATTATTCACTTGAACCAGCTGTAGCCGATGGTAGCCAGGAAAGCCATGAAATGATGGATTGGTTGCAGGCTCCTGTTGCGATAGAATCCGGGGTTACCGATTTAACTTTTGGTTTTATTAGATTTACTAAAGTTACCGTTTCCCATGAAGTAGATATTTTCTTAACAAATCAATTATTAACAAATACCTTAGTCAAATGATTTGTTATTGTTGCGGCTCCAGTAACTTAAATGCTTACGATGTTCTGTGGAAAGAATTAATCGATGAATGGCGTATAGCACCTTATGAAGTTGAATATATTAACAAACAGCAAGGTCTACATTGTATAGACTGCAAATCTAACTTACGCTCAATGGTACTAGCCAAAGCAATAATGAAATGTTTTGGCTATACAGGTTTTTTTAAAGATTTTGTTAAACAGAAAAAAATCCAAAACTTACAAATCTTAGAAATCAATGAAGCTGGGAGTTTAACAAAGTTTTTAGTCGAAATACCGAGTCATACTTTAAAGGTATATCCGGAAATAGATATGATGAATATGAAAATTGCAAATATGACTTTTGATTTGGTTGTTCATTCGGATGTTTTAGAACACATCAAGCATCCAATTCGAGGTTTATCGGAGTGCTACAGGATATTAAAGCCAGGTGGATATTGTGCTTTTACTATACCTATGGTTGTTGATAGGCTAACTATTTCTAGAGAAGGGATGCCTGCAAGTTATCATGGTTCTCAAGAAAATCAACCAGATTTTGTAGTTCATACAGAATATGGATGTGACGCGTGGAAGCACGTAATCCAAGCAGGATTTACAGAGTGTCGGTTGTTCTCTGTTGACTATCCTTCTGCACAAGCTTTAGTAGCAGTAAAGTAATTTTATCAAATTCATAGGAAGTATGGAAATTACAGGTGAGAGATATGTTCCTTCTCTAAATGGTCAAATTAAATATGAGCATCTACATCGATATGCTCTATGTGTTGACTATGTAGCTGGGAAATCTGTATTAGATATTGCTTGCGGTGAGGGATATGGTTGTGCATTACTCGCAAGTGTAGCCAAATCAGTTCTTGGAGTTGATATTAATTCTGAAGTTGTAGAGTATGCCACTAAAGAGTATAGTACTCATAAGAATGTAACATTTATGGTGGGTTCGTGCGACTCAATACCGCTACCCGATAATTCAGTTGATGTAGTAACATCTTTTGAAACAATCGAGCATCACGATAAGCATGAAGAAATGATGCAAGAGATTAAGCGAGTTCTTAAGCCTGGTGGAATATTAATTATTTCCTCTCCTAATCGCTTAACTTATTCAGATGAACCTAAATATTCTAATCCATTTCATGTCAAAGAGCTTTATTATGAGGAATTAACAGCCCTATTAAGACGTTATTTTGATTATGTTGAAATTTATGGGCAAAGAATGGCTATAGGATCTTTCATATTTAAATTAGAAAATTCTCAAGCAAACATTTTTCAAGCTTTTACAACAGATGCTAACCAAGTCAAGCAAAAAGTTTCTAGCTTAAATGCACCAATTTATTTTTTTGCGATATGTTCAGATAAGAGTCTTACTAATAACCCAAATATTGATTCAGTTTATATTGATAGCCAGGATGATTTATTGAACTGGATGGAAATAGGTTGGCGTCAAACTGGGGACGTTTTAGAGCAAACACGATTACAACTACAACAAACACAATCAGAATTACAGCAATGTCAATCTAAATTACAACAAACTCAAACAGAATTACAGCAATCACAATCTCAAGTGCAACAAACTCAAACAGAATTACAACAATCTCAATCTCAAGTGCAACAAACTCAAACAGAATTACAGCAATCCCAATCTCAAGTGCAACAAACTCAGACAGAATTAAAACAATCCCAATCTCAAGTGCAACAAACTCAGACAGAATTAAAGCAATCTCAATCTCAGTTACAACAAACTCAGACAGAATTAAAGCAATCTCAATCTCAGTTGCAACAAACTCAGGCAGAATTAGAGCAATCTCAATCTCAGTTACAACAAACTCAAACTAAGTTAAAAGAGTTAGAGTTAGAGCTTCAACAAATGAAAGTCAATTTCCAGAATACTCAGAATCAAGTTGAGGCAATGGAGACAAGTAAATTTTGGAAGTTACGAACACAATGGTTGAAGGTAAAAAAGTTTTTGAATTTGGTTAATAAGAGGGAAATGGAAGACAAACCAACTAGTTCTAGAGAACTGCGGGATGTTTTTCATAATTTTAATAATGAAGATTGGCTCAAAGTACTTTTACAAAGTGTAAAGAACCCAATAATTAATGGCATAGAGTTACCTGGATTTCCATCTGATGAAATACAAATTTCATCAGTAGGTTCCACTGCAAAGTATAATCTTCAAGAAGCTTTTAATTTTTACTGTATTATTAAAAAATACTTGTCTTCATTTGACCAGAATTTATCATCGGATAGCCATGTGTTAGATTTTGGGTGTGGTTGGGGAAGAATTATTCGTTTTTTCCTCAAGGATGTTCCTATAGATAATGTCTATGGTGTGGATGTGGATGAGGAAATGATAAATCTTTGTAGAAAGACTGTAAAGTATGGAAAATATAACGTTGTTAACTCATCGCCTCCATCTAACTTACCTAGTGAAAGCTTCGATTTAATCTATGCTTACTCAGTTTTTTCTCATCTCAATGAAGCAACACATATTAAGTGGATAGAAGAATTTTCTAGAATACTAAAACCCAATGGATTACTAATTGTTACAACTCGAAGCAGATCGCATTTAGATTTATGCCGTTCGCTGCGCGAGCAAGGATCTCACAACGATTCACACGCACAGGGATTAGCTAACTCATTTGTGGATTATCATGCTGCCTTAAGCGCATATGATAATGGAAAATTTTTACATGAAGCGACTGGTGGAGGAGTCTCCAGACCTGCATCATTTTATGGAGAAACTTTGATTCCCCGTGGCTATGTAGAGCGAGAATGGACACGTTTTTTAATATTTCGCGATTTTATGTATGACTCTGCTGTTATTCCACAAGCAATAATTGTGATGCAAAAAGCAGCATCAACTATTTCTTAAAGTTAGCTAAAAAATCAAGCTTGATTTTTATTGACCTCATAACTCAATGCAGTTCAGCTAAGCTTTTTTATCTCTCTCTGTTTCCCCTATTTACCCGAGCAGATCGATTTCCTTAGCTGAACCGTATTGACTCATAACTCAGATTAAAGTAAAGATTAAAATGCCTAATGATTAAGTTGTTTTATATGAAAATACTTATGCTTGTGTTTATATATAAAACAACTTAAAATGTCAATCAAACAGAGGATAATGTGAAATCATAATATTTATTATGATATTAAAAAAACGAAATAGAGTAATTGATTTACTAATTATAATTAAGTTGAGTTACATACTATTGATGCAGTTAATTATTATGTAGTTTCTCGGTGCATACCAATGTCGTTTATTTATTCTGTCGATATCCCAATTCCAAACGTAGTGACTGTAGGACAGGGTACTTATATTCCATTTTCAGGCTGGTGCTTAGATACAGACGAGCAAATTAGAGGAATATCGGTCTCCATAAACGAGAAAATTCATTCTCTCACACATATCAATGATTTGAGGACTGATGTATTTGCTGTTTACAAATCTATATCTCCTGCTTATAAAAGTCTTAGTTCCGGTTTTTATGGAATGATTCCGTTTGTCAAAGACGACATCGGTAAAAAATTAAAATTGACTCTGAATTTTTACTACAGCGATCGCGTAAATTCTTTAGATATAGGGTATGTGTACTGTCAAGCCAACAATGCAGTAGAAACAGTATCTAAATCAAAGGTTAATCCCGATCTTAATGAGCCTTTGATTGCGATTTGTATGGCTACATATAACCCGAAAATTGAGAGTTTTAAGAAGCAGATAAATTCTATTATTAACCAAACTCATAAAAACTGGATTTTAATAGTTAACGATGATAAATCTTCACAAAAGTCCTTTAAAGAACTTTGCAAAGTCTGTGAGATAGATCCGCGCATTCATGTTTATCGTAATGATTCAAATCTAGGGTTTTATAGAAACTTTGAAAGAGCTTTAGAAAGAGTTGGTGATGTTGCTGAATATATTGCATTTTCAGATCAAGATGACTATTGGTATGAAAATAAACTAAGCCGTTGTTTGGCCAGTATGGAACCGGATGTCAGTTTGGTTTATTCTGATATGCGTATTGTTAAGGAAAACGGAGAAATAATTTTTAACACTTACTGGGTTAATAGAGAAAACTATTATGAAGATATTTCCATGTTACTGCTAGCGAATACTATTACAGGTGCAGCTTGCTTGTTTCGCCGCAGTTTAATGCATGTTTTGTTACCTTTTCCTTATCCAATCGGGCAAATTTTCCACGATCAATGGTTATCAATAGTAGCAAGATCTATGGGAAGAATAGCTTACATTGATGAGCCACTATACGATTACATACAGCATAGCTCAAATATAATTGGTCACGCCGATTTCCAAGTTGCCTCACCATCAGAACGTCTATTTAAATTATTGAAGCTGACAAAGAAATTTATTTTTAGTCCTCGTGATTCTATTAAAGCAAACTTAAAAGCCTATCTTCAAAGAGGATGGACAATTTATCAATGTGAATTTCGTAGATTGGAACTAATGGCAGCTAATCTGCGTTTACGAGTAGGAGATAAAGCTGTAACCGATCTCTCTGTTTTGAATATGTTCAACGATAGATGGTTTTCTATTTTCCCTCTGTTAAAAAAACATATATCACTAATCCAAACACATACTACCAATCATGCAGAGTGGCGATTACTCCAATCTCGTGTTTTAGTGACTCTATCTAAACGTTTGGTATTAAATTTAAATAAACTATCAGCTGCGAAAAGGCAGACATCTAATATACTTGCCGAACCAGCGTGTGTAACTACAACAAAAAAAAATAGCTTCCAAACAGCACTAGAAGCAAAAATTGCACCTTTGGAATTAGATATTGGCGAATCTCAGCCAATTCGCGTTAACTTAGTGATTCCAGAAATTAATTTCAAATATTTATTTGGTGGATATATTGCCAAATTTAATTTTGCGATTTTACTAGCTAAAGCTGGATTAAAAGTTAGGTTAGTTATTGTTGACAAATGCGACTTTCAACCGCAAGAGGTTACTGAGGGTATGATCCAATACCCTGGATTAGAAGACTTATTAAATTACATTGAGATATCGCTTCACCATAATCGTGAAGTTACATTGCCTGTTAATCCCCTTGATTCATTTATTGCTACGACTTGGTGGACTGCTCACATTGCTCATCACGCATCTACTCAATTAGGACATCCCGAATTTTTGTACTTTATTCAGGAATTTGAGCCATTTACATTCTCTATGGGGGCTTACTTTGCTATAGCCCGTCAGTCATATGACTTTCCCCATTCAGCATTATTCTCAACTGCTTTGTTGATGGAGTATTTTCAACAGCAGAACATTGGGGTATTTGCATCAAAACATAAAAATTCACCATTAATTGCATCTTTTGAGAATGCAATTCAAACTTTTGAATTGCCTGCATTAGCTCCGAAAAAAGCTACTAAAAAATTGCTTTTTTACAGTCGCCCCGAAACTCATGCAGCACGCAATATGTTTGAGATTGCTTTGATGGCACTAAATAAAGCAATAGTCTCTGGTGTGTTTGATACCGAAGATTGGGAATTTTACGGCATAGGAACTGAGCAATTAAAGCCATCTGTGCCTCTTGCAAATGGACGATCTTTGCAGATGCTAGGTAAGGTAAGCTTAGACGAATACTGCGAGTTACTTCCAGAACATGATTTAGGGTTAGCTCTGATGTATACTCCTCACCCTAGTTTACTGCCATTAGAAATGGCTGCCGCAGGTATGGTAGTAGTAACTAATACCTGCATGAATAAGACAGCAGAACGACTCAAAGATATATCGAGTAATATCCTAGCAGCAGAGCCTACAGTAGATGGAGTAGCAGAAACTCTTGCGAAAGCTGTTATACTGTCGAACGATTGGAATTTGCGTCTAACAGGCTCAAAAGTCAATTGGTCTTCTTCATGGGAACAAACATTTGATAGAGAATTGATAGCTAAAATCAAGAAAAAACTTAGCCATGAGGAAAGATATGTATGATAAAGGGCTTCTATATTTAGTTTTATTACATAAAATAAAACTCTTTTAATTTACATTCAACGTAAATTATCTTTTCAAAATTACGAAAGATATTTTTCACTGCTTTAACTAAAAGAGGTAATAAATGTCAAATATATTATCTAGGCATTTGCCCTTTCAAAAAGCAAAGGTATTTTTAGGAATTGCCTACTCTTTACCAATTCTTCTAATTTTCTGGTTTGTTACTTCCTTCACCGTAAACATCCCTGTTTGGGATGATTGGGAATTAGTATATCTTTTCAATAAAATTTATAGCGGTACTGCAAGCTTCTCAGATTTTTTTGCCCAACATAACGAGCATCGTATTTTTTTTCCAAGAATAATATTTGCTATCCTTGCATTTTCCTCAAAATGGAATATTAAATTGGAAACTTATTTTAGCCTTTTACTGGCTTTAGTAAACTTTGCTGTTTTATATAAAATTGCAGCTCATAGTTCTAATAAAAATAATAAATTATTATTTCATTTATTTAATTTAACAACTTGTGTTGTAAATTTTTCTTTACTTCAGTATGAAAATTGGCTATGGGGATTTCAAATAGCTTGGTTATTGATAAATACATGCCTAATCCTAGCAGTTTTCATTCTTACTGTACCTAAAAATTTGCACCCAAATTTTAGACTATCACTTGCATCTCTATGCTGCATTATTGCTAGCTTTTCGTCAGCTCATGGATTACTGTCTTGGCTGGTATTACTCCCATCAGTATATTTAGTGGAAGGGATAACTAAACAGAAAAAAATTAGGATTTTGGTATGGCTCGTACTTTTTGCTTTTTGTGTTGCTATCTACTCTATTAATTATGAAAAGCCTTCTCATCATCCTAGTATATTCTTTATTTTCCAACAGCCATTAATTGGAGTTAAATATTTCTTTGTCATGATAGGTTTTTCCTTAGGCAAAACTATTTTAACTCCTATGGTTAATGGATTAATAATATTCTCGAACTTTTCATTTTTTAATATTTACTGTTTCAAAAACTATCAATCAGTTTTTTTTGGTAAAGCAGTTCCTTGGCTATCATTAGGTTGGTTTGCTGTTTTATTTGTATTAATTACTACTTTGGGTAGAGCTGGTTTTGGTATTGAGACAGCTACTTCATCAAGATACGTAACTGTTTCGATATTATTAGTTATATCCTGCCTACAATTGTGTCGATTATGGATTGTATATAAATGGCAAGATGCAGTCAAAAATACACACGTGTATTCAGGATTATGCTTGGGATTTTTAATATGTATTTTTGTTTTTAGCTCTAAAAGTTGCATTGTACAAGGTAAAAATATTTGGAAAGGGAATAATGCTGCTAAACATTGCTTAGAAGTTATAAATTTTATAGATACTAAATCTCCTAACAACTGCTTGCACATGTTTTATCCTGACCCCTTAAAAATAGTAGAATCGAGCAAAACTCTTCAAAAATTAGGGTTTAGAAATTTTCAGACAAATATAATTTTTACAACTAAAACAGCAAAAAGTTACGGAAATATAGATGTTCCTCCAACAGTAGATCGACCATTAATTATACGCAGGAACGATACTATAAAGTTTCTTGGCTGGGGTATTATCCCTGAACGCCAAAAACAGCCATTCCTGGTTTTGTTGTCATACGGCAATAATCAATCTTTTTTTGGCTATGGGACTATATTTTTAAATAGACCTGATGTTGCAAAAGCTTTTAATTCAAGTCTTTATGATACGTCAGGATGGGAAGCAAATGTTTCTCTAAAGTCAATACCACTAGGTGAAACTGTTATTAAAGCTTGGGTTTATGACCAAGAAAGTCAACAGTTTATTCAGTTGAATGGTGAAACAAAGATAAAAGTTGTGGAATAAAAAAGGAACAAGGAACATTGTATAAAAGCTATTGTATTTATTAGTGGAGAGTATCAAGGGAGTAATAAATTCAAAATGTTAAAAAAAATATTTCGATCAAAAATAATAAAGTTTTTACTAGCTGGTGGTTTAGCGGCAGGGTTAAATTTAGTATTAATTTATTTAATAATTGAAAAGCTAGGATTCAATACACCTTTTTTGCGTAATGTTGCCAATATAATTTCAATTGAAATTTCCCTAGTATTTAGTTTTTTTATATACCGAATTTGGGTTTGGACTGGGGGCGTTTGGAACTTTGGGGAAGTATTTTTGCGACAACTTCCTCTTTACCATGTTTCTGCTGGAGTTGCAGTGATTACTCGGATTTTATTTATATTTCCGATTTTAGATTGGTTAAAAGTTAACTATGCTATTAATACTATAATAGGTGCACTTGCCAGCGCATCGATTAATTATTTGATTAGCGATCGCTTTGTATTTAAAACTCCAAAACAAAAACCATCACTTACATATTATCCAGAAGCATTGGCTCCAGCTCTATTCGTCAATTCTAGCTCGATCGCTAATGAATCAAGAACAGTAGAGACTTCAAATATCAATACTTTATCAATAGTAATTCCAGCCTACAATGAAGAAGATTGCATAGTTCAAACTGTTCGCACCATTAGCCAATTTTTGGAACAAGAAAAAATAGATTACGAAATTTTAGTTGTTAATGACAACAGCAAAGATAACACAGAACAATTATTACAGCAGCTTAATTTTGAAAATATTAAGCTGCGTTACATCAATAATTATTACCCCAACGGCTTCGGCTTTGCAGTTCGCTGTGGGTTAGAAAATTTTACAGGGGATGCTGTAGCAGTAGTTATGGCAGATAGTTCGGATGCACCAGAAGACATAGTATCCTACTACCATAAACTGCAACAAGGATACGATTGTGTTTTTGGTTCCCGCTTCATAAAAGGAGGTAAAGTCATTGACTATCCCAGCCATAAGTTAATTGTAAATCGGTTAGCTAACTTATTTATTAAAATTTTATTTGGCTTGAAATTTAACGACACTACTAATGCATTTAAAATTTATCGTAAAGAAGTTATTCAAGGTATCTCACCATTAGTATCTCATCATTTCAACTTAACCGTAGAAATGCCACTCAAAGCCATAGTCAGAGGATATTCTTATACAACGATTCCTATTACTTGGAGAAACAGAACTACAGGAGTATCTAAGTTAAAACTAAAAGAAATGGGGAGCCGATATTTGTTCATAGTCCTCTTCATCTGGCTAGAAAAACATTTATCGCGTGGAGATTATCATCTAAGCAAAAATAAACAGCTAGCAAATCAAAGGTTAAAATCCAATGGCTGAGAAGATTCTGATTTTAGGAGGGGCTGGTTTTGTTGGCAGTTCCTTAGCAATTCATCTAAAAAAGCATCATTCTCAGTGGAAAATTATATGTTTTGATAATCTTCGCAGGCGCGGTTCGGAATTAAATCTTCCTAGATTCAAAAATTTGGGAATTGAATTTATTCATGGTGACATTCGTTCCCCTAGCGATTTAGATCCTGGAATGTTTGATGTCGATACTATTATTGATTGTTCTGCTGAACCTTCTGTACTTGCAGGATTTAACTCCCCACAATACGTCCTGCAAACAAATTTAGTAGGAACTATCAATGTTTTGGAATTAGCTAGACAAATTCAAGCTCGTTTGCTCTTTCTATCCACTAGCCGCGTTTATCCGATTGAAACACTAAAATCAATTAATTTAGTAGAACTGCCAACCCGTTTTAAGATTGCTACCGAACAAACAATACCGGGAGTATCTGATTTCGGGATTGCAGAGGAATTTCCACTTCAAAGCTACCGTTCTCTATATGGTACTACTAAACTTGCCTCGGAAATGCTCATCGAAGAGTATCGACAAGCTTATAATATTCAGGCAATAGTCAATCGTTGTGGTGTAATTACAGGGCCTTGGCAAATGGGTAAAGTTGACCAAGGTGTTTTTGTTTTGTGGTTAGCCGCACACTATTTTGAAAAATCTCTAAGTTATATAGGTTATGGCGGTACGGGTAAACAAGTTAGAGATTTATTGCATATTGAAGATTTGTTACACTTAATTGATTACCAGTTAAAACATTTTTCCGAACTAGATGGAGATGTTTTAAATGTTGGTGGAGGTGTTGATAATAGTCTATCGCTATTAGAAACTACTAAATTATGTCAAGCAATTACTGGTAAATCTATTGCAATTGCATCAGAAGAAACAGCCAGACAAGGTGATATTCCTATTTATATTACAGATTCTTCTAAGATAATTTCTAAGACTGGATGGAAACCAATGATAAACCCAGAACAAACCCTAAGAGATATTTATCAGTGGATTCTTGAGTATGAAACAATTCTGAAGCCCGTTTTATCCTAAACTGATCGTTGTAGTGTGAGGAATTCCAGATATTATGCCTACCGTTTTAATTACTGGTTCATCCGGTCTAATTGGTTCCGAATCGGTTCATTTTTTTGCCCAGCACGGTTTTGATATTGTGGGTATCGATAATAATATGCGGGCTGTGTTTTTTGGTGAATCTGCATCAACAGAGTGGAATCGTCGGATACTAGAAGATAAATACAGCGATCGCTATCGTCATTATGATATTGATATCCGCGATCGCTCTGCAATCGAAAACCTATTTCAAGAATATTCCTCTGATATTTGTCTGATTATTCATACAGCAGCACAACCATCCCATGACTGGGCAGCAAAAGACCCTCATACAGATTTTACAGTTAATGCTAACGGAACTTTAGTATTACTAGAAGCGACTAGACAATACTGTCCTGATGCAATTTTTATATTTACTTCAACCAACAAAGTCTATGGGGATACTCCTAACTATTTACCCTTGCAGGAGTTAGAAACCCGCTGGGAAATTCAACCAAATCATCAATATAGAGAAGGTATTGATGAGTCAATGACAATTGACAACTCCAAACATTCTCTATTTGGCGCTTCTAAAGTTGCCGCAGATATACTAGTTCAAGAATATGGTAAATACTTCGGCATGAGGACTGTTACCTTTAGAGGAGGTTGCCTAACCGGCCCTAACCATTCTGGCGCTCAGTTACATGGTTTTCTAGCTTACTTAATGAAATGTACTATCACTGGTGACAGTTACACCATCTTTGGCTATCAAGGTAAACAAGTTAGAGATAATATCCACAGTTACGATCTGGTGAATGCTTTTTATCATTTCTATCAAAATCCTAGATGTGGAGAAGTTTATAATATCGGAGGTTCTCGACATAGTAATTGCTCGATGTTAGAAGCAATCTCAATTTGCGAAGACATCGTAGGTAAAAAGCTGCAATACAGTTATACAGAAGACAATCGCTCTGGCGATCATATCTGGTACATTTCAGATGTCAGAAAGTTCCGTTCTCATTATCCAACATGGGAATACAAGTATAATCTTCGGCAGATACTAGAGGAAATTTATAATGCTCAAGCATTTAGAAAAGAAGCTAATCTAAAAGTCACAAAATAATCTTTAAAAAATACTGTTGAATAGATTATTTTCTACATGGAACACAAAGCCTTCACTTAAAGTCAAATATCTCGTTTATGTCAAAGAGAAATTAATCTACAATGCAGGGTAAAGAAAAAATTGGCATTCTTTTAGCGACATATAACCCTCAAGTTGAATATTTCCGAAAACAGATCGAGTCGATTCAAAAGCAAACTTGGCAAAATTGGGTTTGTCATATTGTTGACGACTGTTCCCAACTCCAATATCAAACAGAAATTCAAAAAATTCTCGAACATGATTCACGATTTATCTGTCATTTTCATAACGATAACGTGAAGCATTATTACAATTTTGAACGTGGCTTACAATACTGTATTCAAGACCCTACAATTACAGCGATCGCCTTTTGCGATCAAGATGATATTTGGCAAGCACAAAAGCTAGAAGTATCGATCGCAAAATTACGTTCCGAACGGGCACTTCTAGTCCACTCAGATCTGGAACTGATTGACAGTCACGACCAAACTATCAATGATTCTACTTGGGATTTTGAAGGACGCCAACCCGAAAAAGCCACGGTAGAATTATTGCTACTTCGCAATGTCGTCACCGGGTGTTCGTTATTGTTTTGTAGTTCTCTTATTACCGATATTCTACCCTTTCCCCAACAAAATGAAATTGGTTGGCATCATGACTGGTGGGTAGCCTTAGTGGCAATTCAAAAAGGTAAAATTGGACATATTCGGCAACCATTAGTCCGCTATAGACTGCATAATTCCAATACAGTAGGAACAATGCAAAATGCCGGTAATTTTTACACAGAACTGATGCTGTGGTTCAGGAAAAAATGTCGCATTACAGCTAAAAGCTATATAATTCATCGTAACTTGAGTAAAGCATTCCAAGCTAAATTTTACCAACAATTAAACTCAAACTGGTCTAATCCTTTTGGCGATCGCCGCTTAGATTTTGGTTTAGGTATTCTTAAGCTTTGTTACCAAAGTTTCAAAGTAGGATATCATTCTGAAGGTATAGCGCTACGAATTTGGATTGTAAAAATTTTATTCGATATTCAACAATTTTCAAATTATATTTTAAAGTTGCTACCAATATTTCAAGCAACTAAAAGCAATATTCAAAACAAATGAATCAGCAACAATCTATTTCAGTATCGATTATTTTAGTTAACTATAATGGAGCAGAACTTTTACCAGATTGCTTAAATTCTATACAAAAGTTTATCGATATACCTAGCTATGAAATCATTGTGGTAGATAATGCCTCTAGCGATAGTAGTGTTGAGTTAATTGCAGAAAAATTCCCTCAAGTTCGGCTAATTAAACAAACTCAAAATCGCGGTTTTGGAGCAGGAAATAATGCAGGGGCGAAAGTAGCAAGTGGAAAATTCTTATTTTTATTAAATACTGATACTATAATTACTTATAATATTTTACCCCATCTAATTGATTTGATGCAAGCAGATTCACAAATAGGAATTATTGGGCCAAAATTGCTGAATCCAGATGGTAGTTTCCAAATTTCTGTTTCGCCCGCCTTAGGAATTAAAGGAGAATATGAAGCGCGTCAGATGCATTTAAATTATCTCAATAACTCTGAGCGAAATTCGATCGAACAGAAATTTCAACAAACTCAAGAAGTAGATATTGTTGTCGGGGCTGCTTTTTTTATTCGCTCAAGTTTATTTCAGGAATTAAATGGATTTGATGAAAATTTTTTCATGTATTTTGAAGAATCAGATTTATGCCAAAGAGCGCAGTATCAAGGATATAAAATTATCTATACACCTGATGTATCTTTAATTCATTTGAAAGGTTATTCAATTCAAAAGTCTGCAAATGCAATGGCTATTGAATATAGACGTAGCCAGATTTATTTTTATGAAAAGCATCGTCCTTGGTGGGAACAATTACTTTTACGTATATATCTATTTTATAAATTCTTCGGTCAATTTGTAACTACAGCTAATCCTAATAGCCTAAAAATTATTATCTTGTTATTTACCGAGAAAAAAAATATGCTTAAAGCAAGTGTTTAATTATGTCTATTTTAGCAAATTTATCTTTTGCTCCTACTCAACCAACAGGATGGTTAAGTTATAGTTTAAATTTAATAAAAGAAATAAAAGAGTTAGATATTGATGTATTAAGTCCAAAGGAACTTTCTGGGTTAAAATGTTATGATTCGCCGCCAGATATGACGACGGATTTTGGCATAAAGGGACACTTAAAACGTTTGCTATGGACGCAATTTAAACTGCCGAGTATATATCGTCAGATGAAGTCTAAATTACTGTTTTCTCCGATTCCAGAGGCTCCTTTATTTTCTCAATGTTCTTATGTTGTTACTGTTCACGATTTAATTCCTTTAAGATTTCCCCAGTGGTTTTCGATCGCGCAACAACTTTATTGCAATTATTATATTCGTGCTGTTATCCAACAATCGAAACACGTGATTTGTAATTCTAGGGCAACAGCTGAGGATTTAAGCAAATATTTGGGAGTTAATGAAACAAAAATAACTCCGATCGCACTAGCATATGACAGCAATAATTTTCGTTTTTTAGATTTGCCAACCAAAAATTATTTTCTTTATTTAGGACGCCATAATCCTCACAAAAATCCCGAATGTTTAATTACTGCCTTTACTGAATTACCTAACTGCAAAGATTATGAACTATGGTTAGCAGGGCCAAGCGATCGCCGTTACACTCCAACTTTAAAAGCCCAAGTTACCCAACTCGGCATCGCTAATCGAGTAAAATTCCTTGACTACGTTCCTTACAGCGAACTGCCAAAAATCATCAATCAAGCGATCGCCCTTGTCTTTCCCAGTCTGTGGGAAGGTTTCGGTTTACCAGTCTTAGAAGCAATGGCTTGTGGTACACCAGTAATTACCTCCAATCTTTCCTCCCTACCAGAAGTAGCTGGGGACGCAGCGATTCTAATTCACCCCTACAACACCAGAGAAATTACAGAGGCAATGGAAGCGATCGCAACCGATCCGGCATTGCGATCGCGCCTTTCTAACCAAGGAATTATCCGCTCCCAACAATTCAGTTGGCAAAAAACCGCACAAGCCACCGCCGAAGTATTATCCTGCTACGTGTAGAATATTACCGTTGAGCAGAGGACGCGGGGAAAGAAAATGGGGAGATGGGGAGATGGGGAGATGAGGGGACATGGAGAATGACAAATGACAAATGACAAATGACAAACCCTTATGAAAGCATTAATTCTCTCTGGTGGTAAAGGTACGCGCCTGCGTCCCCTAACTTACAGTGGTGCAAAACAACTCGTACCAGTTGCTAACAAACCTGTTTTATGGTACGGCATCGAAGAAATGATCGCCGCCGGTATTACTGATATTGGCATCATTATCAGCCCGGAAACAGGCGCAGAGGTTCAAGCAAAAACGGGAGATGGAGAATACTTTGGAGCCAAGATTACCTACATATTACAAGAACAGCCAGCCGGACTTGCCCACGCAGTCCAAATCGCCCGTCCGTTTTTAGGAGATTCTCCCTTTGTTATGTATTTGGGCGATAACCTCATTCAATTAGGCGACTTAAGGTACTTTCTGCAACAATTTAGCCAACAACAGCCTGATGCTTTAATTCTCTTACGTCCTGTTGCCAATCCTACCGCCTTTGGTGTGGCTGAGGTCGATGATACAGGAAGGGTATTGCAGTTAATTGAAAAACCGAAAGTTCCTCCCTCAAATCTGGCATTGGTAGGAGTTTATTTCTTTTCTCACATCATCTTTGATGCGATCGCCAATATCCAACCTTCCCCTAGAGGCGAACTCGAAATTACTGATGCCATTCAATACCTAATTAATCAGCAAAAACAGGTTGTGGCACACAAACTCCAAGGCTGGTGGTTAGATACTGGTAAAAAAGATGACTTACTAGAAGCTAATCGTTTAGTTCTCGACACCTACTTAACACCATCAAATCTCGGTGAAGTTGATGCCCAAAGTCAGATTATCGGGCGAGTGAAAATCGGTGCAAAATCTCAAGTTATTAACTGCACAATTCGCGGCCCAGTAATCATTGGCAACAATTGTCATTTAGAAAACTGCTTCATTGGCCCTTATAGTAGCATTGCTAACAATGCCACACTCATTGATACAGATTTAGAACACAGCGTGATTTTAGAAGGTGCGAAAATTGCCGGAATCCATCAGCGCATTATCGATAGTGTCATTGGACAACGCGCACAATTGACTCTTGCACCTCGTCGCCCAAAAGCTTTACGATTTCTAATTGGTGACGACTGTCAAATTGAACTCACATAATTTACTCAATTTTGGCACGGTCAAAATGTTATGCTACTACCTGTATTTAGAGTGTGATTTATTTCCCAAATTAACACTGTGGCAAATTACTCATAATAGTATTAATGAGCATTACACGTACCAAAATTCCCGAAGTTATACAACTCGAACCCAAAGTATTTGCAGACGATCGCGGTTTCTTCTTTGAAGCCTATAACCAACAAAAATTTACTCAAGAAGCTGGTATTGCTGCGAACTTCGTCCAAGATAACCACTCTTACTCTAAGCAAAACGTCCTGCGTGGATTGCATTACCAAATCCAACAACCCCAAGGTAAACTCGTTCGTGTAATTGCCGGCACCATATTTGACGTAGCCGTAGACATTAGAAAGAGTTCGCCGACATTTGGTAAATGGGTAGGTTATGAACTCAGTGCTGAGAACAAACGCTTACTTTGGATACCAATAGGCTTTGCTCACGGCTTTCTCGTACTTTCAGAAACAGCCGAAGTTCTCTATAAAACTACAGATTACTACGCGCCCCAAGGCGATCGCACAATTCTCTGGAACGATCCAGATTTAGCTATAGATTGGCCTTTGAGTGCGACACCGATTCTATCAGTTAAAGACCAAGCTGGTAAATCTTTAAAAACCGCTGAAATCTTTGATTAAATACCCTCAATAAACACAGTGGGAAGGTGGGGGAGACGCGGGGACGCCAAAACGCGGAGAATAACCAATGACAGATGACAAATGACAAATGACTAATGACAAATGACTAATGACTAATGACTAAATCAATTTTGCTAATTGGTAGCAACGGTCAAGTAGGTCAAGAATTGCAACAAATTCTACCATCCTACGGCAATGTTATCTCAGTGGCACGCCCAATAGTAGACCTTACCGAGCCTGATACTCTCCGTAGCATTATCAGATCGAAGCAACCGCAAATCATCATTAACGCCGCTGCTTATACCGCCGTAGACAAAGCCGAAAGCGAATCCGAACAGGCTGGCGCTATTAATGCGACTGCACCTTTGATTCTTGCCGAAGAAAGCCAAAAATTGGGAGCTTTTCTAATTCATATTTCCACCGATTACGTTTTTGATGGCAATGGGTGTTGCCCATATCAAGAAACCGATGCGACTAACCCCTTGAGTGTCTATGGAAAAACCAAACTAGCAGGAGAACAAGCAATTCGAGAAAATTGCACCCATCACCTCATCCTCCGCACAGCTTGGGTTTATGGAAACTTTGGTAAAAGTAACTTTGTCAAAACTATGTTGCGACTCGGTGCCCAACGCCCAGAACTGCGTATTGTCGCCGATCAAATTGGTAGCCCGACTTGGGCAAAAGATATAGCCGCAGTCATAGCCGAAATCATTCCCCATTTGAGCTTAGATATCGCAGGCACATACCATTACACAAATAGCGGCGTTGCTAGCTGGTATGACTTTGCCATTGCCATTTTTGAAGAAGCCCAACAGCTAGGGTTTCCTCTCAAAGTTGAAAATATCGTCCCCATTACCACCCCCGAATATCCCACACCCGCCCGTCGCCCTGCCTATTCCGTCCTTGCTTGTGGCAAAATTTCCGCACTTCTAGGAACCCATCCTCCCCATTGGCGACAAAGACTACGGCAGATGCTCAAAGATTGGGCATAGGGCATGGTGCATGGGGCATTGGGGAGATGGGGAGCAGAGGAGCAGGGGAGCAGGGGAGAGTTTACAAGTTCTTTCCCCTCCGCCCCTCCGCACCTCTGCACCTCTGCACCTCTGCCCCTCTGCTCCTCCGCCTCTTCTGCCCTATGCCCAATGCCCCATACCTTATCCCCTTTTCAAAACTCCTATTTCTTGTTGTATTGGCAAGACATCTAAAACATCAGTTTGGGAACAATATTTTAAATCTTCTTGACAGTCAAGACGCAATAGGCGTTGACCGTGACTAGCTTGATGGAATAATCCTAATAAATTATGTTGCCATTGAGAATAAAGAGCGATCGCACCGATAACTTCATCGTTACCAGCTAATTCTTCTGGTGACAATTTGGTTTGCTCTAAAAGACTATAAGCGATCGCACCCGCACAAACTGTATCCTCCAAAGAAAAACTGCCTTCCCAACCTGAGCCGACAATCCACACTGTCTCTGGTTGCTTTTCTAGAAGAAAATCCACCACTGCTGCTCGGTTGATTAAGGCTGCGGCTAATACATTTGGCGAGTCTTGTACCCGTTGTAAAGCACGAGTGCCATTTGTAGTACTGATAAATAACCGACGCCCCTGCACCAATTCTGAGGTGCAGTCGAGGGGAGAGTTACCTAACTCAAAACCCGCTACTTTAGCGCCGCCACGTTCTCCAGCCCGCAGACGTTTTTCAGGAGGCCATTGTTCGCTAACTGCGATTAGTCGATCTAAATCGCTGAATACTTGTACAGCTTCGCCTCCAGCTGCCAAGACAGTCGCTATCGTGCTAGTGGCTCGCAAGACATCGACTGCGATCGCACATTCTGGCGGTTTATCCGTTGGAGTCAATTCCGGAGTATGGTATACAAATAGCTTCACGCGCTGGATACACCTGCTTTTATACTAGTGCGGCAAACAAATAACATTCTACCTAGTTAGGGTGACTAACTATAGTCACAATTGCTCACACAATCTTTTTTAACATCAGAATACACAATGTATCTCATTAGATAGATAAATGAGAGTAGGGAGGTAGGGAGATGGGGAGATGGGGAGCAGAGGAGCAGAGGAGATGGGGAGATAAGGGGACAGGTTTTTAACTAAATCTTAAGAGTCTTGAATGGGAAATAAATGCTTAAAAAGCTCATTTTTATGTCGTGAGACTTTCAGACTTACTCCACGATCTTGTAATCTAAAACAAGAAAGCTAACAATCATTGGCCAAACAGGGTATGGGGAAAGGGAAAGGGGTATGGTTCGACCCTTCTCTACGAGAGGCTTCGCCAACGACAAAGCTCAGGACAGGCAAGCTCACCAACCGTGGAAAAGGGGAAAGATTAAATTTATTCCTTTTCCCTTTAACCTTTAACCTTTTCCCCACCTCCCCACCTCCCCACCTCCCCACACCCCCCACACTCCCCACACCCCCCACACTCCCCACTCCCCTTCAAACCTATGGCACCTTTACCCGATTACCGCCCTAAACAACTATCTTTAGGCCCCTTAGAAGCGGAAATTTTAAATATCATCTGGGAACTTGGTTCAGCCACAGTCAAAGATGTCCACGATCGCATTTTGGCCGATCCCAACCGCGAACTAGCTTATACTTCTGTAACCACTGTTCTGCGACGCCTCACCGACAAAGGTTGGCTGGCTTGTGATAAAAAAGGGCGGGCATTTTATTGGCGGCCGTTGCTGAGCAAACAACAATCCCAGGTAATCAAAGCCCACGAACAGTTACAGCGATTTCTCGCGGTGGGTAACCCAGATGTAATTGCAGCCTTCGCCGATAGTCTCGATGAAGCAGCCAGCGAACAAATTGCAGCCATCGCCAAACGCATACAATCCGCACGCCAAGCCAGGGAGGAAAAATGATGCATCTGATGATGATTTTGATTGCTTTGACAGTTGCTTGGTGGTTGAGATCCTCTTGGAGAGAAGCCCAAGGCAGTTGGAGTTTGCGGTGGCGGCGATCGCTATTTTTGTTTCTCTTCCCCCCCTTGTTAATTTTTATGACAGCGATCGCTGTTTTGTTCATGGGGCCTCAAGGAAAAATGGGCGGGATGTATGCAGGCTCAATCAGTTATTTTCTGGCATTAATTTATTTAGCTATTTTTGCCATTTTGTGCATTAAACTTGCTTTCCAAGGTTGGCAATCTGTAGAATCAGCTCGTAACTGTCCTAGCGTGAATTTGGGGGAAAGACGAGCCAGACTACTGCAAACAGAAGCGATGTTTGCAGGACAAATTGGTTTTTGGCATCCGGAATTAGTGATTAGCGAAGGATTACTGCAAAGTCTTTCACCAAATCATTTAGAAAGCGTCTTAGCGCACGAGCAAGGTCATTATCAGTACAGGGATACATTCTGGTTTTTCTGGCTGGGTTGGGTGCGTTCCTGCACCGCTTGGTTGCCGAATACAGAACCTTTGTGGCAAGAACTGTTAGTTTTGCGCGAACTCCGCGCCGACAGTTATGCCGCATTGCAAGTAGACCCTTTGGTGCTAGCCGAGTCACTGCTGTTAGTGGTCAGTAGCAGCCCTCTATCATCAGAAATTTGCTGTGCTGCATTGGGTTCTTCTAGCGCAGGCGATAGATTAGAACAAAGAGTAGAAGCTTTATTAGCACCACCAGAACCAACCTCAGAAGCTCAATACCATTCCTGGCATGGGTTTATGTTAGCTTTTCTACCTTTATTGTCTGTAATATTTCATAGCTAATTTGAATTGAAAAAAGTATCAATCCACATGTAGAGACGTTGCACTGCAAAGTCTCTATTATTTGCGTCCTGCCAAGACTTGTTCGGCGTTCAAATTCAACTGTGAAAAGTAGCTCACATCTTGCACCTAGCCCTAGCGATTAGAAATCGCGGCTATACAAACTCTCGTCCGCCTACCTTGTCCTAACGCAAAATCAAGGGTTTGAAACCCAAGGCAGGCGGTCACTGAGCTTGTCGTTCGCGCAGCGTCTCGTAGAGAAGTGCGGGTTTTGTCTGTGTAGCCGCGACTTCCAGTCGCCTAGTGCAAGATATGAGTTGACCGTTGACTGCGAAAAGTAGAATTTTTTTATTTGGAAGTTCGGTTAAAAAGGTATTACAACACGAAATTACGACGGTAAGAGCTTCTGCCTTCCTTGCAAGAGCTTCTGCCTTCCCTGCAAGAGCTTCCGCCTTGACATTTCCGTGTTTCGCGCACCCTGTAAGAGCTTCTGCCTTCCCTGCAAGAGCTTCCGCCTTCACGTTTCCGTGTTTCGCGCACCCTGCAAGAGCTTCTGCCTTCCTTGCAAGAGCTTCCGCCTTCACGTTTCCGTGTTTCGCGCACCCTGCAAGAGCTTCCGTCATGTTTGTAGCAATATCGGTTCTGTCTATAGCGATGTCAGTTGCGAGGATAACAATAAAAACTTTAAAAACTTTGCCTCTTTTTTGTTGCCTGCCTTACGACTAAATAAACGTGAGTTCGACAAACTTCACCCTCCCAACCTCCCTCTTCTAAAAAGCTACCTACCATGTATACACAAGTCGAACTACCCCCCTTGTCAAGGGGGGAAAAATCTAGTTCCCTCCCCTTTACAAGGGGAGGGTTAGGGTGGGGTAAAGAAAGGACTGGTAGTGATTCGATAACTTCTTAAATTACTCTTCTTCTAACACTTGTTCTACATATTTTTGTACCAAAGGCACTTGAAAGGCATTGCCTTCTGGAGTCAAGATTTCTTTTCGCACTAATTTGCGGACAACACCTTTGTCTTGTGGTGTAGGAGTTTCGCCTTGGATTAAACGCCGGAGTAAATTACGGTCATTCTCTGCTAAACTCTTCCATAATTCCCGAAAATACTGAACGCCTACCTCAAGCACTTGCGGAATAATCTCTTCGACATTTTGTGCAGTGGCTTTGACTGTATCTGCATTGCCCTGGTTTGTTCTAATATCGCCGTTTAGCGACTCCACCAACTCGTAACATACCAACTGAACCAGAAAAGGCTGACAGCGAGTCAGTTGAATAATTGCATCTACAGCAGTTGGTTCATATATATTGGTGAAGTTCTCCACTGGATTTAAAATCAAATCGCGGGCTTCTGATTCTTGCAGGTAGGTCATTCGCAAAGCACGGGTGTTAATTAAATAGTCACTCCAGTAATCTTCAAGTTCAGATAACTCGCGCGAACCGCTAAAAAGTAAAATCCATTTTTGGTGGTGTTGCAGCAGGTTACGAATAAAGTTGAGTGGCGCACGGCTGTTTGTTGCTTTCACGACTTCATCCAAGCGTTCGTATTCATCCAAACACAAAAGAAATCGCTGACTGGGGTTGCTGCGTTCTATTTCTGTTAACCAAGTTTGCAGCGCCGGAAATGGATCTTCAGCTAGTTTTTTGGCATCTGGATTAGGCAGAAATACTTTGCGGGGTAATCGCCGTGCAGCTTCGATAATTTGTTGAGCTAAATTTTCAGCCAATCCTTTTAACGTTGTCGCTGATGCTGCACCCTGTAAATCTACCAGCAAAGGTACAATATCTGAGCCAATTCTATAAGGTAGATATTTCAACGCTGAGGTTTTCCCTGTTCTGCGCCCACCATAAAGTAATAATACTGGTGGTTGCTCAGAAAGCGCCAAAGTTTCAATTTCTCGAAATATGTCAATTCGTCCTTTAAAACGATTCTTAGCAGTTTCCGGGTCTAGGGAATTACCAGCAATATAAACTTGTCGAATTTCTGTTGATCGCTGTGCCTGTTCTTCTAAAGTACGTTGTGCCGTCTCTAATATAGTTAGCCAGTTTTGTGTAGTGTTCCCAAAAGAAACAGCAACGCGAGCATCTGTTGTCAAAGCTAGACTTTGCGCCAGTTGGCGTAATGCATTGATAGGAATATTCAGTAACTCATATTTACGATAAGGTGAAGTTGCTTCCTCTGATGCCCGTACATCCTGACTAATATCCAAAAATTGAGGCAGTACAGCGCCAAATTCCTTTGGTGGTGGTGAGGGAATCCACGCTAGTTGGTTGGCAATCTCCACAATATCGCCCAACTTCTGACAACGGTTGACAATATCTACAGCAATACCAGAAATTGCCTGTGCTGCAACTTTTTGCTGATTGGTAGATGTAATTAGATAATTAATAGTCTCACGGGCAACATCTGGGTTCTTTTCATAAGCCTCCACAATCATCACATCCATGAAAGGCAGAGGCAAAATAATCAATTCATCAAAGCGAGGGGGCAGATATCGCAAACAATTTACCCACTTTCCATTGCCAGACAACAAGAACAGGGTAAGTATCCATAATAATTCCGGCAACCAGAAGTAAACCCGTAACACACCCAAAATAAACGCCACGCTTCCCGCCACGCCTGTCGCCACGCCGAACGCCACGCCCAACGCCACGCCGAACGTCACGCCGAACTCCACACCACCTAACGCCACGCCTGTCGCCACGCCCAACGCCACACCTTGCGCCATACCTAGCACCGCATCTGGCGCCATACCTGCCGCCACGCCGACCATCACGTTTGCCGCCACGCCGAACCCCACGCTTGCTGCCACGCCGAACGCCAGGCCGAACCCCACGCTTGCCGCCACGCGTGAGAAAAATTGAATTGCCAAAAATATGATCAGGACAGCAACAAAGAAAATAACTAGCCTATTTGTATTATTAGTGCCAGGGTCTACAACCCTTCCTATAAACCAGCCCACCAAAAAAACACAGCTTAAGAACCAGTTAAATGATTCACCACTAATCAGAATATAAACTGGTGCCACCAATAACACAGCAAACATTGGTACTACAGCAGTTAGCCACCTAGCTTGTCCAGCATAGCGACGCAGGCGGGGATTAATATAAAACTCAGCTTGTTTATTGATGTTATCTGTTGGCTTCAATTCTGGATTGATATCGCGCAACCAACGTCTAAAGGTAAAAGGCTTGAAGTAACTCCAATACAAAAGCCGCACACATTCAGCCACATAATTCCAAAAGCCTGATGTTGGAGACGTGTTACTCATGGCTACTTTATCCCCAACTTGTCACGCACAAAATCCCAAACTTCATTCCAGTGCAGTACACCCGCCAAAACCAAAACTGGTAAAAGCAGCATGACTAACCCAGTAATCCAGTTGCCGATATCACCTACAGTTACACCGATGAATTTAGGTATCTTACCTAGACGCACTGGCAAATCCCAAAATAACCAACGCAGCCATAATTGCCATCGCTGTCCCTTTGATGCTGATTTAGCTTTAGTAAGCTGTTGTTTAAACTGCTGTTTCGCCCACTTGATTGGCTTGCCTTGTTGACGTGCTTTCCACAAATAGTAACCAGCCAATTGCAACTTGTAAGGATGACGATCGCCCCATTGCTGCACACAATTCTGTTCGTCTACACTCAAAGCAGCACCATTAATAGAACGACTTGGTAAACGCGACAATTCAATCGCCTCATCTGTAGTTAGTTCTTGCAAATAAATTGTGTGACCAAGATTGAAAAAACTAGAGCCGAAGTGATGCTCGTTAGCATAAACATCCAATTGTTTGCGGGAAGCCACCACTAACATCAAGGCGTTGCTATCCATTAGCGATCGCAAATTATCATAAAATCCATTATCGAATTTATCGGGATATCTCAAAAGGCTTTCAAAATCATCCAGACACAACACGGGTAGCTTTCCTTGCTGTTTCCATTCCTTAACCGCATCTGAAAAAGCTTGACGATTCAGCGGTTTAGTCTTCCAAGGATTTTGCAGATTGCGTTGTTGCCATCCTGGAACGTGACTGAGTAAACCTTCTGCCACAGCCTCATAGAAACCCGTTTCAGTTTGGCAATCTACACCTCGTAACGCTAAGTAAATTACCACATAACGGTTGGTATTTTGTAATACTCGCTGCTCCCAAGTGCGAAGGAAATAATACAGCAGTGAAGATTTACCAATGTGCTTGTCACCAACTATATTGATGCTTGTAGGCTGGTCGCCCTTCATCCGAGATGCGATCGCATTTAGTTCATCTTTTCGCCCCACAAACAGCCTCGGATCTTCAATCATTCCCGCAGCCAAAAAAGGGTTATCAACCATTATCTGTAAATTTTAATTACATAAATTTCTCGATTAATGCTTACGATAATAAAGCAAAAATCTGCCAGAGCAATTTATTGAGTGAATAAAAATTAGCTCTGCGATCGTACTTTTAAAAAATAGAAATTACTTCAAAAATAAATTGCGATCGCTTAGCTCAACTTAAATATTAAATTTGGCAAAACTGTGCGTTCCTTTGCGTTTAAAAAGGTAGTATTTTTAAACGCAGAGCAATCGCAAAGGTTGGCACAAAGGAACCCAAAGGTATAATCGGCGGAAAACAGGTGGTTAGAAACCGGATCTACACTCTTGAAGGGCTGTTCTATCGATTTAAGAAATGTAGAGCGATCGCCAGAGTGAATGCGATCGAGATGGTAGATTTTCGTACAACTTGGGTAACCTAAAACCAGCGATCGCCTAAGTGCATTAGAGTTTTGGCGTTGCTGAATACAGGTATGGATTGTTGATGTAGAGACGTAAAATTTTACGTTTCTACATTGTCACAATTTACATTACCCATTAAAATCAGGAGCTAGTGAAGCATAAATGAGTCTACTGTTAAAATTTCTTTTAGCGGTCAACAACAATCACCTCAACCGTTATAAAAAACTACTAAGTGGCTTTGCTTTCTTACTGTGCTATCTGAATTTTGGAATACAATCTGCTCAAGCTGAAGGTAGTCGCACTCTATATCCCAGTTCCGCCCCAGCCAGCAGTAGTAGAGCTAACCTAGAATGGCGTACTGATACTTATGGCGGTCTGGTGCTGCGACGAACTTTACTAAAAGTCTATGCCAACCAAGGTGAGTATATTCTTTTGGGTTCCAGCGCAGTTGGGGTAAATAATGGTAATATCCGCGTTTACAATCCCGGTCGTGTCAGTGACAGTATTGGCAGTGAAACTATTCCCAATACACCAGACTTTGTATGCACTTCTCAACCTAGCCGGGGTATTATCTCAAGTCGCCAACAAGAGTTAAATGGCCCGCGTGCGATTTCTGGCGGCGGTAATCCCAACGGTTATATTCCCTGCTACTACCAGGCTCCAGCCACTGGAGTTTATGATATCGTTTTCTACGGGCCTGATGGGGGTAACTCTTCAGCTAACGGCGCTCCCACTGGTGAAATCAATTTGAGTAATGCGAACAACTTTGGTACTCAACAAGGAACTAGTGTTGCAGCTTGGGATGTAACAGTGCGGAGTAGCGATCAAACTTCAACAAGTGATTTGAACGGGCGATTATTCAGCTATTATCTAGCCTTATTTACTGGTAATAACGGTAGATATCTCAACTTCCCAGTTTATCCAATAACCACAGATGGCTTCCGATATAAAGTAGAACTCAGAGGTACAGATCCTAATGGATTTGTTCTTTATGGTAATCAAACTGGCTTTTTTGACAGTGACGGGAAAACCCCTCTCTACCACGACATACTGGGGGCGGATAGTCAGCTGGCAAATCCCCAAGGTGGTGTTAGCTTGGCTCGTCCGCAATTCGCTACCTTTTTTAACTCCATCGACAACAACGTACTTCCATACGTTGACCGCTACAAAAGAGATGGCACTTTGGAGGGGACTGGCATTCCTATTAGTCCAATTATTCCTACTGTTACTAATTTACAATTCAACGGCACAGCTGGAGGAAATAATAGTTCTTACAGCACAGGCGGTACTTTGAGCTTTAACAGTAACGTTGCAGGTACTTACGAACTAATTATCAGCCGAGACGGCAGCAATTTCGATCCCACTAACTCGCAAAACCGTCTTTTGCGAGGGATTATGCTTACAACGGGACAGCAAGCAATTAATTGGGATGGTAAAGATAACAGTGGCAATTTTTTCCCAGTTGGCAGTAATTACAAAGTCAGCGTCAGAACTTATGGAGGTGAATATCACTTTCCGTTGCTGGATGCGGAAAACAATTTTACTGGTGGCCCTACCATTACAATGCTGAATGCTACTAATCCTATAGGCAATACCAGAGGATTTTACGACGATCGCGGTTATAAAACCATCGGTGGGACTCAAATTGGTACAACTGGTCAAGTACTCTGTGGTATTAATCCACCAAGCCCAGCCTTTAGCGACCCACTTAATGGCTTTGACACTGCCACCAATGACCGGAAATTTGGTCAGTCTGGTAACGCTGGTAATGCTGGGACATCATGCAATGGCTCTTTTGGAGATACCAAAGGTCTGGATTTATGGACTTATTATCCCGGTCAAACTCAACCAACTCCATTGAACATTGTTGATGCAGTTTCACCTAATGTTGGCAAAGTCATAATCAATGAAGTTTTATATAAAGAAACTGGCACAAATTCTAGTACTAATGATGAATTTATCGAACTTTATAATCCATCTTCATCGCCTGTAGATTTGAGTGGTTTGAAGTTAGCAGATGGACATTTAACTGCTAATGATAATGATAGTACTAACGGCTTTACTTATACATTTCCTAACGGCACAACTTTGCAACCTGGGCAATATGCTGTGATTTGGATAGGTGATAATAACGCCAATCATCAAGCAACAGGAGCAGCTTTCCAAGGTTGGTTGGGGCAAACTTCCAAACTCAACAATTTGGGTGACGATATTTGGTTATACGATAGCCAGAATAAAATTATTGACTATATCGCCTACGGGAGCGGTAATGAAATTAATACACCTCCCGCAAGTGTTCTCAATCTTTGGGACAATACATATCAATCTTCTTTAATTGGGGCTAACACTGGACAATCTATCAGCTTAACTCCCAATGGACAGGATACAAATCTCAGTGCTTGCTGGGAAGCAGCTACGAGTGGGAACGCCAGCACACGATGTCCAAACTACCTACCAACTAGAGACACTGATACTATAGGTACTCGCGTTACCAGCGTTGGCGAAAACAATAACGGTGCGACTACTACCAATGCAAAGCTTTTGTTAGTGAAACGCATCACCCGCATTAATAATCAAGATTTAACCGACATTGTAGATGGTCGTAGCGACGTGCCGAATAGTGCTGCCAACTATGCACCAGAACCCTATGCTTCCGAAGATAACGATGCAAAATGGCCTGCCGGCTATCTGCGGGGATTAATTAATGCTGGGACTGTCAAGCCAGGAGATGAGTTGGAATATACTATCTACTTCCTTTCCAAGGGGCCAAATAATGCTGCTAACGTTAAATTCTGCGACTTAGTTCCGAGTAATGCAACTTTTATTCCCACTGCGTTTAATGGTAATACTCCTAGTGATGGTGGCTTACCAGGAGCAGATCGAGGTATTGCCCTTGCAGTTAGTTCTAGTAATCCTACAGTTTACTTTAGCAATGTAGAGGATGGCGATCGCGGGCGTTTTTATGCTGCAAACGAGTCTGCCCCCTCATCTTGCGGTACAAATACCAATGGTGCTGTAGTGGTGAATATCACCCGCACTCCAGATTTACCCAATTTAGCCAAAGACGTTTACGGTTTTATCCGCTTCCGCGCCAAGGTGAAATAAAAAAGTTAGGAGTGAGAAGTTAGAAGTTAGGAGTTAGAAGTTAGGAGTTAGTTAAAAGTTACCCTCCCCCTGCCTCCCCTGCCTCCCCTGCCTCCCCTGCCTCCTCTGCCCCCTACCTCCCCTACCCGCCGCTAACTGGGGGAATTAACACAACTTCATCGCCATCTTGTAGGAGGGTATCTGGTTCGACAAATATCAGATTAATTCCAAAGCGGGTGACATCGCGCCATTGGGAGAGTTCGGGGTGTTCGGCTATGAGGCGATCGCATACTACTTTCACCGGGGTACCATTGGGAAATTCCAGTATCAGTTCTGAAACCTGAAAAGCTTCTTGATAAGCGGCGAACAATTTGACGGTAACGGTGATTGCAGATTTAGACATACAACATGCTTTGGCAGGGCCAGCAAGTATTTTAACGCTTGACAAGCACCCTAAATTTTTGAAATTTATTATACATTACTAAGCAGGTGGGCACAAATCAACATCTAATAACATTGCCACACTGAAGTAATACCCTTAGCTCTATAGGACTGTAATTTGATTTTTGAAAAACTCGCCTTTAACTTGAAAAGCCTCCAGTCCTACTCGTTACTACTTGCCTATAGCGCTTTCCGCACCATGTAGATAATTTCAAAAATCAAATATGATTTCTATATGAGTTATTGTCTCAATCCTAAATGTCCAAATCCTGCTGATTTAATGAATGCCAACGGTAACATTTTTTGTCGTAACTGTGGGGCAAGCTTGTTACTAGAAAATAAGTACCGAGTAATTAAATTATTGGGTAGTGGAGGCTTTTCTCGGACTTTTGAATTAGAAGATAATGGCACAAAAAAAGTCCTCAAGGTTTTGAATTTATCTTTATTTAGCGATTCAGATAAAAAATCTAAGATAGTTAATTTATTTAAGCGAGAGGCTGAAGTTTTAATTCGTTTAAATCATGCAGGAATTCCTCACGTTGAACCAGATGGATATTTTGAATTGAACTTTCCAAATTGCCCAGAGCCATTATACTGCTTGGTAATGGAAAAAATTGAGGGTTTAAATTTACAACAATGGTTGAAAAATCGCAATAATAAACCCATTGCACCAGAACTAGCGATCGCTTATTTAAAACAAATACTAGAAATTTTACAGCAAGTTCACGCGCAGGGGTATTTTCATCGGGATATTAAACCAGCCAACATCATGGTTAAACCAGATGGAAACCTTGTTTTAATTGACTTTGGAGCAGTACGCGATTTAGCACAAACTTATGTGCAGCAACAAAATGAAAATACCATAGTTGGTACAGTGGGTTACTCATCGCCAGAACAAATGAAAGGCACAGTAGTAAAACAATCAGATTTTTTTGCTTTAGGACGAACTTTTGTACATTTATTAACTGGAAAGCCGCCATTTAATCTGGAAGAAGACCATCAAACAGGGAAGTTAATTTGGCGCGATGGAGTTTCATTTTACTCCAATCATTGGAGAAACTGGTTAGATAAATTGAGGTGGCGATCGCTTTTCGATTTGCTCGATGAAATGATGGAGCCATACTGGAAAAATCGTCCAGAAAATACTCAAATCATTTTACGGCGCTTAAATCATTCAATTACCTTACCACGCGTTCCTCCCTGGGTAGCTGGTACGGCTATTTTATTTGGAATTGGATTACCTAGCACTTATTGGTATTTCAACGGTGTAAACGGATGCTCAAAAATTTGGCTGAGGAGTTTTCCTCTAGAAGATAGTATCAGTTGTGGCGAAGAAATTCTGTTACCAAATATCAACACGATTGTAACGGAAAAAGAACGAGGAGTAAAGGCGATCGCAGCAGGAAATTATCGAGATGCAATTACTTGGTTAGAGAAGGCATGGCAAAAAGATCGCGACCCCGAAACTTTGATTTATCTTAATAACAGCCGTTTAGAAGTTGATAAAATTAATGCCTATACTATCGCTGTTGTGGTTCCTCTAGGCAATAATAATGACAACATCAACTCCAGCAAAGAAATATTGCGTGGTGTTGCACAGGCACAATATGAATTTAATCAAAAATATAAAACTCAAAAAATCGGGCTAAAAGTTTTGATTGCTAGCGATCTTAATCAAGAACAAGATGCCCAAAGCTTAGCAGAAATTTTAGTAAATAAACGCGATGTTCTAGCTGTTATCGGCCATTTTAGAAGTGACACAACTTTAGTAGCGCTGAAAGTGTATCAACAACACAATCTATTATTAGTTTCTGCTACAGCCACATCAGAATCTTTATCTACATCGTGTAAATCAAATCATCCTAATTGTTTTTTTCGCGTTGTTCCTAGCAATCGTGTCATCGCTCAAACTCTAGCTGACTACCTCAAAAAAGAGAATAAACTCAAAGCAGCAATATTTTTTAATCCTAATAATAATTATAGTAAATCTCTGCAAGGGCAAATTAAAGGTAGAATTTCTGAATTGGGTGGAAAAGTAGTAGTAGAGCTACCTTTATATGACAATGTAGAATCTACTTTAAATAAAGTGAAACAACAGAAAGCAAATGTAATTGTTTTATTCCCAACTACTGATGGACTAACCTCCGATCCCGCACTTCAGGTAATTGAATATGCAAAAAAAAACAAATATTTAGTAGTCGGTGGTGATAGTCTAGACAATAATAAACTTCTCAAATCATTGGTAGGTAACCAAGGAGGTGCAGTTGTGGCTATACCTTGGCATTCGAGAAGTAATTTGAATCGAGATTTTCCTCAAAAAATGCAGAAAAATTGGGGAAAAACAGGTAGTTGGTACACTGCATTATCTTACGATGCAACTCGTGTATTGCTAGCAGCCTTAGAAAAAATACCATCATCCAGCCGTGAAAATTTGCAACACGCGATCGCTGAAACTAATTTTAAAGCAAGTGGCGCCACAGGCTTAATTTCTTTTAAACCAAATGGCGATCGGCAACAGGATAATATTCATTTAGTGAAAATAGGACAAAATCCCAACACAGGACAAATAGAATTTCTACCTTTGGATTTCTCAAACAAATGAATTTATAGGTGATTAAATTATAAGAGCTGATTTATAAAGTAAACCTTAAATTGTAGGGTGCGTTATAGCAACGCTTAACGCACCATGTTTCTCGGTACTTTACGGCTGATTCTTACTCTCTTAAACTCTCAATTCTGAATTCAAAATTCCGTCACTCATCTATGCGTAGGAGCTTGCGGTAAAACGCCTGTGGAAAATCGGTAGCACGATAACGTTTGTAGTTTTCCATAAGTTCAATTAAATAATTAATAAACTCAAAACTCGCCATCATCAGTTCGTAACTCAGTTCGGCATTCCCATCAAACTGTACTCGACAACGGGTTAAATCTGAAGGTAGAGTAGCAACATTCCAGGAAGCGACAAAAGGGACATGTTCGCTAGCTTCTATTTTTCGGTGTCCCTCCAAAACCCCTTTTTGGTAAAGACTAATGGCAAAAGGTAAAAAATTCCTTTTAGCGCCCTGAACATAAGGTAAGTAAACACTGGCTTGTTGTTGAGTAGCTGGTTGGAGTTGCTCAATAGACATTATTCAATACTCCTCAAGTTAGTTGGCAACTGGCGATAGGCTCTTAGTAGTATTCCCAAAAAATTTGTCTAAGGCACATAGTAAGTAATAGGGAATAGGGCATGGGGCATACAAAGAGGACAAGGGGAAAGGGAAAGGGGTATGGTTCGACAAGCTCACCAACCGGGGAAAAGGGGAAAGATTAAATTTATTCCTTTTCCGTTTTCCCTTTAACCTTTTCCCCTGACCAATGACCTATGCCCAATGCCCCATGCCCTGTTTGCCCAATGCCCCATACTCAATAAATGAAGTTACTGCTAAGAAATATTAAAATTTCGGTTACAATAAGGCTGCGTTAACTTTTATCGAAGTTGGGGGCAATACACTAAAAAATCCCTGCTATAAAGTGGTGGATGCTGTTATTGCTGTTTTTTCCCAGAATAAAGTGCTGCTGCCTTGCGATCGCTTCGCCTAAACTAGAGTTTCCATTGATGAAACTCTATACTCTACAAGCTTCCTGGCCAAGGGGCTATTAAAGGAATCAAGTTTGTGTCTAAGAGTGGCAAATGCGGTTAATACTAAGGTAATTAAACACAGCGGCAATAACAAAAATGGTAGTCCCAGAAGCTGTAGGCTAAGGGATGGCGGGTATTACAGTTTGCCCATTCCGATTAATATCGGGAAAAGTAGTTAGGGATATTTGTCCGTAAAATTACTAACTGTAGACAAATAGTGGTTTTTGAATCAAGCAACACAACCTATGCCAGCGAATTCCTGGCCCGAGAAAGATTCTTATCAAGAGCTCGATCCACTCAACTCCTTGTTGTCTGACCTCTCAGTAGATGAGGAGTCTGTGTTAGAGACAGAATCAGTGTCTCTACCATCCCGGTTTCAAGGTCGTAGACGTAAAGCAGCTCTGGTCTTGACTATCGTCTGGAGTGGCACGATCGCTCTGCATTTAGTTTCTTGGGCATCTATATTCATATTAGGATTGACCGCCGTTTTAGGTCTTCATGCTTTGGTGGTAGTGTTTACTAAACCTCGTCGCTCGCCAAAAGAAATGCAGGGAGATTATCCCTATGTATCTGTTTTAGTGGCTGCGAAAAATGAGGAAGCAGTAATTGGTAAATTAGCCGAAAATCTTTGTAATCTGGACTATCCAGATGGCAAATACGAAGTATGGATAATTGACGATCGCAGCACTGATAATACGCCCCATTTATTAGCAGAACTACAGCATAAATATGACAAATTAAGAGTACTCACGCGCTCAGCAGACGCTAGTGGCGGTAAGTCGGGGGCGTTGAATCAAGTACTACCTCTGACAAAGGGCGAAATCATCGCAGTATTTGATGCTGATGCCCAAGTAACACCAGATTTATTATCACAAGTAATACCTTTATTCCAAAGAGAAAATGTCGGGGCGGTGCAAGTGCGAAAAGCGATCGCCAACGCCAAAGAAAATTTTTGGACTAAGGGTCAAATGGCCGAAATGGCCCTTGATACTTGGTTTCAGCAACAGCGGACAGCCCTTGGTGGGATTGGCGAACTGCGCGGCAATGGTCAATTTGTTAGGCGTTCAGCCCTCTTAAGCTGCGGTGGCTGGAATGAAGAAACTATCACCGATGACTTAGATTTAACAATCCGCTTACATTTGGAAAAATGGGATATTGAGTGTGTTTTCCATCCAGCTGTGCAAGAAGAAGGAGTGACAAAAGCAGTTGCACTCTGGCATCAGCGTAACCGTTGGGCAGAAGGCGGATATCAGCGTTACTTGGATTATTGGGATTTAATTCTCAAAAATCGGATGGGAACCCGCAAAAGCTGGGATTTGCTGATGTTTATGCTGATTATGTATATTTTGCCCACAGCAGCAGTACCTGATTTATTAATGGCGATCGCTCGTCATCGTCCGCTAATATTAAGCCCCATCACAACGTTGTCGGTCAGCATGTCGATGGTGGGCATGTTTACAGGTTTGAGGCGGATACGACAAGATCGAGAATTCTCATTTTCTACGTATTTTACCTTACTACTACAGACTATACGCGGCAGTTTATACATGTTGCATTGGCTAGTAGTAATGAGCAGTACAACCGCCCGCATGTCCATCAGACCAAAGCGTCTGAAATGGGTGAAAACCTTACATACTGGAGTTGGAGAATAGGGCATGGGGCATACTAAGAGGACAAGGGGAAAGGGAAAGGGGTAAGGGGAAAAGGGGAAAGATTAAATTTATTCCTTTTCCCTTTTCCCTTTAACCTTTTCCCCTGCCCAATGCCCAATTTATTCATCATCAACTTCTGATTCTTCTACCCATTCAGGTGTAGCCATTGAATCAGAAAATTCTGTTGAATCATCTGCGAAGCGGATAATTTGACCGTTGAAAAATTCTGCCAAACGTTGAGCTGCGATCGCCACCTCATCCGGTTCCCAATTAGGTGGGGGCGCTTGGGTTGGTGGTGAAGGCAAAGGTTTTACACCATTTCCATTCACCCCATTGCCGTTTCTGGATGCTGACTCAGTTTTTACTGGTGGTGTTGGTGCTGGTTGTGGATTAGCTGGCTGTGGTACTGGTGCTGGAGGCGGAATTTGCCCATTAGAAATGAGAGTAGGTGGTTGCTGAGGGCGAATAGAATCTTGCCGTACAGGAGCTTTTTTGGCTGGGGTAGAGTTTAATGAAGTTCCTTTTTCCAGATTTACCTTAACTTCACGTTGGAAAGTCTGCTGGAAAGCCGTGACAATTACAGGTAGATCGGATTTAACTTTTTCATACCATGCCTGTTTAATGGCAATATGAGCCACTGTCCCATCGAATTCGATGAGTTGACACATTTGACGTAGCAGTTCTCGCCTTGAGATTGGTTGGAAGTTAGCGAGTACCTGCTGCCAAACTTGAGTTAAGTCGTATTGCGGCGTTTCAACAACTTCTGAGGTAGCTGGTTCGCTTTTCTCAGACATTACGGGTTCTGGCGTTGGTAATGAAACCGAGTTATTAACACAATTGTGGTTTATTTGCCCATCATCTGGGGTAGATGATGTCACGGTGTGATTTGGGGCCGCTGGTTGATGATGGTTGGCAGAATTGCGATCTGTTTGCCCATCATCTGGGGTAGATGATGTCACGGTGTGATTTGGGGCAACTGGTTGATGATGGTTGCCAGAATTGCGATTTGTTTGCCCATCATCTGGGATAGATGATGTCACGGTGTGATTTGGGACCGCTGGTTGATGATGGTTGGCAGAATTGCGATTTGTTTGCCTATCATCTGGGGTAGATGATGTCACGGTGTGATTTGGGGCCGCTGGTTGATGATGGTTGGCAGAATTGCGATTTGTTTGCCCATTAGTTAAAGGTAGGGAAGAGACTGAATGATTGTGGGCAACTGCTGGAGAATAGTTTGGAGATATATAAGGTGTATGAACTTGTTGCGGTATTGAGGCTTGTGGTTGAATATTCGTTGCACTGGGTAACAGTCCTAATATTGTTACCTCCAACCACAAACGCGGCTGGGTGCTGTTTTTGATTTGCACTTCAGCTGTTCGCAGGCGTTCTTGTCCTGCCAAAATCATGCTTGTGTGCCAGTTTTGGGCAAACTCTACCAATGCTTTCCAAGTTTGCTGAGTACAAGTAACTAAATCATGGCGATTGGGTGCTGTTTTAGCAATCAATAAATCGCGATAAAAAGCAGCGAGATTTTGCAGAATAGTCAGCGGTTCTCGACCGCGATCTAAAATGTGGTGCGTATATTCAAGAACTGCTTCTGGTTTGTCTTGAGCGATCGCATTTAAAAGCTTTAATAAGTCTTGTTCGCTTACCGTCCCTACCAAATCCCAAACTTTATCAGGCGTCACTTCACCCGTTAATAAAGCCAACTGATCCAGCAAACTTTCGGCATCCCGTAAACCCCCCTGAGAAAGTTGGGCTACTAAAGTTACAGCATCCGGTGAAATATTAATGTTTTCTTTAGAGGCGATCGCACTTAAATGCTTAATCATCGCCTCTAGCTGAATACGTCTAAAATCAAACCGCTGACAACGTGAAATAATTGTCGGTAATACCCGTTGTGGGTCTGTTGTTGCCAATACAAAAACTACGTGCTTTGGCGGTTCTTCTAGTGTTTTTAATAACGCGTTGAATGCCTGATTACTGAGCATATGGCATTCATCAATCACATAAACCTTATAGCGACACTCCACAGGAGCAAACTGAGCTTTTTCAATCAACTCGCGGATATTATCGACACCAGTATTGCTTGCCGCGTCAATTTCAATTACATCTAACGAATAGCCTTTGGTAATTCCCAGACAAACATTACAGACGCCGCAGGGGTCGGCGGTGGGCTTGTCACTTTTGAGACAATTAAGAGATTTAGCCAGAATTCGCGCACTAGAAGTTTTCCCCGTACCTCTAGGCCCGGTGAATAAATAGGCGGGGGCGATTTTGGATGTACCGATCGCATTAGTGAGGGTAGTGGCGATCGCCTCTTGCCCTACCAGTTGAGCAAAACTCTTGGGGCGATACTTGTGGTGCAGGGGTTCGTAAGACATGGAAATATGGACTTCAATGCCTTTTAATGTTGATTAATAGCACCGAGTCGAATTTTGGATTCAATTATTTTAATCTCTTGCACCTGCTTTATTTGTCGATGTTGCCATACCAATTGCACTATATTTAATCTGTAAATTTTGGCACTAAGAGAAGCAAGCCAAGAGAACATATTTTTATGATTTCACCATCGATGCATCCGAATTATAGCATACCATTTAGTACATTTGTTCTAAAAATTGGGCATAGGGCATTGGTTAGGGGAAAAGGTTAAAGGTTAAAGGGAAAAGGAATAAATTTAATCTTTCCCCTTTTCCCCTTGTCCTCTTTGTATGCCCCATACCCCATGCCCAAAAGAATTTTCTTGACGGAAGTAACGCCATAGCGCGATGCGATCGCTACAATCTTAAGGATAAACAACACTCAATGGTGCAGCAGATGTTCAAGCGGCTAGTTCAATGGCTCAAAAAGCTTTTTCGGAGCTTATTTGGTGGAAAACAGACTGCCTCAAAAGCTAGGGGGAATGTGCAAAAACAACCAGCGCCACCTCTAACTGATACGGATCTGGAATTTCTTTTCAACGAACTGTTGCAAGGAGTACATCAAGCACGAGGTGAAGCTTGGGCACGCAAATGGCTGCATAATATTGAACATCGCATTACAACCGAACGCTGGGTCGAGTGGTTGAGACGCTTTGGTGACAAGTTGCTAGCATCGCCTACGCCTAACAATGAAATGGCTGCGCGGTTGGTACAACTGGGTGAGTTGGGCATCGGAGAAATCACAGATGTTGCCTATAATATCGGGATGCAGTTATTAAAACGCAATCAAGGCGAACCAGTTTGGGAATATGAAGGGCCAGATGCTGTGAGTACTACTTTGCCATCTCCGCCAGCCGTCCCAGTATCCCAGGAAGCATATGAAGAAGAAAATTTGCCAGAGGGAGAATATCAAACTGTCACCCTAGAAGAACTATTTGTGATGTTGCAGCAGGATGAAAATTTACGCCATCAGATTGCCCAGCAGTTGGCTGTTGAAACCGACGATCCACAAGTTCTGGTACAGGCATTAATTAGTCAATTATATTCCGGCGGTCAATCGACTACAGAGCAAACAGAAAATTAATCACCAAGCGCTTCTCTAGGATAGGCTGCGCCAACGCGCAGGCAAGAGGGTTGAGACAACAAGCAATAGTAATGAATCCTGTCCTTTCTGGAATTAAAGAGCAACTAAATTTTTGGATTTTCCACCTACAAGTGACACCGATTCACTAAAATAATGAGACAGATGCAAACCCTGAAAGCCTTACTAATTCTTGGTTTCTTAATTTTGAATTTTGTTAGCGCAGCGTTAGCGAGTCCGCGAGCGTCATTTTTAATTTTGAATTGGTATGACAGGGTATGTAGCTTGCTTCTGTCCATGAGTAGCGAAATAATCTAAAATTTAAAATTGCCACGGTCAACAGAACTCGCTGCATTGCCTACATTCTTGCAACTGTATTCTTCAGGAAAACTGACACGGTGGTATCAGGGCTGCAAAACTCTAGAGTTGAGTTTTGGAATTGTAGCGTTATAATACTATATTCTTGACCTTTTGTGTATTTTTTGCTAGCCTGCCACAGAATCATTGTACGGATATAATGGGTTTTCACGTAATTCATGACTTTTTTAACACAACGATGGCTACAATCTAGAAAAACAAAATCCAAGAGTGTGGCAGATGCTCAGGCGGATATCTCAGTCGCTTAAAAGGTTTTTAAAACGCCTCATTGCAACTAAGCAGACTCGTTCTTTCAAGGGTGCAAGAGGACACAATCTGGTAGAAATTCTACCGGAACTAACCGATGCTGATTTGGAACAATTGTTTATTCAATTGTTAGAAGGTGTGGATCGAGGACGAGGACGCCAGTGGGCATTGAGGTATCTGCAACGAATCGAAAATCGCATTCCGGCTGAACGCTGGGTAGATTGGTTGGTGACGTTTGGCGAAAGCTTGCTAGCTTCACCCACACCGAATCCGCAGTTAGCAATACAGATGGTACAGCTGCGAGAACTTGGTATCGGCACAATTGGAGATGTTGCCTATGAGATTGGCATACGGCTGATGCAAAACTTACCCACAGAAATAGAAGATGAGGACAATCAGGCAGAAAATCTAGTCGAATTGACTCCTGGCCAAGAACTGATCCGCGACTTAGGGGAACAGTTATGGGAGTACGATGAGCCAGATGTCACACAAAATACTCCCGATCGAGAACCGATCCTCGACTTAGGGGAACGGTTATGGGAGTACGATGAGCCAGATGTCACAGAAAATACAAATGATGAGGAAATTATCGTAACTTCGCCGGGACAAGACTTAATCCGTAATTTAGGCGAAGAGTTATGGGAGTATGATGGCCCGGATACCCAACCAGTAACGCCAGTACCTGAAAATGCTTTTGTCGAACAAGTATCGGCCGAGGATTTAGAGGAAGTGGTATTGGAGTATCAAGTAGAAGACACCCAAAGCGCAATATCTGAAAATCTCCCTCTCCCCCCAGCAAAAGATTCGATCGCTACATTAACTCAGCTCAGGTGGGACGATGAAGAGGAAGATACTCAAACTAAAACAGCAGCAAATCTGGTTCCTCCTAAGCAAAAGAGTGAATTAGCATTAACTGGCTCAGAACAAACCTGGGATAGCACTTTAGCGAATTTAGAGCCAAATGTGGCAAATACCTTAGATGAGTTATGGGTGAGGTTGGATCAAAGTAGCAATTTAGTGCAGCAACTTGCTTCTAATTTGGCAGTTCAAAGCAGCACTTCTTCAAGTATTATTGAGCGCTATGGCAACGATCCTATTAACCAAGCTCAAGCTTGGTTTTATCAAGGTCTTCAACAAGCGAAAACAGGCGATTTGTCAGGCGCGATCGCATCTTACGACCAAGCCATTGAACTGCAACCGGAATTTTGGGAATATTGGTTTAATCGGGGCTTGACGCTGTTTCATTTAGAACGTTATGAAGAAGCGATCGCAGCTTATGAAACAGCCATCCAACTCAAACCCGACTTTTACAAAGCTTGGTATTATCGGGGTGGAACTCTAGGAGAACTAGGATACTTTGAAGAAGCGATCGCTTCCTTTGATAAAGCTTTAGAAATCAAGCCAGACTACCAGGAAGCTTGGTCTAGTAAAGGTTTAGCACTGCTGAAGTTAGGCTGGCTACGGGAAGCAATTTCTAGTTACGACCAAGCAATTGAACTACAACCACAAGACCAAGAAAATTGGTATCACCGAGGCATAGCACTAGCCGTAGGCGAACAATTTGAAGAAGCGATTACATCTTACGACAGGGCCCTAGAAATTGACCCAGACTACCACGAAGTGTGGATAGACCGGGGTGTAGTGTTGTTTAACTTAGGACGGTGGTCAGATGCGATCGCTTCTTGGGACAAAGCACTTTCAGTTCAAGCCGACTTTTATTTAGCTTGGTACAACCGGGGTGTGGCGTTAGATAACTTAGGACACCGCGAAGAAGCCATCACTTCTTATCGGCAAGCGATCGCCATTAAACCCGACTTCCACTTAGCCTGGTATAATCAAGCAGTAGCATTGTTTTATTTAGAACAATTTACCGAAGCGGTCGTTTGTTATGACAACGCTTTGCAAATTAAACAAGATTACTGGGAAGCTTGGATTGGTAGGGGAACCGCCGTCGGTAATTTAGTGGATGCTGATTTGTTGCGGAATTTGTCGAGTAGTATTACAGCAACAAATTCCACCTTACAACAGGTAGGCTACGAAGGTAAATTAGCAACCTATGAAGAAGGGTTAAAGCATCTGCGTACAGATACTCACCCAGAAGGTTGGGGTAGATTGCATGTAGCGATCGGTAATACTTATTACGATCGAGGTAAAGAACAGCCTAATCCCCGCGATTATTGGCGTAAAGCTGCATCCGAGTACCATCAAGCGCTGTTAACCCTCACCTTAGAATATTTTCCCCTGTTGCATTTAGAAGTTTTGCAATCCCTAAGCAAAGTGCTGATGGGTTTGGGACAAACAACACAACTTCAAGAATTACTGCAACGAGGTAGAGATTTATTGCAACAATTACTCAATGAAGAAACTCGTTCAGAAGAAAGTAAAAAACAATTAGCTTTGAAATTTGTAGGCTTCGATCAACTGGCAGTTGATTTAGCTGTTGATTACGGTGATGTGGTAGAAGCCTGGGAAATTGCCGAACAAGGTAAAAATGCTTGTTTAAATTGGCTGCTTTTTGGCTGGGATGATAATATTTATTCGCCTCATTATGGTGCAATTCAAAAATTATTTAATCCTACAACAGCAATTATTTACTGGCATATTAGTCCGGTAGCCCTACAAACTTTCATTCTCAAAGACCAAGCGCCATCACCGATTCTACTGTTTACACCCATTCAAGATGTTGGGGCGATCGCTTTAGGAGAAGAGACCATTCGTCTTAATGAATTGCCCCTACCCGAAGCAGTACGACGCTTGATTGAATTTGAAAATTGGCTAGAAGATTGGCATCAACAATACCAAGAATATCGCATCACAGCCCAAGATAAAGAAAGTAAAACTCAGCATCCTTGGCGAGTGGATATGGAACAAAAGCTGTTGCAGCTTTATGAAATTTTGAATATTTCCACAATTGCTCAAGAACTTGAAGGCATCACCCAACTGATTTTAATTCCTCACCGCGATTTGTACAGATTGCCTATTCATACCCTTTTTCATATATCTTCTCAATCAGAGGAAAATTTACCAAATATCGAGTCAAATTTCACCGTTACTTATTTGCCTAGCGCCCAAATAGGTTTATCAATAAAAAATCAAGATATATTGCCGTGGCAAAATCAGTTATTACTCAGTGTTGAATATCCTGAAAGTGCAGGTTATCCCGCACTAAAATTTGCCAAGCTGGAATCAGAAATTGTCAGCGAAATATTTGTTAATAACCAGCGAATTCAGGGCGCACAGGCTACTAAAGATATTGTCGAAAATGCATTACTTGATAACTACAATATTTTTCATTTTACTGGTTATGCCACTAATAATTTAAGCGAACCGAAAAAATCAGAATTGGCATTAGCAGGTGAAGATAAATTCACTTTAGAAGAGATTTGTCAACACAATTTAGCAAGTTATAACCTTGTTACTCTGTCTGCCTGTGAAAATGCCACTACCAGCACGTACATCACCAGTAGCGAATATGTGACTTTAGTTAATGGTTTTTTAAATCAAGGCGTTCCTCATGTCGTAAGTACTCTCTGGACTGTAGAGTCTTCCGCTAGCGCTTTGGTAATCATAGAATTTTACCGAAGATTACAACCCGATAAATCAGCAGTTACAGCCTTAGCTGAAGCAACACTATGGCTCAAAGAACTAACTGCTGGAGAACTGACAAAATGGTATGAAGATATACTTAATAATTTGCATCCTGAGGAAGTACGAATTAGAGCCTATTTAGCAACACAATTATATAGGAATAGCAAGATGACATCAGATAAAAAACTTTATAATCATCCTTACTATTGGGCAGCATTCACGATTACAGGGAAGCCGAATTAGAAGGGATTGGGCATTGGGCATTGGGCAAGTAGGAAGTGTGGGAGGGGTGGGAGGTGTGGGAGGATAGGGAAGAAATCTTTCCCCCCACACTCCCCACACTCCCCACACTTCTCTATCTCTCCATCTCCCCAGTCCCTAAATTGAATACGCTCCTGGTTGTCCGTTTTGGACTACAAAGGAAGCTAGGGTTTTGACAGAAGCATTTAAATCCACGATGCTGGATACAACTCGGTAGTCACTTTGCCAAGTTTGTGGGGTAAGCTGGCAGCGAACATATCCCCGGAAAGCACCATCAAAGAACTTAGTATGAGGATTATTCGGTAGGGCAGCTTTAACTGGAGCGATAAATCCTGTGGGAAAATCAGAGGTAATTGAGGTTCCTACGAACTCAGTGCCTACTGTTGGTGATTTTGGATTACTAAAATCCAGCTTTAGGTCGTGTACCCAACTAGAATGGATGTCTCCGGTAATTACCACTGGATTGGAGGGTTTGCGCTGGTTGAGAAAATTTAAAAGCCGATTACGTGCAGCCACATAGCCGTCCCACTGATCTACATTGAACACGCCAGCATCGGGATTGCTATTAAAATTGTACTCTGCCAACATAGTCTGTTGAGCGATCGCATTCCAACGCGATCGCGATTTGTCTAAGCCCTTTAGTAACCACTGCTCTTGTTCTGAGCCAGTCATCGTCGCATTGGTATCAAAAGCTTGGGGACAACGTGGTTTGAGTCCATCGTCGCAAGGTTGGTCAGTGCGATACTGTCTGGTGTCTAATACGTTGAACTCAACTAAATTACCGAAAGTGAACCGCCGATAAAGCTGCGCGTTTGGGCCTTTGGGCAATGAAGACTGACGCAGAGGCATGTGTTCGTAATAAGCCTGGTAAGCATTGGCTCGCCGTTTCTTAAAAGCTTCTTGGGTTTGGTTGTCTTCAGGAATTAAATTGGCGTAGTTGTTATCAACTTCATGGTCGTCCCAAGTGACAATCCAAGGAAAAGCAGCATGAGCAGCTTGAAGATTTGGGTCAGTTTTATACAAGGCGTGGCGATTGCGGTAGTCGGCAAGAGTTATAATTTCCGGGCTGTTATGCTGGCGTGGGCCGCCAGGTTGTGGCCCGTATTCGTAAATATAATCACCGAGATGAACCACAAGGTCGAGGTTTTCCTCAGCTAAATACCGATAAGCCGTATAGTAGCCATTTTGCCAGTCTTGGCAAGAAACAAAAGCAAAATTTAGTTGTGAGATATAGTCATAAGATGCTGGTGCTGTGCGAGTCCGCCCAATGGGGCTAACTTCTCTACCCGCTTGAAATTGATACCAGTACCAACGGTCAGGGTCTAGTCCACGGACATCAACATGTACTGAGTGTGCTAACTCTGGTGTAGCTAGCACTGTTCCTCGACGCACTACCTGTCTCATCTTTTGATCAAGGGCAACTTGCCACCGCACTGGCACATTTACGAAAGGCATCCCGCCTCCATTGAGAGGATTAGGAGCCAGCCTCGTCCAAATCACAACCCCATCCGGTAAAGGATCGCCAGAAGCCACACCAAGACTGAACGGATAACCAGAAAACCTAGAATTAGCGAGTACCGGATGCCATTGGCTAGCTACTGTTAACCCCGTTAATAATCCTGCACCCAGCAAAAAACTCCGCCGTCTGCACCGATTTGCCAGCAGGGTATCGCAATCCATAAATTCCATATTCACCTTTACTCAGATCTAGATACGGTTGGCGAATTTGTTGAAGTTGAGATGCCAAAAGTATAAGCAATGACTTGATTTGGCTTCTCTCCCACTTGCTGCTCAACCAAACACAAGAAACCTACCAACCCAGGATCAAGCGGAAATTAAGATTATGTTAAGTTTAAAATTCTATTGGGGCATAGGGCATTGAGTATGGGGAAAGGGAAAGGGGTAAGGGGAAAAGACTGAATTTATTCCTTTTCCCTTTAACCTTTAACCTTTTCCCCTGCCTCCTTATCCCCATGCCCCATGCTAAAACCTGCCATTCCCCTGAACGATGTGCTTAACGGTGGTCAAGGTTTCCAGGCTGATAAATCCGCGGCGATGACCTTTTTGGTTAGACATACCGAGAAATACTGAATCTCCCCTTGAGGGGTTGCGAGAAAAACGCGGGGAACTGTTGATGTAGGTGGAAGCGCTGTTAACTCCTAAAGCAAACTGCCGACTTTCTTGGTAGGATTCAGTCACGATACAGTCGGCATGGCCGCTGCTGTATTGATTAATCCAAGCGATCGCAGCTTCTAAGCTATCCACCAGTTTAAAAGCTACTGTCCTAGTTAAATAAGGGTTTCCCCATTCGTTTTCCTTCACCAATTGCAATTGGGGAAAGGCTTCTACTAGTTCTGCGTCGCCTTTTATTTCAAAGCCTTTTTCCATTAAGCTGTTCCACAGAACTGCTAAGGATGATGGCAGGGCTTGACGATGAATCAGCACTTTTTCAATGGCATTGACTGGATCTGGTTCGCTTTGATGGCTATCAAGAATCATCCAGCGCACCATCTCCAAGCTGGCATTTAGCGACCAGTAGAGATAAGAATTACCCATTGCTGATTTTAAGACTGGGCAAGTTGACTGTCTTACCACCTGCTGCACCAGGCTGGAACGTCCGTAGGGAATCACTAAATTCACATACTCGTCTTGGGTGACTAAATCCCTAATTGAAGCGCCATGTTCGGCTGCGATTAGTTCTAGGCAGCCCATTGGTAAACCAACTTCGGCGAGTGCAGTTTGCAGTACTGAAGCAATGGCCTCGTTAGAATGGCTGGCTTCAGTACTGCCTTTGAGAATGATACTATTACCAGTTTTGATACAAAAACCCGCTGCGATCGCCCCTAAATCGGGAAATGCTTCATAAATAAACCCAATCGTTCCTAAGGGCATTAACTGGGAGTAACTTTGGGAATCTTCCAATTGGTAATCAGCATTCCTGACGCGCCGCAGCGGATCTGATAGTTCCCCCAACCGTTGTAAAATGTCCACGGTCGTCTCTAGCCTGGTGGGGGTCAGCTTTAGCCAGTCTAATATCAACTCTGGCACTGCCATTTCCCGACTGGCTTCTAAATCCAAGGTATTGGCTTCCAGAATGTCGTCAAATGAGCGCTCAAGCGCCCGTGCCATCGCCAATACCGCACGGCTGCGGTCTGCTCCCTTGGTGATCCCCAATTTTAGGGAAGCTTGATACGCTCGTTGAGCAATACTAATTGGTTCGGGGCGTTCGTCCAAAACTTCAACAGTCATTGAGTTAACGTCTGTAAGTAAGCCAGACCATCAGTGCTGGCAGGATAGCCAACAGCACCGCTACCATTGCCCAAGCAATAATGCTGGAACTATTTGCCAATCGCAGTGCTAATGGCAGCCATATAATCACTAGCACGAAAATAATGCCAAGTGCTATAGGCAGATAGCTTTCTCCCAAACGAGGATGGACAACGTGCCAACTATTTCCCATCCAACGCCAAGCTCGCTTGTAAGGATAGGTGGTAGAAAGCTGTTCTAGGACATGACCATTATCTTCCACTACAAAGATTTGCTGACAGCGATCGCAACCAAATGCTTCTGTCAACGTAATCGGAATTAACTGACCCCGCCGACGACAGGGACAGGGGTATTCAGTATTGAAGTCTATCTTTTCTGGTTTTTGAGATTGCACAAGCGTTCTAATAACTTGAGCGTGTTTTTCATAAATGCTGGGAATAAGATCCCGTGGTAAATGCCTTGAGGGCTTCTCTCTTTATACTTTATATAAGTTGGCTGGCAAAACAAATGTCGCCATAATTGCAAAAGTAGATGCACCCAACTCTAAGTAGCCTAATTGCCTTAAAATCGAGGATTATCTGTTTGCAGTCTTTCCTCATAGCTAGCAATCTTGTTTAAAAATCTCATTCTTTCCATCTGTCGCTTTAAACGTAATGTGGTCGCGTTTACGGGCATTCATTGTGCTGACACACCTAGTATGATTTTAACCCTACGTAGCTACCACTCCTAAAACAAATCGTTTGGGAACGCTACGCTGATAAACAACACCCTAATAATAAACCCTCATTTTTCTTGGGGTCACTATATATTTAGTATGCAGTTATCAAATTTATATCGGGATCGCCCCCAATTTTTACTCCTTGCAATTGACAAGCATTTTCAGAGCGTCAATTGCCAAAACACCCATTACTGTGTGACCATTTTTCTGTAGTACATACACTAGCTTTTAGTAACGTGTATGCTTTCCCTGCCAGTAGCCCTTGCCTCCTTGCACAAAAGACGTTTACTAGTTCAAGCCTAGACCTCAGGATTCGCCTACTTTCTATAGGGGAATAGGTATTAATTTAGAAGCTGTGTCTTGCGGGAGATTACAGTGTTCTGCTGTAAGCTTCAGTGTGGTCTTTAGCTTTTTTCTTTTCCGCTTCGACAAGTTTGCTGACTCTCGCTACTTTCGTCTGCCAAATAGCGGTTTACACTACTACTAGAGTACCACGGAGATAAGCAAAAACTCAACTCTCGTCGCTGTTTCATCAATCGTAGGTCAACGCAGTTCGCAATTCGCAATTATAATGAGTGGGGGTTCTACTTGTTACTTAATTACCAATTAAACAATTAAGAGATTTCTTGTTTTTAATTTGCGTTAGCCCATTGCGTAGCTTGCTTCCTGCTTTGGGGGTACTAGAAGTTGAAAATTGTTTTGGTCAACGTTAGTCGAAAAAGGTTTTGTTTTTGCTGGTCATAGCACAACATCCAAGTAAGCTATATTTCACGTCGTTAACTTTGGGAGTCAGACAGCAAGCCTGTTTGCAGACAGGCTTGCAATAAAAAAAGTCTTAGAATCTTTGACTCTAAGACCTTTTTCGGAAGCGGGTAACGCGATTCGAACGCGCGACATTCACCTTGGCAAGGTGACGCTCTACCACTGAGCTATACCCGCAATCATCAACCAAATATAAATATCTCAGATTTATTCTGAATTGTCAACCCCTTAATATTAATTATTGGGCATAGGGCATGGGGCATGGGGTATGGAGGCAGGGGAGGCAGGGGAGATGATGGAGTGTGGGGGGATAGGGAAGTGCTTTCTGGGGCAGGTTTTTTTGATTAGACAAATTTTTGGGATTTTAAAACCAAAATCATTGTCTGAAAACTTAAAACTACGTTCAATAATTGAGAACATTCTCAACTATTTATCGAAAGCCTAAAAACCTGCCCTTAAAAGCTTCCCTCTCCTCCCACACCTCCCACCCCTCCCACACTTCCTGCTTGCCCAATGCCCTGTTTGCCCAATGCCCCATGCCCTATTACTAACTTAGTTCTTCTGACTCTACTGTTAAATTGCCGACGCTGGCATTTGGAAAAGAAGGTGGCAAAGACTGGGTATTGAGAGGATATGGTTCTGCTAGGTTAGAACGCAGTTGCCGCATCAGACTAGCCATTTCTATGGCATTCAAGGCGTAATCCCAACCATGATTGCCTTTGATGCCTGCCCGTTCTAAGGCTTGCTGCATAGTGTCTACAGTCAAAATTCCAAAAATAACTGGCACTCCAGTTTGAAAACTAGCGGCGGCAATACCTTTAGAAACCTCCGCAGACACGTAATCAAAATGGGGTGTTTGCCCTCGAATCACTGCCCCAAGACAAATTACAGCATCGTAACGATGGGAAAGTGCTAGTTGACGAGCTACTAAAGGGACTTCAAAACTTCCCGGTACCCAAACGTAGTCTACCTGATTCCCGTGGGGGTTGGGGTCTACGCCGTGGCGTTTTAAGCAATCTTGACATCCCTCAAGCAGCTTTCCGGTAACCAGGTCATTGAATCGACCAATCACCACTGCAAAACGCAAAGGTTCCGTTTGAGTAAAAGTTCCCTCAAAAACTGCCATGACTGCCTCTTAATCAACTATACTTCTGGCCAATATACATTTCTTATTTAAATCTAGAGGAGCAGGAAAGCAGAGTCAAAAATAAGGAAAATAGAAAAAATTTCTGCTTTTTTCCTTAACCTTTGACCTTGGCTTTTCTGCCCCTCTAATTTTTATATTAGGTGTCTGCGCCAGAGCGAAGCCGTTGCCTAGACGACAAAAAAGTTTAACAAACCAACTAAAAATACCAAAGCAATCCAGACACCAGAACCAAGCCAAAGGAGCTTTTTAGATTCAACCCAATTTTGAGGAGTGGCGTAAGCAACAGGAACACCAACAACTAGAACAAAGGACAACAAGACTAGGCTAATTAAAGCAAATTGGAATATTATGGTCATTTTTGCTTCTCCCACTACAGCTAAATACTAAAGATAGAATATCGTAAAGGGCGACACCAACACTTTCTTCTTATTTTTAAGCTACCAGAAATTACAACACTTTAGTCATTGGTCATTAGTCATTGGTCATTGGTCATTGGTCATTTGTCATTTGTTATGACTCTTAATGCCCAATGCCAGATGCCAGATGCCCGATGCCCGATGCCCAATGCCCAATGCCTCTTGACTATGGATTTAATTCTTTGCCACACAACAGCTGATTTTGACGCACTAGGAGCAGCGGTAGGACTAACGCGCTTACTACCAGGAAGCAAGATTGTGCTGACTGGCGGCTCTCACCCTCCTGTACGGGATTTTTTAGCGTTGCATCGGGATGAATATCCCTTAATTGAGCGCCGTTCGGTGAATGCAGAAAAAATTCGTTTGCTGACTGTGGTGGATACGCAACAGCGCGATCGCCTGGGGAAAGCTGCCGAATGGTTAGATTTACCTAATGTCTCAGAGATTATACTGTATGACCATCACTTGGGCCAAGAATCGGATATTCCCGCCACGCGATCGCATATTTCTTCAGTAGGAGCTACGACAACTTTAATTGTCGAGCAATTGCAACAACAGCAAATCTCCCTGACTCCTGCCGAAGCTACTGTGATGGCTTTAGGTATCCATGTTGACACAGGCTCCTTGACCTTTGACCAGTCTACACCAAGGGATGCTTTAGCTTTGGCTTGGTTGATGCAACAAGGTGCTAGTTTATCAGTAATTTCCACATACCGCGATCCGGGATTGTCTTTGCAATTGCAGCAGCTATTAACTAAAGCGCTGGAAAATTTAGAATATATCTGTCTGCGCGGATATACAGTTGGCTGGGTAACTTTAAATACAGATAATTTTGTGCCTGGTTTATCGAGTCTGGCTTCAGAACTCCTGGAATTAACTGAAATTGATGCCATCCTGTTGGCTAATGAATATCCTTTGGGTGATGGTGATTCAAGGTTAACAGTAATTGGGCGATCGCAAATTCCTAAAACAAATCTCAATTTATTATTCCAACTCTACGGTGGTGGCGGTCACTCTCAAGCTGCATCGCTGAACTTAAGAGGAGTAGATTCACAAGCGACATTACAGCAGATCCTCAATACGTTAAAAGCCCAAATTCCGCATCCGCCGATTGCCAGAGATTTGATGTCTTCTCCTGTCCGGACTATTTTGCCCGAAACCACAATTGCCGAAGCCCAACGTATTCTATTACGCTATGGACACTCTGGTTTATCTGTAGTCGATACCCAAAAGCAATTGGTGGGTATTATTTCGCGGCGAGATCTCGATATTGCCCTGCATCACGGATTTAGCCATGCCCCAGTTAAAGGCTACATGACCACGAATCTGAAAACGATTACACCAGACACGACACTGCCACAAATTGAAGCGCTGATGGTAACTTATGATATCGGGCGCTTGCCAGTATTAGAAAACGGGCAATTAGTTGGTATTGTTACCCGTACTGATGTATTGCGCGAATTACATGAAGACGACACAGGGACGCGGGAACACGGCGAAGTAGGTACTAGTTTACCGTTTGCATCAGAGCGTCTTAACCTCTCGGTATCATCTTCACTTGCTCCTCAACTGTGGCAATTACTGAATACAGCATCGCAAGAAGCAGAAAAACGTGGTTGGCATCTTTATCTTGTTGGGGGTGCGGTACGGGACTTGCTGTTAGCTGATGCAGCAGGCAACTTGATGATTAAAGATATTGACCTTGTAGTTGATGGCTTTCATAAATCAGCAGATGTTGGCGCTGGTGTGGAATTAGCAAAAGCACTCCAACAACTTTACCCTACGGCTCGTTTAGAAATTCATGGGGCTTTTCAAACTGCGGCTTTGCTGTGGCACAAAGACGCGGAATTAGATTCTCTATGGGTGGATATTGCTACCGCTAGGACAGAATTTTATCCTTATCCAGCAGCTAATCCAGAAGTTGAGGCAAGTTCTATTCGTCAAGATTTATATCGTCGAGACTTTACCATTAACGCCCTAGCTTTGCGCCTAACTTCTCCCCGTGCTGGTGAATTACTCGATTTCTTTGGTGGTTTACTGGATTTACAAGCTAAGCAAATTCGGGTTTTACACGCCAACAGCTTTATCGAAGATCCCACCCGCATTTATCGCGGCGTGCGCTTTGCCGTGCGCTTCGGTTTTGAAATTGAACCACAAACACAAGAGTTTATCCGCTATGCCATCAACAGTGGTGTTTACGATCGCACTGCTCAAGAGAATAGCAAAACTCCAGCTCTCCAAACTCGACTGAAAACAGAATTAAAACACATTTTAGAAGCCCCTTACTGGAAATCAGCTTTACAGTTACTCGATAACTTAGGGGCATTGCAATGCATCCATCCTACCCTGAAGCTAGATGCATTACTCCTGCGGCAATTACGCTTGTTAGAACGCTGTTTGCAGCGATTTGACCCCCAACAAACCCTGATTCACTGGGAAATGCGGTTAGAAACAATAATCGCCCACTTAGAACCACAATATAGGGTAAAAGTGGCAAAAAATCTGCAATTACAAGAGGATGGCATTAAACGCTTACAGAATTTAGCTCAGGCTGAAGCCGAAGTTATGAAATCTTTACCTGCCTGTCAACGCCCTAGTCAAGTCGTTCAATTTCTCCGCCAGTACGACTTACCAATGCTAGTTTTAATCGCTTTACAAACCCAGCGAGTAATCAGGCAGAAAATATGGCATTACCTGACTGTTTTGGCTAACATTAGCCCGATTTTAAATGGTAATGACTTAAAAAAATTAGGCTATAAACCAGGGGCACAATATCGACAAATCTTAGATGATTTACTTGCTGCAACTTTAGACGGAACGATTAAAAATAAAGCAGAAGCAGAGAAGTTTTTAACTCAGTCTTATCCTCGCTAACTGATATTGCAATTAGGTAATATTATGCAAATTCAAACATCAAAAAAACACTACACTCCCGAAGAATATCTACAACTGGAGGAGAAATCAGAATTCAAAAATGAATATCTAGATGGAGAAATTATTCCAATAGCTGGTGGTACAACTAATCACAATGAGATCGCCTTGAATTTTTGTACAAATTTCAAAATAAAAATGCGAGGTAAAAATTACAAAATCTACATGGGTGATGTCAAATTGTGGATACCGCCTTATCGTATCTATACTTATCCTGATGTTATGGTTATTCAGGGAGAACCAATATATGAAGGAACTGGTACTACCAAAGTGACAAATCCTTTAATGATTGTGTAAATTCTGTCGAACTTGACAGAAACTCACTATAGAACTAATAAATTTAGATTTTATCGTTCTATTCCGACATTCCAAGAATATATTATAATTAATCAATACGAATACATTGTTGAGGAGTTTAATAAAAATATTGAAGGCCAATGGGTATTGACTGAATATGAGTCAGTAGATGCCTTATTATCACTAGAATCAATAGATTTTCAAATTTGCTTGAGCGATATTTATGAGGGAATTAATTTGGAAATAGAAGAATAATTAATGCGATCGCAGTACTTGAAATTGGATATTAGTTTACATTGAACTTTTGTAATTTGACTGTAAAACTGTATTTATAGTTAGCACTTATAATTATTAAAACTTTATTAAAGTATGACACGGATAAATTGCACAATCACTCATCAGGTTTGTTAAATGTTAACGGTCAACCGTCAACCTTCAACATAACCTGAAAAAACGTACAAGTTAAATGCGTAATATCTTAAATTGTATCTGGGTCGATATTTAATTCTCGTAATTTAGCTGCCAAACGTTCTGCTTTCTCTTCTGCTTGAGCAGCAACTTCTTGGGCTTGAGCAGCAACTTCCTCAGGTATCGGTACTAACTGTCCATCAGATGTGAATAAACGTAAGAATTGCTGATGAATGCCTAAATATAAACCTAATTGTTCGCTCCATAAATATCCTTGTTCGTTTGCTTGTAGAGGTTGATATTTTGCATCTACTAAATTAAATCCCGCAAATTCCAATGTATATGGGTCAAACCAAAAATAATTTGGTGTCCGAAAATTATCTTGATAAATTTGTTTTTTTAAACCTTTGTCTGTTTTCGCTGTTGATTCTGACAAAATTTCTAAAATTACATTCGGATATTTGCCATATTCTTCCCACACTACCCAACTTTTCCGGGCTTTCCGTTCCGTTCCTAACACTACAAATAAATCTGGTCCGCGAAAGTATTCTGATTTTTTTTGGTGTGGACTGTAGTAGATAGTTAGGTTTCCCGCTGCATAAAAATCATTTCTGTCTTGCCACAACCATTCAAGGGATTGTAAAAGTAAGATAATTTGTCGTAGATGCAGCTCGCTTTCCAAGGGAGGCTCATCACTCCATAAATCGCTGGGAGGAAATATTACATCTTTTGAGATGTCTGGTTGAGATTCTAGTTCTTGAGCAATGGTCATAGAATCAATCTGGCATCAATTAGTTTTGCCTTTATTTTAACAGCGCTGTAAATCACTATCTGTAGCTGAGACTTCTACCAATTTTTAATTAGGAATTAGTAGAAGTGCTATTGTTTATGAATTTGCCAGTTGTCGGAAGCGTTCTTGAATTTCTTGAATCGAAAATAGCGCCTCAAACTTTAACCCTGCTGATTGGTACAATTCTCCTCCACCTTGGTGTCTGTCTACCAGTGCAATTACTTGATTAACTGTATAACCTGCCGCTTGAAGACGCTCAACTGCTTTGAGAGCAGATTGCCCAGTTGTGACGACATCCTCCAAAACCACTATCTTTGCACCTTCTGGTAAAGTTGGGCCTTCTATATAAGCTCTCGTGCCATAACCCTTGGCTTCCTTGCGAATAATCAGCGCTGGTATCGGGCGATTTTCATAAACGGAAACCACGCTCACTGCTGTGACAAGCGGGTCGGCACCCATTGTTAAACCTGCTACAGCCTGCGTATCTTCAGGTAGTAAAGGAAACACTAACCGTGCGACTGCCAAAATTCCTTGGGGGTGCAGTGTTACCTGCATTTTATTGACGTAATAAGAACTATGTAGCCCAGAAGCAAGAACGAAGTCACCCTCTTGATAAGCTACTTGAGCAAATAAATCTAATAGCTTCTGGCGCAAGTGAGTCAAATCAGGGGTAGTTGCCCAAATATTGGATTCAGTAAGAGTTTCAGTAGGATACGTCATTACAAAACATTGAAAGTTGTGCTACACCAAAGGTTGAACTGATAACAGTTCTGAAATTAAGCATAAATTAAGATTCGCCACAAATTTGAGGAGTAAGGAACGTGGGTATCAAATTAAAAACCTTTGGTGGTTTATTAATACTGCTTGCTGCTAGTATTGCTTTTCCCTCTGTTGTAGCCGCCCAAACAGAAACACCCAAAAGTCAAACCACAAGTGATGTGTTTGAAGGGGCATTTTTTCGACACGATCGCAATTTTTATGAAAACGGCACTCTCAAGCGTCAGCTAGACTCGTTTTTGGGAGCCGGCGCGAGTTTTGGTGGTTCCTTCCCAGAAAATGAAATCGCCCGTGATGGTGAATTGGTTAATGCTCTATATCACGATGTCCTGACTCAGCAAGCAGGCAACGATCCCTATATTCGCACTCCTGATTTACCAAATCCCTATGACACATCCCTAATGATGTCTCCTCGCTTAAATGCCAACAAGCTTAGAGTCGGAACTGAATTCAAGTTTTAAACTTTACCACCTCGTAGGAAAGGCAGAGGGGCAGAGGGCAGGGGAAAAGGTTAAAGGGAAAAGGTAATAAATTTAATCTTTCGCCTTACCCCTTTCCCCATGCCCCATTTCTTTTTTGATAATTTAGTGCGCCCTGCTGGAATCGAACCAGCCTGAAGACGAATTATGAGTTCGTTGCCTCCCCAATCGGCCAAAGGCGCTTATTCTAGTTTGTTTTAGGGTTGCTATAACGCAATTACTTATAACCCTAAGTCAAGTTTATTTGCTAATTTTAGAGTGAGGTATACTACCTTACGTACTTAATTTTAGCAAACTCCCCTATTTTAGCACAAATTTAGTGCCTGTGAATACTCGACAATAGTTTGCCAGATTTTTATACTACATAATCTAATCATGAAATAGTGCAAACTAATATTGATTAAGTTCCTTTAAGGATTGAGGTATCAAGCTTCATTATTCTTAAAAAACCAGCATTGATTGTGCATTAGCTTGTCAGCAATGAAAATAAATTCTACTGTACTTCTTACTTTGATTTTGTTAATCCTGATGTTAGGAGCGGGTTCTGTAAGCGCGTTTTTGGGGTTTGAACTAGGAAGTTCAGCACTCAAAGGCGTTAGCACACCAGATGGGCGTCCTACGACTAAATTTGCCAGCAGTAAAGGAAATAACTCCCAACAGGGAGCAGTAGCGCTATTAAAAGAAGAAGAAATTCTGAAAATTGTCAAGGCTCGAATTGAGGGTAAAACTAAGGCTGCGAAATCGGAAAAGCTAGAGGAAGATGATGAAGAAACCAATAGCAGCAAGCAGAAGCCTGAAGAAAAACCTCCACAAGTAGTTGAGGAAAAGCCCCAGCCAGGTTTTCCAGTGGTTGCCCAGAGTGAAGGTGTAACTATGTCTGTGCAATCTGCCCGCTACTCTGGTGGAGATCTACTCTTGAAAGTAAAAATGCAGAATAAAGGTAAGGATTCTGTGCGTTTCTTGTATAGTTTTTTAGATGTTACTGATGATAAAGGACGAACTCTGAGCGCTAGTACAGAAGGTTTGCCAACAGAATTGCCTGCCAATGGCCCAACATTTTCGGGTACGGTGAGCATTCCCACGGCTTTACTCGATGATGTCAAAAAAATATCACTGGCTTTGACTGATTATCCTGCTCAAGAATTAAAGCTAGAGGCATTGAATATTCCTGTAGAAAGGTAAGGGTATTGGGGACTGGGGATTAGGGACTGGGTACTGGGAAAGAATTTTTTAATCCCTCATCCCCAATACCGAATACCAAGTCCTCAGTCTCCCTAAATAGAGGGCGTGAATTTTACACAAGCTTTGGCGGTGAGTGGTTTTCCTAATTTAATTTGGACGGAGGCAGGGCTGCGATTGTTGTCAGTTTTACTGCTGATTGCCATAAATGCCTTTTTTGTAACGGCAGAATTTTCGATGGTGAGCGTGCGGCGATCGCGTATTCACCAGCTAGTTAAGGCTGGGGATGTTCCAGCCAGAGCTGTGGAGATGCTACAACGCAGTATTGACCGACTGCTATCTACTACCCAGTTAGGCATCACTCTCTCTAGTTTGGCTCTGGGATGGATTGGAGAAAGTACGATTGTCGTCCTGGTAAAAGCGTGGTTAAAATCCTGGCCTCTACCCAGTGGAATGACTAACTTCATCGCCCATTCTTTATCGATTCCGATCGCGTTTTTCTTAATTGCTTATTTGCAAATTGTTTTAGGCGAATTATGTCCTAAATCATTAGCGATGCTGTATTCAGAACAGCTAGCTAGATTTTTAGGGCCTTCAGTAAAAGCGATCGTGCGTTTTTTTGGCCCCTTTATTTGGATTCTCAACCAATCAACTCGTTGGTTATTGAGAATTTTTGGCATTGAATATACAGGTCAAGGTTGGAGGCCGCCTGTAACTCCCGAAGAATTGCAAGTGATTATCTCTACAGAATGGGGGTCTACTGGTTTACAGCGTGCGGAGCGAGAACTACTCAATAATGTTTTTGAGTTTGGAGATGTGATGGCTCAAGCTGTAATGATTCCCCGCACCAGTATTGTAGCGTTGCCAAAAGATGCTACTTTCCAGGCATTACTCAAGGAAATGGCTGCTACTGGTTACTCCCGCTATCCCTTGATTGGTGAATCTTTGGATGATGTTCGCGGCATTGTTTATTTTAAAGATTTGGCACAACCTTTAGCTGTAGGCAAGCTAACTTTAGAAACACAAATCCAACCTTGGATGCGTCCGGCTCGGTTTGTTCCAGAACACACGCCCTTGAGCGAACTTTTGCCGATGATGCAGCAAGAAAAACCAGCTATGGTAATGGTGGTTAATGAATTTGGCGGTACTGTGGGATTGGTGACCATCAAAGATGTCATTGCCGAAATCATTGGCGACGCCAGCGAACCTGAAAACAACGATGATTTGTTAATCCAGATGTTAGACGAGGATAAATTTCTGGTACAGGCACAAATCAACCTCGAAGATCTGAATGAGGTTTTGCATCTCGATTTACCTTTGACAAGAGAATACCAGACACTGGGAGGCTTTTTGCTGTATCAGTTACAGAAAATTCCTGCTAAAGGCGAAACCTTCCATTATCAAAATCTAGAATTTACCGTAGTGTCAGTCATCGGCCCGCGTCTGCATCAAATTCAACTGCGACGGTTAGAAGAGTTAGGAGTTGAGAGTTGAGAGTTAGGAGTAAGGAGTTAGGAGTTAGGAGTTGAGACTTTATTCACAATTCACGCATTATGTGGATTAGATGCTAAAACCCTTGGTTTATCGTTGTAGAGACGTTCCACTGCAACGTCTCTACAGGGGGCACAATCCTTGATATTTCATTGATTTGGATAATTCACATTAGGCGTAATTCATAACTCCTCACTCCTCACTCCTCACTTAAAAACTATAAGCCACTGGATCGACGAGTCCCAATTCGGCAAACGCCGCTAGCCGCAAACGACAAGAATCACAGACACCGCAGGCGACATCACCACCGGCATAGCAAGACCAAGTTAACTCCCAAGGAACTCCCAATTGGTTGCCAAGTTGAATGATTTCGGTTTTTTTCAGGTTAATCAAAGGTGCAACAATGTTAATTGATTGTCCTTCACGCCCTTGTTTAGTTCCCAGGCGAAAAACTTCTTGCATAGCTTGGATATAATCGGGGCGGCAATCAGGATATCCTGAGTAATCTAAAGCGTTGACGCCGATATAGACACGCTCAGCTGCGATCGCTTCAGCGTAACTCAAAGCAAAGCTTAAAAAGATCGTATTACGAGCCGGAACATAGGTAACAGGAATATTTTGAGCCATTTCATCCAGAGAACGCTCCTCTGGTAAATCAATAGCGTCATCGGTAAGCGCCGAACCACCCCACTGCCGTAAGTCAAAATTAACCACCTGATGTTTTATTACCCCAGCTTTTTGACCCACAACCACGGCTGACTCTAACTCTCGTCGGTGTCGCTGTTGGTAATCAAAAGAAATGGCATAACATTCACAGCCATCCATTTTAGCTTTGTACAAAATTGTGGAAGAGTCCAATCCTCCAGATAATAGAATTACAGCTTTCATCTCGGTTGCAAATTTTGGATTTCAAATCGCTAAATCAAGCTTCAACAAGATACCAACAAGCAATGCCAAAGATACTCCTGAATTTCTGTGACTGATTGAAAACACCTTTGCACCCTAGATATTCAAAAGAACAACCCATACCAGTTTCTCTCAAAAAGTGGTGTGATGTCTTCTCTTTAAGACACTCTTGCTAGCTTGCTTCGACCTAAAACTACGGCAAGCTACTTTTCTACGAGACGCTACGCGAACGTGTCTACCACACATGCTGCAAATAATCATCCAAAAACTGTTTCAGGCGATCGCTAGTAGTAATTACCCCATAGCATTTTTTGGAAAAAAAACATAGTATTACTGGTTTATTATTTTGTAATTTTAATACTGTCAATTGGATCGAAATTAATTGCCCAACTCTAGCCTTAAGGAGAATCCAAGCACAAAAAAACGACCCTTAGAATTTTAGAGAATTTATACTTAAGTCTTACCTGATATTCTAAAGTTAATAAAAAGACACATATTTTTTTGTAGAAAATGCAAAATGCCAACCAAGCCCGAACTATCTATACAAAAGATAGCTGGATTGCGGGAACCGATCGCAAACTTTGAAATTCTTCATAAACATAGGCTCTATGTTACCATCTGGATGGTTTTAGACGGATCGTAACTGGCTTTCTTTGTATAAACGCCAACGGCCGTAGCGTCTCTTAATTTGGTGGTTGAGGAGAGAATAATAGTGCAAAATAGCATGTCACTGGCAGAACCGAATCCATATACACAGCGCAACCAACCACGACCAATCCGCATAGGCGTGATTGGAGTGGGTAACATGGGACAACACCACGCTCGCGTCTTGAGTTCAATGAAAGACGTTGAATTAGTCGGTGTAGCAGATATTAACGTCGAACGAGGGTTAGAAACTGCCAGCAAGTACAAAGTGCGTTTTTTTGAAGACTACTGTGACTTGCTACCCTTGGTGGAAGCAGTTTGTATTGCTGTTCCCACCCGCCTGCATTATGCCGTGGGTATTAGCTGTCTGTTAGCCGGAATTCATGTTTTGATTGAAAAACCGATCGCAGCCAGTATTTCTGAGGCAGAATCCCTTGTAAATGCCGCAGCTGAGTCTCAATGTATCCTCCAAGTAGGTCATATTGAGCGTTTCAATCCAGCATTTAGGGAACTTAGCCAAGTCCTGAAAACGGAAGAATTACTGGCATTGGAAGCACACCGCATGAGTCCTTACTCAGACCGAGCAAACGATGTTTCAGTTGTCCTGGATTTAATGATCCATGACATCGACCTACTTCTAGAATTAGCAGCTTCCCCAGTGACCAAATTGACCGCTAGCGGTACTCGTGCCCTAGACTCAGGTTATTTAGATTATGTAACTGCCACCTTGGGCTTTGCTAACGGTATAGTCGCCACCCTGACTGCCAGTAAAGTCACTCACCGCAAAATTCGCCGAATTGTTGCCCACTGCAAAAACTCATTCACTGAGGCAGATTTTCTCAAGAATGAAATTTTGATTCATCGACAAACAAATGCTAACTCTCTTACCGACCATCGACAAGTACTTTACAGGCAAGATGGCGTGATTGAAAAAGTCTATACCAGCAATATTCAACCGCTAAGTGCAGAATTAGAACATTTTGTCAACTGCGTACATGGTGGCAATCAACCCTCAGTAGGTGGCGAACAAGCTCTCAAAGCTCTGAGATTAGCCAGTTTAATTGAGCAGATGGCATTAGAAGAGAGAGTTTGGAATCCCCTAGACTGGCAATCGGAACCAAGAGTACAATCATTGACCCCGACAGTCTAGAAGAAAAGGGGCAGAGGGGCAGAGGAGAGCCAGTGCGCCCTTGCGGTGCCGACTTGTACCGCTAAAGCGGAACCCGCTCTTTTGCAAGTGGCGTGCAGAGGAGCAGAAGGGTAGAGGGGCTGGATAATAACTATTACCTTCTCTCAGCACTCATCACTCTTAACTCCTCACTCCTCAGTCAGGATTGGCTAAAAGTCCCGCCTTTGCTAACGTACTCAGCACTCTTAAAGCCTAATGTCCAATGACCCAGAACTCTAGAGTGTTTTTTTCCAATTTGTCATCAAGTCTTTAGATCCTCCTTAGTCATTTAAAAAAGCGGGCTAAGGGGGATCTAATTATTTAGAAAACAACCTCAATTGGAAAATAGGGAGTGGGGAGATGGAAAAATGAGGAGAAAAATGCCCTATACCCAATGCCCTATCCAAATAAAAAACTAGTACAGTAATTTTTAGGGATTGACTCGATGCTTGAATGGATAACTAACACTATCAACTCTTTGGGATATTGGGGAATCGCCTTACTGATGTTCTTAGAGAACCTCTTTCCCCCCATTCCTTCAGAATTGATTATGCCATTGGCTGGATTTACAGCAAGTCCATATCAACCAGGAGGAGCAAAACTCAATATCATTGGTGTGTTTTTTGCAGGACTTTTGGGTTCTGTATTGGGCGCACTTGTTTGGTACTATCCAGGTAAGTTTTTGGGCGAAAAACGCTTGAAAGCTTGGGCTGACAAATATGGTAAATGGTTGGCTATATCGAGCAAAGATATTACTAAGGCTAAAGGCTGGTTTGACCGACAAGGTAACAAAGCAGTATTCATTGGTCGCCTTGTACCAGGAATCCGCACTTTGATTTCTGTTCCCGCAGGGATCGGTAATATGCACTTGTTACCATTTCTGTTTTATAGCACTTTAGGTAGCGCAGCTTGGGTGGGTTTGCTAACATACTCAGGATATATATTAGGTAGTCAGTATGAACTTGTGGATGAATACCTTGCTCCTGTGTCCAAAATTGTGCTTGGGGGTTTGGTTTTAGCATTTATTTTCTGGGTATTGAAGCGTCAGCGAAGACGCACCAGAAGATAAACAGGGGCGCTTTTGGTTTGAAAGCAGTGAAAGCAGGGGTTACATCTGGCCAAAATTCGCCTACACTATGCCAAATAATACTAGATGTGCAATTGCCAGAATTAATTTTTGGCGTATTTCTAGCTACACTTGACGCAACCTAGAATTTCTGGTTGCCCGCATTTTTGTAAGATGAGCATGACAACTTTTTACATTTAAGTTAGAACTAGGAGCTTTCATGACAGACCAACCTTCCGCCGCCACCCCCATTAATGCCGCTGCTATACCTATGAATAGGCAGCCGTTAGCATCGACAACTCCCATTAATACTGGAAATAATCCTGCCAAAACAGCCGGTGGTTCTGGGAAAACGATTCTCAGCGTTGATTTAGGCAGAACTTCCACAAAGACTTGTGTGAGTCGCGAACCCGGTAGTGTAGTGTTCGTACCTGCCAACGTCAAGCAGATGTCTATAGAACAAGTACGCGGTGGTGTTTTTGAAGCCCGCGCTACTGACCCCTTAATGGATTTGTGGCTGGAATATCAAGGCAATGGATATGCTGTAGGTCAACTGGCAGCAGATTTTGGAGCGAATTTAGGAGTAGGACAATCTAAGGTAGAGGCTGCACTGATTAAGGTGTTAGCTTGTGCTGGCTACTTCAAACTTAGAGACGAGATTTCAGTTGTGCTGGGTCTACCTTTTCTTTCTTTAGAGCAATTTGAAAAGGAAAAAGCGCAGTTAATCAGCCAAGTAGGTGGCCCTCATGTGTTAAACTTCCGAGGTGAATCTGTTTCGCTGAACGTCAATAAGGTTTGGGTGATGCCAGAAGGCTATGGTAGCTTGTTATGGTGTGAAGCTCAACCGAAGAAAAGCCCCGGTAGCCCTGATTTTACAAAAATATCGGTGGCGATCGTTGATATCGGACATCAAACTGTCGATCTGTTGATGGTAGATAACTTCCGCTTTGCCAGAGGTGCTTCTAAGAGCGAAGACTTTGGGATGAATAAGTTTTATGAACTGGTAGCTGCGGAAATTGAGGGAGCAGATAGTCAATCTCTGGCACTTATTTCAGCTGTTAACAAACCCAAAGGCGAACGCTTTTACCGTCCCAAAGGTGCTAGCAAGCCTACCAACCTAGACGATTTTCTGCCGAATCTCATTGAAATGTTTTCACGGGAAATTTGCAGCCGCGTGCTAGCCTGGTTGCCAGAACGTGTTACCGATGTGATTCTTACTGGCGGTGGCGGTGAGTTTTTCTGGGAAGACGTTCAACGTCTGCTCAAGGAAGCAAAGATTAATGCTCATTTATCTGCACCTTCTCGGCAGGCGAATGCTTTAGGGCAGTATATTTATGGAGAGGCGCAATTGTCCGCCGTTCGCGCTGCTAGGGCTTAAAACTAATGTTCCAATGGTCAAAAAAGGTAGTTAAATCCGTCACGTTCAACCCAGGGCTTGCTGATGAAAGCTTGCTGGCACAAGTGGAAAGTTATTTGGAGAAGCAACCCGAAAAAACTTTCAGTGACCTATGCAAAGAAGCCCTGTGGCAATCCTTATGCGTACCGGAATCTGTACGACCTGCTCCAAAAACAGCAGCCACAATACCGATTGAACAACAGCCGATTGAACAACAACTCGGTGAGCTGCAACGTCAAGTAGCTGGCCTTGAGGAACGTTTTTTTGCCAAGGGATCTAATCGTTTGGAGGCGTTGGAACACCATCTGCTGCAACTTTCTCAACAAGTTGCACAACTGGCACTCATAGTCAATGAGCGATCGCTTATTCAGTCTCCAAGTCAAGTAGAAGTAGTAAATAATACTCCTTATACTGTTCCTGCCCCTCCTCAAGAGGTTGACCCTGTAATCAGTCGCCTTAGTCAGTTTCTCGATGATTTTTAAGAAAAAATCAAGTTTTTGAGCAGTTTTTTGCTCCTGTCATCAATCCTTAATAGTGTTTACTATTAAGGATTATTAATATTTATTGATATTTTTTAGAAATAGAATTTCTGGCGGGAAGCGCCTTTGCAACTACTTAAGTATGGTAAAAAAGCGATCGCGCATACATTTTTAGTGTGCGATCGGTATTTTAGCTGAAATAGCAAGAAGCCTCTAGTTTAACCAAAGCAAGGCGCTGAGATGAATTGTGCGTGAGTTGACGAAAGTCCTTTCACCAATAGACCTCTTGCAATCAATTGCTTTTTGCACTCTTGTGAGAAAAGGGACTCATCTTTATTGGGAAAAGGGAAAATAACAAACCTTTTCCCCTTCACCTTTTCCGGACTTCTGCAAGAAGTTTAATGTGCAATAGTAGATAGCTCAGAACAGGCTAGAGAGTGACTTAAGGAATATAAAAAGCAGAAAAAATATTACTCAGGTATGAAAAAACCCATACCTTTAAAAACTACTATCAACAGTAACTGTATTAAGTCATGATTATTAAGTTGAAAATGACTGAGTAGACAATTGGCGATCGCCTGTTGAAATTCAGTCATACAGCGGGCTTAGTATTTTTGGGAGATATTTAGTAGGTAATATAAAAATGTTTTCGCCTCTGTTGATGAGTACTTGCGATCCAAAAGCAGAAGCAGCAGCAGGAGATGCACGCGCAGCTTATAGGCTACATCAGGGACTACTTAAGTTAGGAATTAGTTCTCGGATGTTAGTCCAAGATAAGGAAATTGACGATCCAACTGTAATCGGTTATCCCAACAAATTAGGGCCAATAATATCGAAAGTTCGTCCTTCTTTGGATGCTTTACCACTAAAAGTTTATGGCCATAGCAAACGTAATCCTATATATATACGCTTACAGTGGCTTCCCAATAACATTACCTCACAGGTCGCTAAACTCAATCCAGATATTATTAATCTGTTTTGGATATGTGACGGATTTGTACCAATTGAAGCTATAGCAAAGTTTAATAAGCCTATTGTTTGGACATTCCAAGATATGTGGACATTTACTGGAGGATGCTGCTATAGCAAAGGGTGCGATCGCTATACAAAATCCTGTGGCAATTGTCCTATACTCGGTAGTAACCAAGCTTCTGATTTATCGAGTTGGGTTTGGAGGCGCAAAGCTAAAGCATGGCAAAATCTGAACCTGACCATTGTCACCTGTAGTAACTGGCTTGCGGAATGTACTAAGTCAAGTTCACTACTTCAAAATCAACAAATTAAAGTTATTCCCAACGGTTTAGATGTTGACATATATAAACCAATTGAGCGTCAAACAGCAAGAAACTTACTTAATTTACCGCAAAATAAGCAATTGGTTTTATTCGGAGCGATCGACGCAACTAGTAACAAAAGAAAGGGCTTTCATCTACTAGAAGCAGCATTGCAAAAGTTAAGCAATACTGAGTGGAAATACAAGATAGAACTCATTGTTTTTGGTGCATCTCAACCAAAAAATCCAGTTGATTTTGGTTTTAAGGTATATTATCAGGGCAAAATCTCTGATGAAAATAAACTAGTAATTCTTTATTCAGCAGCAGATGTAATGATTGTGCCATCAATTGAAGAAGCTTTTGGGCAAACGGCTTCTGAATCTCTAGCTTGTGGTACACCTGTAGTTTCTTTTGATTCGACAGGCTTAAAAGATGTTGTCGATCACCAAAAAAATGGTTATCGAGCTAAGCGTTTTAGTAATGATGATTTAGCCAATGGCATTATTTGGGCACTTGAAAACAAACAGCGACATGAAAAACTTTGCGAACAGGCTCGTGAGAAAGCCGAACAAGTATTTAGTTTAGAAGTAGTTACACATTCTTACTTGTCTGTGTATGAAGAAGCACGCACGGAATTTAATAGGGATCGTGCAATTTAACAGCATAATAACTTAGATGTTAATACTATATTCTTTTTTTACTTTATACACTGTATAAATGCTAGAATCCTCAGGTAGACAGTTAGGATACCTAGATGGCAGTTGTAGCTAACTCAATCAAGTTTGGTACAGACGGCTGGCGAGGCGTAATTGCAGATGAGTTCACCTTTGAACGCCTAGCTCTAGTCGCGCCAGTCGCCGCAAAAGTACTATATAATACATATTATTCTACGGTAGGTAGCCGGACTATAATTGTCGGTTACGATCGCCGCTTTATGGCGGAAGACTTTGCTCGTGCTGCCGCCGATGCTGTCACCGCCATCGGATTTGATGTTTTACTCAGTGAAACCTACGCCCCAACCCCAGCTTTTAGTTGGGCAGCAAAACAACTGAATGCATTAGGGGCATTAGTAATAACAGCCAGTCATAATCCAGGCACATATTTAGGTTTAAAAGTCAAGGGTTATTTTGGTGGCTCGGTGTCGCCAGAAGTCACACAAGATATAGAAGCACTGTTACCCGAAGGAGTACCACCCGCACCTACTTCAGGCAAGCAAGAGAAGTTCGATCCCTGGCCGAGTTACACCCAAGCACTCGAACGTAAAGTTGATATTGCCAAGATTAGAGAAGCGATCGCCTCTGGTAAACTGACGGTATTTGTCGATGTCATGCATGGCGCTGCGGCTGGCGGGTTGGCACAACTTCTAGGGGATAAAGTTAAAGAAATCAACAGCGAACGCGACCCTTTATTTGGTGGCGGTGCGCCAGAACCTTTGCCGAAATACCTTTCCAAGTTATTTGAAGTTATCAAAACTCACCGAGAAACCAATAAATCGAGTTTATCTGTAGGATTGGTATTTGATGGAGACTGCGATCGCATCGCCGCTGTAGACGGGGAAGCCAACTTCTTGAGTTCGCAAGTGTTGATTCCAATACTAATCGACCACTTAACCCTACGGCGCAGCTTTACGGGTGAAATAGTCAAAACTGTCAGCGGTTCTGACTTGATGCCCCTTGTGGCAGCACTACATAAACTGTCAGTATTTGAAACACCAGTCGGTTATAAATACATCGCTGACAGAATGCTAGCCGCAGAAGTTTTACTAGGCGGTGAAGAGTCGGGAGGAATTGGCTATGGTAGCCATATTCCCGAACGCGATGCGCTGCTATCGGCATTGTATGTCCTAGAAGCGATCGTCGAATCTGGTTTAGATTTAGGTGAGTATTATCGCCATTTGCAGCAACAAACAGGATTTACCTCAGCATACGATCGCATTGACTTACCCTTAGCCAGTATGGAAGTGCGATCGCGTCTTTTGCAACAACTGCAAACCGAACCTTTAAAAGAAATTGCCGGGAAAGCAGTAATTGATTGTCAAACAATCGACGGCTACAAGTACCGTCTCGCAGATAAAAGCTGGTTAATGATTCGTTTTAGCGGCACTGAACCAGTTTTACGCCTTTATTGCGAAGCCCCAACACTAGAGCAAGTACATCAAACTCTTGCTTGGGCGAAACAGTGGGCAGAGTAGAATTAGTTATTAGTTATTTGTCCTTCGTCATTTGTCCTTGGTAAATGACCAATGACCAATGACTAATGACTAATGACCAATAAATGACTAATGACTAAATTACTTGTAGTAGCCACAGGAAATCCAGGTAAATTGCGGGAAATGCAAGCTTACCTGGCAAATTCTGGTTGGGAATTAATCCTCAAACCTGAAGAATTAGAAATTGAAGAAACAGGCGAAACCTTTGCCGCTAATGCCTGTTTGAAGGCATCACAAATCGCCAAAGCCACAGGAAACTGGGCGATAGCAGATGATTCTGGTTTAGAAGTAGACGCATTAAATGGCGCACCAGGTGTGTATTCAGCACGCTACGCCAAAACAGACTCAGAACGCATTGCTAAGTTACTCAAAGAATTAGGTAACGAAGTAAATCGCCAAGCTCAATTTGTGTGTGTAGTGGCGATCGCTAGTCCCGATGGTGCGATCGCATTACAATCTGAAGGTATTTGTCGCGGTGAAATTCTTCATGCACCTCGTGGTGATGGTGGATTTGGCTATGACCCAATTTTTTACGTACCAGAGAAGCAATTGACCTTTGCCGAAATGACACGAGAGTTAAAAGGGTCAATTAGCCATCGAGGTAAGGCTTTTACAGCTTTACTTCCACAACTGGAGAGAATTAAAAGTTAGGAGTTAGGAGTTTGGAATTAAAAGTTAAGAGTTAATGTTTAGGAATAATGAATCAGGATTTAGCATAACTCCTAACTCTTGACTCCTAACTCTTGTACAGACGCGATTAATCGCGTCTCTACTCATAACTTTTTTAAACTGCTTCCGTGTTCTTTTCGCCGGTACGAATCCGAATCACCTGTTCAACAGGCGAGATGAAAATTTTACCATCGCCAATTTCACCAGTGCGGGCAGCGGTGATAATTTTATCTACCACCATATCAACTTGATTATCCTCAACTACAATTTCCACTTTGAGTTTTTGGAGAAACTCAACAGTGTACTCGGAACCGCGATATCTTTCAGTTTGACCTTTCTGGCGTCCGAACCCCCGGACTTCAGAAACCGTCATCCCAACAATCCCAGCGTTAACCAAGGCAATTTTTACTTCATCAAGCTTAAATGGGCGGATAATAGCTTCTACTTTTTTCATTTCTTTGACTTGTAACTTGTACTAGCTTCGTTTATCTATCTAACCAGATCTGTTGTCTGAAACTGTAACTAGTAGCGCCTTTGCTAAAACATATGTAATAATTGCCACTTTTTTCAAATTGTAGATGTCTGGTGTGAGTGCTTTTGAAGCCAGAAACAGCCTCAATTAAGTAATTAGAAAATCCATGAACTTGTGACGTAAGCAAGTTGCTGTCAAATTAGCATTCTTTTTATGTGGTATTTGTGACCTGAAAATAGATAAATTCTGCTATTGAGTAGATCCGCTGAGATGTTTAAAACAGCGATAAAAGAGAAATTTGAGAATACTTATGAAGGTTGCTGCTGACTGTGGGAGTGTCAACTAACGTTTTTGATGTTCAAACAAGGGACGTACAATTAAATATCCAGCAGTAAAGGCAGTAAGCATAATTAACAAGATGGTAATAATTAACCACCAGCCGTTAAGTTCCTTAGCATCTGGCTGGGCAGTAGAATAATAACTGACTTCTTGTTCTTCTATAAAAACTGGTTCTGGTGTGGGGAAATTGATTTCCATCACACGTGGAGAAAACTCCTGGCGGCTTTTTTGAGATGGACGGGGACGAGAAACCTGTTGAGGTAGAGGCGCTTGTGTTACTTGCTGCTTGCGGGCAGTTTTAACATTGCCAGAAGATTGGGAAGCTTGGTGTTCGCGGAACATTCCATAGGAATCTACAAAATTTTGCAAGTGTGAAAAAGACTCAACAACTTTGGCGATTTCTTGCCGTAGTAGTTGGTTTTCTTGTGTTAATTGCTGGTTTTTCGTCGTCAGTGCATCTAGCTTTGCTTGGGTTGCTTGCAACTCCATTGATAATTCCCGGTATACAGATAGCGGTACAGAGGGAGGATACGGTTGACTAGTCCGTGTTGAAGAATTCCTGTGAACAGAACCTGTGGTTGTTCGCATTGGGCTTGGTATTAAAAATAAAAGTGATTAGATCGTACAGAGATGCTAACAAACAAAGTTAGCCCTGAAACTATGCCCAAGAATAATAGAAAAATGCCTAGACCGCAAAGATTTTTTATTGGGCATGGGGCATGGGGCATTGGGCACTGGGGGCTGGGGATTAGGCACTGGGTATTGGGTATTAGATATTAGTGACTGAATATTGGGAAATAAGTATTGGGTATTAGGTATTGGATATTAGCGACTGGGTATTGAGTATTGAATATTAAGAAAACAGTCCCCAGTCCCCAGCCCCTAGTTCCCAGTTTCCAACAATGGAAAGAAGTGTCCCACAGGGCCTTGCCCTTCGCCAATATCTAAGGCGTAAGTCAGCGCAGTAGTTACATATTCTTTTGCTTGTTGAACTGCTGTCCACAAGTTTTTTCCCTTTGCTAAATTAGCAGCGATCGCAGCCGATAGCGTACAACCAGTACCGTGGGTATTTGTTGTTTCTACTTGCTTTGCGGTCAAAACTTCCAATTTTTCCCCATCAAACCAAATATCAACGCCACGCAAATTTCCTTGCATACCTCCACCCTTAACTAGAACGGCCTTTGTCCCTAAATTTTTGTGAATCATTTCAGCAGCAGCTTGCATATCTTCTATGGAATAAATTTCTAAACCGCTTAAAATCTGGGCTTCGTAGCGATTGGGTGTGATGATAGCAGCCTTAGGAATCAGGGTATTACACAGAGTCTTCACAGCATCATCATCAATCAATTGTGCCCCGGTACGTGACACCATTACCGGATCGACTACCAGATTCTGGATTTGTAAAGTTTCTACCTGCTGGGCAACAGCAAAGATAATTTCTTGATTCAGCAACATTCCTGTTTTAGCAGCTTGTACGCCAATATCTTCGACCACTGCCTGAATTTGGGCTACAACGGCTTCTGACGGCATGGCATCAACCCTGTTCACCCCAAGAGTATTTTGTGCTGTGACGCAGGTTATAGCGCTAGTACCGTGGACACAATGAAAAGCAAAGGTACGTAAATCAGCTTGAATTCCTGCGCCGCCACCGCTATCTGAACCGGCAATGGTTAAAGCAACAGGTACTCTGGAGTTTTTTTGGGGGTTCATAGATGAAGATTGTTATAAGATTTGCCAGGTAGGTTAGGACATCAACCGAGCATCAAACGCGGATATCAAAGGATTTTCAAGCTTATTGCCTGTTGCCTGCTATAGTTGCTTGGCGATCGCTTCCAATTGATTTTAGCCTCCGGTGTGACTCGACCATAAATAATCCCTTGCGAACCAAGCGATTAAATTGCAAGGAACTTTATCAAATCCTTGTATAAAGACTTGTTTATTCACAAATCAAGCTACAAATTAACAGAACTCACCACCAAGTTTCCATATTTTTCTGGCTTTTGTTGTAAAAAATCTAACTAAAATCTGAGTATTTACTGATATCAATCACTGTTTGTGAAGGTTAGTCTAAATTGAGTTAACAAAATTCGCTTACACGGATTAAGACAGGTTTGACTAAGTTGTTACATTAGTTGCTTTAACTTAAAGGGTCAACCTACTAAAGTTTGAAATAATTCAGCTTTGACCACTGTAACTTTAAGTCCCCAGTTATCAGCCAGGGGTGCGCTTACCCATACCAATTTGGCAACTTCTGACCTCAGACAACGGATAAAGTTCGCAGAAAAAATTAGATACCAAATACGATCGCCGTATCAACTTATAGTACCAGCGATGGCGTTGGAAATTGGATTTGATTCTACTCCAAGGCGATCGCCCAGACGAACGCACTAATCGTCCGATTTTCCTCAACAACAGCCTGACGATTGACAGTATTTACATCCTTGGCTCAACCATTAGCGGTTGACAGGAGAAAAAATTTCCAGTTTGACAACAGCGTTTTTACACCGATGCAATTTGAAGTTGCCATCGGACAACTCTCGCTGTTGCAAAAAGTCTAAACACAGACCATCCATTCAGATAACTGCATAGCAATGAACTGAGTTGCTAAGAGTCTAATACTAATTCGCTTACATATTCTCGGAGTAAAACTATGGCTGGCAAAATATACTATGTTTCTGGAACAGGTAACGATAGTAATGATGGTTTAAAAGAAGGGAGCGCGTTTCGTACTCTACAAAAAGCCGCAGACCTAGTAAAAGCAGGCGATACGGTATACGTTATGAACGGTACCTACGAACAGAGTAAATACCCTAAAAACGCAGTTCTGAATATTAATCAAAAACACGGTACTCAAGACGCACCAATTACATTCAAAGCCTTACCAGGTCATAACCCTCTCATCAAATCAACTAATTTCCAAGCCGTGAACATTGTAGGTTCATCCTACATCGTTATCGAGGGTCTGACGATGGTTGGTGCCAACGACCAAATTACATTAGAGTATGCAAAGTCTCAACAAAGTAATTTAGGGAATCCACTAACAAATGGAGCCGGAATTTATATTCGGCCAGATAGTGCAAACAACAGTTCTCATCACATTACAATTCGCGGTAACACTGTTACTAAATTTCCAGGCGGTGGGATTACAAGTAAAGAAGCTGACTATATCATCATTGAAAACAATACTGTTTCTGAAACATGCTGGTATAGCCCTTGGGGAGCAAATGCTATCACCACTCTTGGTAATCGCAATCTAGACGACAATACCACTGACTACAAAATTATTATTCGCAATAATGTAAGTTTCAAAAACTATACTTACATTCCTTGGTGGGAAAGTAGTACAGGAAAAGCCACAGAAGGACACGGCATTATGATCGATGCTGCTAACACTCTGGGCTTAGATAATCAGCCATACAAAGGGAAAATTTTAATTACCAACAACACTTCTTACAACAATGGTGGTGCTGGCATCCAGGTATACAAAAGTTCCAATGCCGATGTAATCAACAACACAACTTACCAGAATGCCCAACACCCCGACCTCCAAGGTGCTGGCGAGATTTTGATTAGTGGTTTATCAGAAAATGTGAATGTCGTAAATAACATTATGTATGCCAAGAATAATGGCAGTTCATATGTTGTAGGCGGCTCAACTAAAAATATTAAAGCTGACCGCAATTTGATTTACAACACTAATAATTACAACAAAACAGGAACTAATTATATTCTGGGTAAAGATCCTCAATTTGTGAATGCTGCGGCTCGTAATTTTACACTCAAACCTGGAAGTGCTGCCATCGATGCTGGTTCTAGTGCTTTCAATAATGTAACTGGCAGAACTCCTCAAGATGGTGATGGCAATGGCACCGCAGTGGTAGACATTGGTGCCCATGAAGCCCCAACCATTAAAATTTCCACACCAGAAATCCAAGTTCTCAACGGCACAGTTGACATTGCAGATGGGACTACGACTGCCATCAATTTTGGCGATGCCATCGTCGGTAATACTCTTACCAAAACCTTTACGATTAAGAACACTGGTACAGCTGCACTCAATCTGAGCAATCTCAAACTCCCCGATGGTTTTAGCTTAGTAGGAACTTTCCCGACAAGTGTCGCTGCTAATGCTTCCACCACCATAACTGTCGGACTCAACACCACTATACCTGGCACATACGGTGGCACTCTGATTATTACCAACAACGATAGTAACGAAGGCACTTTTGACTTTGGCATCAGTGGTACAGTCAAACCTGCTCCCACACCAGAAATCCAAGTTCTCAATGGCACAGTTGATATTGCAGATGGGACTACGACTGCCATCAACTTTGGCGATGTCATCGTCGGTAACACTCTTACCAAAACCTTTACGATTAAGAACACTGGTACAGCTGCACTCAATCTGAGCAATCTCAAACTCCCCGATGGCTTTAGCTTAGTAGGAACTCTCCCGACAAGTGTCGCTGCTAATGCTTCCACCACCATAACTGTTGGACTCAACACCACTACACCTGGCACCTATGGTGGCACTCTGATTCTCAGCAACAACGATAGTAACGAAAGTCCATTTGATTTTGCCATCAGTGGTACAGTTAAACCTGCTCCCACTCCAGAAATTCAAGTTCTCAACGGCACAGTTGACATTGCAGATGGAACTACAACTGCCATCAATTTTGGCGATGCCATCGTCGGTAATACTCTTACCAAAACCTTTACGATTAAGAACACTGGTACAGCTGCACTCAATCTGAGCAATCTCAAACTCCCCGATGGTTTTAGCTTAGTAGGAACTCTCCCGACAAGTGTCGCTGCTAATGCTTCCACCACCATAACTGTCGGACTCAACACCACTACACCTGGCACCTATGGTGGCACTCTGATTCTCAGCAACAACGATAGTAACGAAAGTCCATTTGATTTTGCCATCAGTGGTACAGTTAAACCTGCTCCCACTCCAGAAATTCAAGTTCTCAATGGCACAGTTGATATTGCAGATGGTAAGAGTACTATTGACTTTGGCAACACCACTATCGGTAACACCCTGACTGAAACCTTTACGATTCAGAACATCGGCACAGCTGCACTCAACTTAAGCAATCTTGAGCTTCCCGACGGTTTTAGTTTAGTGGGAACTCTCCCGACAAGTGTCGCTGCTAATGCTTCCACTACCATAAGCGTGGCACTCAACACTACTACACCCGGCACCTATAGTGGTAGTTTCAGTTTAAGCAACAACGATAGTAATGAAAGCCCATTTGACTTTGCCATTACCGGCATAGTTAAACCCGCTCCCACTCCGGAAATTCCAGTTCTCAATGGCACTAACGCTTCTGAGTTATTAAAAGGCAATGCTCCAGCCAACAAGATTTATGGCTTTGGAGGAGCAGACACAATAGTAGCTAATCCAGGCAATGACCAACTTTGGGGAGGTGATGGAAATGATACCCTTTGGGGAGGAGATGGTAATGACTTGCTCTACGGGGATAGTGGCAATGACTATCTGTGGGGTAATAATGACAACGATACTTTATTTGGTGGTATCGGTGATGACAAACTCAACGGCCGTGCAGGCGACGACTGGCTTTACGGTGGTAAAGGCAACGATGTGCTAACGGGGGATTATGGTGCCGATACTTTTGTATTAGCTTCAGGTGAAGGTACTGACTCGATTGTCGATTTTAAAGTAAGTACAGACAAGATTGCCCTTTCTGGTGGTCTCCAGTTTGGTCAATTGTTGATACAGCAACAAGGAACTCAAGCCTTCATTGTAGATAGTTCTGACAATCAAGTGTTGGCAAAGTTGGATAATGCCAGTGCAAGTATACTTTTGGCTCAGTCTTCTACGACTTTTATGACTATTTAAGTTCTGTTTTTTAATAACCAAGTTTCTTCAAAGCAGGTGTAGGGAAATAACTAGACTAAAAAGATTTAGTATTGAGTAACTAAATTCTTCGATCGAGTTTCCTACACCTGATTCCTATTAAGTGGTTGTGTTGTAAAAACTTAATATCTACTGCCATAAATAATTAGCTAGACTTGATAGAATTACTGATTGGTTTGCGATCGCTAACTTGCTAACGCTAAATGCAAATACTTTGCCCATTCCGCCGCTAAAGGTATTTCTGTAAAAGGAACGCGCACTGGGTCAGCCGATTCAGAAAATACAAATTCTAACTCTATAGAACGACCTTTATCTGGTGGATTTTCCACATCTACTGATTTGCCATCTACCAAAAGATATATTTCTTTGACATCAACTAAAGAAAATGTTTCTAGTTTAATCGGCCCTTGGGGTGTGGGTTTACCCCAAGTTATAGAGTTTCCTTTTTGACCTAATACCGAATAAATATCATACTTAGCCCGTTCAAATTGATCTGCCCAGATACGATAGGCTTCAACTTTTTGATACTCCCTTGAGCCTTGCCAAGCTAGCCAGAAAAATATTGCTAATAGAGGTAACCATAAAAGACCATGTTCCATCGTTTCAACAGTCCTCAATGAAGTGAAAGTAAACTAAAGTGCAAATTACACCAATAAGGGGCACAGATAAGTTATGGTAGGGAGAAAACTGGCAAAGAGCGGTGATGAGTTAATATGAGAAAGCTTATATTATTGTGCTTGTTTGTCATTGGGTTGGGAACTGCCGTATTTGGTTTCCTGAATTTCCAGGGACTGGCAGCTAAAGGTGATTTTGAGACGATTTTGCTTGATTTTCGTGAAGATATCCCATCAACTGTGGTGCAACAGAATTTACAAGCGATCGCCAAACAATACAACGTTACACCCCAATTAGACAACAAGTTTTCGGCGGACGATAATGTGTACATTATCAAGGGCGATCGGCAACGACTCCAAGAACTGAAAAAATCTCAGTTTGCCCAAGCTACAGAAATCATAGAGCCAAATTATATTTACAGAAAGATTCCACAACCAGGTGAAGCCGCTTGGCTGGGAGAATTTTTGCGGCCCGAAGAAAATGATGAGGTAAATCCCTCATTAACTGGCCCCAATGACCAATATTACAGCAAGCAGTGGAACTTGCACAAAATTGGCATCGAAGGTGCATGGAGTCAAACCAAAGGTAGCGGCGTCACCGTTGCAGTGATAGATACTGGGATTACCAAGGTGCGTGACTTGTACGAGACAAAATTCGTCAAAGGCTATGATTTTGTCAACGACAAAGAAAAAGCTGATGACGATAACGGTCATGGTACTCACGTTGCTGGAACCATTGCCCAAGCTACAAATAACAAATATGGCGTAGCTGGAATTGCTTATGAAGCCAGTTTGATGCCGTTGAAGGTACTGAGTGCCTATGGTGGGGGTACGGTAGCCGATATTGCCGAAGCGATTAAATTCGCTGCTGATAAAGGCGCAGATGTGATTAATATGAGCTTGGGCGGTGGCGGTGAAAGCAAGTTGATGAAAGAAGCGATCGAGTATGCCCATAGAAAAGGTGTAGTCATCATTGCCGCAGCTGGTAATGAAAGCGCCAACGGAGCAAGCTATCCAGCGCGTTATCCCCACGTCATTGGCGTTTCAGCGATTGGCCCAGACGGCGAAAAAGCACCGTATTCTAACTTTGGTGCAGGTGTCGATATCTCTGCTCCTGGTGGTAGTGAAGCTGGTAAGATTCTGCAAGAAACTATCAACGAAAAAGGCGAAGGCGTATTTCTTGGTTTCCAAGGTACAAGTATGGCTTCCCCCCACGTTGCTGGTGTTGCAGCATTAATCAAAGCTACTGGTATTAAAGAACCAGATGAAGTTTTAAAAGTCCTCAAACAGTCAGCACGAGTTATCCAAGATGATGGTTTGAACTATTATGGTGCCGGACAACTCAATGCAGAAGCAGCAGTCAAACTAGCTGTTGAAGGGCAAATCAGTTTCCAAGATTTCTTCCGTTGGTTACGGGATAATGGCTACCTGAATCCCGGCTTTTGGATTGACGGTGGTGCAGTAGCACTGTTACCCAAGATTTTAATGGTAATCGGTTCTTACCTACTAGCTTGGTTTTTACGGGTTTACTTCCCCTTCACTTGGAGTTGGTCTTTATCTGGCGGTTTAATTGCTGGCAGTTCTGGGTTGTTCTTCCTCAAGGGAATTTATATCTTTGACCTTCCCCAATGGCCTTTCCGGGTTTTAGGTAGTTCAATTCCGGAACTCGGCAATACCCTCCAAGGAACTGATGCATTGAATCCCCTGTTTGCTAGCGTATTGATTCCCATAGTATTAATGGCATTACTGTTAGGACATCCGAGTTGGAAATGGTTTGCCATCGGTTCAACACTAGGAGTAGCAGCCTGCTTGACAGTAAGTGCTATTTACGACCCAGCAGTTTGGGGATTTGGAAATGTTAACTTAGCACGTCTGTTCCTAATCGCCAACGCCATACTTTGTTATGGACTTGCTCGTTTAGCATTGCAAAACGAAGAAAAAGCAGCATAAATGGGTATGGAGCATTGGGCATTGGGCATGGGGTGAGCAGGAAGTGTGGAAGGATAGGGAAGAAATCTTTCCCCCACACTCCCTTATCTCCTCAGTCCCCAGTCCCCAGTCCCCTGTCCCTACTCCCCATTCAGTACTCAGCAGTATTTATGAGCATTACAGTTACAGGCACAATTCAACGTCGCGATATTGGCCCAGGCGCATGGGCGTTAGTTACACAAGAGGGTGTTACTTACGAAATCCTCAGAGGGGCTGATAAAGACTTACTCAAAGCCGGACAAAAAGCAAAAGTTAAAGGACAGGTGCGTGAAGATGTCATGACAGCTGCCATGATTGGACCTGTCCTGGAGGTTAAATCTTTTGAGGTAATTAATTCTGACTAGTTGTAGAATCGAGAACCTGTTGGAGACGGCTTCTAAATTCACCTTTGGGATGGCCTCCTTTTACCTCACCTACAATCTCAAATTCTCCTTCTGGAGAATTGCAAACAATGTAAGTAGGCCATCCCATTTCTGATTTATCAGGATACTGAGTCAATAAAATCTTGCGATACTTGCGGTAAGCAGATGTATCCTGCATTTTTACATCGATAAATTCTAAACCCAGTTCTTCAGCCACCTTTTTGTCATAAAAAGACATTTTGTGGCAGATGCCGCACTCTTCAGAAGAAAACTTAATTACAGCTAAACTCATCGGTTGGCAACTCTTTGGTTTTAGGCTAGATATCCTTCCTAGCATAACGCCATGAAATATACCATATTGCAGGTTGTTAATGTCAACAAAAAGGGGATGGGGGAGATGAGGTAGACAAGAGAGGGGGGAGACAAGGAGAGAAGTCTGAGCGGAGGTTTCCTCCGCTCGGAACTTCGGAGAGAAAGATTGCTACCTTGTCCCCCTTGTCCAATGCCCAATGCCCCATAGCTAATTTTTTAGGATGCAGCACTCGAAGAACGAGAAAGTAGGAATCTAGAAAAAAACTTAAGAATGTGATTAAATATCATAGCAATCATTTTAGGTCACCTGTCTAGCTAACAATAAAAGGAAAGCGATTCAGGGATTGGGTGACTAAGTTTGCTCTAAGCTGGCAAAGGAAGGATATTCAAGGTCTACCAGCAGTAGTAACAAGGTGCATTCTGGGTATGTGGCAGTTTAGGAGGCTGATGATGTCTAACGACAAGCTGCTGTGGCTCTAGGCATAAAAAAACCCCCAGTGGGTGTTAGCCGACCAGGGGAGTTAGTTATCAGGGTGCATCTACCAATTAAATGTTCTGAGATTGAACGCCATACTCCGGATAAATTTGTACAAAGGTCAATTATTTTTTAAAATAAAAAAACCCCAGTTGGTGTTAGCCTACTAGGGGAGTGAGTTATCAGGGTGCATCTACCAATAATGTTTTCTAGGGGCATCTAGCATATTCCGGAGAAAATGCTCAACCTCCAACAAAATTTGGAATTGGCGATCGCGTAGCGTTAGCAAGTCCGCGAACGTCTTTTAGATTCATCCCGATCCCAAGGGTACTGGGCTTCGGTTTTGAGATTTGTTCTGTCTACAAAAGAGGTTACTCTGAACCGAAAAACCCTAATCCAAAATCTAAAATCTAAAATTCTTCGATGGTTCCAAACAAAAAAACCCCCAGTGGGTGTTAGCCAACCAGGGGAGTTGAGTTATCAGGGTGCATCTACCAATAATGTTTTCTCAAGTTAATGGCTATCCACCGGATAAATTATGCAGAAGTTGAGGTTATTGTTGTTTACTCACCAGAAAAAAAACTCTCAACAAGTGTTAGCCAATCAGAGGGGTTAGTTATCAGGTCAACCAACTTTGGATTTTGCCAAAAGTTCAGCCAGTCGCTAAGACGGGTTTCCCAACTTGTGGGTATACGCCTGGAGAGTGGCTTTTCGTAGGGTGCTAGGGTGACCTAAGGCTTGCGGGAATAGAGTAGTAATTCTCCTTATCCGCGAGCCTGTGGCTACACCAACGCTAAGGGCGAACGAGGCTTTTCAAGCTATACCGATTTTGGATTAAAGACGACACAAGATTAGAGGGCTTGGTAGCACAGCGTTAGCGAGTCATGGAGCGTCGGATTTGAAATTTTGGATTTGTTCGGGCCGCTACAGGCGGCATGAACTGAAATAATTTTTAATCTAAAATCTAAAATTGGCACGGTCAAATCTACCAATTATTCAATGATGAGTGCGCTACCTAAAAAATAGATGTGTGATGAGCAAAAAAAACCCCTAGTGGCTATTAGCCTACCAGGGGAGCTAGTTATCAGGGTGCATCTACCAATTAAATGTTCTAGGTTTAACCATCATGTTCCGGATAAATTTCCCAGAAAGTTGATTATTTTTTAGGACTTACGTAAACTCTACGAACTCTTGGCGTTCTTGGCGTCTTCTCTACGAGACGCGAAGCGCGAAGGCGGTTCGATAAATTAAGCGAAGTTGGCTATTTTTGCGTAAGTCCTGTTTTTGTTTGACACACAAAAACTACTACACTTTGGCAGAATGCCTATTCCTAAGATAGGGCGCTTAAGTCCCTAGTCCGGTTAATTGAGATGGTCGCTGGGTTTTTGCCGTGCTGTAATAGTTGATATTAAGGGATTAGGGGAGTTAAAGATCGAGGTACATTCATCTACCAATCAAGTATTCTAAAGTTAAGCATTATTTTCTGGTGGAGAATATCTGCGTTATGTCAAGTTAGTTTAATTACTTACAGCAGAATTCAGAATTCATAATCCGGAATTTGGCTGCCAAATTGGGCTTATACCTGATTTTTCAAGCTAATGGTCGTCTACTTCACCAAATTGAAATTTGCTGTATAATTCTAAGCTCTTTGCGTAGAGCGTCCTGCGAAGTTGAGTTCGCCAAAAGCTGGCGCTGTGAATTGTCTGCTTATCGGGGTGTTAGCTCTAACTATAAGTGTTCGCACGAACTTAATATTAGAGGTTGCTGTTGTTTGTCAAAATAAAAAAACCCCCAGTGGGTGTTAGCCTACTAGGGGAGTTGAAGATCAAGGTGCATCTACCAATAAAGTGTTCTAGACCGAACTAATCCAATCCGGATAAAGTTGTAAAGGTAGAAAAGCCAAAACAACTAAAAATCAGAAACATTCAAGGGTGGGATGCATCTAAGTTATCAGAGGGAGCGAAAAATCGACTTGAAACTTTCGCGTTTCAAACCGAATTTAGGAGGCGAGCAGGAGAAGCTGTGACCCAGGAATTCCACATATCCGTAACCCCAGTAGGGCAAAACGACTACTTGGTGCGGACGGAACAAGTCGCGCCTGGGGTGCCATTGGCAGAAGAATTGGTGACTTGGCCTGTAGCTGATTGGTTGATGGCTGCTGGGCATTTGATGAATGACCCGTTGAAGTCGGTGTTGCAAGGAGATCCATTCGCCTCTAGCGAGCGGGAAAGCGATATTGCGAGAAATTCTGTTAATTTGGTGGCTTTAGGTCAACAATTATATAATGCCTTATTTCAAGGTACTCTCAGAGATAGTTGGATTACTGCCCAAGGTATTGCCCAGAATCACCAACAAGTATTGCGCTTACGCTTGGGGCTGAAAGACACGAGGTTAGCTCGTTTGCCTTGGGAAGTGATGCACGCAGGCGATCGCCCTTTAGCCACTGGGCCTTATGTCGCTTTTTCTCGCTTCCAAAGTGGAATTTTGGGGGCTTCTCGTTTGCGGCCAAATACTTTTACGCCACTAGAAGAAACTGGTGTCAAAGTATTGATGGTAATTGCTTCGCCCTTGGATCGAGTCCGTCTCGACCTACTCAAAGAGGAAGCAATCAAACTGCAAGCGGAACTCGCGCGTCCGGCACCACGATTTGCTGAGGCTAGCAGTCATCTCCCAGAAATTGAACTCACTGTGTTAGACCAACCAGGACGTGAAGAACTGACCCAAGCTTTAGAGCAAGGCAGATACCACGTTCTACACTACTCTGGTCATAGCAACTTAGGCCCAAATGGCGGAGAAATTTATCTTGCCAGTCGCAGAACCGGGTTAACGGAAATTCTCACTGGAGACGATTTGGCAGGTTTGCTCGTCAACAATAACATCCAGATGGCAGTGTTTAATTCCTGCTTGGGAGCTTACACAGCAGCCTTGGGGGCTTCTGAAGATACGGGGGAACGCAACCTGGCAGAAAGTCTTGTTAAACGAGGAATTGCCAGTGTTTTGGCAATGTCAGAGCGCATTCCTGATGAAGTGGCACTGACACTCACGCAATTATTTTACCGCAATTTGAGTCAGGGGTATCCAGTAGATTTATGCGTTAGTCGGGTGCGCCAAGGATTAATTTCTGCCTATGGTTCTCACCAAATGTACTGGGCATTACCGATTTTGTATCTCCAGCCCGAATTTGACGGTTTTCTGAGCCAGGAAACTGCTTTAGGGCATCCGGAGTCACTCAACCAATATAGTTCCCCTATAGGGACAATTCCTAGTTCTATGTATGCTGCGATCGCGGACGATCCGGAAATGCCTTTAGGAATTGAGGAGATGATTCCTGCTGATTTGGGGCGCGATCCTGTTGGCTTGGATTGGCTGGGTGAAGATACCTGGGGCGATCTCGTTGATGAAATCGAGTATGATGACCCAAGTTATGCAGAAGATTCGGCCATCGTTTCGGATTTGTTTCGGCGGCTGGACGAGCAAAAATCCTCCACAGAAGAGCAACAAATTAACGAAAATAGTCTACCAAATAGGCCAGTTTCAGAAGAAATGACTTCCTCTTTGGAAGAAGCAGATTTGTGGGGAGAAGTTCCAGCACCGCCTCCTGAAACTGTTGGGAACTCAGAAAGACATTGGCAAAATTCCGAGTTTTCTCGTCGATCGCAACCAAACTCATCTCCATCTAGAAATCGGGATCGACGGCGTAAGTTGTGGCCGATTGTTGGCGTTGTGGGAATAAGTGCGATCGCAATTGCCATCGGTTTAAATTGGTGGCAAAATCGACCCCAGACAAATCTGTCGAAAATACCACCAATTCCCACTGAGTCTTTACCCATTGGAAAACAACCAAATATAGATTTAGAAACAGCGCCAACTGGAATCGTTACCGCCACCGCTACTGAAAAATTGAGCCAAGGCGATTTGCAAGGTGGATTATTTGCTGTGGAAGAATTACTCAATCGTGGCGCTTTTGCTGCGGCTGAAACTGCTTTGAAGCTAGTTACAAATAAACAAGTTGACGATCCAGCTGTCAACTTTTTAAAGGGGCGATTAGCTTGGCAATCAATCCAGACTGGAGACGTTAACTATAGCGTTGACGATGCTCGTCGTTACTGGGAAACCGCTGCCAAAGCTAAACCAGATTCGCTTTTATATAATAATGCTCTAGGATTTGCTTACTACGCAGAAGGTAATTTGAATAGAGCTAATGATTCTTGGTTCAAGGCTTTAAATTTAGCTCTCAAAGCACAGAATACAGCTTCTACTACATCCACAAAGACGCCATTACCTCAGGACGCTTTAACTTCCTATGCTGGTTTAGCTCTAGGACTGTATAAATCTGCACTTGGTCAATCTAGTAGCAAACAAGCACAATATATGAATGAAGCGATAAAGTTGAGACAAATGGTAATGAAATCCGATCGCGTCAACTTCCAAGTAGATAAATTAGCTAAAAATTGGTTATGGACAGAAAAAGCAATTAAAGATTGGCGATCGCTGCTTCAAGAGAAGAGTAGGGAAGAGTGAATCAGAATTCAGAATTCAGAATTTCTTTGAATCAGAACGCTCCCCACTTCCAATTCATTTTATTCCTTCAAATGAGCCGAGGAAAGTTGGCTGAGGGCGAGTTATATTAACTTCCCATAAGGCTTTGAGGGTTGACAATTCCTCCCGCAGTGTGGAGTACATAACAGTTTGAAAACTGTAGCTTTCCCAATCTGGTGTTCCCAAACCGATGGCTTTGACGCCAAGGCGATCGCAAGTATAAACTGCGCGGGGTAAATGGAATTTCTGGGTAATTAAAACTGCTTGTTTGATTCCGAAAATATCTTTAGCTCGATAGCAACTTTCATAAGTGCTGAATCCAGCATAATCTAAGGTAATATCTTGAGCGGGTACACCTCTTTGGACTGCATAATTCTGCATTGCTTGGACTTCATTGTAGTCATCGCGGCTATTGTCACCCGTCATTAACAGCTTTTGGACTCGCCCCAATTTGTAAAGTTCTACAGCAGCGGATACGCGATCGCTAAGCATTGGCGATAGTGTACCATCAGGGTAAATTCCCGCACCGAAGACGATGGCAACTCGTTCGGTTGGAATTTTTTGTGGTTGAGTGTAGCGGCGATCGCTGGTTATTGCATTTACATAGTAATTTAGCGCTAGGGGGCTGATGGTTGCAGTTAATAGTAGTAATCTAAATATGAGTCGGTGGTGTGACAAAAACCATTTATGCAGCATAGGTTTTAATTGTCAAGATAATTCTGTAGCAATAGACGCAGGATTTTGGGTGAAGTTGCAGTGGGACCGATCGCTTTTGAGTCTGAACACTTAGAACGAATCAACGATGTCTACGATGGGCTACGCCAACGCACCCCTGGATTTTTCGCAATTCCAACAGATTGTAGAGACGTTGCAATGCAACGTCTCTAGCAACGATTTTGTCGGTAAATGAGATATCTAATACCATTTCAAAAAATCTTTGCAACACATCAAAAATCGTAGGGGCGCAAAGCTTTGCGCCCCTACCCAATCTATCTGTCAAATTCTTTTTTCTATCGAACTCACCTACAGCTAGAACCAATCTTAGTAAACAGATGTACTAAGCACTTGTGCAAACAAGTTATTCAACTCTGGCGCGGAGTGCGGGAGATGGAAAGAGGTTTTCAAATGCTGCTTGACGTTCATTTAAAGGTTCAGGTGCATAATTCCAAAGACTTTCATAATAAAAGAAGGTTACACCCAAACCGCGTTCTTGGGCAGCTCGCACCTGAGACTTAATTTGTTGCATTGGAACTGGATTATTTCGTAACCCTGTCATAATTCCAACTCCAGTGGGAATGGTTTGTTGCGCTTCTTGAATTTCTGGGCGGGAAATATTTGCGATGAAACTTTGCAGATTTGGACGATAAATTTGCACAATTAACTCGTCTACGATATCTTGCCGTATCCAATTAAGCCAGTCTTGCAGGTGAAACTTGTAAGCAAAGTCATAGTAATTAGGAGCAACGGAGAAAATCGCCTGGGGTTTTCTCTGCTTGACAGCTTGGTTAAGTTGTACCATGAAGGCGGTAATTTTATCTGCCCGCCACTTTACCCATTCCGGATCTTCAGGGTTTGCCGGGGGATTGTTCTTGGTTTCTTTAGCGTACAACGCAACTGTATAGCGATCGTAGCCAAATTCGCGGGGCAAACTCATGTGATCGTCAAACTGAATGCCATCGGCATCATATTGAGTGACAACTTCTAGCACAAGATTGCTGATGAATTGTTGCACTTGTGGATGGAAGGGATTGAGCCACATTACCTCACCAGCCGCGCTGATGGAAGTTTGGCTACCATCGCGCTTTTGTGTGAACCAATCTGGATAATTCACTGCAAGTTCCGACGTTGGGGGTGCCATAAATCCAAACTCAAACCAGGGAATTGCTAAGAGTCCCTTGCGATGGGCTTGATTAATGAGGTCAGCAAGAATATCATGTCCATCTGAACCTTTATAAACAAAAGGTTGAATACCTGCGCGTTGTGCGGTAGCACTGGGATACATTACATAGCCAGAATTCCAAACCACTGGATAGATTGTGTTGAAGTTCAGCCGCCGCAGATGAGTCATCGCCTCTTGCACTTTGGCACGATCCTTCAGGGTGTCAAAATCATTGTTCGTCATCCAAACCCCGCGAATTTCCTGACGGGGTAGCTGGGCAACGGCAGGGCTGAAGCTGTCTACCAACAATACCGTAACAAACGATATTAACATCAGCAGCGGGAAAATATATTTCAGCTTTCGTCGCCAACCTCGAACAAAAAAAGTTGATTTCATAGGTTTGAATGATGCATTAGCTACCCACACACGCCATTGCTTGCTTTTGTGATTGAATCTACTAGCCATACATATATTACAAGCATTTATGCTTACTAAAAAATTGAGAGATTGGTAGTTGTTGGTTCCCTATGTATGGAACTTCTGCACCAGAAAAACTAAATCAAACTTATGCATATTAAGAAAGTTGACGTAGCAAGTAGGCATTTGTGCCCAATCTGGTATTGGGAATGGGGCATGGGGCAGAAGAGGCAGAGGGGCAGAGGGGCGGAGGTGCAGAGGTGCAGAGGCGAAAGAAATACTGTTGTCACTTCTCCCCTGCTCCCCTGCTCCCCACACTCCCCACTCCCTATTCCTCAGTCCCCAGCTGTGTCACAATAAAGAACTGTAATAAGAAAAATATTGTTAGGTAATTTAGTGAGTCCAACTGCTCAATCTACGGCAAGTGCGCGTCGTGTGGTATTTCCTTTTACGGCAATTGTCGGCCAGGAAGAAATGAAACTGGCGCTGCTGTTGAACGTGATTGACCCCAAAATTGGTGGTGTAATGATCATGGGCGATCGCGGTACCGGAAAATCCACTACTATCCGGGCGCTGGCGGATCTGCTGCCAGAAATCTCTGTGGTTGCCAATGACCCGTTTAGTAGCGATCCTAGCGACCCTGATTTGATGAGCGATGATGTCCGCCAACTGTTAGAACAAGGGGCAGAAATTCCCGTAACTCACAAAAAAGTCCAAATGGTAGACCTGCCATTAGGAGCCACAGAAGACCGGGTTTGCGGCACTATCGACATTGAAAAAGCTTTATCTGAGGGTGTCAAAGCTTTTGAACCAGGACTGCTGGCAAAGGCTAACCGAGGCATTCTTTATGTGGATGAAGTCAACTTACTAGATGACCACCTTGTAGATGTGCTACTCGATTCCGCCGCCAGTGGCTGGAATACTGTAGAACGTGAAGGTATTTCAATCCGTCACCCTGCACGTTTTGTGCTTGTCGGTTCTGGAAACCCAGAAGAAGGCGAACTGCGTCCCCAATTACTCGATCGCTTTGGGATGCACGCAGAAATTCATACAGTCAAAGAACCAGCCTTACGAGTACAAATCGTCGAACAACGGGCGGAATTTGACCAAAATCCTCCGGATTTTCTTGAAAAATATAAACCGCAGCAAGAAGCACTACAACAGCAAATTGTCAATGCCCAGCAACTTTTACCAGAAGTAAAAATTGACTATGATTTGCGGGTGAAAATTTCTGAAGTCTGCTCTGAACTCGATGTAGATGGATTACGGGGTGACATTGTTAGTAACCGCGCCGCCAAAGCCATAACGGCATTTGAAGGACGCACTGAAGTTACAGTTGACGATATCCGCCGCGTAATTACGCTGTGCTTGCGTCATAGGCTGCGGAAAGACCCCTTGGAATCGATTGATTCTGGCTACAAAGTTGCCAAAGCTTTTAGCCGTGTCTTTGGCGTCGAACTTCCAGAAGATGATACTGCACAAAAAAATGGCACAGGTCAGAAGTTAGGAGTTAGAGGTTAGAAGTTAAAAGTTAAAAGTTAGGAGTTAGGAGTTAAAAGTCAAGAGTTAGGAGTGGGGGATGAGGGAGATGAGGAAGACAAGAGGAAAAGGAGACAACGAGAATAACTCTTAACTCGTAACTTCTAACTCCCAAGTAACTCTCAACTCGTAACTTCTAACTCTTAACTCCCAACTCCTAACTCTTAACTTAGAATCCTAGCTCTTAACTCAGCACTTAGCATTGAATACTGAATTATGAGATCTTGGTATTTTTGGTTTAACAGCTTAATTTTATCTAGCCAATACAACCCGCCTCGGTTTGTAGAATTATTAATGCTATTTTTAGCGATCGCTATGCTGGCAATAGCGAGTGTTTTACCCGAAAGACCATATTTAATCTTAGGTTTGAGCTTAGTAGTTGGAGCATCTATTTCTATCTTAGTGCGGGAAGCGATCGCCCCCTCTCCGCAAACACGAATTACACAAATCACAGCATTACTATTGCTAATTATTAGCCTTTTTGGCTTTGCCGATTTAATCCAGACTCTTTAAATTTAGTTATGAGTTATGAGTTATGAGTGAGAATTTAATTAAAAACTCCTAACTCTTAACTTCTCGCTCCTAACTTTTTTATTTACCACTTTTGCATTTCCACTAATTCCATACACAATTCATTAATTTGCTCTAAATCGGGTTTATGAGGCAGGTTAGTTTGTTCGTAAACAATTTCCATTTCGGCAACTAAATCTTCTGCCATTTTCATCACCTGTTCATAAGAATATTCACCCTTGAGGATAGCTTTTAAATCATCAGCATCGCCAGCTATTCTCCTATCAACAATCACCTCTCCTTGACGTAATATTTCTAATCCACTGCGTAACAATCTAATGCAGTGCATCCCATGTTTGAGGTCAAAACCAGACTTGATTTCCATTTCTGCTCTAGCCGGATTTCTATTTTCCTGCCAAGATAAGTAAGCTTTCCATTCTCTTAGGGCTGTTTGATAACTTTGACTTTTTTGAAGCAGTCGGATAAAATCTTTACGGCTATTAGTGAACTTTTGGGTATATTTTAAAGTCTCGTCGGGTAAAGTATATTGTTTTAACACTCCTTTGAAATCAATATCTGCTGTTAGTAGTTTATATAATTGTTCAGCTTCTTCCAAAAATTCAATTCTGCCTCTAATTAAGTTATAAAGATATTCTAAAAAAGCATTTAGTTCATCTTTGGTTAGCGCTGCTTCGTCTTCTATGTCAAAGTCAGATGGTAATGGCTTTTTTTGCGGTGGCTTTAATAACCACTTGCGATGAGTTTCCATTTTTTTGATTTGAGCAAAGGCATAACCAGTGTAAGTATGCTTGACTTTCTTAGTTAAAAATAATTGCTTATGATTAATTAAATGCTCTCCTACTGGAGTTAGAAAAGGATAGTTATTTAACCAGAGTAATTCTAAAACATTGGGGTTAGCTCCGGATAATAACTGGAGGATTTTTTTTAATTCATAGATAACTGTATCTTTGTTGTTATCTAAAAATGGAAATATTCCTGGTTCATCCCAACCAGCATCTTTTTGTTCTATGCGATCGAATCCCAAATAGTACCTTTTGGGTGCGATAAATACTCCGCGATAATCAAAGTCTGAACCCGGACGATTTAAACCATAGCCGTGGCTACCTGCCAAACCAACTAAAATAGTTCTTTGTTCAATTTCTATTCTTTTCATTTCAATGGAGTATTAATAACGAGGGTTGTGCTATTCTAATGCACTAAACCAGGTTTCTAAATCTGCTTGAGCCTGAAAATCTAACAAAGCTTCCCCCAGATTTTCTAATTGTTCCAGGTTGAGAGTTTCAATACGTTCTAGTAGTTGTTGGGGTAATTCTCCCAGGCGTCTAGTAAGTTGACGGAGAATAAGCGATCGCTCTCCTTGTTCCCGTCCTCGTTGTTCTCCTCGTTGTTCTCCTCGTTGTTCGCCTTCTTGAAGAATTTCTTGATAAATCACTGACTCGCGCATCATACCCTCCCGAAATAATTGTCTAATCAAGTCCTTTTTGTATTTTAATCCCGCTAAGATTTGGGTGTAAGTCGCAATTTCAGGTCGTTGTTCTGGCTGGAGTTGATTAACTCGTTCCACAACTTGTTGCAGCAAGGTTTGGGGTTGAGTGGTTGCTGCTAATGGTGCTAAGGGTAACAAAGCCGGATCGTTCAAGAATTGTTCGGGATTTTCCTCCCATAAGCAAATTACGCGATATTCGTGACGGGTAGTTTCGAGGCTGAAGGCAGTTTCAATTACTGTTTCTGGCGCAGGAGGAAGTAATAAGACAACAACTTACGTAATGGGTAGACGATATAAACGATATAAGCGTACCCAATAATCGAGCATTCGCAGGGGTAGCGGTGGTGTGGATTCTAGTTTAGTTTGGAATTCTAAGTGAAGAATGCGTTCTTGTAACTGTAGAAATGTGACATAATCGGCACGAATCGGTTCAATGCTTAATTCGGTTTTGAGGACTTTGACAGAAGTTTGTGGTGTACCCAAAACCCAATTAGCAAAATTGACGGGATGTTTTTCGGAAAGTAATTTGCAGGGGTTATCAAAGGACATTGATAATAAATACTCAACAAGCCTTTGTTATTATCTCGTGGAAAGCGCCCTAGCGATCGATCGCATTAATTTTGATAAACTGCAAGACGCCCGAATTCTCTAATAAACCGTAAGTCTAACTTTTGAGGGATGGTTTAAATTTTCTATATTTGCAGATATATATCAAAATAAACGCTCTATAAATTATATCTTTGCAAAACTATATCACTAATATATTTAAGTTTAAATATTAATTTATACCTTGTTTTTCTTAACAAAAAGTTTCATTATTGATTTGTCAACTACATATTCATAAACCAAGACTTATTTGGGTATTCACAGCAAAATATCTAAGAATTATTGCAAAATAACTCATGCCGGAGTTCGATTAATCCAATGTTAGAAGGATGGATTCAAATCATATTAACGCTACTAATTGTAGTAGCAATTACTCCTTTTTTTGGGCGCTATATGGCGCGTGTCTACCAAGAACAAAGTACTTTTCTCGATCCAGTTTTAAATCCGGTTGAGCGAGTGCTTTACTCCTTGGTTGGCGTTAAAGCTAAGGAAAATATGACTGGTTGGCAGTATGGACGGGCAATCTTGTATAGCAATGTTGCAATGGGGTTGCTGATTTTCTTGATTATTATGAATCAAGGATGGTTACCATTAAACCCAACCAAGATAAATGCGCCAACTTGGGATACAGCGCTACATACTACTATTTCCTTTATTACTAACACCAACCAGCAGCATTATTCTGGTGAAACTTACATGAGTTATGCCAGTCAAATGTGGGGGCTTGGTTATCACATGTTTACCTCAGCTGCGACTGGTTTGGCTGTGGGAATAGCTTTTATTCGGGGATTAACTGGTAGATCGTTGGGCAATTTTTATGTAGACTTGATTCGCTCGATTACGCGAATTTTGCTGCCTATTTGTATTGTCGGCGGGATTGCTTTGATGGCGGCTGGCGTGCCAGAAACACTGGCTGGTGTAGCGGTGTTTCCCACCTTGGAAGATCCTAGCGTTAGTCAGGCGATCGCTCGCGGCCCTGTTGCCCATTTTGAAATCATCAAGCAATTAGGCGAAAACGGCGGCGGTTTTTTTGCGATCAACTCCGCACACCCCTTTGAAAATCCCAACGGATTTACCAATTTAATTGAAATTGTCGCCATGCTTGCGATTCCCACTTCCTTAATCTACGCCTATGGCTTGTTTGCTAACAACACTAAGCAAGCTTGGTTAGTCTACGGTATGGTGGGTGTTATTTATCTAGGATTTATTGTCGTTACAGCCATTGGCGAATATAACGGCAATCCGGCTGTGAATGCGGTGCTAGGAAGTCAGCAACCGAATTTGGAAGGTAAAGAAGTCAGGTTTGGTTGGGCAGAGTCTGTGCTGTTCGCAGTCAGTACCACCGGTACCATGTGCGGTGCAGTCAACAGTTTACACGATTCCTTCATGCCCAACGGCGGTTTTATTACCCTTTCCAATATGTTCCTACAAATTATTTGGGGCGGACAGGGTACAGGAACCGCATACTTGTTTGCTTACCTGATTCTGGCTGTGTTCGCTACAGGACTAATGGTGGGACGCACGCCAGAATTTCTCGGACGCAAAATTGAGAAGCGGGAGGTTGTACTGGCTAGTTTCTTGATTTTGCTAGTCCACCCCATCGCAATTATGATTCCCGCAGGTATCGCCTTAGCATTTCCCGACCAATTAGCAGGAATTAGCAATCCTGGTTTCCACGGCTTTGCTCAAGTTATCTATGAATACGCCTCCGCTGCTGCTAATAACGGTTCTGGGTTTGAAGGTTTAGGCGATTCCCAACCTTCACCGTTAGCGATCGCCACAGGCACAAAACCGACTTTAACCGCTTTGTGGTGGAACTTGAGTACTTGCTTTAGTTTACTGGCAGGGCGCTATATTCCCATACTGGGTTTACTGTTTTTAGCAGATAGCATGTCCCGCAAGCAAGCTGTTCCCTATACCACTGGGACATTGCGAACCGATACTGGATTATTTACAGGCGTTACCGCAGGCGTGATTTTAATTCTCGGCGCGTTGACATTCTTCCCAGTATTAGCATTAGGCCCCATCGGTGAAGCGTTTTTTATCGCAAAAGGTATTGGGTAGGAGTGGGGACGATGCGGTTTGAGTAGGGAGGTGGGGAGATGGGGAGGTGGGGAGATGGGGAGGTGGGGAGATGGGGAGATAGGGAGGTGGGGAGATGGGGAGATGGGGAGCAGAGAATAAATTATAGAAACTCGTTCATCCAGCTTTGATACTCGTTAATCCACCTCAGAACTTCATTAATGAGTCTTTGATACTCGTTAATCCACCTCAGAACTCCATTAATGAGTCTTTGATATTCATTAATGCACCTCAGAACTCCATTAATGAATCTTTGATATTCATTAATACACCTCAGAACTCCATTAATGAATCTTTGATATTCATTAATGCACCTCAGAACTCCATTAACGAGTCTTTGATATTCATTAATGCACCTCAGAACTCCATTAATTTAGTTCAAAGACTTATGCCCAATGCCCACTTGCCCTGAGCGTAGTCGAAGGGATGCCCCATTCCCCTAATTTAATTTATGCCAACTACTAATAATCCTCATTCACCCCGCGTTCCATCAGGAACTCGTGATTCGCGCAAGCACACCCCCAAGGCAGATATGCGGGGAATTTACCAGAGAGCAATTCGTGAGTCATTTGTCAAGCTCGATCCGCGAATTACTGTTAAAAATCCAGTGATGTTTGTTGTTTGGGTCGGGACAATTATCACTTTTCTAGTGACCCTTAACCCAAATTTGTTTGGTACAATCCAGGCAAATGTCAACCAACAACGCTTGTTAAATGGGTTGATTACCTTTATTCTGTTTTTCACACTCGTTTTTGCTAACTTTGCCGAAGCTGTGGCTGAAGGACGAGGCAAAGCTCAGGCTGATTCGCTGAGAACGACGCGATCGGATACCATTGCTAATAAAATCCTGCCCGATGGTTCCATTGAAAAAGTCAATTCTACGGAACTGCGGCGGGGTGATTTGGTAAAGGTAATTGCCAATAACCTCATTCCCGCCGATGGCGAAGTAATTAAAGGCATTGGTTCAGTAGATGAGTCTGCGATTACTGGGGAATCTGCGCCTGTGCTGAAGCAACCAGGTACGGATATTGCTAGTTCGGTGACGGGAGGTACGCGCTTACTTTCCGACGAGCTGACGATTAAAATTACCGCCGATCCCGGTCAAGGCTTTATCGATCGCATGATTGCTTTGGTAGAAGGAGCAGAACGCACCAAAACTCCCAATGAGATTGCTTTGACGGTATTGCTAGCAGTGCTGACACAGGTGTTCTTAATTGTAGTGGCGACCATGCCGCCTTTTGTCAGCTACATCGCCAATTTTATCAGCACTGTATTTGGTGCTGAGGCAGCAAACAGTTTGCGGGCGGGTGCTAGCGTGGCGATATTAATATCATTACTGGTAGCTTTGATTCCCACAACTATCGGTGGTTTGCTCAGTGCGATCGGTATTGCAGGGATGGACAGAGTAGCGCAATTCAACGTCATTGCTACCTCTGGGCGAGCAGTTGAAGCTTGCGGCGACATCAACACTTTGGTGCTAGATAAAACAGGAACTATCACCTTGGGGAACCGCATGGCTGATGAGTTTATTCCCTTGGATAATCATTCAATCGCAGATGTGGCGAGAGTTTCTTTAGCTGCTAGCTTATTTGACGATACACCGGAGGGCAAGTCAATTGTGGCATTAGCAGAAAAATCCCAGGTTTCAGTAGTTTTTAATATCGAAAAAGCCGAAGGTGTGGAGTTTTCCGCCAAAACCCGCATGAGTGGCACAAATCTACCCGATGGCAAACAAGTTCGCAAGGGTGCGGTGGATGCCATTAAGGGATTTGTGCGTTCTCGCGGCGGTTACATTCCCGATGATATAGATGCAGCTTATGAGCGAGTTTCCCGGCTAGGGGGTACGCCCTTAGCTGTTTGCCAGGATGAGAAAATTTATGGTGTGATTTACCTCAAAGATATTGTCAAGCCTGGTTTACGGGAACGGTTTGACCAACTCCGCCGTATGGGCGTTCGCACCATCATGCTCACGGGCGATAATCGAATTACCGCTTCCGTGATTGCTAAAGAAGCTGGAGTTGATGATTTTATTGCCGAAGCGACTCCAGAAGACAAAATCGAGGTGATTCGCTCGGAACAGTCCCAGGGTAAACTGGTGGCAATGACTGGGGACGGTACTAACGATGCACCTGCTTTGGCTCAAGCAAACGTGGGTTTGGCGATGAATTCTGGGACGCAGGCTGCCAAAGAAGCTGCTAACATGGTGGACTTAGACTCAGACCCCACAAAATTAATTGACTTAGTAACTATTGGTAAACAGCTACTCATTACCCGTGGAGCATTAACAACATTCTCCATCGCCAATGATATCGCCAAGTATTTTGCCATCATTCCGACTATTTTTGCTGCGGCTGGAATCGGCGCACTGAATATCATGGCACTCAAGAGCGCTCAATCTGCGATCGTCTCAGCATTAATTTACAACGCCTTGATTATCCCAGCACTAATTCCCTTAGCACTAAAAGGAGTAAAATTCTTACCTCTTTCCGCAGACCAATTACTACGTCGCAACATCTTTATTTATGGCATTGGTGGTATCGTTGCTCCCTTCATTGCCATCAAAATTATAGATATAATCTTGCCCTTGTCTTAAGACTTCCAAATTAGAAAACATCCAAAAATCTCAAACAAAAATTCTCTCTTCTTCATTTCTCCGTGTCCTCTGCGCCTCTGTGGTTCGTTTTCTTAGATAATTTATTTCTGGAAAAACCCTGAATTTACTTATGAAACTCCCTCACATCCAACACACTATTCCTATCTCCCAAATATCAGAAGCAATAACTGAAATCTGGTGTCAATGGCGCAAACAAAAACTGCCATTGTATTTATTCCTAGCAATGTGCTTCAACTTAGTAGTTGCACCTGTAGTTTATGCTGCCACAAGCGAACAACTTTCCCGCAGTCAAGCTTGGGGAGTGGGACTGCTAGGACTGGTCACCGTAGGACTTTCTATCTATTTATTTTTTGTAATGTTTGTACCGGAGAAATTCTAATGAGTTTTGCACGCGAAGCTAGCAGAGCTATTCGTTCTACCTTGGTACTCTGGGTAATAGGAGCGATTATTTATCCTTTTTTGATGATTGCCATTGGTCAGATTGTATTTCCCTTTCAAGCAAATGGTAGTTTATTGACAAATAATACAGGTCAAGTAGTGGGTTCTGCGTTGATTGGTCAACCTTTTAGTAGCGATCGCTATTTTAACAGCCGTCCTAGCACCACCAGCTACAGCACCGCCGACCCCAAAAAAGATGATGCGGGAGTTTTGCAAACTGGAGTTTCCGGTGCTAGTAACTTAGCCCCCAGCAATCCCGCATTACTAGAACGCATCAAAGGCAAAGATGACCCAGACCCCAGCAAAAAAGTTGAAGGTGATTTCAATCGTCTGAAAACAGCAGGCGTACAGCCAACTGCGGATCTTTTATACACCTCTGGTTCTAGCCTCGATCCTCACATCACCCCCGAAGCCGCCAAAGCCCAAATTACACGAGTAGCCAAAGTACGCGGAGTTCAGCCGAACGAACTCGAAACTTTAATTGCTCAAAACACCGATGGTCGCTTTCTTGGCATCTTTGGTGAACCTGGAGTTAATGTTTTGAAGTCGAATTTAGCTCTAGATCGAGTCTAGGAATAAAAGTATGAAAAGTGCCTAAAAAAGCTATTTATTTAGGCTTTAGATCCCCGACTTCTTAAAGAAGTCGGGGATCTTTTTGTTTATCCCATATTCCCAATACTTTAGCTTTAAGCGAACCGTATTGCGCCAAAGTTATGAAAAATATATCTCTAAATATATGCCTTTTTAGCTATTTAAAAAATATATATTTACTTGTTTAAGTATAATTTTTAGATTTTCAAAATATATCAAAAATCAATAGATTTTTCTGTAAATTGTTAGAGAATATTATTAGAGTTAATTAAAAATATTTAGTGTTAAAAAACAAAAAAGCTTTAGAGCCAAGCCTATTTGGTGTTTTAATCCAAGTAAATAGTATTTACTGCGGTATTAATTTAAGCGAGATTCAGTTACCGAATAAATGTGCTTTTTTAGGAATTTTAAGAGAGAGTCAAATCATTTCGGTAATGAATAATCCGGTTATTTGTGCTGGAGATTACATCTTAGCGATCGCAATTCATCCAATGATGGTTCCCGCTCTCAAGGTCACTCTCAAAAAAATCCATTCTCTCAACAATTGCTTATTGGAATCTCGACCAACAGACAAAGAATCTCTCAATTCAGATGATTCAGAATTTATTCCTCCAAAAGAGTGTTCATCAGTCTACTTTGATTGAAGTTAAAGAAATTGAAACAACACATAATCACACAAAAGCACGGGACGGAGATATTCCCTTTGTAGCAGTATTTTTGGCTCACATTTGCTTCATGGTTGCTTGGGGAATTATTGTTTATCTTGTTTCATGTTTCTGCAAATCACTAGAAGATCCCCGACAAAATTTAACAGAGGAGAAAGATGAAGTAGTCAGTATCAAAACTGTACAGCCACATCCCTGTACAAAGTGTCATTTTTTTAACAACAATTCTTATCTCAAGTGTGCAGTACATCCTGATATTGCTTTAACGAAAGAAGCCTTCAGTTGCTCTGACTACAAATCTCGATAGAGTTATTTGATTTAGCTTGAATTCATATTTATGAATATCTTTTTACGAGTTGTGATTTCAATGATGTTTGTGTTGAGTCCCTCGTTAATCGATCGAGGCAATGATTTGTTTCGACAACATCTTATTCAACAGCTACAAGAAACAAGAAAATGTTTTGGTTGTAATTTCTCAAAAGTGAATTTCTCAAAAGCTAATTTACAAGGAATTGATTTGCGATCGGCAAATTTCCAGGAAGCGAAACTGAAAAATACTAATCTCCGGTATGCAAATTTGGAATGGGCAGACCTTCGCGGAGTGAATCTCCAAGGAGCCGATTTAACTGGAGCTAACCTCAAGAATTCATTGTTAGTTGGTGCCGATTTACAACAAGCAAATCTACAAGGCTGCAACCTCGAATGAACTGATTTTACAAATGCTAATTTGAGTTATGCCAATCTCATAAAAGCTTCTAAAAACAGTGATATCCGAAGTCGCAATTCTGTAATTTTCTGCGAAACAGTAATGCCAAATGGAATTAGAACAAATCGCTGCGATGAAGCAACAAAAATATAATGATTTTCATCAAATATATCGATAGTGAGTAAATAAATGACACAGCTTAATTATCCAGTTAAAAATAGTTTTCTCTACCCTCTTAGCCGCTATTACGGTCAAGTTACATCAGATAACCTAATTTTTAATGCCAATCTGCAAGAGTTTGCTCAAAAAATTGGCTATATTAGCAGCTTACAAACTAACGGTAAACTATCTCAAAAAGAAGCTTTGAGTAAAATTGAGGCACTCTGGCAAGAGTTTAAAGCCAGTAAATAGAAACTGGAAATTGGGGCTACAAACTAAATTCGTCATTTTAATTGATTTAAAAAATCTGAAGAAATTTATGAGGCAAAAAGAAACAATATTTGTTATCCCAACTCATCGATTAAGAGATGTGGCAGAGACTATCGAAAAATATGATGAGAATTTTTGGGTGAATGGCCATGCTTTAAAAATTATAGTTTTTGACGATTCTACCATTGCCAATCACGAGAAATATTACCCACTTTTAGAGCAGACTAAAACAGTCAATGATGTATTTTATGTTGGGCCACATCAGAAAGAACAATTTATTACATTTTTGAATGAAAGACTGCGCGACCGCAAACTTGAATCCCTAGTCAAAAACCTATTTCGCCCCAGCTATGGCGGTAATCGCAACTTCACCTTAATGTATACCCTTGGACATTTAATGGTCAGTGCAGATGACGATATGCGACCAGATGCATTGATTGAAACTAGTCCAGAATCTTTAACAGGTGATGAAATATGTCGAGGGAAACTAATCAAATCCAATCAAAAAGATGGCTTTGTGCATAAATCTTTTGATTTACTCACAGCTTTTGGTGATGTTCTCGGTCAAAAAGCCAGCCATGTACCAAAAAATTTCGAGGCTGGAGAATTTATTATTGATACAGCGATGGATTTAGAAACCAACACTACCAAAGGTTACTTTCGAGAGAACAGCCTTTTATTGCAGCAAGGGAGAGTATTGAATAATGCCATCGTCAAGATTGCCCAAACTTTTCGCACCGGAACTAACGATATTGATACACTTGATTTCGTTCATATGTATCTTAATGATGAAAACCAAATCAGTCCAAATGACCTAAACGATTTTTATATTCTCACTAATTTTAGACCTGTTATCACTAATAAAAACTGGAGAATGGATTGTGGAGTTGCTGGATATGACAATCAGCTAGGTTTACCACCTTTTTTTCCAACTCGCCTGAGATTTGAAGATTATATTTACAGGCTTTGGATACACCAAGAAGGCATTGTGGCTGCACATGTTGATGCTGTCCAAAATCATATTAGAAATAATTACATGCGTAATCCTCTAGCTAGTGAACTCTTTAATGAAGAAATATGTAGTTTGCTGAAAAAGAAGATTAAAAATAGTGTTTATCATCTTGACGATCTGGGAATCAAGTTTGATTACTCTGGTGAGGTCACCTTAGAAGACTCCGAGGAAATCTTACAAAAAATTTCTGTCATGCACACTCAGGTACTTAAAGCTTCAGTATCTACCCAAAATGAAGAACGCAAGCAGTCCTTACAATTGTTTGCAGCGAACCTGTCAAGAGTATTTTATGGGTTTGAACCTGACTTTTTTCAGCAAAATGTCTCTAGAATTATCGACGATGTTATTAGCCAATTTCACGGCTCTCTAGAAATCTGGCCAACTCTAGTGGAAATCTGTTACTTTTACAAAGATAAAAAGGAACTACCGCAAATTAGAGTCAAAAATAAGAAGCTAAAGTCTAGAAATGGTTCCAAATCTAGCGAAATACCAGCATAAAGACTTTTTGGAGCATTGAAAGTCCGAATTTAGGAAAATACGATGATGAATGAATAAGTCAATCATACCTCGATTCTGACTTGTGACTACTAAGTGCCTAATGCTGACAACTGTTGATTTTAAACACAAGCCATCTATAAAAGTTTACGATTCTTCATCCGTAAATATTCTGTGAGACATAGCTGATGTGGCTACAATCTGATAATATTTTTACCAAGTAGAATAATTGCTTATTCTCTTTTTCTTGAACCCAGTGATTTTTGGGTATTTTTTGGGAAAGGAAAATAAAAAATGTCTCATTTATTGTGGAAAACTCTGGTACTAAGTCCAGTAGTTTTAGGAGTGACGGTGTTGGTTTCCGCTAGGGCTATAGCTGCTGAGGTAGCAAGCTCTTCTGAAGATACAAAGGCAAAAGCTGTTCACGCAGAAGCACCAGAAACTATTGGCGCTTCGCTATCGATGCAAATACAGCAACCCACTGCCGAAAAATTTGTGGTTGCCCAAGCAAAGACTGATGATAGTCAAGTCTTAGAACAAGTTAACCGCTACAGCAGCGAAGGCAAAAAACAGAATTCGCTGTCTCAAGTCACATCAGTTTCTCAGTTTTCTGACGTACAGCCGACTGATTGGGCATTCCAAGCTTTGCAATCTCTGGTTGAGCGCTACGGTTGTATTGCTGGATACCCGAATAGCACTTACCGTGGTAACCGGGCCCTGACTCGTTATGAATTTGCCGCAGGTTTGAATGCTTGTTTAGACCGGGTTAATGAACTGATTGCCACAGCAACTGCTGACTTGGTGACAAAACAGGATTTGGCCACTCTCCAACGTTTGCAAGAAGAATTCTCAGCAGAACTGGCAACTCTGCGCGGTCGAGTAGATGCTTTAGAAGCCCGTACTGCTGAATTGGAAGCAAATCAGTTTTCCACTACAACCAAACTAGTGGGTGAAGCTATTTTTGCCGTTACTGATATATTTGGCGGTAACACTGGCGACGTTAATAACACTGTCTTCCAAGATCGGGTGCGTTTAGACTTGCAAAGCAGCTTCACGGGTAAAGACGTACTACACACCCGTCTGGCGGCTGGTAATGCAATAGCCTTTAATCAAATAGATGATGCTGGTTTTCCTATCAGTACTGCTGAAGGTTCACAAACGTTTCAAGTCGGTACTACTGGTAACAATAGTGTAATTATAGACTGGCTGTCTTATTACGTACCCATTGGTCCAGCCCAACTTTACATTGCAGCTACCGGAGGTATTCACAGCGATTACGTTGCCACTAATAACCCTTATTTTGAGGATTATGACGGTGGTAATGGTGCGTTGTCTACCTTTGCTTCTGAAAGCCCCATCTATCGCATTGGTGGTGGCGCAGGTGCGGCATTGACTTTACCCTTTGGCAAAGGTGGTAGCATTTTCAGACCAAGTTCCCTGACCATAGGTTATTTGGCGTCAAATGCTAATAATCCTATAGCCAATCAAGGTTTGTTCGAGGGGAATTATGCTGCTCTAGGACAGTTGAACTTTAGTATTGGCGATAGCTTGGCGATCGCTGCTACCTACGTTCACGGCTATCATGGTGCTGGAGGCGGTAATTTATTCGATCTAGGTGGTGGTTTGGGTAGTACTAACCGCGTCGTAGGTACCAATCAAGCAAATACCTTAACTGCGCTAAACGGATCTTCAAGTAATTCTTACGGTATAGAAGCAGCCTTCAGACCTAGCGACAAACTGTCAATTAGTGGCTTCATTTCTTACCACGATGTCACAGGCTTCGGCGCAGATGATGATTATGAAGCTTGGAGTTACGGTGTTGGGGTAGCCTTGCCTGACTTCGGTAAAAAAGGTAACGTATTGGGTATTTTTGCTGGTGCAGAACCATATGCCCGTAACCGACCAGCTTTTGCTGGTACTGGTAATGACATACCTTATCACTTTGAAGGCTTCTATAGATACCGCGTGTCAGATAACATCTCAATCACCCCTGGCGTGATTTGGTTGACTTCTCCTGGTCAAAACAGTGCTAACGACGATGCCATTATCGGTACGCTAAGAACAACTTTCACGTTCTAAAGGTTTAGCAAAATACTATTGAGTCACCAAAGATTTTAACTTTGGTGACTTAATTTTGTTATTAGTCATTAGTCATTAGGTCATTGGGCATTGGGCAAGGGGGAAGGGGGAAAGGAAAGATTTTTGTTTTCCCTTTAACCTTTACCCTTTTCCCTTTTCCCTTAGCGAAGCTATGTCCTCATCTCCCCATACTCAATGGCATTTAACAAATATTTGTGCAGACAAAGTTAATCACATCTGCAAGCCCTGATTGAGTTTTCAAATTAGTAAATATAAAAGGTTTATCGCCACGCATTTTTTTAGCATCGCGTTCCATGACACTTAAATCTGCACCGACATAAGGTGCAAGGTCAGTTTTGTTAATCACTAATAAATCAGATTTAGTAATGCCGGGGCCACCCTTGCGGGGAATTTTATCGCCAGCGGCAACATCGATGACGTAAATTGTTAAATCTACTAATTCTGGACTAAAGGTAGCTGCTAAATTATCGCCGCCACTTTCTAAAAAGACTAAATCTAAATCGTTAAAACGTTCCTCTAATTGTTCAATTGCTGCTAAATTCATAGAAGCATCTTCACGAATGGCAGTATGAGGACAACCTCCAGTCTCTACACCCAAAATGCGATCGCTTGCTAAAGCCTGAGAACGTACTAAAAATTGAGCGTCTTCTTGAGTATAAATATCATTTGTTACCACTGCAATCTGATACTGCTCGCGCAACCTTTTGCACAAAGCATCCACCAAAGCCGTTTTCCCGGAACCAACCGGGCCAGCAACACCTACTCTAAATGCGTTTTTTGTCATTGGTCATTTGTCATTAGTCATTGGGCATTGGGGATGGGGCATTGGGCATGGCGCATGGGCATAGGGAGAATAATAACTCTTAACTCCTAACTCCTAAATAATCTTGTATACTGCGTTTGATGCTGCATACTTGCTAGAGATAAACCCCAACTCCAACAGCTGAGTTGTTCATCTTCCAAGGTTAGAATTTCTAATGCCATATTACTAATTAATGGTTGCAATTCTAGTAATAATTGCTGTCCTGCTGTTTGCCCCAGGGGAATAAGTTTGACGCCAGCTGTAATCAAATTGCTCGCCCAACTGTGCAGATATGCTAATAATCCGGCTTTGATGTTAATCTGCCAATGGGCAAGGGCGATGCCAAAAGCGATCGCATAATTGCAAGGATTACCTACACTATTGGTTATAGGTAGAATCTCAGGTTCTAGTTTACCAAGTAATTGGATGAGCGATCGCCCCATTTGCCAACTAGAGGCGCGTAGTTCTTCTGTTTCTCTAGCAGCGGATAACCACAAATTCCAAGAGCATAAAGACTCTACATCACCCATTTTTGCAGATTTCTCCGCTCGCGCCATTACCGCCGCCTCTAGTCGAATTGCGCCGTAAGTTAATTGTGCTTCTAGCCAATGTTTGAGAGATGCTTGATTGGCGATCGTACCATTTTCTACCAATGTTTCCAAGCCTTCAGAATAGCTATATGCTCCCACAGGCAAAGCAGGACTAGCCAACTGTAAAATATTTAAAAAATGGCTATCAGTGAGCGTGATGGTGTTGTCCATAAGCTCCCAATTCTGGCTGAAACGGTAAAATTTCTTCTTTAACTTCTAATCCCAATTGTTCCAACATTGTGCGTAAAACTGAATCTGAAGATATGCGTAAATAAGTCGGGGTAATTTCTACAGGTACGTGGCGATTTCCTAAATGATATGCTGCCCTGAGTAATAAAAGTGGTGTTTCGGCAAAGGTAGTCATCACTAGTTCTGGTTTAGCAGTAATTCTAATTAAATTGTTAGCCGCTTCATCTTGGAGAATATCACCATCGTGTAAGACAGTTCCTCTAGGTAAATGTAAATATACAACCTTCCCATCTTCTGTTTCAAAGCGATGACGGCTACGGGTACGTTCTTCGGCTGTTAGCGCCAGAGTCAAACTGACTGCTGTATTGTAATTAGGTGGCCTGATTTGGGTAAATGTCAGCATCAGAGTTTCGCCCGATCTAAAACTATCAACTCATTATCTTAAGCGATTGGGCTCCTTTTTGATTGTGTAAAATCATAACGCCTGTTTTGAGTATTGCGAATTCAACTCTGATTTGGGTTAACTGTTAATTTTTAAATAAAATTTGAGGTAATTTCGAGCTAATATTCAGTAGTTTATACTTTATCTTTTCTATATATCATAGGTTAGAAGTAGTTCTCACAAAGTGTTTTTAACAATGATAAGTAGAAGGACTAAATTAAACCTAACTCGATCTCGCCGGGTTTCGACTGCGCGGAAGTTGAGCGTAGTCGAAACTCAACCCTCAAGGAATAAGCTTATCGAGCATTGAGCGTTCGCGTAGCGTCTCCCCTTGGGAGAAGACACATTTCGACTTCTAAATAATTGTGTTCACCTAATTACCCATCGATTTTATACTAACCTCTAATGAGATGGATGTAATATTTATTAAGCGAACTGCAAAGTAAAAGCTGGGTAATATTGGGGATTAATTCATTAACGAATGTCGTCGCTAAGTACACCAAGTGAGAGATTAATTAAGTAATTTTCCAGTGTAAATTTCTAGAAATTTTGTATTAGCTATTATTAGTATACGAACATTAAATTTTTAAAAATTTTATTGACCGATAAAAGCCAATTGCTATATAGTTATAGAATGAATTAAGTAGTGATTTAAAAGATAAATATTGCAAAAGGACAAGTTTTTACCAGCAAGTTAATTGGTAATTTTTTGCATATTTATTTTATTTCGCAACAATTAGCAAATATTTATCCATAATTTTTCTCGCTTTGGAATTTTGTAGAAGCAAAGCTGTTGCAAGCGGGATATTTTCAATTTTTGAGTCCTCTGGTAAGAATTATGAGGTAGATTATGCGGATTTTAATGATTCAACCCAATTATCATTCTGGCGGTGCAGAAATCGCTGGAAATTGGCCGCCAAGTTGGGTTCCCTATGTTGGCGGGGCGCTAAAGACAGCTGGGTTTAGCGATATTCGCTTTATTGATGCCATGACAGATTATATTTCTGATGATGCTTTAGCAAAAATGATTGCCAAGCATCAGCCGGATGTGGTTTTGGCAACAGCAATCACGCCGATGATTTACCAATCAGAAAAAACTCTGAAAATAGTTAAAGAAGTTTGTCCCCAAGCCAAGACAATTATGGGTGGGGTTCATCCTACCTATATGTATAATGAAGTTCTTAATGAAGCTCCTTGGGTTGATTATATTATTCGGGGAGAAGGCGAAGAGATTACAGTTAATTTGATAAATGCGATCGCTAATGGTACTGTAGAGAGCGATCGCCGCAATATTTTAGGAATTGCCTTTCTAGAAGATGGGCAAGTCATCGCTACACCAGCCCATCCCCCCATTGCTGATTTAGATACCCTGACCCCAGATTGGGATCTATTAGATTGGAAAAAATATATTTATACTCCTCTCAACGTGCGGGTAGCAGTGCCCAACTATGCTAGAGGATGTCCTTTCACCTGTCGTTTTTGTTCTCAATGGAAATTCTGGCGCAAATATCGTTCTGGAAGTCCCAAGAAATTTGTCGATCAAATTGAAATTTTGGTGAAAAAACACAAAGTTGGTTTTTTCATTCTTGCTGATGAAGAACCAACTATTAACAAACCGAAATTTATCGACCTTTGTAATGAATTGATCGAACGCAATTTGGGTGTTTACTGGGGAATCAATACGCGGGTAACAGATATATTGCGGGATGAAAAAGAATTACCTCTTTACCGCAAAGCCGGACTGGTTCATGTTTCCTTGGGTACAGAAGCAGCAGCACAGCTAAAGTTGAATTTGTTCCGTAAAGAAACAACTATCGAACAAAACAAACGGGCAATTCAACTGTTAAAAGAAAATGGCATGGTTGCTGAGGCTCAATTTATTATGGGTTTGGAAAACGAAACTCCAGAAACAATTGAGCAAACCTATCAGATGGCTTTGGATTGGAAAACAGACATGGCCAACTGGAATATGTTTACACCTTGGCCATTTTCCGAGTTATTTGAAGATTTAGGCGATCGCGTAGAAATTCGCGATTACTCTCAATATAACTTTGTCACCCCAATCATGAAACCAGACGCAATGGAACGGGAGGACGTTCTCAAAGGAGTACTGCGAAACTATGCTCGTTTTTACCTTAGAAAAACCATTGAATATTGGTTTGTGAAAGATCCCTTTAAACGCAAGTATCTTTTAGGTTGCTTGAAAGCTTTTGTGAAAACTACTCTTAACAAACGTTTTTACAACCTCAAGCGAATTAAGTACAAGGGTTTACACACCGAAGTCGAACTTGGTTTTGATGAATCGAAGATTCTCACCCGCGAACAAATCACCCAGCGCCAGCAAGAACATCCAGAACTGATGGCAGATGTAAATTTTACAGGCAATATTTCTGCCTGTGGCGCACCTAACGAACTGCCAGAATTTGTAGAGGAAGAACAAGTTTCAAAAAAGTAGCCGCGTTGAATATGCCAGGCAATAGGCCAATACAGTTCAGATAAGACCAAAACACTTGTAGAGACGGCGATTTATGAGCCAGCGCGTTGCGGAGCGAGTGTGGTCTTGGGGGTTTCCCCCATGAACAACTCGCGTTGGGGTTCCCCCCGTTGTAGCGACTGGCGTCGCGTCTCGTAAAACCCACAATTTTGTACAATTAGCCTTTAACCCAATACGCTTGGGTTAAAGCGTTGACTGTTGACGGTTCACAGTTAACAGTCAACAATCTTCTATGGAATATTTTTTTACGAAGTCCCTTACAGTTGCCGCACTACTGGCTGACCATCTTTGACTTCACCAACTAAAACTAAATCGACGCAGTTAACGAAGATTCCATTTTCCAAAACACCAGGAATATTATTCAACGTCTTTTCTAAGTTCGCTGGATCTTCAATAGAGTCAAATCTGACATCTAAAACAAAATTTCCTTGGTCTGTGATTACTGGGCCGGCTTTTTTGACACCCATACGGAGTTCTGGTTTACCACCGAGTTTTTTGATGGCATTAGTTACAGGAGTAATTGCCATTGGAATCACTTCCACGGGTACAGCGAAACTAGAACCCAAGCGGTCTACTAACTTACCACCATCTACGACGACGATAAACTGTTCTGCTAGGTAATCTACGACTTTTTCGCGGGTATGTGCTGCACCACCGCCTTTAATCAAATTCTTCTGGGGATCGACTTCATCTGCCCCATCAATGGCAATATCGATATGGTCAATAGCATCTAAGGTGGCGAGAGGAACGCCATACTCCTTTGCTAGCACTTCTGACTGAAACGAAGTCGGTATGCCAATGATATCCTTAAGTTCGCCAGACTTGAGGCGATCGCCCAGATACTGAATTGTGTATGCTGTAGTTGACCCCGTACCCAACCCCACAATTGAACCCGACTTTACTAAGGCGGCGGCGGCTTTGCCAACTTCTTGCTTCATCAACTTTACGGGATCTGCTGCTGCGGTCATTCCCAAAACTCCTGAAAAACTGACTATAGTCCATAGTAGTGGTCAAAGCCCTTCGGCGGGGAAAAGGTTAAAGGGAAAAGGGAAAAAGGGAAACATAAACCCCATATCTGAAGATAGGGGCTTGTAATATAGACTCGTTGCAAGCAATCTCGGTAGAAATTTTTCTTTTTTTACATAAATAGAATTTAGGGGCTTGTATCCCTTTCCCCTTTCCCCTTTCCCCCTTACCCTTCCCCTTCTTGGTCAGATAACACCAAAAGATGAAAGCTAAAAAACAAGTTTTTGCTGATTTCTACTTCTTGGATGACCAAAACAAGCTGCCACAGCTAGCTACGCAACATTGATGACTCTAAATCCGTCACTAGCTGAGTTACTGGTTCTTAGAAACACCAAAATTGGCCGTAACCTCAGTAATGTAGTTTTTTAAAGCTAAAAGTGGTTATTATGATGCGTCACCTTTCGATTACTTTATCTTTAGTAGCACTACTACAAAACTTGCCTGCAATTGCTCAAACTCAAGGCCCAGGAACTACTTCTGAAGTACCATCTGATTCTATTCAACAGGTAGTTTCCGCCAAATGGATGACAAATTTTGCCGATGGCCAATTTTATCCAGAAAGGTTAGTGAGTAGAGCAGAATTAGCAGCGATTATGGTGAAAGCATTTCGCTTAGATAAAAGACAAGAGGTTAACAAAGAAAATTTAGCGATTCCAGATGTTCCTCGGTCTTATTGGGCATTTAATGATATACAGACAGTGTTAAAAACCGATATTATGAAAGGCTATCGAGGAAATCAATTTTTTCCTAATCAAAAGGTAACCAAGGCAGAAGCTCTGGCTATTTTCGCCCAGGCTTATGGTGTATTTCAGTTTCCCGATAATGCTGTTGATGAAATTCTCGCTGCATATCCAGATGAAAAGTCTATCCCATCTTGGGCGAGAAAAGCGATCGCCACAGTAGCTACTGAGGGATTTCTAAATACAGATGCTCAAAACAATATTTCCCCATTACGGCCTGTAACCCGTGGCGATATGGCTTATGTTTTGAGTAGATATTTGCAACGCCAAAAGCAACAACCTGAAACACCAGAGGTTCCGATTATTCCAAATAGCCAACCATCTCCTTAGTAGAATTTTTAATTACACAGTCACTTATGAGGTTCATTGATTGCTAACAGTCAACAGTCAACAATATCACCTTTGATTCTGACCTCTACGTTTTTCTAGAATATCGAGGAGATATGAGGCAGTAGAATTTGGCCGTGCCGCCGGCTGCTGTGAGCCATAATTCCCATAAGTAGACTGCGGTACTTGCGTCGGCTGTTGCAACCCATAATTCCCATAAGTAGGCTGCTGTAAGCCATAATTTCCATAAGTAGACTGCGGTACTTGCGTCGGCTGCTGCAACCCATAATTCCCGTAAGTAGACTGCGGTACTTGCGTCGGCTGCTGCAACCCATAATTCCTGTATCCCGTAGAATTTGTGGGTGGAACAACAGTTTGATTCGGATAGCTAGAGTAAGGTGCAACAGAGTTGACTGAAGGCGCTACTAGTGGTTGAACGCCATTTAAAGTACTGTAGGGATTTGTCTGCGAGTTTATATCCGTTGGGGTGTAACTCGTCCCAGGATTTAATCCAGTAGTTGGTATTTGGCTGGATAAGCCGTTCAACGGTACTACCGACGTTGTTTGTCTGTCAGAGACGCGCGCCAAAGCATTTGGCTGATTCCCATTAATGTCATTGAAGCCGGACAAATTCTGTTTTGTCGATTCGTTGAGTGCTGCTTGCAGAGGGCTAACGGAGACAGAGTTTTGATTTTTGTTAGTTTGATTAGTTAATTCAATTCCTAACCCAGAAGATGTTTGTTGATTTTGTGTTTCGGAGGCGTTACTTAAAGAAGGGTTAAGACCGAGAAACTCGCTATTACTATCAGGTATCCCAGTACGCAACAAATTTTCTGTTTGTGCAATAAAAGGATTTTTTATAGGTGGAGGAACTTCGGGATTAACTGTTCCTAAACCATATTTTGATTTGTTATCACTAAAAGACTTTTGTTTATTAATTAGCTCATCTAATAAACCTGTGCTCTTTTTTTTATCGCTGTTTTCGTTAGAGTTATTTGTTGTTAGGGGGAGAGCTGCTTCGTCAAAATCATTAAACAAGACTGGCAAGTTATCAATATCTGCTGCAATAGCTTTGTTTTCGTTTGACAGGGAGGAGCCAGCAGAGTTTTGTGAAGCGACTTGTTTTTTTTGCTTATAAACGAAAATATCTGGGTTTGACCAGTACTGCCAGGTTACTAGCCCGACTACAGATAAAAAAATTGCAGTTACCCAAAAGCCAGGTCGCCCTAGATTCCATAACCTGGCTCTCAGATACCGTAAGTAGGCGGGAGGATAATGACGCTTTGGCATGGGATTAGTAATTGATATTTACTAGAAATAGTTAACAATTGAGGTAAGCAGCATTACTGTTTGATGCTTTTGCCTTTTTAGTCAGCAAATATCTCAATTGAAGGTGGATGCTCTAATTTCATCCTAACTGCTCAATAACTTATTAGTCATTAGCAATTGACACCTAGTAGTCAAAAATTTACAACTGTGTATTCTATATATCTAAGTAAGTGGGCGAAAAAAATTTAATTTATATTTCTTAATATAAATTGGGTGTGGGTTGCTTTGTCGCCAAGGGCTGCACTTAAATTTTTTATAGTGCCTGAGGCTACTTTAGACATACATACATTTTCTATATTTAGATTTATTAATATAGCTTGAAATATTAGTGATGACTTACTTATCCAATTTTCTTTACTCTTTCCAGTTATGTAGCTATAATCACACTGTCGGCGCATTATGGCTTGAGCCTAACGCAACGGCAGTTACAGTCGGTTAAAGCCGCCGATCCTGCCTCCCTACTTAAGATTTACTTTTAGGACTTACGTAAAAATTCTTTCAAACCCTCTTTCTTCTCTGTGAAACGCTGCACAAACGTGTCTTTGCGTTCTTTAGGGACATCTAAGAATTAAATTACTCAATTCCTGGATTCAACCTCACTAGCCAATCTTTTGTCCCCCTGCCTTCCAAAACGATTGATTATTTTATTAGTTTGAAGTCCCTTGTAGTTCGTTCTTCCGTGAACTTTGCGTAAGTCCTGACTTGATAAATGGTTTCTTAAGCTAGATTTTTAACAGTAAGTAAAAATCTGAAGTTTGATAGATGAAATTAGGACATCAATTCAATCAATATTCTTGCAATCAGAGAAAATTTTTAGTTCCAAATCTCTTATTATTAGGTGAATATTCTGGGCAATTCATTGCTTCTTCTGTTAGGACAATAGAAGGTTTAACCGCACATTTGATATAATTATTATTTGAATAAAATCGACATTTTTTACAAGGAACTTTGTGTGAAGTTTTAGTGGGTAAAACCATTTTACGGTCTAAAAATGACCTGAGTTTTTGCAACACTAGCAAAAAAACTACCCAACCGATGATAAACCCAAGGGGCGATAAGGATATAGCTATATCAGGAATAGTCAATTGATTTGTTGGTGGTTGCTCCTTTTTGACTTCATTAGGGATTACGCGATCTAAATTTCTATTGGCTGCTACAGTTCTTTGCAGGATTTCAGTATCATACATATTATTTACCTTTTGCTCTCGTATTTAATGCTTAACTTTTAGAAAGTCTGACTTATAAAGTCTTGCTACAAAAATCCTCTATGTTGTCTATGTTCAAATATTTACATATTCAAAATTTAGATAACTAGGTATGTTGGCCGATTCAATTTATTTCCTTGTGTTTTAATTAGCTGAAAACGATCGCGGAGTTTTAAGTACATTAGATGAAAGTTAAAACGCAAAATTTACAAGGTTTTAATTATAGGTTTACCAAAATAAGATTTCACCTATATCTGCCAAGAGTTTTGCTTATAATTTACAGCTATATATCCAAGGGAATAAATTATACAAGAGGCGAAAAATGTAAATACTTTTATGCTAAAATTTCTAGAATGATTTTCTTAAACTTGGCTGGACATTAGACTTGAGTTAATTCTGAGTAATAAATATTACTTCATTTAATTTGAAATGAACCGATCGGTCATCAGAATAAAGAGTCTGAGAAGTTTTTTGCGTAAGTCACAAGTCATAATATGAAATAAAAAAGTAAAATTAAATAATTAAATTAATCGTATTTTGTCTTGTTGGATAAGGAAGACGCTGTGGTTGTAATATCAGGTTAGATTAATGACTTATCTTTAGAACTGACGCAGTTACGCGGAGAGTTTTGAATAGTCAGCGATCGCCGTAACTGAACACAAGATATGCAGATAAAAAGAGTTTTTTGCTCAGTAATTAAGGAGATTTATGATATAAGACATATATCTAGATTGATTGGGCTGTAAAACAAAACTCAATCATTAGATTACAAATTACTAATATTTATTTTGAGGCAATAATTTATGATAAGATTTTGGCGAGAAGCAATAATTTGTGTTCTCACAACAATTGTGTTAACAATTGTGCTAAATTCTTACAATTCAGTACCTATAGCTGAAGCACAACCTACAACACCAACAGCAACAAATAGATCGCTTACTTCTGTAGCTTATCCTAATAGAGGATTGAGCGCTTCTCCGGCACAATTACCACCATTACCCTATGGTTATGGGGCGCTAACAAAAGCTATAGATGCTGAGACAATGAAATTGCATCATAGCGCCCACCATGCTAGCTATGTCAACAACTTAAATGATGCATTGAAGCAATATCCAAACTTGCAAAAAAGAAGTGTTGAAAGTTTACTACTAGATTTGAACAGCGTACCTGAAAATATTCGGACAAAAGTGCGTAATAATGCTGGCGGTCACCTCAATCATACAATTTTTTGGCAACTAATGAGTCCCCAAGGTGGAGGACAACCAACAGGAGCGATCGCTCAAGAAATCAACAAAACTTTTGGTAGTTTTGATGCCTTTAAAAAAGAGTTTAACGCGGCTGGTGCAGGTCGCTTCGGTAGTGGTTGGGTTTGGCTAGTACGTAACCCTCAAAATCAACTCCAAATTGTGACTACAGCGAATCAAGATAATCCAATTATGGATGGTTTTTATCCGATTCTGGGTAATGATGTGTGGGAACACGCTTATTATTTGAAATATCGCAATCGCCGTGCTGACTATTTAAATAATTGGTGGAACGTAGTGAATTGGCCGCAAATTAACAGGCGATCGCAATCGTCACAGTAAGATTATTAGCAGCGATCGCTACGCAGATTTAGCAGTATAACTCCAAGAAATAAATTCCTAAAACTTGTAGGATAAGCTTTCTCACCTGCCTAATTGCTAGGACAGGTTAGACACCTATCCTACAAGAAATAGGTTAGCATTATAAAGCTTTATCCCACTCTAATTGATGAGCTAAACCATACTTGATAAAATCTTCTACTTCAGCTTTATCGCTTTTACCAAAAACGCCCAAACTGTAAGGATTATCTTCCATACGTTGTGTAACTTGCTCTTTTTCAAATTCCATCACTTCTTCTCTAGATCGATCTGGTTTAAAAAAGTCTATAACTAAAACAGTGCGATCGCGATCGGTGTAATTATGCGGACAGTGTGGATAACTGTGATCTAAAACCATAATTTTTCCCTCATGCCAATAAAGCTGTTCGTGGCAGATTTTCATAGCTACATCTCCTTCTGGCACAATTAATCCTAAATAGCCACGATTCATGTGAGGGTTATAGTTCACATGTAGCTTAATATCTAAGCCTGGATGAAATGTACCAAAATACGCATTTCTGATAATTTCATCATGCTCAAGGTTAATCTTTTCTATTACCTGAGCCAAATTTGGAAAATATTTTTCTCTTAATAGCAATGCTTTTGCTGATGCCTCCTCTGACGCGAAATCAGGATATTCTATTTGATGCATTTTGATATATTCTTCAATAAAAAGACCTTGAAATAAAATACCAAAAGCACTGTATTTAGAATTTCCCTTTGTTTTAATCGTTTTATTTTTGGGCCCCTGAACATCGTAAGTAAATTTTAATTCTTCGTCAGATGCATTTTTAATAAAGTATTTAAATTCATCTCTAATTATTTGCCAGTTATCTTGGAAACCTTTAAGAAAAGGAAATTGCTCTGGATCTAAATGATATTCATTAAAACTTTCCATTGCCTTTACTCCTGAAGATGATTTCATAAAAAACTGTTACATCTTAATGGGATTTAGTCTGCGTCCCGGTACGATGTGGAAATTCGTAACTAAACTCATTTTAGTGTGAGGTCTACTGTGTCTGAAGCTTCCCTATTAGATAGAGTTATCAAAAATGTGCGGGTAGTTCGTCCCCATAATGATGCTATCGAACTACTTGATTTGGGAATTAAAGATGGGAAATTTGCTCAGATTGCTTCTCATATTAGCCCAGACACAGCTAAAGAGGTCTTTGATGCCAAAAACTTGCTGGGGTTTCCTGGAGTCGTGGATGCCCATATGCACATCGGTATTTATCAACCCCTCGATAAGGATGCTGTAACTGAAAGCAAAGCAGCGGCAATGGGAGGTGTGACTACTAGCTTAAATTACATCCGTACAGGGCAATATTATCTCAATAAAGGCGGTTCTTATCAAGATTTTTTTCCAGAGGTTTTAGCGTTATCCGCAGGTAATTTTTTTGTTGATTACAGCTATCACATTGCACCTATAGCCAGCCAGCACATTGATGAAATACCTTTATTGTTTGAAGAACATGGTGTATCTTCGTTTAAAATCTTCATGTTTTATGGTGGCTACGGGTTGCATGGTTTGTCAGACCAGCAAAACCTATTTTTGATGATTAATAAAGAAGAACGCTACGATTTCGCCCATTTTGAATTTATTATGCGCGGTCTAACTCGCTTGATGGAAAAACATCCACAGGCGCGAGATACTATTAGTTTAAGTTTGCATTGCGAAGTTGCAGAAATTCTTAACGCTTACACAAAAATAGTTGAAAATGATTCTAGTCTTAGCGGACTACACGCTTACAGTGCAGCGCGTCCTGCTCATTCTGAAGGTTTAGCAATTTGCATTGCTTCTTATTTGGCGCATGAAACTAATTGCGTAAATATTAATTTATTGCACCTGAGTTCGCGTAAGGCGATGGAAGCAGCTTTGACTATGCAAAGTGCTTTTCCTCATATCAATTTTCGCCGAGAAGTTACTGTGGGACATTTGCTATTAGATGTTGATACTCCTAATACAATTTGGGCAAAAGTAAACCCACCGATTCGTCCCCGTGCCGATGTGGAATATTTATGGGAAGCTGTACTTAATAATCAAGTAGATTGGATAGTTAGCGACCATGCTTGTTGTTCTGCGGAACAAAAAATAAGTGCTAAAAATCCAAATAATATTTGGTTAGCAAAATCTGGTTTTGGCGGTACAGAATATTTACTTTCTGGTGTATTTAGTGAAGGTAGTAAGCGAGGAATGTCTTACAACCACATGGCTAAGTTGCTATCTTGGAACCCATCGCGGCGCTTTGGTTTATTAGAAAAAGGTGACATTGCTATTGGCTATGATGCTGATTTGGTATTGCTAGATCCAAATGAAAGTTTTGTGGTATGTGCAGCAGAGTCAGAATCACAACAAGGTTATACACCTTTTGAAGGGATGGAGTTAACTGGAAGGGTAAAAAATACCTTTTTGCGGGGAAATTTGATTTACAACAATGGAGAGATTTTGGGTTCGCCTACTGGACGCTATTTAAAAAGATATTCTAGTGGTTCATCGCGTTAATTTTGAGGGTTTTAAGGAACGTAGACGCGGAGCGGCTTGCCACAGGCTACCGCAAAGTACGCAAAGTACGCAAAGAAAGAGGAATTGAAAATGGAATAAATTGATTTTTATTGATGTGGATATGATAATACTGTTCCAAGCTTTGACAAATCTCTATCAACTCGGATAAAGAATAAGCAACCATCATCTGTTCTGTGCCAAGGAGAAGTTGTAAAGCTAGGACAATAGCCGAAGCAATCTTTTACAAATCGAAAATCTCCTATATCGCAGTATCCAGCCAAGCAATATGCTTCTTCGTTATAACATTGAATCATTGGATATCTGCCATCATAATGGGGCAAGATAGCAAGCAACCATACTCCACCGCCATTACTATCTTTTCTAAGGTACTTTTTTTTAGACACCTCAAATTGAACTGTATCTGTCTTGCTCCACGGTAGTAATTTGCTATCCAATGCTGGAATAAAATCCTTTACTTTAGCAAGGGGATGATTATTTAATGCATTTTTATACTCGAATTTGACTGGTCCGTTCTCCATCCAAAGAATTTCAACTTCTTCATTGCCTAACACTTTCCAAGGGCCAATTTTCACACCTGCGGGAATAAAAGAGTAGCCATGTTTGTTTAATTGCCACTCACCTAATTGAATTGCACCCCTCAATACAAAAATTTCTAAATCAGCAGTAAAGTAGCCAGAAGGTGCCTCAAAGTTAGGCGGTAAAACTACTTTTGAAGTGGATGCACCACAGTCATGCCACGTTAGCGATCGCCTACTTCCAAATGCTACATCATCTGACATTCGACTTACTCGCCAATGGTGTTTTTCTGGTACGGTATTTGTATCAAAAAATTGGTACTTGCGGGGTACATGCTCGTGGGAAATTGCTGTACACCTCCCTGATAAATTCATGCCCCCTGTTCCATCTCCACCCCAATCTTCTTTTATAGATGGTACATGCAAAAAATCATCAGTTTGGTTTTCTTGTAGAGAGTTAAAATTTATATTCTCTTCGCCCACAAAATTTATATTCTCCTTGGGGTTTCATTTTTATATTGCCTTAACTCGATTTTTGATGAAAAATTCAGTCGCTAACTGAGCAAATTACCTTTTTTGTGCTATGTTTTGTAGCCATTCAATCAGGGGTCTTAAAGTTCCTGGTAATGCTGCTTCGCTAACAGTCACCGTATGCTGCTTACCGTTATCTTCCACTGTTAATTTATATTGAAAGCGATCGCTCTGGGGGTTAGGCGAGGTAATTCGTTCTGGTAGCCTAAATAAATCAGCAGCTTCCACTAGTTGGGGAAGGGTTTTAGCTTCGTTTGCTGGAAGTTCGGCAGTATCAACCGTTGTTTTCTTCGTAATTCCAGCAAAGCCGCCGGTGCGTTCAAAGGATATCCGCATTTTTTTGCTCTCCGTTGTGCTACTGAGTGGGAGAAATGCAAAGACTGGAAGATGAGAATTCTCACCTCCCAGTTTAGCAACAACAAAAAGTTAAAAGTTAGGAGTTAAGAGTTAGGAGTTAACAGCTAAGGGTTAGGAGTTACGAGTTAGAAGTTAACAGGTAAGGCTTAGGAGTTGCAAATTGTGAGTTTTTTCAACTCCTCACTCCTCACTCCTCACTCCTCACTCCTCACTTTTCACTCCTCACTCCTAACTCCTAACTCCTCACTCCTAACTCTAGATAACCCCTACCTCTTGCCAAGCGTTCCGCACGGCTTTTTGTTCGCGACTGTCATTACCGTAGAGTTCGCCAGCAATTTGAATGGTGACGTTGGCAGCTTTTTTAAAATCAGCTTTGGGACGCAGGCGATCGCGTAAAGCTATGTACCAGATTTTACCAACGCTTTCCCAAGCATAGCCGCCAATTTCAACAGCCGCTAGATAAAAAGCCCGGTTAGGAATTCCTGAGTTGATATGTACTCCAGCGTTATCTTCAACGCCAGTATATTTATCTTTCATATGCCCTGGTTGGGGGTCTTTACCTAGTACTGGGTCGTCGTATGCTGTTCCCGGCGCTTTCATGGAACGGATACCAACACCTTTGACAGTGGGCGCTAAAAGACCTTCGCCAATAATCCAATCTGCTTCTTGTGCAGTTTGATTTTTAGTCTTTTGTTTCACTAGGGCGCCAAAGACATCAGAAAACGATTCATTCAATGCGCCTGGTTCGCCATAATACTGTAAACCCGCTTCGTACTGAGTTACACCATGAGCCAACTCATGCCCAATTACATCAATTGAGGTTGTAAAGCGTTGAAACAGTTCTCCGTCACCGTCACCATAAACCATTTGATCGCCGTTCCAAAAGGCGTTATCGTATTTGACGCCATAATGCACGGTGGAATCTAAACGCAGACCCTTGTCATCAATGGAATTGCGATCGAATATCTCATAAAACAAATCATAAGTAGCACCAGCAGCATCATAGGCTTCATTCACTGCTGCATCGCTGCTGGGAGGATCGCCTTCAGCACGCACCAGCGTACCAGGAAGTTCCTGCCCAGTTTTGGCATCGTAAATTGTGCGACGCTTCTCACCAGGGGAAGGCGCAAAGGAAACATTACCTATAACGTCCCGCCGTCCGCGAAGCTGTGCCGAAACATTTAATGTGCGGAAAGCCCAATTCCTTTGCTCAGGGTTCCCATTGACTACGACGTTTTCCAGCATGTGGGGTGGGACAATACAACAAATTGGGCATCTAGAGTAAAGTGGATGCTCATGCTTAAACCTGGCTGATTTCTTTTTATTTCGAGCCATCCAAGATATTCTCCTTTTGAAACTAAGTGATGGCAAACAGTAGCTTTAACTCCAATGATTGAAAGAAGCAGAAAAACCAATCTAATCCTGTGTCCCTGGTGTCTTTTCGCAAGAAAATTTTCTACTTTCTATTTTCAGATAAGTCTATGGAGTATGCACAGTACCCTCATGGGGTACTTTTGCTAAATAGACAAGTTCCTCATTGAATCCTTTAACTAAAGTTAAGAGGTTCCACTCAGCACTCAGAACTCAAAATTCAGCACTCCTTCTAGACTAATGCGTTTATATAATAGTTCTTCTCAATGCAAATAATATTATTTATTGCCATTTTGTTACTATCGGACTCCTATTGCCTATTGACTATGACCTGCGTATACAAATAATTTGAAAAATTAAAGGAAATCCTATATTATTACTTAATAATTTATCAATAATAAAATTCCCGACTTATTTGAAAAGTAGGGAATCTAAACCTTTTATCGATGCCAAATCCGGACATCCGAAATCTAAAATTTTTGCAGCCAGCCACCAAATACCGTCAAACCGTAATATTTCCAAGGTACCGCTACCGTCTTAAATCCAGCTGTGGCTAACATTTGTAAATGGGCATCTAAAGTCGCTAGCCGATCTTGACTAGAATAACCTTGGTTGCTGCTAATGCCACGTTTGGCGCCAATCTCTGCCAAATTAATTCCTTGTTGAACTGCCCATTCCTCTCGTGCCATTTTGTAAACTTCTACTAAGATTGGTGATTCTGGTAGAAGCGGGTCTGCATTCCAAAAAGAACCCTCTTGAGTCAGGCTAGCGGCAATTTGCTCGAATAACTTCAATTTCATTTCATCCTGAAGATGGTGGATTGCTAAGGATGAAACACAAGCATCAAATTCGCTGCCAATATCAAACTTTTCTGGATTATTTGCCCAACCACCAAAGTCGGCTTCTATACCAGTCCATCGGCGTTCATATCCTGCTGCTGTGATTTTATCTTGGGCAAATTGCAGCATTCGAGGCGAGTAATCTAAAGCAATTACTTGGGCATCCGGGCATCTTTTGAGTATCTTTATACTAAGTTCGGCCGTACCACAACCTAATTCTAGAATACGTTGACTCGTGGAAGGTAGACAACGAGTAATTACTTCCAACATCTCATCGTATCGCGGTAATAGTTGGCGAATACCAGTATCAAAATCACTAGTGTTAGCGAATACTTCACCAGGAAACACATTTTGCATAAACTTATCTCACTAATAAGATTTGTGCTAAAAAGCTGAAGCTGATTGAGAACTAAAAACAAAAAATTAAGCTTTTCAAACACATTTTACAAAAAGAACTAGAGATTTTTAGAATAGTCAGATGGTTTATAAGAGTTGGAACATACATGTACAATATTACTGAGAAGTTGTTCAAATCGTAAGGGTGGGGTTAATTCTGTGGAGTTGGGGTTTGAATGGCATGAAGAAAAAGCCAAAGAAAACCTCCAGAAGCATGGAATTAGCTTTGAGGAGGCAAAAACTGTATTCAATGACCCATTTTCAATTACTATCAGCGATCCTAACCACTCAGTTAATGAAGAAAGATACATTGATATAGGTCTTTCTTTACGAGGGCAGTTACTCGTTGTAGTATATACAGAACGTCAATTTAGTATTCGCATCATTAGTTGTCGGCGAGCCACAAAAGCAGAACGGAAAGTTTATGAACAACGTTAATTCTGAGCAGTCTGAGATCCCAGATAACGATATGCTCCCAGAATACGATTTTACAAATGGTGTTCGTGGCAAGCATCACCAAGCTTATCGGCGCGGACATACTGTTAGCATTCATCAAGCTAATGGCACAACCGTTATACAACATTTTACTCTTGAAGATGGAGCAGTAATGCTCGATCCTGATGTACGAGAGTATTTTCCTAATGGAGAAGCTGTCAATCAGGCTTTACGCACATTGATTAGTCTGTTTCCCAAAAATAGCGAATCGATTACAACACCTCAATCTGTTGAATAATCTGCATTGTTTCCACGCTAACGGTGCAGACTCTTTGTAATAAATCTATTACCTCTTCTTTGTAATCTGCAAAGCGATATGTATTGAATTTTTCAGCAATTGTAGGGTCTTTAGGTTTCTTTTCTTTATATTGATCCAAAATCCATTCTAAAGCACAACGGTTGCCAAGGCGATATTTCCAAGCAATTTTGGGCACGCCTTCTAGAGTGGTGACATCATCTAAAAGAATGATTCCATTGGCTGCATCGGCTTTGAGTTTTGCCTTTGGTGTCCTGTTATTATTTTGAGCCGCAGGTAAATCAATTCGTTTTAAAGGATAGGGTTCGACAGTTTCATAATTGATGTGCAAATCCATCAACTGTTTACCCCAGTTAACCCATTGGTGAAAGTCATCATAGAAAGGTAGGCGGGGAAATTCTCGTTTCAGATTAAGTTCGTATTTGGTGCGATAAGCGGGATTGTGCAAGAGGGTGTACGTGTAGTGAAAAATATCTAATTTGGTAATTGTCGAGTCATTGTAATGTGTTTGAAATTGTGCTAATCCCCAATCAGTGATATTGTCGATGCAGTTTCCATCTTTATCGTAACAGTAGAGAGAAAGACACTGAGTTTTCTCAAGAAAATCAAGACAGGTAATCTGATTTGTCATTAAGCATTGAAAGGGTTTTGATGCACCAATTCCAGGCAAACAAATATAGTAATTATTTTCATCTTCTTTGTAAAGACTAAACCATTGATAAGTTCTACCATTGAAGTGTTTATCAAAGTACAGTTTTTCTTTATAAAAAGGTCTGTAGAGGCTCGATTTGAGGTTTGCAGCATCAAAAGTTTTATTTATTCCTCTTTTCAAATAGCTTATTAAATCTTCATCCCATTTAATTTCTTGGGAGAGTTCATCACCTTTATGGGCTAGCTGATGTTGATAGATTTTGACAAAGCATTTCATTTTATCAGTTAAATTATGCTCTGATAAATCATATACCCATTCATCTCTCTGAGTTTTTAGCCCTGATGAAAACAACTTAAAAATTGCCTCCTGTCCTTTGCCAGCTTTTACATCTTTATCAACTAATGGTAAAAGATTATCAAAATCATTATCTGTCTGGTTAATCCAGTTATAATTTTTATCTGGTATGATATGTTCAAAATGAATATCAGTAAACTTAGTTTCAGCTAAAAATTTTAATTTAGTTTCTGCTGTATCAAAATCAGGGCGACGATTGTAGAAGATTTTACAAGGTGTACTGTTGCTGCTTTCCCTCTTGACCATCAATATAAATAATAGCAACACCAGCTTGTATACCAAAAACATTATGTGTAGTTCCTGATAATTTAGGATTTTTCCTCACGTCTCCATGTAAATCAATAATGTAAATATCACTAAACTCATCAGTTACAATTTTTCTAAAACCATCAAATGTCCTAGCGTCAATAAATGATGAGTTAGTGATAAATGCTAAAATGCCATTTTTGCTTAATCTATCAGTTGCCCAGCGAATAAAACGAGTATACATATCATAAACAACAATTTTATTCTGAGCTTTACTATATTTGATGTAAGTATTTTTTATGAGCTGATCTATTGCTCCATAATAACGATTAGAATTATTGTCATTGAAATTTTCTTGTTTAGCATTATATGGAGGATTACCAATAATTACTGATATCTTACTTTCGTTTTGCCGTTTAATTCTCTCTGTGTTTTCTACACTCATAGAAAACAAATCTAATTGCTTGCCTGCAAATGATGTATGATCCAGTGTATCTACAAAACAAATATTTTCAAACTCTTGATATTCACCCATTTTTTGCTTATAGGTGTATTCAATATTCAAGTTAGCGATGTAATAAGGTAAAATTGCTACTTCATTACAATGAATCTCATGCTTATATTTATATTCCAGACTATTTTTAGGCAAATAATCAATTAATTCAGTAATAAAAGTGCCTGTTCCTGTAGCCGGATCTAAAATTTCGACATCTTTATCAGCTAATAGCTTACCAAAGTTTTTATTAACTAAATAATCTACACTTTCAATCATGAAGCGCACAATTTCATTCGGCGTATAGACAATACCTAGCCTATCAGCCGCTTTCGGATTATATGCTTTGTAAAAATTCTCATAAAGTACTTTTAAAAACTTCTGCTTTTCATGATGATTGTAGATATTCGCAGCAGTTTTTCTAATGACTCCATAGTAACGCGACTATTAAGTAATTAATTCAATAATCAGCCGTCTTTTCGCTAACCTCTATCTTCCGTTAGTTGCGGACTTGATATCAATGCAGTAATCTACCTCTAGCGCATGGGGTTTGGCGCTGACTGTGTTTGGTTGGGCAAAAAATGGATTTTAGTCAAACTTTAATTGCTAAAAGTGATGCCATTATCGATCGCTGGGTAGAAGCGGTTTACCAAGATGAGCAAATTGAAGTTACTCAAGAACTTACTTTCAAGGCTGTCAAGGATAGCTTACCCCGCGTTTTGAAAGCATTAGCAACAGTACTATCTGAATCTGCAACTAGCGATTTGCGAACAGTAGTAGATGCAAGTTTGGAACACGGTACACTCCGCGCCGAACAGGGATTTGAGCCAGCGGAAATTGCGCGAGAGTATCGTTTACTGCGGTTTGTGATTTTTTCGTTTTTAGAAGAAGATTTATTGCAGGGATCTGCACAAGAAGTACTGAGAGCCGTTCGCTTAATTGATACAGTAATTGATGAAGCGATCGCCCGTTGCTTTAACAGTTATACTCAAGGACGATTAAAAGAGCTTAAACAACTCCAAAGTCAGTTGCGGTTGACTAACCAAGAGCTAACTCGTTTAGTTCGTGCTAGTAAAGAAAGCCTCTCTCATTTGGCTCATGAACTGAAAACGCCCCTGACTTCAATCATCGGTTATGCAGATTTATTTCTGCGCCAGCAGCGTCAACAACCAGAACTCAAAGACACCTACGCAAATCTTGAAAGTATCGAGCGAGTTCTCAAGAGTGGTAGACTTCTTGTCCAGTTAATTAACGATACTCTGGAAATTTCGCGTTATGATGCCGGACAGATGAAATTGCAGCCCACTCAAATCGATGTGCGTAGTTTAATCAGCTCAGTTATGGAGATGATTGAACCGCTAGTGCGTGCTAAAGAATTATCCTTGGTTGTTGAATGCGATCGCGCCCCAAATGAAGTTACCATAGATCCTCTCCGGTTTCAGCAAATTCTGACAAATCTGCTGAGTAATGCAATTCGCTACACAGAATCCGGTTCAATTCATTTGGACTGCTGGATGATATCTCAACAACAGTGGGCGATTTCCGTTACCGATAGTGGAATTGGTATTTCCACAGATGCTCAAACACAAATCTTCAATCCCTATTTTCGCGAAGTAACTGCTCCAAAAGTGCAAAGTTCTGATGGTACGGGGTTAGGCTTAGCTATAGTGTCCCGCTTGGTTCAGTTAATGGATGGTGAAATTAAAGTAGATTCACAGTTGGGAAAAGGATCTACATTTACGGTGATTTTGCCATTAGAAGCTAAAACTTAACTCTCTTTGGGAGAGGGAACAGGCAATGTGAAACAGACAAGAGCGAGAAAAGTTGAAGCTAGATATAGCAGTTGCCAGTTAGGTTAGGACATAACCCTATGGTAAAACCGAGATATCAAGAGACTTTTTTTGCTTGTTAGCTGCTATTATTGCCCACCTTAATATTCAACACTTCTGGCTTAAGCGTAACTCAGTGCCTTATGTTTGAATTTTGTATTTTGGACTTTAAATTGCTTATTGATACTGCTGATATTTTTGTCATAGTCTTGGAATTGTGACCATGATTGTGGTGCTAATTCTTCATTATCTTTGACTGATATTAAATGTTTTGTAGTTTGTGCGATCGCTCGATCCACTAGAAAATCTATCTCGAAATTATTCAAACTAGAATTATTTCCAGAAGTTCTCTCAAGTATCGGATATTCTCTAGTTCGTGTAAGTCCTGGTTGTTTGAAAGAACCAACATCAGAATTATTTAAACCAGAAATAGTGTAAGGTGTCAGATATTTATTGGTTTGTATAAATGCCTGACCTTTCACAGAAGTAAGATCGTAATTATTTAACCCAGAGATTTTTTCAGGTTTGCTATATTCTCTAGTTCGTGTAAGTCCTGGTTCTTTAAAAGATCCAACATCAGAATTATTCAAACCAGAAATAGTTTCAGATATCGGATATTCTCTGGTTTGTGTAAATGCTTGATTTCTTAAAGAACCAACATCAGAATTATTCAAACTAGAGACTGTAGTTTGTGTACTATTTCCTGCTGTCTCTGTCAGAATCTGACGTATTTGTTCGGGAGTCAGACTAGGGTTAGCACTAAGCATCAGAGCAACTACACCAGCAACGTAAGGAGCTGCCATAGATGTGCCGCTCTTAATTGCATACTGCTCAGAAGATTTCCCTGTGAAAGACTCCCTGGCTCCTGGGGGTATTGAGGAATAGATATCAACTCCTGGAGCTGTAAGATAGTTGATTTCATTGTTTCCCGCACGGTTAGAGAAGTAAGCTAAGTCATTATTCCTATCGACTGCCCCAACAGCAATTCCCGAATTGTATGCATAGCGAGCAGGATAGCGTGGCTCTGGGCGGCTATCGTTACCTGCTGCCATGACAACAGTCACTCCTTTGCTAGCGGCATAGTCAATTGCTGACTTTTCAAGAGAGCTAGGAGATAGACTGCCTAAGCTAAGGTTAATCACCTTAGCGCCATTATCCGCAGCATAGTAAATGCCGTTAACTATAGAAGATATAGAAGCGGTCGTCTTGGGGTAAGCGTCATCAAAAACTTTGACAGGCATAATCTTTGTATCATAGGCAATACCAGTGACACCATAGTTATTCTTCTCTCCACCAACTATGCCAGCAACATGGGTACCATGACCGTCCCATTTGTCTAGAGTGTTGTTGTTGTTGTTGCCAAAGTTCCAGCCTTGTACATCATCAATGTAGCCATTATTATCATCATCAGAATTTTTGTTCCCGAAAGCTTCTAAAGGATTCTTCCAGATATTATTTTTTAGATCCTCGTGGTTGTAGTCAACTCCAGTATCTATAACAGCAACAACGACATCCTTACCTGTATATCCTTTTGCCCAGGCTGCTGGTGCTTTAATCAGGTCTGCACCCCAATTATTGCCACCAAGTTTAGGAACATCAGCGAAGGTATTCTGACCAATAGCTTTGGCGACTGCTGCTGCTGCATTTATTGTGCCGTAACCATTAATAGGGCTATATTTCCCTACACTAGTAATAATTGCAGTACCATCACTATTATCTGCTTTTGGCATATAGCTACTGTGGCCAAAGCGCAAGCTATAGTCGTCCTGAGTGTGAAAAGTATCTGTTGAAGGGAGATAAGTAGAACTTAGCCCGTTATGAGCAAGTAATTTGTCACTAGTATCATTAGCGAACATAGCTTTTTATCCTAAATAGAGAATGACTATTTTTTAGCAGTGTTAACTGTTAAAGCTGATAGTTTACAGTATTCTCAATTAGTCCCTGAATCTGCTTATAAATTCGAGTTAAGGCTGATATTTCAATGCCATATTCTCTGAATAAAGTTAATTTAAGGACTATGAGATTTTTGAAAGAAGGAATGATATTTTCAGATGGACATAACCGCAGAACTTGGTATGCAGAAGTTTAACCCCTGAAGCATTAGTGCTATACCATCAGCCAGTTCTTGGGATAGGAAATTAAGGAATTTATGAAAATTTTCACTATCGAAATAGATACAAGCTCACGCTGCTTGTAGCCCGCCGTAGGCATCGCTCTTTTTCCGCAGATGTCCGAGCCTTTCTAAGACTGTTGGACAAATAGTCAGCGATCTTCAATATTTCTAGATTGAAAGAGCATCGTACAACGATATTGCTAAGTGTTATCAAATTGATCCAGAAAAAGCCTGACAATCTACAGATGATATAAACCTTCTTTTGTTAAAGTTTTAGTTTTCCAGATATTGGAGTTTTAATCCAACTAATGTCTTTTCTTAATTTCCTAACAAAGAATTCTGAATTGATAGTGGTATAAAACACTTACAGATTAGCTATTTTAGCTGAGCCTAAATATGATTTGGTTTTATACATAATTATGATATTTACAAGATCTAAAGCTCAATCTTCTAACCAAAGTTAGAGAAAAGCTAGTCAAAAGTATGATGTAAATCCGCATCTAGAGCAAACATATCTATATCTTGACCTGACTTTTCCCGTTCAGTCTCTCAAGGTTCCAACCATGACAAAGGCCTCGCAATTTTAACGAGGCTCAGAAGTTGTTCTAGCAATTTCAAATGGTGCGTTAACAAAATGTAACGCACCCTACTAAGAAAGGGCACTTACTCGTCAATTTGACCGACGCGGCGGATATTCAAAATGTCGCTCATTTTCTTAATTTGGATAAATACTTGCTCTAGCTGGGGGCGATCGCGTATATCTATTCCCAAATCCATCAATGCAGGTTGACCAACGGCAGTTTTTACCTGGGCATGGCGCACATTGATTCCCTGGTCGCTCAACCTTGATAAAATATCCTTTAGCACGCCTACGCGGTCAAGTGCTTCAATTTGAATCTCCACTGGGTAAGTTTGCGGGCGACCACTATTTTCTGCTGCTGGATTCCATTTAACTGGTACTAGCCGCTCATACTCGACATTTTCCAGATTATGGCAGCCTTGGCGATGAATTGAAATCCCCCTACCCCGCGTCACTACGCCAATGATTGCTTCGCCAGGAATCGGGGTACAACACCCAGCTAAATGATACACCAAACCTTCTACTCCAATAATCGGCGAATCTGTGGAGCGCGAGATGTTTGGAGGCGCATCTCGCAAAGCTTTTGCTGTAGATGTCGATTCTTTGGGAAGAAATGGCAGTGGAGTTATAACTGGTTGTTGTCCTTTCGCCACTTCTCGCCAACGATTTAGGACTAAATTCAATGTCACTTCACCGTAACCCAAACCAGCTAGTAAATCTTCTACGCTGTGATAGTTACACTTTTCGGTGACAATCTGCATTGCTTCTGACTTCAGCAGACTATCAAAACCTGTTTTACCAAGTTCCTTTTCTAACAATTCTCGTCCGCGGGCGACATTTTCTTCCCGGCGCGATCGCTTGTACCATTGTTTAATTCGATACTTTGCTGCCGAAGTTCTGACAAAATTCAACCAATCCAAACTCGGATGGCAGTTCTTTTGGGTGAGAATCTCTACAATATCGCCATTTTGCAGCCGCGTTGACAGAGGTACCATTCGCCCGTTTACCCGCGCCCCTGCACAGTGGTTTCCCACTTCTGTGTGAATGCGATAGGCAAAATCTATACTTGTAGAGCCAGGGCTTAAAGGCACAACATCCCCCTTAGGGGTGAAGACATAGACATCATCTTCAAATAGATTATCTTTGACGCTATCAAGATACTCTTGGGCGTCTTTTAGATCTGTTTGCCATTCCAGGAGTTGCCGCAGCCAAGTAAACTTTTCATCCGTCGCTGTCAAATGGCTAATGCCAGAACCTCCTGTTTCTTTATACTTCCAATGGGCGGCAATACCATACTCAGCGACATGATGCATTTCTACCGTGCGAATTTGGACTTCCAAAGGACGACCAGTCAAGCCAATCACTCCAGTGTGCAACGACTGGTAACGGTTAGGTTTTGGCAGTCCAATATAATCTTTAAATCTCCCAGGAATTGGGCGAAAAGCATCATGAACTACCGCCAACGCCCGATAGCATTCTTCATTGGTTTGGACAATAATCCGCAGGGCTGCCAAATCGTAAATTTCGTGAAATTCCTTTTGCTGCCGATGCATTTTTTGGTAAATACTATAAAGATGCTTGGGGCGACCGCTGATATCTTGGCAGTGAATTCCAGCTTGCTGCAAACGCTCCCGCAAAATTTCTGTAGCTTTAGCCAATTTCTCTTCTCGCGCCGTCCGTTTTTCGGAAACATGCTGCTGCATTTCGCGGAAAGCTTCTGGTTCCAAATATTTAAAAGCCAAATCCTCCAATTCCCACTTAATTCGCCAGATCCCCAGGCGATTGGCTAAAGGTGCGAAGATATCTCGCGTTTCCTGGGCACTGCGGCGGCGGCTGGCTTCGGACATGTACTGTAAGGTTCGCATATTATGCAAACGGTCTGCCAACTTCACCACAATCACTCGAATATCTTGCGCCATTGCCAAAAACATCCGGCGGAAATTTTCCGCTTGGCTTTCGGTTTTGCTGGTGAAATTGATTTTAGAAAGTTTGGTGACACCTTCCACCAATTGGCGGACTTCCGGCCCAAACCTTTCTTCGATTTCTTCAATAGTGACTTCTGTATCTTCAACTACATCATGAAGAAACCCAGCTGCTATCATAGCAGGACTACCTCCCAAGTCCCGCAGCAATCCGGCTACAGCAATGGGATGAGCAATGTATGGCTCTCCCGATTTGCGATATTGACCTTGATGCAATTGGTAAGCAAATTCAAATGCTCGACCAATCAACACTGCATCATTATGCCTTCGCTCATCTTCGCCTTGGCTGCTAGTTATCGATGATTCCTTCAAACATTTCTTTAACCATTCCGGAATGGCAAGATCGACTGATGAATTGATCGCTATGCTGCTCATACAATTGGCTCTTAAGGAGATCGGTAGATAAGTGTGAGATAGACAAAAGTGGCAGCATCACCCTGGGAAGATGCTGTTGCCACTAGATGGGCAAAAAAACAGTGTTGGGATGGTTCTCCAATTGGCAACGGTAGTCATCCAGTGTGAATTTCAAGAATCGGAAACTTGAAAATCGATTGATTGCAAACAAAGCCTCAAATCGTGATTTGAGGCTTATAGTACTGATAAGTGGTTAAGAGAGTTTATTGTATAAGAAAAATTACTTGACATTTATACTATCTTAACTAGCACTCGATGTCTTTAAACCGTGAGAAATATCAGGCATTCATAACCTTACTAGAGCAATTACGCTCCGATGCTACAACTGGGCAAATTGTTGCACCCGAACTGCGGCGGCGTGTAGCCTCGTTGCAGCGACTGTTTAGGGAGGAAATTGTACCTTTGGCTGATGTTGGCGTTCCCGGAGCGTCCCCAAGGGAAGCCTCTGTGCCAAGAGAAGACTGGCGAGTTCAGTCTTATCAAACTGAGATGAGTAAGCAACTGCGCTTGTTGGAAATAGATGTGATGTTTTTCCAAGGAGCGCGGCAGGCATCGACTGTACAAACAAGACTGCAAACGATTAGCGATCGCTTGACCACTCTCATACAATACTGTAACGCCATCTTGCAACCACAAGCGGAGGGAGAAAAATAACAATTGTTCACCTTTTTCTCTAGTTAATACATCATCTCATTTACAACGATTTGTGAAAAGTTATTTTTGCAACAAGTTAGTTATTAGTCATTGGTCATTGGTCATTGGTCATTGATTATTTTTTCTCCCCCTGCCTCCCCTGCCTCCCCTGCTCCCCCTGCCCCCTGCTTCCATGCCCTATTCCCTTGACGAGAATATCTATGGTGCGGCGCATGTAGGCTTCTACCGGCTCCGTTGTGGGTTTGAAGATTAGTGCATAATACAGCGATCCACTCAGAAGGTCGATAATTAGGTCTATATCGGCGTTATTGTTGATTTCTGCTCTAGACTGAGCACGCTCAAGTACTTTGGCAAAGGCTTCGCGGCGGAGTTTTATATATTTTGTCCAGTAAACTTGAGCAAACTGAGGATTGCTAGATGCTGTGCTGATAATCAAGGCGAGTGTCTGACGGCCAAGGGGACTATCTATTTTTTTAGCTGCATTCTTGATGACGATATCCATGTCTCCCCAAAAGCTGCCGGTATCGGGGATCGCTAAATCGTCTCTCAAGCTTTCTATGGCGTCTGCAACTAGTTCTTCTTTGGAGGTATAACGCCGATAGATGGTGGTTTTACCAACCCCAGCACGAGCAGCGATCGCTTCTATACTCATGCTTTGATATCCTACCTCTGCAAGCAAATCTAAGGTCGCTTGCAATATAGCTTGGTCGGCGTGGATGCTGCGCGGGCGTCCAGAGGAGGTGTTGATTTGCTTACTCATAAAAATATCATCCCCAAGCAATACCATCTTGGCAATTTTGTTTTTTCTTCTCGCTTTGGGCAGACAAAATCATACATAGGGATATAAATAAGCTTTGTAGCCTATTTTCTCTGCACTAAAACCGCAGCAGCGACCATACATCTTGAGAAACAATATTTTTGCTGCTTTCTATACAAGCCTACCTTGACCGTTCTTTTATGATACGCTACCGTAGCGTATATATAACAAATCTTATTTTTGCTTTGGGGATCGCTGTGATGTTAAATACAACTGGTGCTGACAATGGCTACCAACATTAAACCTTCGAGTTTTGACGAATTTGGTTATGTCCGCGGGCCTTTGAAGTGGGCGATCGCCTTTACGGCTGCCCTTGGTGCCATCTTAGAAGTGATTGACACCAGTATTGTCAACGTTGCTTTAACCGACATCCAAGCCAGCCTTGGTGCAACTATCACTGAAGTGGGTTGGGTGGTGACTGGATATGCGATCGCCAACGTTGTTTTAATTCCCTTATCTGCGTGGCTGGGAGATTATTTTGGACGCAAAAGGTACTTTATTTTCTCCTTGATTGGCTTTACCATTGCCTCTGTTTTATGCGGGTTGGCATTTAATTTACCGATGCTGGTAATTTCTCGAATTCTTCAAGGTTTATGCGGTGGTGGGTTGCTAGCTAAAGCACAAGCAATTTTATTCGAGACTTTTCCACCCGCGGAACAGGGTTTAGCCCAGGCAGTTTTTGGGGTGGGTGTAATTGCTGGGCCAGCCATCGGCCCGACCTTAGGGGGATTCTTGGTAGATGGTTTGGGCTGGCGGTGGATTTTCTTTGTTAATATTCCCTTTGGGATCGTTGCAGTGGCAATGTCAATAGTATTTTTGCCCAAAGACAAAGACAACAGCCAGACGCAAAATCAAGCCGTGGATTGGTTCGGAATTGGCTTTTTGGTAATTGCGATCGGTAGTATCCAAACCTTGTTAGAGGAAGGAGAGAAAGAAGACTGGTTTTCCTCTGGTTTCATTAGTACGTTGGCTGTTGCTAGTGCCATCGGATTGGCACTATTTATTTGGCAGGAATTGAGAATAGCTCATCCGGCCGTTGATTTGAGAGTTTTGCGTCACCGTTCTTTAGCGGCTGGGAGTTTTTTATCAGCAGTGGTGGGGATGGGGCTTTATGGTGCTTTGTTTGCGGTACCGATATTTGCTCAGAGTGTGCTGCACTTTACGGCAACACAGACAGGACTATTGTTAGCGCCTGGTGCTTTGGCGTCTGCGATCGTCATGGTTTTGTTAGGTAAGTTGTCCACCAAAATTGATGCCAGAATTTTAATTGCAGTAGGGGCTGTTGGAACATCTGGAGTCATGTTTCAATTGGCGGCAATTACTCCACAAAGTGGCACAGATGATTTATTTTGGCCATTGGTATGGCGTGGGGCTTTTACTGTATTGATGTTTCTCCCCTTGAGTTTGGCAACTTTAGGAGGGTTACCCAAACAAGATATTTCTGCCGGTTCTGGATTCTACAACCTCACCCGGCAATTAGGTGGTAGCATCGGCATTGCCCTACTTACCACTCTCCTTGACCGACGAGAAGCTTTTCATCGAGCCATCCTGTTGGCAAAACTTACTCCTTACGACCCAGAAACCACTCAACGCCTCGATGCACTCAACGGCGCACTCCAAAGCCAAGGTATGGATGCGACAACAGCTCAACAACAAGCACTAGCTTTATTAAGTCAAACAGTAGATACCCAAGCTGCTGTTTTGTCTTACGCAGATTGCTTTCGAGTGGTAGGTATCGCCTTTCTTTGCTCGTTACCTTTATTACTATTCTTGGGCAAAGGCGGCGCAGGAGCGAAAGCGCCGATGGGTCATTAATGCTAACAGGTGAATTTGTAAACAAAATGTAAAAACCCCACTCAGTTTTGAGCAGGGTTATGTAAAGTTTTGTTGCTAAAATTAAATTTTTTTATTTTAGAAAACATTCATTATGGTGATGATACTAACGCTGGTCAGCGCGATTAAAGCGCCCATAACTATAGATTCACTTAATGGATTGGGGAATTTTGACTTCTGCATTTAAGTAAAATCCTTGTTTGTTAATTGTTTCTTAACCATATCAAAATCAGTATATATATCCATAAAAAACTCGTAAAACTTAAACAAGCGTAAAGTTTCTTAGCAAAGGCTTTAGTATTTACTTACACAATGATTTTGATGGGCATTGGGCATGGGGCATTGGCTATGGGGAAAGGGGAAAGATTAAATTTATTCCTTTTCCCTTTTCCCTTTAACCTTTCCCCTGCTCCCTGACCCCTGCCCCTCCCACGATACCCAGAATTAATAATTACCTCATCCCCTAGCGGGATATGCGCCTTTATGCAGTAAAATAAAACTTAATCAAGGTAGAAATCATTAGAACAAAAAATTACCATGACAGCTTCTACAGCATCTAAAAACGAAACCATCGCTTTTGACTTAGAAAAATTAAACCAGGAGTTTGAAACTGCCACTCCCAAACAAATTTTGGCATGGTCTATAGAAAACATCCCAACGGGACTGGTGCAAACCAGTGCCTTTAATGTGGATGACATGGTAATTACACATATTCTTTACAGCGAACTGAAGTTTCCGGTTCCTGTAATCTTTCTCGATACCCTGTACCACTTCGATGAAACCTTAGAACTAGTTGCTAAAGCCAAACAAATATACAACTTGGATCTGCAAACTTACAAAACTCTAGAAGCGGACAGCCCCGCAGCTTTTGAAGCCAAATTTGGCGATGCACTCTGGGACAAAGATATTCTCAAATTCCACGACATTACCAAAATTGAACCACTGCTACGGGGTTTAGACGACCTCAACAGCGTTGCTTGGATTACTGGACGCCGCCGCGACCAAGCAGTAACCCGTGCTAACATGCCCATATTTGAATTCGACGGCAAGGGTCGTTTGAAGGTAAATCCTATAGCCACCTGGACGCGGAAAGACAGCTGGCTTTACGTAGCTGAACATGGAGTTATTTACAATCCCTTACACGACCAAGGTTATCCCAGCATCGGCGACAAACCCATCACTACAAAAGTCAAAGATGGCGAAGACGAACGCGCCGGACGCTGGCGGGGAAGCGATAAAACAGAATGTGGAATTCATATTTAGTCATTAGTAGAGACGCGATTAATCGCGTCTGTACAATAGTCATTAGTCATTAGTCATTGGTTAGCAGTTAAAAATAAGAAATGACAAAAGACAAACGACAAATGACTAAGGACAAAGAACAGATATGATGAAAATCCTCCACCTTTCCGACATTCACATGGGAAGCGGCTTTTCCCACGGACGAATTAATCCGGTAACAGGTTTAAATACACGATTGGAGGATTTCGTCAATACATTATCTCGATGTATAGACCGAGCGATCGCAGATCTTGTAGATCTAGTTATATTTGGTGGCGATGCTTTTCCGGATGCGACACCACCACCGTATGTACAACAAGCTTTTGCTAACCAGTTTCGCCGTCTGGTGGATGCGAATATTCCCACAGTGCTGTTAGTGGGGAATCACGACCAACATTCCCAAGGACTAGGAGGCGCGAGTTTATGTATTTACCGCACCTTGGGAGTGCCTGGTTTTGTTGTCGGCGATACATTGACTACTCATCACATTGAAACCCGTAATGGCAAAGTACAAGTAATTACCCTGCCTTGGCTGACTCGTTCCACGCTGATGACTCGTCAAGAGACTGAGGGTTTGTCTTTGGCGGAAGTCAACCAACTGTTAACGGAACGCCTGCAAGTTGTTTTGGAAGGGGAAGTTCGCCGTCTTGACCCCAATGTGCCGACTGTGCTTTTGGCTCACTTGATGGCTGACAATGCTACTTTAGGTGCAGAACGCTACTTAGCTGTGGGTAAAGGCTTTACTCTACCTTTGTCTTTGTTGACGCGACCTTGTTTTGATTACGTAGCATTGGGACACGTGCATCGGCATCAAAATTTGAATAAATCCAACAACCCGCCGGTGATTTATCCAGGAAGTATTGAACGGGTAGATTTTAGTGAAGAAAAAGAAGATAAAGGCTATGTAATGCTAGAACTCGAACGGGGTAAGGCAGAATGGGAATTTTGTCCGTTACCAGTTCGGGATTTTTGCACAATTGAGGTGGATGTCTCCAAAGCAGACGATCCCCAAGCGGCATTAATGAAAGCGATCGCCAAGTATGATATTCAAGATGCTGTAGTGCGGTTAATTTACAAACTGCGATCGGAACAGATGGATTTAATTGAAAGTTCCTCTCTGCATACTGCTTTAAGTGCAGCTCACACCTACACCATCCAAGCAGAATTAGTAAGTCAATTGGCTCGACCGCGTATTCCGGAATTGACCGCGAGTAGTAGCATTGACCCAATGGAAGCTTTGAAAACTTACTTGAACAATCGCGAAGACCTCAAAGACATCGCAACATCAATGCTAGAAGCTGCACAAAAGTTGCTAGCAGATGATGTAGAAATCTGGTTAGAAGCAACAACTAGTGAGTAGGATAAAGCCGATTAATTATAGCAATCCTAAATGAGTCGTGAAAAATATGGATAGGGAAACGTAGACGCGAAGCGGCTTGCCGCAGGCTACCGCTAAGGACGCAAAGATAAGAAAGAAGAAAGAGATATATAATTTTCACAAATGATTTAGGACTGCTATATATTCCACCCCCCAAAACTTATGACGCAAACAATTCAAGCAAAGGTCATCGACTTACGCCACTTAATCGATACCTTTAGTATTGAGTTAGTTTTGGATGGTTCATTTTTTGGTGAATGGCAACAAGATTTACCAGAAATAAATGATTTAGATAAAAAACTTTTAGATAAGGTGAAAACGGGTTATTTAAATATTCTAAATTACCCAACTTTACTAGAAGATGTAGTTAGAATGGCAGTTGTAGATCCACTACTTTTTATTGGGGATTTTTATCTAGCTCCATTTTATATAAAATCAGAAGAATCTATAGAGATTGCTGTGCCAGATGAAGATGTAATCATCAAAGGAAGAATAGATACCTTAGTTTTGAAAGAGCAATTTTGGGTAATGATTATTGAGTCTAAAAGAGCTTCGTTTTCAGTCGAACAAGGACTAGCACAAATTATTTCTTATCTATTAGGAAGTCCGCATAACGACCGACCCAGCTTTGGGATGATTGCGACGGGAAGCGAGTTTATTTTCGTTAAATTAGTGAAAGGAAATCGACCCCGCTATGCTTTATCAAAGGGTTTTTTGATGCGTAACCCTGGAAATGAATTGTACGACGTGCTACGTATATTGAAACGCCTGACTCAGTTGGTGAGTGCTTAAATCTTAACTCTAAATATTAGGTATGGGTGGGATCGAAAAAACTGCTATTGCAATCAAATTAGCACAACAAGTCCAGTTTGAAAAAGTTGTTAGTAGATAATGTGGAAGTTTGGCTAGAAGCTGCAACTAGTGAATAAAGTAATATCAGTCAACTATGTCCAAGCACGGAAAAACGTACTATCTTCCCAAATACTAGCAGTTTGCTGTGCGATGGCAGCCAATTCTTGCTCCTTGAGAGGAATAAAAGCACGCGCTATCTTGACATTATTTTCTAGTTGTGTAACTGTTTCCGCCGCAATTACACAACAATGCACTCCAGGCTGAGACATTGTATATCCCAAAGCTTGTTCCATACCTGTCAACCCGCCTGATTTAAATAGCCGACCATAAGCCGGGACTTTCATAGCAATTATGCCGACATTTTTTTCTTGAGCAACTGGTAGGACTACCGGGATGAATGGACGTGGGTGGTGTTTGTCAGCGGCATTCACAGGAATGAGTGTAGTGTGGAAAGGATAGCGACGCAACCCTTCGGCAATGATTTGAGGATCGTGATGTCCGGTAATACCTGCGAAGCGGACGAGTTTTTGTTCTATGGCTTCTTCCAAAGCTTTAATTGCGCCAGATGGACTAAAAATGGTGTCGAGTTCTTCAGCAAAAGAGACGTGATGTAACTGCCACAAATCGAGGTAATCTGTGTTGAGACGTTTAAGCGATCGCTCTAATTCTCGCCATGCACCATCCCGATCCCTTTTATCCGTCTTGCTTGCTAGAAACAGCTTTGAACGATGGGGTGGTAGGACTTTACCTAGATAATCTTCACTCGGCCCGTAACTTGCAGCAGTATCAAAGTAGCGAATACCAAGTTCTAGCGCTTTTTGAATAATTTCGGCAGCATCGCGTTCTCTTCCTTCCCAGGATAGCGGGGTTTGTCCTGCTCCTCCCAAGCCGAAAATAGGGAGATTTACTTGGGTGCGTCCCAGTAATCGTTCTGGCATCGTCGCTGGCGGTGTAGCGGTGTTGATAGCATTTTGTTGTATACCAGTGTTGGTAGTATTTTGCTGTAAGGCATTAGTGGCCACAATACCACCAGTAACAGCAACACTAGTGATTAGGAAATTACGCCGCGTCTTTCCTTCTGTCATGGTTGGCTTTGGAGACAAATTACTTTTATTTTAAGATGTTAGCTAGCAAGAATTAATTTGAGACAATAAATCTATCTTGGGATTAGTTTTGTGAATCATACAGGTTGATGTTTTGGTCTTGATACTGAAATAGCGATCGCACTGCTTTTTCTAACTTAGCTTTGAGGAGCGATCGCTTTACTTATTGCTAACAGTATTTTTCTGAGCGTAGTTCAGATTTCTCTGATATTCTATAATTTTTTGCTGGGCTATTGCATAATTTTGGCTAGAAGATGGGACATTTTTGAGCAGTGCGATCGCTTCTTGCCATTCACTCACAATTGCCTTCCATTCGTCTGGAGATTTGGCTAACTGAGTCAAGTTAGCTGCCTTAATTGCTTTATTGACTGCCTCTCGGAATGAATCAGTTTTAACTAAGACATTTGGTGATTCAGAAGTTAATAGTGAGGGCGTAACTAATACAGTTTTTGATGGTGTTTCTGGTTGATTTTTAAAAGGTAGAGTAAATATTTCTAGTACTTCTGAGGATATATATATTATCGTAGAAACTAAGCATATCAAAGTAACCATTATCAAGTATTTTTTCAAATTACGAAAACTGCTTCTATTATTAATATTAGTATTTTTAGTTTTTTCTTGATTTGATGATATATATGTTTTTATTTTGCTTACATCCGTCTCTACGGGCAATCGATTGATTTTTTCCTCTATATTTAACTCTGTTTTATGTTTATTTGTCTCGGATTTTTTGTTACTAGAATATGCACATATTATTCGCTGCCTTACCAAATATTCAATTTGATAAACTAGCGCCGCGGCAAAAATATAAAAAAATCCAAATGTAACTATTATTTTATTGTGAAAAATTCTGTAATATTCAAGGGATTGGGTATAAGTAATATTATCAGATGGCAGAAATATTGTACAGAAAAAAATTGCTATTAATGTAGAAATGCCAATCACAAGCCAAGCATATAATCCTTCCCACCAACTCATAAGTCCTGGAAAAAATCCTTGGGTTTTACCTATTTCTGGTGCTTGAATTTCTGGGATAAACCGACTAAGCAGCAAATGTAAGCAGTGATGAGTAAAAGAAATTATTATAATTGGAGAAAGGATCAGTAGTATTGTAAACATCACAAATAATTCTAAGCTGTTTACAAAATATGCGATCCGGTAGCCTACCTTTGAGGTACTATCAATTATAAATATAATCACTCTTAAAAATAAAGCTAGAATTAATGCTTTTAGCCAAGAACTAGGATAAGGAAACCATAAAGGCCAGTGAATTTTTTTTAGTTTTTGCCTTGTAGATTCTATAATATTAGGCTGTGTCATAACTAATAAATGCGAAACCCCGATGGAAAATCGTCTATCTTAAGATTCCCCATTTAGAAGCAAATATAACATAGAAATTTTTCAAATATTATGTTTAATTTTTATTAAGTTTATTAAATTTAAGGTGATTCTATTGTTTCTTGACAACCATAGTAACTATAACGTAAAAAAATCAACGCTAACGTTCTTTAGTGATAACGCAGTTATTATTACTGATAATTACCTTGTTAACTAAAAAGTAATTACAATTTGATAAAATATCATTTATAATTTTATTCGCAATACTTTCAAAATCTTGGCTTTTTAAGTCGCGGACACTATCACCGTTTAAATTAATAGCAACAGTTAGCATTTGAGGATTATTATAAGACTCTTCAGGATTTTCTTCAGCTTCTGGTAAACCTAAATCAAATTCTTGAGTCCAAGCTGGAAACTCTTTATCTATATGCTGTCCATAAATCTTGACTTTTTGGACAGATGCAGCCGCTAAATTAGTTAATCCTCTACGTAGAAATGCAACCCATGTTTCCCGATCTGGTACTTCCGCAGATTCTAGGATTACCTCTAAGTAAACATCCTTAAAGGCTACTTTTGCAGCGATCCCTTTGGGTAGGAGATGGCGGTTCATTAAAGATGCGATCGCCTCTACATCTCCTTGTTTTGCAAGTTCCAGAATATTTAGCAGCGTCATAACTAGTAAAAGAGAAAATCCAAAGAAAATAACCTTATATTCTTAGGATTCCCCTTTAAGAGACTTAAGTAACATTATGATGCAATGTATCAACGAGGCAAAGCTTTAATGTCTAATATAAAAAAGGAGTCAGAATTCAGAATTCACCAATTCAGAATTCAGAAGAAATTCCAATTTAAAATATGAAGATTTATCAAAATCATGCTTGGCCTTCAACTGTCGAGGAAGCCATAGTTATTCAAGAACAGTTGCGAAATCAGGTAATTACATCCGATAAACTGCAAGAACCCGTGCAGTACGTCGCTGGAGTCGATATGGGTTTTGAAGCCGATGGCACCATTAGTCGTGCAGCTGTGGCAGTACTGAGTTTTCCTGACTTGGAAGTAATTGAAACGAGCCTAGCACATCGTCCTACGACCTTTCCTTATATTCCTGGTTTCCTTTCATTCCGGGAAATTCCCGCCGTCTTGGATGCATTGGAGAAAATTAAAACAACACCACATCTAATTTTGTGTGACGGCCAAGGAATTGCCCATCCCCGCAGATTCGGTATAGCTAGCCATTTGGGTGTATTAGTGGATATACCGACAATTGGTGTAGCTAAATCATTGTTGATAGGTAAGCATGAAGAATTGCCAGAAACTAGGGGTAACTGGCGATCGCTCATACATAAAGGTGAAATAATTGGAGCAGTTTTGCGATCGCGCACAGGAGTAAAACCCCTGTACGTCTCTAGCGGTCATCGAATCAGTTTAGCAACAGCAATTGACTATGTATTACGCTGCACGCCAAAATATCGCTTACCAGAAACTACACGTATTGCTGATAAATTAGCATCGGCAAGATAAAGGTTATTGAAGTTTTTTCTAAATACTTGCTAGTGCTTGGTTATTCATGTTAGGAATCGCACAGAAAGAAGTTGAAGTAGCTAAAATACGAGTTAGAAGTTAGAACAATGAACGCACTAACTTTACAGTGGCACGATGCAGGTAGAGATAATACTCAGAACATTCACGAACAACAGCCAAGTAAAAATCCTGGCACCGTCCGCATCGGTCGCGATCCTCTCCGGTGCGATATTGTTCTGAGTAATCCTACTGTATCTGGTTTACATATAGAAATATTTTTTCATCCCCAGCAACAGCGCTTTTATGTGAGGAACTTGCGATCGCAAAATCCGCCCCTAGTTGATGGACGCCAACTAGTTCAAGGTGAAATGCCTTTAGCTGAAGGTACTAGTATCTCTTTGGGACAAATACAACTCAAAGTTACTAGTGTTTCCACAGACAACATTCCCGCAACAATTTTGATGCCACCGCAACCGCCAGCGAGCAACCCCCATTCACCAGTCAATATCGGACATCACCATCACCACCATTCACCGACACCCCCTACACCACCGCCAGGAGTTTATGCCTTAAAATGTCCCAAATGTCACAAAGTCTCCCCACCAGAAAATTTGCAAATTGGCTGTCCTTGGTGTGGAACATCTTTGGCTGCGGCAGTGAGTGTGTTAGTAGCGCCGGGGAGTTAGGGAATGGGGAGATGGGGAGATGGGGAGATGGGGAGATGAGGGAGACGCGGGAACACGGAGAATGACAAATGACTAATGACTAATGACCAATGACCAATGACTAACCATTTACAAATCCAATTAAGTTGGGAAGAACCGGCGACGGGAGAACGGCGAGAACCAATGTTGAATATACCGATCGCCTTTGGTCGGGAATTCGCTCGGTTACCTGCTGAGCTTGGAGGACAGCGGGTTTCGAGGATGTTGCTCAATAGTAATGAAGTTTCTCGCTACCATGCGGTAATTGATTGGGAAGAAAATCATCTGGTAGCGATCGACCAAGGCAGCGTTAACGGTATCTTTGTCAACGGTAAACAACAAAAGCGTTGTGTTCTGGCTAATGGCGATACCTTGCAAATTGGCCCCTATGTCATCACAATCAAGTTTGCTGTTAATGTCACTGAACCAGATACTACCCCGCCTTCAACGATTCGCTTCAACCCAAATACAAATATCCCAGATCCTAGTTTGCCCGTACCCCAGCCTGGAATTACGGCAGGCACTAATTTTCCGCCGCCAGCATTTCAAGCACAAAAAGTCCCCCTGCTAGCGCTTTATGCTACTGGGCTACCAGTGGATGAAACTGATTATCTGGCGATCGGGGCGGGGCTGGGTAGCTTTGTTTGGGCTGATTTGCTGCGAATTAGTGGTGTGCGTGCTGACAAAATTGTAGCTGTGGGATTAGAGGCAGAACCTTATGCTCGTTACAAGCGCCTGTGTATGAATTCCCAAATTCCTCTACATGAAAGACTGCGATCTAATTCCGATTCTTGTCCTGATAATATTTGGGGCTGGCCCAGTTATGCCTTGCGCGAAGCTTGGGCTGACTTTGGCAAGGGACACATGAAATCAGCATTTAAAAATTTGTGGCAGGTGTTTTCTGAACCAACATTTGCCGAAACTTATACACCCCGTTCCGGTAACGTCTTTAATTCCATAGATAGGGAGGCCAAGCGCATTGGCTGGAACCAAATTTATCGCTATGGGCGAGTCCGGGCAATTCGCAAAACCGATGATGGTAGGTATTGCGTAGCCTATTCTCGCGCCCCAGGAAATTATGCTTTTTTAGTTAGTCGTTATTTACATTTAGCTACTGGATATCCCGCAATTCAGTTTCTCCCAGATTTACAAGCTTATAGAGAAAAATATCAAGACTTTAAAACTGTTGTGAATGCTTACGAAGCACACGATGGTGTTTATCAGCAATTAGAGCAACACGGCGGTACAGTATTGATTCGGGGAAGGGGAATTGTGGCTTCGCGAATTGTGCAGCGGATTTATGAAGCCAGAAAGCGAAATCGAAATATTTCAGTTTTACATTTAATGCGATCGCCTAAACCCCAAGGCAACAAATTTCAAAATGCCCAGCGTTTAGTCAAAAATCATTACGAATTTCAACCCTTTAACTGGCCTAAAGCTTGTTGGGGCGGCGAACTCCGAGCAATGTTAGAAAAAGCCAGCCCCGACGAACGCAAAAGCCTATTAGCAGATTGGGGCGGTACCACCACCGCCGACCGACACGATTGGCAGCGAATTACTGCCCAAGGGATTAGCGAAGGCTGGTATCAAATTACCTTCGGTGAAGTGTTGGACGTAGAACGAGATCCCCAAAACCGGACTATTACCCATATCCGAGAACAAAGCTTTGGCGAAAAGAAGTTGATAGCTGACTTTATTGTTGATGCTACTGGACTAGATGCCAAGGTAAATGCCAGTCCGCTGCTAGAAGATTTCGTCAAACATTACAACTTGCCACTGAATCACCTGGGGCGATTAACTGTTGCCAACAATTTTGAATTAGTAGAAATGCGTAATGACAGAGGACAGATGTATGCAGCAGGGGCGATTACTCTTGGTGGCCCTTATGCCGCTGTTGATAGTTTTTTAGGGTTGCAATACGCCGCATTAGTCGCTGTGGATGGACTCGCCGCCGCCCGTGCGCCTGGAGTTCATAGATTGAATCCTATAAGTTCCTTTGGGCAGTGGTTGAAGTGGGTGTTAAATCAGTCACCTTAGAGAAATCCAAGAAATATAGCGGTTTTCAATTGAATGGAATACACCGAAAGAAAATCAAATCATTGTAGGGGCTTTACAGCTGTTAATGGTGTCAACTTAAGCTTAAACTGTTGCCCCACAATCGTTTTACCCCACCCCCAACCCCTCCCCTTGGCAAGGGGAGGGGCGATTTTGGCTTTAGACAAAATCGGAGTGGGGTAACGCGGATATTGATGGTAAATGAGTAGAACTCGCTCATCACCTTTCTATCAGGGTTTCACGTTAAGTTGACACCAATGGCGATAGACCCCACCCCACAAGAAATTATTGGAAACCCCTAATTTATATTCCTTGTGTCAACGTCCAAGTAGAGTAAGCATCTTCCACAAATGTACTTTGATGGTTAGTTTCTTGACGCTTAGTCATTTTAACTTTCAGGGTGGTTATGTAGACTCCATCCATTAACTGATGTCCGTAACCTAAAACTTGACCGACTTGCCCTGTTTTTTGATGCAAAGCATAATCTCCAATGTTTAACATGGTTTTAAGTTCCTAATTAACTAAGTTGAGTAGTTGATAAATTACCAGTTACAGCTGATTTCAAGCAAAGTGAAGTACGCCTGAATTGTGACTTTTAAATTCTGCTTTTGTTAAGCTGCAATCTGGGTTCGGGTATCAGATGTGGTTTGAACTAGTAGACGAGTGTAGAGCTGAGTTAGTCGGAATGCCACACTGTACCAACTAAAGGCAATTTCTGTGCGTTGCCGAGCCGCTTCACCTAATTGGTCTCGCCAAGTTGGGTTAGTAATAATGCGGTCTATGGCAGCAGCAAAAGCTACTTCGTCTTTTACTGGTGCAAGTAACCCTGTGACTTCTGGTACAACAGTAAATTGCAATCCACCAACATTACTAGCTACCACCGGAGTTTTACTCGCCATTGCCTCAATGGCAACTAAACCAAAAGGTTCATAGTGGCTGGGCACTACGCAGACATCAGCAGCAGCATAGTAGAAAGGAAGTGTAGTATCATCTAGGCGGCCGGGAAAGGTTGTACAATTTTGTAATCCGAGTTCTGTAACAATGCCGGCAATGCGATCGCGTTCGATGCCATCGCTCTGACCTGGACGACTACCACCACCAATCACTAGCTGGAAGTTATCCTCATTTCTAAAACTAGACTTAGCAACGGCTCTGACTAAGGTTTCTATTCCTTTACGGCGATCGAACCGTCCAACGTAGAGAACTATTTTAGCGTCTGGTGCAATTCCCAACTTTTCCCGCGCCACAGACCGAGGAATTTCTCCAAATTTGTCGATATCGGTGCCGCAAGGAATCATTTCAATGTTTCCTTTGTTGGAAACGAGTACCCGCATGTGCTTCTGCTCTTGCGGACTAGTTGCAACCACACAGTCTACAGTTTCCAAGCAGGCTTTTTCTACAGCTAATCGCTGAGCAGCAATTACAGGAACATCACCAATACTTCTGTATTTGACCGCTCCTAAAGAGTGGTAAGTGTGTAACTGAATCAGAGGTTGCTGTTTTTTCAATTCCATACCAACCCAAGAAGACAACCAGTAGTTAGTATGAATTACGGGATAATAGAACCCTTGCTGCTGCTGGAATCGTTGGAATTCTCTGATGAATTCTGGTAGATAATCGAATAAGTTATCTCGCCCAATAAACTCTGCTGGGCCGGCTTTTAAGCGAATAGTACGACAGTTTGGGCTATGTTGAACGATCGCAGCTTGTTCGGGACTGCTACGACGAGCGAACATATCCACTTGCCAACCAAGCTTTGCTAATGCATAACCAACTTGACGCACATATACATTTTGACCTCCAGCTTCTTCTTGACCAATTTCAACAGCTGGGTCTCCATCAACAGAAATTAGGGCAATGCGATGTTTCTTATTCTGGAACATGGTTGAACTTTACCTCAGGGCAAATAACCCTGCCTCAAACGCCAGAAATCAAGGTAATATTATCCTCTCCTCAAGGCCGAGGGCAGGTACAACGAAGCGCAAAGTTACCAGCCAAAGGACACTGACGAGAACAAGGCATTACTTGGAAGAATGCTGCTCGTTCAGTCTCCTCTCAATGCCGACGAAGTTAGCTGACGGGCTAGGACTGAGAGATGTCCTTCTTGAAAAAGTTATGGGTTATGAGTTATGAGTTATGAGTTATTTACTTATTAACTTTTAACTCTTGACTCTTAACTTCTCACTTTCTCCTAGATACGCCCCAGAATTGGTTCCTCCGCTCCGGTTTACCCGTTACAAAAGTTTTTAGGTAATAAAAGTGGATTAGGCAGACTGATTTAATTTTCTTAAGGTTTTATAACGTGGGTTCATCAAACATGTCAACAGTGCGAACAAAAAATGTGTCGTCGGGGAGAGGTAGTGAGGATTCGGCAAACCCCTTAGGGTAGGGAAAAGGGAAAACAGAAAAGGCTAAATGAGGGATCTTTGCTTTCCCCTTTGGCGTTGCCATCTCCCTTGTCTCCCACCTCCCCATTTCCTTACCCCCCACTCCCTCCAGCCATCAATAGACCAATCTCTTCCACTGTTGCTGTTTGTGCATCCAAAACGGCGACAAACTCACCTCTGTAGATTACGGCAATGCGATCGCTCATGGCCATGACTTCTTCTAACTCGGTAGAAATATACAAAATTGCTGCACCGCGATCGCACTCTTGCAATAATCGAGAATGTACTGCTTGTGTCGCCCCCACATCTAAGCCCCGCGTCGGTTGCATGGCGATAATTAAATCTGGTTTTTGTGCGAGTTCTCGCGCCAAGACTATTTTTTGTTGATTTCCTCCCGATAGCTGACTTACTTGCACATCTTCGGCTGTGGCGCGGATATCAAATTCTTGCATGGTAGATTTGGCATAATTGGCGATCGCTGTTTTTTGTAATAAAAAGTAACGACAAAATGGCAACTTTTTAAAAGCTTTCAAAATCAAATTTTGAGCAATAGTAAATTGCAATACTAAACCTGTTTTTTGCCTATCTTCTGGGATATATCCGATGTTTACTTCTCTTGAAAAAAATTCTATTTTTCCCTGTTTTGCACTTCGTAAAAGAGCAATAGCATCTGCTAATTCTCGCTGTCCGTTACCATCTACACCAGCAATTCCTAAAATTTCTCCTGCCCGGAGTTGAAATGAAATATCACGTACAGCAGTTAAACCTCGTTCATCTTCAACGTCTAAATTCTGCACCGACAATACAATATTTCCTGGTGAAACTGGAGATTTATTGAGTTGCAAAACAACTTCTCGTCCTACCATCAATTCTGCTAATTCTTGAGGTGTTACTGCTTGAGCTTTTGTAGTTGCTACTACCTTGCCTCGTCGCAATACTGTGACTGTATCGCACAGATTTATCACTTCTTCTAATTTATGGCTAATAAAAATAATTGTCTTCCCAGCAGATGCAAGTTGACGCAAGATAGTCATTAATAATGTTACTTCCGGCGGCGTTAAAACTGCTGTTGGTTCATCGAGAATCAATAATTTTGCCTGACGGTAAAGAACTTTGAGAATTTCTACGCGTTGTTGTGTTCCTACCGATAAATTTTCCACCTTAGCAGCAGGATCGATTGCTAATCCATAACTTTGGGATAAAGCAGCAATTTCTTGTTGCTTTTGACGCAGATTGAGACGCCAAGTGTTATTTATTCCCAAGATAATATTTTCTGTAACAGTTAACTGTGGTATCAGCATGAAGTGTTGGTAAATCATGCCGATACCAAGTTTAATAGCCTCATGAGGCGAAGTAATTTTTACTGGTTGTTCCTGCAAATAAATTTGACCAGTATCAGGTTGATAAAGACCACTAATAATATTCATTAAAGTAGTCTTACCTGCTCCATTTTCCCCTAAGATTGCATGGATTTTTCCAGCTTCAATACTTAAACTTATATTATCGTTTGCTATAAATGAACCAAAGGATTTAGTAATTTTATCTAAATTTAAATATGTCATTGGCAGCAATTTTTTAAATTAATAGACCTCTTGGAAAAGTCCCTAACACCCCACCCCCAACGCCTCCTCTTCCTAAGGGGAGGTTGGGGTTCTTAGTTGCGATTTAAGAGGTCTAATATAAACCAATACGGTTCAGTTAAGGATTAATTATACAAATTATGGGTTTTCGAGACGCGATAAATCGCCGTCTCTACAAGTGTTTTGGTTTTATCTGAACTGTATTGTAATATAAACTACATTTGCGACTTCGGACACTACATTTACGACTTTGGGCACTACATTTACGACTTCGGACACTACATTTGCGACTTTGGGCACTACATTTACGACTTTGGGCACTACATTTACGACTTTGGGCACTACATTTGCGACTTCGGACACTACATTTGCGACTTCGGACACTACATTTGCGACTTCGGACACTACATTTGCGATTTTGGATACTATATTTACGACTTGGGACACTACATTTGCGACTTTGGCGATCGCCTATGGCATCACTGATTAGGTTTATATTAAAATAAGGGACAAATTTAAGTCATCATATCAAGTTTTTACGCAACGCGTATCCTTACCACCTTCTTTGCAGTTTTCAAAGGTAATTTTTTTATCTACAATTTCTTGCTTTACCTGCAATGCTTTTTGTTTGACTGCTTCCGGTACTGCTGCACCAAATTTTCCTAAAAATAAAATATCTGGTCTTTCTAGACCAATTGTATATATTTGTCCTTTAAGTTGTTTTTGTTTTGCGAGTTCTGCAAGGTAGGCGATCGCTATATCTAATCTTTTGACGGCACTAGTTAAAACTGCTTTTGGGGCGACATCTAACTGATCTTGAGTATTACCAAAGGCATACACTCCCTTGTCGCTAGCAGTTTGCAACACTGCGGCTGAGGCATTATCTAACCATTGATAAATTACGTCTGCTCCTGCGGAAATCAAAGCCAAAGTCGCTTCCTTTCCCTTAGCAACATCATTCCAATCTCCGGTAAAAGTAGAACTAATCTGAATATTTGGTTTTACCGATTTTGCTCCTAATTCAAATCCCCGCAATTCTTGTTGAGTGGCTTCAAATTCTTGTCCGGCAATATAAGCTAATTTGTTAGATTTAGTTAAAGAAGCACCAATAATGCCACACAAATAACTACCTTGGAGGTGATCTATTCGTAAAGCGGCAATGTTATCACCTTTAATAGAGCCGTTAACAGCTACAAAAAATGTATTGGGAAACTGTGGAGCAACTTGTTCCACCGCTGCATCAAATTGCCCGCCGTGGGCAAATACTATACTGTAGCCTTTACGAGCAAAATCTGTTAAAGTTTCTGTTTGATCTGCTTGGGCTACTTGTTCGACATAGGCAATGTCTCCACCCAGCTTTTGTTTCGCCAGATTTACACCTTCGTAACCAGATTGATTCCAGGCTTTATCGGTGATGACTCCAGGTAGAGCGATCGCCATTTTAAATGCTTCCCCACCATCTGCATTACTTTGTGTTGTAGTTTGGTTGTTGCTACTACACGCTTTCAGCACTAGGCTGCTAGCAAAAACCGCCGAAATATAAATAAATTCACGCCGACCAAAATTTCCCGCCATAAACTAGTCCAAAATTAATAGTTTTTTTAGTAACAACATATATACATTAAAACTCGGAAAACATTTAGTATTTTAAAATGATGGATATCTTTTTTGACTAAAGTTTTTGAGGGAAGACTTTATGACTATTTGGGTAAATGAGCAAATAGATCCGTCTGGCATGATTCATGCTTGTATTGCTTGTTGTAATGAATCTCAAGCCAAAGATTGTCATCATTCCTTTGAGAATAATTTGACCCAGACGCAAAAATCAGCAGGTTGGGTAGCGCGATTACGCACAGTCGATTCTTGGGATGAAGTTCCAGTCAATTCTCTAAAACTCAATTAAGTAGTCGTCGTTGAGGTAGTGGAAAGTAGCCAGAACTGCATTCTTTCTCTAACTTCAACGACACTCACAACTCATCAGGTTCGTTAACCGCTGACGGTTAAGTGTCAACCGTCAACAGCTAACATGAAAATATATGTGCAAGTTAAATGTACTACTAGCGTGACACGACTAAATTGTTGCAACAAAAATTGTAGGTTGGGTTGAGGAACGAAACCCAACATTCCGATAGATGTTGGGTTTCACTCCGTTCAACCCAACCTACACCTGTATATTTTGAAATTTCGATCGCTCCTTTTTCAAGAGCCAACCGAGCAAATCACATTAAACAGGTTAATAAAGCATAAAAATAAGATTAAAATTATCAAATTATTAACAACTACTTCCTAAAAAAGTAATCTATTATAGAAATTTGATGGTTTTTTGCAACTATTAAGAGCTATCATCTATACCGGAGATTAAATTAAAAAACTTGCTTTCAACCGAATCAATTTGGTGAACTATCTCAGGGTTTACACTTCGGAGCAAGGCTATCCCATTAATTTAGTTGGCGAAACGGGACAAGCGGTTCAAATTTCAATTCATCCCCCCAGTCAATATATCTGTGCCAACTGCGAACGGATATTACCAGATTGGAAACAGCAGCCATTTTTGAGAGTAGCGATTGTATTACAGCAATCGCGTTATCAACTAGTGGAAAAGACCGCCGAAATAGAGGCAGAGAAAGAACGCTTGCGAGAAAAGTTTATGAGATTTGGCTGCGATTTAGCATTTAATCTGCGCGATCGCGGTTACTTAACCGACCTCATTGACCCCCGTACAGGTTATCCTTTATTATCCCATCCCGGAGCAATTCCCCACGACGATACAGCAGCTGTTCGAGCTTTACTCAACTATCCAGTAATTAAAAATCAATGCCGCGTGTTAATTCATCCCGAATGGGGTGCAGCAGTTTATCCTGGCATTATAATTTCAGAAGCTCCGCCAATTATAATCGAATGGGCTACTAAAGCTATAGCAGCAGTGCATGGTTGGAAAGAAATTGATTATTAGTCATTTGTCATTAGTCATTTGTCATTGGTCGTTCTCCGCGTCCCCGCGTCCCCCCATCTCCCCATCTCCTCTATATTGGAAATGAGAAAATAAAAACAACCATCATGGAATCTGTGTCTGTAGACAACTTGTTCCAAGAAGTTAGAACAGTGGAAGCTTCTGAGAATGCCGCTTGCTACTTTCCACTGATGAGTGGACGCTACGAAGTTAAGCCAGGGATGATGCCTTTTGGCTGCTGTTTGGGTAACACTCAGGTTGATGGACAGGTATTTCAAATTGATGATAATTTTACTGACTATCGTCAAGCTAAGCTTTTAGCTCGTGAGGAAAGGTTGAGCAAGTACTACCAAACTTGCAATTATTCTAAGACTGTGGCGAGTGCGATCGCTCGTTTAATAATTAATCGCCTCATCCAAGAATATCCAAATCATTTTTATTGCCAAAAGTCAATAGATAACACCCTGAAATTTCATAGCCAACTCACCAAAGAAACACTTTATTTAGATGCACAGCTACAGTTACAACAAGTAGAAGGTAGCCGAGTTGTTCCAACTTACACTTCTACTCTTGATGCTTTAGCAGCACAGGTACAGGAAGACCTAGCAATTATTTGTCGTTCTGCTGATGGTAGCAACTTCTTGAGTGCAGTTCATCTGTGTTATCCCAACCACTGGTCAGCCGAGGAGAAAATTGGTTGGGATTTTGCCAAAATCCATGCGCCGGTGGCTGGTATGGAAAAAATAAATCGGCAAGGGAAGGCGATCGCTAATACAATGATTACCCAGAAGCCGATGGTGCGCTTTGCTTGGGGTTTGAGTACCGATACCCGCCTCAACCATCATCCCCAACCACCGTCTGGCGTGTCAGTTAGCCAATGGCAAGGTAGAAACTTTGATTTGAAAGATCCCAGGCTTTATCTGCGAATTGAGCGACAGGTAATTTGGGGAATACCGGAATGCGAAGCAGCACTGTTTACTATTCGTACTTACTTTAGAGATTGTGCTGTAGTTAAAAAAGATTCAGTGTTACGGTCTAAGCTTCATGATGCGATTCAGTCTATGACACCCGAATCACTAATTTATAAGGGCTTGGTAGAAAGTAAAGCTAGTATTTTGGAGTGGTTAGAAAATCTGTAAAATATACCTCTACTTACGATTCAGAATATCATCGCAGAGTTGGCGATCGCTCTTGTTTACACTTGGGTTATTCTTCAGATAATCTCGGGCCCAATTGCAACCGCGCTTTAGGAGCTCATCTAAATCAAAATTCCATACAGCAACTGAGTTATTACCAGCAGCAGCGATGGTCATCTCCTTAGGACTAAAACTTACATCTTCTTTGCCCAATCGTTGGTAAGTACTGAGTAATTCACCGTCTTCAACATTCCAAAGCTTGATTGTACTAGAAGTGGCTGAGGCAATCATTTTACCATCAAAGCTGAAACTGATGCCAGTAACACGGTAGCTTTCCTTAAGTCTTATAATTGGAGTTCCATCAAGCTTCCAGATAATAACATTTTTATCATCACTAGCTGAGGCGATCATCTTACCATCAGGGCTGAAAATTACGCGGTTAATTTTATTATTATGTCTTTTATCATCTTTTCCCTGAAACGTTTTAATCAAATCACCATTACTTCGCCAAAGTTTAATAGTTTTATCACTGGCTGAAGCGATCGTCTCACCATTAGGACTAAAAGTAACGCTATTAACACTATCGCTTTCTGAAGTAAGGGTCTTAATTAAAGTTCCATTATGACGCCAAAGTTTAACAGTTTTATCTTTACTTGCTGAAGCAACTATATCAGATGTAGGGCTGATACTCACACTCGTAATTGCATCAGTATGCTCTTGAAAAGACTGTAAAAGCTTTACTTCCATACCAGCCTTGTTTTGTTGAATCTGCCAGAGTTTTACAGTTTCATTCTCTCCAATAATAGCTACTATTTCATTGTTAGAGATAAATTTTGTATCCTTGATTTTATTACTACCTTTATGTTTTTGTATAGTTGATACCTCTGTAACTTTGTTACCATTAATCTGCCAGATTTTTACTTTGTTTTCACCTGTAGCAATAGCAACTGGCTTACCATCTGAGCTGAAACTTAGGGATAAATTATTATACTCAGTTCCCTCAATAGATATGCTTTTGATAAAAGTGCCATCAATCCGCCAGAGTTCTATAATTTTTTCGCTGGGTTTGATTATTATAGTTTGACCGTCTGGGCTGACACTGAGTTCATCGGTTGCTCCTTCTCTTTTAATCGGAATAATACGAATAAATTGACCATTAGCCTGCCAAATATTTATATTATTATTATCTTTAGTAACTATATTTTTATCCCCTACATTATAAAGACTATCTGATGTCTCAATTGTCGAAACTGAGTTTATATCGCGCCTCCAGATTTGTATATTATTTGTATATTCAACACCTATTTTCTGACTATCAGAACTGAAAAGGGTATTATAGACATTATCATTTTTTTCTCCCGAAAGGCTTCTGATAAAAGTGCCATCCACTTTCCAAATTTGGACTTTGTTTGTATCAGCTTCCTGATTCCGAATTACCAGTATTTCTCCGTCAGGGCTAAACTGAATTTCCATTAACTGATTACCCTGTCCTGGGATAGTTTTAATTAATTTGCCATCCCTGCGTAAGAATTTAACAGTATTATCATAACCCAAAATAACAAGCCTTTCGCCATTAGGACTTAAACTCATATTTTTGATCGAAGCACCATAGCCCTCAAGCGTTGTTAGTAATGTGCCATCTCGTTTCCAGAGTTTGATTGTTTTATCTTTACTAGCTGTAAGAATGGTCTGGCCATCACGGCTAAAACTAATTTTGTAAATCTTACTTTTATGTCCTTTGAGAGTAGAGACGCGCTTACCATTATTCGTTGATAGTTCCACGCTATAATCATCTTTTACCAGGGCGACAGTTTGCTCATCAGGGCTGAAACTTCCATCTATAGCTTCTCCCTGGAGAGTTGTGAGTAAAGTGCCATCGCGCCGCCAAAGTTGTACAGTGTTGTCCACACTAGCAGATGCTATTGTCTGACTATTTTTGCTGAAACTAATTTCCGAATTACGTCCTGGAAGAGTTGTAAGTAAAGTGCCATTACGGCTCCAGAGTTGTACTTCGTTGTTGTCACTGGTAGAAGTAATTATCTGACCATCGAGACTGAAATTGACTTTTTTCACCTGACTCTCATCAGAAGTTTTGAAATTTCTACGTTCAATATTCCATAGTTTTATTGTGTTATCTTTACTCCCTGAGGCCAGCATCTTGCTAACTGGGCTAAAGCTCAAGCTTGTAACATCTTCCTTGTGCCCATTAAGTGATTCAACTTCACTGTAACTATCAACTAGAGGATTCATAGAATATAATAAGATACCAGTACTGCCATTATCAAAAGCAGCCCAAATTTCGCTATTAGGATTAAAAAAGTTTTTAGTATAAGTATATATATTATTTGAATATAAAAGAGGTAATGTAGTCTTTTTCAAAATACTGTCGTTGAGTCGAAGCTTCAAAGCACCCAAACCGATGGTATTAATCTCCTGACCATGATTACGGAACACCACACCATATATCTTATCTTGGGAAGAGTTATCATTTGGATTTAATATTTTTAATTTTTTAGTATCCATATTCCAGATAGTGATACTTTTTTGGTTTTGTTCATTTTTATTTATAGAAACAATATTCTTTCCATCCGGACTAAAACCTACATGAATAATACTACCCTTGTAATTTTTAAGAGTTTCAATTAATTTCCCCTGAAGATTCCAGAGTCTTACAGTTTTGTCTTCGCTACCAGAGGCAATAAGCTTGCCATTAGGGCTGAAACTAACAGTAGTAACGCTCTCACTATGCCCCTCAAAAGTTTTGGATTCTCGATCTTGAATGTTCCATAGTTTAATCGTTTTATCCTCACTACCAGAGGCAATCAACTTGCCATCAGGGCTGAAACTAACAGCAGTCACACTCTTTTTATGCCCCTCAAAAGTTTTGGATTCTTGATCTTGAATGTTCCATAATTTAATCGTTTTATCCGCACTACCAGAGGCAATGAACTTGCCATTAGGACTGAAACTAACAGTAGTAACACTATCACTATGCCCCTCTAGGGTGTTATGCTCTCTAATTCCGTTCACTGCTGACTGTAAAGTTGCAGCTACTCGCATCTTAGTTGTGTATCGAATGCCTATTTTTCCCCACTTTATTTGTTTACCTGCTCTTATCCCTTCTATCAAAGCGTCCATATCTTGATTAGAAGCTAAATGCCCGTCTGAAAGTGCACTCAAAGTTGCAATCAAAGTATTGAGTTGTGAATTAACGCTATTAATTGCTAATAAAGAGACGATCGCAAACCCGCTAGCTACGGCCGCTAATCCCGCTAGTCCAATTCCAGTTCTCCGTGCATCTCGTAATTGCTTTTGCAGAACCCTATTTAGTTCTTCTTGAGTACGCTGTTGCTGTTCTTCTGCTTCTTTGAGTTTCGCCAGTAATTCTGCGCTGCGTTGTTGGCGGATAAATGGTACTAAATAATCATGCACCAATTGATATCGGTCAGCCGGAGTTTCTAGCACACGGAATACTAACCCCGAACCTACCAGAATCTCAAGCACTAAGTCTAAATTTTGCGCTTCTGTTGCTAAATCTTTTACTAATTCAGCGCGAGTCTTCAGAGGGCGAGTATTATTTTCATTGGTCAGCAAGTACAAAACTAACTGAGCAGCACGTTCATTTTCTAAGCCACAGTCTTTAACTACTTCTTCTAAAAATCGCTCTACTAGCTTCTCCTTTAACCAGTGTTTCCTATAGTGTTCGAGCGTTGTAATTTTTTCTGTTTGTAGTTGTGCCCCTATCACCTGCAATTCAATAGGACGCACTTCTCGCAACTCACTTGCTAAATCCTCTACCAGCGCATCTATCAAATCAGGTGCTAGAGAAAACTGGGAGTTTTTAGTGAAGCTTTGAATGACGGATTTAGCAACTGATGGTGAAAAATTTCCTAAGTAGTAGAGGATATTTTTATCTAAAATGTCGTTGTCAATGATTGGTAGCTCTGTAGTGCGACTCCACTCTAATAAGTAATGCAGATAATCTTGCCTGAGCGACAAGATAACTTTTACATAAGAAATATTGAGACAATCGCGCAAAAAATCATAAAAAGGTCGTCTGCTAGCTTGATCTTTATAAGTAAAGAAAAACTCTTCAAACTGATCGAAAATTAGCACTGTTACCAGATTGCGATTTTCATTTTGCTGCAACTGTTCAATAATTGCTGCTGATGTTTCGACTGATGCAGACAACCGAACGCCTCTCACTTCTTCCAGTTTTTCTGCCAAAAGCCTGCCACATTCCTTTTCCCAAGCAGTATAAACTTGCACTAAAATTGGTAGAGTTTCCAGCCCATCAAATGAGGTAAGTTGCAGAACTGGCAATAATCCAGCCTGCACAATTGAACTTTTACCCACTCCTGATTGTCCGTAAATTACGGTGAGTTTACAATCTGTTCTGCCAATGCGATAAAGCAGGCTTTTAATATCCTGCTGTCGTCCAAAAGCAGCTACAACTTCCCCAAATATGTCTTTTGATGCTTGATTGGGTGAGTTAGCTCGGTTGATTGTCTGTCGTCGAGGCTGCAAACGTCCCGCGCCAATAAAAGCTCGAAACCCATATTGGCTCTCTATCTCACGCTGTTTTTGCTTCAGCTGAAAGGCTTGTTGGTAGTATTTTTGCTCGAATTTAAGATCGTGCAACTCTTCCAATATCTGAATATAAAGCAGGGGATTATATTGAGGCTGACTTTCATTTTTAGCCTTTTCTAAGGTATTGACAGCTTCATTAATTTGACCCAATTTTCGCAGGCTTTTTGCTAAAAGCAAGTGATACTTTCCCTGTTCTTGTGGTAAAAAGTTAGGGATTTTTTCTAATGTTTCTAGAGCATTTTGAACCAGTTCATGGGCATCATTCCAACGCGACTGTTCTAGAGCAACTTCCGCTAAAAAGCCATAATCCTGAGGAATTTGGTTGGGGATGTCATAGTTTTGATGTAGTTTCAGTGCTTTGTGAGCTAGTTGATGTAGTTCTTGCCAAGCTTTTAAACGTCGCAAAACTTCGCCAAGTTGGCTAATATGTTTAGCAACTAATTCGGGATGTTGAGCCTGTTCAAAAATGTCTAGGCTTTGCTGAAAATAACTTCTCGTTTCTTCCCAATAAGTTTGATTTTCTATTGGTTGTTGTTCGGCTTTGCTGTAATAAGCTAAGGCGATATTCAGCAGTAAAATTCCTTGCCGCTCTAAATTGTTATTTTGCTGCCAATAAGTCAAGCTTTGCTGATAATGCGCGATCGCTAAATCTAGCCGATTATTTCTATAGTCCAGCAAGCCCAACATAAATGCCAAACTAGCTTGGAGTTCTGGATCTGATTCTTGGCGATCGCTAGTTAAATCCTCCTGCAAGGCTTTGAGGTCATAACCATCTAAACTAAAGTCCGCATCACCGCTAAAAGCTTGCTCTGCTTTTTGGCGCAAGGATTTCACCATATCATCGGATGCAATGCTAAATTGAATCGGTGGACTAGCCCAGCTATTGAAATCTGGTGCCAACCGCCCCAATTTATGCAGTACCCTATCTGTGACCCACAATATTATCGGGAAAGCAAAATCGCTCTTGAATTTATCTCGTGCCTTATTAGCAGCAACCAGTAAATCGTCAAGCGCTTGAACTGACTCTAAACCTAAAATCATCAAAGCGGCTGGGGGCTGATTTTCTACTTGGTTGAGGATGCTGCTATAAAGTTTTGTAGTAGATGACGGTAGGACTAATTCGGCAAATTCAACACTGCATTGCTGGCGTAACCGCTGAAGTATCTGGTCTCGCAAACTAGTGTAATTGCATCGCACCAAAATCAAGGAAAATCGTCTTTGAGTGAGTTTGACCGTGCGTGCCAAAGTCAGCAGCGATCGCTCATTATCTGGCAAAATATTTTCTCGTCCGTCTGATTCAGCCATAATTTTATTTCCTTAGTTGTTGCCATAACTTAAATTTCGCCGTCTCTGTCAACAGCGGATTGAGAGCGAACCAGCGCCCTTGACTATCCTGATATTCAAAGACGAACAAGCTACGCAACAGCGTTTGGTATTCTTTGTCTCCCTTGACTCTCTGTTCTTGTACTACCTGAAACAGCAAATCCCATTCTTCATCATCCACGGAAAGTATCAGGCGATCGCGGGCATCCCGAATTACAGATTCTACGATATTTCGAGAAATCGGCGGATCTACTTCCTGGAGACAACGAAACAGCATTCCTAGCAAGTTTCGTACATGACCACCACTAACGCTGCACAACCGCTCTAAAGTTTCAGGTGAATCAAAAATTGTTGTGATTAACCCTAATCTCTCCTGTGCCGGAATATCTGGAAAAGCCCTGGCCAGAACCATCTGCTGTAATAGCTGCATTCCTTGTAAATACTCAGTTCCATCTCTGAGTTGCACGGGGATCATCGGTAAAACTTTCGGATCGACTCCACCACCTAAGCGGTTTTTCAGCGCTTCGCACTCATTAGAAAAAATCAACGATAAGGGCAGAGTATAAACCAAATGGCAATTGAGTTTGCGTAACTGTTCCCCCCGCTCAATAAAAATATATTCTGGTAGCGATCGCCCTGATGAAGTGGGTCGATTGTCTATTCGATCTAGATTATCAACAATCACCACCAGTCCTTTTTGACCGCGTTGCTTTAGTTGCTCAGTGGCAACTTTAATAATCTCTTCGTTAATAAACTGCAAAATTCTATTGGTTTGCGGTTCCAAATACTGCCTTAATTTAGAACGCAGTTTGGGACTATCTTTCGTTTTCGCTGTAATCTTGCCAATACCTGCGGGAAGAGAAAATTCTAATTGACCCTCAGTACTGCCCTTAATTTTAGCTCCCAGTACCTCAGTTTCAGCCGATACTACTACTGGTGTCTGCAAAAACTCCCATACTCCACTCAGGAAAGATTTAAAACCTTGGGGTTGCAGAGTGACGTTAACCTGCTCTAGACTTTCGCCTACCCGACGGGCGATCGCCAACATGATATCTGTAATATCTACGTCTGTTTCATCTAAATCTTTAGTGGACTCGAAGTAGACTACATGAAATCCCTCAGTTTGCAACTCGCTTTTTAACCACGACAACTCAGTAGATTTACCACACCCTATATGTCCGGTAAATAACTGGCAAGTGGGTTTATTCGGGGATAATCGGGTGATGGTTCGCTTTAGAGCATCGATAATTTTGCCACCCCGCACAGCAGCAAAGTCAATGTAGTACAGTTTGTCTTCTGAATTAGCTAAGACTAATGTTCTACTGGGATCGCAAGCATCATAAAACCTCTGTAAATCGAAGTTCATCATAGTTTTTGTGCTTTATTGATGACTAATATCAAGTCCGGTTCATTAGTTGTAATTTCCACAGTCATTGCACCAGATTCCCTACTCTTTCTCCCAAGTCTACGGTTTACACATATCTGTGTACAAAACCAAAATCATTGTCGATTCGTCATTATCCTTCTGAAAAAGGAGGACTTTGAGAGTTTTTGCCCCGTCTTGAAAAGGGGAGTTGGGGGGATCAAAAGCCTGTGGGTCAACCATAGAAAACTTGTGTGTACACCTTAGCCTCACAAGTGAGGGAAGACAAAGCATAGCTTTGGCTCTTTAGGGTTTTCTGGGTTTCCTAAGTAATTAAGCGGATACAATACAACTAAATACAGGTTGAATCCAACCTCACTACAGAAAAATTCCTTAACCGCGAACTGGAAAAATATAAGCTTTTTCTCCGTAATTATACCAAGTTTAATCTGATGTAGGATTTGATTAATGATTGGGAATTCTAACGAAATTCAGGGTTACTCAAGTTGAAATCAAAAAGCGAACGCCCAGGTTTTAGGAGTGGGGAGGTCGGGAGAATAACTCTTAACTCCTCAGTCAACAGTCAGCACTCACAATGCCCAATGACTTTTCAGTTATTCTTCTTAGGTTTACGCAATTGCTGCGAACCAATGGGCCCGAGAATTTGGTTGAGGTTACGCAACTGCTCAGCTGTACCCATACCAATTAGTCGGTCTCCTGGCATTAACACTGTATCGCCGGTGGGGCCGCCAATTAAAGTACCATCAAGGCGGCGAATTGCCAAAACTAATGCACCAGTTTGCGATCGCAATCTCGCTTTTTGTAGAGTTTGACCGACAAAAGGACAAAAAGCCGGGTCGAGTAAAAATTCTTCCATATACAACTGCCGATCTGCACCTGTCAAAATCCCGTCTACAAAGTCCAAAACCTGGGGCCTGAGAGCCGCCGCGGCCATCCGCTTTCCACCAGTGATATACGGTGAAATCACTTCATCTGCACCACCACGCTGTAACTTTTGTAGCGCTTCTTCTGTACTGGCGCGAGCGATCGCCCGAATATCTGGATTGAGTGTTTTTGCTGATAATACTGTATATAAATTTTCGGCATCAGAAGGTAATGCCGCCACCAGACAAATCGCTCTTTCAATACCCACCTTCAAAAGCGTATCATCAAGCGTGGCATCGCCTTGGTATACTGTATAACCCTCAGACTGCGCCCTTTGCACAGATTCCAACTCCGAATCAATAACTACAAAAGGTACGCCTTCTGCTCGAAATTCCTTAGCAATTTGACGACCAGTCCGACTAAAGCCACAGATAATGTAGTGTTCTGACAGGGATTCCATTAACCGCCTCTGTTGTTGTAGTCGAATTCCTTGTTGGAAGTAGCCTTGAACGATCGCTTCTGTAAGTCTGTTGACAATGTAACCAATATTGACTACACCCAACAAAATCAGGGCAATTGTAAACAAGCGTCCTCGGCTTCCGAGTGGGTGTGTTTCTCCGTATCCTACGGTAGCTAAAGTGATGACCGTCATGTAAGCAGCATCTTCCCATGACCAGCCCTCTATTATTCGATACCACAAAGTGCCAATAAGGAAAACACCGCCAAGAGCGATGACCCCAGCCATTAACTCCTTTTGGATACGTTGATATTTTTGCTCAAGAGTTGAGAATGACGTATAAATATTACTTTGGGCCTATATTTTTGAGTTTTGTACTAACTTTATAGTATTTATCCTGGCCAGCAAAGATGACAATTAGAGCTATCAATAAAAGAATAAAGAATGCAGAATACAGCAATTAGGGGCAAAGAATTGGGGCGGGCAAGATGGTTACCTCACAAGACTTTGATAAGATTTAGATATATAACTTAGACGTTGATGTAATAAATTGTACGCCGAGGGCTTTAAAATATTCTTTTCCCAGTCATCAGTCAACATTTGATAACATCAAGTGCGTTAGCATCAGCATAGTGTACCTTAGCTAGATTCTTGACCAAAAAGCAGACAAAGCTTATACACAGCCAAAGCTTGCGTAAAATCCTACCTGACCGTTAAATTACTTATATGATGTCAAGCGATCGCCCCTAGTTAATTAAAGTCAAAACCATCGGGGGTTCGCGAAGCGATCGGGCTTTGGGAGAATAAAAAGTAATTTTTTGAGATTTCTAGGAAACTAGTAAATAACTATATGATGAAAAACTTCCAGGAGGAGCGGTAGTGAGCTTACAAACTCTAGTTGAACAAACCACCACCCCCCCAGATTCAGGGTCTATAACACCGAGTCCGTTTAATACAGATAGCTTTAACCAAGCTGTCATGTCTACCTATGGGCGGTTTCCCTTAGCCCTAGAACGGGGTGCTGGGTGTCGGGTTTGGGATACACAGGGGCGCGAATATTTGGATTTTGTGGCGGGAATTGCCACTTGTACTTTAGGACATGCCCACCCAGTTATGGTAGAAGCGGTGACGCGCCAAATCCAAAAGCTGCACCATGTCTCTAATTTGTACTATATTCCCGAACAAGGTGAATTGGCAAAATGGATCGTCGAACATTCCTGTGCCGATCGCGTCTTTTTCTGCAACTCTGGAGCTGAAGCTAACGAAGCAGCAATTAAATTAGCCAGAAAATATGCCCACACGGTATTAGACATTGAAAAACCGATTATTTTAACCGCCAATGCCAGTTTCCACGGCCGGACTTTAGCAACTATTACCGCCACAGGGCAACCAAAGTATCAAAAGCACTTCGATCCTTTAATGCCTGGGTTCCATTACGTCAATTACAACGATATCAACTCTGTGGAAGTTGCCGTTAGCGAGTTGGATGAAGGCGATTATCGCGTAGCAGCGATTTTAATTGAGCCTTTGCAAGGAGAAGGCGGCGTGCGTCCGGGAGACATTGCATATTTCCAAAAGTTACGGCAGATTTGCGACGAAACCGGAATTTTGCTGATTTTTGACGAAGTGCAAGTTGGCATGGGTCGCAGTGGTAAGTTATGGGGTTACGAACATCTGGGCGTAGAACCCGATATTTTCACCAGTGCTAAAGGCTTAGGTGGCGGTATCCCCATCGGTGCAATGATGAGCAAAAAATTCTGCGATGTTTTTCAACCAGGAGAACACGCTAGTACTTTTGGTGGCAATCCTTTTGTTTGCGGTGTTGCACTGAGTGTTTGCCAAACATTAGAGCGGGAAAATATCTTGCAAAATGTTCAAGACCGGGGCGAACAGTTACGAACTGGATTAAAAGCGATCGCAGCTAAATATCCTCATCACATTAGTGAAGTTCGGGGTTGGGGTTTAATCAATGGTTTAGAGTTGCGATCTGAGGTTGCACTAACCGCAGCCGATGTCGTCAATGCTGCCATCAACGAAGGTTTATTGCTCGTACCAGCCGGGCCAAAAGTCATCCGATTTGTGCCACCATTGATTGTCACAGAAGCCGAAGTAAATACTGCTTTGCAAGCTGTGGATAAAGCAATGGCGATCGCTACAAAGTAAGCAACCTGAAAAATTTAGTGTTTCTTACTTGGATACAACACATCACTACTGTTGTGTTTCTAAATATCAGTTTGAGTGCAAACATCTTAAACGTAGAGGGGAAAGTTCAACGAGCTTTCCTCTTGCTATTTCTACTTATTTTTTTTGAGAAAACTTGTACAATTATCAAGGCGGTTTTTACTAACAGGTAGTTCTCACGTGTAAAATTTATCGACAGCAAAATTTTTCTATTTTGTGTTTTTCCATTCTTCATTTGTGGCTAAAATACCACAAATTGAACGCTGATATCGTGCAATAAGATAAGTTGGCACAGAAAAATAAACTAGGCAAAAACCCTTATTTCTATTGCCTATTGCCTGATTCCAACGATAATTATTTATGCCGACTTACTTAGATAACCTTTTCCTCATGACTGGAGACCAAAATCTTGGGAATAGAACTACGCAGTTTTGTGTTTCTCGACAGCCTGCAACCTCAACATGCAGCATATATGGGAACAGTAGCCCAAGGTTTCTTACCATTACCAGGAGATACATCATTGTGGATTGAAATCTCACCTGGTATCGAAATTAATAAAATTACAGACGTAGCCCTAAAAGCTGCTTCTGTGCGTCCGGGAGTACAGGTAGTTGAACGTTTATATGGTCTATTAGAAGTTCATTCTGGCTCCCAAGGTGAAACGCGAGCCGCAGGTCAAGCCATTTTAGCAACACTGGGAGTCAGAAGAGAAGAATGTCTCAAACCGCGTGTTGTTTCCAGCCAAATTATTCGCAACATCGATGCTTACCAAACACAACTTATCAATCGCACGCGCCGGGGACAGCTTTTATTAGCAGGACAAACGCTATACGTATTAGAAGTAGAACCTGCTGCTTATGCCGCCTTGGCTGCAAATGAAGCAGAAAAATCGGCGTCGATTAACATTCTTGAAGTGCAAGCCGTAGGCAGTTTCGGAAGGCTTTACTTGGGTGGAGAAGAACGAGATATTTTAGCAGGTGCAGCGGGAGCGTTAACGGCCATTGAAAGTGTACCTGGTCGAAATCCTCAAAGTGGGCGTCAGGAATGAAGAGTGGTGAATGGGAAGTGGGGGGATGAGGGCGACAAGGAGAGAAGTCTGAGCGCCGGCTTCCGGCGATCGGAACTTCGGGGAGACAAGGGAGATGAGGAGAATAACTCCTAACTCCTAACTCGTAACTCAGCACTAATAATGGTAAAGGAGAGAAAATGGCAAATCAAGAGCATCTGGGTTTACTCAAAGCAGGTGCAGTTATATGGACTGAGTGGAGAGAGAAAAATCCCGATATTCAACCAGACCTCAGCTTAGCAAACTTGCAAGGGGATAACCTTAGAGGTGCAAATCTCCAAGGGGTAAACTTGAACAAGGGAGATTTAGCTAATGCTTTACTTGTGCGGGCAAACCTCAGCAATGCTGAATTTAGCGGTGCAAACTTTTACAAAGCCTTGCTGATTGAAGCTAATCTGAGTTCGGCTAACTTCAGTGTTGCTAACTTGAGCGGTGCTAAACTTTCACAGGCAGATCTGAGCGATGGCAATTTTATTGGTGCTGATTTGAGTGAAGCGGATCTTAGAGGTGCTGCGATCGCTCATGCTAATCTTATTGGCACTGACTTAAAAAACGCTAACTTGAGAGATGCGGATTTAGATGCAGCAAAACTGATTCGAGCTAATCTCTGTTTTGCTAACCTCATTGAAGCTAACTTGATTGGAGCTGATTTGAGCGAGGCCAGCTTATACGAGGCGGAAATGTTGGGGGCTTATCTTTACAAAACTGATTTGTATAAAGCTAATTTGACTAAAGCTCACCTGAGTGGCGCATATTTGTTGTCTGCTAACTTGAATGAGGCAGACTTAAGCCAAGCAGATTTGAGTTGGGCTAACCTCAGACGAGCTAATTTGGCAGGGGCAAATCTGAGAAAAGCGAACCTCAGAGGAGCCGACTTAAGAGGAGCTAATCTCAGCGGTGCCAATCTTCAAGAAGCAATTATGCCCGATCTCAAATTTGGTTTTGGAAAACTCAAAAAGTGTATTGTGTAATTAGGAAAAAGCTAAGTAAAATGAATGGTTGAACAACCATATCAAAGAAAGCACATCTAGAAAGCCATTTGATTGCAGAAGAACTCAAGCGGCGCTATATTTATGCATCAGACCCAGTAGAATTGAGAAGATCGCATCTGCTGTGGATGATATGTAGTGGGTGGACTTTGAACAAGGTAGCAAAGGCGATCGTCGAGCATTTAAATCGGTATTTGGCCCGTCTCAGAATCACTCTCACCCAAATATTGCATTAACATTGACTCTAATTGAAATACTCGAATTGGTTTGACAAGATAGTCGTTAGCACCAGCTTGCACAAGAGAAATTTTCTCTTCTGAAAGTTCGCCAAAGCCCATTATTATTACCTGCAAATCTTGTAAATAAGGCTCTTGTCTCAGAATATTTAATAAATCCCAACCACTAGCATCGCCTACTAACTGGACATCCAGCAAAATTAAATCTGGCTTTAGAATTTGCACCTGCTTTAAAAAATCATCGTTGCTATTAACCCACTTGACTTCGTAGCTAATTGTTTGGAGATAATCTTTTAGCACAATACCAGTATTTTGCTCGTCTTCCACAAGCAAAATAGTTTTATTTTGAGGAATGGCTAGAGAAGGCAATGTAGAGACAGTACAATTTTCTCCTTCATCGGCCTCATCTTCCAAATGCAATCGATTTGGTAGAAATAAAGTAAACTGACTACCTTCTCCTAAAGTGGATGTGACAGTCACATCTCCACCATGCAAACGCGCTAATTTGCGTGTCAAAGCTAAACCCAAACCCGTGCCTTCATACTGTCGATTTAGCTTACTATCAAGTTGTTTAAACGGTTCAAATAAAAATTGAAACTGGCTTGAGTCAATCCCAATTCCAGTATCTGAAACTATAAATTTCATGCCTTGCGGTAACTTTTTGACTACCAGAGATACCTCACCACTTGGGGTGAATTTAACCGCATTGGCGAGGAGATTAAGTAGCATTTGTTTGATCCGTCGTTCATCAGCAATGCAAGTATCTGCTTCGGGATCGATTTCATATGTGAGTTGCAATCCCTTTTCCAAAGCCCCGTCGCGCACTGTCGATATGGCATAGTTACATATCTCTGACACCGACAAAGGTAAAAGCAACAATTCTTCTTTACCTGCTTCTACCTTAGACAAATCCAGAATATCGTTAATCACCGCCAGTAACTGTTCGCCACTAGTGTATATACAATTGATGTATTCCTTCTGTTTTTCATTGAGAGAGCCAACTATTTCTTGTTGTAGCAATTGCGATAAACCCATGATCGCATTTAGAGGCGTTCGCAGCTCGTGGCTCATGGTTGCTAAAAATTCACTTTTGGCTCGACTCGCTGCTTCTGCTGCTTCTTGGGAAGCACGTAGTTTCAGTTCTGTTTGCTTGCGTTCAGTAATGTCCTCAATCATCGCTAGAAAAAACTCAGGTTGGCCATCGCTATCTGGAATGACAGAAACAGAGATATGAGTCCAAACTAAGCTACCATCTTTATGTGGGCAGCGTCTTTCCATTTCAATACGATGTCTATCTGCGGGTTGTTCTTTGACTTCAACCTTTGAAGTTTTTTCTAAATCCGTGCGAATTTGCGATACCAATTGTTTGTAAATCTCTAAATCGCCTTTTTGCGTGCAAACGTAATTTGTAAAGCGTTTGCCGTATAACTCTTCTCGGCTATATCCTAATATCTCGCACAGTGTCACATTTATATCGACTATCTGCGCTTTCATATCTATAAGCGCAATTCCAATAGAAGAACGCTCAAAAATTGCCCTAAATTGTGCCTCACTCTGTCGCAGGGCTTCTTGTGCAGCATTCCGCTGATTTGCTTCCATAGCCAAGGCGACGAAATCTGCAATTGAGCCGGCAAAAGTTTCTTCCTCCAAAGTCCATTGACGACCTTCGCCTATGTGTTCGTGACAGACTACGCCTACCAAACGTCCCTCTAGCCAAATTGGTGCATCCAGTAGGGATGTGATACCAAAAACAGAAAGATAAGACTGCGATAATTCTTGGGTTCTGATATCGTTTCTAGCATCATCTATAGCAATGCTACGTTCTTGTTCTAAAGCTTGAAAATAAGCGGGATAATTTATTTTGAAAAGCGAACTACCAAAGCTATGTTCTTTAGTATTGGCATCGTATAAATCGATGCATTCCATTTTTGAGCGTTCTTGATTATATAACCACACCCCGACTCGCTCGACAGAGAGCGTAGCAGCAGCAGTTTCTGTGATTTCCCTGATGGCCGCATTCAGATTACCCTGCTGAAATGTTTTGCTCCTTGCCAGTTTTACCAACGTCTGGCTTTGTTTTCGCCGGCCACCTTCCCTGATTTGTAAACCCTCTTGGGCTTCGTTATGCTCTGTGATATTTCTAGCAGCGACCACTTGCATCAGTTGTCCTCAAGAAGAAATAATTTTGCCTCGCAGTTCTACGGAAACTATAGAACCGTCTTTGTATAACTACAATTACTCCATAGGGTTTTTCATAACCGGAAACTATATTTGTTTTAATGAAATTTTCTGATTTCGGAATGACGAGTTCCAAACTAGAATTTGCCAATCAGTTCTGTATCTTTATACCAGTCTTTTTTGCCCCAATGAATCATAATTGGCATCTAAAATCATTTAGCTATGAAGTAGTATAGTCTTTTTAAAAGTTGGCTTCCACAGCCAATGTATTCATTACATCACCTAAGCAAGTCAGCGTAAATAACTATCGTTGGTATAAGCCAGAGAGCAAGGAGGGAAAGGAGTTTGAGCTTTGTTTACTTTTCTTCACATACTTTGGTTTTATTTTGCTGATTTACTTAATTATCATAAATGCTACCTTGATACCAACTGATACCGCTTGTGAGCTTTAGATTGTTAGTTTGTCCAGACTAGCAGAAAATCCTTGAATTCCCCTACAGAAAGATATCTAATGACTTGAATTTTGCGAGAATTAAGTTAATGGTAGCTGTTGCAAAGGTGGAAGGATGATAGATAGTAATGTAAGAATTGTTTCGTTAATCCCCGGTGGAACAGAGATTTTAGCGGCATTAGGATTGGTTAATGCTATTGTAGGGCGATCGCACGAATGCGATTACCCCCCAGAAATCCAAAATCGCCCCATTTGTACCCAAGCACGTCTAAACTCCAATGCCTCCAGCAGCCAAATTCACGATGAGGTAAACAATTTGCTGCAATCTGCTCTTAGTATCTATCAAATAAAAACAGATGTTTTAGAGCAGTTGCAGCCGACTCACATTCTCACTCAAGACCAGTGTGATGTCTGTGCTGTCAGCTTACACGAAGTTGAAAAAGCGGTTGCTACAGTACTTGAGAGCCAACCTCAGATTATTTCTTTACAACCCAATATTCTCCAAGATATTTGCGCTGACATTGAGCGAGTAGGCAACATCTTCGGCGTAGACTCAGTAAAACTCATAGAAAATTTAGAGGCTCGCATCAAAATTTGTCAGCAAAGAATCCAAGGACTTGATTTAAATGAGCTGCCCAGCGTCGCTTGCATCGAGTGGATAGATCCTTTGATGGTAGCAGCAAATTGGATTCCGGAATTAGTCAACTTGTGTGGAGGGCAATCTCTGTTTAGTGTCGCCGGTCAACCTTCTCCTCAGTTACCGTGGGAAACACTAATAGCAAGTAATCCTGATGCGATTGTTTTTATGCCTTGCGGCTTTGATTTAAACCGCACCCGCCAAGAAGCCCAGCTGTTAACTCAACTTCCAGAATGGCAACAACTACACGCTACCAAAACTGGTAGGGTCTACATCACTGATGGCAATTCTTACTTCAATCGTCCAGGGCCGCGACTGGTAGACTCTCTAGAAATTTTGGCAGAAATTTTACATCCAGAAATTTTTCAATACGGTTATAAAGGAACTGGTTGGGAACTTTTGTAAAGAACAATTCAGGAGTCAGAATTCAGTATTTAGTATCAATTTCACTCTCAGTGAATGATTAGATTTAAAATCTTGCGGCTTTAGAATTGGCGGATGAATCAATGGGTTTAAGCCACCATCACATCTATAGATTTGGTGGTTCTGTGTGATAGATTTTAATCACCTACGAAGATGAATTGCGGCTCTTGAATTCTTCAACGTGTTTGTTCGGAATCAGATTCTGCTTCATTGTTAAATAACAGTAGACGTGCAGCGAGAATGGCAAATCCCACAGCAGCGATCGCTTTCATGAATCGTGTAGGTAATAATTCCGCCACTGCTCCTCCTGCTAATGCTCCCAAAAGGCTTGTCAATACTAGTGCTGCTGCTGTGCCAAAAAATACAGCACGTGGAGATTGACAACGCCCTGTAAGGGCGATGGCCGCTAGCTGACTTTTGTCACCTAATTCCGATAAAAAAACTGTAATAAAACTCAGTCCGAGAAGATGCCAATCCATATTATTAAGGGGGAAGTAAGGGAGACAGACGCGGGGACGCAAAGAAATAACTAATGACAAATGACCAATGACTAATGACCAATAAATACATCCCAAAATAGCATTAGAGAAATCAACAACAACATTACACCTGCTGATTTTTCTACGGTTTTTGGGCTGAGTCGGCTGGCTATCCAACTACCTAAAAGTACACCTAATAAGCTGGTAGTTATGAGCGCAGCCGCAGATCCAATAAATACTACCCACGGTGAATGAGATTCTGCACTCATTAACAGCGTCGATAACTGAGTCTTATCTCCAATTTCTGCTAAAAAGATAGTTATAAAAGTTGTACCAAAAACTACTAGCGCTGATTCCTGCTTTCGAGGATTATCGGCAACTACAGACTCAACTGGCAAGCACTGAGCAGAAGTTAAGTTAAAATCATTACTGTCTTTCAGTTCTAGCTCGATCTCAGATGGAGATATGCCAGAAATCCCTAAAGGTGCAGAGTCTAGTTTCACAAGCAATAGTTTTGTTGCTAGGTTGTTTTCATATTTCTATCATATTCTCAGATTTTTGTAATAAATTGCAACTCCAGACAAAAAAAGTGAGGATGGAGTGTCAATGGATTTTAAAATTTGGATTTTGGATCGATCGCGAGGATACTGACTCGCAAATAGATTTCCATTTATGCTGGTGTAGCATCGCACGTCAAAACCCAGACCCCAGGATTTTTCGGGATTCCAACAGATGTAGAGACGTTGCAATGCAACGTCTCTACCAACTATTTTCTGGATAACCGAAATCATCTAAAATCGGCACATCAAAAGCCAACAGCTTTATCAAACCTTAGTATTTCAAAACTGCGATCGCCATACACTCCTTCTATTTGCTGACGACAGCAATCAATGGCAAAGTCATTGAGTTCTTCTGCTTCAATGCCATACATATCTTGAAACACTTCTGACTCTACACGGCAGAAGCGCGGGCGATTTGGATAGATGCAGCACTCTCGTGTTGTATGGTCAAAATTAATGCACCATCCTCCTTCACCTACCATACTAAGGTAAAGTTCTAGTTCTGCTGGTGAGAGATACTCATCCAAATCTGGACGCTCTGCTGGATCTAGATGACAGCAGGCTCCACATTGCTTAACACATTGCCAAGTTGCCATTTGGGATTGGGGACTGGGGACTAGACATTATAGCGATTTTAGCTTGGATACAACACCTTGTAGGTAGCACAGCTATAGTATTGAACGTCCGTATTTTTGGCTCTAGAAAATAGTATTCTGGTTCTTATTTTTTATTCCTCAGTCCCCAGTATCCAGTCCCGATCGCTCACATTTTATGTTTTTTCTTATAATTTTGTTAAGTAAATTAAATTCTACAGCCCGCGGCCAGATATGATCGATTGCGGGTTTCCTAACTAAGTTATTGGCTTTTATAAACAGTTAGCAGGAGAAGAGAAAAAATGTTTGACGCTGTGTCTGATTTATTTAACGCTTTTACCAGCATCAATTGGGAAGTTATTTTCCAATTACTTTCTGTGGCGCTAATCGTGATTGCTGGGCCGGCGGTAATCTTTGTGCTGGCATTTCGTAACGGTAACCTTTAAGAACACTTTTAGCAAAAGTGGGGCGTCGAGCCAGTGCTGAGTGCTGAGTAACCACTGCGGTCATTTGGTCTCCAAATGTCGAGCAAGTGGCGTTGCTGAGTAAAAGAAATTAGGGAATTTAAAACTCAGAACTCATAACTCAGCACTGGGTAGTGATAATGCTTGCAGAGCTGCTTGGATAATACTGTCATACTGTGGTTGAGAAATATCAACTTCCTTGGCATCTTGACGATTAGTGCCAAGCAAACCGTTTAACTGTCCTGGTTGCATAGCCAAGACTTTGCCTTCAGGATTTTTAATTCTTAATTCTGCTGCCAAACCATTTTTATAGAAACCACAGGTATACTTTCGCTGGTTGTATTCAAAAATGGTGGTTGAAGAGGTAGGTGGCGAAACAAAAAATTGTTGAACCTGAATTGGTAATCTCGCACCTACTAACTCTAGCTCGATGGTAGTGTTACCGTTAAAGTGATTTTCTCGGAGTTTATAGGCGACATCCAACCGTGATGGTAGGCGGAAGTAATCGCGCCAACGCCAAGCGATCGCTTTAATTCTATACTGTTGACCATCAATAGTTTGGGCAATTGTTAGTTTAATGTGACCCTTACCAACAATTTGCTGTTCAATTACTTGCACATTAGGCGTCCAAAAGACGGGATCGGGATTGTCGATACCGCAAGGATGCAAAGCGTTAAGCTGTTGATAAAGCTGGCGGTTGATTTGATTGAGGTTGATTTCGGCATCAATTTTCAGCAGAGGCTTGAGATGTTGGGGTTCAAGACATCCATTGGCAAACTCAATCAAACGCGATCGCAATTTCTGTGAATTTTCTGCTGTTAGAGAAAATCCACCAGCCGCTTTGTGTCCGCCATATTTGCCTAGTAAGTCGTGACAATATTCCAAAGCTGCAAACACGTCAAACTCTGGAATTCCCCGTGCTGAACCGCGTATGTGTTGCTCATCTTCATAGGTACCAATAAACACAGGGACGCCGTAGCGTTCTACCAAGCGGGAGGCGACGATACCGATAACGCCGTGATGCCAATTCGGTTGGACAACAACTAATACGCGGTCTTTTTGTAAAGATGTTACATATAATGCCTCTACAACAGCGATCGCTTCTTGCTCAATTTGCTCGCACATCTGCTGGCGACTAATATTTATTTGTTCGCACTGCATTGCTCTTTCCAGCGCCAGCCCCATATCATCTGTAGTTAGCAGTTCAATCACAGTCAGGGGATCGCCAATCCGACCAATGGCATTAATTCGCGGCCCCAGACGAAATCCGATATCTTCAGGCTTTAGGGATTTTGGATTTTGGATTTTGGATTTTGGATTGGGAGTTTTCTCCTCTGCTCCTCTGCTCCCCTGCTCCCCTGCTCCCTCTTCCCTCGCCTGGACTCCAGCTACTTGAATTAACGCTTGGACTCCAGCTAATTCGGATTTTGGTAAATGCTGTAAACCGCGTTTCACCCAGCGGCGATTGACGCCAGTTAAGGGAGCTAAATCTGCGATCGTGCCCAGTGTAAACAGTGCTAACATCGGTTTAATTAAACCTTTAGTCTCTCCTAGCTGTTGTGCTAGAGACACTGCCAAAATATAGGCGACACCAACACCAGCAACACCCCGATAAGGTGAAGATTCGGCTATGAGTTTGGGGTTAAGGATCGCATTGGCTGGTGGTAGTTTTTGGGGAATGTCGTGGTGGTCGGTGATAATAACTGCAAGACCAAGTTCTCTAGCTCTAGCTACAGGTTCATATGCAGAGATCCCATTATCTACAGTGAGAATTAGTCCGACTCCTTCAGTATGAAATTCTTCAACTATACGTTTATTAATACCGTAACCTTCGTGCATCCGACTGGGAATAGCATAGTCTACTTGTGCGCCTAAAGTCCGTAGGCTACGCAAAAGTAAAGCAGTACTAGTCATGCCATCAGCATCGTAGTCACCACAAATAGCGATTTTGGTTTGAGAGGCGATCGCATTTTGCAATAACTCTATACTAATAGCCAAATCTGGAAATTCTTCTAAAGGAGAAGGCAAGACTAAAGACTCTGGCTCTAAAAATTCTTGTGCTGCTTTTGGCGTTTCAATCCCGCGATTAATTAACAGCTGGCTGATGATGGGTGAAAGATTTGTTTCAACTGCTAGCTTTTGAGCTAACTGAGTTTGTTGTCGATAAATCTGCCAACGCTGATTGGGTAAGGATGTAGTTTGTTTTAAGGATTCAGTTAAAGGTCGGTCTGGCACAATTTAATATTAAGAGTTTCCTTTTTGATAATAGCGATGCCTGGGTTGGGCTACGCCTCAATAACTTTTACCAAAACCCCAGCTTCAGCGCAATAATTATTTCATAACTCCTAATATTAGTTCTCCATCTAGATGCAGTTAATATTAAATGAATCGGCTTTCCTTCTCTACGAGACGCTGCACGAAGGGTACGCTATGCGTAGCGTCTCGTTTGCAGGTTAATTAGAAGAGTGCTAGTTTACACAGACTTGGTATAACCTTTAAAACACGTTGATTTTACCATCATCCATAATATACAACGAGCGATCGCCAGGATTACGCCAAGTCGGACGGAGTTCTAATCGCAATGTTCCAAAGTTCGGTTTTGAGACAATTGCTTGTAGTGACAAACCCGTTTCGCTCCAAAATATCAAAGATGTGTTTGGCTCAGTACCCTCTATTCCTTCTATGTTTAATTTCTGTCCCGGACTCAAAGATATCGCATCAGTCCCGGATGGTTTTTGGATTTTAATTAAATTGGGTGTGCTATTTACAACTTCAACTCGGATGTGCTGTCCCGGAGTAAATTGAATTGGACGCGAACCACACTTAGACGCACATGTTCCAGCCAAGCTAGCGCGGGGGCTATTAATGGATGCTGTAAGAATGGTAACTGCAATTAAAGCAAACGCCAGAGGTTTAAACATAATACACAGTATAAGTACTTAACTAAAATTTTACTTTAGTTAAGTACTTTCAAGCCTCAGCATATTTTCCAGAATTCAAAAGTAAAACAGCCTTTAAGCATATCTCCAGCTCAACCTAAAAAATAAGTCTTTTACCGGACATAATATTCAGCCGTCAGAATTCAGTTCGATATTCTGTATGACTAACGCTGACTAATTGACGCTGATTCCTAAATTCTGAATTCTTCTTTCTAACCGAAACGTCCACTGATATAGTCCTCAGCTTCTTTGGTTTGAGGAGAACTGAACATTTGCGCTGTTGGACTGAACTCGACTAATTTTCCGCGACGTTTGCCATACTCGTCAATTTCAGTATTGAAGAAAGCGGTGAAATCTGCGACTCTAGAAGCTTGCTGCATGTTGTGAGTCACCATGACGATGGTATATTGTTGCTTGAGTTCTAAGCACAATTCTTCTACTTGACGGCTAGAAATTGGGTCAAGAGCAGAGCATGGTTCATCCATTAATAATACATCTGGCTTCATCGCGATCGCTCTGGCAATACAAAGCCGTTGCTGTTGTCCCCCAGATAATGCAGTACCTTTCTCTTTGAGTTTGTCTTTGACTTCATCCCAGATGGCGGCGCGTCTCAAAGAATCTTCTACCAATTCATCAATATTACCTTTATAACCGTTAGAACGGGGGCCAAAAGCAATATTTTCGTATATTGACTTCGGGAAAGGATTCGGTCTTTGAAAAACCATTCCCACTTGGCGGCGTAATTTTACAGAATTGATATTGGGGTCATAAATATTGCGATCGCGATAATTCAATCTACCTTCTACCCTCGCTCCAGGGATTAAATCATTCATCCGATTGAAGCAACGCAACAAGGTACTTTTACCACATCCTGAAGGGCCGATAAAAGCAATAATTTGTTTTTCTGGAATTTTTAAATACACATCTAAAAGTGCCAAAAATCCACCGTAATATACTTTTACTCCTTCAGCATGGAATACTGTATTTGCTTGTTCTAATGTGGCGCTATCTCGTTGATTTCTGCTATTGCTATGTGACATTTTTTGTATCTCCAAATTTCCAGAAAAATTAGCCTATTAAGTATTCAATTTTTTTATTGGTTCTGAATTATCAATTTTGAGTTTTCGTCACTTATTTAATGTGTTGAAAAGCGTTGTCTGATATAAATTGCCACACCATTTAAGACTAAAATCAACAATAACAACGCAATAATTGTTGCTGCTGCTGCATTAGTAAAACCTGGTTCCGGACGAGTGATATAACTGTAAATTTGAATGGGTAACGCCATAAACCTTTGGAACAAACCAGGATCAAAGGTGAGAAAACCCACAGCGCCTACAACAATTAGAGATGCTGCATCACCAATAGCGCGGGATACAGAAATAATCACTCCAGTCAAAATACCGGGAATTGCATAGGGTATGACATGGCTGCTAATAGTTCGCCATTTAGTTACACCTAATCCATAAGAAGCATTTCGCAGGGAATCTGGGACAGCGCGAATCGCTTCTCTAGCCGTCACAATGATTACTGGTAAAGACAATAAAGATAAAGTCAATGCACCAGAAATCAAAGCGGGACCAAATCCCAGCAAATAATTGAAAACTCCTAAACCCAGCAATCCGTAAACGATAGAAGGTACACCAGCGAGATTGCTAATGTTAATTTCAATAATTGCTGTCCACCAAGCTTTAGGTGCATATTCTTCGAGATATAAAGCTGCTCCCACACCAACTGGAACAGTTACTAAAATCACAATAATCCCAAGAAGAACACTGCTGATAATAGCAGGACGAATGCCACCTTGGTCAGGGAAACGAGAAGGCGTTTCAGTGAGAAAGCCAGGTGATAAAAATCTGCCTAATCCATCCCGGAGAATATCAAAAAGTAGCAATGCTAGGATAAATAAACCAACTAGTAATCCTAATAAAAAAAGGACTTCAAATACTTTTCCTAGCGTTTCTCTCTTCTCAACATTATCAGTAAATTCTGCTGCTGAATCCCATGAATCATTTTGTTGAAAATTTGTAGCCATGCCTATTAATCGTATTTTTCTTTAAAGCGATTAGCAATCCAATAACTAACAATATTTAAAGTTAGTGTGATGAGAAACAAAACAGCGCCTACAGCATATAATGTCTTGAAATTGAGACTGCCACGCGGACTATCTCCACCAGAAATTTGTGCCATGTAAGCTGTCATAGTTTCTATAGATTCTGCAAAATTAAGAGTCAGTTTTGGCTGTAGTCCGGCGGCGATGAGAACAGTCATTGTTTCACCCACAGCACGAGAAATACCCAAAATAATCGAGGCGATAATTCCAGAAAGTGCTGCTGGGAGGACTACTTTAAAAATGGTTTCCAGTTTAGTGATACCGATAGCATAAGCTCCTTCTCGTAAAGAACGGGGAACAGCTCGAATAGCATCTAAGCTGATAGAACCAACTGTAGGAGTAATCATTACTCCCATCATTAACCCGGCACTTAAGGCGTTAAAAATTTCCAGAGGGATAATATTCCGCAGTAATGGGGTAACAAATAATAGCGCAAAATATCCATAGACTACGGTTGGAACCCCTGCTAAAAGTTCTACTGCCGGACGTAAAATTGCTGCTACTTTTGGTTTGGCATATTCACTCAAATAAATGGCGGAAGATAAACCTAAAGGAATAGCCACTGCCATAGCGATCGCAGTAGTTAAGAAAGTACCATTAATTAAAGGCCAAACGCCAAAATGTCTCTCTGCAAATAGCGGTGTCCACTTAGTATCTAGAAAAAATTGTGCAAAGGAAACTTCTTGGAAAAAACCAAATGTTTCTTGAAAGATAATTATGACAATTCCAAAGGTAGTCAAAACTGAAACTAAAGCACAGGCAAATAAAATTGCTGCCACAATCTTTTCTGATATATCTTCAGATGCCTTTTTTTCCAGTGACTGTCTAGATAATAGATAAGGATCTTCTTCAAAATTTGTATTTGTCATAAACACGAGCTTATCTAAATAAAGTTTGTAATCGGTTCCCCTGGTTTTGCTTTTTTAAATTTTGTTCCAGTTTCTTCCCTACCAAATTTTTGTTTTACTTTGACATAGGCCTCATCAGGTAGTGCAACATAACCAACGCTATCTACCCATTTCCAAGAATTGTCTAGATAAAAATCTACAAATTCTTTGACTGCTGGTTTAGTGTCTAAAGATTTTTTACTCACGTAAAGAAACAGAGGTCGAGACAAAGGCGTGTAGATATTTTTGATTACATTATCCACAGGAATCGGTTTTTGACATTTTCCCAAAGGACTTTCTACACCAACTAAATTAAGTTTTTCTTGGTTTTGAATGTAGTAAGATATACCTACATAACCTAATGAAAATTCATCTCCTGACACACCTTGTACTAGCAAATTTTGATTGTGGCTGGGAGTGTAGTCTGTACGACCGTTCTTAGCTTTGCCAGTCACAGCTTGAGTCATATAATCGAATGTTCCAGTATCTGATGCCGGAGCATATAACTTGAGTTTTTCATTAGGAAATTTGGGATTTACTTGGTTCCAACTTAGTATTTTGCCGTCTGATTTAGCACTCCAAATCTTATTTAATTCCTTGATAGTTAGACATTTGGCAAAGTTATTTTTTTTATTAGCAATCACGGCAATGCCATCTAAAGCTACAGGCAACTCAACAAAGTCAATATTCTTACTTTGACATTTTTTAATTTCTTCATCTCTAATGGTACGAGAAGCACCAGCTATATCAATGTCACCATTACAAAATTTACTGAAACCACCACCAGTACCACTTGAGGCCACACTTACTTTAGCATCAGGTTTGCCTTTGCCATATTCTTCTGCAACTGCTAAAGAAATAGGAAAACCTACAGCTGCACCATCAATACTTACTTGACTTTTTAATTCTTGTCCGCTGTTACAAGCACTGATGCTACCAGCAATAAGCGTGATAGAGGTTAGCAAGATGCTATTTTTGAATCGGAGGCTAAAGCTCATAAATTATCAATTGAGGTAGAGTAACACAAATACCTGATACTTTGTATCTACTGGCATCTAGAAAATACTGCATTAACAATTAAGACTTATGCTTTTTTTCCAGCTATAGCCTTATCAAAAATCGCCCCATCTCCAAAAAACTTTTTCTCGATATTATCCCAGCCGCCTAAATCTTGAGACGTGAATAATGTATCTACTTGCGGATATTCAGATAATACTTCTTGGGCAACAGTGGGGTTAACAGGACGATATTGTAATTTAGCAAATTCTCGTTGAGCGTCTGTTGAGTAAAGGTAATCAACAAATGCTTGTGCGACTTTTCTTGTCCCGTGCTTATCAACATTTTTATCGACTATCGCAACAGGGTTATCAATAGAAATATTAATTTTTGGGACTACATAAGGCAGTTTTCTCCCAGCCTTTTCTGCCAAAATTACTTCATTCTCGTAGGTAATTAAGACATCTCCTTGACCTTTTTGGAAAAATAAATCGCTAGCCTCACGAGCATCTTTTGTTAATGGGGGGGTGTTTTTATAAACCTTGGCGACATAATCTAATGCTGTTGTTTCGTCACCTCCTGCTTGAGTTATTGAACCCCACAAAGCTAAGAATTCCCAAATAGCAATACCAGAGGTTTTTGGGTTAGCCGCAATCAACGTCACTCCATCTTTTGCTAAGTCTTGCCAAGTATAAATATTTTTCGGATTACCTTCGCGGGTGACAATAGTAGCAACCGATCTGCTAACGATGCCATTTCTGGGCGATTTGATTTCCCAACCCGCTTTAATCAAACCTGCTTGCTGAATTTTACTTACATCCAGAGGAAGTGCTAAATGTACGATATCTGCTTCTTGTGAACCTTCGATGACAGCAGATGTTTGAGCGCCAGAACCTCCATAACTTTGCTCAAATATGACGTTTTGATTGTGTTCTTGCTTCCACTTTTCTACAAATTTAGGAATTATTTGGTCATGAGCCGCTTTTGTAACGGAAAAGGAAACCAGCCTCAGCTTTACATCAGCATTGTTAGCTGAACTGCTTCCACAGGAGGCAACTAACATACTCAAAACAGCACCTATGACCAACAAACTCGCGAAGCTTTGGATAGTACGCCCATTCAACCAATTTCTAATTCGGCGTTGATACCAAAATTTCATAACTTGCAAAGCTTTGTGCCGATAAATCTGCATTGCCTGAGCTAGGTAATTACCCACTTGTGTATGTTGTTGCGGCTGGCTCATTAGAATTCACCCCTAAATCTACGGTATTTCTAGACAAATACCGTAAAAAGAATTATAGGGTAAATACAACAAAAATTTTCATCTGACTTCAATTTTTTTTACTGTAGATATAGGTATTTTTAAATAGAGTACATCCTACTAGCTACACCAATGGTCAGAGTATATTTGTGTGAGTCCGAGCAAGAGAAGGAAGTTTAACAAACTTCAAACTTTCAGCCTTTTGCAGTAATAAATGAGTAGAGATACTTATCAAGGTAGGCTAACGCAACTTAATATTAGCATTTACAGAGATACCTGACTGTAAAGTAACTTGACGCTGATTAGTCTTTGTCTTTGCACCCGCGATCGCCTAAATAATTTAAATACAAGTAATAAATAATACTTAAAGATAAATATTCAACATCGAAATTTAAAAATTACAGCCTTAGATTTAAGTAGTAATCCGGTTATTTAATTTTATTTAAGTAGCTATTATGTCAATTAATATGGTATTAATTTGGCAAATACTGGTTCAGTTAGTTTCCTATTCACAATAGGTTCTCATTTCAGCAGATATTACTTTAGGTAATACTGAAATTTTGCCTATCTTTGTATTAAGAGTAAATTGTCAATATAAGATAAATATAAGGCTACTAATGACTCATAGCAACAACAGAATAGCATCTCAAGAACAAGAATCTTTAATTAAAAACTTTCTGCAAGAATCCAATGGTGACTGGTGTTCTTTGCGACGCTATTATGCACTGCCAAATGGCAAAATTAAGGAAATAACAAAAACTGTTACTATGCGGTTTCTAGATCGAGGAAGTTCTGAATTAATCGACTTGGCAAAACTGCATGAATTAGATGAAAGTGCCCAACTAAGTTGTGGTTCCTATGTTGAATGGAACACAGTAGATTCAGAAACAGGCGAGCAAGGTTCTAAGCGTTGGACAGTATTAGGTAGCTTAGGAACAACTATGTATTTTGGTCGTAATTTTCCTGTTCCTAAGTTAGTCGTAGCTGAATACTACTTTCGAGATCCTAAAACAATATACTTGTGGACAGAAGAAAATGGCGCTCTTTTTGAAGAAGAATTAAAAATGATTGGGAAGAAATATCGCACCCGACAAACTGTGATTTCTCGTGGTGGCGAACAGCAAATGATAGCTCAATATCTAGAAAAAATCATTCAATAAATTTTACTGCTTTGAAAATCAGTTTACTCAATTAAAAATGCCAGATAACAGTAAAAAATTTTGTTATAGGAGACTCAGAGATCGCTCAAATAATTGCTCTCTATTGGCCTCCCAATAATTTGCAGCTTGTTTCGTATTCATTGACAAAAGTTTTGGCTCTCCCAAATCCCAAATATCTTCAGGAGTAGTCGGAGTAATTCCCAAACATTTGATAATTTCTGTAGCGATCGCTCTTGCTAATGGTGGCGGAACTGCATTCCCTACCTGTCTTGCACCATGCCATTTAGTAATATGAAAACGAAACCAATCGGGAAACCCATGTAATCGCGCCATTTCCCGTACCGTGATGCAGCGAGGCTGACTATAATGAATAGGCCTTGGAGAAGTATGGGCGCCATGAGCAGCATCAGTTCCGGCTCTTAAAGTGTTGGCTATGCCATTTTTTGCAAGTTTGAAGAAGTGAGAAATAGGTTCTTTTTTTCCCTCTTCTGTAGCTAAAAATCTATCGCGTGAAATTTGCGAATGATTAGTTCTCATACTAGAAGTCAAAACAAAACTATTCCAATTTCTCCTATAGCCAAAATGCCAACTTCTATCATCTAAACATCTCATCTCTCGTGCATATTTGCTGGGATTATTCCATTTTTGTGTTTCTACAGAATCACTGTATAATAATTCCTCAAATTCTTCTGCTTCTGGCAAATCTCCAAGGGCATCCCAACAAGAAGGAGTAGGAAATAATATAGGATGGGCTAAGGTTTCACAAATTTGTTTACTAGATGGAGTAGGATACTCAGGCAAGACAAAACCTTTTTTTGCACCAATGAGAAATAATCTTTCTCGCCTTTGCGGTATTCCATAATCAGCAGCATTCAAAACTTTCCAAGGCAAACAAACTTGATAGCCATTTTCGCTGAAAGTTTCGATTAGTTCAGATAGAAAATATTTATGTTTTCCTGCTGTCAAACCTTTAACATTCTCAAAAACAAAATAAGAAGGTTTTAATTCTAAGACAATTCTGATAAAATCTTTGACTAAAAAATTTCTGGGATCGTCTAATGCTCTGCGACCTATATACGAGTAACCTTGACAGGGCGAACCAGAAATTATAGTTTCGATATTTTGGTCGCCAATTCCAGTTTTTTCTCGGATTTCTTTACCCGATAATTCAGTTATCGAACAAGGTAATACAACGCAATGAGGGAAATTAAACTTATGAACGACTGCATGAACTGGATCGATTTCAACAGCAGCTTTCACATCAAAACCAGCTTGTTCAAATCCTAAACTTAGCCCACCTGCACCAGCAAATAAATCTATTACTATTGGTCTTTTTGGCTGCTCTTTCATTTTTTTATGGGCATGGGGCATTGGGCATTGGGCATCGGGCATTGGTTATTAATTTTTTATCCCTCATTCCCTCGTCTCCCTCATCTTCCCCACTCCCTACTCTGTACAGACACGATTAATCGCGTCTTTTCCCACTCCCTCTAACATTCCCAAAATTTCTTGAGCAGCCCGATCGCACACGCCAATTTCTCCCAAATTACGTTGCATTTCCTGGTAATCTGCCAAAGTTTGTTGCCTGCGAATTGGATTGACTAGTAATTCCATAGCTGCTTGGATAATATTCTCTGGTGTGGCTTCCTCTTGTAAAAATTCTGGCACAATTGGCTTCATCGCGACTAAATTGGGTGGCGATGCAAAAGTTATGGAACCTTTGAGGAATTTACGAGCTATCCAAGCGGTAATGGGATTTAGGCGATAAACTACGACTTGCGGGACGTTTAACAACGCAAGTTCTAAGTTGACGGTACCAGATTTGCTAATGGCTAAATCCGCAGCAGCAAAGACTTCCTTTTGTTGGCCTGATACAACTTTAGCCCGCAAACCGTAATGCTCAATTGCCTTTTCAATTGGCTGCCTGTAGATTTCTAAAGACAAGGGAATCCAAAAATGAACTTCGGGCAATTTAGCCTGAATAGTTTGGGCAGCTTGAAAAATAATTGGTAAAAGATATTTTAATTCTTGGCGGCGAGAGGCGGGGAGTAGAGCGATCGCAATTTGTTCTGGCTCAATCCCCAGTGTTGCGCGGGCCGCTTCCCGGCTAGGAGCATCTTGCATCCGATCGACTAAAGGATGCCCTACCCAACTAACTTCTGCTCCTTGCTGGCGATAGTAACGGGCTTCTTCTGGAAAAATTGCCAATAGCTTGTCTGTGAAACCGATAATTCGGTTAGTTCTACGCAAACTCAACGACCAAGCCCATTCTTGGGGAGCGATGTAGTATACCACAGGCACGTGTGGTAAATTTTGTTGCATAAAAGTGCCGATCCCCAAATTTGGACTCATGTAGTCAATCAGCACTACCAAGTCTGGTGGATTTTGTTTTAGATAAGCGATCGCTCGTCGTTGCACTTGGAGAGTCGGCAAAACATAAGGTAGCCCCTCCAGAATACCCATTGAGCCAATACTACTAGTATTACCCAGTAAAGTTGCCCCAACCTGCTGCATTTTCTCGCCACCCAAAGCCAAAATCTCCAATTCCAACCCCATCGCCACAGCTTGACGCTTGAGTGCTGTAATTAGCAGCGACCCTTGCAAATCGCCAGATACTTCGCCAGTGCTGATAAATATCCGCATTTGATAATTCAAGTTTTAAAAGTGAGGAGTTAAGAGTTCAGAGTGAGGAATTAAAAGTGAGGAGTTAGAAGTTCACAGTGAGGAGTGAGGAGTTAGCAGAGAAAAAATTTATTTATCAACTTATAACTCATAACTCCTAACTCATAACTCCTAACTCCTAACTTCTAACTCACGATTCATCACTTGCGCCTTTTTTTGCCTTTCCAGGAATCAAGCCACGTCTTCCTGGCATCTGAGAAAGTAGCAGAAAGCGCCGTAGATGCTGTAACTCTTCAGTATCCCCTAACAATTCCAGCTGTTCTAAGGCATCCTTAAAAGACAAATCAGAGCGGTAGAGAATGCGGAAGGCTTTTTTGAGCATTTGTAAATCTGCTGCGTCCATACCAGACCGCTTGAGTCCCACAAGGTTGAGGGTTCGCACTCGCGCCGGATTTCCCTCCACCAGCATATATGGAGCTACATCTCTGTCAATACGTGCCATACCGCCGACCATTGCTTGTCTGCCAATATGCACAAACTGATGGACACCTAAAACCCCACTCAGCCTTGCACGCGATTCTATATGGACATGACCCGCCAACGCCACAGAGTTGGCAATCACTACCTGGTCTTCAATCACGCAGTTATGAGCCACATGCACATAAGCCATCAGCAGATTGCCATCACCAATCGTTGTTGCTTGGCCAGCCCCAGTGGCGCGGTTAATGGTCACATACTCGCGAATCAAGTTGTTGTCACCAATTTTGACCCAGGTTGGTTCTCCCACGAACTTGAGATCCTGGGGTTCCATACCGATGGCTGCTCCGGTAAAAATTTGATTTCCTGCCCCAATTTCACAAGGCCCCTCTAGCACTACATGAGCGCCAATAATTGTTTCAGGGCCGACTTTGACATGCGCTCCAATCACAGCATAGGCACCGACTTGCACTGTATGGTGGAGTTCCGATTTGGGATGAACTACAGCAGTTGGATGAATAAGCGTTTTCAAGGGTGAATCTCCAGAACTGTCTTAATAAGCCAGCGCGAACGGGGGTTTGTCAGGCAGTGCCTTGCTCTAATTACAGAGTTGTAGCGACTGCTGTTCCATTGAGGCGACTGGCGTTGCAACTTTTGAGTGTTTCAGTGAACGAAAGTGTCGGGCAAGCAAGTTGAGTGTGTTCGCGTAGCGTCTCGCTAGAGAGGGAGGCAAAAATCAAGAAATTATAAGATGCTGTTGTGGATTTTTTTTTTAACTGTTATCCTTGTCAGGATTCAGTAGGGCAGTTCACGGCTGTGCCCATACCACGAAAGCAAACTTTTAGCTAACTAAAGAAAACATCAATTCGCCTTCACAAGCGAGTTGACCGTCAACTTCGGCAATACCTTGCATTTTACCGAAACGACGTTGTTTTACCCATAACAGTTCCACGGTCATTACTAGTCGATCTCCCGGTACGACTTGCCGACGAAAGCGGACTTTATCGATACCAGCGAAAACGAACAGTCCACCTTCAACCTGAGGCATTTGAGTTAAGACAATGCCTCCGACTTGTGCCATTGCTTCGACAATTAGCACTCCTGGCATCAGTGGTCGTCCGGGAAAATGACCTTGGAAACAGGGTTCGTTAACTGTGACATTTTTAATGCCAACAGCTTTTTTACCTGGGGTGTAGTCAACGATTTTGTCTATAAGTAAAAATGGGTAGCGGTGGGGTAGCAGTTGCTGAATTTCTTCAGTTGTGAAGGTTGTTTTAATCTCAGATGTGATTGTAGTCTCATTTTTGCCCTGTTGTTCGGTAGATACGGGTGTGGTGCGATCGCTGCTATTCACTTGGGTAATAATTGACATTAGCCGTGTGGTTGATTGTTATCTGGTAATTAAGTAGGCGTACATTGAAAACCTTATAGTCTGGGATTTTCAGCTTTCAGATCCAATCCAAAATCTAAGATCCCAAGTCTAAAATTTTCTTAGCCAGTTGAATGTGTAAATTGTGGCTGGCTTTATACGCTAAGAAATGAGCAACAGGAAAATTTCCTAGTAAACTCAAATCTCCTACTAAATCCAAGATTTTATGACGGACTGGCTCATTTGCAAATCTTAATGGTGGATTTAACCACCCTTCAGGCCCACAAACCAGTGCATTATCCAAACTACCACCTTTAATTAGCCCTGTTTTTTGTAAATGTTCAATTTGATGCAGTAAACCGAAAGTGCGAGCAGGGGCAATCTCCGCAGCAAAGCTAGCAGAAGCATCTCCTAGTTCGGTCGTTGGCGACCAACTATGCCATTGGTTGCCAATGTCAGGCAGGTCAAAATCTATACCGTAACTAAAGCGGGTTTCGGGTGCTGGGAGAGCACATACACAAGCATCTTCTTGATAAACGCATATTGGTTCTTTAATAACCAAGGTTTCACGGTTCTCTAGTTGTGGTACTAAACCAACTTGGGCAATGTTAGCCGTCCACACATCTGCCGAACCATCTAAAAGTGGCACTTCTGGCCCATCAATTTCAATACGGGCGTTATCTACACCCATAGCCGAAAGTGCTGCTAACAAATGTTCTACTGTGCGGACGTATACCTCTCCCTTACCCAATTGAGTTGAAAGAACAGTGCGATCGACTGCTGCAACTTGGGCTGGAATGATTGGCATATCAGGTAAATCTACCCTAACGAAGTAGCGTCCACTACTAGGTTCAGCAGGTAGTATCCGCACTTGTGCAGTCACACCGCTATGCAGTCCCACTCCAGCTTGGGCGATGGAGGCTGCTAGAGTGTGCTGTTGCATAGCCAAAAAATTAATATATTTCGTTGAGTATCGTTCATAGTCTGTTTTGGTAAAACCCTGATATTCCCTCAAAATTGTCATTAATCCCTTTATCGGAACAGTATTGAGGCAAACGTCAAAATTAGCAAGCTCATCCTCAAAAGTTATGAATTAAGAGTGAAGAGTAAGGAATTAAAACTTATAACTCCTAACTTCTAACTCCTAACTGATTAAAATCTTTCACCGATACCAAAATTAATCCGGCTATCGCCGTCATCGTTGATACCATAGTCAATACGAATTGGGCCTAAGGGAGACTGGACGCGAACGCCGACGCCATAACCGTAGCCAGTGCCGTTTTTGTTCAGTATTTCAGCTGGTCTGGTAGTAGTTCCCAAGTCACTACCGATATCAAAAAATAGTGCGCCACTAACTACTGAAAAAACTGGAAACCGATACTCAACTGATGCTTGCACGTAACTGCGTCCACTGCTTAATGCTCCTTCTTCGTAACCCCGAACCGAGTTGCTACCGCCAATGGTAAAGGCTTCGTAGGGGGGCAAGTCGCCAAGAACGGTTCCTGCTTGCAGGTTAAATGCTAGGGTTTGTGCCCCTTTGCTGAGGCGAATTAATTGTACGGGGAAATATTGACTGTAGCTACCGCGTAATCTGGTAAGTAAAATATTACCTTGTCCTATGGGTACTGACTGATCGATCCCGAAACGGAGATAAGAACCGCTAGTGGGTTGGAGGGGATTATTACGAAGATCCCGCTGTACGCCGAGTTGGAACAGTAACAGATCGTCTTGACCTGTACCAGACTCAGTTAATGGAGTGGTAACTAGGTTGTTGGGATCGGTAATAATTTGTCCAGTCTCGTCGTTGATAGGTTGTTCGTCTTCATTGAAGAGTGCCGCATCTCTTCTCTGGTTGCCATCAGCATCTTCACTGGTAACTCGTTGATACTGTATACCTGCTGAGGCAGTCCAGACTGAACTTTTGTAGGGATTTGAGGATAGAGGACGGGTAAAAGTGACGCCGCCACCTAGACGGACGATACGGGGGCGATCCTGAGCCTCTGTATCATTTATGGGATCGTTTGGATTAAACGTCCTAAGATCCTTATCTTGACCATCAAAAATCAGCGAAATCGAACTGCGGCGAAAGAGATTAGTTGTGTAAGAAGTCCGGTAAGGATCTCCGGCAATCCAGGGATCGGTAAACCGCAGGTCAAACAGCAGTTCCCTTTCTCCCACCTGTACTTCTGCTCCTAGTTTTTGGTTTCTGCCATTGAGGTTTTGCTGTTGATAGCTGACTGTACCAAAAAGTCCGCTAGCAGAACTAATCCCTGCCCCAGCAGCGATCGAACCGCTGCTACGTTCGGCTACATTCACTACTACATCGACTTTGCTGGGATCGGTACCAGGGTCGAGGGAGACATTCACATCTTCAAACAGCCCTAGTCCATACACGCGCTGTAGGTCTCTTTGGACTGTGTTGCGGTTGAATACCTGTCCTGGCTTTAATTCCACTTCCCGTGTAATGATGTATTCCTGCGTGCGTCCCCGAATTGGCTGTCCTTTTTCGTCTGTTTCCTGACCATCTTTATTGCGGAAACGGACTCGGATGTTTTCCACTACCCCTTCTGCCACTTGTAAGGTGACAACTCCATTTTCAGAGACTTGGGGCGCTCCAATGACGTTGGCTAGTACGTAACCTTGGTCTTGATACCGCTTGTTTAACTGCTTGATTCCTTCTTGCAAGTCACGCAAATTCAATATCTTACCATACTGTTCGCGAAATACTTCATCTACAGTGTTAGGCGGCAGTACCGAGGGAACACCAGTGCCAGGATTGGCTTCCACTTGTACCTTACTCAAAACGGGGTTGGGCTGTACGACAAAGCTCACCCTTACTCCCAAGGGGGTGTCTTCTGGTGCTGCTTGGACGTTGGAAAAGAACCCAGTACCAAAGATGGCGTTAATATCTTCTTGCAGTTGGCTACGGGTTGTGGTTCGTCCTGGTTGGGTACGGATGACTCTGTAAACTTGTTCTTCCAGTTCTGGTGCGAGTTGCCCAGTTTGGGATCTAATGACTACTTCCGAGACCAATACGCGGGGATCGTTGGCTTCTGGAGCTGCGCCAGGTTGTGTATTTTGCGGGGTAGTGCTTGGCGCTGGGGCTGTGCCAGGTTGTGTATTTTGCGGGGTAGTGCTTGGCGCTGGTGCTGGTGTTCGTTGTTGAGTATCTGGAAACGGGATGTCAGGAGTGGAAGATGGCTGTTGAGTATCTTCAGGAGTTGTGGGTAATGCAGGTTCTGTTGCAGGGGGATTAACATTCTCTGGGACTGGAGTCGTCTCAGGAGTTTGCAAGGGCGTTGGTTGTTGAATATCAGGGGGTGGAATTTCTAGAGCAGGAGATGGCTGTTGAGTAAGATTGGTGTTACTTTGAGGTATTTGTACCGTTGCTGCTGTTGTGGAGGTTGGCACTATTACCTCTGGTGTGGCGTAGACACTGAGCGATGAGGAGGTCACAGTTTTCTCTACGAGACGCTGCGCGGCGGTTCCTGTATGCGTTAGCGCAGCGTTAGCGACGTTAGGAGCGTTACTTCCGAACCCGTTCGGCGAAGCCGTTCTCGAAGAGTAGGGCTTGTCGTTAGACATCGCTTCTGTTTTTTTACCAGGAAAAACTGCCACAACACGAGACTGTAGATGCTCGTTATTAAAATCACTTTGACCAGTGTCTTTTTCTGGCTGCTGATTGGTTTCCAGTGTCAAAACTTCTGTTGGTTTTGAACTGTTAGCGGTTTGTGCATTTGCACTCGGTGAGCCACCCAAAGGCGCTGCAATTGCTACTGCTGTCAGCAATACTGGATATAAACGCATTTTACTTATGATTCCTCTTCACAACCACACACACCATCACGAATCAGTCATTGGTCATTGGTCATTGGTCATTTGGCACTTGTACTGAGCGAAGTCGTTGGCGCAGCCTCTCGTAGAGAAGTATTGGGCATTGGTTTTTCACAAAGGACGAAGGACAAATGACAAAAGACAATCCACATGAGTTTAATAGATTTTTCCCAATTTTTTAATTATTACTATCTACTGCTTTTAATACTCGTTGTAAAACCTCCTGGTAGGCATCCTCTATATTTCCTAAGTCCCGGCGAAAGCGGTCTTTGTCCAGTACGCGGCGATTTGAGTCTTCTTCTGCGATATCCCACAAACGGCAGGTGTCGGGGCTAATTTCGTCTGCCAACAGCAACTGCTGTTGTGAGTCCAAACCAAATTCTAGTTTGAAGTCCACTAGAGTAATGCCACACTGCTGCCAAAAGCCACCGAGAAACTCGTTGATTTGCAATGCTAGATGTGTAATTGCATCCACTTGTTCCGGCGTGGCTAACTCTAGCAGGTACAGGCGATCGCGTGTCAACAAAGGATCTCCTAATTGGTCGTTTTTGTAATAAAACTCAACCAAAGGCTGTTTCAGAATTGTACCTACAGGTAATCCTGTTTGCTGACACAGACTGCCAGCCGCAATATTTCTAATTACTACTTCTATAGGCAAAATCTTTACTGCTCTCACCCGCATTTGATTAGGGGCAGGGCTGTCAATAAAGTGAGTCTTTATACCATTTGCCTCCAACTGTTTAAAAAGCTGGCTGGAAATCCGGCAATTGATTTCTCCTTTTCCTTGAATACTGCCACGCTTTTGGGCGTTAAATGCGGTGGCATCATCCTTAAAATCAGCCAACAAGACTTCCGGATCGTCCGTTGCATAGAGAATTTTCGCTTTGCCTTCGTATAGCTTGGAATTAACAGACATGGTGGCAGGTAAAGTGGTACGCGATAGACTATTTTTGTCCTTTGAGGCTTCACCATTTTATCTTTAGTTATTAACCATTAGCCATTAGAGGCTGGGAGATAATGAAGGCAAGGCTCTTCAGACAACAGTTAACACTCCCGATCCCCAAAGTCTCAAATGAATTACTCCCTATTCCCGGACTGAATCGTGGTCTATAAACGCGAAAATAGTCGTAAGAGTTTCTTTTTGGGTCGATAATTAGGGGTCGCGAGCGGATTACTAAACATTTAACGCGTCTATCTCTAACTTTTAACAGAAGACAATTGGATTTAGTATGTGATAAGTTTTTTGTGTACGATCTATCAATTCGTGTTTGCTTGTAATTATTTTTGCAAAGAAAATTATTCAATAAAGAGTATATATTAATACTTAGGAAATAAGGGTTTTTAACGAAGTTAATTACAATACTAATTTCATAAATTAAGATGAGATAAATTGGCAATTGGGAGAAAAGGTAAATATTCTCTCTACTAGTTTTAGCAGCGCCTTTCTTTGTAAATTTTACGGTGAAAGTGTTCTAAGCTTTAGACTCTAGTTTCAATAATCTGAATCGACTAATTCCCGTATCATCAGTTGGAAATGGAGTTTAATGATTCGTTTTCCCCAGCCTGACAAAGAAAGAATGGGGTAGCTACGGATTCAGGTTCCAAAATAAAAAAAGGGGAATTTAATAAATGGAGAGAAAAATAGTGAATAAAGATGATTTTATCTATCCTCGCGGTCGCTACTACGGTCAAGTAAAGCCAGAAAACTTGGTTTTTAATGCGAATCTACAGGAATTTGCCCAAAAAGTAAGCTATATTTGCAACCTAGAAACAGGTGGAAAAATGCCTCCAGATGAAGCTTACGACCAAATCAAGGATTTATGGAAACAGTTGAAACGCTCAAAAAAAGAGCTGAGAATTGGCGAAGATCCATTTCTGGATGATGGGGAGATTAAAGATTGAAAAGTTAATTGACGAACAGTTCAAAGTGCAGTTTGGAAAAAGCATCTCTTGAGCCTTAGTAACTTTTTAATCTTGGCAACTACTTAGCAATCATTGTCCAAACACCATCCCAGGATTCTGGAGGCGGCGTTTGTTGATAGTTGCAAGCACGTTCTAGGTGGATATTTACAGGTTGGTCTTTGGGTTTGATGCGTTTAGCGGCTTCAAAGCAAGCGATCGCTTGAGAGAAGTTACGCGATAAATAAGCCGAGCGTCCAGTATGATAGTGAAACAAAAACTCTTGAGTGTTGGCATCTAAAGGAGTGGTGCGATCGCCAATTAACTCATAGATATCGACTGCTTGGTGTTTCCCTTTGACTCGAATTCTATCTAACTGGCGCACCCAAATGCGATCGCTGCAAAGCTGGTAAGTAAATTCACTTAAAAGAATATCACAACCATATTCTTTGGTTACTCCTTCCAAGCGCGAACTCAAATTTACACCGTCGCCAATTACGGTGTAATCCATTCGCTTGCGAGAACCAATATTACCTGAAACCACTTCCCCAGAACTAATACCAATACCAATACGGATTTCTGGCTGTGCTTGGATAATTCGTCGCTGATTAAATTCTTCTAAGCGTTGTCGCATATCCAAGGCTGACTGTATAGCCCTCCAAGCATGGTTTTCTGTAAGTGGTAGCGGCGCACCAAATACCGCCATTAAAGCATCACCAATAAATTTATCGAGTGTGCCTTCATAATTAAACACTGCCTCCACCATCGTTTCAAAATACTGATTCAGCAGCGATACCACCTCAGCTGCGCCGAGATTTTCCGTAAGTGTCGTGTAGCCTCGGATATCAGAAAATAAAATGGTTACTTCTTTGCGTTCGCTCACCATTAAACCATCTTCACCCAAAGCCATGACTTGTTCGGCTACATGGGGCGTCAGGTAGCGGGACATGGTAGTTTTCATGCGTTTTTCGTGACTGATGTCTTCCAACACCACCAAACCGCCACGGACGCCGCCTTCCGGGTTAGTCAGGGGATTAACAGTGAGATTGATACTGCGTTCTAATATTTGCACCCGATCGCATGTGAGAAACTGAGACTTGGGAGTTAGGGGTTCATTCCAGGGAATAAAAACATCGGGGTTATGGCGATCGCGTACTGCTAAACTTAAGTACTGAGTTTTCGATGCTGAGTCCTGAATGAAACTCAAAACTGGGCACTGGCTCAAAGCCGCGCTATCGCTAACAGCACTTGTTAGTTGATACAATCCCACAATCAAACTTTGCTCTGGCACATAATGTTTAGCCCCAGTTTTTAAACTATCTTCTAGCCGCATTTGCAGATTTTCAATCGGTACGACTTCCCAAACTCGGCGACCAATCAAATTCTGTTCCCACAAAAGCTTGTTGGTTTTAGTAGTAGTATCTCCTATGGGGCAACCTAATAACTCCAAGGCTGCATCATTAATTGTGACGATTTTTCCTGCCATATCTGTAGAAATTACAGCATCAGAGAGACTTTGCAAAATGTCTTTCTGATACTGTTTTTCTAACAATACATTTTCAAACAATCGAGCATTTTCTAAAGCAATTCCCGCCTGGATATTAAAAGCCCGCATAAACTCTTCATCAGAGGCAGTAAAACTGCTTTGTTGCTTATTAATTAATTGCGTTACACCAATCAATTCATTCGCCGAATTAAAGACTGGCAAACACAAAATATTGCGAGTTACATACCCAGTTTTTGTATCTGTAGTCGGGTCAAAGCGGGGATCTTTGTAGGCATCGGGAATATTTAAAGCTTCACCAGTAGAAGCTACATAGCCAGCAATACCACGGTTAGCAGGAATGCGAATTTCAATTAAATTTATGCCATCTGCTGCCGCCACTTTTGTCCAAAGTTCGCTCATTTCTTTACGATATAGAAACAGCGTACTGCGGTCTGCTTGCATTAAAATTCGAGCTTGCTCCATAACTATTTGCAAAGTCGCTTCTAAATCCAGACTTTGCCCTAGTGTCTGAGTTGCCCGCAACAAAGCCGTTGCGCCTCTTTGATTTCGGGCAGCTACATAAAAAGATTGGCAGCTTTCTAGAATAATCCCAATGGAAGCGGCGAAATCTCGAAAACGTTCTTCATCATCATAATCAAATGGAACATTTCCAGTTTTATTAGCCAGTTGTACTACCGCTACTGTTTGATTTTTGCTACTAATAACTGGCATACATAAAATATTATGAATTTTATAGCCCATTTGTTTTTCAAGTTCTGGGCTAAATAAGGGATGAGTAGAAGTGTCAGATATATTTAAATATTGGCCTGTACTAGCAACATGACCGGGGATACCCACTGTGATGGGAGTACGAATTTCCAAGAATCTTTGAGTATTATCTTGAGGAACTTTTGACCAAAGTTGACCTTTGTCATGGTCAACTAAAAAAATAGCTGTGTGTTCTGCTTGGAGAATTTGGCCAATTTTGAGCGTAATCGCTTCTAAAACTTTCTCCAACATAGTTTCTAGAGCTTCATTATTAATTAGTTCAATGGCTCTGAGAAATTGCTGGAACTCAGCCGTTATAAAGTCTAGTAAGCAAACAAATTCATTAACAGATAAATCTTTAACGCGACGCAGTAGGGCGTGAGTACGATTAACTTGAGTTAGTTCAGTTAATGTAGCCAAGACGCTGCCAGGATTAGGGAGTGTCATGGAAATTTTGGGTACTAGGGATTGGTTACTGGGGACTGGGTGGGAATAGGGAATAGGGAATGGGTATGAGGCATGGGGTAAGCAGCAGGTGTGGGAGGAAGGGGAAGAGGGGGAAGAGGGGGAAGCATAAATTCTCTTTCCCCCCACACTCCCCACACTCCCCACACTTCTCTATCTCTCCATCTCCCCATCTTTCGATCCCCAGTCCCCAGTCCCTATTGTTGAGAAAATATCACCTTTTGATAATAATTTTGTAGCTGGGAAGTTGCAGCTGCCCAACCCCACCTTTCTGCTTCCCGACGAGCGTTTTGACGGATGATATCTCGTTGTTGTTTCTGTTCTAAGAGGCGCACAGTAGCGGACAAGGCGTCTTGAATATCTGCTTTTGGCTCAAAAAGATATCCATTAACGCCATCTGTCACAATATCAGGGATTCCTCCAGAACGGGCTGCTACTACTGGACAGCCGCCTGCCATTGCTTCTAGTAATACTAAGCCTAATGTTTCGGTTCGGGAGGGAAAAATAAAGGCGTCAGCACTGGCAAAGGCAGAACCTAATTCTCTGCCCATGAGATATCCAACAAAATGGGTGTTTGTCCCAGCAAAGTGTTTTTCCAGTGGTTGGCGGTGAGGGCCATCCCCAACTAATGCCAATCGGGCTTCGGGAATTGCTTCTAAAATTGGTTTGATGCGCTCAATTTCTTTTTCAGCCGAGAGACGCCCAACGTAGAGTAATAAGGGACTTTCTGGATGATTTTGCGATAGACGCGATCGCATTTCTACACTAGCTAAATCGGGATGAAATAATTCCGTATCCACCCCACGCTGCCATAAATCTACCCTTTCAATACCGTGTGCTGACAGTTCCTCCATCATCGCTGTGGAGGTACACAGATTTAAAGCAGCTTGATTATGAGCGCCTTTGAGCAGTTCCCAAAGCAGCCCTTCTAGCATTCCTAAGCCATAATGCTGGAGATACTGGGGTAAATGCGTATGATAAGACGCCACTAAGGGGATTTTCAGGGTTTTGCTATAAAATATGCCCGCCAGACCCAAAACCGCTGGATTCACGACATGAATAATATCTGGCTGAAACTCTTCTAAGGCGTAACCAATGGCTGGACGGGGAAGTGCCATTTTTAGTTCTGGATACAATGGCAGAGGAAAGCCAGTAACGCCGTAAACTTTAGCGCCTTTGTGTTCTGTGATCCCTCCATCAGGGGCAATCACCAGCACTTGATTGCCATTGCGTTGTAGATGATCGACTGTGTGGCGCAGGCGCGTTACAATGCCGTCAACCTTGGGTAAAAAGGTTTCGGTGAATAGAGCAATTCTCATATAAAACTATTCAGTCCAGGCAGCTAATCCCAGCTTTTCTTGCGTTTCGCTATCAAACCCAGAGTAAACTATCTCCTGTGATGTAATCAATTCTGTTGTGAAATTCTCTATTCAAGAAATCACTAATCGTAAAGGCGAAATTGCTGAGGGCATTTTGCGATCGCTGTTTGATTGGTTTGATATTGAGTCAGCGATTGTTGAGTATTGTCATCACATCAATGAACTCTCCCTATTCGCTGCTGTCGCTCAAACAAATGCAGTTATAGGATTCCTTTCACTTAAGGAACACAATGAATTTACTGGAGAGATTTACGTTATGGGTGTTGCCCCTGAATATCATCATCAGGGCATTGGCAAGGCTCTCATTGAATCTTCAGTTGAGTACTGCCGAAACAGAGGTCTAGAATTTCTCCAAGTTAAAACCCTTGGATCGTCGTATCATAATTCTTTCTTCGATCGCACCAGAAAATTCTACATGAAGGTAGGATTTCGACCTCTTGAAGAATTTACAAGCATCTGGCTTGGCAATCCCTGTCTGATTATGGTTATGGCGCTTTAAAACCGAGTTTTTCAGCAATTTTCATAAACAACAATTTACTGGTCGTCATATTGTGCTAAAGTATGCCGACCAGTTTTCGACCAGCGATTTACTTGAGTTAAATAGGATTTTGTTAGCAGCCGCACGCCGGGTCAACTCTAATTTCTGTGCCAAGAAACTTTAGGCAGAATTTGTTTTTTATCAACTCGTTTCTGATACTTGATTGCAAAGTTTAACAGAGAATCAAGTAAAGAATCAGAGAGAAAATGCGGCTGTAAACCTAAATCCAGCAATTTAGTGTTTTTAGCGTTGAAGTAATGTTCTTCTTTTTCGACTCTGGGATTATCTAAGTTATTGATTTCTACATTCAATCCCGTCGCATTCCCAGCTTTTTTTACCATTAATGCTAAATCACCAACGCTGAATTGTTCGGTAAATTGGTTAAATACCCGGAATTCACCAGCTTGGGCGGGGTTGGCGATCGCTAATTCCACACATCTGACTGTATCGCGAATATCCAAAAATCCGCGAGTTTGTCCGCCTTTGCCGTAAACAGTAAGCGGATGCCCAATGGCTGCTTGAATACAAAAACGGTTCAGTGCTGTGCCAAAAATGCCATCGTAATCTAGGCGATTGATCAATAATTCGTCCATCCCCGTTTCTTCGGTTAAGACGCCGTAAACCACACCCTGATTTAAATCAGTTGCCCGCAATCCCCAAATCCGGCAAGCAAAGTGGATGTTATGACTATCATGGACTTTGCTTAAATGGTACATTGAACCAGGCTGCTTGGGATAAGGTAGAGTATCCTTGCGTCCATTGTGTTCAATGGTGATATATCCTTCTTCGATGTCAATGTTGGGCGTACCGTATTCACCCATCGTCCCCAGCTTCACCAAATGACAATCTGGGAAATCTTCCCGCATAGCATACAGTAAGTTCAACGTACCAACTACGTTATTCACCTGGGTGATAACTGCATGTTCGCGGTCAATCATCGAAAATGGAGCCGAGCGCTGTTCGCCAAAATGCACTATGGCATTTGGCTGAAATTGATGTAATGCTTTGTTGAGAAACTCGTAATTGGTAATATCGCCAACGAACAGGTCGATAGATTTACCAGTTAAATCTTGCCAGCGCTGGAGGCGTTGCCCAATAGGTGCGATCGGTGTGAGAGTTTCAACACCTAGTTCATTATCCCAGTGCCGCCGCACCAAACTATCTAAAATTCCAACTTCATAACCTCGATTGGAAAGGTAAAGGGCAGTTGCCCAACCGCAATACCCATCGCCACCAATAACCAGGACTTTCATCTTCACCAGTTTTTACTCGCTGATAGCTAAATCTATCAGGTTTCTGTCCCCTCTCAATCATCATTCTGAAAGAGATGTGGATTTTGGGTATTGGGCATTGGGCAAGGGGCAAGCAGGAAGTCTGGGAGGGGTGGGAGGTGTGGGAGGACAGGGAGGCATAAATTCTCTTTGCCCCCCACACTCCCCCACACTCCCCACACTCCCCACACTTCCCCATCTCCCCATCTCCCCATACCCCATAACTCAAGACTTGGGAATCCGATACTGCTGGGCAATGTAATAGAACAAACGGTAGTAATTTGTAAATTCTTGGCTGTTGCTTCGTCCTTGCCAGTAGTATTTGACTTGATTTTGAGTTAGTGTCAGTGTCATTGAAGTTGCTTGACGATCTACTTCTACAACTAGTACCCCAGATATCCCTTGGGCAGTCTGAAAGTTGGGTTGTATCTTTTTCCCAGACTCTCGGCTTTTGTCAATGGAATTTGGAAGCTGTTGACTTGCCCACCCACGAATTTCTACTGTTTTGTTCTCAGGTGAGATAAACCCAATTCCATCATCGTTTTCTGGGGCTGCTAAAAAAGTCCAATTACTCGGATATGGAAACTCAAAACCGTAACGAGAGTTGCTATAAGTTTTCCAGGTAATGCCTTCAACGTTAAAATTGGTCGCCGTACAACTCCACAGCATTATCAATAAGCCAATGGCTGGGCTAAGACCAAAACCAAGCCTATAAATTTTTTGTGTGAAACAAGAGGTTTTAACTGTGGCAGTAGTCATTATTACATTTTTGCCAAATATCACTGTTTTTTATAGAAGTACCAAAAACACAAATCCTATCCCTTCTTTAGAACTACGCTACTGCTGCTCGATTAAATCTAGTTAAATCCAGATAACCGTTCCATAGGTAACTCAATTTGCCAACGTTGTCACTACTTCACACAGTAATTCAGTCTATCGTGTAAATAAATGTAACGAAATAGCCGTCAAAACGTTTTGCCGTCTTGACAACCAATAAAAGAATCGATAACGTGATATACATACCCGGGTAAGACCGTTAAAGAGTTATATGCAAACGCAAACTAAGCAAAAGGTCACTTTGTATTTATCGCCAGAGTTGCACAGAAAACTGAAGATTCGTTCAGCAGTCGATTGCGAACCAATGTCAGATCTTGCCGAACGTGCCCTCATTTTTTATCTGTCTAATTCAGATTTAGTTGATGAAGTCGAAGCTTCATCTTATGGGCGGACTCATAGAGTTTACTCATGCCCAACTTGTAATAGCTCGCTAGTCTTACGTGATGGGGAACTGGTTACTTTAGGCAATCAGCCAGGAGTAGTTGGTCAAGAGCATCTTTCCATTGATGAAATGGATGAAGACGAAACCCATCCTAAGGGTGAGGAAGAGTTGGTTCCTTGCTAGATAGGAATGATGAATGAATAATTCATCATTTCGGTTGCCTTTACTAAACGCAATGTCTCTACTGTCTCTATTAGGTCTCAAGTAGGTCGATGTATGAAAGAAGAGCTCAATATCCTAATTCAAGCTCAATACCCTCTAATCTACCTTGTGACCTCCGAGGAAGAGCGGGCTGAGCAAGCAATTTCCACGACTGCCCAGTTATTAAAGCCCCAGCGCCGAGTATTCGTTTGGACAGTAACGCACGGCATTGTGGAGTACGGTCAACCCCGGAATGTCACGCAACATAATACCGTATCTCCAGAGGCGGCGATTGAGTGGATCATCCGGCAGAAAGAACCTAGTATATTTATTCTTAAAGATTTACATCCGTTTATTGATGCGCCTGCAACCACTAGATCGTTACGCGATGCGATCGCCAGCTTCAAAGGTACACAAAAGAACATCATTTTGATGTCGCCGATGCAGCAAGTACCTATAGAACTGGAAAAGGAAGTTGTAGTTCTCGACTTTCGCCTGCCAGATATGGCTGAGTTGAATAAAGTACTGACTTATCACATAGACCAATATCGTGGGCGGCGGTTGACAACAGAGGCGAGAGAAAAGCTTCTTAGAGCAGCTCTGGGTTTAACCAAAGATGAAGCTGAAAAAGTCTACCGAAAGGCGCAGGTAACTACGGGGCGCTTGACGGAAGATGAAGTAGATATCGTTTTATCTGAGAAAAAGCAACTGATTCGGCGCAATGGTATCTTAGAGTACATTGAAGAAGATGAAACCATTGATGCTGTAGGTGGCTTAGAGGAGCTAAAAAAATGGCTCAAGCAGCGTTCTAACGCTTTCACAGAAAGAGCGAGAGAATATGGTTTGCCTCAACCAAAAGGGATGTTAATTCTAGGAGTTCCGGGTTGTGGTAAGTCATTGATTGCCAAAACTACTTCTCGCCTGTGGGGTTTACCACTTTTGCGGTTAGACATGGGGCGAGTGTATGATGGCTCTATGGTGGGACGAAGTGAAGCAAACTTGCGTAACGCCTTAAAAACAGCAGAATCTATTTCGCCAGCAATTTTGTTTATCGATGAATTGGATAAATCTTTTGCTGGTAGTGCAGGCTCCTCCGATTCTGATGGCGGGACTTCAAGTAGAATCTTCGGTTCTTTCCTCACATGGATGCAAGATAAAAAATCTCCAGTGTTTGTCATGGCAACCGCTAACAGAGTAGAACGGTTACCTGGGGAATTTCTGAGGAAAGGACGCTTTGATGAAATATTCTTTGTGGATTTGCCAACTCCAGAAGAACGCCAAGATATTTTTAATATTCACCTAAGCAAGCGCCGCGAAGACATCTCTAGATTTGACCTTGAGCAATTAGCTAAGATGTCCGATGGCTTTTCTGGTGCAGAAATTGAGCAAGCGATCGTTGCGGCAATGTATGAAGCCTTTGCCCAAGATCGGGAGTTCACACAACTAGATATTATTGCTGCGCTAAAGGCAACATTGCCGCTGTCTCGAACGATGCAAGAACAGGTAACGGCTCTAAGAGATTGGGCCAGACAGCGAGCGCGTCCCGCAGCATCCTCCGTTGCTGAATATCAGCGAATGGAGTTTTAAAAGCTTTCCTCTGCCATCCCAGGGGGAAAGGCTAGCTTTAGTGCTAGCAGTTATGAAAAAAGCCGCCTCCTGCTAAGTGCGGCTTCGTCCAAAACAAACCGTTGTCGTATTTCTCAATCTTCTCATTGGAGGAAACCCAAATGTCTCACTTTAGCACCCTGCGTACCAAGATCACCGATGCCGAAATCCTCAAAGCTTCCTTGCGCGACCTCGGTATCAGCGTAAAAACTGAAGCTGATGTACGTGGTTATAACGGTCAGCGCGTTCGTTCCGATATCGTTGCCGTATTGGAAGGCGAATATGACCTCGGCTGGTCTCGCAACAGCGATGGTTCTTTTGACCTAATCGCTGACCTGTGGGGCGTTGCTAAAAAGCACAACCAAACCGAGTTGATCAACTCCATTAACCAAAAATATGCTGTTAACAAGACCTTGGCTGAAGTAAAACAGCGCGGTCTACAAAACGCCAATGTGAAGTTGGTATTGCAATAACAATTTCTCTGCGCGTTCCCAAAGCTGCACGGGTTAACCAGGCATTAGCGGTTAGCCCGCTTTTTTTTAGGGGCTGAGATTTATTTCTCAGTCCCTATTTATTTTAATGATTTATGTCAGCTAATTTTGTCTTTATTCCTAACTTGAATTTAGCTTTTATTTAGCTGTTGTAACCTTGATGTCGTAAGCATGAGAATCAAGCTTATTTTGAATGAACTTGAGAAGTTCCACTTTATGTATTACACATGTAGGAATACAATATACTGTGTCCTAGAATGATTTGTATTCTACCAATATGCAGAAGATTCGGTTCGTCGATTTATTTTGCTCTCCAAAAAATCTTTAACTGAACCGTATTGCGTTATAGTGAGGTAAAACTTAGGGGCGCAAAGCTTTGCGCCCCTAGAAATTTCTGTACCTCATTTGATTGGGAACCGCTATATCAATTTTCTGTTCGCAATAACCAAAAGCCGCTGTAAGTCATCCCAGAATCATCGGGTTGGACTAATAAAAAATGTAATCCCTGGCTTTGTTGTTTGCGTTGTTCGTATGTTTGGGCTGCTGTGGTAACTTCTGAATCTTCAAAAGTGGCAACAATCCATCTATCCACCAAGCCTGCTTCTAATATTAAGCCATCTGGTGGGCCAGGAATGTAGTTCAATTCTATAGGACGGGTTTGCTGTAACCACCGAGCCAACTGCATCGATCGCCTGCCACCATAAATTACCACACCAGGAACAGCGATCGTTGATGCTAAACCTAAATTGAACGGTTTGAGATATTCTGGTATGTGCAAAATCGGAATGGGGCGTTGTGCAAAGGCGTCCACAAGTTCGCCAGCCTGGAGTGTGGCAAAACGCCATTGTTCTCCCCAAAGGTTGTCTGGTAATGGTGCTGGGGGTGGTTTATCCAGCACTGAAGGATATTGCTTTTCCTGTAACCACTGTTTGAGTGCCAAAGTGCGACGAGTCGGTTCGACTTTAATACCTAAACTGCGTCCAGCCGCTTCAATTAAATTGAGAGACTGAGGACGAAATACCTCAATTACATCTGGCAATTCTTCGCCAGCTGCTAGCTGAAGTTGAGTCGCAACCCAATTAGAATTTGCTGCTGACTGAAGACAACTGGCTTCATATTCAAAACTGCGAGTTGCATCACAAATCAACAACTCCCATAACGGTTTTCCAGATGCATCCGGTGATGGACGACGATAAAAATCAGCCTGCCAAGTTTTCATATATGGGTATGGGGCATGGGGCATTGGGCATTGGGTATGGAGAGATGGGGAGATGGGGAGAGTTAAAACTGAAAGTTTCAAGTTCAGAGGTTCAACTTTGACCTTCTGAGGCTTAACTTTGACCTTCTGAGGCTCAACTTTGACCTTCTGAGGTTCAACTTTGACCTTCTGAGGCTCAACTTTGACCTTCTGAGGTTCAACTTTGAACTTCTGAGGCTCAACTTTGACCTTCTGAGGTTCAACTTTGAACTTCTGAGGCTCAACTTTGACCTTCTGAGGTTCAACTTTGACCTTCTGAGGCTCAACATTCTAGTTTATCCACCTCATTTTCCTATGCCCAATGCCCAATGCCCAATGCCCAATTCAAAAAGCTTGAATCCATTCTTGGACAGAATATTCTGTCCAGATGCCATTTTTCCAGTATGGGTCGTTTTCAATTAAGTCGCGGACGATCGCTTCGTCTTCGGCTTCGTAAATTCCAAAAACTTTTGTGACATCTTTGGTGGGGCCGATGGTAATCAGCACGCCGGATTCTTTCTGTTTTGCTAATCCGTCTAAATGAGCTTGGCGGTGAGGAGTACGTTTTTCAAGAACGTCTTCGCAGTAAGTTCCCCAGAGTAGGTATTTAGGCATAAACAATTTTGGATTTTGGATTTTAGATTTTGGAACCAGTGCATTGGCGATTACCAAGAAATAAATTATTCATTCTTGGGGGGTGGACATCCGCCCTAATTATTGGGCGGGCGAGACGCCCACCCCACAGGAAAAATTGAATGTTTTTTTTCTTTGGAAGTCCCTTGAAGAGTGAGGAATTATTAATTCATAACTCCTAACTCTTGTACAGTCGCGATTAATCGCGTCTCTACTCTTAACTTCTGAGGTTGACGCCGAATTTTTCTACTAAGGCTTCGCGGACTTTATTGTGTACCGGTTCGACTTCAGCTTCGGTAAGAGTCCGATCGCTTGCCCGATAAATTAGGCGGAATGCTAGACTCCGCTGTCCTTCGGGGACGTTTTCGCCTCGATATTCATCAAACAATTCCACTGATTCGAGTAAATCTTTGCCAGCTTTGGTAATTGCTTTTTCCAGTTCGGCGACTGAAACTTTCACGGGTGCGAAAAAGGCAATGTCGCGATCGCTTGGTGGATAGGTGGAATAGGATTTAAATGTGGGGTTGAGAGTTTCGTCTTCCTCTAGAGAATTTAAAAGTACGTCTAAACCTAACTGGAAAACGTAGGCTGAATCTGGCAGACCTTTTTCGCGGCGCAGTTGGGGGTGAATTTGCCCAAAAATACCCAGTCTACTACCTCTAACCCATAGGGAAGCGGTGCGTCCTGGATGTAAGCGTTCGTCTCGGCAATCGGGTTGATATTCTACTTGCAAGCCGAGTTGACGAAATACACTTTCTAAAATGCCTTTGGCTTCAAACCAAGTCAAGGGCTGTTCTCGACCGCCTTTTGACCATTTTCCAACAAAGCGATCGCCCCCCATAATACCAGCCAGGACTTCTGTTTCTTGCAAACCGTCTTCTTCTTGCCAGAAAATTTGCCCAATTTCAAAGCCGTTGAGGGCGCCGTTACCCTGCTCTATATTATATTGATAGGCATCAATTAACCCAGATATTAAATCGGTTCTCAAGGCTGAATATTCTACAAATAATGGGTTTGTTAATACTATTTGTCTGTCTTCTCCTGGTTTAACTAAAGAATAATGAATTAATTCTGTTAATCCTTCTGCCCGCAGATAAGCTCGTAATTTGCGAATCAATTCTTGGTCTAAAGGCAAATAACCAGGTTCGCTTTTTTCTGGTAAGGTATCGCAAAATCTGTTGTATCCATAGAGACGGGCGATTTCTTCAATTAAATCAATTTCCCGTTCTAAGTCGCGGTAACGATAAGGCGGTACGGAAACAGACCATGTGGGTTGGGGCGTGTTGTCTTGTCCTAAAGCATTACTTGAAGGAGTCAGCTGACATCCTAATGCAGTCAGAATCCTTTCAACATCTTGTTCTTGGAGTTCTGCTGTGTCTTCTCCCAAATCGATTGGCCCTAGTACCTGATTCACTCTATCTAAACGCAATGCAATAGAACGACTCCAGGTAGATGGATCTGGGCGAGTGTCGGTGATTTCTTGCTGAGTAATAACTCCACTAGCTAATTCGCTAATCAATGACAAGGCGCGGCGATTTGCAACTTCCAATTCGGCGCGGTTAACTCCTCTTTCGTATCTTCCAGAAGCTTCACTTCTTAAGCCAACACTGCGAGAAGAACGGCGAATTGCGACGGAATCAAATAAAGCGGCTTCTAAAACTAAGCTTTGAGTACCTTGATGGACTTCGGTTTCTTCTCCACCCATAACTCCCGCCAGTGCAACGGGTCTGTCGTTGGCGGTAATTAATAAATTTTGCGATGCTAAAGTGCGGGTTTGTCCGTCCAAGGTTTTTAAGGATTCTCCAGCAGTGGCGAAGCGGACGCCGATGATTAAACTTTCGCTACTTGCAACTGATTTTAGGCGATCGCGGTCAAAGGCGTGCAGCGGTTGTCCCCATTCCAACAATACGTAGTTAGTAATGTCCACCACATTATTTATCGGACGTACTCCCGCAGCCCGCAAACGCTGTTGCAACCAATCAGGAGATGGCGCAATTGTAATTTGTTCGATTACTGTACCAATGTAAGCAGGACAAGCTTGGGTATCGGCAATTTTTAAAGCTAAATTTCCTGTATTTTTAGGAATTGGTACTTCACTGGGTACGGGAATGTTCAGTTTTCCCCCAGTTAAGGCTGCAACTTCCCTGGCGACACCTACCATACTCAATGCATCAGCGCGATTAGCGGTTGCCGTGAGGTCTAAAATTACATCATCTAAACCCAATAAAGGACGCACATCGCTACCCAAGGTTAAATTTTCTTGGGGGAAAATATGAATTCCGTCTACATCAGTTGGCAAACCGAGTTCTTTTAAAGAACAAATCATGCCCTGAGAGGGAACGCCACGCAGTTTTGCGGGTTTAATTTTTAAATCGATGTTGGGTAAGTAAGTTCCCGTAGTTGCTACTGGCACATAGATATCTGCCTTGACATTGGCAGCGCCACAGACAATATTTAAAGTCTCATCTGCGCCAATATCCACTTGGCAAACACTTAATTTATCAGCATTTGGGTGTGGTTGACGTTCAAGCACTCTCCCAACAACTACGCCATTTGCCCAAGTGCGGCGGTCTTCAATATCTTCTACTTCAAACCCCGCCATTGTCAGGGTTTCGGCTAATTCTTCCGGACTAAGTTTTATCTCTACTAGTTCGCGCAGCCAGTTTAAAGAAATACGCATGGAGTGTGCTGGTTTTAGGAATCGTCTTTTGCTCTCATTTTAGAGTGTCTGTTAGCGACCGATCGCATTCACTCTGCAAGTCATAGCTTTGCACTTGAACAATCGTACTACGTCAGACTAGCAGAACAATCTCCTATGCTCATCTTTTGTTGGCGTTTTGACTATTTGCTGCAAAAGGAAACTTTTACAAGGCTTAATTACTCATTAATGAGTATCAAAGACTCATTAATGGAGTTCAAAGGCTCATTAATGGAGTTCAAAGACTCATTAATGAAGCTCAACTACTCATTTATGAAAATTACAGCAATTTTCAGGTAATTCAACCATAGGGTAGGGGCTTTACAGCTGTAAAGCCTCTACAAGGGATTGTGGTTCGAGTTGATTTAACTAGCAATAGAGATAAATTGCGGAAATCGTCTTTGAGAAGTTGGATTTATTAAAGCTATACATTCTAAAAGATTAAATTTCCAGGAGCCAATAATGGTAATTAACTATAATGTAAAAAAATTGATTTTACATCCAATGATGATGGGTTTGCTAGCAGTAGTGACAATCGCCTGCAAAACAGAGATGAATTTTTCTTTGATAAACCCAGCTACAGCAGAAGTTGTTTCATTAGAAAAGTCTACACCCAAACCAGCACGAAAAGAACACGGTATTTATAAGAGCGATCGCTTTCGTTTTGAGTTTAGCTACTCGCTGCGAGATTTTGCGATCGATAACAAAATAACCACTCCCAACAATAACGTTAATTCTCCATTAACTGCTATTGATATCTGGACTCGCAAACACGCCGAGAAAATTCGCGCTGGAGAATATGAAGGCGGTACAGAATACCCAGCTAATGTACGCGTATCTGTATATAACAATGGTAGTAAATTACCTTTGCAGAAATGGATTAAACAGAATAACGAATTTTCTGCACCCCGTGAATTCAAAACTGCGAAAATTGCAAGTCAAAGTGGATTGAAATTTAAATCGAGTGGCTTATACGAAAACGAACATGTCGCTTTTATCAATCCTAAAGACTCTCGAATTATTGTTGTCACAATATCTAAAACAGGTTATGGCAATAATGATGCTATTTACGAGAGAGCATATCAGCAGGTAATTAACTCTTTGACTTTACTAAATAGATAGCAAGCACAGACTTATAGCATTTCTCGATAAGCGTGAGGTACAAGGTAGGGGTGCATAGCTATCATACGTGTTAACTTAAGCTCAAACTCTTGCCCCACAATCGTTTTACCCCACCCCCAACCCCTCCCCTTGCCAAGGGGAGGGGCGGTTTTGGCTTTAGACAAAACCGGGGTGGGGTAACGAAGATCTTTATGGTAAGTGAGTGAATTTATGCATCACCTCTTGACAAGGCTTTCACTTAAGTTGACAACGATGGGTACGGCCGTACCTTTATCTACGAGACCCTAAGAGCGAATGCCCTTATCCTCACGTTCATATCATAAATAAACTCAAATGGTATTAGCTCATGTCAAGCAGCATACATGAGAAAAGCCAGTAACGCAAGCAATTATCCTTAGATGATATTACTGTTACCCACAATAAAAATTTAATAAAATAACAGTAAAAATACTGTGTGCTTCTTGTCTAACACAGTTTAGTCTATAGCAAACAGATTTGGAACCAGCAAATTAAGACAAATAGTAAGTAAAATTACTAAAATTAATTGTAGGCCAAATCAATTTTGATTTGAATTAGGTGTTCCTTATGATTCGCGAAACCAACGATCGCTCTATGCAAGAGCAAGAGAGCAATAGCTCACAGTTAAGCGAGGATGTCTCGGCTAGAACCTCATTCCTTCCTCCAAATATTAAGTCAGCAATTGATTGGGAAAAACCAGATTTTGATGAGCTTGACTTGTGTATGGAAATTACGACATACATCCTCAATGGGCAATAATTGTCAAAACTAAGCGAAATTGCCCAATGAAAACCTCTACCTGCTTTTTGTTTTTATGTTCCTGAAAATTCTTGGTACTGCCGCAGGTGGCGGTTTTCCTCAATGGAATTGTAACTGTCCCAATTGCCAAGCAGTCCGCACAAGTCATGTAGGTGTAAATTGGTTAAACCAGTCATCAATTGCGGTGAGGAAAAACAATCAGCCTTGGTTTTTAGTCAATGCCTCTCCGGATATACGTCCGCAGTTAGAGAAATTGCGGGAAGGAGAACCATCTACAATTCGGTCAAGTCCGATCGCTGGTGTTCTGTTAACTGATGCAGAGATTGACCATACTACCGGCCTGGTTATCCTGAGAGAATCTACGGAAAAACTGCGCGTCTACGGTACCCAAACAGTACATAAGGCTTTGACAGAGGGTTATCCCCTGCTGTCTACGTTAGCAAACTATTGTGGTGTGGAATGGTCTGTACTCGAACCTCACGTACCTATAAACCTGGGGTTGGATGGTGCAGATGGTTTGGAGGTGGAGGCATTTCCACTAGCAGCTAAACCACCAAAATATATGCGCCACAAGGCAAATTTAAATGGAGTTTGGGTTATTGGTTTAACATTTCGCGATCGCACAACTGGCAAAGTTGCTACTTATGCTCCAGGTTTAGCCGAACTTGATGAAAAAATTCTAGAACGGTTTGAGTCTAGTGACTGCATTTTAGTAGATGGCACTTGCTGGGAAAATGACGAGTTATTAGCTTTAGGAATATCAAAGCTGCAAGCCCGCGATATGGGACACTTACCCCTGAATGTTAGTTTAAAAAGCCTTGCTAATTTGAGCCGTCCTCGGAAAATTCTCGTTCACATCAACAACACAAACCCAATCCTTTTACCTGATTCAGAGGAACGCAAAATTGTTGAAACCGCAGGAATAGAAGTTGGCTGCGATGGCATGACCATCGAATTGTAATTTTGAGGTGCAATAAAAAGCGTGTTGGAATTAGTTAAAGAACCTCTCCCTTGGACTCAGACAGAACTAGAGGCAGTATTGCGATCGCAACATAGCCGCTATCATCATCTGCATCCATTTCATGCGAGGATGAACAGCGGTGATTTAACGCCAACAGAAGTCCGACGCTGGGTAGCAAATAGATTTTACTATCAAAAAAGTATTCCCCTGAAAGATGCTGCAATCTTGTCAAACTGCCCCGATTTAGAAGTACGGCGCGAATGGATTCAACGCATCATCGATCATGACGGTCAAGGTGAGGACAAAGGTGGTATTGAGGCATGGTTAAAACTCGGTAAAGCTGTAGGATTGTCTCGTCAGGAACTCTTAGAAGACCAACACGTTCTTCCAGGAGTTCAATATGCTGTGGATGCCTACGTTAACTTTTGTCGCACTCGACCTTGGATTGAGGCGGTGGCTGCATCCCTAACCGAACTATTTGGCCCCGATGCAATTAGAGTCCGTTTAGCTGCATTAGAAGAACATTACCCGTGGATCGATCCTGCGGGATTTGACTACTTCCGGGCGCGTCTTTACCAAGCCCCCAGAGATGCCCAATATGCCCTCAAGCTAGTCCTCAAACACTGTAAAACTCGTGAGTCTCAGGAGAAAGCAGTACAAGCTTTAGTATTCAAGTGCAATTTATTGTGGAGCCAATTAGAAGCGATTGAACGGCGCGATACTAGGCCTCAAGAGGGGTAGGGAGATGGGGAGATGGGGAGATGGGGGACAAGGTAGACAAGGAAGACAAGGTAGTAATTTTTCTCCCTTGTCTTCCCCATCTCCCTTATATCCCCCCAATGCCCCATGCCCAAACATATTAATTACGAATTAAATGAGTACTATAGACAATCATGCTCGACCACGGTTAGTTCGTGGGGTGCGTTTGCGCTGGGATGATGTGAGGAAGCAGCATTGGCTCCTGGTTCCAGAGGGGGCACTACAATTAAATTCCACAGCAGCTGCAATTCTGGCACTTTGTAACGGTGAGCGAACTCTGAGTGCGATCGCAGCAGAGTTAGAGAAACACTACCAGGGCGAAAACCTGCTAGAGGACGTGCGCCAACTGCTCTCTCGAATTAGCAAACGAGGACTATTAATTCTAGAAGGCAATAGGCAATAGGCAACAGGCAACAGGCAACAGGCAACAGCCAGGAGGTAAAAGTCAATTTATGAGGAGATTTTACTCCTTGTATTAATTACGAATTACGTTAGCGTAGCGGGGCGTAGCCCATTAAGAATTACGAATTAGTATGACAAGACCTTTAAGCTTAATTGCAGAATTGACGTATCGCTGCCCACTGCGTTGTCCGTACTGCTCCAATCCGCTTAATTATGGCGATAACCAGTATCGTCAAGAACTTTCTACCGAGGATTGGTTGCGAGTAATTCACCAAGCCTCAAACTTGGGTGTGTTACAGCTTGGCTTGACCGGCGGCGAACCACTGCTACGAAAAGACCTAGAATTACTTGTGGCAGCAGCAGCCAAAGCGGAATTATATACCACTTTGATTACTGCTGCTACGCTATTAACTCCAGAACGAGCTACACAGCTGCGCGATGCCGGACTCGATCACGTACAAATTAGTATCCAAGACAGTCGTGCTGCTGAATCGGATTATATTGCTGGAACTCCCTGTTTTCAGCAAAAATTAGAGGCAGCAAAATTAGTAAAAGATTTAGGTTTTCCGCTAACACTTAATTTTGTCCTGCATCGGCAAAATCTAGACAGAATTGAGGAAATTTTAGAGCTGTGTGAGGTTTTAAAAGCAGACCGAGTTGAATTAGCGAACACTCAGTATTATGGCTGGGCATATCGCAACCGTGATGTTTTACTACCCACCCGCGAACAGCTAAAACGAGCAGATGCCGCAGTGGCAGCAGCTAGAGAGCGTAATATCTGCCCAATGGGTATCTTATACGTACTTCCAGACTATTATGAAGATTATCCCAAAGGATGTATGGGCGGCTGGGGTCATCGAGCTCTAGTTGTCGCTCCTAATGGCGATGTGTTACCTTGTCAAGCCGCCACTTCGATTCCAGAATTAGAATTTGCTAACGTCCGCAACCATTCCCTAGATTGGATTTGGTTTGAATCGCCCGCTTTTAATCGCTTCCGGGGAACAGAATGGATGCCTGAACCTTGCCAAAGTTGCGATCGCCGTGAGGTTGATTTCGGTGGTTGCCGTTGCCAAGCTTTACTTCTGACTCACAATGCTGCTGCCACCGATCCTGTGTGTCATCTGTCACCACACCATCACCTGATTACCACAGTCACAAAACAGGCAAATCAAGAAAACTTGGATTCACCCCCACCTTTGGTTTATCGCTCAATGCCAAAGTCTCAATTCATAGCAGCCAACAAGCAATAGGCTGGAACTGGAGATTGGGCATTGGGTATGGGGGAAAGGGGAAAGGGGAAGGGGGAAAGGAAAGATCTCTCTTTTCCCTTTAACCTTTACCCTTTTCCCTTAGCGAAGCCATCTACCCATGCCCTATTCCCCTCCATCCACAAGAGATTTGACTGCATGTAGTAATTGCTGTTTAGTAAAAGGTTTAGCTAAATAAACGTTCGCACCTTGCCGCATTCCCCAAATTCTATCAATCGGCTGATTTTTAGAACTACAAATAATAATAGGTACTTTTTTAGTTGCTGGATTTCTTTTCAGTTGGCGACAAAATTCAAACCCACTAACTTCTGGCATTACCACATCAGTAATTATGGCATCGGGCTGATGATTAATAGCTTTACTCATACCATCTTTGGCATTGTAAGCTTTAATCACCGTATGTCCATTTTCTCTTAAAAAACTATTGATTAACTCCAACACAGAAGGAGTATCTTCCACAACTAAAACTTTGGCCATATTTATCCCTATTAGTTAGAACCCCGTATATTCATGAATTTAAGTTAAATGCATGAAAACTATTTTCAGTAAATCCGCACGAGTAAACGGTTTTGTTAGATACCCAGATGCCCCAACTAACCTCGCTTTTACTTTGTCTACAATTCCTTTGTTACCAGTGACAAAGATAATGGGAGTCTGTTTAAACATTGAATTGTTACGTATAATTCTACACAACTCATAACCGTCAATTCCTGCCATGTTTAGATCCAACAAAATTAAGTCCGGTTTGTGCCTGATAATTGACAAAACGGCTTTTAACGGATCGTTGATAGTGACTACAGAAAAATTCTCGTTTTCTAAGAAATGGCTAATTTCTTTAAGAATTGTCGGGCTATCATCTACAGAAACAATTTTGTGGACTTTTTGTGCAGTTACAGTAGCGGCGGTTACTCTTTCGGAAGCAGAATTTATGTTATTTGATATTGTTGGTTCTTGAAAGTTAGCTTTTGCAGGAGTGGAAATTTGTGGTACTTGCTCAACAGTGCCGATATTCTCTTGGGCAATATATAGAGAAGTATTGACTTCTTCTTTAGTATCAAATAAATCTGTAGTCAATTTTGGTAAAAGCGATTTTTCTTCAAATATTTTTGGTAATTTATCAAATGGCGGATCTGGCTCATGCAAGATAATTCCCCCTTGAACGATGTAAGGATATAATTGCTGAGCCAGTTTAATTTCATCCTGATTCAAAATTGCAGCCAAATGACAAATGCTAAAACCTTTCATCCAATTAGTTAAATTCGGCTGGAGGTTTGGTAAATCTTTTTGCTCAAATTGCTTGTTAGCCAAGAGATATGGACGTTGATATGGAGAAGAAATTTGCGGCACAAATGACTGCCAACTTTCTAATCTTGCTTGGCAGCGGTCTAAAATTTTTTCTATGTCGAATCGGCAAATTTTCGGCATTCTACTAAAAGGTTCGGTTAATTCATAAGTGCCTTCTTTGATGAGCAAAAATGATTCAATCGTTTCTTTGACTAGTTCTTGAATCAGTACTGCTGCTTGCGTAGAATGTAGATGTTGTTGACTAACAAGCCAGTATATAGCTTGATATTCAGGAGGCTGGCTTCTCAATTGAGTTTCATCTTCCGTTAACTGACTGTGTGCGTCAGGTTCAAACATCAAACGAACTTGAACGCGAACTTCATTAGTAAGTAGTGGAATTTGATGGCCCAAGCGACGCAAATGACGTTCTAGTCGGTCGAAGGGTTCTACTGAATGGGTGGCGTAAGTTATTTTGCCTTGTTCTAAGTAAATCGACCACGAAACTGAGTTACTTAATGCTTGTAAACAAGTAGTGTCGGAGCAATTAGATAACTGTCTTAACAAACTTAAAGGACGTAATTTGGAGAACACACCTGAATTATTCATACTTTTTCTACTTTTTTGCGGAATCAGCAACCTAACATTTGTAAATTACAAATATCAGCGATGAAGTATTTTATTCTTTGTAATATTTCTTTATGCACAAATTATTTATTTCAAATATGTAAATATATTAAAATTTATAAATTTTTAAACATTTAGTTATATTTTATACGTTTTATGGATGTCTGAAAAATAAATAGTTTTCTGGAATTATGTACAGTATGCACGAAATAACTTCTGTTTAATTATGTTTCCAGCTTTTTTTAACTGAGGTAAATACAAATAAACAAATGTAAAGACCAATTGTAAATAAGATATCAGTACATGTTGACCATTTTTAACTTTACTTATTACCGATGGATTTTGACTCCAGACCGCAATCATCTACATCTTTAGTTATGCTAGTTCCTTTAGAAGGTAAATTTGACTCTCAGTTTTCACAATTACACGAGATACACTTGTAAATTAACCGAACTTAATTATGCTTAATTACTTTTATATTAAGGATCGATTATCCTACATAAAATCTTTAAAAACTTATGTAGGAAATTCTACGTATTTATTGTACTGTAGGTTTGATAGATATAAATTTTTGGTAGATACACTACAACAGGTAATGCTGAGTTTTGAGAAACTCTATTTTGCAAAACTAGACGCCGCTGAATCTCTCCTGAAATATGTAGAGAAGTTGGTGAAAATAATTTGTTTGATGAGAATTAGGCCATCTACCACTAGATCCTATATCTGTAGTCGCGTCAGCGACTAGCAAACATTATATTGAAAACAGGGAAATAAAACTTTGGATTTTAACATAACACAAAAAGTTATGCATGACACATTAAGACTTGATGAAGTTGTAGAATTTGCAGAGAACCCAGAACCGCGTTGTCCGTGCGTCCTTTTACTAGATACATCCGGCTCGATGCAAGGAGATCCGATTGAGGCTTTGAATCAGGGTTTACTCAGTTTAAAGGATGAATTAATCAAAAATTCCTTGGCAGCTAGACGAGTGGAAGTGGCGATCGTCACCTTTGACAGTAATATTAATGTAGTACAAGACTTTGTAACCGCCGATCAATTCAATCCCCCGATTTTAACAGCTCAGGGATTGACAACGATGGGTGCGGGAATTCATAAAGCTTTAGATATCATTCAAGAAAGAAAGTCTCAGTATCGTGCCAATGGGATTGCTTACTACCGTCCTTGGGTATTTATGATTACAGACGGAGAGCCGCAAGGTGAGTTAGATCGTGAAGTAGAGCAAGCAGCTCAGCGCTTACAAAGTGATGAAGCGAGTAAGCGAGTAGCATTTTTTACTGTTGGGGTAGAAAATGCGAATATGACGCGCTTAAGTCAAATAGCTGTACGTACTCCGCTGAAACTTAAAGGGCTAAACTTTATCGAGATGTTTGTTTGGCTCTCAGCTAGTATGTCAGCTGTTTCGCATTCTCAGGTGGACGAACAGGTAGCACTACCGCCAATTGGTTGGGGGACTGTTTAATTACAAAGGTGGCAGCTAGCTGTTGGAACAAAATCTTATGAACATATCAAAACAGATTGCTCAATGGCGGATAGTGGCTGCGTCAGTATGCGGTACAAGTCACTTAAGAAACAAGCAATTATGTCAGGATGCTCATCACTGGCAGATATTGTCGGATAACATTTTAGTGGCAGCGGCAGCAGATGGCGCGGGTTCTGCAAGTCTGGGGAAAGTGGGAGCGATGCTTGCTGTGGAGACAGCCATCGAAAACCTTTCTAGTAAAGGACTGACGCGAAGCAGTTTGACTAATGATGCTAATGTGCGATCGCTCTTAAATGATGCCATACTAGCTGCCAAAAAAGCTGTCGAAGATGAGGCGGTTGCTTGTGAGAAACAACTTGCTGACTTAGCAACTACCTTAATTATCATGGTTGCCACACCAGACGTTGTGGCTGTAGCCCAAATAGGTGATGGTTTGGCTGTGGCCAAAGACCGACTGGGCAACCTTTTAGCACTGACTATGCCTGATAGCGGCGAATACATCAACGAAACCACTTTTTTGACTTCGCCCACTGCCTTAGATACAGCACAGATGAGATTATGGCGTACAGACATAGTAAATGTTGGTATAATTACTGACGGGTTACAAATGCTGGCATTAAATATGGTTGTTGGGGAACCTCATAAACCGTTCTTTTTTCCGCTGTTTGAATTTGTAGCCAATGCCGAGGATAAGACAGCAGCAAAAGAGCAGTTAGTAAAATTTTTACGCTCAGAGCGCATCGCCCAACGCACTGATGATGATTTGACACTGATAATAGCTGCATTCAACAACTCATAAGCATTAACTTTAAAAGTTTGAGATTTTAAATACTCCCGTTAGCGGTAATTGACTATGCAGGTACTACGTTGTTCTCCTAAAAAAGAAATCCTCAATTTGAGTATCAGTTTGGGGCGTGGCGGTGAAGCTTGTGTTTATGCAGTGCCATCCGATGGCAATTTGGTGGCCAAGATATACCACAAACCAACCAGCGCCCATACCGAAAAACTCCAAGCCATGCTGGCTAACCCGCCAGAAAACCCCACAGCTAGTTTGGGGCATATTTCCATCGCTTGGCCAGAGGATTTATTGCACGCGGTAGATGGTAGCAACGGCATCCTGGGGTTTTTAATGCCACGCATTCAGGGAATGCGGCCAATCATTGACTTTTATAACCCTAGAACCCGTCGCCAACACTGCCCTTTATTCAACTATCAGTACCTGCTCCGCACGGCTCGTAACTTGGCAGCGGCTTTTGCGGCTTTACACGCTAGCGGATATTGCATTGGTGATGTGAATGAGTCAAACATCCTCGTCAGTGACACGGCACTGGTGACCTTGATAGATACAGACTCCTTCCAAGTACGTAACCCCGACACCGACCTTGTTTACCGTTGTGCAGTCGGGAAACCAGAGTTTACACCACCAGAACTCCAAAATAAAACTTTTGCGGAACACGATCGCGAAATTTCCCACGACTTATTCGGGTTAGCGGTACTGGTATTCCAACTATTAATGGAAGGTACCCACCCATTTTCGGGGATTTTTCAAGGCGCCATCGAGCCACCGCCCTACGAAGCCCGCATCGCAGCCGGTCATTTCACTTACAGCCAAAAGCGACGCGTACCTTACCTACCTACACCCATCGCGCCTCCTTGGGAAATTCTTCATCCCAGCTTACAAGAACTTTTTGTGCGTTGTTTTGAAGAAGGTCACAGCAACCCACAACTGCGTCCCAGCGCCCAAACTTGGCTTAGTGCAATAGCCGAAGCCGAAGATTCCCTGATTACTTGCACTACTAATCCTCAACATCGTTACAACAACCACCTAAATCTTTGTCCTTGGTGCGAACGTAGCGTGCGATTAGGCGGACGCGATCCTTTCCCATCACATCGGGCCATAGAAGCCAGAGAACATCTACAACCGCGAATCAAACCCAAAAAGCGCCACACCCAAACACCGCGTTTGCCACAGCGAGCCATGTCATCGCACCTGGCGAATTATTGGCAACCCATGACGCCAACCGGTTCGCATTATAGACGTTCCAAAAAATCCAAGTTGTATCCCGTTGGTTTTTGCTTGTTGGGTTTAGTTTTATTGGGATCTGCGGACTTAATGATCAAATTTACTGAGCCGTTAGTTTCGCACAATGCTTACACTCAGCAAACATTGAAATCTGGGCAGGCAATTAATAAACTCAGCTTCGCCGACTATTATCAACAAGGTCATACTGCTTACAAACAGCGAGACTATGAAAAAGCAGTTGCAAATTATAGTCAAGCGATTGAGCAAGAACCCAAACATGCTAGAGCGCTCGTAAATCGTGGCAATGCCCGTTATAATCTCAAAGATTATGAAGGAGCAGTTGCAGATTATAGCCAAGCCTTGAAAATCAAGCCCAAGGAAATTAAAGCTTTGGTGAATCGGGGAAATGCTCGGTTTATGCTTGCTGAATATAGCAACGACCCGGATACAGAATATAATCTAGCCCTGACTGATTATAATCGCGCCATCGGACTCGAACCCAACGAAGTTGAAGCTTATATTAGACGTGGTATTGTCCGCGCCCAAATGGCTAAATATAGCGGTGAGTCTCAACAAGTTTACAAAAGAGCGATCGCAGATTTTACTCAAGCAATCAAACTGAATTTATCGAAAGCAGAAGCTTATTTTCAGCGCGGTGTTGTTTACTATCAAATTGCCCAGTATAGCAGCAATTATGAGGAAGAATATAGACAAGCGATCGCTGACTTTAACCAAGCTTTAACCATTAGCCCCAAACTAGCAAAAGCCTTCCTCAAACGAGGTATGGTACGTTATGAGTTAGCCCAATATGGTGGTAGTGAATCCAACCAAAACCAAACAAGAGCGATCGCAGATTTACAGACAGCTGCTAAAATCTTTCTTGAGCAAGATGATATGGATAATTATCAGCAAGCACTCAGTAATATGTGTGTAGTTGTCGAAAACAAATGCGATCCTTTATTCCAAGGCTCAAGTAGTACAGAAAAAATCAACTAAATTCTGAATTTAGAATTCAGAATTCAGAATGGGCTACGCCCCGCTGCGCTAACAGTAGTCAGAATTAAAATCATCTCTGTGCTTAGCTATCAGATTTAGATTGCGTACTTCACGATTATTGAAAGCTGCTGTATTACTTGGATATTATTGGTTTTGATTGAATAAATCAAATCTGAATATGATTCGCTAGTGTTAATTTCATAGCAATTTGTAGGGGCGCACAGCTAACTATGCGCCCCTATAATAATTTAATACCTACGCAAATAAATTCAAAAATTTAAGCAGATTACTATAGTTATGTTGTGTGTAACATTTTTATTTAATTCAATAATTTGTTAAAAAATAATTAAAGAGCTATTTTATACTTGCGTAATCAATTCTGACTTCTGACTTCTGAATTTTGAATTCTGCCCTATAGATATTCTTTATATAGAAAAGATTTTAATTTATATCTCCTTCATAATTTTGTCAAAAAATACAGTTAGATTATTGACTGAGAAAAACAAATCAGAAATCAGTTTTTCTCCATAAAAGTGCATCCTCTTCATGTCAAGAAAGACAAATAATATCCCTACAAATCTCCGAGGTAATTGCATGAAAGCGGTGATTTTGGCCGGAGGGCTTGGTACGCGCCTCAGTGAAGAAACTAGTATCAGACCCAAGCCGATGGTTGAGATTGGTGGTAAGCCAATTCTGTGGCACATAATGAAGACTTACTCTGCCCACGGCATCAATGACTTCATCATTTGTTGTGGTTACAAAGGTTACATAATTAAAGAGTATTTCGCTAACTACTTTTTACACATGTCAGATGTTACTTTTGACATGCGATTTAACCAGATGAATGTGCATTCTGGATATGCTGAACCCTGGCGTGTCACCCTAGTAAATACAGGGGACAATACAATGACAGGTGGACGTTTAAAACGAATCAGCGAACATCTGGGAAATGAAACATTTTGCTTTACTTATGGTGATGGTGTCAGTGATATTAATATCACCGAGCTAGTTAAATTTCATCAACAACAAAACACCTTAGCAACACTTACAGCCGTGCAACCGGCAGGACGTTTTGGTGCCATTTCCTTAGGATACGAGCAAACAAAAATTACCAATTTTCGGGAAAAACCTGAAGGCGATGGTGCTTGGATTAATGGCGGCTATTTCGTATTAGAACCAGAAGTGATAAACTTGATTGCTGATGATTCTACCGTGTGGGAGCAAGAGCCATTAGAAAAGTTAGCTTATATGGAACAACTATCTGCTTTCAAGCACTATGGTTTTTGGCAACCAATGGATACTTTACGCGATAAAAACTACCTAGAGGGGCTATGGAACAGCAATCAAGCTCCTTGGAAAGTATGGTAGGAGGGGAGATGGGGAGCAGGGGAGCAGGGGAGCAGGGGAGCAGAAGAGAGTTTTTGTACAAGTTCTTTCTCCTTTGCCCCTCCGCACCTCTGCCCCCCTGCCCCTCCGCCCCTCCGCTTCTTCTGCCCTACGCCCAAGTAAATTTATAGTGTAACTACAAGTACGATAATACTAATGTATGATTTTGCGATTATAGGTGGGGGAATAGTTGGACTCTCTACAGCGTTGGCTTTAGGAAAACGCTATCCCAATGCAAGTATTTTAATAGTAGAAAAAGAGAGTCAATGGGCATTTCACCAAACCGGCAATAATAGCGGGGTGATTCATTCTGGTATTTACTACAAGCCAGGGAGTTTTAAAGCTAAATTTTGTCGTGATGGTTCTCGCTCAATGGTGGATTTCTGTCAAGAACATGGAATTGACCATGAAGTTTGTGGTAAAGTAATTGTTGCGACAGAAGAACAAGAGCTACCACGCCTAGAAAATCTCTACCAACGGGGCTTGGAAAATGGCATAGAAGTCCAAAGAATTAACCCGGAAGAAGTCAAGGAAATTGAACCTCATGTTAGTTGCGTAGGTGGAATTCGGGTATTTTCAACTGGCATTGTTAACTACAAGCAAGTTTGTTTGAAATATGCCCAACTGATTCAACAGCAGGGGGGACATTTACACCTAAATACAAAAGTACTGAAAATCCTAACAAAGGGTAAAAGTCAGATATTAGAAACAAACAAAGGTAGCTTTGAAACTCGGTTCGTAATAAATTGTAGTGGATTGCATAGCGATCGCACTGCCAGATTAAATCAAGTTGAACCCCAAGCTAAAATTGTTCCATTCCGGGGAGAATACTACGAACTCACCCCAGAAAAACGCTATCTAGTCAAAACTTTAATTTATCCAGTACCCAACCCAGATTTTCCCTTCCTGGGCGTCCACTTTACCCGGATGATTGATGGTAGCGTTCATGCAGGGCCAAACGCAGTTTTATCTCTCAAACGCGAAGGTTACAAAAAAACCGACTTTGATTTGGGCGATTTTCTAGAGGTTATGACTTATCCTGGTTTCTGGAAATTGGCAGCCAAACACGCTGATGAAGGCATCCAAGAAATTATTCGTTCCTTCAGCAAAGCAGCCTTCGTGAAAAGTTTGCAAAAACTAATTCCCGAAGTCCAAGCAGAAGATTTAGTTCCCACCCATGCAGGAGTCCGCGCTCAAGCCTTAATGAACGATGGCAAGCTTGTAGACGACTTTTTGATTGTTTCCGGTCAAAACTCCATCCATGTTTGCAATGCTCCTTCTCCTGCTGCTACTTCTTCTCTAGAAATTGGCAAAGCCATAGTGGCGCAAATTCCCCAACTCTCGCATCTAGATAGTGCGGTAACTGCATAGATAGTATAGTTGTCACTTCCGGCGCTGCTGAATTTGGATGTGAAAGCTCACGCAGAGGCGCAGAGTCGCAGAGGTATTTTAATCGAGATTGCTGAGTCATGAGGTAACAGCAGTCAAATCTCTCTGCGCCTCCGCGTCTCTGCGTGAAAAAATAAACCATCTACATAAACATTCCTCCTCACTTGGTTGCATAACGCACTCTTCAATACAAAGGCATTAACCACAATGAAAATATTAGTAACCGGCACAGAAGGCTATCTGGGTTCATTATTGCCATCTCTGTTAATCGAACGCGGACATGAAGTTATCGGTATAGATACTGGTTACTATAAAGTTGGTTGGCTCTACAACGGTACGGATGTCACAGCCAAAACCCTCAACAAAGATATCCGCAACATCACCCCTGAAGATTTGGAAGGTGTGGAAGCTGTTGTTCACATGGCGGAACTCTCCAACGACCCAGCCGGACAATTGGCACCGAATATTACCTACCAAATCAATCATGTAGGTTCAGTTCGTCTGGCTAGCTTGGCTAAGGCTATGGGCGTGCGTCGTTTTGTATATATGTCTTCGTGCAGTGTCTACGGTGTTGCTACTGAAGGTGATGTTACAGAAGAATCTCCTATTAATCCCCAAACAGCCTACGCAGAGTGCAAAACCCTTGTAGAAAGAGATGTTGCACCATTAGCTGACGATGACTTTTCACCTACCTTTATGCGGAATGCAACTGCTTTTGGTGCTTCTCCCAGGATGCGTTTTGATATTGTTTTAAACAACTTGGCAGGGTTGGCTTGGACTAGCAAACAAATCAAAATGACTAGTGACGGTACACCTTGGCGTCCATTAGTTCACGCATTAGATATTTGCAAAGCAATAGTCTGCGCCTTGGAAGCACCACGGGACATTATACATAATCAAATCTTCAATGTTGGAGATACAGCCAACAACTATCGGGTGAAAGAAATCGCTGAAATTATTGCTGATGTTTTCCCTGACTGTAAATTGTTCTTTGGCAATAACGGCGCAGATAACCGCAGCTATCGGGTATCCTTCGAGAAAATTAACAGTATTTTACCCGGATTTAAGTGTGATTGGAATGCTCGACTTGGTGCCGAACAATTACTTAATTTATTCAGTCAAATTGATATGGCTGAAGATACTTTCTTGTTTAGAGGATTTACCCGTTTAAAACAGCTAGAGTATCTGATTCGTACCGAGCAAATCGATAAAGATTTCTTCTGGAAGAAGTAGAAATTGTTTGTAGTTTGTGCTTTATCAATAAAGTGCAAACTACAAATATTCTTCTTTACGCAGCAATTTATTCACTATTAATAGGGCTTGAAATTATGGCGATCGCAAAATGTCGTTTTAGTGGTCAACCTTTACACAAAAGCTTTGTTGACTTAGGAATGTCACCTTTAGCTAATGCTTATCTCAGACCAGAGCAACTAAATAAAGCAGAAAAATTTTATCCTCTTCACGCTTATATTTCTGAAGACACTCTCTTAGTTCAATTAGAACAATTTGAAACTCCAGATCAAATTTTTAGCGATTATGCTTACTTTTCTTCTTATTCAACAAGTTGGCTAAAACACGCCAAAGCTTACACCGATATGATGGTAGATAAGTTTAAATTTAATCATCATACCCAAGTTATTGAAATCGCTAGTAACGACGGTTACTTACTGCAATATTTTTTAGAAAAAGGCATCCCAGTTTTAGGAATAGAACCAGCAGCGAATATAGCTAAGGTTGCTCAAGATAGAGGTATTGCAACTATTAACAAGTTTTTTGGAGTTGAAACTGCCAAAGAACTGGTTATGGAAGGAAAACTAGCTGACCTGTTAATAGGTAACAATGTTTTAGCTCATGTACCAGATTTAAACGATTTTATCGCCGGTATGAAAGCCATCCTCAAATCAAATGGGATCTTGACGATGGAGTTTCCTCACATTTTACAACTAATTGAGCAAAATCAATTTGATACTATTTATCACGAGCATTTTTCTTATTTCTCATTTCTAACAATCGAAAAAATATTTGCAGCACACAACTTGCGAATTTTTGATGTGGAGGAATTACCAACTCATGGCGGTTCTCTGAGAATTTATGCCAGACACGATGATGCTGATTATCCTAGCATTAGGGAACGAGTTCGGCATTTGAAAGAAAAAGAAATTGCTGCTGGACTACATCAAATAGAAACCTACGTCACATTTGGAGAGAAAGTTAAAGCAACAAAGCACAAGCTATTAAGTTTTCTCTTAGCAGCTAAAGCAGAAGGAAAATCAATTGTCGGTTATGGCGCACCTGCTAAAGGTAATACCTTGCTCAATTACTGTGGTATTGGTAAAGATTTTATTGATTACACAGTAGATAGCAATCCCTACAAACAAGGTTTATTTTTACCTGGAACCCATATCCCTATCTTTCATCCAGATAAAATTCGGGAAACTCAACCAGATTATGTCCTTATTTTACCCTGGAATCTCAAGGAAGAAATTATGGAACAAATGGCATTTATTGGCGAATGGGGCGGCCAATTTGTAGTACCAATTCCTGAAGTAAAAGTTTACCCATGTCCTATTCCTGATAGGGTTCTAATAAGGTTGTAGTTAGTAATATAAGTCATTCGGGAGTCAGAAATCAGAATTCAAAATAAATTAGTGTGGCGAAGTATTGCTAACAGTTATGATCGTTATTTTTTTGAAGAAAAGTTACACTAAAGATTTAATTTACTGTTTGATAATTGACTCCTGAATTACTTTTTCTAAAAAGGCATATTTGCCATAAAAATATTTCCTATCAAACCATCAATAGGCTATTTCCTAATTTCATTACTCTGCTATGCCTAAATTACTGACTATTGCTATTCCTACTTATAATCGCGCTGTATTACTCGATAAACAATTAGCATGGCTAGCTCAAGCTATCAAAGGTTTTGAAGATGACTGTGAAATTTTAGTTTCTGATAATTGTTCGACAGACAATACTCAGGAAGTAATAAAAAAATGGCAAACCACGCTCAGTAAGATCGCATTTAAATCAAATAAAAACTCTACAAATTTAGGCGTAGTTAAAAATATTATGTATTGCCTAAATTCTGCAACAACAAAATACGTTTGGACAATTGGTGATGATGACCCAATTCAGGATAGAGCCATTGCTTATGTAATTAGCAAACTCAGATTACATGAAGATTTATCATTATTGTTCCTGAATTTTTCTGGTCGCAATCAAATTACTGGCGAACCAGTTCATCCACCTACAATTGTTGGTAATCGCTGGTTTGATATAGATAGTGAAAATGGTGATGGTGATGGTAAAGCCATATTTGAGCATTGTTTTTCAAAAAGCGTCGGTGCAGTTATTTTTTTAACAGCTACAATCTATCGTACTGATTTAGTAAAACGCGCTTTACAAATCTGGCCAGACGCTGAAACCAACTGGATATCTTTAGCTTATTTAGGCGGTTATTGTGCTGCAAATGGTAGCGTAATTGTCACTAAGGAAACTTATTTAGAATGCGTTGTTGGCGTGAGTTATTGGCAGAAAGAACCAAAATCTGCACTGTTAATGCAATACAAACACATACCAGAAGTGATTTTGAAATTGCAAGAAAATGGATATTCTAAGCAGTTTTGTAGACGAATGGTTTTGCAAAACGGTAAAGAAGTCAACTGGAAAGTTTTCTTAGGTGCTTTGAGAAGATGGCCGATGTCTGCTATCAAAACAGTAGTTCCATTTTTAGCTTTAGTCAGCTTGTGTGCTTTTGATGTGATGGTTTCTAAAGAATTAAAGTTAGCAGAATCGAGCGAAATATCTGGCCGAGAAATGCGGAGTTATGAGCCATAAGCTACTGAGATTTAGAATCAAAAATTTGAAGGAAATTAGATTATGTTGAGCGCAATTAAACGCAAAATATTTTCATTGTCTTCTGACTTTGAATATTACCTAGCCCGTTGGAAGCATAGCAGAAAATTGCCAGAATTAGGAGTAGGCGATCGCCAAATCCTAAATACTCTCAAAAAAGACGGTGTTTATGTCACAACGCTTGCAGATTTAGGGTTAGATTCTAGCTCAGAACTCCTCAAGGCTGCTTACGAGCAATTGTCTCAGATGGAAGATCCAAATAACAGCCATCTAGATGAAAAGTTGCCACAAATTTACACAGTGACAGGTGTACCAGAAATTTCTAACTGGGGAAAAGAGAAAAGGTTGCTCGATATCATTGAAAATTATATTGGTCTTCCTGTCGCTTTTCACGGCGTACATTTACGCAAAGATTTTCCTAGTAAACATCAATTTGGGACGCTGCTATGGCATAGCGATGCTGAAGACCGCCGCATTATCAAAATCTTCATTTACTTGAATGATGTAGAACAAAAAACCGGGCCATTTGAATATATTCCCCGTTCTTTAGCTCCTGTATTCAGTTGGAAATATATTCAGCTTTACTACAAACTTTTCAAGTCAAATTATATGGGGATTGACGATAAAGATGTTAAGCCAATCATCCCTAAATCAGCTTGGAAATCTTGCCCAGGGCCAGCAGGTACAGTGATTATTGTAGATACGAAAAATGCTTTGCATCACGGCACAGTCCGTACAGAAGAACGGTCTACATTATTCTTTTGTTATACGGCGAACCCTCCGGAAAGACCAGACCTTTGTACTCAATATTGGGATGATACTTATCACAGAGTAGAGTTAGGTTCTGTTTTAGAGGAAGTTAAAGCTTAGGTTTCACGCAGAGACGCGGAGGCGCGGAGAGAAGAGTGAGTAAGTCGATATTTATCTTAGGGGAACTAATATGATTTTTACTGAAACTGAACTCAAAGACGCATTCATTATTGACTTAGAAGAAAAGCCAGACCATCGTGGTTTTTTTGCTCGGACTTTCTGCGCTCAGGAATTTGCTGCACGGGGTTTGAAGCCGACAGTTGCTCAATGTAATCTGTCTTTTAATTACAAAAAAGGCACAGTTCGAGGAATGCATTATCAAATTTTGCCCGCAGCAGAAACAAAATTAATTCGCTGTACTAAAGGCGCTATCTATGACGTAATTATTGATATGCGTCCCGAATCTCCTACCTTTTTATCACACATTGGTGTAGAACTAACTCCAGAAAATCGCCGCGCTTTGTACGTTCCAGAAATGTTTGCTCATGGTTATCAAGCCCTGACAGATGAAACCGAAGTTGTATATCAAGTAGGTGAATTTTACACACCTGGATATGAGCGCGGTCTACGCTACGACGACCCATTCTTTAACATTGATTGGCCTCTAGATGTAACAGAAATCTCCGAAAAAGATCTAAATTGGCCGCTATTAAGAATGATGACCGTAGGCGCCACAATTTCCAAATAATCTCACCTACTCCTCTCCGTGCCTCCGCGCCTCTGCGTGAAAAAAATAATTCAGGTAGAAATAAATGCCAAATATTCTATCTCCTATTACCAACCCCTTCTCTCTAATCTCCAAAAAAATCCAAGCCCGCATCAATTACGCCAAAACCTTACAAGTTGTTTCCCTCAAACCCAAACAACCTTCTAAAGGAAATGTACTCCTTTCTTATCGAATTGAACCCTTCTTATTAAAACCAGGTCAGCCAATGCCTAACGACCATACTTGGTATTGGGAAGTTTGGCAAATAGCGCAAACTTTTTTAGACATGCGCTACAACGTTGATGTCATCCAGTTTCATAATGATAAATTCGTTCCCCAAAAAGATTACGCATTTTTCATTGATATTCGTCATCGAATGGAGGCACTTGCACCAAAACTAAATAAAGATTGCATCAAAATTTTTCACGTTGATATTGCGAATATGGTATTTCGCAATGCAGCCGAATGCAACAGACTTCTAGACCTCCAACAGCGCAGAGGAATTACCTTAACTCCACAGCGATTTGAAATGCCAAATTTGGGAATCGAATATGCCGATTGTGCTACCGTTTTGGGCAACGATTTTACAACTGGTACATTCAAATATGCCAACAAACCAATGTATCGTATTCCCATTTCTTCGCCTGTTGTTTATCCCTATCCCGAACAGAAAGATTTTGAAGGTGTAAGAAAAAATTTTCTCTGGTTTGGTGGTAGTGCTTTAGTTCTCAAAGGACTAGATTTAGTTTTAGAAGCCTTTGCCCAAATGCCAGAATACCATTTAACGGTTTGTGGCCCGATCGCTAATGACAAACAATTTGAGAAGGCTTTCTATAAAGAACTCTACGAAACACCAAACATTCATACCTATGGCTGGATTGATGTTAGTAGCCCTGAGTTTATAGAAGTAACAAATAATTGTCTCGGGCTTGTTTATCCTTCTGTTTCTGAGGGACAGTCAGGAGCAGTCATCAGTTGCTTGCACGCTGGATTAATTCCGATTTTAAGCTACGAATCTGGTGTGGATGTCCACGATTTTGGTGTGATTTTCGATAACCTTTCTCTGGAAGAAATTAAAGCAAAAGTTAGAAGTATTTCCAATTTGCCTGTAGAAGACCTGAAAGTTATGTCTCAAAAAGCATGGGAATATGCAAGAACAAATCATACCAGAGAAAAGTTTGCTTATGCATATCGGGATGCTGTGGAGCAAATGCTCGATCGCCAAAAATCTCAAAAACAAAGTTATTTCATAGATTCTAGTAAACAATTAGTTAGTACTAATACTAATTACATCTGAAAATGTACTTAATAGAAAAACGTAACAAATTATTAAGTACAAAATTATTTGGAATTTGTAACACAACAAACAGTTCTAAAAAGGAGTTTAGTTCATGATTATTATCGATCGCGCCTTAAAAGCTAGAGCAGCAGCAGGCAATCCTATAAAAGTCGGGATGATTGGTGCTGGTTTTATGGGTCGAGGAATTGCCAATCAAATTGTCAATTCAGTCCCAGGAATGGAGTTAGTTGCTATCTTTAACCGCCATATTGATGCAGCTAAACAAGCTTATTCAGAAGCAGGAATTGAAGATATTCAAGTTGTTGCAACTGTCGGCGAATTAGAAGATGCGATCGCCAACGGGAAATATGCAGTCACAGAAGACGCTAAGTTACTGTGTCGCGCTGAGAGTATCGATGCACTCATCGAAGTTACCGGTGCAATTGAATTTGGCGCTCAAATCGTCATGGAAGCGATCGCTCATCGCAAACATGTCATCATGATGAATGCCGAACTCGACGGCACTATTGGCCCCATTCTAAAAGTGTATGCCGACAAAGCAGGCGTCATCCTCAGTGCTTGTGATGGCGATCAGCCAGGGGTGCAAATGAACCTCTACCGATTTGTCAAAAGCATTGGTTTAACTCCACTTTTGTGCGGTAACATCAAAGGACTCCAAGACCCCTATCGCAACCCCACCACCCAGGAAGGATTTGCAAAACGTTGGGGCCAAAAGCCTCACATGGTAGCTAGCTTTGCCGACGGTACCAAAATTTCCTTCGAGCAAGCGATCGTTGCCAACGCCACAGGTATGAAAGTCGCCAAACGCGGAATGCTCGGATATGACTTCACCGGCTACGTCGATGAAATGACCCAACTATATGATGTCGAACAACTCAAAGAACTGGGCGGTATCGTCGATTATGTAGTTGGAGCCAAACCCGGCCCTGGTGTATACGTATTTGCCACTCACGACGACCCCAAACAACGCCACTATCTGAACTTATACAAATTAGGCGAAGGCCCTCTTTACAGCTTCTATACTCCTTATCACCTCTGTCATTTTGAAGTTCCCCTATCCGTAGCGCGTGTAGTTTTGTTCGGTGATGCCGTCATGTCTCCCCTAGCAGGCCCCTTAGTAGATGTTGTCACCACCGCCAAAATCGACCTGAAAGCCGGAGAAACCCTCGATGGCATCGGCTACTACATGACCTACGGACAATGCGAAAATTCCGATATCGTCCAACAGCAAAATCTCCTACCAATCGGTTTAGCCGAAGGATGTCGTCTCAAACGAGACATTTCCAGAGATGAAGTCCTCACATACGACGATGTAGAGTTACCCGCAGGTAGACTTTGCGATCGCCTACGAGCCGAGCAAAACAGCTATTTCGCCCCAGAAAAAATCTTGGCGGCAGTTGGGTATTAGGGTTTCAGATTTATAGACGTGGGGATGAGGGAGATAGGGAGATAAGGAGATGGGGAGATAGGGAGATGGGGAAAATAATCAATGCCCCATGCCCCATGCCCCATGCCCAATGCCCCATTCCCCATTCCCTATTTTTTTAGGTAAAATTCATGAAAATTGCTCTAGTCCACGATTATTTAACTCAGCGGGGTGGGGCAGAGCGTGTATTTGAACTGCTTTGTAAGCGTTATCCGGAAGCAGACATTTTCACATCTCTGTACGATCCGCAAAAAACTATCGACCTTGGCGATCGCATAGTTAACACAACATTCTTACAAAAGATTCCCTGTGCAGCAAAGTATTTTCGGTCAATGGCACCTTTATACTTTCCTGCTTTTCGTGCCTTAGATTTGCAAGACTACGATTTGATTATTAGTAGTAGCACTAGCTTCGCTAAAGCAGTGCGAAAAAATCCTAATGCTCGGCACATTTGTTTTTGTCATAACGTGACTCGTTTCTTATGGGATACGGCAACTTATTTAAAGGAGTATGGAGACTATAAATATTTTGCTCCTTTAATCGAGCAAGTGTTCCAAGTCATGAGAAAGGTAGACTTGAAATATTCACAAGAACCTGATATTTATATTGCTAATTCTAGTGTTGTTGCCCGCCGAATTGAAAATATTTACGGCAAAAAGGCAATGATGGTTAACTACCCAATTGATACTAGTAAATTTGTTTTTTCTGAGATTAAAGATGAATATTATCTGGCCTCTGCTCGAATGATTAGTTATAAGCGTCTTGATGTCATAGTCGAAGCTTTTAATTGGTTAGGCTGGCGGTTGTTAATATCAGGTGATGGCCCAGAACTAGAACGGTTAAAATCCAAAGCATTACAAAATATTCAGTTTTTAGGGCACGTAAGCGATAAAACCCGCAAAGACTTATTTTCTAAAGCAAAATCTATTATTGTGGCAGCTTTAGAAGACTACGGATTAGTTCCAGTAGAGGCTAATGCCAGCGGCACACCAGTTATTGCTTATGGAGCAGGTGGAGTATTAGATACTCAAATACCTGGTGAAACCGGAGTCTTTTTCAAAAGACAAACACCCGATTCTTTGCAAATAGCATTACAAGAAGCCAAGGGAATTCCTTGGAATTACGATCGCATTCGTAATCATGCAGTCACAAACTTTTCTGAAAACGCATTTTTCGGTAAAGTTGAGCAAATTATTCACCAAGCTTGCAGCGTGCAATAATCAAGAATTCAGGAGTCAGAATTCAGCATCAATTCTAAAAATCTGCAAAATAATGAATTTGACTCAATCCAATCTATTTAAGGCTAAACCAAACCTACGATTTAGTGATTACATTCTGAATTCTGGATTCTGAATTCTTTTTATCTCTTAGCGTAAATTCTGGGAAGGATAATAAAAGTGGTTCAAACTAGTCTAAACTCTCATATAACTACAGTTTCGGAAACTGAACCAAGCTATGGACAAATGTTTACTGTCTTACTGCGGAGATTTCCTTGGTTTTTAATAGTATTGTTTGGTTCAGTTACTATTGCAGGAATAGTAACTTTAAAGACCAAACCAACTTTTAGAAGCTCCATGCAGCTGCTAGTAGAACCGAACTATCAAGGTAAGAAAGAAGGAGGAGGAGTAGAAAATGAGTTTACAGACTCGAATGTGGTGATAGACACTGCAACCCAGCTTAACTTGATGCAAAGTTCGGGCTTGATTCAAAAAGCAGTTGATAAACTTGAGTCTGAATATCCAGATATCACTACAGGTGAGATTAAAGGTTCTTTGGCTTTAACTCAATTAAGAAGCAAAGAAGATAACGTTGCAACTAAGATTTTTCAAGTTGAATACACCGATAAAGATCCCCAAAAAACCCAAAAAGTTTTAAGTGCGATTCGGCAGGTTTATGTTGAATACAACAAACAACAACAGGATTCGCGTTTGCAAAAGGGTTTGCAAATTATTAGGGAACAGTTAGCTAAAGCTAGTGAAGAAGTGAAAGCGGCTGAGACAAACCTCCAAAGATTTCGCAGAAACCAAAATTTAATCGACCCAGAATCACAGGCTAAAGCAATTGAAACAGCTTTAAATAATATCGCTCAAGAACGTCAAACAACTCGCGCTCAATATGGCGAAGCTTTAGCACGTCAAAAATCTTTAGAAGAACAACTTAACCGTTCTCCACAGAATGCTTTAGTAGCTTCTCGTCTGAGTCAGTCTACTCGCTATCAAGGCTTACTCAACGAAATCCAAAAAACAGAACTAGCTTTAGCACAAGAACGTTTACGCTTTACAGATGCAACTCCCAGCGTCCAAAAACTTAAAGAACAGCTTCAAAGTCAAAAGGAATTATTGCAACAAGAAGTAGGAAGAACTTTAGGCGGAAAGTCTGCTAGTGCATTCATTTCTGGAGACTCTTTGCTAGAAAAAGGACAACTGGGCGAAATCGATCTTAACCTCGCTAGTCAGTTAGTAGAAACCCAAACAAATTTAGTTGCTTTAAGCGCCCGCGACCAAACTTTAGCTAAAAAAGAAAACGAACTGCGTTTTGAAATCAAACGCTTTCCCCCTTTGTTAGCTTATTACAATCGAATGCTACCGCAGCTACAATTTAGCCGTGAAAGATTAGAGCAGCTTTTAAGGGCAGAACAACAATTAAGGCAAGAACTTGCTAAGGGTGGATTTAATTGGGAAGTTGTAGAAGAACCCCAACAAGGCGCACAATTAGGCCCCAATCTCCAGCAGAATTTAATGTTAGGTGCAGTAGTTGGGTTAATGTTAGGAGGAATTGCTGTCTTTATTCGGGAATCTATTGATGATTCCGTTCATACTACTGCTGAGTTAGAGAAGCAAATACCTCTACCATTGTTAGGAACAACTCCCAAATTACCGCCAGCTAAACCTAGAGAATCAATGATTAAGTTGCCTTTTGGCAAGCCAGAAGTTCTCGCACCTTGGACAATTCAAGTATTGCAATCTCCACCGCGTTGGGAATCGCTGGATCTGATTTACAAAAACATTGAACTTTTAAATGCTGTTTCCAATTTGAAATCTTTGATGGTCACCTCGGCTTTGCCGGATGAGGGGAAATCAGCTTTAGCGTTGGGTTTAGCCATGAGTGCTGCACGTTTACATAAAAGGGTATTGCTCATTGATGCCAATTTACGCGATCCTAGTCTGCACGAACAGCTGAATCTTCCCAACGAACAAGGGCTTTCAACTCTGTTGGCTAGCGATGCAACTTTACCCAACCAAATTAGTATTCAGTACACAGGTTCAGCCTACATCGATATTTTGACCGCCGGGCCAAAACCTGCTGACCCCGCTAATCTCTTGAGTTCCCCTCGGATGATGCAATTGATGGCAGCATTTGAGGAAAACTACGATTTAGTACTCATAGATGCTTCGCCAGTTCTCGGCATGGTGGATGCCATGCTCACCGCATCATCTTCTCGTAGTGTAGTCATGGTGGCAAGCATTGGTATTGTCACCCGAAGCCAACTGACTCAAGCTACAGCCATGTTGAGCAAGTTAAATTTGATTGGGGTTGTGGCAAATGGGGTATCAAATAGTAGTAGTTATGTACCTTATGTCAAACAACAGCAATTAGCTCTGCGCCAAGCTGTGGAAAAATAGATTGGGCATTGGTCGGTATGAACCCAGATGTAGAGACGTTGCATTGCAACGTCTCTACAAGGATTTTGATATCATACACAATCGTTATTTTTACAATTGAATTTCAGCAACACAGCGTAGGGTAGCACAGCTTTGCTACCCTAAAAATGTATCAAAAGCTATTAAAATTTAGATTTATTACTATCAGGAAAAATTCGGTAGATTTATGCTATCTTTATCAGTTTTAAGAAAAATCACTGAGTAATTAAAGTCTAAATAAAGAATTGATTTGAGCGATCGCTATTTTTACAGAGTCTTATATTCTAGAGATTAAAGCACTTCCTAAAAGATAAAACACAAGAGTGAACTAGTTTTGTTAAATTTATCGACATCAGCAACACCCGAACCTAATTAAACATAGATATAGATTCAACAGGTAATTTTTCTCTACATATCTCTAGCATCACTACTTACTTAAATCGCGATTACCTAAGAATCTCAATCACAATTTTACTTGTAATTCAAGATAAGGTTTCAGACCATTATCTCCACAGGTAGGTTTGTTTTAGATAGTGGTTAAATGTAATAATTCACAATCCCGAATCAGGAAAACTAGAAAATCAAGGATTACTAACACGGTTAATTTTCTAATTATTCTGGATTCTGACAGCTGACTCCTGAATTATTACATATAAATGACTATCTCTCACATAATTACGAATTAGCTTGATAGTTTTTCATAACGCCTCGCCTCAGCAATTCACTCTTGTATAAACCCAAAGACATCATGACAACTTCAATAATTCCAAATCTAGAGAATTTTTATGATGTAACTCAGCAAAACCAAAATCATTACTCTAGATCCTGCACATTAATGTGGCGACGGGGTAAGCTGTTGGTGAAGCCGCCGGGACGAGTTAAATTACCATATTTGCCTTCATTAAATAATCAGCGATCGCTAGTAGAATGCTTAAAACATTCTCCTATAAATTTAGTGAGCATAGATGCCAAACTGGGTGAAGATTTGCTACAGTTTTGGGCAGATGCCTGCGAACAAGCTCATAAACCAATATTCTTACGCATATCCGCTAGCAATAAACAGCTAAAACAAAGCAATCAAACCTTGAGATGGTTACAGCGAATAATTGATTGGATTGTTGCTTTTTCATTGCTGTTATTCCTCAGTCCAGTTATCCTGGGATTGATTGTATTGCTGCAATTTTATTCGCCAGAGTCACTTTTTTGTTATGAATGGCGCGTTGGAGAAAAAGGTAGACTTTTTCGAGGTGTTAAATTTTCCACAACACCAAACCACAATATCACCCTGTTAGGGCGTTGGATGCATAAATACAGCCTCAACAATCTGCCATTGTTATTTAATGTACTGCGCGGTGATATAAGTTTGATGGGATCTCGTTCTTTGACATTAGCAGATGCAATACAACTAGTTGAAGAAGAATTCAGAATTCAGAATGGGCTACACCCCGTTACGCTAACAGAATTCCAAAATTTATCTGTACGGTAGTTGATAGTTTAATCGTCAGGATTCAGAAGAGTTTGATATTCAATTTGAACAATGTTATTACTTCTTAACTTACCAATCATTCTGACTTCTGAATTCTGACTCCTGTTTATATGCCAAATTCTCGTTAGAAAAATCCATGCTTTTGAAACTTCCTCAAACAATCAGCAATCTGCTCAAAGCTACTAACTTTTGGCAGGACAATTATTTGATATTACGAGAAGTTGCAAACTTCCGCAAAATTGCAATTTCCGCTTTGGTATTTTCAATTTTGGCAGCAGCATTTGAAGGTGTGAGTATTGGCTTCTTACTTTCATTTTTGCAAAGCCTAACTAGCCCTAACGCTCAACCTGTTCAAACAGGAATAGATTTGTTTGATGTTTGGATTTTGGGAACTAAGACATCAGCCATTAATCGACTCTATCGTGTATCTCTATTAATTTTATTGAGTACTTGGTTACGTGCTACCTTTAATTACTTTTCCCAAGTCTACACAGAATTATCTCAATTACATCTTGCAGATCGCTTACGCAAGCAAATCTTTGAACAGTTACAAGCCTTATCCTTAAGCTACTTTGCCAAAACTCGTGCTGGGGAATTAATTAACACAATTACCACAGAGATTGACAGAATTAGACAAGGTTTTAGCGCCGCAGCTTTTTTATTTACTAGAGCAATAACAACTCTTGTTTACTTAATCTCAATGTTTCTGATCTCATGGCAACTAACTTTGATTTCAGCATTACTATTTACACTTTTAGGTGTAGGCTTATCGAATTTAAATGCCAGAGTCAGAGAATCAAGTTTTGGCGTCACAAATGCTAATTCTAATTTTACATCAACAGCCGTAGAATTTATTAATGGCATTCGCACTGTTCACTCCTATGGCACTCAAGAATTTGAGCGCCAACGTTACTATAAAGCTAGCGATAAAGTAGTAAGTACTACAACTAAAGTTGTCTTCACTTGGACACTTGTTAAACCAATTGCCGAAGGAGTAGCTACTACGGTATTGGTGGGAATGATTATTTTGGCATTTACTAGCCTTGTTAGTAATGGAACGCTACAAGTAGCTTCTTTACTAACATTTTTCTTTGTGCTATTTCGTTTTATCCCATTTGTCCAAGATATTAATGGGACGAGAGCATTTCTCAGTACTTTACATGGCTCCGCAAACAACATCAAAAATCTTCTGAAAACTGATGATAAAAATTATTTTCAAAATGGTCATATTAAATTTAAAGGTTTAAAAACCTCAATTAATTTAGTAGGTGTAGATTTTGGGTACGGCGATGAAAATCTAGTACTGCATAATATTACCCTAACCATTGAAAAGGGAAAAATGACAGCATTAGTCGGAGCTTCCGGAGCTGGTAAAACAACCCTTGCTGATTTAATTCCTAGATTTTATAATGCTACAGAGGGGAATGTTTACATCGATGAAACTGATATACGACTGTTTGAAATTAATTCTCTACGTTCGCAGATTGCAGTTGTTAGTCAGGATACTTTTATTTTCAATACTAGTGTTTGGCAAAACATTGCTTATGGAACTCCAGAAGCTACCAACGAGCAAATTCAAGAAGCTGCTAAATTAGCGAATGCACTAGAATTTATTTTAGAAATGCCTCAAGGTTTTAATACCCAATTAGGAGATAGGGGTGTTAGATTATCTGGAGGACAGAGACAGCGAATTGCTATTGCACGTGCGTTACTACGGAACCCAGAAATTTTGATTTTGGATGAAGCAACCAGCGCCTTAGATTCTCTATCAGAACGCTTGATTCAAGACTCATTAGAAAAGCTATCTGTTGGTAGAACAGTAATTGCGATCGCTCACCGTCTTTCTACTATTTCTAAAGCCGATAAAGTCGTGGTTCTGGAAGCAGGAAGAATAGTAGAACAAGGCAAATATGAAGAATTGCTCGGACGCCAAGGCAAGCTTTGGGAATATCACCAGATGCAATACTATAATTCCTAATTCCTAATACTCGCTTCCAGCAATAAGCAAACTATGTAATTCGTAATTACTAAATTACGAATTTACAAGATTGCTCAATTATCTAATTCTTGTTATTGGCAGATTATTCTGACTTCTATTTATAGTTTTAAAAAGGAAAAATCAATGGTAAATCTAGGCTACCACACGGCTAAAACGCAGGGAAAATTTATTCGTTCTCTATATAAAGCGGCCCTTCCTCAAATTGTCAGAATCCCGATAAAACAAACTCGGCAAGCTCCCATAAGTATTTATGCTTTATCATGCGAACGCGATTTGCCAGAACAAGTGGCAAGTATTCGCTCATTCATTCGCCATGTCGGTATTCCAGATACATTCACAGTGGTTTCTGATGGGAGTTATAGTGAATCTAGTTGTAATTTACTCCGCCGCATTCATCCTTGCGTTGAGGTCGTACTTTTAACAAACTTCGTGAGAACAGATTTACCTCAATGCGTTCTTGATTATGCTCAACTGCATCCAATGGGCAAAAAATTATCGGCATTAATGTCAATTCCTATTAATGGAACTACGATTTACACTGATTCAGATATTTTATTTTTTCCCGGTGGTGTAGACTTAATAAATTTGAGTGAATCGAACAACAAATACTCTCTTTATCTACCTGATTGTTCTATGTCGCTAGATGGGCGAATTATCTATGATGATTCTGAGAAGTTAAATCCGGTGAATGGTGGATTTATCTTATTTAAGCATGAATTTGACTGGACTTTTGCTATTGAACGTTTAGCAAACCTTCAAGAACATCCTAGCTATTTTACCGAACAAACAATTGTACATCTGACAATGCATTACAATCATGGTCAGCCTCTTTGCTCCAAAAAATATGTTCTGAATGTAGAAGATCAGTTCATTTATCCAGATAAATCTGCAAGTAAAGACATTGCTCTCAGGCATTATGTTAGCGATGTCAGACACAAATTTTGGTTTAATGTCGGCAGATAAGCTGAGGAACTAAAAGCTATAAATATACAAGCAATAAAATTAGTAACAACGCAGTAGTTAATGCCTAAAATAATTAATAATTTCAAGCATAAAGCTAAACAAGCACACAGTGAAAAGTTTGCAGAAAACCTGATTTACCAATGCTCCAATTTTGAAGTTGGTGAAGGTGGAGGTGTTGAAACTTATTTAGCTTCTCTATTTGAACATCGTTCGCCTGATATTAGCGATCGCGTAATTAAATCCCTCAAAAATATTGACCAAAGCCAGTTTAAATTACTACATCTCCACAGCCCAGATTTACTATTGCAGCTTACAGGTGAATGTCCTACAATCTTCAGCGTTCATAATCACTCGTTGTATTGTCCTAGCGGTACAAAGTATTTAGCTGGAGAGCGAACAATCTGCGATCGCAACTTTTCTTACTTAGGATGTACCTGGGGTAAATTAGTAGATAAATGTGGTAGCCGTAAACCATTAAGAACTCTCAGGGAGATTCAAGGTACTCAGCAGTTTTTAGATGTTTTAAAAAAGATAAAAGTTACTTTTATCGCTAATAGCGAATATGTGCGTCAACAGTTAATTAAAAACGGCATACCAGCCGAACAAACTGTAACAGTACATTGTGGTATTTCTTTGCCCCAAACACCAACTGCACCCCTAACTTTAGAAGTCCACCAAAATCAGAGAATTTTGTTTGTTGGTCGGATTGTTTCTGATAAAGGTTTGGAATGGTTGATTAAAACCTTAATACATACAAACCCGCAAATTCAACTTGATATTGCAGGTGAAGGATGGGAACGACCCCGGTTAGAAAAACTAGCAACTACCTTAGGATTGAATCATCGAATTACTTGGCATGGTTGGTGCGATCGCCATAAAATAAACCAATTATATCAACAGTGTTTTGCAGTCATTTTTCCCAGTGTATGGCCTGAACCTGCCGGTCTTGTAACCCTCGAAGCTTATGCTCGTTATCGTCCTGTAATTGGTAGTGCAGTCGGAGGAATACCCGAACATTTACGAGATGGAGAAACGGGGATTCTCGTTCCTGGTAATAATATTAAAAAATTGTCCCAAGCTATTAATTATTTGTCTGCGGATTATCAAAAAAGTAGAGATATGGGCACACAAGGTCATGCTTTATTGATGAGAGAATTTACAATGAATTGCCATGTAAATAATCTCCGAACAATTTATGCAAAAACAATAGCCGAATTTGATTATCCAGGGAAAAAGTTATATCAAACCCCTCAATAAACTAATAGAGCAAAATATGTCATTGCATCAACAACCATTAGTCAGCGTTATTATCCCTACTTATAATAGATCGGAGTATCTCAAGCAAGCGATCGCTAGCGCTGTTCAACAAACTTATCAAAATATTGAAATTATTGTTTCTGATAATTGCAGCCCAGAGAATCCCCAAGCCATTGTCGAATCTTTTAATGATTCGCGCATTCGATTTTGGCGACACGAGCAAAACGTCGGTATGCTTGCTAATCAGCAACACGCTTTCAAAATGGCGCAAGGTAAATACGTTGCTAGCCTCCATGACGATGATATGTGGAATCAAGACTTTTTAGCAAAGCTGGTACCACCATTAGAAGAAAACCCTGACTTAATTCTTGCTTTTTGCGACCAATATATCATAGATGCAAACGGCATAATTAATGATATTGGAACTGAAGAAAATACACGCGGTTTCAAACGCGACAAACTAACACCAGGAATTCATCAATCTTTCTCTAAAATTGGATTAATAGATAAAAGTATACCTACTGCTGCATCTTGTGTAATTCGCAATCACTTTATTGATTGGGATAGTATTCCCCCCGAAGTTGGCGGGATGTGGGATTTATATTTAACTTACGTTTGCTGTATATCTGGTCGTGGTGCTTACTATTATCCAGAAAGATTGACACGATATCGCGCCCACGAACAAACTGATACCATGCTCAGTGGTAGTCGAAATGTACAGGCAAAAATTCGCAAAGCTAAAAGTGAAATGTTTTGCTATGAAGTCTTTATGAAAGACTCTAGTTTACAAGAATTTAGGACACACTTTCAACAAAAATGGTTGGAAGCAAATACTACATTGGGAATCGGTTTGCTACGAAGTGAAGAAGTAGCAGCAGCACGTCCTTATTTTTGGCAGGCGTTGAAAAAACAAAAATTTAATTTGCGAACTCTAGTCGCGCTGACGCTTAGTTTTACTCCGCGATTTTTTGCAAATAAGTTAATAGGAGTATCGAAATAGTGTAGTTCCTACATATGATTTGTAGAAATGATTTTTTAACAAACCGCTTTCGCGAAGCGTCTCGTTCGCTCTTAGCGTCTCGTAGAGAAGAGAAGGACGCCAAGGACGCAAAGAAAAGAAAATTCTCCTAAACTCTCTCTGCGCCTCTGCGCCTCTGCGTGAATTTTTATTCTTCAAAAACTTAGTGTATGAAACTTTGCATTGTTACTCATAAAATAAAAAAAGGTGATGGTCAAGGTCGAGTCAACTACGAAGTTGCTAACGAAGCACTCCGTCGGGGTCATCAACTAACATTATTAGCAAGTGAAATCGCACCAGAACTAGAACATAATACTCAAGTTAATTGGGTAAAAATTCCAGTCAAAGGCTATCCGACTGAATTTATACGTAATTTCATCTTTGCCCAAAAAAGCGCAGATTGGTTGCGTCAACATCGCGCAGACATTGATTTAATCAAAATTAATGGCGCGATTAATATGGCTGGCGCTGACGTAAATGCCGTACACTTTGTTCATAGTTCGTGGTTGCGATCGCCAGTTCATATTTCTCGCAACCGCCGAGATTTATATGGTTTATATCAGTGGCTATTTACTGCTTTTAATGCCCGTTGGGAAAAACAAGCTTTTCAAAAAGCTAAGGTCGTTGTAGCAGTATCCGAAAAGGTAGCCCAGGAATTAATTAACATTGGTGTACCTCGTTCTCGCATCCGCGTAATTGTCAATGGAGTAGACCTAGAAGAGTTTACACCTGGTGAAAGCGTAGGCGTAGCCCGCCGTAGGCATCGCCAAAAATTAGGTTTACCAGAAAATGTCACCCTAGCATTGTTCGCCGGTGACATCCGCACGCCCAGGAAGAACTTAGATACAGTCCTACACGCCTTAACTAAGGTTCCCGATTTACATTTAGTAGTGGTAGGTCACATTGAAGGTAGCCCTTTCCCTCAATTAGCGACTTCTTTGGGGTTAAACGATCGCGTGCATTTTGTTGGATTTCGTCGTGATATCCCCGAAATTATGCGATCGGTAGATTTATTTATTTTTCCTTCCCGATATGAAGCTTGTAGCTTGGTATTGTTAGAAGCACTGGCTTCAGGACTGCCAGTAATTACTGCCACAGCTACCGGGGGTGCAGAGTTAGTAACACCAGAATGTGGCATCGTCTTAACCGACTCAGATGATATCAATGCATTGGCAACAGCATTGATGTCCTTAGTCAGCGAACAATCGCCGATGCAACAAATGAGCCAAGCTGCTCGTTCTGTGGCAGAACAACACAGCTGGACTACTATGGCACAAACTTATGTGGATCTATTCGAGGAGTTAAGCAAGAATGCTCAACACCGTTCTCATACCGACTTATCGCCGTCCACAAGACCTATCACGCTGCCTTTTGGCGCTACAGGAGCAAACTAAACCAGCCCATCAGGTGATAGTGGTTGTCCGGGATACGGATGTAGAAACTTGGGAATTTCTCTCCCAATTCAAAGCAGGCAATTTGCCACTACAAACTGTGAAAGTTACACAACCAGGGGTAGTAGCAGCCCTCAACGCCGCACTCTCAGAGGTGCAGGGCGATATTCTTTCCATCACTGATGATGATGCTGCACCCCATCCCGATTGGTTAGAACGTATCGCCGCTTACTTTGCCTGTGACAGCCGTCTTGGCGGTCTTGGTGGACGTGATTGGATACATCACAGCAACAAATTAGAAGACGAATCTCGCTTGGTAGTTGGTCGATTGCAGTGGTTTGGACGCGTAATTGGCAACCATCATCTGGGGGTAGGAGAACCCCGCGAAGTTGATGTTCTCAAAGGCGTAAACATGAGTTTCCGCAAAGAGGCAATAAGGGAGTTGCGTTTTGACGAACGGATGCGAGGTACAGGAGCGCAAGTACACTTTGAAATGGCATTCACGCTGGCATTAAAGCGAGCTGGTTGGAAGATAATTTACGACCCTAACATTGCTGTAGAACACTACCCAGCACAACGTTTTGATGAAGATCTGCGAAATAATTTTAATGAAATTGCCTTGATTAATTTAGTTCATAATGAAACCTTAGTTTTATTAGAACACTTACCATTTATTCGGCGAATTGTATTTTTATTATGGTCAATATTAGTTGGAACCTGTGATAGTTTTGGGTTAATACAATGGATAAGATTTTTACCCAGGCAAGGACACTTGGCAACTAAAAAATTATTGGTATCTTGGCGTGGACGTTGGCAAGGATATAAGGAATTTAGAATTCAGAATTCAGAATTCAAAATTGAATAATATTACTGGCCAAATTATTTATAACTTAGTTGAAGTTTGCCAAATATACAAGCTACACCTAAACGCTAGGAATCAAAACTATTTAACTTCTGAATTCTAACTCCTGAATTCTGAATTCTATTAATCCAAGATTGAATGATTTCCAAACAGATACTTTACAATAGTTTTTCACAAGAAAGCTATTCTCCTGAGGAGCGATCGCCACAGGGTTGGATGGCGATCGCTGGCTTTCTCCTATTAACTGTAGTTTGCTATTTTGCTGGTGCTACTGCTGCACTGCGCCTAATTTATCCGGTGACAGCTTTATTAGTAGCCGTGTTTTTATACTTGCGCCATCCCATTCTCTACATCGGTTTTACTTGGTGGATATGCTTTCTCACACCCTTAGCTACCCGCTTAGTTGATTATCGAGTCGGCTGGGACCCTACCCGTCAAATGCTGATAGCACCATACTTAGTGGTGTTTGTCACCATTGCAACTTTTTTAAAACGCTTTAAAAGCGCCTATTATCAAGGGGGTTTGCCGTTTATTTTGGCTTTTATTGGAGTCTTTTACGGCTTTTTAGTAGGTTTAATTTACAACGCGCCAGTTCCCGTAGCGCGGGGTTTATTGGATTGGCTAGGCCCAATTATTTTTGCTTTTCACTTATTTATTAACTGGCGAGATTATCCTACTTATCGCCAAAATTTTCAGCGAACATTCCTCTGGTGTGTATTAATTTTAGGAGCTTATGGCGTATACCAATTTGTTGTCGCTCCTGAGTGGGATAGATACTGGCTCATACAATCAAAACTATTCATGAGTGCTGGAAATCCCGTGCCTTTTGGGATGCGCGTCTGGAGTACGTTGCACTCAGTCGGCCCCTTTGGTTCTGTCATGCAAGCTGGGTTATTGTTATTATTTACCAGTTCCGGAAGTTTAATTTTTCCGGCTTCAGCCGTTGGTTATTTATCCTTTTTATTGACACAAGCGCGTACAAATTGGGGCGGCTGGTTATTGGGAATAATTATGATTGTGGGTTCAGTTAAAACCCGGATTCAAATGCGCTTAATAACCATAATTGTGGTAATGGCGATTTGTGTTGTGCCATTAACAACCATCGAGCCAATTTCTAAGGTTGTATCAGCTCGTTTGGAAACTTTTTCTAATTTGGAAGAAGATAATAGTTTTAGAGATAGATCTCAAAGTTACGACAAAAACCTGAGTCTAGCTCTTTCTAATGCTTTAGGTAACGGATTAGGAAATATCTGGAAAGTAAACGAAAAAACCGGTCAAATCGAAGTAGTGGTAATTGACAGTGGCATTCTAGATATGTTTTTTACCCTTGGTTGGTTTGGAGCCAGCTTTTACATGGGTGGATTAATCTTGTTAATTATTAGTGTTAGCAAATATGGTGAAGGCCGTTTTGATAGTTTTATCAGTGCTGCCCGCGCCATTGGTATTAGCTCTGCAACACAACTAGTTATTGGTAGTGGCATGTTGAGTGTAGCAGGTATGATTCTTTGGGGATTTTTAGCTATGGCTATGGCAGGACATAAATATTATCTTCAAGAAAATTTTTCACGCAGAGGCGCAGAGACACAGAGAGGAAAAGTTGAGAATACTTATCCAAATTTGTAGACATCTTAAAAAACTCTTAATTCTCTCTGCGACTCTGCGCCTCTGCGTGAGAAAAATATTTTTACTAAACAGGTTGAAATTATGAAAGCAATTATTGTAATGCCACTAGCCGAACAACGAGGCGGCGGTGAAATGATGCTCTGGGATTTGATGCAGCAGGGACGTAATGCTGGCGTTGAGTGGCTTGTAATATTTTTAGAAAACGGCCCGATGGTAGAGCAAGTAAAGTCCCTGGGTATTGAGACGCGAGTTGTGGAAAGTGGACGGTTGCGCCAAATTCACCGTTTTATCGCTGCTGTTTTGCAGATAGCTGCGATCGCCCGCGAGGAACATGCAGATATAATCGTCAATTGGATGTGGATAACGCACATATCCGGAGGTCTGGCGGCGATGTTGGCGGGGTTACCTGCTGTGTGGTATCAGCTAGAAGTACCTAGCGATAAGCCTTTGTTAGTAAGACTTGCTACCTTAATCCCAGCGCAGGCAATTATTACCCTCTCCGAAGATGGCAAGCAAGCACAAGCCGAGATTTGGCCGCACAGACCAACACCTCTGGTTTATCCTGGCGTTGCACTAGACCGATTTGAACCTGGCGCTTTACCTTCTCCTGAAGAAGCACGGCGAAAGTTGGGCTTACCTTCGCACGGGCCATTGATTGGAATTGTCGGACGATTGCAACGATGGAAGGGAATGCACGTATTGGTACAAGCAATGCCTAAAATTTTACAGCAGTATCCCGATGCCCATTGTGTAATAGTTGGCGGTAAGCACGATTTGGAACCGGATTATGAGGACTTTTTAAAAGCAGAAATCGCCGCTTTAGGCTTGAAACAGCAAGTAATTATGGCTGGGTTACAGCGCAATATTCCAGAGTGGGTACAGGCGATGGATGTATTTGTTCATGCATCCGATAAAGAACCCTTTGGTATTGTAATTATTGAAGCGATGGCGCTAGGCAAACCTGTAATTGCTGGCGATGCAGGCGGGCCAACGGAGATTATCACAGATGGGATTAATGGACTATTAACACCTTACGGCGATGCGGATAAATTAGCGATCGCTATTCTCCGTTATCTTGACGAGCAAGAATTTGCCCAAAGTGCCGGAGTCGCTGCTAGGCAACGCGCCCTCGATTTCTCAACGCATAATTATGCTCAAAACTTTATCAACACCGTTCGTTCTGTAATACCAAGCGTTTCCTAAATATACAGCGTTTTTTAGGGAAATGAAGTACGCCAGTAGGGGCACAACATTGTTGTGCCCTTACAACTGTTAAAAGAATTTTAGCATGATTTACTTGTATAAAGATTAGGACTTACGCACACTCTATCAATTCTTAGCGTTCTTCTCTACGAGACGCTACGCGAACGCGAACGCGAAGCGTTCCGCAGGAAAGGCGTCTTGGCGGTTCGATAAATTAAGCTTTTTCGTGATTTTTGCGTAAGTCCTGAAGATGTCAAAATCAAACTTTTTAACTCATAGATCGCAGTAGTCTAAATTGTATCTGGGTCGATATTTAATTCACGCAATTTTGCTGCCAAACGTTGCGCCTGTTGTTGTGCTTGTTCTACCTGTTGTTGTGCTTGTTCTACCTGTTGTTGTGCTTGTTCTGCCTGTTGTTGTGCTTGTTCTGCCTGTTGTTGTGCTTGTTCTACCTGTTGTTGCGCTTTTTCTGCCTGTTGTTGTGCTTGTTCTGCCTGTTGTTGTGCTTGTTCTGCCTGTTGTTGTGCTTGTTCTACCTGTTGTTGCGCTTGTTCTGCCTTTTGTTGTGCTTGTTCTGCCTTTTTTTCTACCTGTTCTAGTCTTTGTTCTGTCTGTTCTGCTCTTTCTTCAGGTGTTTGTACTAGTTGTCTATCTGGTGTAAAAAACCGCAATAATCCCTGATGAATTCCTAGATACAAACCTAACTGTTGACTCCACAAATGTCCTTGCTCGTTGAGTTGCAGAGGTTGATATTCTCCATCTACTAAATGAAATCCTGCAAATTCTAATGTGTATGGGTCAAACCAAAAATAATCAGGGGTGCGGAAAGTATCTTGATAAATTTCTTTTTTTAAACCTCTGTCTGTCTTTGCTGTTGAGTCCGACAATATTTCTAGAATTAAATTCGGATATTTACCATCTTCTTCCCAAACTGCCCAACTCTTACGCGTTTTGCGTTGGGTTCCCAACACTACAAAAAAGTCTGGCCCTCGAAAATATTCTGATTTGAGTTGACGTGGACTGTAGTAGATAGTCAAGTTTCCCGCTGCATAGAAATCATTTCTATCTCGCCACAGCCATTCTAAACAGGTCAAAAGTAAAATTATTTGTCGTAGATGCAGTTCGGTTTCCAAGGGAGGTTCATCACTATATAAATCACCAGGAGGAAATATAACATCACTAGGGATGCCTTCTTGAGATTCTAATTCTTGAGCTATGGTCATAGAATTGACAGGGCATCGAATATTTATGGATTTATTTTAGCAGCATTATAGTTGGCGATCGCTAGAATCGAGAATGCAATGCCACTGATATCGTGGGGGCAAAGCATAATGCTAAACCTCTACAGTATGGTCTATTTATTTGAAAATTGCTTTAAGTTACATTCAGCCCTAGAGCTAGATAAAGCGAAGCACACAAAAAATTTATTTTTATATCTGAAAATTTTATTTTTTTATTGTGTTAAGTAACTTTCACTATTTCATCTGTATAATCTATCATTCACTATTAACTGATAAATGTATAATCTATCATTCAGTTTTATTTATTATCGCCTTGTATTGCTTATTTAGCCGTTGGCATTTTGGTAATCAAGTATCTATTTTTAATAAATAACTAACTACTCACCTAGTAGTCATTTATTGATACAATTTGAGAACTTAGATAGGCGTACTCTATTTTAAACATCGCCTGAGCTTTTGCTACAAAAATGATGAGGCATTATATGAATAGTTGGCACTTTTACGGCACAATCTAATGTCTCAAGAATTATTAAACTCTTTTCAGTCAGCATATAGCAATCTCGAACTATTTCCGTTAATGGAACGCAATGAAATGGAAAGATTTAGAGTCGAATATGGTGATGATTTGATTGCAGATCTCAACCAATTAGTTGAAGACAGTCCCAATAAAGATGGCAAAATTGTCTTTACAGGACATCGCGGTTGTGGTAAGTCAACTTTGTTAGCTGAATTTAGCAGGCAAATTCAAAATAAGTATTTTGTAGTTCTATTTTCTATTGCTGACAAAATTGAAATGTCAGCAGTTAACCATATTAATATTCTCTTTGCCATTGCAGTTAATTTGATGGCAGAAGCTGAAGCACGACAAGTTGATATTCCTCAAAGTACTAAAGAGGCTCTTTATAAATGGTTTGCTACTCGCACCCGCACTGAAGAATTAAATTTGCAGGTAGAGGCTGAGATAGGTTTCGATTTACTCAAATTGATTAGCTCTAAATTAAAAGCTGATGCTAGCGTCCGCGATGAAATTAAACAAGAGTTTGAGCGCAAAATTTCAGATTTAGTCGCTAGGATTAACGAAATTGCTGCTTTGATTCAAGCTGCTACTAGACAAGATGTTTTAGTCATTATTGACGATTTGGATAAACTCGATTTAGGCAGAGTTAATGAAATTTATAAGGATAATATAAAAGCTCTTTGTCAACCAAATTTTAGGATTATTTACACCATTCCGATCGCAGTTCTTCGAGAAACATTTATAAGTACAATAATTGCTACAGAAACTAACGATCAAATTGTAGCAATGCCTGTCCTCAAAATCTTTGATAAAGGTAAAAATCGCTTTCCTAATGCTCAACCACGCTCGGAAGCAACAAAGATTCTCGGTGAAGTTTTACGCAAGCGTATTGCCAGGGAATTAATAGCACCAGAAACTGCTGAAAAAATTGTAATTTCCAGTGGAGGCGTATTGCGAGAGCTAATTCGGATTTCTAAAGAGTGCTGCCGTATTTGTTTGCGGATGATTCGGCGAAATCCCAACGCCGAAGTTATCATTGACGATCGAATTCTTGCCCAAGCAATCAATAAAATTCGCAATGATTTTTCTATTCGGTTAGGGAAAACCGATATCGATATCTTGCAAAGTGTTTACGAACAATTTATGCCCAATGACCCCAAACAAGCTGAGTTTTTAGATTTGCTACATGGTTTATACGTCCTAGAATATCGCACTGAAGAAACATGGTACGATGTCCACCCAATTATTATAGAAAGCTTGAAAAGGCAGGGAGCTATTAATGTTCAATGAAGATTTTTTAGATGATGAGGGAGAAAATCAAGATGCGTATGATGATTTAATTGTTTCTATTGAAGCTCAAACCCAAGGATTAAATTTACTGATTGCTGTTTGCGACGATCCTAACTTTCGCGATGAGATTATTGCTAGTTATGAAGCCGAATTAAAACCTAATTTTCGTGCATATCGAGTGATGTTAGCGCGTCACGAACCAAGTTTAAAAGCTGCTCTCAACCAACTCGTAGAACAAGAAGAGTATCTCCGTCAGCATCAACCTGCAATCATTACTGTTACAGGTGCCGAACAACTTTATTTTCTCAGATTAGGACAGGAACAATCCGAACAGGAGAAATTTTTTGGTTACTTACAGTGGACAAGGGAAGGATTGCGTGATTTTCCTTTTGGAATTGTGCTTTGGGTAACTAATCAAATTTTAATTAATTTGAGCAAAAAAGCTCCTGATTTTTGGAGTTGGCGCAACGGCGTATTTCGGTTTGCATCTAAAAAAACAAATGCTATTGCTGGAAAAGAATTAGAACCTATACGCTTTGTTTTTCGAGACACAGAATTAGCTGGCACAGATACTCATGAAAATAACCATTTCTTCTTGCCTATCCAAGATTTACAAAGGCTGATTGATAATATCGAGCACGAACGAGGAACTAAAGACCCCAGCTTGGCTACTTTATATTCAAGATTTGGTGATATTTATCGCAGCAGATTAGAACGCGGCGAGTCTCAAAATTATCAAGAAGAACAAGAACTAGCAATCAAGTATTGGCGTCAAGCAATTGAATTGCAAAATGAATTAGGTTTGCAAATAGATTTAGCTGCAAGCTTCAATAATTTAGCAGGATTATATCGTGTAACTGGACGCTACAGCGAAGCAGAACCACTATATCAAGAAGCTTTGCAATTAAGAAAACGCCTACTAGGTGAAAACCATCCCGCTTATGCTACAAGCTTGAATAATTTGGCAGGAATTTACAAATCTACGGGACAATATAGCAAAGCAGAACTTCTCTACCAACAAGCTTTGGAATTGAGAAAACGTTTATTGGGAGAAAATCATGCTGATGTTGTCGCTAGTCTGAATAATTTGGCATTATTATATGATGAGCAAGGGCGTTATGATGAGGCAGAGCCTTTGTATCTGCGATCGCTAGAAATTGCCAAAGGTTTACTAGGCGAAAATCATCCTTCTGTTGCTCTGATATTGAATAATTTAGCTCTACTTTATTATCATCAAGGACGCTACGGTGAAGCTGAACCTTTGTCGCAACAAGCTATAGAATTAGACAAGCAATTTTTGGGAGAGGAAAATCCAGACGTTGCTACAGATTTACACAATTTAGGTTTAATCTACCGCGCTCAAGGACGCTACAATGAGGCTGAATCTTTGTTTTTGCAATCCTTGGAACTGAAGCAACGCGTATTACAAAAGGCGCATCCGCTGTTAGCAGATACTATGTATGCTTTGGGTTATATGTATAGGGAACAGGGGCGCTATCAGGAGGCGGAACCTTTATGTATCAAAGCATTAGAACTCGATAAGCTTTTATTGGGAGAAAATCATCCGAATGTTGCAGAAAGTCTCAATAATTTAGCTGAAATTTATCGGGCAACTGGGCGTTATAGTGAAGCAGAATCTCTTTATTTGGAAGCGTTAGAAATTTGTGAGCGAGTTTGGGGTGTTGAGCATGTTCGGTGTGTGGCTGTGCAGGATAATTTAGAAAAGGTTAGGGTGGAAATGGGGAAGAGTTAATAATTTCATTGATTGAGAATAACGAACTGGTTTTTAAGCACATAGCTCATTCATTGCCTCAAGATTGGAAATTGCTGCAACAATTGACCGATCGCTGATGTTTTTTGATGAGTCCGAGTTTTGATATACTGCTAAAATACCCGGATGAACTGGTTCAGCTTGATGAAATTGCTCAAAGTCATCACAGTTGCGAGTCAGTACCACTAACCCTTGTTGCCTAGCGTAATTAAATACGGTTGAATCTGGGGAACTTCCTAAACCTGCTTCATTGATAGCGATCGCATCATGCCTTGCTTTACTAAGCAAGTTGACCAGATATTTTCCTCATCAAGCAGCAGTTGTAGGCTCAAGAGAAATTCCCTTTGTTTCTAAACGATACCGCTCCTCATCTGCCTCTATTGCATCCAAAGGAGAATTGCTATATATGAATCAGTGGTACAAAGAAGACCTGGCTTTTATTCATGATGTCGGTTTCCGTGACTATGCTCTCAAGTCTGCTCCCGGCATACTAAAAATCCTGGCTGAAAACAAAATAAATGATGGACTAGTGGTTGATTTGGGTTGCGGTAGCGGCTTATGGGCGCAAGAACTTGTCGAGGGTGGTTATCAAGTTTTGGGAGTCGATATTTCTGAGTCGATGATTAATATTGCTCGAACCAGAGTCCCAAATGCAGAGTTTCGCATCGCATCGCTATTTAAAACTGAGATTCCGCCGTGCAATGCTGTGACATCAATTAGTGAATGTCTCAGCTATGTATTTGACGAAGATAGCAACCTTGTTCAGCTGTTCCACCGCATATATAATGCCTTAACTCCTGGCGGTGTATTTATCTTCGACATTTCCCAGACGGGACAAGTTACACCGGGAACCACAACTAAAGGGTTCACTGAAGGAAAAGACTGGCTAGTACTCGTTGAAAAGCACGAAGATGCAGAACAAAAAACTTTAACTCGTCGAATTATCACCTTTCGCAAAGTAGGCGATCGCTATAGACGAGATGACGAAGTACACCACCAGCGATTATACGATACAGCAACTATTACAAATCAACTCCAGCAAGTAGGTTTCGAGGTTCAAACCACCGATAGTTATGGTGAATATCAACTATCGCCAGGTCATGCCGTCTTTATTGCACGTAAAGAAAAGAAGACGCGATAAATCGCCGTCTCTACAAGGGATTGATTATTGTAGAGACGGCGATCTATCGCGTCTCTTGGCTTAACCGAACAGTATTGACAGCTGTGCTACCCTACAATAATTTAATTTTCAAAGGGTGTATTCCATTAAATTGAAAACCGCTGTATCGTATCAAGTTCGGATAATCACTTCTAATTCAAAACTCCCTGCGTCCCTGCGTCATTCTTAACGAAAGTCAACTTAATATTATTTATTCGGTTGAGCAACCCGCGCTTCAATATCCTCCAAAGTTTGTAACAATAAACGCCTTGCTTGCAATTGCCAACCCCATTTCTGAATTCTGTAAGCTGATACAGTGCCAGCTACGGCGGCTAACAAACCTATAGGTTGATTTAAAGAAATTCCTAGCAACAAACCTAAGCCAGCAATTCCCCAAAATGGTAAGGCTACCGTTTGTCTTTGTTCTTCGACAATTTGAGTAATTGTATTAGATTTGTTTGTAGCTAATAATGCTTCTTTAACTTGCCGCTGTTCGGCTGCCGATACTGATAAACCTATTTTTCGGCGTAGTTTTTCCATTTTACGAGCATCAGTACTGTACTCAGTTAGTTCATCTTCTGCCATGAGCAGCAGTCTTTCTAATTGCCCCATTGTCGATTGTATCTAGTATTACGATACAGCTATTATCTCGAATAATTGCTATTTTTGGACTATTGCTTGGCGCTTAATTGCAGAATGTAAAATCACGTTACTCTGACGGGACTGGCTGCAAAATTTACAATTAAATATGGGAAGAATATACTACTAGTCGCAAAAGCCGCCATAGATGAGAAATATACCGCTAATAGCCAAAGTCCTCTCAAGAGGAGCAAACCCTGTTGGTGTTATATTTCTCAATAAACTTCAGTGGGATCAAACTAAAAGTCTGTAAAATTTATTTTTGGCGGTAAATTAGATAGTAATAATTAGGGACTTTAAACACGTCAAATTAAGAGGTAATACATATGACTATAGTATCTACAAGCACTTTCTCTCCATCATCCAAAGAGCGATCGCTCATCCTCTGGTTTGATGAAGTTGGTATTAATGATATTCCCTTAGTTGGTGGGAAAAATGCATCACTAGGTGAAATGATTCAACAACTCACACCCAAAGGCATTAATGTACCTACAGGATTTGCTACCACCGCTTATGCTTATCGTTATTTCATCGAATCAGCTGGGTTAGAAACAAAGCTACGGGAATTATTTGCTGACTTGGATGCTGAGGATGTGAAAAATTTACGAGAACGGGGAAAAAAAGCGCGATCGCTCTTAATCCATACCCCATTTCCTGTAGAATTGCGACAGGCGATCGCCGCAGCTTATCAAAGTCTTTGCGATCGATACAATGCAGAGACAGATGTCGCAGTCCGTTCTAGCGCCACCGCCGAAGACCTCCCTGACGCGAGTTTTGCCGGACAACAGGAAACTTACCTCAATGTCGTCGGTGTGGAAGGAGTTTTAGCAGCTTGTCATAAATGCTTTGCTTCCATATTTACCGATCGCGCCATTTCCTATCGCCAGACTAAAGGATTCGATCACTTTAGCATCGCCCTTGCCGTTGGCGTACAAAAAATGGTGCGTTCTGATTTAGCAACCTCTGGGGTAATGTTCTCCATTGATACAGAAACCGGCTTTAAAGATGCAGCACTAATTACAGCCGCCTACGGTTTAGGTGAAAACGTTGTCCAAGGGTCAGTAAATCCAGATGAATATTATGTTTTTAAACCAACTTTAAAAGCAGGTTTTCGCCCAATTATTGATAAAAAATTGGGCAGTAAAGAATTAAAAATGATTTATGATGATGGTTCAAAATTTACCAAAAATGTCTCTGTTCCTTTCAGAGAAAGAGGCAAATTTGCCCTCAACGATGCAGAAATTTTAGAATTAGCAACTTGGGCGTGTTTAATTGAAGACCATTATACCAAAACCCACGGCATTTACACGCCAATGGATATCGAGTGGGCAAAAGATGGAATTACTAAACAACTTTTTATTGTCCAAGCACGTCCCGAAACAGTGCAATCGCAGAAGAAAGGAAATGTTTTGCGGACTTATCGTTTATTAGGGAATAGGGAATCGGGAGTAGGGAATGGGGAAAAATCTTCTCACTCCCCCCAACCTCTTGTTACGGGACGCGCCATTGGAGAAGCAATTAGTCAAGGAAAAGCACGGCTAATTTTAGATGTTCAAAAATTAGAACAATTTCAACCAGGGGAAGTTTTAGTAACAGAAAGAACTGACCCAGATTGGGAACCAATTATGAAACGTGCCAGTGCAATTGTGACTAATTCTGGTGGTAGGACATGCCACGCCGCGATTATTGCGCGAGAATTGGGTGTACCTGCGATCGTTGGATGTGGCAATGCTACAGATGTTCTAAAAAATGGACAAGAAATTACAATTTCTTGTGCGGAAGGCGAAGAAGGAAAAGTTTACGCAGGTTTATTACCTTTTGAAGTTGAAGAAGTCGCCCTAGAAAACTTACCCCGCACCCGCACGCAAATTTTAATGAATGTGGGTAATCCCCAAGAAGCATTAAGTTTATCGGCAATTCCCAACGATGGAGTCGGTTTAGCGCGGACAGAGTTTATTATTGCTAACCAAATCCAAGTTCATCCAATGGCATTGATTCATTATGATTTATTAAAAGATGAATTTGTCAAAGATAAAATTGCTAAACTAACCGCACTTTATGACCACAAACCTCAATATTTTGTGGATAAATTAGCTCAAGGCATCGGTAGAATTGCCGCAGCATTTTATCCGAAACCAGTAATTGTGCGAATGTCAGATTTTAAAAGTAATGAATATGCAAATTTATTGGGCGGACAACAATTTGAACCCGATGAAGAAAACCCTATGCTTGGTTGGCGGGGAGCGGCGCGTTACTATGATGAAGGTTACAGACAAGCTTTTGCGTTAGAATGTCAAGCCCTAAAGCGCGTGCGGGAAGAAATGGGTTTGACGAATGTTATCCCCATGATTCCTTTTTGTCGCACCCCCGATGAAGGGCGGTTAGTGTTAGCAGAAATGGCAAAAAATGGTTTAAAGCAAGGTGTGAATAACTTGCAAGTTTATGTAATGTGCGAATTGCCCAGCAATGTGATTATGGCCCAAGAGTTTGCCGAGGTATTTGATGGCTTTTCCATTGGTTCCAACGACCTAACTCAGTTGACATTGGGGTTAGATAGAGATTCAGCCTTGGTGGCGCGATTGTTTGACGAACGGAGTGAAGGTGTGAAGCGAATGGTAAAAATGGCCATAGAAACCGCGAAAAAATGCGATCGCAAAATCGGCATTTGCGGACAAGCACCAAGCGATTACCCAGAATTTGCCCAGTTTTTAGTTGAACAGGGAATTGATTCTATTAGTTTAAATCCAGATTCGGTGTTAAAGACAATGTTGGAAGTGGCAAAAGTTGAGGGTACTAATTCCTAATTCCTTATTCGAGTAATTTATGCCAATTAGAGACCGATATCATCAGAATGTCAAAACTGCCCTAATCAAAGATGGCTGGACGATTACCGACGATCCTTTTCATCTGAAGTGGGGAAAAAGGGATATGTATGTCGATCTGGGTGCCGAGAAATTGATTGCTGCCGAAAAAGAAGGACAGCGGATAGCCGTTGAAATTAAAACATTTCGTAGTGTATCTGACATGACAGATCTCGAACACGCGTTGGGACAGTATCTTGCGTACCGTTCTGTGATGATTAGAACCAATCCCGATCGCGTCCTCTATCTCGCCGTCCGTGACGAAGTATATGCTGATATCTTTGATGAGCCAATTGCTAAACTTTTGGTAGAAGATTACAAAGTTAATGTCGTTGTATTTCAGCTAGAGCAAGAGGTTATTTTCAGATGGATACCTTGGAGCAATACAGACAGTTAATTCGGAATATTTTGATTGAACATACGAAAATCCCGTTCAGTACAGGTAATATTCAATTTGAAACAGTTTTCGATAGCGAACAAGATCGCTATCTCTTAATGATTTTGGGAAGAGAACCAGCCTATGACTTGTCTCCTGCTGTGACTCGTCGCGTACATGGCTGCCTGATTCACGTTGATATTATTGATGGTAAAATTTGGATTCAACGTGATGGTACTGAAGAGGGAATTGCAACAGAACTCGTCAGGGCAGGTATACCAAAGGATCGGATTGTATTAGGATTCCGGTCTGAGGAACTCAGGAAAGATTCAGAATTTGCTGTTGCATAACCAATTCAATGACCAGCAATCATGTATTATGTTTGTGTAATTGTGTCTATTGCTTTTGACTGGTCAACCAAAACTATCTTGGAGGATGTTTGTAAAGTTTACCGTTGTATCGATATCCACCAGAACAAACCTTAAAAAAGGGGGAATAACTTTCTTAAATTCCTCTTTTGTAAGGAGAATTTTGCAGTATCTCAAGTTTTGGTTACCTCATCCACTACTTTTCAAACATCCTCTTAATGTCTTGCACAAGAGTAACTTTGTTTAGTCAAAGGTAAGATGACAAACCTGTTAGAAACCGATCGCTTAATAATTCGCAGCTGGATACCCGAACGCGATGCCGAACAAGCGTTTGCTATTTATAGCGACCCCGAAGTTACCTATTTTCTCGGTAATGGTTCTCGCGTGACGAGTATTGAGTCACAGCGTCAGCGTTTGGTGGATAATCTAGAGCGATCGCAACGACGTAAAAATGGTACCGGATCTTGGGCAATTGTCGAAAAGGAAACCACAACAATTGTCGGAACTATCCTTCTCAAACCATTGCCCGACAAAGACGGCTTAGCCACTCAAGATTATGAAGTAGGCTGGCACCTACGGCGAGCATCTTGGGGTAAAGGATATGCAACCGAAGCAGGACGAAGTATGCTCGAATACGGATTTAATGTCTTGAATTTGCCAGTGATTTATGCAGTAGTGAAACCAGAAAATCATGCCTCAGTCCGTGTAACTCAAAGATTGGGTATGAAGCCAATAGGGCGAACAAAAAAGTATTACGGTATTGAACTGCTACTATTTGAACAAAATGCACCGGAAGGTAGGGAGTAGGGAATGGGGAGATGGGGAGATGGGGAGATGGGGGGGCAGGGGGACAAATAACCAATGCCCAATGCCCAATGCCCAATGCCCAATGACCAATGACCAATGACCAATGACCAATGACTAATAACTAATGACTAAAAAATGGTTCCGAATTGGAATAGCGGGTGTATTTCTGATGTCACTTGCCTTACGGTTTTGGGGACTGGAAAGATTTAACACCTTGGTATTTGATGAAGTTTATTTTGCCAAATTTGGTAATAATTATCTGACGCATACGCCATTTTTTAATGCTCATCCGCCGCTGAGCCAATATATGATTGGTATTGGCATTTGGCTTGGCAGTCACATTCCTTTTTGGCACGATACGGTAAATGGGCTGACGGGTTCATTGCGATCGCCTTGGACTTATCGCTGGTTCAATGCCCTTACTGGCTCATTTATTCCTGTAGTTGTAACCGCGATCGCTTATCAATTAAGTTATCGTCGCAGCTTTGCTTTACTTGCAGGTTTTTTCACCGCTTGTGATGGCTTATTTCTTGTTGAATCTCGCTATGCCTTAAGTAATATTTATATCATCATATTTGGTTTATTAGGGCACTGGTTTTTATTATTAGCATTGGAGAACCAAAATCAACGTCGTTGGTTTTGGTTAGTTCTTGCTGGCATTAATTTTGGTGCTTCAGTCGGCACTAAATGGAATGGTTTATGGTTTCTTTTCGGCGCTTATCTAATTTGGATAACAGCTTGGATAATTCAAGCAATCCATTCTTTTTCTAACTCCCAACTTATCCCATTATTGGACATGGGGTATGGAAGATTGGGCATAGGGCAAGCAGCAGGTGTGGGAGGAAGGGGAACAGAGGGAAGCATAAATTCTCTTTCCCCCCACACTCCCCACACTTCCCCATCTCCCCATCTCCCCATCTCTCCATCTCCCCATCTCCCCATCTCCTCACCTCAGACACCACTGCAAAATTTAACTCAATTAAATATTTTCCAGATGTTATTTTATCTGGGAATAATTCCAGCTTTTATCTATAGTATTATCTGGATTCCTCACCTTCAATTAGATAAAACGTATGGATTTATCGCAGTACATCAGCAAATTTTGAAATTTCATTTGCATTTAGGTGGTAATAGTTCGGACGTGCATCCTTATTGTGCCCCGTGGTACAAATGGCCTTTGATGACTCGACCAATGGCGTATTATTATCAAACTGCTGGAAGTATCAACGAACCATTACCTGTAATGGGGCCGCCTTTGCCTGCTGGGGCTGAAAAAGTTATTTATGATGTTCATGCAATGGGCAATCCATTTTTGTGGTGGTTTGGTGTTGCGGCGATTTTATTTTTAATGGGAATGCTGGTGTCGCAAGCCTTAATTCCTTGGGTGAAGGGAGAGCGTTTTTCTGTGCCTGCAACTCTTAGCGTTGATACTTGGATCGCCTTGTATTTAGTCATAAATTATGCCGCTAATTTATTACCTTGGGTAAAAGTTACAAGGTGCGTTTTCATTTATCATTATATGTGTGCAGTGGTCTTTGTATTTATAGCGATCGCTTGGTTTGTCGATCGGTGTCTTCACAGTTATTATCAACAACTCCGCGCGGTAGGCGTCACCATCACTTTTATCATCTTAGCTGCCTTTATTTTCTGGATGCCCGTTTATTTAGGTTTACCCCTCTCCCATGACGGCTATTGGCTGCGGATGTGGTTTAAGTCTTGGGTTTAACTGATGATATCAGAACTCAGAATTCAGAATTCAAGAGTTATTATTTTCCCTCATCCTCCTTATGTCCCTCATCTCCCCACCCCCTATTTCACTAGAATAAAGCGATGAATTCTCCCTTTCCCGGAATGAATCCTTATTTAGAAAATCCTGTGTTTTGGGCAGAAGTACATCATCGATTGATTACAGCCTTAGCAGATACTATTGAGGAAAATATTCCGCCAGAATATAGAGTTGCAATTGAACAACGTACTTATTTAAGTGAATATTCAGATTCTGTATTAGTTGGCATACCTGATGTTTCTCTTTTTACTAAACAAACATCATCTCAACAATATTCAGTAAGTAATAACCAATCAATATCAGACGGTATCGCAGTGATGATACCGTTACCAGAACATATTACAGAAAATTATTTAGAAATTCAAGAAGTTTCCACAGGTTTTGTGGTCACTTATATCGAAATTTTATCTCCTAAAAATAAACGCCCCGGTCAAGGTAGAAAAGCGTATGAACTTAAACGCAAACAAGTTTTAGCTAGTCTTTCTAACTTAGTCGGAATTGATTTTCTCAGAGCAGGAAAATCAATGTTAGTTTTAGGAGATTTTCCGCCAACAGATTATCAGATCGTTGTTAGCAGAAGTATCACACGCCCCTAAGCTAAATTATACGGTTTTAGTATCAGAGAAGCAATTCCTCTATTCTCATTACCTTTACAGCCAGAAGATACAGAACCAATTTTAAATTTGCAATCTTTGTTATATGGTATTTACAATCGTGCCAGATATCATTTAGCAATTGATTATAATCAAGAACCAGTACCACCCCTAAAACCAGAAGATGCTCTATGGTCTGATATGCTTTTACGCGAACAAGGGTTAAGGACAAATTCAGATATTTAGCCATTGGTCATTAGGCAAATACATCAATGTGGTTTAATGACTAAAGACAATATTCATCGAAAAACTTCTAAACTATTTTTTATACTTAACACAACTACATATATCAAGAATTTTTTAATCACATCATTTTCATATTTCTTATCAGTATCAAACTTTCTTCGCTGTTAGACTTTTAAAGCGCAAGCAGATAATAAAAAAGCTGCAATACGCAATATAAGAGCATGAAAAATTAGATACTAAGTAAAAATGATGAATTAAAATTACGAAAATTTTTACGTTCATTATTTTAGGTGATTATAGATACTCTAGTTTTGATGCTCCCGAACCGCACCAGGAGGATCGTCATGGAAATGAACATACAATTGCCAGGTATTAATTTAATTAGCTTAAAAGAAGCACCGATTCATATTTCTAGTCAAATTCAGCCTCATGGTGTTCTGTTGGTGTTGGAGGAGCCAGAGTTAAAAATATTACAAGTTAGCACTAATACATCAAAAATTTTCGGAATTTCTCCCGAAAATATGTTGCAAAAAAAACTCGAAGATTTACTCGATTCGTTCCAAATAGAAAGAATTAAAAAAGGACTGTCTGAGGAAAATCTGGATTTTATCAATCCGACGAAGGTTTGGGTAAGAAAAAAAGGTGATGATTATATAGTATTTGATGCAGTTTTTCACCGGAATCTAGAAGGATTTCTGATTCTGGAATTAGAACCTGCCATTACTCAAGAAAATATTCCATTTTTAAGCTTTTATCATCTAGCTAGAGCTTCCATTAATCAACTGGAAAAAACAGCAAGTCTCCATGATTTTTGTCAAATTATCGTTCAAGAAGTCCGGAAACTAACGGAATTTGACAGGGTAATGTTATATAAATTTGATGATGATGGTCATGGATGTGTTGTTGCTGAAGAAAAATTAGAAAGCTTAGAACCATACCTGGGACTGCATTACCCGGAGTCGGATATTCCTAAACCAGCGAGAAAGTTATTTGCTTCCAATTCCATCAGAATTATCCCGGATGCTTATTCAGAGCCAGTAAAACTTTTTCCGGTGAATAATCCGATTAGCGATCGCCCCGTTAATTTAACTAATTCTATCCTCAGAAGTGCTGCTAGTTGTCACCTAGAGTACTTACATAATATGGGTGTTGGGGCATCGCTGACTATCTCATTAATTAAAGACCAAAAACTATGGGGACTCATCGCTTGTCATCATCAGTCACCAAAATATGTTTCCTACGAATTGCGTAAGGCTTGCGAATTTTTAGGACGAGTCATATTTACAGAAATTTCAGCCAGAGAAGAAACAGAAGATTACTACCATCGGATAAATCTGACACATATTCAATCACTGTTGATTGAATATATGTCCCAAGAAGAAAACTTTATTGATGGTTTAGTTAAAAACCCGCAAAATTTTCTAGATTTAGCTAGCGCCCAAGGTGCAGCTGTATGTTTTGGTGGCAATTGTAGGGTAGTTGGGGAAACTCCTAAAGAAGAAGAACTGAATTTCTTAGTGCAATGGCTGAAAAATAATGTCGAGCAAGAAGTATTTTATACGGATTCTCTACCACAGATTTATCCAGATGCCGAAACATTTAAAAATGTCGCCAGCGGCTTATTAGCTATTCCCATCGCCAAGCGCAATTATGTTTTGTGGTTCCGACCAGAAGTAATTCAAACTGTAAATTGGGGCGGCGATCCGAATAAAGCATTTGAAGTCAGCCAGTCAGAAGGAAATGTGCGTCTGTGTCCGCGCAAATCATTTGAACTGTGGAAAGAAACCGTCCGCTTAACTTCTTTACCTTGGAAAGAAGTAGAAATCAAAGCAGCACTAGAATTGCGAAAAGCAATTGTGAATATTGTGCTGCGTCAAGCCGACGAACTCGCACAGTTAGCGCAAGATTTAGAACGTTCCAATGCGGAATTGAAAAAATTTGCCTACGTTGCGTCCCACGACTTGCAAGAACCACTCAATCAAGTCGTGAATTACGTGCAGCTTTTAGAGATGCGCTATTACGAAGAACTCGACGAAGATGCTCAAGAATTTATCAGTTATGCTGTACAGGGAGTTAGCCTGATGCAGACATTGATTGATGATGTGCTGGCATACTCAAAAGTCGATATGCAAGCGATCGCATTTCAAATGAACGAGGTGGAAACAGCCTTAAATCGAGCTTTGGGTAATTTGCGTCAACGCATTCAGGAAACTGGAGCTACCATTACCCACGATCCCCTACCAATAGTTATGGCTGACAGTACCCAACTGATGCAGCTATTCCAGAACCTCATCGGTAACGCCATTAAATTCCACAGTAAAGAGCCACCACAAATCCATGTGGGAGCAGAAAGAATAGAAGATGCATGGCTATTCTCAGTCCACGATAACGGAATTGGTATCGATCCCCAATTTAGCGATCGCATTTTCGTTATCTTTCAGCGGCTACATACACGTGATGAATATACTGGTACGGGTATGGGTTTAGCAATATGTAAGAAGATTGTCGAATGCCATCGGGGACGGATCTGGGTAGAATCAGAACTGGGTAAAGGCGCAACCTTCTACTTTACGATTCCAGTTGGAGGACGCGAACTTGAGCGTAGAAACGGGAGAAAAACACAAAACCATCTTTTTGGTCGAGGACAATAAAGCCGATATTCGCCTAATTCAAGAAGCATTGAAAAATAGTTCGGTACCACACGAGGTGGTAACGGTCAGGGATGGCATAGATGCTATGGCTTATTTACGCCAAGAAGGCGAATATGCCAACGCACCGCGCCCTGACCTTATCTTGCTCGATTTGAACTTGCCCAAAAAAGATGGTCGAGAAGTGCTGGCGGAAATTAAAGCCGACCCAGTACTAAAACGTATTCCAGTTGTTGTGTTAACAACCTCAAAAAATGAAGATGATATTTATCACAGCTACGATTTACATGTGAACTGCTACATCACAAAATCCCGCAACCTCAACCAGCTATTTCAAATCGTCAAGAGTATTGAAGACTTTTGGCTTTCTACTGTGACGCTACCATCGGATTGAGGGGAGTGGGGAGATGGGGAGATGGGGAGATGGGGAGATGGGGAGATGGGGAGACGCGGGAGATGGGGAGGTGGCCAGATGAGGGATAAAGTAATTCTTCTTTCCCCCCATCTCCCCATCCCCTTATCCCCCCATCCTCTTTCCATGCCCAATGCCCATTTACAAGATAGAGGAGCAATAGGGGGTGAAACCCGAAGATTATGGTTGTGAGCTACTCAGTAAAAATCTTGTTAATTGAGGATAACCTCGCTTCTGCTAGGTTGTTACAAGAGTTTCTCATGCAAGCCCAGTTGCAAGAGTTCACTTTAGTTCATGTGAAGCGATTGGGGGAAGCACTAGAGGAATTAAGTAAGTGTAATTATGATGTTATTTTGTTAGATTTAACTTTACCTGACAGTCAAGGATTATCATCTTTGCCTCCTCTAATTGGTCAAGCCCCAAGTGTACCGATTGTTGTCCTAACTAACACCAATGATGAAAAACTGGCAATTGAGGCAGTACGGCAAGGGGCACAAGATTATTTAGTCAAGCGACAGGTAAATGTAGATGTGTTGGTGCGATCGCTGCGTTATGCGATCGAGCGCAAGCAGGTATTAGAATCATTACGCACGGTCAATGAGACTTTACAAATCCGGGTTGAAGAACGAACTGCTGAACTGGTGAAAGCCAAAGAAATCAATCAGTTCAAATCTGAATTTGTGTCGATGCTCTCCCATGACATCCGTAATCCCCTCAATACTATTCTCTTGGCTGCTGGGTTGCTAGAAACTCACGACGAAAGATTGACCAAGGAGAAAAAACTCAATCATTTGGAGTTGATTCGCTCAGCAATCAAAAATATGGCGCAGCTATTAGATGAAGTTTCATTAATCGGTAGGGCTGATTCTGGGAAACTGCTGTGCGATTTAATTTCTCTGGATTTGGAAGCTTTTTGCCGTCAGATCGTCAATGAAGTTCAATTAACTGCTAACCAGAAACATCTGGCTTTGGTATTCGGCAGTTTTGGACAATTAAGCGAAGGACTATGGGATGAAAGCCTGCTGCGGCACATTTTGGTAAATTTGCTTAGCAATGCAATTAAGTATTCATTACCAGGCGGTATGGTTCGCTTTGAACTAATTGGCCAGGATAAAGCAGTAATTTTCCGAGTTCAAGACTGGGGAATTGGCATTCCTGAAGAAAACCAAAAGCGACTGTTTGAGCCTTTCCATCGTGCAGATAACGTAGGAAGCATTCCTGGCACTGGTTTGGGGCTAGCGATCGCCAAAAAGTGTGTTGAGGCACACGGGGGCACAATTGTAGTCAATAGTCAAGTCACAGTAGGTACAACTTTTACTGTCACCTTGCCTTTACTACAAGTTTAGGCTGTGCCAAGGAACAGGCAATAGGCAAAGAAAGTCATTGGGATCTAGGTTTTAAGTCGCTTTATTTCTTAAACTTATACCAATTCAAATAATGTTTGCGACACATCAATTATCCGTAAGGGCACAACATTGTTCATTGGTGTCAACTTAACGTGAAACCCTGATGAAAACGTGATGAGCAAGTTCTACTCACTTACCCTCAAGATGCGCGTTACCCCACCCCGGCTTTGCTGACGCAAAACCTCCCCTCCCCAAGGCATCGGGGAGGGGATTGAGGGGTGGGGTAAACGGCTGTGTAACAAAGCTTTGAGCTTAAGTTGACACCAATGAACAATGTTGTGCCCCTACCCATCTGTCGCATTCTTTTTTCAAATTGGTATTAATTTTGAATTTTGAATTGGAGCAAAGCGACTCCTCTCCCCTAGTTTTCCCCGATTGTTATTTAATCTAAAAATATAAACTTATGGAAAACCACTTATACAGTAAGCCTTAAGTAGGGTAGGCAGGATAAGCGACGGCTGCCGTTGATTATGACTGTCGTTGCGTTAGGCTTTAGCCTAATGCACCCTACAAAAACTATATCAGGACTACGGATTGAGATCCCCTAACCTCCTTAAAAAGGGGGCTAGGGGACAATACAGTTCAGTTAGAGCCAAAAACCTGATTCTTGCGTAGGTTGGGTTGAGGAACGAAACCCAACATCTGGTCAGGTTTGTTGGGTTTCGCAAAGCCTCAACCCAACCTACATTTATCCGTAACTGAACCGTATTGGGCTAGGGGATATCGTGTTTCAGGCTTGAGTGTGTAATCTCTTAACTTGCACCTCACGGTACAAACTGGTAACAGGTAAATAAAGAATACAAAAATGTGATGGAAGATGAAGGGGAGATTTAAGCCAATACTGGTAATAGAATAAATAAAATGAGCCGTAATATTACATAAAGAAGTTTCTCAAAGTAGAAGATGCAAGGATGACGCTTTAGATCATCGTGTAGTTGTAGTGCGATCGCAATGGGCTGTAGCAACGAATCTGACGCAATCAATAATCTTGCAAAAGCAGAACTAGCTGAACGTTGTGAGCGATATGTTGCTGCTACTCTTGCTAGAGAACGTCTTCTAAAGTATTAGCAGATGCAGTTAATCAGCGATGTTCAAAGACAGCTCATGCTTTTGTTAATAAGCACCGCTTTTAGTTAACAAAACTTTTAGAGTTTTTAGGATTAAATTAATATCGTAAGTAATAGACCATTTACGTTGGTATTCTAAATCCATGTGAACGATATCTTCAAAGTCTTTGATGCAGGAGCGGCCATTAGTTTGCCATTCGCCAGTAATACCTGGTTTAACATTCAACCGTTCCCAGTGAGAACTTGAATAGTGTGTCACTTCATCAGTAGTCGGAGGACGAGTGCCGACAAGGCTCATTTCCCCTATTAGCACGTTCCAGAACTGGGGGAGTTCGTCTAGGCTAGTGCGGCGGAGAAACTTGCCTACTTTAGTTATGCGAGGGTCATTTTCATTCTTGAAGATATGATGACTTGTAGTTTCATTATTAACTAAATGTTGTAGGCATTCCGCTCCGACTACCATAGAGCGAAATTTCCAAATACGGAAAGCACGTCCTTTATAACCACAGCGAATTTGACTATATAATATAGGCCCAGGGTTATCCAAAATAGTTGCTATAGCAACAGGAATTGCTACTATTGCCGTAATTACCAGTCCTACAATCGCACCTATAATATCAATTACGCGCTTTACTTTGCTTGTGACAGAAGGATGAACTGTCTTTTTAATATAAGTAGAGCTGTATGTAACATCCGAAGTAGATAGCTGAATGCGTTGGGAAGTAGAGGGATTAGACATGATAATTTCAGTAAGTTAGTTTATGAATTCAGTCAGTGAAAAGCTAATAAGTCATTAGTTATACTTCATTAATGAGTGCTAAATTTGTCTAAAACAGCATCATAACTCTCAAAGATTTCTAATACTAAAGAAAGCTGAGTCAGTTCAAAAATATATTCTTGTGTGAGATTCATAAGTTTTACAGTGGAATGTAGTGTATAACTTGTGGCTGTTATATCAAGTGCCAATCATCACCAGGAAACTGATTGATATCATTATCAATTGATTGAGATGCGATCGCATTGGCTAGACTGCTCTGAAAATTTCTACTTCGAGGGGCGAAATATGGATTCCGAAAATCCTCTAGATAAATGATTACCGAACTTTTATATATATCTGCGTTCATCTATGTCATTCAAATTAGAACAATTACCAAATATTTCTGAAAATCTGGTTTTACATCTTGCACCAGTTCCTCGATCGCAATTTTTCTAGAGCAGGCACTACCTAATCTCAAATCGTTATTTTGGCGTTGTGCACAGTGCCCACCCTACGGTTATTGAGAATGATGCAAGATCTCGTTTGAATATTTTTCTTCATTCGTAACTTTGTACTTCATGATTCGTTATCTGATAAATATTCAACTTCTGCTGCAAAATTAACCAGAAAAAAGGTAATCCTTCTATCAAATATCTTCTCGATAATCTTTTAGGTTCAGCAACCATTCTATATAACCATTCCAGCCCCAAATCGCTAATATATCTTGGCGCTCTTTGTAGATTACCTGCTTCAAAATCAATAGTTGCACCTATGGCTAAAAAGATTCTGATATTTGGTAGTTGTTCTCTGTATTGATATATCCATTTTTCTTGTTTAGGTGCCCCTAATCCTACTGCTAATACTGTGGCATCGGAACAATTAATCATCTCAAGAATTTTCTGACACTCTGCTTCGTTCTTTTCAAATCCAAAAGGTGGTGAGTAAGAACCTACAATGATATCCCTCTGGACTTTAGCATTGATTTTTTCCTGAGCCTTAACAGCAACTCCTTTTGCTGCTCCCAATAAAAAAACTTTAATTTTTTCATTTTGTTTGTGAAAATTATAAAACGCCGGAAAAAAATCAGAACCCGATATCTTTTCTTTGATTGGCTGACCTAAAAATCGAGATGCATACATTAAAATTTGACTATCACATAGTTTGTAATCGGCTATATTATAAGCCTGAAGAAATTCCCGATCGCCTTGCAATTTCATCAGATGATCTACGTTAGGAGTAAATACAATCCCAGATTGAAGATTTTCTAGAACTTCTGTTTTAAACACATTGTCAATCTCAATATTTAATAGATTAACTTTTTGTGTCTGGCTCAACTCCTGCTCAACAGATTGACTCTGATGTTTCAAAAAGCCTACTGGTAAAGATTTGAGTGTTTCAAATGAGAATATGCGATCTAGTATCATATAACTTGCAGTCCCTGATTTAATTTCTGAAAGTGCTGTAATGCAAAGCTCAGGCAATACATACCGCCTGACGTTTAAGTAATATCGACCTAGTGCAATTGTTTGTATCAGCAGTGATGTCTGCAAATAAGCTGAAACTTTGATATTGCAATGCTTTTAGCTTACTTGCCTTACACGTTCATACGTAATTACAACATGAAGACTTGATATAGCCTGAGACTTTCTCCGTAACTCTTCGTATAGTTTTACCTTCAGACAGCGATCGCAAATACTATCTGATGGTTACTTCTCAGGGTTACTTAAAGTCTGACGAATACAGCATCCTAAGACGTAAATAGAACTGTCCACTTAGTTATCCACTTGGTCGTAGTGCAAAGACAGTCCAAGCCTCATACTAAGATATAAGCTGTTAAGCACCTAATTTGCACATTTGGACACCAGAAGAGCAGAGGGGCACAGGAGAAGGATTGACGCTTTTTCTCCAAAATCAACAATATGCAAGTTAAATGCGTATTAGCTTAGCAATCCTGAATCACTCGCAAAAGATCCCCGAATTTCTGAGGTCTTGCGGATCTGAAGCCCATAAATATCTTCATTAGCATATTCTTTTTGAGCTAATTAAAAAGTTAAAAAAAGTTACTCGGCTATGGTTATTGCCATAAACCCTAATGCTCTTCCTTAATTACTATGTGTAAATCTCTTTAACTAATAACTTTTGTTTGTTATGGAAAGACATCGAATAATGGTCATTGGTAATAACGTCAATACTGTTCAACGCCTCAGTAATCACTGTTTGAAAAAAAATTTAGAAGTCTTTCCATACTACGGTGTGCCTTTGGTTGAAGAGATTGATGTGTTCGCCCCTCATGTTTTGGTGTTATGTGCGCCTATACATAAAGATTTCCAGTGCCAAATACTTCAGCCTTGGATTTTATGGTCAGAACAGACTGTGGATGAAGAAATACCATTAGTTGGTACGCTCACAGAATTGTATGTCCGTCTGCAAGAATTACTTCAGATTTAAATTAACCCTTCACGGACAGCCATAGCTGCTGCTTGGACGCGATCGTCAACGCTGAGTTTGTTGAGGATCATACGCACATATGACTTTATAGTTCCTAAAGAGAGATAGAGTTGGTCGGCAATCTCCTGATTTGAACATCCTTTAGCAATCAGTTTTAGTATCTCTCGCTCGCGATTACTCAAAACCGGTTGTTGGGACGTATCAGATGTAGCAACTTCACTCGAAACAACCGGGGGTTTAAGCATCCGAGCGACCTTTTGAGCTATTTGAGGATCTAAATAAGCACCACCCTGAAGGATTAATTGAATAACAGTAATTAGCTGTCCCCATTCGATAGTTTTAAGACAGTAACCATCTGCACCAGCGGCAAGCATCCCCATCACCTGAGTATCGCGGTCGAATGCGCTCAAAGCAAGGATACGAGTAACAGGGCGATCGCTTTTGATCTGTTGGGTAGCAGTAATACCATCCATAACTGGCATATCAATGTCCATCAAAACTACATCTGGCTGGAGCTGAGCAACACATTCAATAGCCTCTACGCCGTTCCCTGCTTCTCCAACCACACTAAAGGCAGGCTCAAGGGAAAATTGACCTTTCATACCTCGACGTATCAAACTATGATCGTCCACTAGTAGAATCCGCACTATATTTGTTTGAGTATTTTCAGGCATTTTTCCTTCTCTTATATCTGTTCATGTTGAAAGTTAGTTTTGTCGGGAGCAACTGGGAGAGTAAACCAAAAGGTGCTACCCTCTCCAAGAGAACTTTCAACCCCGATGTTCCCTCCGTGAGCCTCTATGATTTGACGGCACAAGTACAGACCTAACCCAGATCTCCCACACCGGCCTTGCCCTTGAACGAAGCGGTGAAAAAGTTGTTCCTGATTCTGGGGGGCAATTCCTGAACCTCGATCGCAAACAAAAACCTGCACTTCGTTTTCCCCAAGAGTTGCAACTTCCAGAAAAATTTCTTGATCGGGTTCACTCGCCCGCACAGCATTATCAAGCAGATTTTGGATAACTCTTTGGATCTCTAATTCATCAGCGTAAACAGTCGGCAAGGATTGGGGAATTTTGTAGTTGAATATGAACTCAGATGCCGAAGTAGATTTTATTTGAGTAATTGTTTTAACAAAAATTTTTTCCCAATCAAGAGGCTCGTAGTTCAAGCGATCGCTATAACCAGCTTCATAACGGGAGATGTTCAAAAGAGCTTCCACAAGTTTTAAAAGATCTTCGTTACTTTGACGATAATCTTGGAACACTTCTTTGCAAGTATCGCTAACAGGCCCAAAAGCTCCTTTGAGCATACCGTCCAGAGTCATGCGACTAGCAAGCAAAGGAGTACGTAGGTCGTGGGAAAGAGCGCTGATTAGGTTCTCAAGCTGTTCGTTGCGTACTTCAATGCATTCCTGACGCTTGCGAACTTCGCCTGCCATTGCATTGAGAATTTTACTCAACCGGCCTATTTCATCAGGAGCTGAATAAGCAAGCCGGGCTTCCATTTGACCTGTCTGCCAAGCTTTACCTACCTCTATCAATCTGCGTAAGGGAATTTCGACTCGTCGGTGTAAAATTTGGTAATTTGCCCATAGGCCAGCAATAAGCACCACTGAAGTCAAGATATTCACAAGAATTTTTATCTGCTGGATTTGTTGTAAGCAATCTTCCGCATCGCTTAAATACATTTCCTCGCGTTCAACCAATGTCTGAATCTGAGTACGTAGAGAATTGAATAAAACCTTTTCTGTCTCAGAATATTTGTTGCCGAAGCTAAGTACCTTCCTACTAGCCAACTGATTCCGCCATTTAATATAGAGATTATCAATCTTAGAGAGTTGGTTAACTTGATTAGGTTGATCTTTTACAAGAGTTTTTAAACGGTTGAGACTACTATAGAAAGAGGAGGATTGATTATTAGGATTCTGTCGCCAACTTCTTTCCTCATCTACTACAGCATTTAGTAGACGTTCTCCTTGACGCTTAACTGTAAAAGTTTGGCTTACGTCATTAGCTACTTCGCTACAGAGGATAGCTATCCAAGTATTTAAACATTGTTGCCCGATTATCAATAACACTAGCACTATTAAGCTACTATACAAAGGGGCAAACAAATGAGTTTTTAGAGTTCTTGGAGCAAGTAAACGCACCAAATTAATCGCTAAGAGCATCTAAGTGTTTGGTATGTTTGTAGAGAGGTAATACTATAAGAATCCGATTTTGTGACTGAACTACTCTTAGAGGCAGGGAAAAGGAAAAGGGAAAAGGGGAAAGGGAATTTAGGCTAGGCCATAACACACCCTAAAGATACTTAGATTTTTTCATAAATCAAATCGGACTCCTATAGATAAGCGTATATTAGTTTATACACTTCAGAAGAAAGAAAGCAGTGCGTTGAGGAGACAGTGCCGTAGGTAGGCGGGCTTCCTAGCTTGAAGCGGCTGTCGTCGGCTTTGCCGACTTGTAGTACGACTTGTAACAACTGCTGTTCAGAATTCAGTATTTTTTTGACAAAGGCAAACTAGGCACCTATAGAAAACAAAAATACCCTCATTTACATACTTTTTAGTCTTATCAACATTGATAAAATTTGCATAAAGAAGATCAAACCTTGTTATATTATTATACATTCAATATGTTAAATTACACGTTTTCCAATTAAAAGTAAATGAGTTATATAAAATTTTCTACTTTACCTACTTTGCTTGAAGCGGCTGTCGTCGGCTTTGCCGACTTGTAGCACGACTTGTAGCAGATGCTGTTCAGAATTCGGTATTTTTTTGACAAAGGCAAACTAGGCACCTATAGAAAACAAAAATACCCTCATTTACATACTTTTTAGTGTTATCAACATTGATAAAATTTGGATAAAAAAGATTAAACCTCGTTATATTATTACGCATTGAATATGTTAATTTACATGTTTTCCAATTAAAAGTAAATGAGTTATATAAAATTTTCTACTTTTCTTACTTTTCTTACTTTTCTTACTTTTATCGTTAGTCAAGTTGTAAGCTGGCAAATACAAGCATTTGAACCTTACTTATCAACGAATGCAAGCTAAATTTTGTTATATAAATCAAGCAATCTCAGGTGTAATATTACTTTTGGTATTTATCTAACTCTGCTAAAAGAGAATCGTAAGTGAATGCGATTTAAACAAGCAATATAAGAAGTATTTGAGGAAGGAAGATTAAGCAGTCTCCACCCTATAAAAATTGCGATCGAGGAACTAGTACAAAATGTGAATCTATCTTTTAAAGGTATGAGAGTTTAACTGAAATTAAGTCCACGGGCAGAGTAAACCTAAATCAACAGGCAGGGTAAACCAGAAGGTGCTACCTTCACCGAGATTGGTTTCAACACCAATATTTCCTCCATGAGCTTCTACAATCTGGCGGCATAAGTACAGACCAAGCCCAGTTCCATTAGATCCTCTTCGCCCTTGTATAAAGCGATGGAAAAGCTTTTCCTTGTGTTGGGGAGAAATCCCGAATCCATTGTCCCGTACTGACACCTTTACTGTATGGAGTCCCAGAGGTTCTACTTCGAGGATAACTTCTTGATTTGGGGCGCTTACTCGCACGGCATTATTAAGTAAGTTGTGTATAACCCGTTGAATTTCAAGTTCATCACCGTAAACATTCGGCAGTGATGGGGAAATTTTGTAAGTAATCGTACATTTTTGCTTCCAAGTACTGTTGTTCTGATTAATAGCTTGGATAAAGATATTTTTCCAGTTGAGGATTTCGTAGTCCAGACTCTTAGCAAGTTCATTTTGATGACGAGAGACATCTAAGAGAGCTTCAACAAGTTTAAGGATGTTCTCGTTAGCCAAACTACATTCTTTAAGCACATCTGTGCAACTGTCGCCAATCTCACCAAAAGCTCCACCTAACACAGCGTGTAGAGCGCTACGAGTGGCTAGCAAAGGGGTACGCATATCATGGGAAAAGGTGGAGATGAGATCCTCTATCTGTTGGCGTTCAGCAGTGGTTATTTTTTCCAGTTTATCTAAATTACGCTTCAATTCCAGTTGAGCAATGACTTGACGGCTCAAGGTACGCAATGCCTCAAGTTGTTCGAGACTAAGCTGTCGTGGAACATAGTCAATTACACAAATTGTTCCCAATGCATATCCTTCAGGTGTAACCAACGGCGCACCAGCATAAAACCGAATATAAGGCTCTGATATTACTAGTGGATTAGTGGCGAACCGCTGGTCAAGTAGCGTATCAGGAATAATCAAAATATCATTAGGTTGCAAAATAGCATGGGCACAGAAGGCCATATCTCGTGACGTTGACTCAGCCTTTAATCCAAGCTTTGATTTGAACCATTGACGATAGTCATCAACCAAGCTGATTAAAGCTATGGGAGTGCGACAAATTTGTGCTGCTAAACGCGTTAGGTCATCGAAGGCTGCTTCGCAGATTGTATCGAGAATGTGATACCGGCGAAGGGCTTCCAGCCTTGCCATTTCATTTTGAGCCAATGTAGCTTTCATTAACAAGGTTATTATTTTTTATCTATTGCTTCGCTTTCTAAGTTGTTATCCTTGGTGCGGGCATAGTCATCTTGAAAGCGAACGATATCATCTTCTCCTAAGTATTCACCATTTTGGACTTCAATCAACACTAAGGAAATAACTCCAGCATTTTCTAAGCGATGAGGTGTACATTGAGGTACTTAGGTAGACTCGTTATTGCTTAATAATACTTCGCGATCGCCACAAATTAGCTTCGCTGTACCAGAAACAACTATCCAGTGTTCGCTGCGGTGGTGGTGCGTTTGTAAGCTGAGGCGGTGTCGGGGTTTGCCTTCTATGCGTTTGATTTTGTATCCACCTCCTTCTTCCAAAACTGTAAAAGCACCCCAAGGACGCAACTTAGTTGTTGATACACATTATATTACCAACTTGAATATTCCCAACTTGAACTCAAGATAACGTCTTAGTTTGCATTGTTTCTTATAATTGAATAATAGTTACCTCAAAGATTAGGGACTGGAGAAGGCTTCCCCTTGGGTAAGGGGTAAAGGAATTAAACGAAGTTCTTCCCTTTACTTTGACTTAGCATTCAGTACTTTGAAGTTAGTAAAGAAGGCTAGGGCGTGTTTTCAAAGTCTTAGATCCCCCCAACCCCCCTTTCCAAGGGGGGCAAAGAGTCTCTTAACTCGCTTTAAGTAAAATGCGCCATCTTTGGGTAGCGCCTGTGGTTTTTAGAGCGATCGCCTGAATTGAACTGTAAACAGACTGAGGCAACAGCCAAAGAAAATAAGCAGCAGCCAAGGTCAAAAGTGTACGGCTTGGCTCTTTAAAAAGAATGCGCCAGTTGGTTAGCAAAGCTCGATTCACAAGTTTCACAGCCATTGCACCATCTTGTAGAGTTACTGCTCTACGAGCTAAATACCGCAATATATAGGCTTTAGCCAGTGTTTCATATCGATTAACTATTTCTGGAGCATATAAACGTGCCCTACTAAGCATCAATTCCCAAGCATCTAACTGCTTGAGTATGTTTGCTGATAGTCCGCCTGAATTTACTCGATATAAAGTTAGAGCTTCAGGAATACCCTCTATTTGCAGATCGCTCTTAACAGACATGCGAAACCAACATTCAACATCTGTACAATCACCATTAGGATGACGCGATCGCTCATCGAAGTAGAAGTCTTCAACACTACCATAAAGGTTGTCTTGGAACTTAATTGCTTCAAAAACTTCTCTTTTAATCACTGCCACCGAACCATTGCTAATTGGATTTCGGCAAAGAACAATCCCTGGAGTAATTCCCTTAAGTTGAGGTATTTGATAAATACCCAGGGGTTGTCCATTTTCATCGATAAAAGCAGAGCGGCTAAAGCTTACCCCGATATGAGGTGAATTATCTAGATGTTGAACATGTTTTTCTAATTTTTCTGGCAACCAGAGATCGTCGGCATCTAAAAGAGTTAAATATTCTCCCGTAGCATGTCGAATACCAGTGTTTCTAGCCCCAGGCAGTCCCCGATTCTGTTGACGAATAATTTTAATTCTAGGGTCTTTGAATTGCTGACAAATTTCTATACTTTTGTCAGGAGAACCATCATCAATAATTAAAATCTCAAAATTTTTATAAGTTTGATCGAGAGCCGATTGAAGTGTTGCAGCTATATATTTCTCTGCTTTATAAACTGGAATAATAATAGAAACTTTATTCATTGTAAGCCTCCTAATAATGATAGTAAACTGGCATTTTAGACACTTAATTATGTTTTCTCAAAAACAACAGTATATAAAACCCAGGATCGATTCATTTTATTGTTGAAAATTGTGGATAAATGAATAGTTTTTGCATCCCATTAATTTGTCAGTTTTATAGCTTTCAATTAATGGTAATCTCTTGGAAATTTTGTGTTATAAATTCTTGATTATCCTCAATATCTACAATCTTAATTAACTGTTCAAAAGCTGTTCTTGAAGAATGCGGTGTTTTTGATTAGCCCCTGTCTTCTTTAAAGCAAGTGTCTCAATCAACCTGTAAAGAGATTTAGGCAAAAGCCAAAGAAAATAGGCAGCAACCAAGGTTAAAAGCATCCGACGTGGTTCTTTAAAAAGAATACGCCAGTTGCTTATTAAAGCTCGATTGACTAGTTTCACAGCCATTGAACCAGCTTGTAGACGAACTGCATTGCGAGCCAAATACTGTAGCTGGTAGGCTCTGCCCAGAGTTTCCCATTGATTAACTATTTCTGGAGCATAAGAACGTGTCTTTTCAATTACTTTTTCCCAAGAATCTAATTGTTTAAGCAAGTTTGCAGAAAGCCCTTCTGAATTCACTCGATATAAAGTCAAAGCTTCAGGAATGCCTTCTATTTGCCAATTAGTTTTAATAGAAATACGAATCCAACATTCCAGATCCTCTGATTGGCGGAAGTGTTCGTCAAAATAATAATCCTCAATAATTCCGTAAAGATTATCTTGAAATTTAATTGCTTCAAAAACCTCTTTTTTAATCACTGCTGCGGAACCATTGCCAACAGGATTGCAAGTAAGTAAATAAGGTGTCGTGATTTGTTTAAGCTTAGGCATCTGATATGTACCTAAAGCTTTTCCAGCTTTATCGATAAAAGCAGAGCGACTAAAACTAACACCTACATTTGTGGAATTTTCTAGGTGAGTAATATGTTTTTCTAGCTTGTCTGGTAGCCAAAGGTCATCTCCATCTAAAAATGCTAAATATTCCCCTTGAGCATGGCGAATACCAGTATTTCTAGCTCCAGCTAATCCTCGATTTGCTTGACGAATAATTTTAATTCTAGGGTCTGTAAATTGCTGACAGATTTCTATACTCTTGTCAGGAGAAGCATCATCAATTATCAAAAGCTCGAAATTTTTATAAGTTTGATCGAGAGCCGATTGCAGGGTAGCAGCTATGTACTTCTCAACTCCATAAACTGGAATTATTACAGAAACTTTTTTCATCTTTGAAGACTAATTTTATTGTAGCCAAGTTCTTAAGTTGTACTGTTAGTACAGTAATCTCTGATATAGCAATGAAAATACTACCTGCTGGCTAGGATCGCACATAAATCTGGTATCATCCACCTGGCTATCCGCTTGCAGCTAGCGGTGATGGTTGCCATAAGTAGAAGCTAGCTTGTCCTACAATTCTAAATATTTAGCTATTTTTAGGTATTGCAATATTGTTTGCTAAACATAGTCCAATCTTCTCAATAGCTAGGTCATCGTTTTGTCCCAATTGAACTACGCTTGAAGAGCGATCCTGTCTTTTGAACAGACTGTGCAATACCCAGGCAAAGCCTCCCGTAGTTTTAATGATGATATCAGCACAAACTATTGCATGAATACTTTCAAATGTATTTTTCTCGGATTCGCCAACAATAGTATAAACATTTGAGTACTTAGAAAAAACTTCAAATTCTTTATTTGGCGTTCTTTCAATATTATTTAATTGCGTCTTTTCCTCTTCACTGAGTTTTATTTCACCTTTAAATATGGCATGTCTGATATTTTGGAATGTTCTTTCGTAGCCATCCGACATAACTATGACAGAAAAATTTTCTTTTCCGTATTTAGAAAATATTTTTTGTAATAGAGTATCGGCCTTATTTGTGTCATTAGAGTTGGAGTAATTGTTAATTTCCCATTCATCCAAATCATTTATACTTTCAAATACTTTAACTTGCGAGCTAAAAACTCCAATTAATTTTTTATTTAGATTTACTAACATCCTATCACCTTTCCTCAAATGTATGACAATTTTCACTGTTTGAGGTTTGAAAGGTATATGTACAGGTTTGTTTTGTCTTGCTTTATGATAATTTTTAGATAATTGTAATTTAAGCGCTTTAAGCGTAATTCCTTCCGGATCTGCACTGTTTAGTAATTCGTCTAGACGAAAAGCACGACGGCCTTCATATAGTTGAGGTCTAAATGTTAAACAGTAAATGACTTTTTTTGAAGATGGAGTTACTTCGGCAATAAATTTCTTAACAGATTCTTTTAGTTGCTCAATATTAGATATTTTATTTTCATGATAAATTTCATCTATGGGTATTGGAATAATTTTACAATTAGTAAATTCTCGATCGCTTATATTTTGTTCCCAGTTATCAAAACCAAGAAAATTACTAAGTTTATCAGAATATTTGTCAGTTTTCAGAAGTTTGTTGACAGTAGTCTCAATTTTTTTAATAATCTTTCCTTGAAAATTTAACTCGTATCTTTTCTCATAGGCAAGTGGTGTATGTACATAAGTGTAATCGCATAATTGCCCAATTCTATATAGAAGTGATAGCTGCCATAACATATCTGCCAATCCAGATTTCACCAACTTGACAGTAAAAAAAACTTCTTCTTTATCCTGATTATTGAAACTGCCGTTTGTTTGGACAATAGTGCTGTAAGGTTTCATATTCGCGATCGCTCCCTGGAAATGATTTAAATAAGTTATGCTAAATGAGACATCTTTCAAACAGGAGAATTAGCTTTTTTATCGGAGTATTGCATACGACTAGCTCGAATTTTGCTAATAATTTGGAGTAAATAGCTAGCAATCTTCGGTGAAAGTACTTTGATTAAAAGTAACTTGAATACTAAAACTTGAACTTTTTTTGTTAACAAAATCTTGGGATACAAGCTAATTGCTGTTTTCAGCTTTTGGCTAGCCAATTTAGCCCCACTAGCGCCAGAAAGCCGAGTCAGATATGAGTGTGCTAAAAACTGATAAATATTAGCTAGGCTCTGATTTTTTAGAAACTGAAGTTCTAAGGGTGCTGATTGAAATACTCTTTCAACCATTATGAGATGGTATTTCTCTAGTACCTCAATTTTAGATGACATTGACCCTGAAGTTTGACGGTAAAAAATTTGTTGCTTAGGAACTACAACAAATGGCCAACGAACTGCAAGCCGTAACCAATATTCCCAGTCTTCACAATATTTAAGTGTAGAATCAAACTCTCCTGTAGAATCAATAGCTTGTCTGCGAATCAAAGGATTTGAACCACTTTCTAAAAAATTTCCTAATAATAAATTGGCAAAAACATTACCTTCAAAAGATACAGTATTACTACTATGAAAAGCCTCTCCTCTATCGTCCATGTAATAAGTCCAACTATAAGCAAGTCCCGCTTCTGGATGCTGTTGCAAGGCAGCAAGTTGTAGTTCTAACTTATCAGGTGTCCATAAATCATCTGCATCAATAAATGTAATAAATTCTCCTGTGGCATGAGAAATACCACGATTGCGAGCTTCTGGCAAACCACCATTGTTGTAGGAGAAAATTTTGATTCGAGGGTCTTCAACTGAATTCACTAAGTCTAAAGTTTTATCTGTTGAGCCATCATTAATTATAATTAGCTCAAAATCTGAAAAGGTTTGTTGCCGAACGGATGCAATCGTTTCTAAGATAGTTCGTTCGCCATTATAAGCAGGAATAATTACTGATATTTGCGGAGACATAAAGATTAAATTCACTCTAAATTGATATTTGTGTTTGTTAATTAATACCTTAATATGCCTATTTCTTGCGCTTCTTAATTTTTGACAGTCAATAATCATTAATTACCGTATAATATCGACTGTTCGCTATAAATCAATCCCGCAAGTCTGCACTGTAATTTCAATGCATTACAACTTACTCAAGAGAACTTCACTTTTTTGATTACCTAAAAGCAATTTAACGATCGCATATGTCGCTTTCTTCTTAAATGTTTTGGCTTTTCTCACAACCACCTGTCTAATTGTGAAACGCACAGGTTCCAACTGGGATTTGTCAAGCGCCTCTTCGCGGTAAACTCTAGCACTGGATGAACTTGGCATTAAGGCTGAGATAAATTCATCGCGCACTTGTTCGACTGTCTTAATGGCGCGATCGCGGCAATCTCTGGCTTTTTCTCGTGCTGCTTCTGTTTGACAGTAGTCGAAAGCTTGTTGCAATGCCTCGTCTGTTAAATTATCAGTGTTAAAGACTACAGGCCAGCCAATGGTTTTCGTTTGAAGTACTATCTTAGCTCCTCCGGCGATCGGGTCTATGGCAATAACAGGAACTCCATTCTTGAGTGCCAATACAGTTCCGTGTAAACGTGTTGTCACCACAAAGTCCATACGAGCGATTAACGATTCGATTTCGGCTGCACTTTTGAGATTGGTTTGATTGGGGTCTAAACCTGTATCGATAGGCACTGTCACCATTTCTCTTGAGGCAATGAGTCGGTTAATGGCCTCATGGGCAATTTGATGTCTGCCTTTATCTTTATATTCATGTTGTGGATGAACCAAAATAATACCCACAACAGGTACTTTTGGTTGGCGTGACACGAAGGTAATATCTGGCCGTGAAATAGCAGAACTGTCTCTTTCTAAAAGAACATCAAAAGGATTCCAGCGATCGATTGACTCTATCATCGATAGGTCAACACCAATCAGACGACAGGAACTAAAGTGTTCCACAAAATCATTAGATAGCTTGACATAAGGAAAAGGGCCACATACAAATACAACGTGTGAATAAGTATGCGGCTCGACTAAACGCCAATCGACACCACCCACAAAGGGAGGAGCAAGAGCAACATCATAAGCATAACCGGCCTTTTCAATCCACTCGCAAACGATATCTCGTGCCATCAAATCGCCAGCTGTAGCATTACATTTCTCAAAACTGAACCAACCTGCCACAAGAATTTTCATACAAATATCTCCTTTTAAGAAATTAATTTAACCGCTCGTAGTTTAACGTTAAATGCAATTATCTCTATGGTTTATTTACAACTAAGAAAGATGATTTTTGCCTAAAGAAATATCTAATAGACCAAATGCTAAATGCAGGCTGCGCTACTATCTGGCAAATAAGTACTGTTACGGCAACCCAAAATATTCCCCATTGTACGGCTACTAATAAGGAAATCGCAAATAATACAGTATAAATCAGATTCCAGTATAGATTTATATGGGTTTTACCTATAGCATTGAGTAGTAAATAAGTGGGATTATAAATAGTAAGCGGTAAAGCTGAAAGACAGATAAGAATCAAGATCGGAATTGCTGTAACCCATTTTTGCCCGAAAATTATAGGCACATAAAACGGTGCCAAGCTCGACTGTAGGAGAATGAGTGGAACTGTAAAGCTAGCAGTTGATTTGAGACTACTAAAGTATCGCTCCTTTAATTGCTTGAAGTTTCCACGAACCTCACAAAGATAAGGAAATAAAGCTGAAGTAACTGCACTCATGACGTTCAAACTGATTCCTAACCCAGCATTAAAGGCAAAATAGTATATTCCTAATGCATGAATTCCTAGAAAACGTCCAATAAGTAAATAATCTATATTAGCTCTCAGTTTATTGAGTAATTCAACGCCAAGTATATCTTTACCAAAATTTGTAATCTCTTGCCATCGCTCAAGTTTAAAAGATTTAGGAGGTCGCCACGAATGATTCATATAACTAATAACTATCCATACTGGAGTTGATAAGACTATGGGTAAAACTACAGCCCACATCCCAAATCCTAATAGAGCTAAACCTATTGTTGAAATATTACTAATTAACGATTGGATAACATTACATAAAGCTGTCACATTTAATCGATTTTCTCTTTGAATCAGTGCAGACTGAATCATGAAAATCGGGAACATTAAGTAGACGAGAGCCGCAACACAGATGGGAAAAATAAGCTGATTATTTCCATAAAACAAAGCAATTGGAAAGGCAGCAATACACTGAATAGCAAAAATTGAACCGCATAGAATCCAATTGAGCCAGTACGATGTATCACATACAACTTTCACCTCTTGTTCATCAGCCTGAACAATCTTAGACCCGATCCCAGCTTTCAGGGTAAAAACGGTGGCAAATTCATTAGTCGTGAGAACGACTGCTACCAACCCGTAATCATAAGGACTTAATAACCGAGCTAAAGTAATTGTTGTCCCCAGCCGAAAAACACGATTTACTAACTCTGCTCCTCCTAACCAACCAACATTACGAATATATTGACCTGAAAGTTGTTGTTTTAACTTATTAATTAGCATTTAATTTAGTTACTTGTTAAGTTATTGAACAAACAAAATTAATTACACTACACCGTTGCTAAACTAAACTTTTTGTTTAAATGCAATACCCATTATTATCAAGCCAGGCCAATAAAGGTAAACTAAGCCTTCTATTTTTTCGCCAAAAGTAAATAAAAATAAAACTACGAGTACACCTAAAGCTACCTTGGCAGTTTGGTTTTTATAGGCTTTATACAGTAAATCCATAAAGCTCCATAACAAGGGAAATGCTAATGCAACTAAACCTACCGCTCCCTTTTCATATAGAAGACCAAACCAAGTGTGATGAGTGCCTATTGGCATAAATTTTGTAAATAATATTCCGCGGGGAGCAATAATTCCATGACCCCATATAGGAGCTTCTTTCCAACCTTCTAAAGCCATACGACCTAAAACTTCTCTAAGCTTAGAAGAATCAGCCCTCGCTTCTGAGAACTGTTGTTTGAATATTGCTAGAGAATCGATAATAATGGGAGCAAACATACCTGTAAATAGGCTGACTACCCCTGCTGTAAGTTGTACTTTAGGTTCAATAAAATTTACTAAAATCCAAGTTATTACTGGAACAGTAACAAGGCACAAAATACCTAAGCGCGAGACTGAAGATACAATCATAGCGGCAGAAGCAATCATGCCAATCAACCGCCACTTTTTGTTATTTTCTTGAGATGAAAGCAAAAAATAGATACAGCCTACTAATCCTAATGCAGGAGGCCAAGGTGCAAATAACGATAAGCGAATTTGATTGACATTGCCTTCTTCAAATCCATAGAGTTTTACACTGTAAAATATGACATCATTACCTCCTATTAATTGCAGTGGAGAACTATATAAAACATTTGGCAGATGTATTGCATGTGCTATGTAAAAAATGGGAATTATAATTAGACTTTGCAAGCCAACAATACATACTCCTCGGTAAAGTAATTGGGGGCGGATATTAAGGCAACCAATAAGGGGAAATAACGCTAGATAAGCCCAATTTCTTGCCCAATTTATCGAGGAGGTAATTATTTTAGGTATTCCTAAATCAAAATCTACATGACCCATAACTAAAGCAACTTCTATGACTAACATAGAAATAATCCATACCCATACACTAAGGGGAATGGTTATTTTGTCTTCAGTTGCTGTATATTCAGTTTGCTTCCAAAGTTTTTTACACAAGTAAAGCGTTAGCAACCATGCAATTATAGATATTGTAAAGTAACACGCTCCCAAAAAATAAAAACCATATGTTCCTATTAAGCAATACCAAACTACTTTTTCTTCTAAGTTTTGAGGCTTCATCCAATTTCTAATTTCAAGTATTTCTAATAGAAGCTAATATTTGATTTATTAAATATTTTTTTAACGTTCGATAGCTTTAGTTTTAGTTCTAATTACATCAGAATTATGACGTTTGCGATCGCGCAGCCAAAGTAACGTTATTCCAATAGTTGAAAAAACGGAGCCAGCAGCCGCACCTAGATAAACATATGCTTTTTTTGGTGCAGTAGGGCTATCAGATAAACTAGGTTCTGCAATAATTTGAATTAGTGGGTAGGAACCGAAAGCATTCGACTTACCAAGATCCAATCTGGCCAAAGTAGATGAAAAAACTGCTTCGGCAACTTGCATATCTCTTTTGAGGGCATCCAAATTAGACTCTTGCTGTGCAAGTTTTTTCAGTCTATTTTCCAGCTGAACTATCTGTTGATTTATTGCTTGAGCTTGAGTTGTGAGTCCTTTTTGGTCTACCTGAACTGTAATTAGTTCTTGGAAAAGAGTTTCACGAGAAGCAGTACCGGAATTAGTATTATTAAGATTTAGTTGCGCTAAGCTTGACAAACTGACCGGTCGCCCTAGAATAGACTGACTCCGAGCTAGCAAGGCTGACTCAACAGCATTTCGTTTAGCTTTCTCTGCAACTACCGTCGGATGATTAGGTAAAAATTTCGATTCTAGAACAGTCAGAGCAGCGCTAGATTCACTATAGTTTTTTAAGTTCTGCTGAAATATTTGATCTGTTTGCAGAGCAAAAGCATCTGTCGCTTGCCCAGCAGATAATTTTAAATTAGCCGACAATTGTTTTAGACGACTACTAGCTTGCTGTTGTTGAGCTATTATTTCAGATCTTTGTCTGCGTAGCTGTTCAATATTGTTTGTTAGATCCTTAATTTGCTCTTCAGAGTTTAAACCCGAACGCGCTTTGTAATTAGAAAGTTTCGTTTGTGCATCTTGCAATTTTTTCTGCGAAGAGTCAAGAGCTACTTGGAAACCTGCGTCTCGTCTAACAGCTTCTTGACTTCTCAGTTGATTAAGTCTGGTTTGAAGAGCTTTGTAAAAAGCTAATGATTTATTTCTAGCTTCTTCAGGACTTGCACCCTTAAACTCAACTGTCATAATCGTAGTATTATCTACTACTTTCAGCCGCGGACTACCAAACTCTCCTAAAGACATGTTAAGTTGAGCTGCTGCTGCTTTCAATACAGGTTCGCTTTCAGCAATAAACTTATAATTTTCTCTGGGATCTTGAGAAGAACTAGAAGAATATGGAGATGAATTTTCATAAGAAGCTTGACCAATACCTGGTAAATTTACATCGGCGTTTGAACCGACCCCAGGTAAATTAATAGCTGATTGACTGCTATATGTTGGTGGCGTAATTTTGAGATAAAGAAAGGCTAAAACCCAAAAAACTACATTGGTAGCTAGACCTAGAAGTAAGTAAGGTTGCCAACGTTTTCGGTTTGCTACTGTTTTGCCAGAGCGTTCAGAGATTTCTATATAATTAGTCATTAAAATCCTCTAAAGTCGATTACTGGCTGAATTAAATAGCTTACACTCAGTTTTGCGATCGCCTGAATTTACTCCCAGAATTATACATTTGTAACTTCAGACTTGATTTGCAACACTTCAGTACAGTATCTTGCTTAAGCAGTGATAAAAAAACTACCTAATGGCTAAGATTGCACTGATGCAGACAGTATCCTATGGAGCGGAATAAAATTATCCACTAAGCTATCCACTAAGCTATCCACTTGGTTGTAGTTAATTAGCAGTAGTTACAGCAGAATTCACTATAAGTACTCCCTGTTAAGAGTTGCCGATTCTCTATTTCCTTTTACTCGTATGAGCGATCGCTTTTTCTGGATGCCGTTCCGGAAAACAACCTGTACGGCTATAATTATTGCGTTGACTATTGTGGTTACACCCTCTAAGCTCACTTGCAGCGCCACATCAAGCTATCGCTGGACTCATGTCGCTATCGGGGGGGGTGGTTATGTTACAGGTGTTTATTTGCATCCACAACAGCGCGATCTTGTCTACATCAGAACTGACATTGGTGGCTTTTATCGTTGGAATCCAGTAGATAAGGAATGGATTCCTTTAATAGACCACTTTGGACTAGAACAGAGCAATTACTATGGGGGAGAAGCCCTAGCACTTGACCCAAACAACTCAAACATAGTCTACATAGCAGCAGGCAAATACACTGCTAGTTGGGCTGGATTGGGAACAATTTTTAAATCTAGCGATCGCGGTCAAAGTTGGACTAAGTTGAAAATAGACTTGCCGATGGGTGGCAACGAAACTCAACGTTGGCTAGGAGAAAGACTTGCTGTCAATCCTTTCAATTCCCATGTTATTTTCTTTGGCTCGCGGTTGAATGGGTTATGGAAGTCTTTAGATGCTGGTGCGACATGGAATAAAGTTACCTCCTTTGCTGGAAAACCTCAAGTAAATATTGGAATTACAGGTATTGTATTTAACAAAAATGTTTCTGGTTTGGTCTATGCCAATGCTTATGGAGACGGGATATACAAATCCACTAATACGGGTATTAGCTGGAGCAAAATACCAGGAAGTCCATCAAAAGTGAATCGAATGGCGATCGCTACTAACGGTGTTCTGTATGTAACGCACGCATCAGGTGTGAGTAAATATACAAACAACGTCTGGAGTAATATCACGCCAACTAATATAGGTATAGAAAATAAATTCAATGCCTTAGCTGTAGATCCAAATAACCCCAATCGCGTTTTAATTGTTTATCCCCAATATGCTTGCAAAACCAATAATTGTGGAGTATTTCAATCTACGAATGGTGGAGCTACATGGCAAAAGAAAAAGCATATCTTGAAACCTCAAGTGCCTTGGTGGCCCGACTCGTATTTTGCCTCAGCAACCTCAGCCATTGAATTTGACCCGAAAACTCCCGGCAGAGCTTGGTTAACAGACTGGTTTGGAATATGGCAAACAGACAATATTAACGCCGAGCCTTCTATCTGGTCAAACTATCAAAAAGGACATGAAGAGGTAGTTAGCTTCGCTTTAGCCTCACCTCCAAGTGGATCTTTGTTGTTGAGCGGCGTTGCTGATGTAGATGGATTTAACCACAGCAAACGACTAGATGCTTATCCTTGTAAGCAGTTTGGCGGTGAAAATAGTCCCCGGTTTCAGGACACCTACAGCCTTGCCTACAGCGAAAGCAATCCTTCACGAATGGTGCGTGTTGGTGGAAACCGATGGAACAATACATATACAGGAGCAACTTCGACAGATGGGGGTTTGACGTGGAGGAAATTTTTGTCATTTCCGCAAAACACAATACCGTTGCGCGTAGCCATGTCAGCAACCAACTCAAATTTGTTTGTCGCAATTATCGACCAAGGCCAGCCTATCCGCACAACTAATGGCGGATTTTCTTGGGGCAAAGTATCAGGATTACCCAACGGCCCAAAAGGCCCGTGGTACTGGGGTCAACCATTAGCGGCTGACAAAGTAAATGGCAACACTTTTTACTACTACAGCCGCGGCAAGTTATACCGTAGTAACAATGGGGGCGCATCCTTTAGCATCGTGAACTCATCATTACCTTCGGAAAATTGGTCTATGCTGAAAACGGTTCCAGGGATAAATGGCGAACTCTGGCTTAGTCTCAATTCAAACGGACTTTATCGCTCAACGGATGGCGGTGCGAACTTTACCAAAATTACCAAAGTGGACAGAGCTTATTTGTATGCGCTTGGTAAGCCACAGACGAAAAGCAAAATTCCAGCCCTGTATTTATATGGCAAAATCAACAGCACAGGTAATGGAGCATCAGGAATTTTTCGCTCTCTAGACAGAGGAGAAACATGGACAAATATCGACACTCCACACAAGACCATCGGTAACGACCCTAATGTAATGGAGGCTAGCTGGCAGCAATTCGGACTAGTCTTTATTGGCACTAACGGTAAGGGAATCTACTATGGAACCCCGTAAAAACAGCATCCTAATCAAGAGATGTAATGAAGAAATAAAATTTTCCACATGACTATCCATTTATCCTTAGCGTGTATACAGTCAAAGCTTCATACTAAAAGTTACTAGCATTGACTGGCAAACCCGCGCAACGCAGTCTCAGAGCATCGGTGAGAGGTTAAGGTAATTGCACTTTTGTCAAAATGGTGCAGGAAAAAGAGCTAAATCCAGCTTTGAGACTGGCTTTCGGAGCGCTCTAACCACTCCTAATACCTAGTTGCGTTCAAAAATATTAGTTTTGGCAGGCAGGGGGAGCAGGGGAGGCAGGGGGAGCAGGGGGAGAAATACTATATCTGATTGCAACTTAGTATAAATCTTGATTCTCTTTTGCAGCAAAGTACTTAATCGGGTCATCAGCGTTACCTTTGTCGTAGGCAACGCTGAAATGGTACAAACCCCGGAAAATCATCTCCAAAGAAATGCGGTTACGCATGTAAAGATAATTCGTCAGCAACTGCACCCTACGCCTTTATTCTGTTCTCTACTTATAGGGTAATTTTTTATACATATTTTTTGCTAAGGTGAGGGTAAGCGATCGCACGATTGGAGTTTTCACGATTGATAGCATCAAGAGATGATAAAACTGAGACACCAAAAGGCTTTTCACCGAGTAAAGAGTCTTTTGCTAGATAGCAGTTGAAGCATAGTTGAAAACATAAACTGCTCGTCAAACCCTGATTCCAAGAGGCTTGAAAGTCTCTTGTTCGAGGAATTCGGCTATGACTTATTTTTTATGTGTCCAGAGTAATTTCATTTATCTTTACAAAAAGATTTTCGGAATTCACAAATACGGTTTGTAGCTTAATCTATCCATAAAAAGCAACAAACCAACAAGTACTGTAAAAAATATTACTTTGGAAAATTAAAATTTTTGCATAAAATAAAATGCAAATCGTAATAAGTATTACAGATACAACAAAAATTCGTTTCTGGAATATCTCTAGTAATTTCTACTTAAGTCTAGAGATATACGACTAAAGAAGCATTAAGAATCAGATATTGGCGTGTATACAAATTAAGCGATTTTACTTATATGTCTGACTGTGACAGGAAAGTTCAAACAAAGTATGCAGACGTAAATGTCGGTAAGTATTTAACATCATTCCAGCGAAAATTACTGGTAGTGAATTTACAGAAAGATTTACCGGAATCTTATCGACAACGGATTGAAATTATGTTGTTGGCAGATGAGGGAAAAACTCAAACCCAGATTTGTCAAATTTTGGGGTGTTGTCCAGCAACAGCAAGACATTGGACGCACATAGCGAAGACAGGAATGGCGCATCAATGGCAAGATTGCCCGATTGGTCGCCCGAAGGCAATAAATGACGAGTATTTAGAACGTTTGCAAGAACTGATGAGAAATAGTCCGCGAGATTATGGCTATTCTTTTCGGCGCTGGACAGCAAACTGGCTGGCGAAACATTTGGCAAAAGAATTTGGGATTGAATTGAGCGATCGCCATCTCAAGCGACTGCTCAAACAAATGGGGTTATCCACAAGGCCAAAAGCAAACAACACCGAAGCCAGCAGCAACGAGCATCAAGGTAACAAAATTTTGATTGGTGACCTCAAATCGGTAACTAATGCGGAAGATTCCGAATTATTACCTATTAACTTTGCAAAATTATCAAAAGATTCAAATAATGGCGCACAACATATCCAATCACTTGGTTTCTCTGCAACAACTCAACAATATTCTGGGACATTCTCTCTCTAAAGAAGAATTTGAAGGATATCTGCCACAATTTAAAGAAAGTAACCCGAAAGTCGGTAAATTTTGGCAAGGAACTGACGTTGAACCGGGTGTATATATTGCGATCGCTGGCAAAGTAAGATTGCTCGATAGCGCCGACGAATTAATCGCCACTTTAGAGCCGGGAGACTCATTCGGGGAATTTACTTTATTCCCAGATACACAATTTCAGCCTTATGCAGCCAGAGCCTCAGTAAATTTACAACTGTGTTTTATTCCAGGTGAGGTGCTGGGGTCATTGATGGCTAAGTATCCTCAAATTCGAGAGCATTTATGGGCTAGGGCACTATCTCGCAATCCCGAACAGGTGGAATTAGGCAATGCTGCCAATAAAGTTGAGACAAATACGCATTCTGAAACAGATATTTTGTCACAACCAGCCGATGTGCCCCAGGGAAAGAAAATTAGCAAAGCCTATTTTCCGAATCCTACTCAGCAAGTGGGACATTTATGGCAGCGAGTGACGCGGCGCTATCCGTTTTTTGCCCAACAGAGTGGATCTGACTGCGGTGCAGCTTGTTTGGTGATGGTATCTCGGTATTGGGGGAAACGTTTTAGCGTCAATCGCTTGCGAGATATCGCCAATGTCGATCGCAATGGCGCATCTTTGCGCGGGTTATTAGTAGCGGCCGAAAGCTTGGGCTTTGCCACACGACCGGTAAAAGCTGGTTTGAAGCAATTAGCCAAGCAAAGCTTACCAGCCATCATTCACTGGGAAGGCAAGCATTACATTGTCGTCTACGAAGTTACCGCCAAACATGTAATCGTAGCCGATCCAGCGATCGGTCAACGCACCCTGACTCACGCCGAATTTAAAGCCAGCTGGACTGGTTACACATTGCTGTTGCAACCGACAGCCATGCTCAAAGAGACTCAGGAGAGTTCTACGCCTTTTTGGCAGTTCTTTGAGTTGATGAAACCTCATTCTTTGGTGATGCTGGAGGTATTTGTTGCCTCAATATTTATTCAGATATTTGGATTAATTACTCCTTTATTCACCCAGTTAATTTTAGACCGCGTAGTGGTGCAGCGATCGGAACTCACCTTGACCGCTGTGGGAATAGGGTTGTTGATGTTTAACCTGTTTCGCGTAGCAATGACAGGGTTGCGCCAATATCTCCTAGACCACACAGCCAATCGCATAGACTTAGCATTAATTGTTGGGTTTATTCGCCATACCCTACGATTGCCTTTGAATTTCTTCGAGTCGCGTTATGTAGGAGATATTATCTCTCGCGTCCAAGAAAACCGTAAAATTCAACGCTTTCTTTCTGGTGAAGCATTATCAATTCTGCTAGATTTACTCACCGTCTTTATCTATGTGGGATTAATGTTTTGGTACAGTTGGAAAATGGCGTTGCTGTCATTGTTAATTATCCCACCTTTTGCTTTACTGGCCTTAGTTGCCACACCTTTTTTACAAAAAATTTCACGAGAAATATTTAACGCTGTTGCCAAAGAAAGTAGTTACTTAATTGAAGCCTTAACCGGTGTGAGGACAGTCAAAGCAACGGCTGTAGAACAAACAGTACGTTGGCATTGGGAAGAATTATTAAATAAAGAAGTAAAAACTAATTTTTCTGGACAAGTTATTAATAATCGATTACAAATATTCAGTAACACAATTCAAGCACTGATGACCACAGGTTTGCTCTGGTTTGGCGCATACCAAGTAATTCACAACCAATTAACTATTGGGCAACTAGTAGCATTTAACATGCTATTGGGTAATATTATTACGCCCTTTCAACGCTTAACTGTGTTGTGGAATCAGTTCCAGGAAGTCGTGATAGCGATGGAACGTATTAATGATGTCTTGGATGCAGAACCCGAAGAAGATTTACACCATCAGCCACGACAAAATCTACCAAAAATTAAAGGCAATATTCGTTTTGAAAAAGTGACATTTCGCTATCATTCAGACAGCGATATAAATATTTTAGAGAATCTCAGCTTTGAAATTAAACCAGGGCAAATGGTAGCACTCGTAGGACGTAGCGGTTCTGGAAAAACTACGATTTCTAAATTGGTTTTAGGATTGTATCCGCCAACAGACGGCAAAATTTTAATTGATGGACAAGATATTACCAGTATTTCCTTAAGTTCCTTGCGTCAGCAAGTTGGAGTAGTTGACCAAGATACCTTTTTGTTTGGCGGCACAATTCGAGAAAATATTAGCTTAGGACATCCTGGGTCGAGTTTAGAAGAGGTAATCCAGGCGGCAAAACTAGCGGGTGCTGACGAATTTATTAAAAAGTTACCAATGGGATATGAAACCCAAATTGGTGAAGGTGGAGGATTATTATCTGGCGGACAAAGACAAAGAATCGCTATTGCCAGGGCTTTATTAGGTAATCCTCAGTTATTAGTTTTAGATGAAGCGACTTCTCATTTAGACACCGAATCAGAAAGAATTATCCAGCAAAACTTTAATACAATTCTTAGGGGAAGAACCACTTTAGTAATTGCCCATCGTCTTTCTACAATCCGCAATGCCGATTTAATTTTAGTACTAGACCGGGGTGTGTTAATTGAGAGCGGAAATCATGAAGAATTGATGGCTAAACGGGGACATTATTTCTATCTCAATCAACAGCAGTTACAGGTGGCAGCATAAACTCTAAAACCATAAATTTGATTGCTAATTAATGGTTGATAAATTACCCACTTGAAAAATCTATCTCAAAATAATTATGCCTAATAGTATATTAAATGGACGAGTAACGAACTCAATACCAGAAGAAATATTTGACAGGGAAACTTTGGAACCACAAATTCCAGAAATTGCAACTGATGATTGGTCTGACATTACCAAGGAATCACTTGATAGCTTCCCCCAGGTTTGGACAAGAGGATTGCTATATTTCTTAGTTATATTTGTGTCTATAGTATTACCTTGGACAATGCTATTTAAGGTCGATGAAACTGGTACAGCTAGAGGACGAACTGAGCCTAAAGAAAAGACAATTAAGCTCGATGCTGCTGTGGCTGGAACTGTTGCCGAAATTCGAGTTAAAGAAGGCGATACAGTAAAGCCTGGACAGACTTTATTGGTATTAGAATCAGAACTAGTCAAATCAGATTTGCAGCAGGCGCAGGATAAATTAGAGGGACAATTAAACCGACTTGCTCAGTTAAGTTCATCTAAAAATCAATTGCTTGTGTCTTTGGCGACTCAACAACAACAAAATCAATCTCAACAGTTAGAAAAGCAGACGCAAATTGCTCAAGCCAGTCAAAATGTTGATGCTCTAAAAAATGCTTATGAATTGCAAAAAGAAGAAAAATTAGCTCAAGTTAATCAAGCACAGAAAGCTCTCGAACATAGTAAAACTAATAGTAAGTTAGCCGAGAGTAGTTTGATAAGTACTCAGCGAGAGGTTGAACGCTATAGCAAACTCAAACAAGAAGGGGTAGTTCCAGAAATTAATGTTGTAGAAAAGGAAGATATAGCTCAAGAAAAGCAAAAAATATATGAACAAAGCAAGTCAGATATTGAACAAGCTAAATTAACTTTGGCAGAACAACAGAGTAGTTACGAGCGCAGTATCCGCCAAACTAATGCAGATATAGAACAGGCTAGATTGCGATTAAAAGAACAAGAAAGGAGTTATGAAACTTTGACTCGTTCTGGCCAGCTAGCCGTGCTAAAAATTGGAGAACAGCAGAAAAGTTTAGAAACTGATATTACTTCATTACAATCAGAAATTGCCCAAAGTAAAAGACAAATTTTAGCATTAAGATTTCAGTTAAGCCAACGAGAAATCAGAGCTACCACCAGTGGTATATTATTTCATCTGCCGATTGAAAAATCTGGTTCTGTGGTGCAGCCTGGAACAATGGTGGCGGAAATCGCATCGCTCAATTCGCCTTTAATAATTCGCGCACAAATGGCAACCACAGAAAGTGGTTCTTTGCAGACAGGATTACCAGTTAAACTAAAATTTGATGCTTATCCTTTTCAAGATTATGGGGTTATATCAGGGGAATTAATCAAAATTTCTCCTACTACTACAGAGATAGATACTCCTAATGGAAAAGTGGCAGCTTATAACTTAGATATTGCCTTAAAACAGAATTGTATTCCTTCTGCAAATAAGTGTATTTCCTTGCGTCCTGGAGATACAGCAACAGCTGAAGTGATTGTGCGCCAGCGGCGAATTATTGATTTTCTACTCGATCCATTTAAAAAGTTGCAGCAAGGAGATGTTAAATTGTAAAAAAAATCGCGATCGCCTTTTATTTGTTTGTTAAGTTTTAATTCTTTTATTTAGGAGATTATCATGTCACAACCTCTTACAATTACTTCCGAAGATATTCTAAATCAGGTGAAATTATCCTGCAAAATTCCTGAGATCATTGAAGATATTATTACTCTTCAAATTATCAAAGATGCGGTAGATAAAGCTGGCATCAAAGTAGAAACCGAAGAACTTCAGCAAACAGCAGACCAAATAAGATTAGCTCAAAAACTTAATAATGCTGATGATACTTGGGCGTGGTTAGAAAAACATAGCTTATCTCTCGATAATTTTGAAGAATTAGTTTACAACACTGTTATCTCTGGAAAATTAGCTGCTCATTTGTTTGGAGATAAAGTTGAACAATATTTCTTTGAACATCAACTAGATTATGCTACAGTCTTGCTCTATGAAGTTATTTTAGATGATGAAGATTTGTCTCTAGAACTGTTTTATGCCATCCAGGAAGGTGAAATTAGTTTTTATGAGGTGGCTCACAAATACATTGAAGATAAGGAATTACGCCGTAAATTAGGTTATCGGGGGAAATTGTACCGTAAAGATTTAAAGCCAGAAATTTCTGCTGCCGTCTTTGCTGCTAAACCTCCTCAACTTCTTAAACCCATAGTTACTTCTAAAGGGATACATTTAATATTAGTTGAGGAAATCATTCAACCAGAGCTAGATAATAAACTATCCCGTCAAATTTTGACAGATTTATTTACTGCTTGGTTGAAGTCACAAATCGAAAAATTTGAATTTCTCCCTGTTATTAGTTCAGAAAAATAAGGCTTTTAGCGATTTATAAAAAATATCCAATTAATTATTGTGGGGTGACCAAAATGCTCATTGGTGTCAACTTAAGCTCAAACTGTTGTCCCACAATCGTTTTACCCCACCCCCAACCCCTCCCCTTAGCAAGGGGAGGGGAGGTTTTGGCTTTAGACAAAACCGGGGTGGGGTAACGCGGATCTTGATGGTAAGTGACATAGCTGAATATCACATCTTTACAAGGGTTTGGCGTTAAGTGACACGTATGAACATTGTTGTGCCTTTACAATAATCTGTACCTCACCAAACTACAATCTGGTGTAATTGATTTGTTGAATTTTACTTTATAAATGACCTTTTAGAACTTGCATACTCATAAATAAATAGACTGATGTTTACAGCTATTAAAACTAGAAAACCAGCTAATCCTGTAACACCAACTGTTAAATCGTTACCTCCTTTGATTGCTAAGATAGACAATCCTGCTGTAGCATTTAATGTTCCATGTAGAATAGAAGTAGCAATAACAGATTGGGACTTGAGCCTGATATAGCTAAAAATTGGTGATAACAATAGGGTAAAAATTGTCATCATTAAAACACCTAATAACGGGTGTTGAGGATAGTTATGTCCTTGGATAATTATTGGAGCGTGCCATATTCCCCAAATCAAACCGATAATCACTGAAGACTTCCAAAACCCTAGATAATTAAATTCTTTTTGCAGCAAACCTCTCCAACCTAATTCTTCACCAAAAGCTGCAACAGCATTGATGGTTGCACCTGCAATTAAACCCTGTATTAAGCTAATCCAAATCAATGGAATTGGTAAAGCTGCTATTTGAGTTTGTACTTGCTGCAATTTTTCTGGAGAGAGTACTGTTTTTAATTGTGCAAATAGTCCTGCCATTTCTGGAGAATATTCAACTCCAGGAAAAAGTAGACTAACTGCAAAGGTCGTAAATGCTATAGTTGGCGCTAATAACCATGCTACCAAAAACCACCAATTGAACTTAAAAGAAATACCGAATGGTTTTTGCAATGGTTCGTGGTAAATTAACTTCTGGATAACTACAGCAACGAGCATCGGAATAAACATATAAGCTGTAGTTACAATCAGCGAACCAGGTACGACCCATTTACCGCCTAAGGTTAGGTATAGAATGACTAATAAATAATTAAAGAAAAAAGTTAAGCCTAGAAAGAGCCAAGCTTTTTTGAAATGTCTTTTCATAAACTCACCAATGTATCTGAGTTTGAGGGAATTGTGTCTAGATTGATGATGTATTGACATAGCTTGATTATTAAATTCTATAAATATTGCGTCTAAAATTCCCTGAATATTAAATATAAATATCCAGGGAATTTGTACTATTCCTAATTATTTTTTACAGTTACCAAACTGTGAGAATCAGAGTGAGTTTGACTCTTTAACCATGTTTGCAGCAGGAATTCTAATACTTGCTCTTTAACTTCTCTGAACTCATGAGAAAACCATTTTTCAACTTTTAGAATGTGATAACCTAATTTGGTTTGAATCGGGCCAATCACATCACCATCTTTTGCTTCTGCAATAGCTTGTCCTAATTCCGGCAGTAGTTCTGAAACAAAACGAATACCTACAAAGCCACCATTTTCTTTGGACTGCTTGCCTTTTGAATATTGTAGTGCCAAACTACAAAAGGCAGCCTTATCTTCTTGTAGTCCTTGGACTATTCTCAAAGCTTCTGTTAAATCGAGTACGAGAATCTGAGATAAAGCAACACGTTTAAAAATATAAGGATCGACTAGATATTGAGTATCTATAGTTGAGCCAAATAAACGTTCTTTTAACTTTTGTGTTAACAGTGCGACTCTAATACTTTCAGACCATTCTTCTACTTGTAAACGCTGCTGTGCTAGCCATGACAAAGTTTCTGAAGTTGTTAATAATTTACGATCTTGGCGAAAGATATCTCCTGCGGCTTGCAATTCATCTTCAGAAACTGTAATTTCTAGCTGTTCGCAGAGACGTAAAATTAAGACTTCTTGTTCGGCATCGGCAGCAACAGCACCAATTTTATATGAATGGCGTAGGTGGTCTAATATTTGTTCGTTTGTTGCGAGTGAAATCTCTGGGAGTTTTAGTGTTGCTAAAAGGTTTTCGCCGCTAGATATTCTTGGTGTAGCTACATTTTCTGTCATAATTATTAACCTCTGTAAATTAATTTATCTGTAGGAATATTTTGGTTTTGGAAACGATGGCGATGTAAATCGCCATAAAGGTTGAGATAATCTATTTCTTCTGCGGTGAGTTTACCTTTTTGGATGCCTGCGATCGCCGCGTCTATATGTTCCCGCTTTTCTGAACCCATCAGGCAGACATCTACACAGTTTTGGCTCAAAGAATAGCGGTATAAATCAGGAACTGAAGGCACCCAACATCCTTCTGGCAAACCAGCAGGAGGATGCCAAAGGGGGCCATGCATTCCCGCAGATTTAAACGTGACAATACCCGATCGCTGCGGATCTTCGGCTTGCAAATTTTTAAATACTGATTTTTGAGCTGTACGATGAGCGACATTATGTCTCACCATCGCCACATCTATTAATGAATTATTCAGCCATTTGTTAGCTAAATCTAAGTCGTGAAAAGAAGCACCAATATAACGAACAGCCCCCATTTTTTTGAGGCGTTCGGAAACGCCAAACATTCTTTCAACGATTCGTTCGTAAATGCTACCAGCACCTCTTAAATCGTTGGAACGGTCTAAGCATTTCTCAAACATTGGCTCATCACTGGTGCCAATCCAGCCCCAAAAGAAGACATCAATATAGTCCATTTTCAGGTCTACAAATTGGTCGATGATGGCTGCCATTGCCGCATCTGGATTTTTGATATAACTCACCGTTGCCAGTACTAGTTTTTCTCGCACTGATGAGCCACGACCGCATAATTTCCGCAGTCCTTCAGACATGTGGCTGTAGAGATAGTGGTGCAAATCGCTAGAGTAAAAAAAGAAGTTAATCCCTTGGTCGAAGGCATAAAGGGTATCTTCACTAGAGATTTTACCTCCACCTCCTAATCCTAAAGCGCTAACAGTTAAATCAGTTCGTCCTAGTTTGCGGTAAAATGGCAAATCTGATTCGGGAAATTTCTTGTTGAAATTAACTTCGTTGGAAGTTGTTACTTTTGGCGGCGCAAGGTCGAGTATTTGCATTAGTTCAACGGTGTGTAGATGTCTTCAGAGTTGGCATTAAGATAAGAACGGTGTAATTCAATTCCCAGAAGAGAAAAGTTTTCTAGAATAGCTTTCATCCGTTCTTCGGGAGAGTTATTTCCCTGTTGGCTAGCTTGTAACAATCCATTAGCAATAATTTGACAGCGATTGATACCAAAACTTTCTTGGGCTGCAAATCTCTGGTTTGGTTCTTCTGCCAAACTTAGCCCTGGCATCAGTAATTTTGTGAATAATGGAACTTCTGAATTAAAGTGCGCCTGCTTTTCTGTATAAACACTTTGTAAAATTGGCCGAACGGCTTCATAGTAGCTTTTCTCAAAGTAAAGCACTGCTGAATCATAGCGACCGTAGTCAGCAGGATTGTATAGTGCTTTAAATGTGAAAGGAATGTTAATTTCGTTGAGTTGCTGCGTTAGGCTACCCATAACTGCAACTGCACCTTCTGGACTCAAATTAAAGTAAATACGTACAGTTTGTGGCTGATGATTTGGATTGCCGATAGTTTGCGGACCAGCATTCCCAACCGCCAAATAAAATCCGTTTTGAACTCGATTTTTAGGCAATCTAATTGCAACTAGATCGTCTACCACCGCAGATTGTTCGGCTGATTGTAAGTGGTAATCGCGTTTAATATATAAATTTAAACCGCCCTTTGTGACCATTAAGGTATCATCATTTACTTGTTTGACTACACACCAATTAGCGTCAAAATAGCCCTCTCCAGTATTGCTATTGTGTAAGCGATCGTAAAACGCCAAGTCTACCCCTAAGAATGAGTTATTTTCTAAATCTTGGTGTAATTGCAGGTTAGATGAATCTCCATCAAGCGCTAGAGTTTTTTGTAGAGAACCGTTGTAATAAATTCCATAAATAAAACTACGCAGTTGCAAATTAGAGTATCTATTTTGAACATCCTTAGACATCTTTTTGAAACGAACTATCACCTCTTCTGGCAGATCTAAGGGCTTGTAACTTGGGTGACGAATACAAAAATTAGATTCGATTTCAATGTTATTAACGATGTCTTCTAAAGCATCCCACAGTCGTCGATCTGCTTCTGATGAGTGGTTTGGGTTAATTTCTAATAATTCAGCAATCATTGAATAGGCTAGTTAATAAATAGACAGGAGTTACTCTATTTTTATAAATAACAGTGCTTTAAGTAGCACTGTTATTTATGCTCGAAAAAACTAATATATAACTTTAGTTCTTACAAAGTTAAAGTTATTGTAATCGTTATAGTTATAGTTAGAGTTATTCCGAACAACCCTCCATTGACGTTATTTAATTCGTCAGCATTTAATTCATTGAGGAAGCTTTCAGAATCTTGAAAGAGTTCGGAACCAGCGGGACTTAAATCGTGCAATTTAATATTAGCCATGATTAATTAATCTCCTAATTGAGTAAATTTAAGTGAGTTATGAACTTTTTAGTTCATGTTTAAATACTGACATATTGATTTGAGTAAAACAACAAAAATACAATGCTTTTTCGGGCACAAATAAAACCTTTATGTCATGTTTTATTTCTGTTAGTTATCCTATCCAGTCCCAAAAAAATCTGCTTGTAGACAATGTGCCATCCAAGCAGAACTAAAACCTTACCAATTAAGTAGAAATACTAAATTAAACTAAAAAAGATATTGTCGGGTTTCGACTCCGCTCAACCCTCGTCTTCTCAGCGATCGAGCATTGAGCGTACCCTTCGGGATCTTGCTACGCGTAGCGTCTCCCCTTGGGAGAAGTCGAAATGCGTCTTCTAAATGATTGTGTCCACCTACTTATCAGTTTCGGAAAAAGCCAGGTTATATAACCATAAAGTTCCCAGTTTAATCTCTCTTGCCTGTTGAGTTCTGCATTAATTAGCTCGTTGTGATGCATAGATATCAGTTATCATTCTCAAATTCTGTCTAAACATAGAAAAAAGACAGTTCCGCTATACAGAACTGTCTTTTAGGTAAAACTAAAAAATTATTGTGTGAATTATCTACAAAAGATTACAAAGGGATAGTCCAAGACACAGGCCAGCAATAAGTGAACGATTGTGTTCTAAAACCTCCTTGTACTCCCAATTCTGCATCTGTTAGCTCATGGAGAAAGCTTTCAGAATCTTGAAACAGTTCTGAACCAGCGGGATTTAAGTCATGAATTTTGATAGTAGCCATCAGTTTTCATCCTTAAATATTGTATTAATTATGAACAAAAAAAAGACAGTTATACTAAGCAGGACTGTCTTTTAAGCAAAACTAAAAAATTACCAAGTCCAAGTCCAAGTCCAAGTAACTGTAACAGTCACAGTTACTGATGCTACTCTTAAACCACCATTTACTCCCAATTCTTCATCTGTTAGCTCATTGAGAAAGCTTTCAGAATCTTGAAACAGTTCGGAACCAGCGGGGCTTAAGTCGTGAATTTTGATAGTAGCCATACGTTATCATCCTCAAAATATTGTGTGAATTATGAACAAAAAACAGTTACACCAAGCAAGAGTTTGTTTTAAGTAAAACGAAGAAATTACCAAGTCCAAGACCAAGAGTAAGTAACTGACAAAGTAATGCTAATAGTAACAGTGACTGATTCTGCTGCTCTACCGCCATGTACTCCCAATTCTGCATCTGTTAGCTCATTAAGGAAGCTTTCAGAATCTTGAAACAGTTCGGAGCCAGCGGGACTTAAGTCGTGAATTTTGATAGTAGCCATGAAATCCTCCTAGTTGAATAAAGTAAATTGAATGATGAACTTTTTAGTTCATGCCTAAATGTTGGCATAGTAATTAATAGATTAGCTAGGATAAGCAAGTAGTTTTTATTCCTTTAATACACCTTTTTTGTCATCTTTGCTTTTTTATAATTGGCTAATTAAATAAATCAAATGCCTTACATTTTTTCATGTAACGCAATTACAGCAGATTGCTACTTTGTGACCTACAGATAATTGTAGGGGCACAATATATTTTGCCCCTATCCATGTACTTTATTTACCTGAAATACGCTGTATATAAAAAATGGTGAAATAACATGACTGTCATTTCACCTAAGCTGCAAGGATTTTTATGCTCAAAAACTTATTTGATAGATAACTACGTTCTCTACTGAAACCTGATAAAGGATAATAATTTATCTGCAATTATCTGTTTTCACAATTACCAAATCTAGAAACCAAACTGCTGCGAGTTATCAAATTGTGTTAGATAATACTTCATTACCAGAGCTAGTTAGGCGGGTTAGTTCTGCTGCTGTCGTACCAAAAACGGTAGGAATAGATTGCTCTGGACGGCACAACAAACTTTTAGCAACCTGAAGCATAGAAATACCCATATTGCCGAAAGATTTTTGATACTGAATTATGGACTGAATTGCTTGAATTAATGCCAAACCGGAAAATTGCACAACTCGCTGAATAAAATCAGGATAGCGAACTAAAATTTCTGGAAAAGACTCTAAATAAGCACTAGTTAAAGCATAAATAGAAGGTTGTAAGGATTCGAGGGGAGTGGTAGCTAAGCGCAGAGATTCATCGATAGTCATCTCTTTGCTAACAATTAAGCTATTGAGCCAAATTTGGAGATAACTGGTAATAATTGACCCTAGATCGAAAGCTGGATCTCCCCAAGACGATCGCTCCCAATCAATCAGTCGCACAATACCGTTTTGTGATACTTCGGCTTGCGGGAATGACTGCTCGCATTCCTGATGCAATAGAATGTTGTTGAGCTTGAGGTCATTGTGCGTCAGACATCGCGGCGCAAAAGCTGTACTCAGTTCTCTAAGTGCTTGTCCCAAGCTATCATATCGCTGATAAAGGGCGAAAAATTTCAATCCATCAGCAGGTACTAAACCAAAAATTTCCGGGCCGATCTGCTCCAATTTCCGAATCAAAAGCAATACCAGATCGGATTTTATATTGTCGGAATTCGGAGAGAAGAAATCTTGATATTTTTGGCAATTGAAGGTTTGGCGATGGATTGTTGCTATACAACTACCGATAGCTGCTGCTATTGTTGGAGGGAATATATTCCCATTCATATAGAAATCGTTTAAATCGCGATAATTATCGAGGTATTTAAAGACAATAATTGAGTTTTCTCTATCAAAATCAAGTACTTCGGGCAAAAATAATTTTGTGTAATTCAGTTCCGGAAATTTTTGTAATAACTCTTGAATTCGCCACTCATCTAAAAACTCACCTGCTGTTTTTCCATCGCGATCGCACCGTTCTTGCTTCACAAGAAGCTTACCACCGTCTGACAGGGTGAGTAATAAATTAAAGTTTTTTGCAGGTATCGCCTCAATATTCGTGAGAGATTGCTCTGATTGAGTCAATAAGTCACGCTCAACTAAATAATCAAAAACATTGTTGGAGTTCAATATAAATGTCATACGCTATCAAATATGAATACTAAGCTTCAAATCTTTTGTCTTCTACGATTTTAGGCAAAATGAAGATTGTAGACTCTATTGTTAAAAGTTTTTCTTCGACACAACTAAAACTTTTATGTCCCATTGAAGAGGACAAGGTGAAGGGAAGAAAAACTCCCCTTTCCAATGCTTAAAGGCAACATAAAAAGATAAATAGGCGTCTCTATTCAAGCTGTAAGCGATGCCTACGGCTGGCTACGCCTACGCAGCAATTCAAATTTTGAGCAGCAACTAAAACATTTATGCCCTGAAAACTTTTTTGTCTGGAGATTGCGCTGTCATTCTTCTCGATTCTCAACTTCTCGCCTGACAAACAAAGCCCGATAAACAGGTTCGCCCTTGTTTTGAGTATATATTTCTCGTTCTGTGGGCACTGGTAGCGGGTTTTGGGCTAGCCATTCTTCTGTACCAACTTGCTGATAAGCTGGGTGAGCAGCAAAGCGATCGCGCACTTCCACAGCGATAAATTCCATATCTGATTGCAGAAATACAACCCCCCCAACCGCAAGATAATTAGCTAATTCTGCTACTAGTTCTGGTTGGACTACACGACGTTTAGCATGGCGGGTTTTAAACCAAGGATCGGGAAATTGAATTGTCACCCGTTGTAAACTTCCAGGAGGCAATGAAGATAAAAGCGATTCCAAGGAATTATTTACATTGCAAAATAAGTAATGCAAATTTGTTAAACCTAACTTAGAACGCAACTTATTCGCCTCCACCACCAGCGGTTCCCGAATTTCTAAGCCCAAAAAATTCCAGTTTGGTTCTATCTTGGCCATATTCAACAAAAAAAGCCCTTTAGCACAGCCAATATCTAAATGTAGAGATTGATTTGGCTTTGCATAAACTTTTTCCCAGTCAAGAGGATTTACTGGTGTTTGATACTTTTGGGCAAGTGGGTTAACATGCTGGCGGACTCGGACTGCTGCCAAAATTTCTTCTCCTTATTTGTAATCCGTAATTCGTAATTTTTAGTAATTAAATTTTTTTGAGTTTTACAGATTAAACATATCTCATAAACCTTAAAGTCAATTGTTACTATAGCGTGTAATCGATGCTCAATGTGTACAAATGTTAAATAGACCCACTGCTGAGCAGGAAGATTGAGTAAGGGTTATACTTTTTGGAAAAGACTTGTTTTAGCTCCTCCTTTTAACATTTTCCTAAATCGATGACTCTCAATTTTCGGTTTGCGATCGTCAGTGACTTACACCTAGCACTTCCCCACACAATCTGGAATCATCCTAGTCGGTTTCATCTTGTGGAAGTCAGTATTTCAGCATTTGAAAGTGTACTAGAACATTTGACACAACTTGATTTAGATTTTCTGTTGTTGCCAGGAGATTTAACCCAGCATGGCGAACCTGAGAATCATGCTTGGTTACAACAACGCTTAGCGCAGCTACCTTTTCCCGTTTATGTTGTTCCTGGCAATCATGACGTTCCCGTACTATTTGCCAATGAGCAATCAATTGCTTTTGAGGATTTTCCCTACTATTACACGAAGTTTGGCTATGAAGATCCGCGACAGATTTACTACATTCGTGAGTTGCTACCTGGAGTCAAGCTGATTGGACTCAATTCTAACTTTTTTAACGACCAAGGCGAGCAGGTGGGATGTTTGGATAGCAAACAACTGCGTTGGTTAGAAGAAGTTTTGGCGGCATCTGGTGATGAATTAATTTTGGTGATGGTGCATCATAATGTGGTTGAGCATTTACCCAATCAATCGCGTCACCCACTAGCAAATCGCTATATGCTGGCAAATTCCGCCCAATTGTTGCAGTTACTCAACCGCTACGGAGTCAAGCTAGTGTTTACTGGGCATTTGCACGTTCAAGATGTTGCTTACGATAAAGGGGTATATGATATTACCACCGGCTCTTTGGTTAGCTATCCTCATCCTTATCGGGTGCTAGAATTTCGTCGGGATAATCAAGGTAGAGAATGGTTGCAAATTTTATCCCATAGGGTAGAATCAGTGCCTGATTTTCCAGACTTGCAGCAGTTATCACGGCAGTGGATGGGCGATCGCTCTTTCCCATTTTTAATCAAACTACTAACTAACTCTCCCCTAAACTTACCACTATCACAGGCAAAAGAATTAGCTCCTAGTTTGCGTGACTTCTGGGCGACTATTGCCGATGGTGATGCCGTGTTAGACTACCCGCATTTCCCCCAAGAAGTACGCCGCTACATTCAAACTTACGCTGCTTCACAGCCCAACTCAAGCATCGCCACAGGTGGAACCGTGACTATGATTGATAATAACAGCACGCTTTTGCTGGATAGGAGTTAAAAGTTAGGAGTGAGGAGTTATGAGTTGGGAGTTAAAAGTTAGGAGTGAGGAGTGAGGAGTGAGGAGTGAGGAGTTAAATATTTCAAACTCACAACTCACAACTCATAACTCCTAACTCTTAACTCCCAACTCCCAACTCCCAACTCCCAACTCCCAACTCATAACTCCTAACTCCTAACTCCCATCTTTTAACTTACGACTGATTTTGCCGACAAATTCCAAATACTGAAGTATAGGCGTGTAAGAAGGTTCTGCCGCCAACAGGGCCGATTTCACCGCCACAGAAAAAGCCGCCTACAGGAATATCTTTGATATAGCGCCTAAATAATTCCGAATCAAAATTGGGTTTACCATATAGTCCTTCACCTCTTCCCAGACAGGCAAACATCAAAGCAGCTGCGGCAGAGGGTTCGGAGTTGCGTTGGTCTTGATAACTTTGGAGGAGTAATTCTAAATCTTGGGCGGAGGCTTGGGCATCGCGGAGGTGGAATTGCAGCCTTTGACCGGGACGAACACGATCGCCAATTGCGATCGCTCCTGCTGTAGGATCGACACCGAGAATACCGCGAATTAAAAAGTCTCCCTGTTGTAAAGCTAGCTTAAATTCATCCATTGCCACGCCCACAAACAAAGAGTGCTGTGCTAAAGTCCGTTCTTCTTCGCTGAGACTGGCAATCAAATCTCGCAATACAATTAAAGGCACTTGTTCATCTAACTCTAGAATGATATTGCGATCGGCTTTGGTAACTTGCAACGGTTTACCAATAGGTCTGCATCCTTGAGCGACAATCGTTTCCAAAACAATATTTCCAGTCAAAGCTATGCCAATAGTGCCCTCACGATACAAACTTTGACCCAAATCGCTATGGTCATCCTTACAAAATAAGGCAACACGACCGCCCATACCCCCACCACTAGCCTGTCCTCCAACTATTACCGATCCTGGATAAGCAAAATCCAGCCCCTGCAACAAATCGTTGATTCCAGAAGCGAAGGAACTAGAAAGCAAAATGAAGTGGGGTGTGGGATTGGGGGGTACACCAACTAAATCAAGCCAAGCATCTGGGGAACTATCCAAGTCAGGTAATTCTTCAGCAACAACATGAAATACCCGAACCTGCACCCCTGGAAGGTGCGCTAAAGTCAGACTGATAGCTGGTTCGGCTTCTAGTTCTTGGGTTTCTCCACTAACTGTTGTCCCAATTACACCACCACCACTACAGCCAATCAGCACCGGCACAGAAAGCTTCTCAGCCAACAAAGGTAATAGTCGAGAATACTCACTCGTAAAAGCAGACGAAATGAATACCAGCCCTAAATCCGCAGGTGCTGTTAACGATGAGACAGCTCGTTGTACCACATCTGCGACTGCTGCTTCCAAGGAATGATGGGTTGATAGGGCGTTTGCCCACTGCATTTGGTCTGCCATGAGTTTTGGGCTTCTTTTGCTTTTTAGGCTAGTAGTTTTTGATTTTTCATTTTGGGAAGAATTGCATCCTACAAGAGTTGACCCCAGTTGTTTGTATTCACCATCCCGGCAAACGGGGTTGTCATTCCCTAATACATGCATCTAAATATATTGTATGATTATCTATCTATAGTACTGATTCCATAAAATCTTAAAAAATAAAGGTGAATACATTATAAATGTCACAGTTTGCTGTATGGATTAGAAATCAATAGACTCAAACGCTAACTTAATTATCAGCTAAGTGGTTAAAATAGTTAGTAATAAAATCAAAAACTGCCATTTTTGAAGTCTTTCTATACTAGTACTAACAACACACAACGAGACTAAACAATGACAAACATTCAAGAAACAGCAAAAAACGGCATCCAAGAACAAATCCAACAAGAAGTAGAACAGGCGCGTAGTGTCTGCGATCTTAACGGTAGCAACTCACCAGAGTGTGCTGCTGCCTGGGATGCAGTAGAAGAATTGCAAGCCGAAGCTTCTCACCAACGCCAAAGCAAGCCAAAAAACTCTTTGGAACAGTATTGTGACGATAACCCAGAAGCAATTGAATGCCGAGTTTACGATGACTAGAAATTGAAGCAAGTGAATTTTTTGTTTAGTCAACAGGCAGCTAAGATCTATTTACTGATATCTTGCACCTTGAGATCGGTATCCGTCTAAAATGGCACTCTCGCCTTTTCACTGTCCTTGCTGACAGGTAGAGAATTAGTGAAATATGTAGCCTCATTTGGCAAGTAAAACTTTACGCCCTAAAAAAATCGGGTTTTTGTTCAAAACTACCAAATGCATAGACGCTGGGTCAGTTTTCCAACTTTCCCTGATACTACTACACATAAGTAGGTACAAAATCAAAATTTAGAATCTTCGAGTTGCTTGCTGTTTTGACAAATAAAAAAATTCCCGAAAATCAATTAGCTAAGTTACAAAATTTGATTTTGTAATACGTATTGCAAAAATTTTTGTAACAAATCAAGTACTTGTAGGGGCGTGCGTTTGTGCGCCCCTTCAGATTTTATAGTATAGTCTGTATATTTTTAGACGTAAAAATTTTCAACCGTATAGGTTGGTAAGCGATCGCATTAGTGCAAATCAACCCATAGCATCCAAGCTAGGATTATCCTTGAGGTAATGAAATATTCTCTTTCTAAGTCTTTTCGTTCTTTACATCCTTAGTAATTTGTTAAAAAAGTAATTTTGACAACTAGGATAGAATTGCTATAGTTAATAGCTTAGAAGTATGCCAGAGTTGATTGACTTGAACAAAAATTTCTCATACAAATTTATATGTTATTTGCGTAATTTCGATATTTATACTCCCTACTGCCTACTCTGTGAAACTGAAAATTACGGTTTACAACGTAGATTTGTATCAGTTATGGATCTTCCCTTTTGATTAGAAATGTTCTATCAAAACAGAAGTCATCTGAATTGTAAATTATAAATCCTCCTGCAATTATCATTTGAGTAAAACTATGGATTTTAATGTTTGGTTTCGCCCTTTTGTCTGGATTGATTACCGACTGGCAGTATTATTTCTGGTAATTATTCCACTGATTCTCTTGATTTGGGCATTTGTGCAAAAAGCAGAAGGCATACAACGGTTATTAGCTATATACTGGCGAGTATCAAGCCTGCTGGCAATCACTGTTTATCTCATGATTGCTCAGTATCCAGTTAGCTTTATTTCTGCATTGATGGCTCAGATTTTGATCCCGATTTCGCTATGGTTTTGGGTGGATATCAACGATGAAATTGAGTATCAAACCACTGGAGCTTTAAAGTTAATTTTTACTTCTTGGCGTTGGGCAACTACTGTTTATTGTCTTTTAGGCGCAGTAGCCTCTACGCTTTTTTTAAATTGTGCTTTTTCTGCCAGTGCGCTCAAGACGCCCTATTGTCGCGTCTGGTTCGAGGCTCCATTAATGTTCAAAGAATATTTTCATGCTAATAGCAAAGCTGAGTTTTTAGGTTTTCTTGGCATAACTAGTTTAGTAATTTATGTACTGTACTTAAGTTATTTTGTCCTTGTTAAGCTAGGCAAGCAAGGACGCACAGCTACACCTCAATAATCGTCATTGTGCTTCAATTCAAAATTGAAAATTTCAAATTCAAAAAATGGATTCCATTGGCAAACGATTGGAACAATATACCGCTAAACGACCGCAAGAAGTTTTATTGGTAACAGTAGAAATTGCTGGCGAACAAGATACAATTGCTGTTTTCAAAGGTTTTTCTAGTTCTTTGATGCATCCAACAGCATTCGATCCAGATGTGCCCGTTCTACCAGATGAGGCAATTATTCTCAATATCGATCGGGTAGCGAGTCCTTACAATCCTGAAACACCTCGCTATATTCAACAAGAACTTTCTTGGGAAGCTATGCAATTTCTATTATCAGAGGTGGGAGTCTAACTAATAGCTATTTCAAATATTTCATGCGGGATCAGTGGGATGAAGCAAAACGATAGCGAGTTTTAGCACAACGATCTACTTTTTTATGAATTACCACGACATTATTACAATTGAACCTGGAAAACGCAGTGGTAAACCCTGTATCCGGGGAATGCGAATCACTGTTTATGATATTTTGGAGTATCTTGCAGGCGGAATGACTGAAGCAGAAATCCTAGAGGATTTTTCTGAATTAACTGCCGAAGATATCAAAGCGTGTCTTGCTTTTGCTGCCGATCGCGAGAACAAGTTATTTGTGGTATCCTTGTGAAACTGCTTCTAGACGAAAATCTTAGCGATCGCATTATTTCACAGATTGTAGATTTGTATCCTGATTCAGTACACGTTAAAACTTTAGTGTTACGCTGCATCATTGCTCACCTAAAGCAAAATCGTGCCTATCCCCTGGAAACTTTGGTTGAGCCAGACTATATTTGAGCAAATTGCGCCATTATAACCCTGATGTGGCGGACTAGATCGCGGTTGCGACGATACTAAAAAGAAATACCATCAACTTGTCATGGGCATCGCATAAATCGATGCATACAAAAAATCTAAAATTTGATAACCCGCAACTTGGGTTACTATCAAAGCAATTAATTGGAAGGGATTCATGACACTATTGATTATGGCTGAACCTGCTCCTCTAAAATCCAATGAGCATGGTGTAGTTATAGTTGGCAAAACCCGTGTCACTTTGGATACTATAGTTGCTGTCTTTCAGCAAGGCGCAACAGCAGAGGAAATTGTTTATCGCTATCCCTCGCTAGATTTAGCTGACGTTTACGCTACAATCGCTTTCTACCTCAATCACCAGGCAGAAGTAGAAGCCTACTTGCAACAGCGACGACAGCAATCACAAGAGATTCGTGCAATAAATCAAGCGACTTATGAGCCACAAGCCTTACGCGATCGCTTGCTTGCCCGTAAATCATCACAGCAAGCATGTTAAAACTACTTGCTGATGAAAACTTCGACAATACAGTTATTAGAGGATTGTTCCGCCGTAATCCAAAAATCGATATCGTTCCCGTACAAGATGTTGGACTATCAGGCAAAAACGATCCAACTATCCTAGATTGGGCAGCCCAAGAAGGACGTATACTGCTTACCCATGACGTTTCTACAATTACTCGCTATGCATACGATCGAGTTAGGCAAGGCCAGACCATGCCGGGAGTTATCGAAGTCAGCCTAGATGCACCAGTAGGCCGTGTAATTGAAGATATTCTTGTAGTTGTAGAGTGCGGCCAGGAGGGAGAACTAGAAGGGCAAGTTCAATATCTCCCTTGGTGAAACGATTTAATAACATAATGGTTCGAGCAGTCAAAAGCCCTAAGTGTAGATACAAAAGGTATCATTTGCCCCTAATGTTAGCCTTTACCATAAAGGTTGAATTTTATTTATCTGGTTTTGTAAAGTTAAATTTAAAAAATGTCCCGTTCTGGATACACACTCCCAGTCTTTGCCTGCGCTGCTGCCGTTGCAGCTTTACACTGGTTACGCGATCGCCAATCATTAACCATAGCATCGATAGATTTAATTGAACCAAACCAAATCGCAGAAATCCCAATCGAACAGGTAGCCGGACTATCTGAAAATACAGCTTTGGCAATTACCCGTAGCGACCCTGGCGATAATCTTGACCTGACTAGAGATACGCCGATTTGGGCAATGGTGGAATGGCGACAAGACGGTGAAGAGGCTGTAACTATTAAGGGTGGGGAAGGAATTGGCAAACAGGCGAATGCTGACGATAAGCCGGCTATTTATGCCTATGCTCGCAGGCTGTTGCAAGAAAATTTACAACGAATGTTGGCAGCTGGGGAAAAAATCACGGTGACGATTATTTTACCCGAAGGGCGATCGCTTGCTGTGCGAACTTCAAATTCTGCTTTTGGTGTAGTTGAAGGACTTTCGCTTTTAGGCACAACTGGCATTTCTCAACCTTTAAGTACTCCCGACCAACTTGCAGCTTTCCGATCTCAATTACAAAATAAAGCTAGTCGTTTTGAGAGTTTGGTATTTTGTATCGGCGAGAATGGCCTAGATTTAGCGCGAAAACTAGGGATTAATCCCGAACAATTGGTAAAAACTGCTAACTGGCTTGGGCCAATGCTAGTAGAAGCTGATGTGCTGGGTGTAAAAGAAATCTTATTATTTGGCTATCACGGAAAGTTGATGAAGTTAGCAGGGGGAATTTTTCACACCCATCACCACCTAGCTGATGGACGGCGGGAAATTTTAGCAGCCCACTGCGCGATCGCTGGTTTAAAATCACCAGATATCCAAGCTATATTTGACAGCCCTACCGCTGAAGCCGCATTAAAATACTTACGATCCCTAGACGCTTCCACAGGTAGCGATTGGGTAAATCAAGTTTACAGTGCGATCGCCGAAACTATTGATATCCGTTCCCAAGAATACATCCAAAGCCATAGCCAAAGGGGCGCAGAAGTTACAGTCTGTGGCTCGGCCCTCTTTGATGGCGATCGCAAAATTATCGTGAAGAGTAAAACTGCTGGTCTGCTAATGGGAAAATTATGTTAACTTATTATGAATAATCGTAAATAATTAACATAAATAACCTTTTAAGCGATCGCTTTCGGGTAAGTTTATCCTTCTAATACCATCTCCAACTCACGAAATAGACAAGCGCATAAAAAGATGCGTTTGTCAAGGTTGTTTATACCATTATCAGCCTGCCCAGGCTGAATAATAGCATCAAGCTATAGGTTACAGGGCGTCAATTTATCCTTCACAGACATACATTCCCCCCGTCATGAATACAGCGGTGTCTCTACCAACAGAACAAGCTCCCGAAACATTAGAAAACTTTGGGCAGCTGAATCGCCAATTGATTCTGATTTTGGACTTCGGCTCCCAATATTCCGAGCTGATTGCCCGTCGCATCCGCGAGACTCAAGTATACTCTGAAGTTTTATCTTATCGCACTAGTTCTGCACATTTGCGCCAACTCAATCCCAAGGGAATCATCCTCTCTGGCGGGCCGAGTTCGGTTTATGGCGATAAAGCTCCCCATTGCGATCCAGAAATCTGGAATTTGGGCATACCCATCTTGGGTGTTTGCTATGGGATGCAGCTGATGGTGAATCAACTTGGTGGAGAAGTGGCAAAGGCCGACCGGGGCGAATACGGCAAAGCATCATTATATATAGACGATCCCACAGATTTGCTCACCAATGTCGAAGATGGTACCACCATGTGGATGAGTCACGGAGACTCAGTTACCCAAATGCCACCGGGGTTTGAATTGCTGGCGCATACAGAAAATACTCCCTGCGCTGCCATTGCCGACCACGAAAGGAAACTTTATGGCGTGCAGTTCCATCCAGAGGTAGTGCATTCAGTTGGTGGTCTAGCATTAATTAGGAATTTTGTCTACCATATCTGCGATTGCGAACCCACTTGGACAACAGCGGCTTTTGTAGAAGAAGCAATTCGGGAAATTCGCGCCAGAGTTGGTGAAAAGCGGGTGTTGTTGGCATTGTCTGGGGGTGTGGATTCTTCGACTTTGGCCTTCTTGCTATATAAAGCCATTGGCGAGCAATTGACTTGTGTGTTTATCGACCAAGGCTTTATGCGGAAGTACGAGCCAGAGCGATTGGTGAAGCTGTTTCAAGAGCAATTTCATATTCCTGTAGAATACGTGAATGCTCGCGATCGCTTTTTAGCTACCATTGCTGGCGTTACAGATCCCGAAGAAAAGCGTCGTCGCATCGGACACGAATTCATTCGCGTATTTGAAGAAACATCCAAACGTCTCGGTCACTTTGATTATCTGGCTCAAGGAACTCTTTATCCAGATGTCATCGAATCTGCTGATACCAACGTCGATCCCCAAACTGGCGAACGGGTAGCGGTGAAAATTAAGAGCCATCACAACGTCGGTGGTTTGCCCAAAGACTTAAGATTTAAATTAGTTGAACCGCTGCGGAAATTATTTAAAGATGAAGTCCGCAAAGTTGGGCGTTCTATTGGTTTACCAGAAGAAATTGTCCAACGCCAACCTTTCCCAGGGCCCGGTTTGGCAATTCGGATTTTAGGTGAAGTCACCGCCGAACGCTTAAATATTTTGCGCGATGCCGATTTAATCGTGCGGCAAGAAATTAACCAACGCGGCTTATATCATAGTTACTGGCAAGCATTTGCTGTATTGCTGCCAATTCGTAGCGTTGGCGTTATGGGAGATCAGCGTACCTACGCTTATCCCATCGTTTTGCGGATTGTCACTAGTGAAGATGGTATGACAGCAGATTGGGCAAGAGTCCCTTACGATGTACTGGAAGTGATTTCCACTCGGATTGTGAATGAAGTCAAAGGCGTGAATCGGGTGGTTTATGACATCACCTCCAAGCCGCCTGGAACCATCGAGTGGGAATAAGTTAGTTTTTGGTAAGGGGAAGATGAGTTTTTCTTTCCCTTTCACTAAATACTAAAATTGGGAAAACATCGCCAGGCTTCGACCCCACTATGCAAACGCCAAAAATAGGGCAAACAGCGAAAAGTGCGAACCAAAATCTCTATGAAGCTGATTTCTATGCCTGGACTCAACAACAAGCTAACTTGTTGCGTCATCACCAATGGAGTCAATTGGATTTGTCAAATTTAATTGAGGAAATTGAGTCCTTGGCTAGAAAAGAACGTCAAGAATTGAGAAATCGCCTCAGTATCTTAATTGGAAATTTGTTGAAGTGGGAATATCAACCAGGACAACGCAGTCGGAGTTGGTTAGCTACAATTCGCGTGCAAAGGCGCGAGACTCTGAACTTGTTAAATGAAAATTTTAGTTTAAAGTCTTATTTAGCAGAATTACTCCAGGAAGCTTATGAAAATGCTAGAGATTTAGCATCCGGAGAAACAAATTTTCCCCTGTCAAATTTTCCGGAACAATGTTTATATTCGTTGGAGAATATTATTAGCGATCGCTTTTATCCAGGCGTATCGGCAAGTCATGAGATGATGGAATAATACCACCACAGATGAGCTTTATTAACACCAAACATATTGAGCTATAAAGCTTGTTTTACTTCCAAATTCTGGCTGCCGAATGGTGTATGTTTTCTGATAGAGGAAATTCGTTGTGTGTTCTCGATTCAAGTAAGTTTGGAGATGGATGCTGCCATTGATAATCGGATAATACTGACTGCCTAAGTGGAATTTGAATTACAAACTCTGTCCCCTTACCTGGATTGGAAATACAGTTCAACGAACCACCGTGTTGTTCGGTGACAATTTGATGGCTAATAGATAACCCTAAACCTGTACCCTTACCAGCAGGTTTAGTTGTAAAGAAAGGATCGAATAACCGTTTTTGAATCTCCTGTACTACTCCTGGGCCATTATCAATAATTTTAATGACAACATATTCTTCTTTGAGAAGATGGGTGTGAATCCAAATAGTCGGGGGGATAAAAGAATCATAAGTGCTTATTACCTCTTCTAAAGCATCAATGGCATTATTGAGGATATTCATAAACACTTGGTTCATTTTTCCTGCATAGCACTCAACTTTCGGTAAATTGCTATATTGTTTTGTGACGTGAATAGTCTGCGCCGATTTTTGATTTAGGCGATGTTCGAGAATTCTCAAAGTACTGTCAATACCTTCATGAATATCTACTTTTTTCAATTCGGCTTCATCATGACGAGAAAAAGTACGAAAAGACTTGACTATTTTACTAATTCTTTCAGCGCCGATTTCCATTGAAGAAAGAAGCTTTGGTAAATCTTCAATTAAGAATTCTAAGTCAATTTCTTTGATTTTTTTCTGAATATCAGCAGTGGAATGAGGAGACTGAACTCGATAAAGCTGTATTAGCTCTATTAAGTTATGGATATAGTAATTAGCATGATGAATATTGGCGTAGATAAAATTGACTGGATTATTAATTTCGTGAGCAACACCAGCTACTAACTGTCCCAAAGTAGCTAACTTTTCTGACTGCACAAGTTGAACTTGAGCTTTTTGTAAAGTGTGCAGAGCTTGTGAAAGTTCTTTAGTTCTTTCTGCTACCCGCTGTTCTAAATCTTGAGTCAGCTGCTGCAAGGCGGCTTCTGCGGCAATACGTTCGTCAATTTCTTGTTTCAGGCGTAGATTTTGTTCCTCTAATGCTGTGGTTACATTTCGCAGTTGTACCTGAACTTGGACGCGAGCTAATACTTCTGCTTGTTGAAACGGCTTAGTAATATAGTCTACAGCACCTAACGACAACCCTTTGACTTTATCTATAGAGTCATTGAGAGCAGTCATAAAAATAATTGGTATATCTTTGGTGTTGGCATTAGCTTTTAATCGCCGACAGGTTTCAAATCCATCAATTCCCGGCATCATCACATCTAACAATATCAATGCTGGTAAATCGTATTCAATTTGTCTGAGGGCACTTTCGCCACTAGTTGCCACTGCAACATCAAATCCCGCATCTGTTAGGGCTTCTGAAAGCACTTCTAAGTTAGTCGGAATATCATCAACAATTAAAATTACATTTGTGTCGGATAGATGCATGATGAACCCTGGTGATTTCTTAAAATGATTTAAAAAGCAAATATTTTAAATTTAGTTTGTTTTGAGAAGCTCTTGAAGAAAATCTTGAATTTTTTCGATTTGAAATTTTTGAGCTAACTGGGAAATTTTTTGAGCGAATTGATTTAATTCCTCATCTTCTTTTGTTAGTTCTTTTAATTCTCGTTGTAAAGCTTTAATCCTCCCTTTTAAAGCAAGTTGATATAACTTAGACAAAACGTCTGGCGATGGAGATTTTAGTTGTCGATCCCCAGACAAAAAATTTGGTTTTTGTTGCCCAATTTCTAAAGTACATAAATCTGCATTTTGGCTTTCAGAGTTTTGATGGAAAATCCATTGTAAATTTAGAGATTTTTGCAGCTTTTCTAGCAAATCAATAGCTTGTACTGGTTTGCTAACGAAGTCATCACCACCTGCATCCAAACTGCTTTGGATATCTGTTTTATATACATTTGCTGATGAAACAATGATTTTCACATATTTTAAATCTGGATGATTTCGCAAACGATTTATCAATTCAAAACCATCCATCACAGGCATTGAAATGTCGGTGATAATTAAATCGGGTTTCAAATCGGCTGCCTTGAGTAAAGCTTCTTGACCATCACCGCATTCTATAACTTCAAATCCCAGAGGTTCCAGCAAATTAGCGACCACCGAACGATTTTCCCAACGGTCATCGGCTATTAATATTTTGCGTTTTTCACCCTGGAAACCAATGATAGTTCCTTGGGAAAAAACTTTAGATTTTTCTGTCCACTCTCTTGCTGCGGGAACCTCTACATCAAAGGCAAAAATACTACCTCTATCTAATTGGCTTTGCACTTCCAAAGTCGCACCCATGATGCCAATAATTTTTTGACTGATAGTTAATCCTAATCCCGTTCCTTGCGATTGTTTTTGAATATCGCCAACCTGCTCAAAAGGTAAAAATATTTTTTTTAATTCTTCATTGGACATACCTACACCAGTATCTTCAACTTGAAAACGAATTCGATAGATTGATGTTTCTTGATGTTCGTTGATATTTAGCTTTTGTTGTTTAACTATAAATTTAACGAAACCGCGATCGGTAAATTTGATAGCATTACCCAATAAGTTAATTAAAACCTGCCGTAACCTTTTTTCATCAGCTTGGATACCTATAGGCAAATGCTCGTCAGCTTCATAGATAAAATCAATACTTTTCTGTTCGGCTTTCATCCGAAAAATTTCTGCAATTCCTTGCAAGAAAGAAGAAAAATGAAAATTATTAGGATAGAGCTCTATCTTTTGAGCTTCGATTTTGGAAATATCAAGAATATCATTAATTAAAGTTAATAAATGCGAGCCACATTGGCTAATAATACTTATACCTTTTTGCTGTTTTTCAGTGAGATTTTTTGAACCTTGAAGAATTTGGGCATAACCTAAAATACCATTGAGAGGTGTGCGTAGTTCGTGGCTCATATTGGCGAGAAATTCGCTTTTGGCTTTACTAGCACCATCAGCTGCTTCTTTGGCTGCTTGCAGTTCGGCTGTGCGTTTAGCTACTCGCAGTTCTAGCTCTTCGTTGTTTTTTTCTAGAGTGGTGAAAGACTCTTGCAACTCTCCAGCCATTTTGTGAAATAAATATGCAAGACGGCCTAATTCATCTTGTCTTGTGACATCTAGTTCAATATTCCAGTTACCAGCAGCAATACTTTCAGTTGCTGCCATTAGCTTAGTTAAAGGAGAAGAAATTTGGCGGCGTAAAATCAAAAACACCACCACAATTTCAATTAACAATGATGTCAAACCCAAAAATATGATGAATTGTACAGTTGCAAATGCTTTTTTTTGCAAAAATGACTTCGGAAAAACAGTCACCAGATACCAATTTGGCCCTTTAAGTTTGGTGACTGCTAAATATTCATCATTCTCTGGGTTATCAACAATAACCTGATACGGATGTTTTCGGGTAACTAATTCAAAAATGTTGCGTAAATGCGAATTTCCAGAATTTGAGATCTCGAATTTGCCTTTTTGGCCTTGAATTTGTTCCATGAGAGCGGGATGAGCTAGCAAACGCCCATCTTCCCGAAAAAGCATGTTGTAAGTACCTTCTAATGCGTCGTTAAGCGTGCGATGCTGCAATTCACCAATCAACATATCGTGTCCAATTGTGGCAACGTGTCTACCGTCCACATCCACAGGTGTGACGCAGGAAGTCATCCAAGCCTTGGCTACTCGGTCGTAATAAATTCCTGTCCAAACAGTTTCGCGTTTTGGATTATGAACTTTGTCGGTAATGTAAAAAGACTCATCATCTGTGACTCGAAAAGATTCATCCTGGGGTGCATTCTCTACCCAAGGATAACTGGGCATGTAGATGGCAATTCCATTTTCTGGAATTTGCATGTATGTATTGACAAAGCGGTTGCGCCATGCAGGGCCGTAAGCGCTCAGTTCGGTGAAATAGGCAATGACGCGTCGCCGGATATCAGAATTTATATTGACGTTCTTGCCAAGAAACACCCCTGGAGATTTTTGAAGATTAAATTTACGCGGACGGTTGCGGGTAGTACCGTCTGCCATTTTGACAAACAATCGGTCAAATTCAACCTTGGGATCTAGATTACTTTGTGCTTCGAGCCTTTCTAAGAGAGCCTGCTTGAGGAGTGCATGATTTTCTTGGGCGAGAAGAAAAATTTTATTTTCTCGTTGTGCCCGCAGCTGGACATATTTTTCAACCGCAGCTAAAGATTCAGCCGTGATTCTGGAAATTAGCTGAAAATAAGCAATACCAGTAGATGCTACGATAACTGCTCCAATGCTAACTGCGGTTTTAATTAGCGTTTTTTGCGTTACCGAAGCTGTGTGCTTAACTTGAGCAGTACTATTTCCTTGAAGCTCTAAACTACTCATCCACTTTCTGCTCATTTTCGCATCCTTTAAATGGCGTGCATATTGGCAATTTTGGCTGCGCTGTGTTTGGAGTCTCCCTGCATATCTAGATTTATGGAATTTCCAGAAAAAACTAAATTTCTCCATTCACTGCTTGAAACAGGAGGTTTTAAGTAACCACTTTCGGTGAAATATGAGAAGTAAGTTTGTAGTAATTCGCTATTTACTGGAGAACAGAAGATAGAATGACGATTTAATTCGTTGAGGGTGTTGTCTGGCTGAAACTCAAATGCTCCTAGTAATTTTTGAATGAGATTATACGTTAAAATGCTTACTAAAGGGGCTAGTGGATTTTCGGAATTGTATTTTGCTTGAAATAATCTGTCATACCAAGCTTCATAAGAAACCTGCTGGAGCGGATAGCCTATACATTCCATCCAGTTCACTAATTGTTTCCACTCAATGGGTTCGGGATTTACAATGTGATAAACTTGCCCGCATATTTTCGGCTGGCGTGAGAGATGAACGATCGCCTGACTCACATAATCCACTGGCACTAGATTTAATAGCGCCTCTACCTCTGGGGCAATACCCATTTGAATGCAGCCATTGATGGCTCTTGCTAAGAAACTTGTGGTTGGGGAAATGCCTGTTTTACTATGTCCCATGATGTTGCTTGGTCGATAGATGGCAACTGGCAAACCTCGATCGCGTGCCATTTTGACTAATTGCTCAGCCATATATTTACTTTGGGCATAACCGCTATGCAATCCTCTACCACAAGCAATGCGATCGCAATTTTCTTCTGTAACTCTTACAATTCCACCATTGCTTGATGTCAAAACATCTACGGTAGAAATGAAATGTACTGGCTTAATTTTGCTCTGGCTGGCTAGGCGTAAAACTTCCTGGGTACCTAAGACATTAATACTTTCTAATGCTGAATAGGGATAGACTAGATTCACAGATGCGCCGCAGTGATAAATAACGTCTATCTTTTCTGCCAGCCGAGAAAATTGTCGTGTTTCTATGCCTAAAAGTGGTTTGCTTAAGTCTCCTAAAATCGGGATGATGCGATCGCTCAAGTCTTCTTGCCAAAGTTGATAATGCTTGAGTCGGCTGATGATTCTGACTCTGGCTTGTTCGATGCTGCTAGCACGAACTAAACAATAAATATCACTTCGACTTTGTTGCAGCAATTCGGCAAGCAAAAAAGTGCCTAAAAATCCCGTAGCACCTGTTAAGAAAATATCTAGTACGGGTTCGGCTAAAGTGTTTTGTGGGTGAATGGAGGAGTCTAGTAATATTTTTGTGTTGAGAAACTTACTAGGCAGAGTCAGACTTTGATTTTGACGGAGAGTTTCAATAGTTTGGGCGATACCTGCAACAGTTGGCGTCTGTAAGAAATTTTCTAAGGTGATATTTAATTGAAATACTTCCTGCAATTCGGCAATCAGTTGAATAGTTTGTAACGAGTGTCCTCCCAATTCATCAAAATTGTCATAAATACCAACTGGCTCTATTCCTAGCAGCTGACTCCAAATTTCAGTTAGTTGTTTTTCTAATGGAGTACGAGGTGGGATGTAATTTTTTTGCTGTGTCTGGAAGTATTTAGGGATGGGTAGGGCACGGCGATCGATCTTGCCGTTGGTAGTCATGGGCAACTCATCGAGCAAAACAAATGCTGAAGGTATCATGTACTGGGGTAACTTCTGATGCAGAAAACTACGCAGAGTTTTGGGAGTGATTTTTCGTAGGCGATCGCTAGCAGAATTTGGCACCACATAAGCGACTAAGCGCTTGTTATCTGGCACATCTTCGCGGACAACAACAGCTACCTCGCGGATTGCTGGGTGTTCGCTCAAACGCGCCTCAATTTCTAACAGTTCAATCCGAAAACCACGAATTTTGACTTGGCGATCGATGCGGCCTAAAAACTTGAGGTTTCCATTAGGTAAATAAACTGCAAGGTCTCCTGTTTTATAAAGTCGCGACCCTGGGCGATCGCTAAAAGTATTAACAATAAATTTTTCATTTGTTAATTCTGGAGAGTTGAGATAGCCACGGGCTAAACCTGCTCCACTAATATAAATTTCTCCTTCAGACCCATCAGGTACAGGATTCAGTCGAGAGTCAAGTAAGTAGATTTGGGTGTTGGCAATTGGACGACCAATTGATGGAATTTCTTTCGCTCCTTTCTTAATTAAGGCAACAGTAGAATAAGTAGTATCTTCTGTGGGGCCGTAAAGATTGAAAACTTGTTGAATGTGTTCTAGTTGATAAAGTTGCTGGACTAAAGTATTTTGTAACGGTTCGCCTGCTAAGTTAATAACGTTCACCGATGCGGGAATACCGTTGATTCGCAGTAATGCAGAAATCGCTGAAGGCACGGTGTTAATTAAAGTTACTTGCGATGCGGCTGGCAAATTTGGTAACTCTAAAGCATCTTGAGCCAGAATTACTTTGCCACCACAACTGAGAGTGACAAATAATTCAAAAACCGATAGATCGAAACATAATGATGTCGAACATAGTACTCCTGTTAATTGTTCGGGAGTAAAAAATTTTCTTGCCCACTCAATTAAGGCAACTGTATTGCGATGTTCGAGTATTACGCCTTTAGGTGTGCCTGTAGAACCAGATGTGTAGATCGCATAAGCAAGATTGTCCGGTTGGACTTCAGAAATTGGGTTATCTACAGATTGTTGGGCTATTTTTTGACGATCGCTATCTATACAGATAGTATGAGCTATGTGTTGAGGAATTGATTTTAGTAAATGCTGTTGGGTTAATAAGATGGAAATTTGAGTATTTTCGACAATGAAACCTAAACGCTCTTTGGGATAAATAGGGTCAAGGGGAACATAGCCGCCACCGGCTTTCAGAATGCCTAGTAGGGCGATGGCCATATCTAGCGATCGCTCTACACACACCCCAACTAAAACTTCTGGTTTAACTCCTAGTTTCTGCAAGTAATGTGCTACTTGGTTGGCTTTTTGGTTAAGTTCTTCATAGGTTAGTTGCTGATTTTGATAAATAACAGCAATAGCTTGAGGAGAAATTTTAACTTGATTTTCTACTAATTTATGAATTAAATTTAGGTCTAGTTTTTCGATCATTTTTTGGAAAGATTTTACGGAAATTGTCAAAATATTTAAAGTTGTAATTACTAGTTTTTTAATTCATTCTGATGACTGCTTTCAAGCTAGCTATATATTTAACTAATCTCACTTGACAAGCATTTGCCAAAATAGATTTAATTAATAAAAGCCTCATTAATCAACCTTGAATTTTGGCAAATACATACTAGCGCTACAAGATTGCAGGCAACGGAATTGAACATCCAAATCATTATCGCTGGTAAAATTTACTGGATAACAGAGTGAGATTACTAGACAGATAAATAATTGTTTTTTGAGACCATATTTTAGGTCTTTTAAGTATTTTTCGTCATATATTGGCTGATTTATTTGAAGCTAAAGCAAAGTAAAACTTTGTATTTTTTTAAGGAAAGATGATAAAAGCTATTGAAGATGCTAAATATTTTAATTTGATGAAATTGTCTAAATATATATAATTTTTTTACACGAGATATTTATTGAAAAATTTATAATTTCTGGGTTTTATCAAGACTCTACATACAACTCGGTCTTAGCCTCTGAATTCTACTCCCAAAAGTTCATAAAAATTATTAAACTGATTAAGTTATATTGATTTTGTGCGAATATTTATCAATAAAATAACGAATTTACTTTGTTTGGGGAGTTGACTAATTACAAGCTTTTTTGATAATCTGATTTTCTTGGTTACTATTGGCTACCGCTATAACTATTTTGATTTTTAGGGATTTATTTGATTTTTAGGGATTTAAAGGTATTAATTTTTAATTTTTATAACGGAAGCTTAATGGAAAAGGTAGCTCCTTGTCCAATGCCAGGACTAGAAACTTGAATAGAGCCGCCATGTAATTCTACGAGATGACGGGCGATCGCCAAACCCAATCCCAAGCCACCTTGTTTGTGAGTGGAATGTCCTTGATGATAGCGTTCAAAAACGTAGGGCAGAAACTCTGGGCTGATGCCGATACCTGTATCCCTGACTGTGATTTCGGCATGAGAGTCATTGCGAAACAAACTAATTTCTACTTGTCCGCCTGAGGGGGTGAATTTAATGGCGTTGGCGAGTAAATTGGCGAGAATTTGCAGCAAACGATTGATATCGCCGGAAATTGTCGGAATTGACCTGTCAATTATGGATTCTAAGCGAATATTTTTGGCATTTGCGGATGGATAAGCAGTTTCAATTGCTGCACCGACGATTACTCCCAGATTAACTTGGCTGACCTCAAGTTGTAGCTTACCTTGGAGGATGCGAGAGATATTGAGCAAATCTTCGAGGAGTTTTTCTTGAGATCTGGCATTGCGTTCGATGGTTTCCAGAGCTTTAACGAGGTTGGCTTCATCGAATTTGCGAGTCCGCAGGAGTTGTACCCAGCCGAGAATGGCATGAAGTGGAGAGCGCAGGTCATGGGAAACGATTGCGACAAACTCATCTTTAGCGCGGTTAGCAGCTTCAGCTTGGGCGCGGGCGGCTTGCTCTAGTTGCAAAAGTTGGTTGCGTTCGGCTTCTAAGTGTTTGCGATCGTCAATATCCGTACTCGTGCCAAACCACTTGATGATACTTCCTTGTTCGTTTTTGATGGGCACACCTCTTACTAAATGCCAGGAACAGCTACCATCGCGTTTTTGATAGCGGATTTCCTGTTGGTAAAGTTCGCCTGTTTGCAAGGCTTGAGTCCATGCTTCCATAGCTGCATCGATGTCGTCTGGATGGATAACTTTTTTCCAGCCAAACCCCATCGCATCTTCGACTCGTTGCCCAGTAAATTCATACCAGCGATCGTTGACATGTTCGCATTCGCCCCGATGGTTGCAAATCCAGACGAGCTGTGGCATGGCATTGGATAAGTAGCGGTAGCTTTCTTCACTTTGGCGCAGTGCTATTTCAGTGCGTTTGCGTTGGGTGAGGTCGAGAACGAAACAGACGCTATAACCGTTGTCCTTTGTGCTTTCTATCCGGGCAATTCCTAGTAAAACTGGAATTGGAGTACCATTTTTGTGAAGATATTCCTTCTCAAAAGGAGTGCAAACGCCAGAGACTTGCAGTTCTTGAATTTTTTGGAGATCGAGGGTTTGATATTCTGGAGGTGTCATGGAACCCCAGTTGATGATTCCGGCTGCCAAATCTTCGCGGGTGTAACCGAAGGTTTCTAAGAAAGCGTCATTTGCTTCATAAACTACACCGTTGAAGTCACCGAAATAAATACCAACTATATTAGATTCGACAATGCGACGGAACTTAGCTTCACTTTCTTGCAAAGCGACTTCGGCACGTTTGCGTTGCGTAGCTTGCTGATAGGCATCGCTAATATCTGTCGTACTACCCACTGCCCTAATTACTCGGCCGTTAGCATCTCGTGTAATCACCCCGCGATCGAGCACATATCGATATTCCCGATCTTTGTGTCGTGCCCGATATTCAACGCTGTAGTGATTTTGATTGGTAGAGATGATACTGTGGAACTGAGCCATTAAACGCTCTCTATCTTCTGGATGAATTTGCTCTTTCCACCATTGATGGGTTGTTGGTACTTCCTTTAAGGAGTAACCCAAAATTTTAGTTAGTCCTTCAGTTCTCTCAATTCTGTCGTTTTCCACATCCCAGTCATAAATTAGGCAATTAACCGCCGCAGCTGCTAGTTGGAAACGTTCGTTGCTCAAACGTAACTGTTCCTCGGTTTGCTTGCGTTCTGTGATGTCAAAGGTTGTACCGATGATTTGGTGCGGGGAACCGTCAGCATTTGTAGTGAATATCGTATCTCTACTACAAAACCAGCGCCATTCTCCATTGGCGTGTCGCATCCGATATTCATTTTCTACGATGTTATTATCTTCGGTTGAGCCAAGTTCTTGGAATACACTAGCAAATCGAGCTAAATCCTCAGGATGCATCAGCGTGGGTAAGAACTGCGTTCCCATTTGTTGAATTTGCTCTGGGGTATACCCAAGCAATTTACTAACCTGGCTATTAACATAGACACTCTGCTGTTTCACTAAGTCGTAAACATACAAGATTCCGGGAGTAGTTTCGGCAATGCGTTCGATGAACTGCTGACTTGAGCGCAATCGTTGTTGTGCTTGGTATTTATCAGTGACATCCCGCCAGGAAGCAACAAATCCATCTCCCATTTTGGTGATGCGAATATCGATGGTTTTGGTTAGCAGCTGGTTGCGATGGAAATTTGAAGTGTAGATGAGCGATTCTTTCGCCAAAGGATTACCCGTTTCTACAACTTGACAACAGTCATCAAACAAGTCACTTGCTCGAAAATACGGCAGAACTTCGCACAGTCCTTTGCCTAGCTGTTCCTCCTTATCTATTTGGGTAAATTCACAAGCTGCGGCATTTACATAATCGACACAGAAATCAAGTATTTCACCCGTATCGTTACGAATGGCCGAGCAAATGCCAAAACAGTCGAGCATATTTTCCACTGACGTGCGAAAACGTTCTTCGCTGCATTGTAGTTGCTGGCGTAACTGAGTGTTTTTAATTGCTGAGTAGATAGTAGAACGCAAACGTTCTGCTGTTGTCTGTCCCTTGATGAGATAATCCTGGACACCGCTTTTCATCGCCTGGACAGCTACAGACTCGTTGCCATATCCTGTTAACATAATTACAGCTGGCATAGTTGCCTTTGACTGCTGCTGTAATTCTGCCAGAAATTCCAGTCCATCCATATCTGGCAGCATAAAGTCTAGTAAGATGCCCTCAGGCTGGAACTGTTGGTATAATGCCAAGGCTTCTTCTCCCAATTCTGCTTCGAGAATTGTGTAGCTGTGTTCTTGGTCTTGCAAGAGATAGCGACGATAAACCTGTCGGTCTTCAGGAGAATCATCGATGATTAGAACAGTTAGCGGTTGCACCATGACTACTTGCTAACGGTATCGGGGAGAATGACGATATCTAACCAATAAGTTATGAAACTTTGAATAGTTTGTACCAATCTGTTGATGTCGATTGGTTTTAAAATATAACTAGCAATGCAATATCGATAGCATACTTCAATATCTTTGGGGTTGGAAGAGGTGGTAAACACAACCACTGGAATATTTTTGAGGTCTCGATCCTGCTTGATTTGCTCTAGAACTTCTCGCCCATCGGTTCCTGGTAAATTCAGGTCGAGCAAAATAATTGACGGACAAGGAAACTTCTGAGAATCAGTGTAAGCGCCTGTGTGGTAGAGAAAATCCAAGGCCTCATCGCCATCAGTGCAGCGAAAGATCGGATTAATCACAGCTTGTCGGCGCATAATTCGACATAGCGCTTCAAAGTCTTCATCGCTGTCTTCAATCACCAGCAAAGGTTGGACGGTTTTGCCAATCATGAATTCAGTCTCCTGGTTGTAACGTGAAATAAAATGTACTACCTTCGCCGTAGGCTGACTCCACCCAGATTTTACCGCCATGTCGCTCCACAATTTTTTTTGTGATGGTCAATCCCGCCCCTGTACCACCACCATATTTGCTTGGCCCGTGTAGCCGTTTGAAGATGCGGAAAATTGCCTCAAAGTGTTTTTCTCGAATGCCAATGCCGTTATCTCGGACGTAGAATGTCACTGGTGCGGGTGAAGCGGCTTCGATGTAGCCAATTTCAATAGATTTTTCGGGTTTGTCGTTGTATTTAATGGCGTTGGCAATCAGATTATTGAAGACTTCGCCTACTTGGACGCGATCGCAATACACTGTTGGTAACGATCTAGGAATCCGAATTTCTACCCCCATCTCCTCAATTCGGGCACTCAACAAATCTAAATTTCGTTTTACAACAGTATTAATATCAGTCTGCTGCATAGAAAGATCCACCCTTCCCAAGCGGGAAAAATGTAGCAGCGAATCGATTAAATCTTCCATGCGCTGAGTCAAACGAATCAGAGTTCTTAACTTTTCCTTGCCTTCTTCGTTGAGGATTTCGCCGTAGTCTTCAATTAGGAAATTAGAATAATTATGAATACCGCGCAGTGGTTCTTTCAAATCATGGGAAGCAATGTAGGCAAAGGCATCCAATTCGTTATTACTGCGTTCTAGTTCAATATTTAGCTGCGCTAATTCATCTGCTTTTCGCAACACCACACCAATAATAGCGCTCCTCAACTCCAGCGCTGCATTCACCTCACAACCTTTCCAACTCAAAGATTTGAAACGCACCGTTTCTTTCCATAAATCAAAGGATTTCCGCGGCGATAAACGCAAACTATCGCTTCCATTTACTTCCACGGGTTTATGTGGGTTACCTCCCCAATTGACAGTCCGTACTACCTCTGGGCGAAACCACAAAACATAGTTTTTCTGAACTTTGGAAAATGAAAGTACCATCAAGCCACTAGCTACATCCCGGAATTTTTCTGCCTCTGGATAAATTTTTGATAGCGAATCAGTGTAAAAAACTTCTTCCTGAACGTTTTGAGAAATCCATTCAATTAAATTTTGAATATCTGCTTTTTCGGGAGTGTTGCCAAGTGCAAAATAATCTTTTTCAAAATATACCACTGCTCCTTGAGCATTGACAAGATTTAGTAGATTCGGTTGATGCTGAATTAAACCTTCAATAAAGTTATTTTCTGCCGACATATACTCTACTAATTTGCTATGAACTGATTTTAACTGAATTTTAGATTCGCTATCTTCGCTATCCTCTTTTGCACTCAGTTCTACAGATGTAATTTGTCCTAAAAACTCACAGGCATTACGAATTTCATATGGAACATATTTAGGCGATTGATGATGGCAAGCAATTAACCCCCATAATTTTTGATTTTTGATAATCGAAATTGACATTGATGCCGTTACGCCCATATTATGCATATATTCAATATGTAAAGGCGAAACACTCCGCAATACCGACTTACTTAAATCTAAAGGCTGCCCAGTCAAAGGATTATTTTTAGGCAAAATTGCTGCTGGTTGATAGTCAGCATTCGGTATTAGCCGCAACCAATTTTGGCTGTAGAGTTGCCTAGCTTGTACGGGAATATCGGAAGCTGGATAGTGTAAGCCCAAATAAGATGTCAGATATTCTGGCTTTTCTTCGGCAATTACAACGCCATTCCAATCTTCATCAAAACGATAAACCATCACTCGTTCAAAGCCAGTTATTTTTTTTACTTCTTGGGCAAGAATTTGGCTGAGTTCTATAACGCTTGATGCCACCTGTAATTTAGATATAGCTTGTTTAACTAAATGGTAAAATTTAAAAAATCCATTATTTTTTTCTAAAAATGTCGGTTCTAATTCGAGAATTAAATTTTGATTTACGCGATGAATAATCGCATCATAATGTAAATTTTCAATTCCAGATTTTATGGCAATTTCTAGAGGATTCACAAGTTGTAAATCATCTTGAGATAAACAATCTTTCAAAAAAATGATTTGCTCGGATTCCAAAAAAATACTTAAAGATTGATTTAGTAATTGTTCTGGGTTTATGCCAATTAAAGAATAAGTATTATTGCTGCACTGGAGGATAGTTAGCTCTGGTTCTTTTAATGCCAAAAGAACTCCATGAGGTTGAATATAACCAGGAATATGAATTGGCTCTCGATCGCAGTTACTAAGGTCAACTTCAAAGGGAGTGCTAATATCGTTAGTGTTCACGTTTTAGTACCAATGGATAACTAATGTCCGAGCAATCTACCTCAGCCTCAAAATAGTCTCGAATTTAGTTGTCAAATTTTTGATTTAATCTATCTAAAAAACTACAACTGACATCGATCCCCAATTTGTTGGCAGCAGATTTTTTCATGAAACTGTAACCGATCGAAATGAAATCTATTTACGTAAATTAATTTACATATCTAGGAAATTTCATCTAGACAAGAACAATGATGCCAGAGAAAAAATAGCTATCAATTGAATAATAACTAAAAGACTTGAGCTATTTCCTAGAAAAATCAGCGCGATCGCAGTAAAATGACCAATGATGTGACCGCTGAGAAAGTCAAACAAGTAGGTCATTAGCAATTAAATTTTATTTTATCAACGTTAATGGAAATGTTATGGAACCTCCTCTCCCTCTTGCTGGCTTAAACATCCTCGTAGTTGATGATGATGAGGATAGCCGCTTCTACGTTACAACTGTATTGGAGGCAGATGGAGCATCCGTCACAGCAGTTGCATCGGCCGCCGCCGCATTAAAAGTACTACCCGAATTGCAGCCTGATATCTTGATATGTGATATTGCTATGCCTAATGAAGATGGTTATACCCTCATCCGCAAAATACGAACGCTGCAACCAGATATTTATGGCAAACTTCCTGCCATCGCTTTAACTGCCTATGGCGATCGCGAGTACCGTACCATTGCCCTAGAAGCAGGCTTTCAGATGCATGTATCTAAGCCAGTCGATCCAGGCGAACTAGTAGCGATTGTGGCAAACCTAGTTAATTCTTATAATAAATAATACAAAAAATTGGTCATTTGTCATTTGTCATTTGTCATTTGTCATTAATTGCTAGGCATTTATTGTTTCTTCCCCTGCCTCCCCTGCCTCCCCTGCCCCCCCCTGCCCCCCTGCCTCTCCACACTCCCCCCATCTCCCTCATCTGTTCGTCTCAAAGCTAATTTGCTCGGACTTGTATGCCGGTGGCTCCACGTGAATTAAAATTCTCACTGGACGAAACCGTTCTTCTAATCGGCTTTCTACTTCCTCGGTGATTTGGTGGGCAGTTTGTACATCTGGGGCGTCTACAATTAAATGCATTTCAACGAACACTTGACGACCGAGAACACCGCGAGAAGCGATATCATGGCAGTTGATTACACCAGGGACAGAAGTAGCGATCGCATGAATTACTTCTGGTGCGATGGCCATTTGGTCTACCAACCAAGGTAAATTTTCTTTTAAAACTGACCACCCGCTCCAAAATACCAACAAAGCCACAGGAAAAGCTAACACCACATCCATCCATTGATAACCCAGCCAAACTCCGATCAAGCCGCCAATTACAGAAATTGTCACCCAAATATCGCTCATGGTATGTGTAGCATCCGCGATGAGAATCGGGCTACCTACCCGCCTACCCACACCACGTTCGTAAAACGCGACAAAAATATTTACACCCAACACAATTAGTAATAACCACAACTCAGGTGGCGATATTTTCACGGGTTCGCCACCCTTGAGAATTCGCTCAATTGCTCCTTGGAGAATTTCAAAACAGGCTATTCCTAAAAAGGCCGCAATTCCTAATGCTCCCACTGCTTCAAACTTGCTGTGTCCGTAAGGATGTTCGCGATCGGGTTGGGGAGAAGAAAATTTACTTGCAATTAATCCTAAAACATTGTTGGCACTATCGGTCACACTATGCAAAGCATCAGCTAATAAACTCAAAGAACCTGTCCACGAACCAACTATTGCTTTTAATCCCATGACAAACAGGTTGAGTATTAGGGTAATAATTAAAACCTTTCGCACTTCGGCACGGTTATCGACAGTCATAGATTATTTATCACATGAAGTTCTATGACTTCTAATGTAAAACTCAAAACATCAATAAATACAAATAAAATGTATCAAAGTCTTACACAAAAAGGAATATTCTCTCGACAACCTCTAAAATTATATGAATTTATTGAGATTATTTTTAACTAAAATACGCTACAAACTTGATAGGTATTGGCAATACTTTTGCAAGAAAGAGCGTATCTTTAGCGTTAATAGCAAATAGATATTAATTAATTTTTTGTGTCTGCAAATTCTAGCAATAAGAATTTGAGCAAGTTTTCTCAGGGTTAGCGGAACTACAAATTATGTATTTGTTGCCCAAGAAGTTGCATTCCGTGTTTTGGAAACGAACGATGCCATTCCTGCTCAAAACCTACGCGAGTTTCGAGATCGCGTAAAGCACGCCAGAATGCAAGAGTCAATGATTCTCTCGATCCGCTAAATTTAAAGACAGGTTTAGCCGTACCTTCGTTTTGCTGAGAACTAGCATACTCAAGCACCTGTAACTGTGCTTGTTCATCACATTTTGAAAAAATAAACTCATACTCAATTGGCTCTGTATTCCACCTTACAAGTTTTGATGCACCTGTTTGGAGAAATAAACTTAATCCATCTACAAGTTCAGAGAGTGAATCATACGGTGTATAAGACGCTGCAAATGATAATTCCTGCTCTTGCGTAATTAATTTAACAGTTAACCAACCATGATTTACATCGCCAAAGCGGACGCAAAAATTCTTATACATATTTTCACTACTGTTTTCTTGAATCTGAATGCACCAGCCTAGACTACCTATTCAGGTAACATTAGTAATTACCAAGAAGTTTAATACAAAGCTAATGTCTTCAACTCCCCTAACACTCAACCTAGTTGAAGGTTCTGTGTCATTCAGTTTTTCGCCCCAAGCAGCACGAGAATTAAAGGCAGCAATAGATCGGTTGATGGAAAGCCTCAAAGCTGCCGCTGCTAAACCCACTCCTGGCGGCAGTAAAACGACTCCCCAGCCCCCCTTGGAATATCGTTACACTGGCGAAATTTTTTTAGAAGTTTTCTGTAATCCTAATATTTGGCCGACTCCCTTCGCAGCCAAAGTCCTACTGACTGTTCGCACCATCAACATCCGCATAACTACAGAAGCCGAATTGACTCGCATCATTGATGATATTAATCAGTATTTAGACCAAGTAGGATGAGGCAGGGGAGCAGGGGAGCAGGGGAGCAGGGGAGCAGGGGAGAGTTGTTGTACAAACAAGTTCTTTCTCCTCTGCCCCTCCGCCCCTCCGCCCCTCTGCCCCATACCCCAATTTGAAAAATTACCGGAGCAGTTCAGCATTGGGAACTGCCCCGGTAAGAGAATCCACATACTAGGCTCAAGTTGTAGCACCAGAACTATTAGTTTTGATACCTAAACTTACCTGAAGAATTGTATAATTTGAGACTCTAATGTTTCCGTATTAAAAAACGCAAGATTCTAGATTGGGCAATGATTACCAAAAGCCAGAGATTATCCCAGATTAGGCGTCGAATTGTTGATTGTGAAATCCACAGATCAAAAATAAACTCCCAATCTCAAATCCGAAATTAAACATTGATTAGTCGTTGTCCCATTCTTCACGACCAATTAAATCACCAATGCGATCGCGTAACAGAAAGTCACATTTTTCTAATTCACATTCAACGCAAACCCACTCTCTCGCTGGGATGTATTGGCAGAGTGTATATATTGGCTGTTGTCGGCTGACCATTCCCTTTTGCACCAGTCGGCGTGCTTCGTCTTGGATGACATCTAGAGAGTAGTAATTAATAGAAGGCACCGTATTCACACTCATGGTTTTTACTCACAAATTAACACTTAGATAGTGTTCCCGCTAGCTATTAGGAACAAACATAACAGAGATTTGACTTGTGGCTATGGTTTTGTAGTTTGCTATACGGAACTAATTTCATTTTGACGCTACACATCCTGAAATTATCTCAAGAAATGTTAAGAAAGTCAACAAAAGCTGACATTTCCGAAAAATACGCTTCACAAAACAATGTCAAAGTAATTAACCAAACCTGCTTTTGTTGTTATGTAACTTTTATTCAACAGGTCTGAAAGTTTTGCTATGAGTGCCTTGAGGGGTGATTTGGCTAGTGAGAAGAATACACAAAGCGATCGCTCACAGATCAAAATAATTACCTAAAAGCTCTATCTAGCAGTGTTGGTATTTATCTCAGGGTAAACAAGATAACGATATTTGGCAGCAACTAGGGTATAAACTATGGCAAAACTAACGGCTAAATTACACTATGAAGGCTTTTAAGCTAGCGACTGTTAACAATTTCTTAAACAAATCCGCAATTACTTGGTTAATTTCAGCGCCGATATGACATGGTTTTTTTTAGATAAACATCTCTAGAAGGGGGGTGTGGAGGAGCAGGGGAAAAGGTTAAAGGTTAAAGGGAAAAGGAATAAATTTTATCTTTCCCTTTTCCCCTTTCCCCATGCCCTATGGTTATGCTCACATTAAAACAGACGCGATCCGATCGCGTCTGTAAAGTGTTTGGCGGATTTGCTGAGATCGATTTGTTCTGAAGTTACATTGTTATTTGAGTTACTTATTCTGAGAACTCGTCGTCATCTGGATCTGTGCTGTCTTCCACTGGTGTGGAATTTTCTGGCGATCGCTGATTATTTAGCTGGTTTAATAGTGCCAGTACCTTATTACCACGTTCTATAGAGCGATCTTCGACAAAGATAACCTCCGGTGTGCGACGTAGCCGTACCCTAGCACCAAGTTCGCTACGGACAAAACCCGTGGCTGACTTTAAACCCGCCATTGTCTCTGCCTTGGCTTCATCTGTACCATAAATACTGACGTAGATTTTGGCGTGTTGGAGATCGCCGGAAACATCAACATCAGTAACACTTACCATTCCTGTACCCACACGGTCATCCTTAATGCCGTTGAGCAGCATTTGGCTAACTTCCCGTTTAATCAGTTCAGCAACACGGGAAACGCGGCGATTTGTAGCCATAAAAGTTTAGCCTCCGAAAAGAGGTTGTACGACATAATATAAACGCAAGCTCGGTAGATAGTACCTAGTTTATGGCAAATAACACCAAAAACAACTGTCTTGAGGGCAGAATCCGCTGCATCGCCCAGTTTAGATTGTACTCAAGCCCAGCATTGCACGTAAGGTGAGAGTCACAAACACTAGACCGCTAACAAACAAACCCAAAACCGCAATTAAGGTGATTGGGCGTTTCAAGAGTGGCACTAATGGCCCAAAGGTGTTAAGAAATACCCCTAAGAGGACAGTAATGAAGTAGCGGGGGTAGCGAAAGACGTTATCCCAAAATCCGTCAAACATTTGAATTTAAACTGCCTTGCTATATACTTACGTTTGTTTTGATATGCTTTATCTACTTAATTGTAATCTATACGGCTGGAAAATTACCCAGTTAATATAAAATATGGTTCGTCAGCTATATTAACTATATTTAGCCGCAATTATTTGCGTATAATTGTAAGTAAATGGTTATTCAAATCTCCAAAGAAACTAGCCCGCGTCCATTTTTGAAGTGGGCAGGGGGTAAGAGTAGGTTGATTTAGCAATATATTCCTTATTTTCCTAAGAATTATCAAAATTACTATGAACCATTTTTAGGTGGCGGTGCTGTTTTTTCTATCTTTTAAGTTGGGTTATATATTTCCATTTTTCATTCCTCCGATAACATATTTACAATCCATTCTACCCATTTACGAACAGTGCTTGATCGCCTTTCAATAGTTTTAATATTTATATTTAAATTCCTAGATTGCATAATGTTACATATTCTATTAATATCTGGAATAAAGCCATTTGAAAGGGTAGATTCAAAAGTATTATAAAAAACCTGATGCTGCAAAATCTTTTCAATTAAAGATAGTATTTTTATTTTGTATCTTTTTTTTAGTAAATGGCTACCTTTATCGCTTAAACAAAATGTTATTTCTCTAGTATTTTGATCTACATACTTATCCATTAAGCCCAGATATCTAGCAGCATCAGTGTAATAAATAGTCTGTCTTTCATCGAATTGATAATTTGCTGTAATTTCCTCTTTTGTTAATTCTTTATCTATTAAAAGTGTAAGCAAATCTATAATTCTTTCAAAATTATTTGCTTGGGGAAATGGAACATTTGGTTCAGCAACTATAGTAAATAGATTTAAAAATTTCAGATACATCTTCATGTGTTATTGTTTCAGGAGCTATCACATAGTTTTTTTGTTCTACCAATTTTATTGAATTGTAATTTAAAATTTTATCGAATTTATAGATAAAAAAGCTAAATATATTGCTTGAGTTAGAATATGTCATCAAAATGGGAATTACTTCTTTATTTGGAATCTTATTAGACCAAAGCCTATAAGGATAATATAATTGTCTAATTAAAAAATCATCTACATCGTACAATTTAGCTTCTAATAATAAAAAGTGCTTCTCGCTTTCAAAACCTGCATCTATTTCACATTGAGCATTATTAACTTCAACATTATGTTGAGTATAATCTGCTATTCTATTTATATTAAATTTAAATTTACCTGTAGACATTCGTCCATAAAGTGTGTAATACGTCTCTTCATCGTCAATCAAATTATTTATTATACCTATATTAAAAGCACAACTTAGTGCCGAACTTTCTGAATATAAATTTGTATAGTCTATACTTTCTATTCCTTTTGGAAACTCTACAGGAATTGCTTCTAAACTCTCATCATATTTAACATTTAAATAAGAATTAAATTTGCCAATAATGTATTTATTTCTAGAGACAGGTAATATAGAAAGTTTGTGCTTTTTAAAAATATCAGGTAGATTAGCATGATGGTCAAACTTTGCCATTAATCTACTTTCTCTGAATTCATTAATACTTGATGAACCTATTTCAAAAAAACCTGTATTAGATATCTTTTCTAAAATATCATATTTTTGAAACAACTTTTCCCATGCGGTATCATTTTTAGATTTTCCTCTTTTATTCGAGAATTTACTCATAGTTTTTCACTAAAATTTCGTCCACTTTACCTCTTTTTTTTGCATTAGAATTAATAGCTCTAATGGCTGAAATTTTTATATGTATATAATCCTTATACAAGTCTTTAATAAAGTTTGTATAAGCATTACTTAATAAAAGTTTACAACCTCTATTATCTAAATTATCAAATGTCTCTTTTAACCTGATTTGTTCATCTTTATTAAATCCATTTACATCATAGCCAGTAAAAGAAGCAGTATCTGAAACTGGATCATAAGGAGGGTCAAGATACACAAAGTCTCCTTTTTTTGCCTTTTTTAGAACGTCTTGAAAATCTAAATTTAATATTGTAATTTGGTTTTCATTCAAATATTTACTTACAGCTTTTAAAACAGCTAGATCTAAAATATTTGGATTTTTATATTTACCAAAAGGCACATTGAATTGTCCTTGAGAATTTACTCTAAATAACCCATTATAACAAGTTTTGTTAAGAAAAATAATTCTTGATGCTCGTTGTACTGGTGTTCTATATTGAAAACTTTCTTCCCTGTCCCAATCCCTAATAGCATAATAATACTCTTCATTATTTTCATGAATTTTTAAATTTTCAATTAATTCGTCAACTGAGTCTTTAACAACTTGATAACAATTGATTAATTCAGCATTACTATCATTAATTACAGCTTTTTTAGGTTGCAAAGTAAATAAGACTGCCCCTCCGCCAAGAAAAGGTTCATAGTAGGTGTAGTTTTGGTAATTATAATTTTTAGGAAAATTATTTTCTATTAATGGAGCAATTTGCCTTTTCCCTCCTGCCCACTTTAGAAACGGTTTTACTAGTTTATTTACTGATGCCATATTTTGACCTAAAAACCATTAAATACTTGCAGTACTATTGTACTATAAGATGGTGTTGACCAGAAGTTTTTAAATATAACTCAATACGGTTGAGTTAGCACTAAAAATAAAAATTAGCATAAGTTGAGAAGCTACTCATGTATGAAGGTTTCACCATTAAGAGTTTATTTATAAAGTAAAAAAATTAGTGTAGGGTGTGTTATTCAGGTATTCCGATATGATATGATTACTTGCGAAAAATATAAACATTCGCACCCAACGCACAAGATTATATGGTGGTACGTAATACTAAAGCCATAACGCACCCACTAAAGATTTACTTGATGAATGACCTCTATTTTGATCGCCAATTAGTTACTAATCTCAGCAAGGATGAAGTAAGAGAAATTACTTTTTTTCTTGCAGCAGTTCTCCGCTAAATAGACCATAAGGTAGGGGCACAGCATTGCTGTGCCCCCACAAGGTATGCGATTAAATTAAAATAAAAACTGCTGTAATTTTCTAGCCATGTCGTTGAGAGATTCTGGCTTTTACATCTTCCCAACTGCTGGCAATGGATGGATTTTGCAGATATTCAGCTTTACGGCGGGCTAGCTCTTGTTTTTGCCAATCTAAGACTGGGAGTGCTGCTGGTGTAGCAGCTATCTCATCCCATAAATCTTCTACTAGTTGAAGTTTTTCCGCTCTCGAAAGACTAGAGAGTTCGGGAAATACTGGATTCATGGTGTTTTCTTAATTTGATTCACCTTCATTATTACACCCCAAAACCCTCATATCCATAACAACATTTCTAATAATTGGAATTAAGCTTAGATAAATTTTAATAATTTTATTTTGGAGTTCAACCTGTCTGCGCTTCAGTATTACCGTTGCGGATAGCCCATGCTATTTCTAATAGTTGAGTCCAGCGCTTTTGCACTTGTTTGGGAGTACATTTGATGGCTTTGGCGATCGCTTGGTCGCTTTCCCGTGCAGTTTTGAGTTGTAAAATTTGCTGTTGTTGTTCTGTGAGTTGACCGATAAAGATTTCCCATTGTTGGGAAGATAAACCCAACTTTTGCTCTAAACCCGCACCCAACCATTGATGTACCAATTGCCAATGATGTTGTTTGGCAAACTTTTCTACATGATATTTAAACCGTTGTTGCAAATAATCGCGTTGACGGCTAGTTAAACCAAGAATTTGGTCAATTTCCGGTGCTGAAAGGTCTTGCAGTTTCAGACTTAAGTAGTCCATACAGTCAGATTGACCTTGGGACTCCAAGTATTTCATCAATTCAGCAATGACGCGATCGCGTTCTGATTCTTCCGACGGATCGAAACTGGCTTTAGCAATCATTTGCGATCGCAGTTGTTGTACCGCCGAATTGCGTTGGTAAGATTCTGCTTCTTCACCCTTAGCAGACTCCACCGCCATTTCAATATCCACAGTAGTTTCTTGGGGCTGACGACGAGCAAAACCCTGCGCCCGCAAAATAATTAATTGCTGATTTGCACCGCCAGGTAAATTGATGCGACGTTTGGCGTACTGTTCTGTAAATGCCATATATTCAGCTAATTGCAGCTGAGTACGCGGCGTGTGATCCTCAGGTAATTCGTTTTCGCGGCGGAAAGCTTTAATCGCTTCAATATAAAATGCTTGTAAAAAATCTTCAATTAAGCTGTAACGAGCGTCAAAACCCAACTCAGAGCCGGATATAGTTACATGGCGGTAAACCATCGCGCCCAAATTGCTATGTAATTCCACCCGTCCTTGTTTTGAACCTAGTTGGTAGTAACGCAAGCACTTTTGCATCCGATGTCTTGCCAACGTCATCTGCCAAGACTGGATTTGTCCAGATGTTTGGATGCGGGAGCTTTTATCGCAAATGCGTTCTACTTCCTTCGCGATGCGCTTTGCTAAAGCTTGTACGCACCTGGGCGCTGCTTTGACTTGCCCTTGCATTTCTTCACACAGCAATTGAACTAAGGTGTCACTGCTGCTAGCTGGCAATTCTTCGCCAGAAACATGGTTGTTAAAAACTGCTGTAGAGTTTGGTAGATTGGCGACATTAGCTTTCATGACTTTTCCAGGGAGTAGTATTGCACCGTAATTACAACGCAGACACAGCGATCGAGGCTAGTCTTGGTTGGAGAATCTTTGGGCATTCATCCATCAAGACTTGCCCCATGTAATGCTCACATCTAAAGCTCATATTTAAAACTGTAGGAAATACGAAAGAGTTGTAGCTATGGCAATGTGTAGGTTCTTCCACAAATCACCACGTTGAGGCTAATAAATGGATACGCAGCATTTCTTCAAAGTTGTTAAATGCCTTGCTCTAGCGAGTGTTGCCACCATCCTGTTATATTCACTGCGTAGGCGCAGCCCGTCGTAGACATCGCCTTTAATTATGACAATTTCTAAACTGGAGTCATTTAAATCACAATTTCCGAAACCAATAAGTGCGCTGGTGAAATTTAATCCTTATACCCATGCTGCCGCTGCTTCCCAACCTAAACCCCTCCGTATCATTACTGCTTCGTCTCCCGTTAAATCCAAAATTGTAGACACTTCGTACTTAGGTTCATCACCAGCATCTACAATTATGTCTACGAATTTGTCCAAACGGTCAAATAGCTCTACCCGCGATCGAATAGTCTCTGGATCTATGTGAACCAAGCCATTATTTCCTTCATCTGGTGGCACGTGTGCGGAAGTTGAGATAATCGGATTGCCCAAAGCTTCCAGCAGAGCCAAACAGACAGTATGGTTTGGGACTCTAATTCCTGTAGTTTTCCGCTTGGGACTTTGCACCAATCGCGGTACTAACTTAGTCGCTGGTAGCAAAAACGTGTATGTACCAGGAATTAGGCGCTTCATAATCCGATAGGCTGTGTCACTTACGAAGGCATAAGTCGCCACATTTGAAAGCGAGGGACATAAAAATGTCAGTGGTTTATCATTTGCTAGCTGCTTAATTTGCCGCACTCGTTCTACCGCCGACTTGGCATTCAAATCACAACCGATCGCATAGACTGTATCAGTAGGGTAAAGCATGACAGCACCACTAGAGAGCGCTGACTTTATTTCCTCTATTCGGCGAATTTGAGGATTATCCGGATGAACTGGGAAGATTTTTGCCATAGGTGGGGGATTAGGGGCAGGGGGCAGAGGGGCAGGGGAGCAGGGGGAGAAATAACAACTGACTAATAACTGATGACTGATGACTAATGACTAATAACTAATGACTAATAACTATGAATAAAATCGCTTATCTTCAATGTCCGACAGGAATTTCCGGTGATATGTGCTTGGGTGCTTTGGTCAGTTTGGGTGTTCCTGTGGAGTATTTAATTGAAAAACTTAATGGGTTGGGAATTGAACGCGAATATAAGTTAAGGGCAGAACTTGTGCAACGGAATGGTCAGCAGGCAACTAAAGTTCATGTGGATTTAGTAGACCATCATCACCACCACGATCGCGAACACACTCATCATCACGGACGCCACCTGCCAGAAATAGAGCAGATGATTCTCAAAGCAGGGTTGCCGCCACGGGCAGAAGCTTGGAGTTTGGCGGTATTCCGGCAGCTAGCTGTAGCAGAAGGGGCGGTGCATGGCATTTCTCCTGAAAAAGTTCATTTTCATGAGGTAGGTGCTGTAGATGCCATTGTAGATATTGTGGGTACTTGCTTGGGGTTGGATTGGTTAGGGATTGAGAGCAATGAAGCAGGATTGCCTTTACTATACTGCTCGGCTTTCCCGACTGGCGGCGGCACTGTGAGGGCGGCGCATGGTCAAATGGCTGTACCAGTACCAGCGGTATTAAAGCTGTGGGAAATGCGGGATTGTCCGGTTTATAGCAACGGTATTGAACGAGAACTGGTGACGCCGACTGGTGGCGCGATCGCCACTACTTTAGCCAGAGAATTTGGTTCGCCGCCCCCCATCGCTATCAAGAAGGTAGGATTGGGAGCAGGAACCATAAATTTACCCATCCCCAATATTTTACGCCTCTGGCTGGGCGAAAGCGCAATTTTAAAGTCAGATTTCCGTGATTCTGGTGAAACTAGCTCAAATCTAGAAACCATATCGGTATTAGAAACCCAAATTGACGATTTAAATCCTCAAGCCATTGGCTATGTGTTTGAGGCTTTGTTTGCGGCTGGTGCGCTGGATGTTTTTACCCAAGCGATCGCGATGAAAAAATCGCGTCCAGGAATTTTGCTGACTGTTATCTGTCATCCAGAAAATTTACTCAGTTGTGAAGCCGTTATATTCCGCGAAACCACAACATTAGGTATTCGACGAACTCATCAGCAACGCGCCATTTTAGAACGAGAAATTCAACAAGTAGAAACTGAATATGGCAAAGTGCGCGTTAAAGTGGCATGGAAAGGGCGATCGTCAGAAAAAGTTATTGCTAATGTGCAGCCAGAATATGAAGACTGTGCAGAATTAGCCCGAAAACATAATATTCCCTGGCGGGAAATTCAACGGCTAGCGTTACAGCATTGGTATTTAGAAAATCAAAACTAACCTCGTTTAGCAATTAATAAACCTCTTGCATAAGTCGAATAGACCCCCCTTTATCCCCCCTTATAAAGAGGGAAACTTGTAATCTTGCCCCCTCCCCTTCACAAGGGGAGGTTGGGGAGGGGTGATTCAAGGATTTTTGCAAGAGACTCCATGAGTTGCACGCACAAGGAACAATGAAAATATCTTGGTTTTCCCAGTCCCCAGTCTCTATTTTCAAGGCAGGTCTAATAAACCTAAGGGAATAGGCAGTATAAGTTAGGAGAAAACTTTATATTCTGGCTCGTAAATTTTGACTCCTAAATTCTATTTATGAAATAAAAACTCGCCATAATTCATCCTGAATTTTGACGAGTGGTGCGTTTATTGTTGCTTGTTAAACTGGATTTTCGCCGCCAGTCTAACGACTAATTTCAATCAATGTTTTTGACAGTTCTATTCACTGCGTTAGCTGCATCTTCAGCAGTGCGTTGAACGTTGTTACTAGCATCTTCGCCAGCACGTTGAGCATTTTTCGTCAAATCTTTAGCTGCATTCTGGGTATTTCCCTTGAGGTTTTCAATTCCGCGTTGAGTCCCCTTAGCGAAACCTTCCCCTAATTCTCCAGCAGAACTACCAACATCTTCACCCAAGTTTTTTACTCTTTCACCTAATGGTGTACCTTGTTGGTAATTCCGGACATATTGTTCGCGAGAGTCAACACTCTTTTGCTCAATATTTTTTTGAGCGTTTTTCGCCAGTGCATCAGCTCTGTCATTAGCTGCCTTTTCACCTAATCCCGCTCTGGGATCTACATCACTGAAGTTATTCATCCCGCCAGTGGGTGCAGAGAGAGGATAATCTTTTGTGGGATCGTAGCGTTTGACGTAATTATTTGATTGAGGTGTTTGAGCATCAGGCTGTGGTGGTTCTGTTGCTACTCCCGGCGCAGCACAGGCCTGTGTAACAAACAAGAATATTCCTACTAAAAAAGCAGCTAAAACTTTCAACGGACGAATATTTTTCAACCAAGTACCTAGTTGTTTCATACTTCTACTCCTTGCATTTTTGTCACTAATTTAAACTTCAAACAATATGGTATTGAAAACCATTTAAAATCTCAACTATTGAGACAAAATAAAATTTCTATTTGCCTCTTGCTGGATTTTTTTGTAATTCTGGTCTAGCACTTGCTTCACTTCCCTTGTCTTTCAAAAAACCGGAAGCTTCTTCAACAGTTTCTTTCACAGTTCCAAGGCGTTCTTTAACGCGACTTCCTACACTGGATTCGTTTTGAATCAAACCACCCGGTTCGGGTTGTTGGAAATTCTCTTCTGTGATAAGTGGTAGTTCTGCTTCTTTCTTGATTCGACCTACTGGTGTTTCAGCACCTGGATAAAGTATCTCAGAATCTCTATTTCCAACATTTGTAGCAATCAATAGTAAGCTTGGCTCTAGGCTAGCTTGGTCGCGTCCGTAATTAGTTTTTGCGCTCGTTTTGGAATCGGCGGACGATCTAGTGTATTTGTCTCCACCATTCTTATAAGGATTGTTGGCTCCACCAGCTTGCACAGCAGGATTTTGCGGATTTGCGCCTTGAGCATTTCCTGTACTACAAGCAGTGCTAACTATTAACAATAATCCTGCAAGAAAAATTGTTAGAGTTTGGCGCAGCCGTAGTTTTTTAAAAAAAGCTATTACAGCGTTCACTTAGTCCTCCTTACCAAACTATTAATAAGCTGAAGCCTTAGCTGAATCATTTGTATTATTCAGTAAGTTATTCTGGTTGTTTAGTTGGTTAATTTTTGAATAACCTCTATTCAAAGATAGGAAGAATAAAACAACTTTTACCTCTAGCGCAGGCCACATTTCTATTAGTACAAAAACAATATTTTTATCTAACTCTAGAGAGATATCAAATAATATAATAGTATTTAAGTAATAATTGTTACATTTAACTTTTTCATAATTTTAAATCTTTGAATATGTAGTTGATATATATAGTAAGATTTGAGGTACTTGCCCCTTGTTCTTCTAACCGTTAAATTACTAATTTCATGAAGCAATTTTTACGTTGGATAATTTTAGGCGGAACAATATTTTTTTTAGGGAAAGCCCTGAAGGATAATTGGATTCAAGTGACTGCTATCCGCATTGATGGGGTAGGATGGGGGATTATGGCGATCGCTACAGTCGTCACTTTAATGGCACATACCTGGGCTGGCTGGGTTTGGACTTGGGTTTTGCAAGAGTTAAATCAACCTGTGCCATCTTCCCAATTCATCCAAGTTTACCTAAAAACTAATATTGCTAAGTATTTACCAGGTAATATCTGGCATTATTACGGACGAATTCTCGCCGCCAGAAATGCCAACGTTTCTGCTGGTGCAGCCACCTTAAGCGTTTTGTTGGAACCGCTGCTTATGGCGACGGCTGCTTTAATCCTGATTATTTTATTCAGTAGTCAATTTGATGCAAAAAATACTAATTTAACGGTACAAATCTTACAATTGCTGAGTTTAGCTGTGGTACTTTGTGCAGTTCATCCCCGGTTTTTAAATCCAGCCATTCGCTTTTTATACAAACTCAAGGCAAAAAAATCCGATCTTAATACTCAGCAAAGTGCCGTTTTAACTCTTAAACGCTATCCCCTGCGACCTTTATTAGGGGAATTGGGCTTTTTATGTTTGCGTGGCGTCGGGTTTATTTTAACTGTCTTTGCACTCAATTCTCTTAATTGGAGTCAAATTCCTTTATTGCTAGGGGCTTTTAGTTGCGCTTGGTTACTCGGCTTAGTGATTCCGGGTGCGCCTGGTGGGTTGGGTGTGTTTGAAGCGACTGCTTACGAACTTTTGCGACACCAGTTTCCAGCGGCCTTAGTCTTTAGTGCGATCGCTCTATATCGCCTCATTAGTATTCTAGCTGAAACCGTTGGTGCTGCGTTCGCTTGGTTACACGAACGCCTTGCCTAGTGATAGGTTTTCAGTCAGCAGAATTTTGGATTTTGGATTAAGCTTAAAGCCTGTTTTAATTATCAATTCTGACTCCAAGAACTCACTAATTCTGCTGCGATCTTACCAAATGAGAACTTAACTAATCAGGTAAAAACTCTTCATCTAAACACTCATCTCCAGTAAACGGACACTCTACAGGAAAAGTATCAAGTGATAAATCGGTTTCATCACTCGCTTGCTTTCTTACATCTTGATAACACTCTGGCAGAACTTCCTGAAAATACGGTTTTAAACTAGGACTATCTTTAAAAGTTATTCTCAATCTCCGTCGATGTTCTCTAATAGTTGCGTTCCAGCTATTAGAGCGTTTTTCTGGCTGATATTTATATTTTAGTAGATGTATTAATAGAACAACTAAATTACTCTCAAGTGCGTGTTTTTCACTTCTCCCCATACATTCAATTTCTTCGATCAGATTTTCTAAATCAACCTCAGAAAATCTGCCTTCTTTTAATTGTTTAGCTGTTGTCTCTATCCACAAATAAAAATCTTTGTCGTAAAGATGAGAATTTGTAAAGACTGTTGGTTGAGGCGCTGTCATCTGATTTTCAACCTCATAAAAAGCTAACTTATACACAAGTATAGGCCACAAAGTTTCCAACCCTTCCAACGCCATAAATACCTAAATTTTGGGCAATTGTAAACTCCATTTATCCCACTAATTTTAGGGTTAGGGCAACGAAACCAAGTTTTAAGTGGAATTTCAAGGCTTGGGTACACCATAGCCCAAAAACGGGAGAACTTGTAAAGTCGCTTTTTAAGCTGGTTAATAGCACAAACTTATGAAAAACAAGTTATTTAAATATGACTCGTTTTTTTTATAGATTAAAAAGTAGAGGTTTGACTTTATGCTACGGCTTTGCATCGGATTAGATTGCTAGTGGTAAAGCAATGTATCTATGGCGCTACTTTTTCCGCAACTGCTTACCAGGGGAAAATTCAGGCACTATCTAAATAATTACTAATTCCTAATTGGTAATTAATTCATAATTGTGTAACTTCAGAATAGTTGTAAAAACTTTAAAGTTAAACAATTTTATCCATGCGCTCGTTACTCTTTCAAAACTTAAAGCTGACTATTCCTACAGCTTTAGTATTTACGGTTCTTGGCTATATTCTAAGTCTATTTCTGAGTTTTCTTACCAATCCACAAGCAGCAAGATGGCAATTCCATCTAGAATTCGGGCCTGAACCCCGAAACCTTCATGAGCTTGTAATTTTTCAAGCTCAGGCAGCATTCTTTGGTACAGCGCTCGGAATTCTAATAGCTCAAACAACTTTTTTTGTATATGTAACTAAATTTGGACTCAGCAATCGTAACACTAAGCAGTAATCGTAAGCGATGTCACTCGACTTGCCGCTTGCGCCTCTACGCCATCTACGATCGCTCTTCATTAGACCTCTTGCAATCAATTGCTTTTTGCACTCTTGTGGGAAAAGGGACTCATGTTAAAGGGGAAAGGGAAAATACCAAACCCTTTTCCCCTTCCCCTTTTCCCGACTTCTGCAAGAAGTCTATTTAGTCTAAAGTCCAGTAGTAAGGCAGCTATTTCAAAACTGTTGGCTAAACCAGGATGTTTTCGCGACAAAAAAGTTCGCGCTGCTTTAAAGGCAGCGCGAAGACAAATTTGTTTTGAACCATAACCGTGCCACCCTTTATTGGAAGCATAAGCTTGCCGTTGCGGCAAAGTTATGGGTAAAGTCACACAGTTTCCAGCAACTGATAAGTCTAAATTTAATGGGGGTGGAGGGACTTGAACCCACACGACCTTTTACGGTCAACGGATTTTCATTCTCCCGCAGTTTTCACTGCTACTTGATTGCAACAGCCACTTCAAGTTTTGAGAATTGGACTCTCCCTTTACCCTCGACTTTACGTTAGGGTAGCTCCCGTCGGGTCTCTGCACCTTCCCTGAATTTTTGACTTTGGATTGAAGACTAATCTTAAATCTCAAATCGCAAATCTCAAATTTTCGGGCTTGGCTCAGGATTGCCATGTCTGTTACCAGATTTAGGTTTCCCTGAGTTTGAGAGCTTCCACTTGAGGGATTTCTCCTTCAAGGCTCAGTTATCTAAGTCCGTAGCGTCTACCATTCCGCCACACCCCCGCAGGTGTTCGGTAACTATTTATTTTGTAGAGGCAGCAAATACCCCCTCATCTATTCCACCATCAATTGTGTCATTTGTCCAACTAGATTGAAAATATTTTTTCCAATGGAAGTTTTTTATTTTTCCTAACCAATTTGGATAAAAATTTTCTCTCTTGTCTGACAATAGCACTGATTTGCTACTGGGCTATTTATCATAGCATCACATACTGGACACATGTCAATTTTCCTAGCGGTTTTTCTCAAAATACTTTGAGTGCTGAGTAGGGCATAGGGCAAACAGGTATGGGGAAATGGGTAAAGATTAAATTTATTCCTTTTCCCTTTTCCCTTTAACCTTTTCCCCTGCCCCCCATCTCCCCTCTATTTCTTGAAAGCATCATGACTCTACTTCCCTGAGTCTCGCTCTTCGCCCTATGATGAGAAATAGATGCTTAGACAAAAAAGTTATGATCGTCGCCCTGCTGTATCTGATTTTGGCTGGAGCTTACCTTCTAGTAATCCCGATCGCTGTTTTGCTCTACCTGAAGCAGCGTTGGTACGTGGCTAGCTCCATCGAGCGTGTGTTTATGTACTTTTTGGTGTTCTTCTTCTTTCCGGGTTTGTTAGTTTTATCGCCGTTTGCAAATTTTCGACCCCGGCCGCGACAAATTGAAGTTTAACGAAATTGGTAGGTCATAACTCTCATGCGACGGATTGACGCTATTGGAATTGGCTTAGGCATTTTTATTGCCGGCGGCTTGGCGTATGTAGGATTACAGCTAGCCGGCTTCGATAATCAGCAAGCTGGTATATGGAGCCAAATCTTACTAGTAGCTGTGTTAGTTGGCTGGTTAGCTACCTATTTTTTCCGTGCGGTGGGACAAAAAATGACCTACCACCAACAGCGGGAACAGTACGAGCAAGAATTTCTGCAAAAGCGTTTGGAAGAACTAACTCCCGAAGAACTAGCACGAATTCAAGCCGAGATAGAACAAGAAGAGCAGTCTCAGGTGTAAAGTGATCATTGGTCAGTTGTTATTTGTTCTTCGTCATTTGTCGTTTGTCCTTTGCAAATAACCAATGACCAATGACCAATGACTAATGACCAATGACCAATGACTAATGACTAATGACCAATGACTGCAATTTCTGATTGCTTTGAAACCCTAAAGCACAATCATGAGTGTGCTTTAATTCCTTTTATCACCGCTGGCGACCCAGATTTAGAAACAACAGCAGCAGCGTTGCAAATCCTTGATCGCAATGGGGCAGATATCATTGAACTGGGCGTACCATACTCCGATCCTCTAGCGGATGGGCCAGTCATTCAAGCAGCTGCTACCCGTGCTTTGCAAAGGGGAACGAAATTTGAGCAAGTGCTGGAAATGCTGCAAGCTACTACACCAAAAATGCGATCGCCCATTGTCCTGTTTATTTATTACAACCCAATTTTGCACCGTGGCATTGAAAAATTTCTCCAGGAAATTGCTGCCGCTGGTGTAGCAGGATTGGTAGTGCCTGATTTACCCTTAGAAGAAGCTGCGGGTCTGTTACAACCAGCTGGTGAAATGGGAATTGATGTCACCTTATTGGTAGCTCCCACCAGTTCCGCCGAACGGATACAAGCCATCGCCCAGTCTTCCCAAGGATTTATTTATTTAGTCAGCGTCACAGGCGTGACAGGGATGCGATCGCAAATCCAAACGCGAGTCTCAGATTTACTCAAAGAAATTCGTAATGTTACTGATAAACCTATTGGTGTCGGTTTTGGCATTTCCGATCCTGCCCAAGCCCGTCAGGTAAGAGAATGGGGCGCAGATGCAGCAATTGTGGGCAGTGCCTTTGTGAAGCGGTTAGGAGAAGGCACGCCAGAACAGGGACTAAATGCGATCGCCCAATTTTGCCAAAGTCTCAAAGCAGCCATCAAGACCGCGTAACAGTAGAAATACTCATGTTGATGAGAGCGAAAAAGTAGATTAAAAAAGTGTAACAGCGTAGTTTTTTTATCCTAAGTTTAGTAGACAATTTGACTGTTCTAGTCTTGAATATTAACATCAGATATCAAGATGTAAAAAAACTAGCTGATACAGTCGCTTATAGTCTGAGTATTATGTGAAGTGGTCAAAATTTATGAGTGTGAGAGTGAGTCATTCACAGATGGTTATAGTTACATTGCAGTTGAGGGGCAAAGGCGATGAGTGAAAGTATGGCATTTATCGGTGGGGTTGCTGTAGCTGGGCTAGCGGCTCTGGTATTACTCAAAGGAACAAATATACAACCTAACTTCGCTGTTGCTCCGCAAATGCCGAATACTGTGGTAGCGCCCCAGGTTATGCCGCCACAAGTACAATACCCAGGAGGGTATTACGGGCAACCACAACCAATTTATCCCAATCAGCCACCAACTGCTCCCAATTCCGACCAGCGCCTAGAAATGGAAAAGCTGAACATGCAGATGGAGAGTTTGAAAAAGGACAACGAACAGCTGAAGTTGGTTAACCAACAACTCCAAGGTCAAGTCCAAAATTTCAATACTCAGCAGCAGTGGCAATTAGCTCAGCAGAATAACCAACAAAAAGTAGCAGCATTCCAGCCACAAAGTCCCTGGTGGTCTTCACCCATGCTGTGGGCAGTGGGAGGCGCAGCTCTCACCATTGGCGGTGGTGTTGTCGTCGCCGGGGTGTTGGCTTTATTCTCACCACGGCAGCGCCCAACCCGTACCGTACAAGTGATTCACCCTTATCAAGGCCCTACGCCACCGTTGGTTCCAGTACGCCGTGCTGAGTTTCTGCCTGCTTCTCGTCTAGATCCAAGACGAGTTGAAGCCCCAGAATACGACGAAATGCACTAATAGGGAAAGTGGGACTGGAGACAAGGGGACAAGGGGACAAGGGGACAAGGGAGACAAGGAAGTGTGGGGAGAGAGGGGGGAAATATTTCTTCTCTATCCTCCCACACCTCCCACCCCTCCTACACTTCCTGCTTGCCCCATGCCCCATACCCACCACTTTGCTACTTGATAAAAACCGTACATCGCGCTAGTCTTCATGGACGTAACTCCACGCAGTGACATCAGGCGATGACAAATCAATACTCCCCGAAAATTCCCGCTTGCACTTGGAATCGTCCCATCGGTTTAGGTTGGGATAAACCTTATACTGTCCGTTACGCAAGTAATCTTGATGATGGGCCTTGGCATGGTGCGCCATTAGGTGGCTTTGGTGCAGGTTGCATAGGTCGTTCTTCACGGGGAGACTTTAATCTATGGCACATTGATGGCGGCGAGCATATCTTCAAAAACGCGCCTGCCTGTCAATTTAGTGTATTTGAGTCCAATGGTACATCTACCCAAGCTTATGCTTTGTCTACCCAAGCACCTGAGGATGGTAGTCTCAAAGCATGGCAGTGGTATCCAGGCAGCAAGGGAGCAGGGGAGCAAGGGAGCAGTGTAGAACTTAACTCCATCGAACGACAGCAAACTGGCGAATATCATGCCCTGTATCCCCGTAGCTGGTTTGTGTATGAAAATGTTTTTCAAACACAGTTGACTTGCGAACAGTTTTCCCCTGTATGGGCAGGCAATTACCAAGAAACTAGTTACCCTGTGGCGGTGTTCCATTGGAATGCTCACAACCCCACAAATGCACCTATTACTCTGGGCATCATGTTCACCTGGGAAAATATGGTGAGTTGGTTTACTAATGCCCTCAAATCTCCTCAAGTGCAGGTGCGCGATGATGGTAGCCCAGTTTATGAATACCAACCACGGTGGGGTGAAAGTCAAGGAAATTACAATCAGATAATAGAAAATTCAGAATACTTTGGTTGTCTTTTAGGTCGGGTTGATAGCGACAAACCATTGGAAGAAGGGGGTGGAACCTGGTGTATTGCAACTTTGAAGCATCCAGGAGTAGAAGTATTTTATCACACGCGCTGGAATTCCATTGGTACGGGTGAAGATGTATGGCAAACCTTTGCTCGTGATGGTTCTTTACCTAATTATCAAGACACAACTCCAGCAGCAGAAAACACACAACTAGCAGCTGCGATCGCACTTCGTTTTACTCTCCAACCAGGCGAAACTCTAGAAATCCCGTTTGTTCTGGCTTGGGATTTGCCGATTACAGAATTTGCCGCCGGAATAAATTATTATCGCAGATACACAGACTTTTTTGGTAAAGATGGTAGTCATGCTTGGGCGATCGCATCTACCGCTTTACAACAATACCAAACTTGGCGATCGCAAATTCAAAGTTGGCAACAACCCATTCTCGACCGAAAAGATTTGCCTTCTTGGTTTAAAATGGCTTTATTTAATGAGCTTTACGACCTCACCTGTGGCGGTACTCTCTGGAGTGCAGCATCAAAACTTGACCCCATCGGGCAGTTTGCGGTACTGGAGTGCTTAGATTATCGCTGGTATGAAAGTCTAGATGTGCGGTTGTATGGTTCTTTTGCTTTGTTGATGCTGTTTCCAGAATTAGAAAAATCAGTGATACGGGCATTTGCACGGGCAATTCCCCAAGGTGATGACACTCCCCGAATCATTGGCTATTACATGACAATCAAGGCAGAAAGCCCGCTTGCAGTTCGTAAAGCCGTTGGCGCAACACCCCACGATTTAGGCGCACCTAACGAACACGTTTGGGAGAAGACTAACTACACCAGCTATCAAGACTGCAATTTATGGAAAGATTTAGGTAGCGATTTTGTCTTGCAAGTATACCGAGATTTTCTGTTCGCGGGTGCTGAGGATGTGGAATTCTTGGCAGACTGTTGGGATGCAGTTGTTAAGACTCTCGACTACTTGAAAACTTTTGACCTAGATGGCGATGGTATTCCCGAAAATTCTGGTGCGCCCGATCAAACATTTGATGACTGGCGGTTGCAAGGCGTCAGCGCCTATTGTGGCGGGTTGTGGTTAGCGGCGCTAGAAGCTGCGATCGCCATTAGCCAAGTTTTATTAAATCACAACCTTGGCGATCGCAACGACTTGGAATTTCAAAAATCCACCTATGAAGCTTGGTTAGAACAATCCCGCCCAATCTACCAAGAAAAGCTTTGGAATGGGCAGTATTATCGGTTGGATAGTGAAAGTGGTTCTGATGTGGTGATGGCAGATCAATTGTGCGGACAGTTCTACGCGCGATTGCTAGGGCTACCAGATATTGTACCGAGCGATCGCGCCCTCTGTGCGTTGAGAACTGTTTATGATGCCTGCTTTTTGAAATTCTGTGATGGGAAATTTGGTGCTGCTAACGGCGTTCGTCCCGATGGTTCGCCAGAGAACCCCAAAGCGACTCATCCTTTGGAAGTCTGGACAGGAATAAACTTTGGCTTAGCTGCTTTTCTTGTGCAGATGGGAATGAAAGATGAAGCATTTAAGCTGACTGAAGCTGTAGTGCAGCAAATTTACGACAATGGACTACAATTTCGCACCCCTGAAGCCATCACCGCAGCGGGTACTTTTCGCGCCTGCACTTACCTGCGCCCAATGGCAATCTGGGGAATTTATTTACTGATTAATTGACTTCGCAAATATACTCTCCCCTTACCTGGAGAAATGGCTAACTTTTCAGTGTTATCTGCAAAACCTCTCTCCTTTAGGACTTACGCAAAATTATGAAAAAACGTAGACGCACAGCGGTGAGGTAGTGCATTGGGCGGGTTTCCCGACTTGAAGCAACTACCGAACCCGAAGGGCTTGCCGCAGGCTACCGCAAAGAACGCATAGACGCGTTCGCGCAGCGTCTCGTAGAGAAGTGGCTTCCCGCAGGGTAGGGCACGAAGTTATAAGAGTTTCAGAGAGCTTTTGCGTAAGTCCTATCCTTGTAGAATACAGTTGGTGAATGAAGGTAAGACCCCTCGTTTACCCACAAAATCGTTGGTAGAGGCGTTGCATTGCAACGTCTCTACATCTGTTGGATAGCGAAAAAGCGTGAATGTAGGGTGTGACGCCTGATTCGCCAACAATATCCTGTAGGGATTTTCCCGACTCCGTACAGACAAGCGTTAATCGCGTCTCTATCCACTCCCTAGTTTTTCCGCATAGCGTAAAAAGCCAGAGTCTATATTTGTGATTTTATTTTCCGAGTGTTTCCGGAAGGGAAGGAAAATTTCAGTAATGGTAAGAGTTAAAGGAGTGAGAATTCAAGACTACGTTTCAAAAAATGCAAATATTACTAGCTTTAGCGATAAATATTGCTAACACTGTCCAGGCTGTTTTTCCAATAAAGCTGGCAATATTCCAAACATAAACGCCAAGACGTTTAGACTTTGCGTTACTTTGGGCGGATAAACCGCACAGGGGTTTTCTTTCGGTTTTAGGAGAAGTAGCCCAAACTTTGGGATATGAGGTGCTAGTAGTTTAGGCAAGCTTAATGAGCCGGACTCATATCATAACCCGTAGATAGCTTATTGGCAAGAAATTTCCGATCTATTTGTCTGGCAAGGAGAAAAATTGCGTAGGCTAGCAAAAACCGCAGGCATCGCCCAGTTAAGAAGCTAAAAATTACGGTTTAGAATCAAGCAACATAATCTTAGCCATTGAGTAGGAACGCTAATTTCAAGAGAAATTAACCCAAGTTAGTCAATACCCTACTAGATTCATCATATTCCTCCGCCTCTCCAGCATTGGTCATACAGAGGGTACCTTGTTTAAAACAGAGGTATCTTATTTAACAATATATTTATTAACTATTTATACTAATTTATAGTTTTTATTCCTTATTTTCGCTATTATAAATGTATTGATATTCTTATTTATTCCAAGAGTTAGATGTCCCATAAATACATATTTATTAAATAAAAATTTTAAGATTAATTATAGTAGTTAATATTTAACAATATAAAACCTATCTTTAAAACAAGATAGGTTTTGTATTGTATATGTATAGCAAAATATCTTACTCAATTATATTTGAATATAATTCTTGATTGCAGCTAAAAAGTTAATTTTATAAAAAATAATTTTTATTATTAATAAATTAATAAATGATTGCTACATTATAAATTTTATTTAGTGTAATCCTTTCATAGCAGTTTTTTTAGGCAAAAAGATAATCTTTGTCTAACAAGATAAATATAAAGATAATTTAATTAATTTCCCACTATTTTTGAGATAGCGCTATATTTACTCCTGAAATATGATGTTGTTTAAGATGATAGTTAATGATATTATCATTTAGTTACTAGACAATAATAATAGTTAAAAATTCATATTGTCTGAGGGGTCTTACCCCTCATTAATTAGTAAATATGACAAAGCTAAAAGTTGCACAATACATAAATGAATATTGAAAATTGCTCAGTAAATTTAACTTATAAATCTGCTAAGATAGCAGGTGACACTAACCGCAAAAAATAGTATAAATACAAATGGCGTTTTAAATGCCCAAAGGTAAATAATTTTTTGTAGTAGTCTTAAAAAGTTTAGAAATTTCCCGGAAATGATTTAACTTTATTAGTAGTAATTTATACAAGCTTTAACCCACAAAATTGATTGAATTAGGGGTTGAGAAAGTTATAAGAGGACAAAGCTGCATCTACCAATAGTTATGCCGAGACTTGAAAGCAGCGATCGCCAGTGATAATTTGGGAAATTTATCTACACGTCTGTTGATGAATACTTATTCTCAATCAACATCCAACATCGCTGTTTATCGATTACTTTTACCAAGCGATTAAACAGTTGCAAAAAGGCTAGTCTAGTTTGTAAGCCTTAATTGAAACACCAAAAATTGCTCCCAACCAAACTAGTTTACTTCACCCAAGAGAACTAAAAACTATGAATCAAGACATTGCTAGTATTAGTAGTAACTTAGACAAGACAATGAAGGCTCAACAATTTGATAAAGTAGTTGAAGCAATTTTGGCTGGAAAGTATTCCTGGGCGTGTGTTTTAATGCTGCGATTTGCTGGTTATAATCCTCTTCATTACATTCCATATCGTACTTATAATCGGTTGTTGAAAGAAAACTCTCAAGGCAGTAGAGTAAACCAACAGCAAACTGAAAACATAAAACTGCTCAAACAATCCAAGGATTCCAGATCTCAAAGCAATGTATCATCAAGTTGCTTAACCAAAATTAAAGACATACCTTATCTTGAAGTAGTTGGAAAGCAAAAAACAGAAATCCGTGGTAGCAATTTGGATCGCAGACTGGCACAGTAAATTAAAGAATATCAATCAGTCCAACGAAAAATAAAAGAAGTACTCAAAATATTTATTTGAGATACTTGAGATTGCATGAAAAAATATTTTGCATCAATAGATTTCACTTGAGAGTTGATTAAGTCTCTCAGCTACTGCCATACCATTTTTTAATGGATGGCAGATTTTTCATATAGGACTTTTATTTGATTGCCTCAAGAACTAGCCTTCAAATCGAAAAAGCTGATTCTAACTCTACAGACAAGGTTTTATCAGATTCGTACTCTCCATTCCCTATCTGCGTAAATACAACGTTTTTCAGGTAAATGAAGTATGCGAGTAGGGACGTTCGCTTTTAGCGTTCCTGAAGGGTACGACTGTACGCTTCTTTACGAGACGCTTTCATAAAACGGGTTCCGTAGCGGTACGCCTTTAGAATTACCTGTACCTCACAAAGTTGCAATCCACTGTAAGTTAAGAAATCAAACCACATTTAGTATAAATCTGCCAAAATGGCAAATTTATACTGACGAGATTGGTAAACTAAAAATAACAACTTCAATTAAAATAGAGGTGACTGGCAAGCAAGTTAATTTAAAAAATAAAATCAATCATTAGTTCTCAACATGAAATATATCAAACTGATTATAAAAATAGTCAGCATTTCATGTATTAGATAATTCTTACGCCAAGATGAATAAACCAACCGTTACTAATGGTGGTTCTTTTTCCGAGAAAGTCCAAGCAAAGAGAATTTGGAGAGGTGGCTTCCCCCAAACCAAATCTTATACAGCTTTCACCGAGTTGCAGACGGTGTTAGTCATGCTGATAAAGCTTTCTATATTGTGGTTGGTGTTGCTTTAGTTAATAAAGCAAACGCTTAGCATCAACACCAAGAACGGAAATAGAAATAGTTACGGTTAAATTGTTGTTTTGGCTGGTAGAACTAGTGGCTTACGCGCTTCTCTTTCGACTATTGTAATCCTAGTCCTCCCAACCTGGATTATCTATGGTTTATAAACTTTCAATTTATATTGCAATGGCTGGAAGTTCAAAATTTCAATAACTTCCAGTTTTTTTATTGACAATAAAAATAGGTTGGGCAATTAATCTGCTCAACCTACCTTTTGTAAAGTACAGTCAATGTAAAAATGAATTAAACTTTGGCCAATTCTGGGGTAGGACGCTTGCTGTTGCGAATTGCTGTAATAGCCTGTGCATAATCATTGGTGTTAAACACAGCCGAACCAGCAACGATCGCATTAGCTCCAGCTTCCAAAACTTGCCATGTATTATTTGCCTTTAGACCACCATCCACTTCAATCCAAGGATCGAGACCGCGTTCCTCACATAATTGGCGCAGCTTGCGGATTTTAGGTAACACACCGGGGATAAAGCTTTGACCGCCAAAGCCGGGGTTTACGCTCATAATCAGTACTAAATCGCACAGATCCAAAACGTATTCAATTAACTCCAGAGGAGTGCCAGGATTGAGTACAACACCAGCTTTCTTACCAAGTTCTTTAATTTGTCCCAAAGTGCGGTGCAAATGTGGGGAAGCATTATGTTCTGCGTGTACAGAAATAATATCAGCACCAGCTTTAGCAAATCCTTCTACATACTTTTCTGGCTCCACAATCATTAAGTGGACATCCAATGGCTTCGTTGTAACTGGACGAATCGCCTCCACAATCAGAGGGCCTATCGTAATATTAGGTACAAAACGACCGTCCATTACATCAACATGAATCCAATCTGCTCCGGCCGCGTCTACAGCGCGAATTTCGTCACCCAGACGGCTAAAATCGGCTGATAGGATAGATGGAGAAATTACAATGGGCTTTTGAGATGGGTTTTGGGTCATGGCTAGTGGATTTTTAAGCGTCCTCGTCTGTAATCATTGTAACAAAGCATTGAGCAAGACTCATAACTTTGATCCCGGCCTTTTTACAGGAGCAGATAACACCAGAGCAGAGAAAGAATAATAACTCCTAACTCTAGACTAATGACTAATAACTAATGACTAATAACTAATGACTAAAAAACTAACCTGGATAATTTGGGGATTGAGTGCTTCGTGTGTGAGTGCGCCGGTAATTGCTTCAGTTTTAGAGTCTCCCTTGGGAACTAACGGCATTGACGCTCTCAAGCTACATCAAAGTCCTTATAATTTAATCGGTCGCAAGATTGCTATTGGTCAAGTAGAAATCGGTCGGCCGGGAATGTTTGGCTGGGATAAGGCGGTGTCTAAAAACCGCGCTATATCTTTAGCTGCGGTGTTCTTACGCAATGGGCCAGCTAAGTCTAATAGCGGTGTTGACCCCCATGCTTACAATGTTGCTGGTGTGATGGTGAGTCGAGACAAAGGCATACCAGGAGTTGCTCCGGGAGCGCGACTTTACTCGTCTGCTGTCGGTTCAACTAAAAATATGGGTCAGCCAGAAGAGTGCTTATCGGCACAGCACGTAGCGCTACAAAATAGCGGCGATGTCCGTGCGATTAACTTTAGCTTTGGCGAACCTCTGAGCCGCGATCCTCGACCGCAGGCGACTCTAGACGGCAATGCTTTGTTAACTTTATGTGTTGACTGGTCTGGTCGCGTTCATGATGTTTTATATGCGATCGCCGGCAACCAAGGAAAGGGCGGTATTCCCATTCCTACAGATAATTTTAACGGAATCAACGTCGCTTTTTCATCCCGCAGGGGTGGAGTTTTTAATAAAGTAGATGTTGCTAATCTGGCTGGTGCAAATCAAGGAGTAACTGGGCGGCTAGCTGGGAGGGAGTTTAATATTGGTGGGCGTCGGGCTATCAGTTTAGTTGCTCCTGGTAGTAACATCAATTTACTTAATCCAGATGGCAAGTTGAACAAGGTTACGGGGACAAGTTTTGCCGCACCTCAGGTTACTGCTAGTGTTGCTTTGTTGCAGGAACTTGGCGATCGACAGTTGCGAACAAAACGAGCGAATTGGAGTACAGATTCTCGGCGTCATCAAGTGATGAAAGCTGTATTGCTCAATTCAGCAGACAAAATCCAAGATAGCGGCAATGGTTTGCGTTTGGGAATGACTCGGACATTAATTGATAAACAAAATCAAGATTGGCTGGCTTCTGATGCTTACAAAGATCCAAAAATTCCTTTGGATGCCCAAATGGGAGCAGGCCATTTGAATGTTTTTCGTGCTTATCAGCAATTTAATGCCGGTCAATGGCAGCCATCAGCAGCGGTGCCCTCTGTTGGTTGGGACTATCGCACAATCGATGTTGGCGGTGCTGTTGATTATTCCCTAGCTAAACCGTTAAAACAGGGTAGTTTTGTAGCAATTACTCTGAGTTGGGATCGATTGGTAGAACTCAACGATCGCAATAAAAATCAGCAGTATGATGTGGGTGAAAATTTTCGCGATCGCGGCTTGAATAATCTCGATCTGTACTTAGTAAAAGCTGATGCTCAAAAAGATGGCGGTGTTGTTTGTTCTTCAATCAGCCAAATTGATAGTGTAGAACATATTTTTTGCCCCGTTGCTGCTACTGGAAATTACAAAATCCGCGTCCAGTTTCGTCAAAACCTAAATGAAACAACTCAACCTTATGCTTTAGCTTGGTGGAGTGTACCCATTAATTGAAGTAGCAACCTACAACTCACATAAAACTTAGGCAATGGGGAATAGTCAAAAGCTATTGTCAATTGCCCTTGTGTAAATAATTCTGCCGAATTACCTAATTTTATAATTGGGTAGTCTACAATACGTTTATAGATAACTGGGCAATTTTATAAAAATCGAAATTTTTGATAGTTCCTTTGCACAAACACCTCAAAGAGGAATTCGGAATTAGCAACCCTAAAACTTGTGTTTAATTTCTCTGACTCAATTGTTTGCTGTTACAAAAACTGTAACAGTGCCATTCTTCTATTACAGCAGGTGCAATAGTTAATCATTGACACGGTTTTGCGTCAAACCTGAGACACAGATTAACAATCTTTGGCAAGTGAGGTAGCAGAATGAATCGGCAAAAATTTACTGGTGTGAAAGAAAATTTTCTGCAAAGACGCTATGGGGTTAGCCTTGGCAGACGTTATGTTTTGGCTGCTGCAAGTGTTGTTCTCTTCAGTGTCTTAGGGTGTTCTCAGGTCGATAGTAATAAAAGTGCCCTCGCTCAATCTAGTTTACCCCAGCCAGAAACTCCATTGGAAAAAAAAACAGTCAAGGCTGATACTAAAATTGTTCAATCTAATAATAAGTTTGGCTTCAAGCTTTTTTCAGAAGTTAATAAAACTGATGGTGGAGAAAAAAACGTTTTTATCTCACCTTCGAGTGTAGCGATCGCCCTAGCAATGACATACAATGGCGCTAGCGGTTCAACTCAACAAGCAATGGCAAAAACCCTGGAATTACAGGGAATGAATCTGTCAGAAATTAACTCTGCATATGCAGCAGTATTAAAACAGCTTTTAGAAAATCTTGATGCCAAAGTGCAACTGAAAATTGCTAACTCCCTTTGGGCAAATCAACAGGTAAAATTTCAGCCAGACTTTCTCCAAAGAACAGAGAATTTTTATCAAGCCAAGGTTAGCAATTTAAATTTTCAAGATCCTACAGCCATCAGTACCATAAACAATTGGGTAAAAGATAATACCGATGATAAAATCGATAAAATAGTCCAACAAATCGAACCCGAACAAGTGTTGTTTTTGATTAATGCCATATATTTTAAAGGTAATTGGACTAAGGAATTTGATAAAAATCAAACAGCCGAACATCCCTTTTACATCACATCTGGCAGGCAAAAACAACACCCCATGATGTCGCAAGAGGGTGATTACAGGTATTATGAAAACGAACAATTTCAGGCAGTGAGTTTACCTTACGGCAAAGATGGTAAACTCAGTTTTTATATCTTCTTGCCCAAACAAAACTCTAACCTCAATGCCTTCTCTCAAAACTTGAATGTTGAGAACTGGGAAAAATGGATGACTCAGTTCAACAAACAAAAAGGGTTTATTCGTTTACCCCGCTTCAAAACCGAATACGATGTTACGCTGAATAATACTTTGAAAGCTTTGGGTATGGAAGAGGCTTTCAGCAAGAAAGCTAATTTTTCTGGCATGGGTAAAAATTTTGCCATTAGCCAAGTTAAGCATAAAACTTTTTTGGAAGTGAATGAAGAAGGTACTCAAGCAGCTGCGGCTACTTCTGTAGGAATAGTTGCAACATCTTTAAGACAAGAACCAGAACCATTCCGTATGATTGTCGATCGCCCCTTCTTTTGTGCCATTAGGGATAATCAAACGGGAAGCGTTTTGTTTATGGGTTCAATTGTTGAGCCACAGTGAAAAGGACAGGGAGACAAGGGGACAAGGGGAGTATTCTTTATTCCCGAATCACCCAAACAGAAGGGTTGTTGATTATACTCACCAACCCTCCTAAGACTCGGTTATACAGTCCATATAATTCTCGCCCTTGCTCGAAATCTAAATAGTTACATTTGTCCCCTCGTCCCCTTGTCTCCTTGTCCCCTTGTCCTCCTACTAGGGTAATGTCGCTTCCGAAATGCTCAGAGTTTTTTTGGCATCAGTTTCCGGGGGTTGGTTTGGTGCAACAGACGCAGTTATTTCTCCTGTGTTGTCTTCCTGAATTTCACTACTGAACCCTCCAAGACGCACTGCACTTAAAATCGTCTTAATCACAACAGCTGTGGGTACTGCGACAATTACACCTAAAAGTCCGCCAATTCTTGCTCCTGTTAAAACTGAAATTAAAACCCAAACTGGGTTTAAACCAGTAAAACTACCTAAAATTCGGGGAGCAATTAAATTTTCGAGAATTTGTTGTACTATCACCGCTGCGATCAAAACTTTCACACCCATTGAAAAATCTTGCAGCGCTACCAATAGTGTAGTCAGAGCGATGCCCACAGAACCACCAAAGGGCACGAGAGCCATGATGCCAATAGTGAGGCCAAACAGCAGGCCAAAGGGTACTTTCAGCCACAAAAAACTCGGAATCATGGCTGAAGCCATACAGGTAGATAAAATTAGCTGGGTGATAAAGAAATTTTGGAAGCTCAAGCGCACGGTTTTGGAAAACGGATCTCGAAATCTAGCAGGTAGCCAGTCCACTAGACTTTGCCAAAGTTCGCCTCCATGCTGTAAAAGATAAAAAGTCAAAACCATCGTCAAGAGAAAATCTAGCAGACTAGTGAATGTCACTACAGCCAGATTTAAAACTTGTCCGGCGATCGCTTGTAGTTGTCCTTTAACGCGATCGTTAATTTGCACTACCAAAGCATCGAGGTTGATGGGTAAGCCGAAAGTCTCAGCTTTTTCGTTGAGAATCATTAGCTGAGAGCGTCCAGAGTCTATTAACTCTGGCAAGCGAGCCACTAGTTGCTGGGCTTGGGTGAGGGCTAGAGGAAAAAGTGTCACACCCAATGCCAATAAAATCGATAAAGCTAGGAGAAATACTAAAATAGCAACTTGCTCTCGCCTCGCGCCCTGATGCTCCATCCAGCTTACGGGGTAGTTGAGCAGAAATGCTAGTACCGAGGCTCCAACTAAAATGACTATGAGAGAATGGAAATAATTAAAAAATAGCGAAATTGCCCAACCATTGAGAACTAGCAGCGGAACGAATAACGCGATCGCTGTGATTCGCGCCATTGGTGTAAATGTCTGCCACCAGTCGAGTAGCTTACGTGTCTGCATTTTCAGCTGATTGCGGAATAGAACAAGATTAAATCTTTCTTTACAGTCTATTATCGCTAACTATACGAGTCTTATTCATCCTTCTAGTTTAGGAGTTAGACTAAGCCCAATGGAAAATTATCAACAAAATGAGACTGAGGAGTGGGGAATGGGGACTGGGGGAGATGAGAAGACAAACACAGATGGGGAAGTGTGGGGAGTGTGGGGAGAGAGGGGGGAAAAATTTCTTCATCATCCTCCCACACCTCCCACACCTCCCACACTCCCGGCTTGCCCTATGCCCGATGCCCAATCTCCAATCTCCAAAACCCAGCTACTTTTATATTTAATTCCGATTATCGGTTTTTTCCCATCTCTATGGACTCTCTATCGCCGCCAGGGTAGCCGGGAACAACTCGCTATTAGCCGTCTGTCTATTACTTTGGCGCTCACTTGGCTGTTGGGATATTCATTATTGGCTACCGGAGCAGCAACTTCCGATTTTTTTACAATACGTTTATTTATCCTTAATAGCTTTCTCACATCAGGTTATTTTTTAGTGAGTGTTTGGTTGATTTTGCGTGTAATACAGGGCAAATATGGGCGTTTACCAGGGTTTACTACTTTAGCGGAACGGGTGGTTGGAAAGTACTTATCTTAATTTTTTCGGGTGAAAATTAACAGTATTTTTACTGATATTGGAAAAAATTACAATTGATTTCTTCATACTATCTAGTCAAATCCAGTTTATTATTGCCATACTTCAGTAAAACATCTCCAGATTTACCCAAAAGAAGAAAAAATGCTGCTATAAGTGTTGTGGTTGACACTACATTAAAAAAGTTAGCACTAATAATTAAGAGTTAGGTATTATGGGTTGATTTGTCTGCATATTTTTAGTTTGCAAATTTACCGAATTTGATTAGTGAGTAAGTGTGAGGAAGTCTGTGACCATTCAAAGAAGTTCGGCAGAAGAAAACCAATCGGGAAAAGCGTCCAAGTCCGTTAAAAAAATTCCCCATAACTCCAAATCTGGACGTTGGCTGTGGTTTTGGGTGGGTATGAGTGGAATTGCAATGGTGTCAGCAACAGCCGGGGCGTTGCTGGCGGTATCTTTGACTAGTACGCCTTTACAGCAAGCTCAGCTAAGTCCCCAAGATGAAGCGGTGTTTGATGGCGATCGCATTTCTGGAGGCGTGTTGCGATTTTCAGAATTAACTCGCCCGGTTAATCTGTTGGTTATGGGCATGAGCGTACTACCCCCAGATATCCAAAACCCTCCTCAAGAAACTAAAAATCTTAAATACCTGCCCCAAGTCAACTCCTTTGATGGTCTTTCTGATGTGATGCTCTTGGTCAAATTCGATCCAGAGACGAAAAAAATAATTATGCTCTCCATTCCCAGAGACACTCGCACAGAAATAGAAGGGTATGGAGTTAAAAAAATTAATGCTGCCAATGTCGATGGCGGCCCAGCTTTGACTGCTAAAACTGTCAGCAATCTCTTGGGTGGCGTAGGAATCGATCGCTATGTCCGAATTAATGTTTTGGGAGTTGCAAAGCTAATCGATGCTTTGGGTGGCGTCACAGTCTACGTCCCCAAAGATATGAAGTATCAAGATGATTCGCAGCACTTGTACATCAATTTGAAAGCGGGGAAGCAGCATCTGGGCGGCGAGCAGGCACTACAATTGCTACGTTTTCGCCATGACGAACTTGGAGATATTGGTCGGATTCAGCGCCAGCAAATGGTTATGCGTGCTTTAATGGATCAGACTCTCAACCCCGCGACTGTGGCTCAATTGCCTAAAGTTCTTGATGTCGTGAAAGAACACATTGACACTAACTTGACGGTTGAGGAGTTAGTGGCGCTATTAGGTTTTGGAGTGCGGACAAATCGCTCCAACATGCAAATGCTAATGCTACCAGGTCGCTTTAGCGAGAAGAATGAGTTTGATGCTAGCTATTGGTTACCTAGCAAAAATAGTATTGCCAAACTCATGGCTCAACACTTTGGTCTAGAATCCGAAGAAGAACAGCAGACGAGTGACCCCCGTTCTTTACGTGTAGCAATTCAAGATAGTACAGGTGGCGATCGCTCTAATCTCCAACCATTAATCACAGCCTTGGAAAAATCTGGTTATCGCAATATCTTTATAGCTAAGGCATGGGGCGAACCTCTAGAGGTAACTCACATCGTTGCCCAACAAGGAGATGGTGACAGTGCCGAATCAATTCGCAACACTTTGGGATTTGGAGAAGTGCGTGTGGAAAGTACTGGCAACCTTGGCTCGGATATCAGTATTCAAGTCGGTCAAGATTGGTTGCAACAAAAATCTATTTTGGAGAAGTCGCTCGCGCCCTAAAGGATACGGTTGCAGCTGACATTGAATTTACCGCAAGGCTTGTAGTTCTTCGAGTTTAGCTGTTACCACACCACTGGTGAATAATTCTTCCGCCTTAGTTAAAGCCTCTGGCATATTTGGACAAATACCACTCCGCCATAGGTAGAATCCGCCATTCCATAAGGCAGTTTGCATTAATTCCCCTGGTTTACCTGCCAAAACCTCTCGAATATCCGCCACCAGTTCTTCAGTAGTTCCAAGGGGCACGTTTTTCGTAGTAAAGCCATAATCGCGGGGTACGAGGTGCAATCGTTCTATCTCTTGGGATGTTACCGATGAAGATAAGCCAACGATCGCAGTGCGATCGCGCGGTAAGTCACAGCTACCTTCTAATCCCTTCACAAATGTAAATTTTGTTACCCCACGCAGCCCTAAGGCGGTCTGAAACATCCCTTCAGTGGGCGGATGGACAAACCCAGCAATTACGTGAGCATCTCCAGCATAAGGACACCAAATTAACTCCATTGTTGCGAAGGGCGGACGTTTGCCAAGTTGATCGCGGTACTCCCAAATACTTGTAGTTAAGGGAAAATGCTGAGGCAGATAAATAAAGCCGATTCCCGTTTGTGCAAATACTTGCTGGGTTTTTGCTAGGGGTAGGGCAGTCCAATCGACTCCTAAACCCTGCCAAATATCTATCAGAGGTAAACCGTACTTAGTTGGCAAGCGATCGCCGCCGTGCATTACCACGGGTTGTCCGGCTGCGGCGAGTAGTAAAGCTGTCACCGGACTAATTGGTGCAGTGCGGGTTCTGCCATCGTAAGGGATGCCCAAAACCATCGCCGGCCGCTCAGAGACTATGGGTTGCAGTTTTGGGCCGAGTTCATCATAAGCATCCAACATTCCCGCTAACTCTTCCCCGGTGGGACGCTTGATTCTATGAGCAATCAAAAATGCTCCAATTTGGGCTGGTGTAGCTTCACCCAGCAGCATCATTTTAGTAGCGGTGGCTGCTTGGGCACGAGTTAAATTTTCTCCTGTGTGGTTACCGCTACCAACTTTCTGTACGAATTCCCTAAAATTGGTCATTAGTCATTAGTCCTTTGTCATTAGTCATTAGTCCTTTGTTAGTTAACAATAACCAATAACCAATGCCCAATGCCCCATGCCCCATGCCCAATGCCCAATGCCCCATGCCCAATGAAATTTAACAAGCCGATCGCTGCTGGTCAATTTGCAGTGGGATATTTTCCAACACAAGTTGCCAAAAGTGCTTGATGGGAGGAATTTGCAGACGATCTTGAGTTGTGACCATTACTACGCGGCGAGTCAAAGTCGAAGTATCTGGTAAACCACCAATACTATTGCTGGCTAGGGAACGAATGGCTAGGGTAGGGTCTTGGCGTGCTTCTACTAATGCTGATTGAGGTAGTAAAGCTATGAGTTCGCCTTGGCGCACTACTCCTCGGAAAGCATCTAGAGTATTTACCTCTAGAGCTGCCTGGAGTGTAGCTTCCATTCGCTCAAATCTATCTTGTACCAAACGCTGCATCCCATAGCCATCTTTAAAAACCACTTGGGGATAACGAATTAACTCAGGCCAAGGAACGAATTCATATTGGGCTAGGGGATGATTGGCTGCGGTTAGAACTTCTATAGGTTCATCATAAAGTACTTCTACTACCATTTCTCTACCAGTAGTTAAAAAGCGATTATTCATCACAATTGCTAAATCTACTAGTCCATCCTTGAGGACTTTCAGGGCGCGATCGCTTCCCAATGAAGTCACCCGCAATTGCACTTCTGGATAATCGTGGCAAAATTTTTGTAACACCGGGGGTAAGTAAGATCCGCATAGTGAATGAATCGCAGCAATGCAAAGTTCTGGCTGTTTTCCGGCTATTAAATCGGCTAATTCTTCTGTAGCAGTCTGCCATTCTTGGCAAATTTTGCGGACACGAGGTAGCAAACGTTCACCCGCAAGGGTTAGCTTGGCATGACTAGTTCTGTGAAATAGTTCTATTCCCAAATCTGCTTCTAATGCTTGGATTTGGCGACTAATTGTCGATTGCGTAACACCACATGTTCGCGCTGCTTGTTGAAAGCTGCCGGTTTGGGCGATCGCTAGAAAGGCTTGCAACTGCTCTAGGCGCATTTTTATGTAGCCTGCATTACATTTATCGGTTTCATTAAGTTAATGGATTTTTCCCCGCAGTTTAGTAGGGTTTGTTACAGGTCTTGTTATCGGATTTACATTTGTCTAAATCAGAATTTCCTGCTTTTGTTGTCAAATATCCGCATTAAAGCCAATTTTTCGGCAAATCTCACCAAAAAAGACTTAAATATTCTCTGCTGAAATATATAAATTTTTAGATAAGATTTTTGATCCATCATTATAAAAAGGGGTCAGGATAACCCATTCGTTCTAGACATAGGAGTTGACTGCTAACTGATGATTGTTGACGGTTAATAGTCATCAGTTATCAGTCAATAGCTATAAGTCAGAGAGTAACATGTCATACTCTGTATGTGAACCAACCCAAAACCAAATGACTGTATTGCCTTCTAATTGTCCAACTGCTCGATAACTTTTACTAATCCGAGCAGAGTAAATTGGTAATTCTGGATGTACTTTTTTGAAGCGTAAGCTTGGATGTCCAGGATCTTGCTTAAATTGGCGATATGCCTGACGTGTCTGCTTTTGAACTTGTTAGGGTAAATCTTGAAAAGCTTTACGGAATTGGGCAGTTGTGCGCGATTTCACAACGTTTCTGGATCTAACTCTTCTGTTTTAAAAGCGTGATACTCAGCCATAATTCTTATAGAGTTATTTGAAAAATACCTTGAGCTACATTCATAACTGTGGAATCTGCTTTTGAAACAATTGCTGATACAAATCACTCTTCTTGTCTCCCCATTCTCTTTAAAAAAATTTACCACTCTGCCAAAGCGATCGCGATTCCTTGTTGCAAATCTGGTGTAAGCTCAGGGTTATTTGCTAACTGCTGTAATTTTTGATGTGCGGCTTCCTTATCGAGATTTTTCAGTGCTGCGATCGCATGTAGTCTCACCGATACATTAGAATCAGCTAGCAGTGAAATTAATGGTTCAATTGCCTGGATTTTGCCTAACTGTCCTAAAGATAAAGCGATCGCACTTTTGATATTGGCGATTTTTGTCGCTGGATGTTGCGATTGCAATACTTCTACTAAAATTTCTGCGGCTGGTTTTGTTAGCTCAGGCTTTTGCACTCGCCCTAAAATCGTGACAATTTCTTGCCATACTGTTTCTGATGTACTTTGATTGAGTGCTGTTTGTAAATATTCCAAACTCGATTGTGTCCCCATCCAACTTAAAGCGCGGATAGTTTCTAATTGCAGGGTTATCGGTGTCTGGGGTGAAATCAGCAAATCAAATAAGTGTTTGGCGGCCTCATCACTACCCATACGAGAAAGGCTAATGGCTGCCGCACAACAAACATCAAGGTTAATGTCATAAAGCTTTGGTTGTAATCTCGTCACTAAATCGAAGGGTTGGCGCAAGTCGGGGCGAAAACCTAAACCAACCACTGCTGCACGTCTAACTGTAGCGGCTACATCATCCAAAGCGTTTAACAAAACTGGTGGTACGCGTTCATCGTCAAAGTTAGTGAGGGCTTCAATTGCAGCAGTGCGAATTGCGGGTTGTGGATCTTGGACTACACTCAACAGTGGTGCAATGATTTCTGTTTGCGGAATACAACAAAGCGATCGCACTGCCAAAAGCCGCGTATCTTCATCTACTAGAAGTTCTGCAAGCGAAGTAATAGCAACAGTACGCATTTTTCCTAGTGCTGTAGCTGCGATCGCTTTGAGTTCTTCATCCTCATCATTTTTCAATAATTCTACTAAAGCTGCGATGGCATTTGGATGCTGAAATTCTCCTAAAGTCCGTGCTGCATACCAACGTAATTCTTCATCTACGTCTTCATCTTTTAATATTTCAATCAGTGGTGGGATCGCAATATTTCCCAAGTTAGTTAATATCTTAGTTATTTCCCAGCGTTGCTGAAAATCACCCATCTCTAACATTGAAAGTGTTAATGTCAGCAGATATTCTCGATTTTCAACTATCTCTGGATGTTCAATGTCTGTCTCTATAATTAATTGTTGTAAATATTGAATTAGTGATGACCAATCAGCTGCCTTATATGCTGTCTGAACTTGCATCAAAAGCTGGTTGATGTTGTTCACGATTTTAAAAGTGAGTGGGGAGTGGGGAGATGGGGAGGTGGGGAGATGGGGAGATGGGGAGATGGGGAGTGTGGGGGGAAAGATTTCTTGCCCATCCTCCCACACCTTCCACACTTTCTGCTTGCCCCATGCTCCAATTATTTAACTTGGCTTGACTAGAACTGAACTACCTTCTATTTTGGCAGCGTAAGTTTTTAATGGTTCTGCTGCTGGGCCTTTTTGCACTTTACCGTCAGCCCCATATTCTGAACCATGACAGGGGCAGACGAATTTTTTGGCGTCAGCTTTCCATCCCACTGTACAACCCGCATGAGTACAAGTAGGGTTGACAGCCGTCAGGCTTTGAGATTTAGATGTACCGACTACCAACACAGGCCCCGCAGGTGAGTTTTTCGCCAACAATTGGCCTGTTTTATCTAAATCTGCTGATGTGCCTACCGTTTGCCAATCGGCTGATGCTGATGAATTTGTCTGGGAAGAACAAGCTGCGATCGCTACGGGTAAAGAACTCGCTATCCAACCCAAACCTACCCAATTAATAAAATCACGACGTTTCATAGCTCTTTTCACAAGAATTTTGACAACTCGTCAAATAGGATTGCTAGATATTAATTAAAAATACCTCCAGTCATCTCAAATACCTTTGATGTAAGCACTTTGCGCTACTTAGGACAGAATTGGATGTAAAAAATGCATATTTATCATACATTTTCTGCAATTCTACTAAAAAAACGTAACAATTTATACGATTTTAACAGAAATCTGACCTTAAGTTATGAGTATCGAAATTGTTACATGAACAGTAGCCAAAACTCCTTGACAAATTCCCCAAATGTAAATGACGACAAATTTTCCCCGATAAACCACGGATTTTAAGTTTCCCATTGGAATTTTCGGAAGTATAAATAATCAGCCGTAATCGCATATCTAAGTTTTTCTTGTCTAATCCTCGTAGATACAACACCTGATGGAACTACGGGTTGATTGATATTGGGTAATAACCACAAGTTTTGACGTTTATTTGACGTTTATTAGTAACTTGCAACGAGAGTCAGCCTCATGACAGACACAGCAACTACCACCGCCAACCTGAATAAGTTCGAGAAATTCAAGGCTCAAAAAGATGGACTCGCCGTTAAGAGTGAGATCGAAAAATTTGCCGCCTTGGGTTGGGAAGCAATGGACGAAACAGACCGAGATCATCGGCTCAAATGGGTAGGTGTATTTTTTCGCCCAGTTACTCCAGGTCAGTTTATGATGCGGTTGCGGATGCCTAACGGTATTCTCAGCAGTACTCAGATGCGTGTTTTAGCCGAAGTAGTGCAGCGTTACGGAGATGAGGGTAGTGCCGATATTACTACCAGACAGAATATTCAATTGCGAGGAATCAGGATTTCTGATTTACCAGATATTTTTAATAGATTTCACGCAGTTGGCTTAACCAGCGTGCAGTCAGGGATGGATAACATCCGCAATATTACAGGAGATCCTGTGGCGGGGTTAGATGCAGATGAGTTGTACGACACGCGAGAGTTGGTACAGCAAATTCAAGATATGCTCACTAACAAAGGCGAAGGCAACCCAGAGTTTAGCAATTTACCACGGAAATTTAATATTGCGATCGCTGGTGGAAGAGACAATTCAGTTCACGCGGAGATTAATGATTTGGCATTCGTGCCAGCATTTAAAGAGGCAGGGGAGCAGGGGAGCAGGGGAGCAGGGGAGCAAAATTTTTCTTCTGTCCATTCCCACCAAAAAATATTCGGATTTAACATCATCGTCGGTGGTTTTTTCTCCGCCAAACGTTGTGAGGCGGCGATTCCTCTGAATGCTTGGGTGGCTCCAGAAGATGTGGTAGCTGTATGTAGAGCCGTTTTAGAAGTCTTTCGCGATTGCGGCTCGCGTGCTAATCGGCAAAAATCCCGTCTGATGTGGCTAATTGATGAATGGGGTTTAGAAAAGTTTCGCCAAGAAGTGGAAAATCGCTTGGGTAAATCATTGTTACCCGCAGCGCCAAAAGACGAAATCGATTGGGAAAAGCGCGACCACATCGGGGTATACAAACAAAAACAACCAGGATTAAATTACGTAGGCTTGCAGATTCCTGTTGGTCGGTTGTATGCCGAAGATATGTTTGAAATTGCACGCCTAGCAGAAGTTTACGGTAGCGGTGAAATCCGTTTCACAGTGGAGCAAAATATTATTATCCCCAACGTTGCTGAATCGAGATTAGCAACATTTTTAACAGAGCCATTACTAGAAAGGTTTTCGATTAATCCAGGTTTCTTAACGCGATCGCTAGTATCTTGCACAGGCGCACAATTTTGCAACTTTGCTCTCATCGAAACCAAAAACCGTGCCCTGGCAATGATTAAAGCCTTAGAAGAAGAGTTAACCTTCACCCATCCCGTGCGAATTCACTGGACTGGTTGCCCCAACTCCTGCGGACAACCTCAAGTTGCAGACATTGGCTTAATGGGTACTAAAACTCGCAAAAATGGTAAAACCCTCGAAGGTGTTGACATATATATGGGCGGCAAAGTTGGCAAAGATGCCCATCTGGGAACTTGTATTATCAAAGGCATACCTTGTGAAGATTTACAGCCAATATTGCAAGATTTACTCATCAAAAACTTTGGGGCAAAACTCAAACAAGAAGCTTTAGCAGTTGGTAGTTAATGATTGTTGACTGTTGACTTTTGAGCGGAGCTTTCCTTGCTCCGCTTCCAGCGATAACTTAGGGATTCTCCCCACACCTCCCTACACTCTCCATACTTCGGCTCCGCTCAGTACAAGTCTCCCTATCTCCTCACACTCCCCACCTCTTCAATTAGGGACATTAAAATGCTTAAAAATTTATTTTCATTCAGCGATCGCTATCGCATCTTACATCAGACTTGGTTTGCTTTTTTTCTGACTTTTGTCTGTTGGTTTAATTTTGCTCCCTTCGCTACAACTATCGGCAAGCAACTACATTTAGCCCCCGAACAAATCAAAACTTTGGGCATTTGTAACCTGGCTTTGACAATTCCAGCACGGTTAATTATTGGGATGCTTTTGGATCGTTTTGGCCCCAGAATTACCTATTCAATACTGCTGATATTTGCCGCTGTTCCTTGTTTGGCGACGGCGTTAGCCCAAGATTTTAATCAATTAGTTATCAGTCGTTTGCTGATGGGAATTGTTGGTTCTGGATTTGTTGTTGGTATTCGGATGGTAGGGGAATGGTTCCAGCCGAAGGAAATGGGAATTGCTCAAGGTATTTATGGCGGTTGGGGTAACTTTGGGGCTTTTGGTGCCGAGTTTGCCTTACCGATAATTGCAGTTTCTACAAGCTTTTTGGCTGGTGGTGCATCTAATTGGCGATTTGCGATCGCATTTACCGGAATTGTTGCAGCTATCTACGGCGTAATTTATTACAACAGCGTTCAAGATACACCAACTGGTAAAGTGTATCAAAAGCCTAAGAAAAATGGTGCTTTAGAAGTAACCAGCGTTAAAAGTTTCTGGGCGATGATTGTCTCAAATTTTGGTTTAATTTTCGCTTTAGGTTTATTAGCTTGGCGTTTGGAACAAAAGAATATTCACTTCTTAACTTTGAGCCAAATGTATCTGGCTTGGTTATTATTAGCAGGATTATTTCTTTATCAAAGTTATAAAGCTTGGCAAGTCAACCACGAACTTTTAATTGGCAAGAAAACTTACGCACCAGCCGAACGTTTTCAATTTGGTCAAATAGCATTACTCGAATTCACTTATACAACTAACTTTGGTTCAGAACTTGCTGCGGTTTCCATGTTACCAGCATTTTTTGAGAAAACCTTTGGTTTAGAACACGTTGTTGCTGGGATGATTGCCGCAACTTATCCATTTCTCAATTTAGTTTCTCGTCCTAGTGGTGGCTTAATTTCTGATAAATTCGGTTCCCGTAAGTGGACGATGACAATTATCAGTGCAGGCATTGGTGTTGGTTATTTGATGGCACATTTTATTAATAGTAACTGGCCTATTCCGCTGGCGATCGCAGTTACAATGTTTGCCGCTTACTTTGCCCAAGCTGGCTGCGGTGCAACTTACGGTATCGTACCTTTAATTAAAAAAGAAGCCACCGGACAAATTGCCGGTAATGTTGGAGCTTACGGTAATTTTGGCGGTGTAGTTTACCTAACAATTTTCAGCTTAACCGACGCTCCCACACTATTTAGCACAATGGGTTTAGCGGCGATAATTTGCGCCTTTATGTGTGCCTTCTTCCTCAAAGAGCCGAAAAATTCCTTTGCTGCTAATGAAACTGAAATATCAGAAACATCACCTACTATCTTGTTAACTGAAGAATAAAGATCGCGCAGAGTCGCAGAGACACAGAGAGTTAATAAGAGCAATTCTCTACGAACACTCAATACCTCTCTTCATCTCTTCTCTGCGACTCTGCGTCTCTGCGTGAACTTATTCCCATACAACTACCATGACTGAATTTACCAAAACCCTTTGTCCTTACTGTGGTGTCGGTTGCGGATTAGAAGTTTCCCCTCCAGCAGAACTTGGCAAAGCAACTAATCGAGATAACCAAGGAAATCCAATATGGCGGGTACGGGGTGATAAGGCTCATCCATCCAGTCAAGGTATGGTTTGTGTCAAAGGTGCAACCATCGCCGAATCTTTAGATAAGAATAGATTGCATTACCCAATGGTGCGAGACTCTTTAGACCGAGAGTTTCGCCGTGTTAGTTGGGATGAAGCTTTCGATCTCATCGCTAAGCGCATTCAAACTGTGCGTTTCACCCAAGGGCCAGAAGCAATATGTATGTATGGTTCTGGTCAGTTTCAAACTGAGGATTATTACATAGCCCAGAAATTCATGAAAGGGTGTTTGGGTACTAATAATTTTGATGCCAACTCCCGTTTATGTATGTCTAGCGCTGTGGCTGGATACATTCAAAGCTTTGGCTCAGACGGCCCTCCTTGCTGTTATGAAGACCTGGAGTTAACCGACTGTGCATTTTTAATTGGCACTAATGCAGCTGAATGTCACCCCATCGCTTTCAACCGGCTGGCAAAGTATCACAAAAAGAACCGCAAAGTCAAAATGATTGTGGTCGATCCCCGACGTACACCAACCGCAGAAGCCGCAGATTTGCATTTAGCGATTCGTCCCGGTACAGATATCGACTTGTTAAACGGTATCGCTCATTTGTTGATGCGCTGGAACTACGTCGATACCATGTTCATCGAAGACTGTACCAGCAATTTTCCTGCTTATGCTGAGGTAATTCGCCACTACCCGCCAGAAGTAGTAGCTCGTGAATGTGGCATCAGTATTGAAGATTTAGAAACAGCAGCACGGTATTGGAGTCAATCAAAGCGGGTATTGTCGTTGTGGTCGATGGGTATCAACCAATCATCAGAAGGAACGGCTAAGGTGAGAACCATCATCAACCTGCACCTGATGACCGGACAAATTGGCAAACCAGGGGCAGGCCCTTTTTCCCTTACCGGTCAGCCAAACGCAATGGGAGGAAGGGAAGCGGGGGGTTTGGCGCATTTATTACCGGGTTATCGGCTAGTAAAAAATCCCCAACATCGCGCAGAAGTTGAGGAGTTTTGGGGACTCCAACCAGGAAAAATTTCACCCCATCCGGGTTTGACTGCTTGGGACATGATTACAGGACTGGAAAATAATGCTGTAGGGGTACTGTGGATTGCTGCTACTAATCCGGCTGTGAGTATGCCGGATTTAGAACGCACAAAGAAGGCATTGTTGCGATCGCCTTTTACCATCTACCAAGACGCCTATTATCCCACAGAAACTTCTGCTTACGCCCATGTTCTGCTACCAGCAGCCCAATGGGGTGAAAAAACTGGCGTGATGACTAACTCCGAACGCATGGTAACTCTGTGTCAAGCCTTCCGCCAACCCCCAAGAGAAGCCAAACCAGATTGGGAAATTTTCGCTGAAGTTGGACGCAGGCTCGGTTTTAGCAAAGAGTTTGCCTTTGCTAACTCCGCTGAAGTTTACGCCGAGTTTGCCAAACTCACCAAAAATCGCCCCTGCGATATGACCGGTATCAGTCACGCGCAATTACAAGCACAAGGCCCGACTCAATGGCCTCACCCAGAAAAGAGTTATGAGTTAGGAGTTAAGAGTGATGAATTAGAATCTCCAACTCCTAACTCCTCACTCCTCACTCCTAACTCCTCACTCCCCACTCCCAACTCCTCACTCCTCACTCCTCACTCCTCACTCCCCACTCCCAACTCCTCACTCCCCACTCCTCACTCCAAACGACTCTACACCAATCTCCGCTTCCACACCCCTGACGGACGCGCTCGATTTGGCGCATATTACTCAAAAGGATTGGCAGAACCACCAAACCATGATTATCCTTTTGTGTTAACTACTGGAAGAGTTTACGGGCATTGGCACACCCAAACGCGGACTGGGCGGATTGAAAAAATTTGCAAAATGCATCCCGAACCGTTTATCGAAATTCATCCCCGTGATGCTTCTCGGTTGGGTATTGTAGATAATCAGTATGTAGAAGTGCGATCGCTTCGCGGCCAAGCTAAATTTCCTGCTAAAGTGACAAAAGCGATCGCGCCAGGTACAGTTTTTGTCCCCATGCACTGGGGTTCCCTCTGGGCGGATAATGCCGAAGCAAACGCCCTCACCCACCCTGAATCTTGTCCCGATTCTCTGCAACCAGAATTAAAAGCCTGTGCAGTGCAGCTGATACCAATTTCTCTGGAAACTACAGTCAAAAATCATCAACTCCAATCCTTACAACGGTGAGATGCTAAGTGTAATACTGCTTCACTTTCAAGCTGATACAAATATATTGCTAGGGACGCACAGTTGTGCGCCCCTACGGTAGATTTATAATGTATCAAGATTTTCGTGAAATGGTATAAGTCTTAACCATGAATCGGTAATCAGCAATAAGTAAATTAGTCAATAGTCAATAGTCAATAGTTATTATTATTTTTTTTGTCTCTCAACTCTTGGCTATTACCAATTACTATATTTAAAGAAGTAAAATTTTGAAGAACAAGAAATTTTACTAGCTCCCATTTTAATCTCGTACATAAAAAACTTACAAAACATCGATAAGTAATCTTTTGAATCCTCTAGATTTTTCTATAGGATTTTATTTTAGAATCGGGTGCAGAACATGAGAAGGCTACTGAAGGCAATTTTAGCAACTACCAAAGACCAGAACTTCATGCACATGATTGAAAATGTGGAAGTGCTGGTTTCTAAGGTTCTATCTCTTTTGATGGTAGTTGTGATTTTAGTGGCGATCGGCGATTTAGGATTTTTTCTATATAAAGAATTATTTACAATACCTTATGGCAAATTTAACACAACACTATATAAAATATTTGGTTTATTTTTAAATATTTTAATTGCTTTAGAAATTTTAGAAAACATCACAGGTTATTTGAGAAAACACGTTATTCAGGTTGAATTAGTTATTGTAACTTCTTTAATTGCTGTTGCCAGAAAAATTATTATTCTTGATTTAGAAAAAGTTCCAGGAATTGATATAATTGGTTTAGGTATCGCTATTCTGGCCTTGTCAATTAGTTATTTAATAATTCGTTTCAGTACTTCTAAGTAAAAACGTTACATAAAAGACATCACAAACTTTTGTGCATTCAAAGAAATACAGCATACAAGTAAATCAAGTACGCATCTGAATATGATAAACCTTGTGGGTTGGGCATCCTGACCGCCCTTGTATATCTCATTTCTATGAGACGTGCTGTATTTTACCACTTACCATTCCCTATTCCCCACCCTCACCCATAAATTTTCGGTTACTCAACTAACATTCTAATAAGCTAATTTTCAATACTTTCTTATGGCAGATTTCTTTGAATTTGAAGCGGATTTTGTTGATTCGCTGCGTTGTATTCCGATGCAGGTGCGTTGCAAATTAGATACCTGCGGCATTAAGCTAAAATTGTCTGATTGGAATCAAATGACTACAGCAGAGCGTCAAGCTTTAGTCGAATTGCCTTGCACTATAGAAACCGAAATTCAGTCTTACCGCAAATATATCCAAAAATTGATTTTACAGCGCACGGGCATAGCAGCTGCCGAATTGCCAATAGAACGGCATCCTGCATGGCTTGATTGTGAAAACATACCACCCACTGTCCAGGAAAAAGCTCAAGAAATTGGAGTAGTCTTGACACAACAAAAATGGGCATCTTTAAGGCCATTACAGCGTTTCGCCTTAATTAAACTGAGTCGCCCAGGACATGAAAACAAAAACTTTAACAGAGCGATCGCAGAATTTCATTTGCTTTAATAAACCTCAGCCGTTAATTATAGCTAGTAATGGGGAATTCTCAATAGCCAATGGTTTCTCTTGCCTTTTCCTAACTAGCAAATAATATACAACGATGCGTTAAACTTTGTTAAATCATAGCCTTCAAAAGGTGCATTGTGCCAAAGTTAATGCTCTAATATATCGATAAATTCGCGGATAAACGCATTAACTGATATCTGTCTAAATTGGACATTTAGACGTTAAAATCGTCATTTGTGCTTTACAAATGACCAATGATAAATAATTAATTAATAACTGAGGGTAGCAAAAATATGCCTGCTAAGAAACTTTTAATGCTGGTTGGCGACTATGTAGAAGACTATGAGGTGATGGTTCCTTTCCAGGCACTGCAAATGGTAGGACATACCGTCCATGCAGTTTGCCCCAATAAAAAAGCTGGCGACAAAGTGCGAACAGCAGTTCACGACTTTGAAGGAGACCAAACCTACAGCGAAAAACCCGGCCATAATTTCACTTTAAATGCTACCTTTGCAGAAGTAAAAGCCGAAACCTACGATGCCTTGGTAATTCCGGGAGGAAGGGCACCAGAATATATCCGTCTGAATCAGCAGGTAATAGAAATTACTCGTCATTTTGCCCAAACAAATAAGCCAATCGCTGCTATTTGCCACGGCTTGCAGTTATTGGCAGCGGCCGATACATTACAAGGCAAAAGATGTACTGGTTACCCTGCTTGTAGCCCAGATGTCAAGAGTGCTGGAGGTATCTATGTCGATATTCCTGTTGATGAGGCCATAGTTGACGGTAACTTGGTAACAGCACCAGCTTGGCCTGCTCATCCCCGTTGGTTGGCAGAATTCCTCACAGTACTTGGAACTAAAATTGAACACCCCCAACTGGCTACAGTTGTTTAGGTGATTTCTAGCGAAGAAAATATCAATGCTGACGAGTTTCGACTTTGCTCAACTCTAGACTATGAAGTTGGTTGAGCGACTTGCCCTGAGCGGAGTCCAAGGGAGTCGAAACCAACGGCTAGGGTAAATTCATTAATGGAATTCACCTTAGAGACAAGATACCAGAAATCTTATATAACAGTTGAGGGTTGGCGGTTAACAGTCTGGGGAACAAGATTTCACTTTCTCATTGAGGAATGCTATGTTTCATCAATACTTTGGGGTAGTTTATTTTACTACTCCCCATTTCCTGTGCCAAAACGGTTTAGTCAATCATTAGTCGCAAAAATAACTGACAATAGACCAGCGGAAATTATATATTTTGTTAACGTAACTAAATGCAGTAAAAACTACTATTTAGTAACTAATTGCCGTGCGTTTAATTTACAGCTAGGATGTCAAGATGTAGCTCGGCCATAGAATCTGAATTTGTCTGCCTAACAACCCAGGTTGGGGAAAAAGTTTCAGTGGATGAAATACTTATTAACATTAGATGAATGAAAAAATTTAAAATTTTGCTTCGAGAAATTTAAATTTATTAGCAGTAAGTAAAGCTATAGTGGATTTAGCAATGCTGCTGTTGATGTGGCTAAGGTTAGTCCTGCTGCCAAATTATTTTAAGAATTAATTTAGAAACGCACTCACTCTAACTCAATGACAGGCAAAAACGCAAGACATAATGCATTTCTGCGGCTAGTGTCTGGTAATGGAGCAGCTTCGGGATCGGAATCTCGCTTCTCGCTGCCCCCCAGTAAAGAGATAGTAATTGGACGCGACCCTAGCTGCCAAGTTGTCTTGGATGCCATGACGTACCGAATGGTATCTCGTCGTCATGCGGTGGTTCGTCCCCTGTCTTTATCTCCAGATAGCAAATTTAGCTGGGTGCTTTGTGATTTGAATAGTGCTAATGGCACTTATTTGAATGGACAACGCTTGTATGAATGTCAAGAATTGCACCCAGGCGATCGCATTTCTTTAGGTTCTGATGGGCCGCAATACGTTTTTGAGTACGAGTTGACCTCGCAAACCCCGGCAACAACAGTTAACCAACTGGCACCACTGCCTTCAGCAACCAACTACCACAATCACACCCAATTAAAGCAGCCCGATTCTGTCAGCTTCACTCAGCTTTTTCCGATTATTTCCACTGGTAAAGATTTAACTCGTAAAGCTTACCTCGTACCAGGAATACTAACTGTAATCTTCGTCGTGTTGATGTTTGCTACAGTCGGTCGTCCCCAAGCAAATCAAGTAATCGTCGCCACTTACATTGCCTTCGCCGCCTATTATTTTGTTTACCAACTTTGCGGGAAACAAAAGCCGTGGTGGGTGTTAATGGCTACGGCATTGGGTACGGCGCTGATTTTGCTCAGTCCGGTATTAGATTTATTTATCTTCGTGTTTCGTGGCATCTTACCTGGAAACTTACCCTCACCCCAAGAATCTACCACCTTCACAGAGTTACTGGTACGGATGTTTTTTGGTGCTGGGTTAATGGAAGAATTACTCAAAGCATTGCCCGTACTCACAATATTCGCCATCGGTAGAATGTTGTCTTCACCTTGGCGAGAACGCATAGGTGTTTGGGAACCTCTAGATGGGATTCTCTTAGGAACTGCTTCTGCTGTGGGCTTCACTTTGTTGGAAACTCTCGGCCAATATGTGCCGGATATTACTCAAAATGTCACGCAACAAGTGGGCATCGGTGCAGCCGGTCAACTGGCGGGTTTACAACTGCTAATTCCGCGGATTTTAGGCTCTGTGGCTGGACACATGGCTTATAGTGGCTACTTGGGCTATTTTATCGGCTTGGCCGTCCTCAAACCCAGTAGAAGTTGGCAAATTCTTTCCATTGGTTATCTGAGTGCCTCTGCTCTCCACGCCCTCTGGAATGCCACTGGATCGATCAATGCTTTACTTTTGGTAGTTGTTGGAGTGCTATCTTACGCCTTTTTGATGGCGGCAATTCTCAAGGCACGGGCGCTTTCACCGACACGATCGCAAAATTTTGCTACTCGATTCCTTGGCCCTAAATAAAAAATCAGGGGGATGAGGCGATGAGGAGATGGGAAGATAGGGCGAATAACCAGTGCCCGATTCCCAATGTCCAATTCTTCAGGAAGGTAAAAATATATATCTTGGGATAGATGGTATGATTATTAAATTAGGCTAGCATCTATCTACTTAACTTGTACGTCACTTCAAAACTAATACCAATTCTCGAAAATAAGGCAACAGATTTAAATCAGGACAGTATTGCTGGATCTAAGTTTCTGAATTGCTAGTTGGTATAACACTGAATCGATGTTGAAAGCAAGACAATATCACGTAGATTAAGCCTAGCTACCTCGAAAATGGAATTATTCAAAAAATAAATAGCAGACTGGAGTTATGGTTCGGGCTGGTATTTATTGAGTTGACTTAAAGCGTAGTAGGCGATGGTCAAACTAACCTTTGCTTGTTCTATTTCTGATAAAGTTGTCCATTCCCGATTGTTCAGGTTAGCCATTGTAGATGCTGGGTTATGTGATTCGTTGCTTCGCATCGCATAAGCAAAAGGACGGGCTAAAACTAAAAGATCCTCTTCTCCCCAATTTGGCAGTACAGCTTGAACGCATTCAACTAGTTGTTCGCCTCTTAATTGCTGACGGGCAAATATTTCAGCGGCTTTAGTGGCAATGGTGTTGAGCAATGTTTGGGGAACACAGGTACAAAAAGTAGCGTGTAATGTTTCTTGGAGATTAAGCACTACTGATTGTTGGGAATTCCCTTCGTAGCTTTCATTAAAAGAGATACCAGACCAAAGTGTATCTAAATGGTTGTAAAAATCTTGCGATCGCTTAGTCAGATCTTCATCGATTAAATCTTGGCTCTCGAATTGTTGTTCTAATTCTTGAAAATAAGCTTCTGATTCTTCGTCAGCCACATTCCAAGGATAGCTAGCATCCTCTGGTTCTAGTAAAGCTTCTAATAACTCTAAATCTACTTGAGACTGCAAAGAATAGAAAGTGTCAGAACCATTAATTTTATTAGTCATTTTCTTGCCTCACGATTATTTAGTGGTATTGACAGCTACAATCGCCCAGAAGAGATTTCCGCAAAAAAGTTGATTTTTCTCTTGGTAAAAACAGATTTTTAAAATTGATACTCAAGAGAAAATTTAATTCTGCAATAGCTGTACTAGGAGTCTTCAATAATAAACTCCCAGGTCTCACCTCTAGCACTTCCAAACTTTAACTGCATACCAGATTTCAAGGGGACTTCCTCTCGGAGGATTTGTTGCCAGCCATTAGGCCCTAAAAACCACGTTGTTCCGTAGGTAGAAAAATCTTGTAAATAATAAGTTCGCACCAGTGTAGCATCAGTTAAAGTATTGCGGCAGAAGATTTCCGCGTGACGTTTAGAAACAGACGGTTCGGGGATGACAATATCATTATCTTTGGTGCGACCGATACGAGTGACTCCATAACGCAATAACCAAGTTTTATCTTTTGAAGAGAGCGATCGTAAACTTGCACTAGGAAGCCCAGAACTTACATCCGGAATGGCTGTATCTGGTAATTCAGTAATTCCTTCATCCAGGTTTTTAATCAGTTCGCCATTAAAATCTGGATGTAGGTAGAGAACGGGCAAAGTCCAAGCAGGTTGATTGAATCTATACAGTGTTAACAATTCTTTTCTTGCTTGGGTCACAGCTTCATCAATTGGCTTATACAATCGCAAAGCTTCAGCAAAGGCTTGAATAAAACTATGGCTTTCGCGATCGGCGATTTCATCTCGCATCCCCAAAACCGCTGGTACGCCATGCCGAATTAATACTTCTGCCAAACTGCTGGCAGGTACCGCTTGATTATTGCTAACAGCTGGTTGCGCTCCCCAACAAGCGTTGAAAACCGCTAACTTCACACCTGTACGGTTCAAGGCTTGGGCTAATTCTATACCATTGAGAGTCATGCCGGGTCGCAAAAACAGTAGCCCACCGTCTGGATCTGGCAAACCGTGTCCAGCATAAAAGAAGACATTGTATGCTTTAGTTTCTAATTCTTGAATCAACTCCTCTGGAGTTGGTTGTATAAGTTGATTTACTGTTGCTGGTGCATATCTTTGGGAATTGGTATCGACTGGGGTATCTGTCAGAGTTTGCTGTAAAATCAGGGCTTCTTGTTCTAGTTGCAGGTTCTCATCATGACCTAAAATCAACAGGATATTTAAAGCCTGGTCAGTTCGCAAATACGGTAACGGGTCAACTTCACTGCTAGTGCGGCTAAATAGCAAATCTTGGGAAAGGGACATAGCCGATTGACCGGGTTCGCGCTGCATAATTTCCCAAGGGAAAGCAATCAGATCGGGATCGCGAATTTCCAGTCGAAAACGCAAACGTGTATGCTGACCCATAGCAATTCCGCGGCTGCGTTCTAGACTACCAAGGATTTGTCCATCGAATACCCAGCGCCATAAAAGCATTCCCAGGTATTGCATCAGGCGGCTGCTATAAGGGCCAGTGGTCTGACCTGAAGAAAATGAAATCGAATCGGTCGGTAATAGATTGCTATTTTGAGATGTGGAGTTGGGGGGAAGAACTAAATGGTTTTGGCCAGCAAACATCTGCCGCCATTCTTGCCAGACTTGGGTGAGTTCAACAGGCCACATACAGTCACGTAAAACATGGCCGCTGGGATAGGGAGCCTTGACCACCCAAATGGCGAAGTTGTCAGTGCCAGTGTTTAAGAGACGGGCGATCGCCAAAATCAGGGATGGCATGGATTCATAAAACTAAAAGCTAAAAACAAATAATTTCAAATAAAAATTCTCAAAGGTAAAAATTTTTACTTTTTTACCTTATCAGTTTTTGAGTCTGATTCTTACCTGTTATTATTCCAGGTTTTTTCTAGTTTATCGAGTATTTAACTAAGTTTGACTAGTGTCAGGTGGTTGATTCGCTGGTGGTTGGATACCAGATTTACAAGTATTTGCTGCACCTGATTGCAAAACAGACGCTCCAGAACCCTTCAGTTGCGAAAATTGAATCGATACCTCTTGCCCTGGTTTCAACCCAGGTTTTGATGGAGCTGGTGGTTGGGAAGATGCTGGAGTTGGGGTACAGACTTGCATCCGAACTAAAAAATCTCCAGATGGAGGTTTGGGGCTTGGGTTAGTGCCGATAACTTGTAAAAAACTTTTAGGAGGAAGCGATTGGTTATTCGCCAACGGGATTTCCTTGGTGGTTTGAATTACCCAACCAGAAGCAAGGTTAGCAAGGGTTCGGGGTGGTTCTGTGGCTGCAACAGTAGGAGTTTGAGTTGGTGTGGGATTAGAAGCTATTGGAGGCTGGCTGGTGGATTTTAATCGCAGTTGTTGAATGATAAATCCCCCAGTACCCGCTGCTAGTACAAATAGTAACGGAACTATCCACTGTAGAGGTAATTGACGAGTTTTGGCAGGTTGATTTTCCTCAATCACCTGAGTTTTTTGGTTTGGGCTGGTTAGAACTGGCGTATTTGCCCCTCTGGATGCCAAATCGACGGTTTTTGCAGAATAACTTTCTGGAATGATTGCTTTGATGGTGATTTCTGGTTCCCAGTATTGGACTTGATAGTGTACTAAAGCGACGGTGACATTATCATGTCCATTTTTGCTGTTAGCGATTTCTACTAATCTATCTGCTACATTGACGATGTTTGCTTCTCCAAGCAAAATCGGCAAGATTTCTGTTTCCCAGTACTCTTCGACGCGATCGAAATCACTCAAGCCATCGGATGTCAGCAGAAAAACTGCATCTTCATCGAGCATAAATCGTGCAGATGTGGGATGCAATGAAGTGCTAGGGCCCATCCCCAAAGCTTGGACGAGAGAACCGGCAGAACTTTGTTGCACAGCTTCACGGTAAATGGCATAGCCAAGGCGCACTTCGCGGGAAGCAACATCATCATCAAGGGTAACTTGATAACAGCCTTGGCGGGTAATCCAGTAGGCACGACTATCACCGACATGGGTAATGTACATTTCGTGAGCTACCGGCAGTGCCATAACTAAAGTTGTGCCCATACGCTGACGCCCTTGGCGATTTTCGCTGTCATTGCGCTGGCTAATTTTGTCATTAGCCATAGCCACAGCTTTTTCTAGGTCGTTTAGCAGCAGCGAGGGGTCTATGTGGTCGTAGGGAACTTTGGTGAGTTGCTGTACCTGCTGTTGGATTGTTTCAATGGCTAAATTTGATGCGACATTGCCGCCTTCGTGTCCGCCGATGCCATCACAGACGATTGCTAAGGCTGTGGGCTGGGGTGGCTTGCTTACTAGGGTGCCGCTGGGTGGGCTACAGGCGTCTTCGTTGCGTTGACGGCTAGGCCCAGTATCGGTTTTGGTGATAATTTTGATTGTGGGCGTTTGAGATCGCCCTAATTCTGCCAGTCCCCGGTCTAAAGCTGTGATTAATTGTTCTGATGAGTGAATTTCGCCCTCAATCAGGGAAAGGCTAATGCGATTGAGAAATTCTCCAATGGCTGGTTTGGCGTTGGCGACCAATTGCTGCCAGAATTCCCCTAATTGAGGCAATTTTGGTGATGTAGCATCGTCGAAGCGCAATTCCAACAAACGGACTAACGAGCCTTCTGTCCGTAAAACATAGGAGTCAAGCAAGCTAGAAACTACACCTTCACTGGCCAGAGGTTGCCACAAGTGAGCTATTTGCCACAACCAATTGAGTTGGCGCATCGATGTAGCATCGCGCCAAGCACTGGTTAATTCGCTGCCCAGATGCACTTGTTGGGTTGTGTCATCCACCATTACTGGTGGTTTTTCTAAAAGTAATACTTCTGGCTGGGGGGAATTTTTAGTTAGGGGAAGTACTCCATGTACCTGCGGTACGTGTAAGCGGTAGGGAATGAGCCTTAAGTAAGCTCTGGGAATCTGTAAATTCTCTAGCTCTGGCGTTAGAGTTAACAAACCAGGCTTGGTATCTAATAGAACAAATTTATCAACAATTAAATAGCGATCGGCTAATATTTTTCCAGGGCTACCCAAACTCTGGTTGTCTACCACAGCCCAGAGGTAATTTTTGGGTAGAGGGGTAGAACATCGCTGGCAAAACTTATGAGTCAGGGGGTTGGCAGCCTGACAATTTTCATGTGGACACTGGAGCGTTGCCGCATCATTTTCCATAGTTTTCCCACCGATCGCAGATTGGCAATTTATTTAATAGCATTACTAGGGACAATCTAGACCGCTCGTCTTTCTTAAACTTGACATATCCAGGCTTTAGATGATGATTTTAGCTGGCCTTTATCAGCAGATGCTAATATTTAACTTATCTAAAGATTACGCTTCCAAGTTAACCCTACAGCCTCATCATAGCTTCTATCGCTGTGTGACTCTCCATCGCTAAAGCAACTAACTCCAACCGTCTCACCAAAGATAACTCAAGCATAACTGTGCTATTTGTTTTTGCTGAATTACTCCATATCCAACAGGCGGATAATATTGGTATTTATCTAGTTTATAAGTAAGATAGCAATAATTAACTTTAATTAAGAATTAAGATATAGCGAGCGGTTTTGCATGTTGAGCTTGTTTGTGTAGGTAGGGAGTAGGGAGTAGAGAATCAGCTTTTTCCAGTTGAGGACGAGTTTTTTGACGCAATGAAATACAGCTTTCACAAGTAATATAGTTTGTGGCAAAACTCGCTGACGAATCAAGCTGCTTAAAAAATGCTGTTTCCAGGTTCTTAGAAGGAAGAGGATGGGCAATCGAGTGGGTAGAGGTAGACACAGAGGAAAGACTGACTACAATTTCCCCTTTGCTCCTCATTTTTCCATTCCCGACTCCCTATTCCCCAGATAGTTATAGCCCGTCTGGTAATAACTCTCTACCTTAAGGACTGCCAAATAAAAAATATCCCATTGTTTACAGTCAACAGTCATCAATCAACAAGAGCAGTGCGTTGGACGGGTTACGCGACTTGTACCGCTAACGCGGAACTTGTTGGGTAGCAGCTGGCATTCATCGCTGGCTTACTGCTGTTCGTCAATTGCAACTTGGGGGATTCCCATACTGTAGTTGGTGACACGACTAGAGAGATTGTAGCTGATTTCGCCGAGTTGTAGGAGCGATCGCACATAATGTTCTAAGTCTGAACCAACGCGGCGTAAGTTATAGTCTGTGAGGTCTGCGCCGCTAGAAGCTTCTACTAGTTCATCGAATTTTCGATAAACCTTTTGCAGCGCATCTTCATTCCAGTTGAATTCGTTGTCTGGGTCAATATCTAATGTTAAGACCTGATCGCTCGGAAGGAGTTCGCCATCTCGATCGATTTCAGCCGCAAAAATGCGGATATGCCGGGTTGTAGACTTGAGCAGCGTCGGGTTATCCATAAAAGGGTGTAAGATTTGGGTGAATTACACTGAAATTATTGTAAACCTTATATTCATGCTTAAATGCTCTTAATTTACAAGGTTTGAGGGCAGTTTCAAAAGAGTTAGCTATTACGCTTTGAAATTTAACAGTTGAGGGTTTACTGTCAACAGCCAACACGAAAAAATTTGCTGCCTTAGGTGTAAGTAAAAATATTGTCTGTACTGATTACTGCTTTTACTTGTATTAGTAGTTGAAGTCTCAGTTAGTTGCTAGTACTGACAGTATCCTTATGATTTTCACACCAAAATTACTAGATAGAGTATTTTAATTTAGGCAGATACAAACCAGTCTCAGCGCTATATTAATCTTGCTGATTGCTAGGGTTTTTGTATTTATTAAGTCTAGAAGACGGTAGCATAAGGTTTCGGGCTGGAATAATTAGAGCTGTGTAAATTTTTGAGCGAGAACAAAAATTTTTACCTTAATAACTATGTCAATCAATTTTTCCTCAAATTGCTCTTGAAAAAAACGTACATCTAGTAATTTTACGGAATAAGGCTACACATACCTCTGGCATTAATAAAAGGAAAATTTTTCAGCGCTTTTACTTACGTAAAAACACCAAAAATCAAGTAACAAGTCAAACTGTTATTGACGTTCGCATAAAGTTGATGTAAAAAGCTTTAAAAAGCTCGGACAACTTCTTACAGAAACTTTATTGTGTAGAATCTTAAAAACTGAATAATAGTTATGGCTTACCATAAGCTACATCCGGCACAGCTAGACCAAAATCTACACAGTGAAAATTGAGCTTGAAAACAAAACACAGGAGAGTGAAATGGAATACATTGGTGTTTGATGAAGAAAAATTCTTAATTCAAGCACTTTGAATTCAAAAAAGATATAAAGAACTTTTGCTGGACATCTACCTCCTTAGCCTCATGACTACCAAGTAAAGGAATCTCAATAGCTATGAACTCCAAAGCATTACCACGCCAAATCAATAATCTCGAAGTAGGTGTTTATGAGTGCGAAGTGCATCTCAAATTTCGGTTGATTGAGGAAAAGAGTCTATTAGGCGATCGCGAGCAACTCTTACAGGTGCTACTCGATGCTTTGACCGAGGGATCTGACGATTTTCTGGAGACGTTACAAGCGTCCGTTAAAGCGCAGGAAATATCAGAGTTCAAAGCCTCACCTCAAATGCGACGCCAGCTGATGCGCTTGCGTAATGCTGCTGAAAATCCCCCAATTTAAAGGTGTAATTTAGCTAGCGAAAAATTGGAAATTAAGTATCAAATCAAATAAGGATCTCATACCGTCAATACACTCGTTGCAATAATAACTAAGCAATAAGTAGAATTCATAAAATATTTTGATTTCTGCTTTGTGAAAGTCTTATTTAGCAGCACAAAGTCCCAGGAACAGTTTCCTTAATTAAAAAAGTTTGTAGCAAAGGTTACTGGTAGAATCTCAAAGCAAATTCAGCCGGGTGCATTTTACCGAGTTAACATCAAAACATTGGGAAAAACAAAACCCTGTGTCTTTACAGATTCGGCGTTAGACAACAGGGGCAAATCAAACGAAAACCTAAAAGACTCAAGTAATAATAAATAACTTTTCTTTTAGCTTTTTGCTCTAACTAAGTGCCTGATTTGCTGAAATACTTATGTTTTATCTATTACCAATTGGGCATGGGGCATAGGGAGATGGGGAGCAGGGGAGCAGAGGAGCAGAGGAGCAGAGGAGCAGAGGAGCAGGGGAGCAGAGGAGAGTTTTTGTACAAGTTCTTTCTCCTTTGCACCTGTGCCCCTCCGCCTCTTCTGCCCAATGCCCAATTCCCAATTCCCAATAATGCCTATTTAGCAAGACCGTGTTCTAGAGCAAAACGAACTAACTCTGTACGGCTATTGGTACCGGTTTTACTAAACAAGCGGCTGACGTATTTTTCTACGTTGCGGACGCTGGTTTCCAAACGACGGGCGATTTCTTTGTTCATCAACCCCTCAGCGACTAAGTTTAAAACACTTTGTTCTCTGGGGGTCAAATCAATTTTGAAAGGTGCTGGTGATTGAGAAATGGCATTTCTTTGAGTTAACAAGGCCTTGATTTGGGCTATCTGATTGGCTAGTTCAGCAATATCAGGGGTTTCAAGGTCATCTGCTGTAGTTGCAGGTTTAGCTGCGCGGCGGGCTAGTAAATTTTCGACTATGGCCACTAACTCATCTGGGTCAAAAGGTTTGGGAAGATAAGCATCGACACCTGCTTGATAACCTTGAATGCGATCGCCTGTCATACCTTTAGCGGTTAAAAATACTACAGGTAGTGCTTTGAAACGGGGGTCTTCTCGCAGTTGCTTGAGGAACTGATAGCCATCTACTTGGGGCATCATCACATCGGAAATCACTAGATCGGGTGTATTCACCTGCATCAATTCCCAACCCTCGACGGCATTACTGGCGATTTGAACGCTGAAACCGCTCTCTTGCAAATAGTCTTTCACGGCTTCCCGTATCCCTGGTTCATCGTCCACCAGTAACAGTTGTGCTGACATTGAAAATTTCCTTAAGCTCACCTTTTTCCAATTTAGCGAAAGTTGGCAAGCATCGATCGGGAGTTTGTCATTAGTCATTAGTCATTTGTCATTCGTCATTAGTTATCTCTCCCCTTGCCCCTCACCTCTTCAGTTACTATGTGATTATCAAGATGGGAGAAGCTATGACTGCTATTACCCTGAACTTAGAACCAGTTATTAATCTCACTGCCGAGCAGTTTTATGAACTATGTAGAGTCAACCCTGATGCTAAACTGGAACGCACTGCATTAGGAGAATTAGTCGTCATGGCACCGACTGGTAGAGAAACTGGTAGCCGAAACCGCAGGTTAACCCAACGGTTGGGAACTTGGACGGATGAAGACGGAACTAGAGAAGCTTTTGACTCTTCAACGATGTTTCAGCTTCCCAATGGAGCTTTGCGATGTCTTCGACAAGCCACTTCGTGTCTACGCCTGATGCAGCTTGGATTCCTTTGGAGCGGTGGGAAGCACTAGCTCCTGAAGAAAGAAAAACTTTTCCTCCCATTTGTCCCGACTTTCTAGTAGAGTTGCGATTTGATTGTGACACGCTCAAGTCTCTCCAAAATAAAATGCAAGAATATATGGAGAATGGTACGCGCTTGGGCTGGCTGATTGACCCTAAAGGAAAGCAAGTAGAGATTTATTGCCAAGGAAAAGAAAAGGAAGTGCTAATTTCCCCAAATCAGTTATCAGGGGAGGAGGTACTGCCAGGTTTTATCTTGAATTTACAAGGAATTATTTGATAATTTTTCTAATTTAGCGAGAATTGATAGGCATTAATCAACCTGATTTCACCTCTACTGCCCCCAAAGCTTTTAAAGTTGACACCTCTGCCTCAGTCAATCCTTTAACGTCTGTAATAATTGTGCCTTCATAGGGACGAGCTGGCCGCAAAGTTGTCGAGCATTCTCCTGTAGCAATATCCCAACAATTGATTGTTTCATCCTGGCTACAGCTGAGGAGAGTTCCATCGCCGTAGCTCAGACTGAGCGACCATACCCAATTTTGATGATTCTCTAGTGTAGCCAGGCAGTCTCCAGTAGCTACATACCAAATTTTGATGGTGCGATCGCTACTACTGCTAATCATACGGCTACCATCGGCAGTGAAGAGAATACAGATAATTTGGCCGGTATGTCCCTGGAATATTCGCTCTTCAGTTCCTGTGTGAATGTCCCAGAGTTTGATTGTCTGGTCGTCACCACCAGTGGCAATGTATCGACCATCTGGACTGACGGCAACTGCCCAAATTCGGTTGGAGTCTGCCTCCCAAGTATTTAGACATCTTCCTGTCTCAACGTCCCACTGTTTAACTATCTTTTCATGGCCGCAACTGAAGAGAGTTTTGCCGTCAGGGGTAAAAGCGATCGCTAGCACAGATCCAGGGTGTTCCAGCGATGTTTGGCAACTTTGTCCAGAATGCACATCCCAAATCTTGATTGTATGGTCGTGGCTGGCACTAGCAAGTAAGTTACTGTCTGGATGAAAAGCGATCGCCCAGACCCAACTTCCGTGACCGTGCAAAGTATTCAGACATTTTCCTGTATTGGGACTCCAAAGTTTAATAGTACGGTCGGCGCTGCCACTGGCGAGAAATTGTCTGTTGGGACTAAAGGCAACACACAAGACACGATTGCTGTGTCCGTGTAGTACGCGAAAAGGCTGAAGTCCAACCTTTAACTGTTGCGGGGCGTTGAGGTTGACATCCCAGAGTTTGATTGTCCGATCTTCATGTCCGCTGGCAAGAAGGTTTTGCTGCCAACTGTGGGCGATTGCATAAATCGCATTTCTGTGTCCTTGTATGGTTTTGATACACTGTCCAGTCGAAACTTCCCAGACTCTAGCTGCATGGTCATCCCCACCGCTAGCGATTAAGTGTCCTTGGGGATGAAAAGCAATTGACCAAATCCGGTTTGTATGCTTTTTTAGGGTATCTAGGCATTTTCCGGTATGGATATCCCAAATCTTCACAGTTTGGTCATAGCTGCTAGTTGCCACTACATCGTCTTTGGGGCTGAATGTTACTGATGTGACAAATCCTGTATGTCCTAGCAACGTCGTTACACACATCCACGCCCCAGTACTCAGATCCCAAAGTTTTACCATTCCATCGAAACTGCCACTAACTAACCTTTGTCCATCAGGACTAAAAGCGATCGCTTTTACCCAATGCTGATGTCCCTTAAGGGTTTGTACATAGCATCCAGTTTCTAAATTCCACAACTTGATTGTGTTATCTTCACCAGCCGTTGCTATGGTTTTTCCTGTGGGATGAAACGCGACACTCCACACACAACTGGTATGTTCTAGAGTTTGCACGCATTCTGCTGTTGTCAGATCCCAAAGTTTAACTGTGCGATCGTCGCTAGCACTGGCCAGAAATTGTCCATCAGGACTAAAAGCCAGGGCTATGACGATGCTGGTGTGTCCATAGAGCGTTTTCAGATATTTTCCTGTGGTAGTGTCCCAAAGTTTGATGGTATGGTCTTGACCGCAACTCGCTAACACCGGATGTACAGGGCTAAAGACAACACTCCACACCCAACTATTATGTTCTTTACAGCTAAAGAGTTGTTTTCCGGTGTTAGCATCCCAAATATAAATTTCACCGTTGCTATCACTGGTAGCAAGACAACACCCATCTGGACTAAAGACAACGCTAGTAATACCGCTAAAGGTTGCAGCAAAAACACACTCTCGAAATGTTGTTTGGGTAAAGTTGACTTGATGTAAATTGAGTGATGCCTGAGTTGGGCTGCGCCTGTGCAAATCGCAGTCACGAATGTTGAGATAAGAAAAATCATACCCTGTCAAATCGGTTTCTAATTGAACGAACAAATTCAGCACGTTGCCGCCACCATATCCAACTGGATCTGGGCATTGGGGAGCCACTGCGGTCTTGGGGTCTCCCCAAGTGGAGCAAGTGGCGTCATGGGGCATAGGGAGAAGCAGAGGGGCAGAGGGGCAGAGGGGCAGAGGGGAAAGACTGCTGGAACTACTCCCCTGCTCCCCTGCTCCCCTGCTCCCCTGCTCCCCATCTCCCTCATCTTTTAGATCTGGCAGTTCACCTTGCAGTTTCTTAATCAGTCTGCCGAGTTTATGCTCGAGCTGACGAGTGGAACCAAGGGTTACTTGCAGTCGATTCAAGAGAGGCTGCACAATTAGATGAATTTGACTATCGCGGATATAGTCCTTTGCCTGGGCTTTCATTAAGGCATGACTCAGCAGATATCGCGGCGATTCCGTGACAATTTCCTGACATACTTGCTCGATTAAACGGTCTGTCACGTATTCCATAACAACAGGTTGCTGTGTGAATCCCTCAGTGTTATTTTCAATCAAGCTACGCCAGGATAAAGACTCTAGAACTTCTATTAACTTAGGTTTAGATAGTGGTGTTGCAAGATTGGTTTGCAACTCTGCCACAGAAATGCTTTCTCGGTGAATTGCCAACCAGTACATGACTTGTTGTTCCAACGCCGAGAGTCGTTGGAATTGCTGCTCTATGAGATTGCCAATACCATTAAAAACCGTCGTACCTTCAGTAAAAAAGCGGGTAATGCTGCCTTGATACAAATCCCGAATTGAAGTTGCAGCAATTTTTAAAGCTAGCGGATTTCCTCGGTAACATTCAATCAGTTGGCGGGTTTTGTTGTCTGTATTTGATAGCCCTTTGAGCGATAGAATTGTTTCTCCAGCTGCGATTTCTAATCCTGATAAAGCAAGAGTGCGAACTGGCAAACCATCACCTTCTAAAGTAGCAACTTGGATAAGCTTTTCCCGACTGGTAAGCAGAATACAGCTTTGATGCTGAGTTTCTCCCAACCGCCATAAAAGTTCGCCATAGGATTCATATCCCTCCCGGTAACAGCCTGTCTGCTTGCCATGTTGCAGCAGCGTGTCAAAATTATCCAGAATCAGCAAGCAGCGAGATTTCCGCAGGTACTCGATTAAACAGGTGATTTGCTCGTGAGGATCGGGAGGCAATGCGATCGCTTGTTGCTTTGAAAGAATTTTGATCCACTCTGTTAGCTTGTCATCGAAAAAAGGTGCGTGCCGCAGCGATCGCCAGATGACATATTGAAATTCTCCCTGCAACTGTTGTGCCAACTTCACCGAGAGTGCGGTTTTCCCCATACCGCCCATCCCAAGTATTGTTATCAAGCGAGTGCTATCGCCCACAATCCACTGGCTTAAAGTTTCTAACTCGGTACTACGTCCATAGAATTGGGAAACATCGATCGCTTCTCCCCAATCAATGTGAGGTGTGAAGATCGGGGATATCTTCGCGCCATTTTGCTGCTGTGCGGTTCGCTTGAGGACACCGTGGAGATTATTTTTGGTAACTTTTTCACCCAAAGCTTGAGAAAGCGATCGCCATAGTTGCGAGCCAACATCTTTGATGTGTCCGGGGTCGTATGTGACTTCTTTGGCCATTTCTAGGTAAGTTTTTCCTTCCCAGGTGTGGCGAAATACAAGCTGTTGCGCTCTTGTTAAACATCCCCGTTGTAATAATTGTTCAACTAGAGCGATCGCTTCATCAACCGTCATTGATTCCGTAGTAATACAGGTTAACTACAATATTCCCACCAGAAAGTTGATTTTTGCCGAAAAGTTTACGTAAATCTACCAAAAATACCCGACTTTTTCCCGACCTTTTCCGGCCGCCAGGGTTGAGACCAGATAGTAGAGTATTTCAAGAATTGGTTTTGGCAAATAGCTCTGGAACTCAATTCTGGCTCAAGCAAAACCGATCCTGCTTGCACTCTAACCAATATCAACCTCTAAAAAAAGCAAAAATGGCTAACTATACTATTGGTACTCTTTCATCTGCCGGTAATGCTGTCACTCGTAATAACTTCACTCTAGAGCCAACAGACTCTAGGGATGTGTTTAAGTTCAGTATTGGTTCTACACTTGACATCAATTTGGCTTTGACTGGAATCAGTTCTGGTGATGACGCAGACTTAACAATTTATCGAGACAATGGAAATGGTATCTTCGATGGAAACGATACATTCATCACAAATTCTCTTTTAAACAGTAACAATGATGAATCGATTAATCTTGGCGATCGCTCTGCCGGTACTTATTATGCCGTAGTCGACCGTTATGCTCCAGGTAGTTCGGGCAATGTCAGTTATAGTTTAGCTCTGTCTACTGCAAATCCTAGTAACCTTCTAGCTGTAGATCAAAAGCTTGGTAACATCACCAGCGACATCACCCGTTCTGGTTCAGTTAATAACACTAACACATCTGATATCTACTCTTTCTCTATCGGATACTTTAGGAGTGTGAATATTAACCTCAGCGGACTCAGCGCCGATCTCGATTTGAAAATCATTGCTGATGTTAATAATAACCGGATTATTGACTCCAGCGATCTAGTACTTACCTCTTCGCTAGGTAGTACTTCAGCTGAGAATCTTTTCTTAGATGATGCTGGTAATTACTTTGCTCAAGTCTTTCAGTTTGCTAGTGCTTCTAGTAACTACACTTTAACTTTTGACCAATCCACTACCACCTCTGCTTAAGTAGAAATAGGGTTTTAGATTGGCGTTAGCAGAAAGTTAAAAAGTAAAAAGTAAAAAGTTAATCCTCATAAATAAATTGAGGAGAGTGGCGTAGGCTTCAAACCATTGTTCTTTTTCTTTCTTTTGCCTTCTTTGGTGACTTAGTGAAAAAGAATTGAAAGCATGGTGGAGCAATGCTTTCAATAATCTGTAATTGATGAGAGCGGCAGAGATCCATACTTGGACTTTGCTGCTTTTCAAAGTCATTATAGCTGTATTACTTAAACTAAAAAAATTCTTTTTTTATCTATGAATAACATTTTAGAAATTGGTAATCTTACACTCACAACTTCTGAAATTATTCCTTTACTGGCTAGTTATAATATTATTGGCCAGTTTTTATGCGAGAGCATTATCGATACTGCTATTGCACCCATATCTTGCACAAAAGAAGAAATCAATGATGCTGGGGAACAGTTTTATCAGTATTGGGATTTGACCACTTCAGATCGGAGGCAAGCTTGGATTTCACGTTACGATCTCACACAAGAACAGTTTGAACTTTTAGTAACGCGAAAGCTTAGAGTTGAAAAGTTTAAACAAGCAACATGGGCACATCAACTAGAATTATACTTTCTCAAACGTAAAAGCAAACTAGATAAAATCATTTACTCTTTGATTCGGACTGAAAATCAAGGAACTGCCAATGAGCTATATTTTCGGATTAAAGAAGGAGAACAGACTTTTGCTCAACTTGCATGTGAATATTCCTCTGGCCCGGAAGCTCAAACAGGTGGAATTGTTGGCCCAGTAGAACTTGGTACTGTTGCTCCCGATTTGGCTCAGTTATTTTACACAAGCGAACTAGGAGTAATTCAACCACCTGTACTTTTTGGAGAATTATGGTTAATTGTACGTCCTGAAAGGATAATTTCGGCACATTTAAACAATTTTATGCGCCAAAGATTGTTACAAGAGAATTTTGAAATTTGGTTGAAACAACAAGTAGATAAACTTTCAACAGAAGAGAAAAGATGGATGGGAATCAATACGAAATTGCACAATCTTTACCACTGAGGATTTGAATGAATTAATACCTCTGCCGCTGAACTATTTAATGGAACCGAGAAAAAATGTCCCTGGCCATATTCACAGTTCAATTTTCTCAGTAGTACTAGTTGCTCTTTAGTTTCTATTCCTTCGGCCAGCACATCCACGCCTAGCTTGTGTGCCAATGTCACGAGTATTTCAACAATTTCTAAATCCCTACTATTAGTGTTGATTGAACTAATAAAAGAACGGTCTATCTTCAATAGACTAATGGGAAAGTTATAAAGACGACCTAATGAAGAGTAGCCCGTACCAAAGTCATCAATTGATAACTGAATGCCCATTTCTCGGAGTTGTGAGAGTGCAGCAATTACGCGATCGCCATTTTCCACAATTACATTCTCAGTAATATCTAGCACTAAACTGTCAGCATTCAGACCAGTGGATTGTAAAATTTGCCCAATCTGCTCAATCAAATCCGGCTGGTAAAATTGCTTCAAGGAAAGATTTACACTGATTTTACTGAGCGAGTTGGAAGGATAGGACGTTCGCCAAGCTTGCATTTGGCTACAGGCCTCATGTAACACCCATTTACCAATAGAGAAAATTAGTCCAGTTTCTTCGGCTATGGGAATAAAATCAGCTGGACTGAGCAAACCACGCTCTGGATGCTCCCAGCGCAACAAAGCTTCAAAACCTAAAATACAACCAGTGGTCAGGGAAACAATAGGTTGATAATAAACCCGTAACTCACTGTGCTCAATTGCTCGGCGTAAATCGGTTTCTAACTGCAATTTTGCCAGAGCATTAGCATACATATTTGAGTTGAATAGTTCATAACGCGCTCTACCCAGGATCTTAGCTCGATACATTGCCGTATCAGCATCTCTCAACACGTCTTCTGGTCGTTCATAATTTACTGTTGAACTCAAGGCAATGCCAATACTTGCTGTTGTGAAGATTTCTTGTCCCTCAAGCTCAAAGGGTAACTTTAGTTCCTGTTCAATGCGCTCAGCGACTTTGATGGCGTCTGACACATCTTGAATTCCCTCCAGCAAGATTGTAAATTCGTCTCCCCCTAGCCGTGCTGCTGTATCTATGGAGCGTACACATAGTTCTAACCTACTTGCAATGGCAAGTAGAAATTGGTCTCCTTTGTGGTGTCCAAGGCTGTCATTGATTACTTTAAATCGATCCAGATCGATAAACAATACAGCAAATAAATAATCTGAATGCCTTTTAGAATAATTAATCGCATGTCTTAAACGGTTAATAAATGAAGCACGATTTGGCAGACCCGTCAATGCATCATGAAAGGCAAGGTGTAGCAGCTGCGACTCGGCTCGTTTACGCTCTGTAATTTCAGTCAGTAATTTCTGATTTGCTTTTATCAGTTCTGCTGTCCGTTCCGCTACGCGTATTTCTAACTCATCATAAGCTTGGCGCAACATTTCTTGAGATTGTTTGCGTTCAGTGATGTTACACAGCAGCCAACGCCAGCCAATTCGATCTCCGTTTTCGTCGTACACCGCAGATAATTTGACACTAGCAGGAAAAGGTTTTCCCCCTAGTGGCTGTATATTAATTTCCCAGTTGACTAGCTGCTCCGAATTGTTGATTTGAGAGCTAAACAACTGGCGGTCTTGTTGAGTAATAAAGAGGATTAATGGTTTGCCTACTAGATACTTTTGATGCACATGAAGCAAAGTTGCTGCTGCATGGTTAGCTTCTTCGATTTTCCCTGCGGTATTAGTTACCAAGTAAGCACCTGGAGCAAACTCAAACAAATCTTGGTAACGCCGACGCTCTTTGTTTAGTGATGCTCGTGTTAGCTCTAACTCTTGGGAGAGTGTCAATACTTGTTCCACTGTAGTGTGGAGTTCCTCAAAAGCTTCTGTTATTATCTCTTGTTCCAACTTAGATTTATTTTCACTGCGTTGCAGTAGTTCATTTACTTGTAAGCGCAATTTTTCTATATATTGGCTAAAGCCGTCTGCGTTCATGCGGCTCGATATTGGAAAACTATCAAGGTTAGCTACAAAGGATAAGCACGTTCTAGACTTTCCTCGAGCTGAGGACTGCGTTAATTGAAGGAGGCAGGAGGCAAGAGGTTCAATTCTCCAAGGGGATTCAAACCCCTCACCTTAGGAGAGCCACCAAATTTTTAATCTAGTGTTCTTGTCTTAAACCCTTGCTCCCTCCTGCCTTCCTTAATAAATAGAACACAATGTAACTTTGGTGATAATCGAATATTATGTTCTTAGCATTCTATCTGCTTTACCTACTTTTTAAAATATCTCTTAAGATACATTTAGAAAATCAATAAGTTTGGTGAGATAGGATTTTCAGTTACTACATTTGTGCTGACAAGATTTTTTGCTTAATGGTAAGAGGTAATACTATGGATAGATTACAACAAAATTAGAGCTATCCGAGCAAGCTTTTTAGTATTGTTACAGTCGAGCAACGAGCTTGGCATTTTCTGGTAGTTTGGCTTCTCTTTGTCCAGCTGCACGCGCCCTGGCTGTCAATAGGCCAATAGGAGTATTTAATAAATCTACCAAAGTGGCTTTACCAGCGATCGCTTTACTAATATCTCTTGGTACTTCTTTGAATAACCAACGCCCCAAACGATAGCCGCACTCACCAAGTGTAATATCTCGCATCAAATCTATACCATGCAGTTCGTGTAAATAGCGATTGGAGCGCCCATAACGCCGCCATTGACTTTGCAGTTCTAAAAGTGTGGTGCGGTGGCGATGCTGAACTATGGCATTGGGGGCAAATTCCAAACGCCCGATGTTTTCGCCCAAAATTCGCCAGCAAATGTCTGCATCGCCGCCGGTAGTCAAATGGGGACGAAATAAACCTGCTTTTTCTAAAGCGATGCGACGAATTGCCAAATTAGCTGTTTGTCCGTATGGACGAAAGCGATGGCCAAGGGTATGTTTTTGTGACAGGGTTTCTTCACGGTCTGCGTGTTGTTCTAACAAAGTTTTGCCTGGTAGTGCCAAAATCTCCCCGGCAACAATTACTACTTCTAAGTTGACAAAAGGCTGAATTAATGCGTCTAGCCATTGTGGTTGGGGACGGCAATCTGCATCAGTAAAAGCTATGATTTCGCCAATAGCCGCACGAATTCCAGTGTTACGAGCCGCATAGGAGCTTTGAATTTGATTTTCGCTCAGCGGGCGAATTGTAATCGGGCAATTTTCGGCAGTTGTTTTGAGAAAGGTAAAAGTGCGATCGCTACTGTTATTGTCTACCAATAAGTACTCTACTCGGTCTTTTGGGTAAGTTTGAGATAATAGACAATTGAGCAAATCTGGTAAATCTGCCTCGCCGTTATAAATAGGAACAACCACCGATACCATCGGCAAAAAGCTGGTGGCGGTGGTTGCATCAACTGGCTGATAATTCATAAATTAGAGATTTTGAAAATGGAACTACTAACTAGTATTCCCAATCTAAATAAGAACTCAGAATCCAGGAGTCAGAATTCAGGAGCAAAACCAGAAAAGCTTTGCTTTCGTCGTCAAAACTAAACGCTTTTATTCATTCTGAATTCTGAATTCTGAATTCTAATTTCTAATTTCTAATTTCTAAAATTTCAAATCCCCAGCGCGGATGCTCATGGGTTGATTAGGTTGATTGCGTGGTGGTTGGGCGAAGTTGCTACCTGATAAAATTGCGATCGCTCTGGCATATTGGGGATCGCTCTTAGTTCCGATTAAATCTGGATTAGAAGCCAACTGACGCTCTTGTGCTTCTGTCAAGTCTAGCTTGATATCTGGCGTAATTCCTTTATGGTTGATGTCTGTTCCTAAAGGCGTGTAGTAGTGAGCAATGGTGACTGCTAAGCCGGAACCATCTGCGAGTTCGTGGACTGATTGCACTAAGGCTTTACCAAAGGTTTGACCGCCAACGACTACAGCTCGCTTGTTATCCTTGAGTGCGCCTGTGAGGATTTCGCTAGCACTGGCTGAATTACCATCTACCAATACTGCCAAGGGACGATTTGTTAAGGCAGTGCGATTGGCTTTAGTTTCCTCAGTGCCTCCCACACGGTCTACAGTCTTGACAATGCCGCCGTTATCGTACCACATCCGAGCAATTTCAATGCTCGCTTGTAATAAACCGCCTGGATTTCCGCGCAAATCCAATACATAAGAGTCAACTTTCTGATTGTTTAAATCGCGGATGGCTCTTTGCATTTGGTCTGCGGCGTGGGCGCTAAATTCCCGCAAACGGATATAGCCAATGCGGCGATTTCCTTCTTGTCTGAGGGTGTAACGTACCGTTGGCACTTCTATATTTGCTCTGGTTAGCTTCAGTTCAAAGGGATTTTGCCCTGAGCGTTTGAGCCTTAGGCTGATGGGAGTGCCGGCTTTGCCGCGAATTAGTTTGGAGGCGTCATCCACTTTCATTTTGAGAGTGGCTTTACCGTCAATGGCCAAAATCTCGTCGCCTGCTTTGATCCCAGCTTTCAGGGCTGGAGAATTATCTATGGCTTCGACAACAGTCAGACGCTGAGTTTTTTCGTTAACTTCCATGCGAATGCCGATACCAGAGACTTCGCCGGAGGTTTGGCTAGTTAGAGCTTCAAACTGTTTGGGGTCCATGAACCGAGTGTAAGGATCTCCCAAGGTTTGTAAAGCTTCGCGGATGGCAGCATAAGCTTCTTCACGAGACGAATAGTCTTTACTCAACAAGCTTTGTCTAGTTGCTTTCCAATCTTGTTGATTAAATTTGCCATCAACATATTCATGATTCACCAGTTGCCAAACTTGGTCAACTATCGCTTTCGGGCTGTCCTGTAAACTTAGGGCTGCGCGTACACCGCGAGTCCAAGCAGAACCGAACACAGACATGGTAGCAGTCGTAGCGATCGCTCCACCAATCAAGGCTACTTGGAGCGGCGAGTGACTTTTCGCAGATTGGTTCATGTATATTAGCTGGAATAATTGTGTTGTTGACAGTTTAGCAATCAGGCTTTCTGAAAATTTTTAAGTTTTTATACCCCAAACTCAGCTATGCTTTCTAGATTCTTTGACATTGTAATTATGCCAAAAATACTGCATTAGTTATCAATAACGATTTCTGAGTTTGTTTGCCTTCTCCGGAAGGCTATACTGACGGTGTGACACTTTAGCCGCCGTCATGTTTGTAGTTTAGATTACTTTTATAAGATAGCACTTCGATCGCTCAATTGCGGTGTGTTGGATAGTCATCAAATCGGCTTTTTCGATCTCACTCATGAAACACAAATCTATTATCAAATCATCGATCTACATTAAAAAGAGTTTGCTTAATTTGTGGCAATTGTTACAAAAACTAACTGTTGGATTCTACTTGGTTTTGGGTGCTTGGTTGATTTTTACTACTATAACCTTACTTTATGCTTCTTCGCAGCCAGTAGACACCTTTTTTGTCCTTGGTGGGAGTATTCGTCGAGAAACTTATGTTGTTCAACAAGCTAAACAATATCCGCAAATCCCGATTTTAATTTCTCATGGCTCTCCAGATCCTTGTATATGGTTAATTTTTCAGCGGGAATTTGCAAGCTTAGAAAACGTTTGGTTGGAAAAGTGTGCAAATTCTACCTTTGAAAATTTTTATTATAGTATTCCTTTACTGCGAAAGTGGGGGGTACATAAGGTAAAACTGATTACATCTCCAACCCATTTACCAAGGGCTAAATGGATGGCGCAGATACTCTTGGGCGCTCATGGGATTTGGGTAGAGCCAGAAATCGTTCAAGAGTCAGGCGTTCCTGGCAATCAGGAATCTTGGCTCAAAACTGGGCTAGATTTAACCCGCAGCTTATTTTGGGCAATTTTAAGTCAAATTATTCAACCACAATGCTCGAATGTTACCAGGCTTGCTGATGTGGATATACAAGCTTGGCAAAGTCGAGGTTTTAGGTGCGAACATCAAGGGGGAGTGGGGAGGTGATATCAATTCAAAACTTGTACTGAGCGTAGCCAAAGTATTCAAAACTTGTACTGAGCTTGTCGAAGTATTCAAAATTAGGAAAACTAGAAAAAATAAGGGTTTTGGGGTATTTATCTATTGCATTCTTTTTTAAAATTGGTGTGAGGGAAAGGGAAGCAGGGAGCAGGAGGTTAGTTTTGCAAGTATTATTACTTAGTTTTTAATTTTTCCTTTACGTTTCTACACCTTACACCGATACAATTCTTATCCAAATCCCTGATTGTTTGTATAAATACGTAAGTTACTGGTTTGGCTGTTGTTGAAGTTTGAAAGTTTGGAATTTTAACATGCCAAATGCGGTTGTAAATTTGTATGGAAAAAATTTGCGATTTTTAAATCAAATCTTTTTAGACTTAAAAGTTGTTAACGTTTATGTGTAAGCAGTAATATATTGCTTAATTTATTGTTATATTTGAGTATAAATTTATAAAAATTAATATATTTTTTACTGAGTGTATCCTACATTTATTTAAAAATTTTCCTAGCAACTTTTAATCAAAACTTCAGCCCTGTTTTTGCTAAAAAGGCGATACTCCACATAGTACATTAATTAAAGTGCAGATATGCACGGGATGGTATTATGACAACTCAGGAAGAAATTAGATTAGCACAAGCTTTGGATCGGATAGTTCATTGGCAAAGATGGGGGCCATATTTGAGCGATCGCCAATGGGGAACAGTACGCGAAGATTATAGTCACGATGGGACTGCGTGGGATTATTTTACCCATGAGCAAGCTCGTTCTCGCGCCTATCGTTGGGGAGAAGACGGAATTGCTGGTATTTCAGATAATCATCAACGACTTTGTTTTGCGATCGCACTTTGGAATGGTGAAGATTCTATTCTCAAAGAAAGACTTTTTGGTCTAACCGGTAATGAAGGAAATCACGGCGAAGATGTCAAGGAATATTACTTTTATTTAGACAATACTCCCACCCATTCCTATATGAAAATGCTGTATAAGTATCCACAAACAGCATTTCCCTACTCGCAATTAGTTGCAGAAAATCAACGCAGGAATCGCCGAGAATTAGAATTTGAATTACTAGATACAGGTGTATTTGATGATAACCGCTACTTTGATGTATTTATAGAATATGCCAAACATTCCGCAGAAGATATTCTCATCCAAATTAAAGTAGTGAATCGAGGTCTAGAAGCAAAAACACTACACCTTTTACCTACTCTTTGGTTCCGCAATACTTGGTCTTGGAATGGGGATAATAGTAAACCTATTTTAAAAGAAGTCAAATTAACTGATAGTTGCAATACGATTGAGGCATCTCATCCAACTCTAGGAACTAGGTGGCTGTATTGCCAAGAAACAACCGAGATTTTATTTACAGAAAATGAGACAAATAACCAGAAAATTTTTGGTTATGCTAATGGATATGCCTATGTTAAAGATGGTATTAATGATTATATTGTAGAAGGATTAAAAGAAGCTGTAAATCCAGATAAAATAGGTACTAAAGGATCTGCAAATTATATATTAAAAATTGGTGCAGGCGAAACTAAAACTATTAAATTGCGACTCAGCGATACACAAAATTTAGTTGAGCCATTAGGCAAAGATTTTGATGTCATATTTGACAAGCGACAACGCGAGGCAGACGAATTTTATCAGAGAATTGCACCACAATCTCTGAGTGATGATATGCGGAATGTACAGCGACAAGCATTTGCCGGGATGTTATGGAGCAAGCAATTTTATCATTACATTGTAGAGGATTGGCTAAAAGGCGATCGCAACGCACCACCGCCACCACCAGAACGCCAAAATGGCAGAAATCAAGAATGGTTTCATCTATATAATGAAGATATTCTTTCGATGCCTGATAAGTGGGAATATCCTTGGTATGCTGCTTGGGATTTAGCATTTCATACTATTCCTTTGGCAATGATTGACCCAGAATTTGCTAAGTATCAATTGGATGTTTTAACGCGGGAATGGTATATGCATCCTAATGGGCAAATTCCTGCTTATGAATGGAAATTTAGTGATGTTAATCCACCAGTTCATGCTTGGGCAACTTTGCGAATTTATCAGATTGAACAAAAAATTTATGGGCGAACAGACCGACAGTTTTTAGAACGAGTCTTTCAAAAATTAATGCTAAATTTTACCTGGTGGGTAAATCGGAAAGATGCCAAGGGTAACAATGTTTTTCAAGGTGGATTTTTAGGATTAGATAATATTGGCGTTTTTGACCGCAGTGCAGAACTTCCCACAGGTGGACACATCGACCAATCTGATGGTACAAGTTGGATGGGAATGTATTGTTTAAATATGTTGGCGATCGCGTTAGAATTAGCGAAGACTAATCCTGTTTATGAAGACATCGCCACCAAGTTTTTTGAGCATTTTCTATACATCGCTGATGCCATGAATAAAATTGGCGAAATCGAAGCCAGTTTATGGGACGAATCAGATGGTTTTTATTATGATGTGCTGCATTTAAATGAAAAGCAGATTACCTTAAAAGTCCGGTCAATGGTAGGATTAATTCCATTATTTGCCATTGAAACAATTGAACCAGAAACCTTAAAAATCCTTCCTGGTTTCAAAAAGCGATTAGAATGGTTTATCCGCAACCGTCCCGATCTACGTCAGAACGTAGCTTGCATGGAAACCAAAGGAATTGGTGCTAGGAGATTGCTGGCGATCGTTTCTAGAGATAAACTCAGAAGTATTCTCCAAAAAATGCTCGATGAAAGCGAATTTTTCAGTCCCTACGGTATTCGCGCACTTTCCAGATTTCACGCTCAACATCCCTATATTTTTGATGTCAAAGGTTGCCAATTTCGTGTAGATTATGAACCTGCTGAATCTAGTAGCAGCTTATTTGGTGGGAATTCTAACTGGCGCGGGCCTATTTGGTTTCCGGTGAATTTTTTACTCATTGAATCTCTACAAAAGTTTCATTCTTACTTAGGAGATGATTTTAAACTGGAATGTCCTACAGGCTCTGGTAAAATGATGACGCTTGGCGAAATTGCATCAGAAATATCTCAAAGATTAACGAGAATTTTCTTAAAAGATTCTTCTGGTAAACGTCCTGTTTATGGTGCAACGCAAAAGTTTCAAAATGACCCCCATTGGCAGGATTTGATTTTATTCTATGAGTATTTTCATGGCGATAACGGAGCCGGAATTGGAGCTAGTCACCAAACAGGATGGACAGGTTTAGTTGCTAAATTAATCCAGGAATGTGGCGAGTATAAAACACAATATTACGAGCAAAAAAATGATGAAGATAAAAAGGCGATCGCTTTAGCATAAAAATAGGTTAAATTACACCAAGCAACAAATCTCTGGCTTCTTTGAAAACTCGGAGATTTTAAATATCTTCCTTGAGTTATAACAAAATTCATCATTAACAAAAATTAGTCACTTTTAATAGTTATGGTTTGATTATTCATCAGCAAACAAAGAATCTAAATCTCGATAACCGCTGGCAACACGAGTAATACTAATTCCGTCTTCTCTTGGATAGTAGAATATAATGTAATCATCTACAACAAAACCCCGTAGATTTGCTACAAACCTTCCATAACTTTTTCCCATATTAGGAAAATTAGCTACTAATTTACACTTCTGGCGAATGTCGTCAAAAAGCTTACTTGCAGCTTTTGGGTTACTACGGGCAATATATTCACAAATTTCATCTAAATCTCGAATTGCTGCATCTGAAAGTGAATAATTGCTCATTCAGAAGACTCCTCAGCAATTCGACGAATTTTTTCTTGGAATCTGGCAAATACAACTTCACCATCAGTTACTTGTCCCTTAGCGATTTGTTCAGTTCCTACAGCAATTTTTTGTCGTAATTCTTCAATTCGCTGTTCTCTTTCTTGTAGCAGTTTAAAGGCTTCATTTATTACATCATCTGCACTAGCGAATCTACCACTTGCAAGCTGCGCCTGAATAAATTGCTCTAACTCTGGCTTAATTTGGATGTACATATTTGCTCAGTCTATATAACTAATACTGTTATTATCTTTGTTCTAACAACATTGCCACATCAAAAGCAATTGTTGGTTATAGCTACCTCACTTGTGGGAGGTTGGTAGATTTGATGTGATTTTTATCTTACTACCTGCCCATTTTTTAATATCGAACTCGGTTTAAGTAGGATTATATCAAGCGATCGCTTTAATAAATCTTCATAAATCGTCATATTGACAATCCCAGATTAGGTATGCAATTGTGTATTTAAGACAGCATAAATAACCACACTCTAAAGCGCAGGTTTTTGGTAGTTGTCTCAGCAGCAACAATTCCTAGTTTCCTGCCGAGCTTCGTGTCATCCCTTTGGCTGAGTATTTAGCCAAAAGTTTAGTCTACTAATTGATTAGACTTTCGATGGAAAGACAAGATGTTTGGATAAATGTTCAGGGGAAGGGATGACGCGAAACTTGGTAGGAAGCCAGGAATTATTGCTGCTGAGACTTAAACCAAACTCAAGCGAGAGTAGCAAATTTTTTCATAGAGGAAGATTCATTTTTGATAATTTTTCTCAAAATAAATTTGTTAATTCTAGATGTGTGATATTCCAATGCTGCCAAAAACAAAAAGCAAAATGGAAAATCAACAAAATGAATTCCAAACAAAAACGTAATAAGAAACAGCAACTTACTGATTTTTATGGCTCTAATTGTTGGTAGTGTCGTGAAAACATACCACAAGAAAGGTTGACAATTGAACACCTTTTACCCAAAAGTCGTGGCGGCTCTAATTCTTTTGAAAACTTACGCCTTTCTTGTTTTAAGTGTAATAACACTCGTGGAAACAGTATTTATCCACCTATCTGGAAAGTAACTGTTTGTAAATAGCACATCAATTTTTTGAGTATCATATCTGATGGGGTGGGTATCTTACTTACCCTTTTCATTCAATTAAATAGGAAAAAGAAACAAAACGTAAAAATGCACAAACTTCTAACATTTCGTGATGAAAAACTTCTACGCCGTGCGTTGACTCACCGTTCTTATGTTCATGAAAACCCAGGAGAAGGCGAACATAACGAACGCCTAGAATTTCTCGGTGATGCTTTGCTAAATTTCTTAAGTGGTGAATATCTCTATCGCCGTCACCCACACAAGGGAGAAGATGAATTAACGCGGCGGCGTTCTGCATTGGTAGATGAAAAGCAGCTGGCAAAGTTCGCTGAAGAAGTAGATTTAAACTTTAAAATGCGCTTAGGAAAAGGTGCTATTCAAGACGGAGGATACTATAATCCTAATTTACTTAGCAGCACATTTGAAGCCGTTCTTGGTGCTTATTATCTAGATAATAATTCAGATATTGAAGCAGTTCGCGCAATTATAGAACCACTGTTTGATTCTGTACCCGAACAAATTGTTGTTTCTCGTTCTAATGTAGACTCGAAAAACCGCTTTCAAGAATGGGTACAACGCAATGTTACCCAAACTCCTCCTAAATATGTCACAGTTCAAACAGGAGGTTTGTCTCACGCACCAGAATTCGTAGCTAAAGTAATTGTAGGCGAAAAAATCTACGGCGAAGGTAAGGGACGTAATAAAAAAGATGCTGAAAAAGCTGCTGCTGAAGATGCATTAGTTAAATTGAAAAAGCAAGGGTTATTGTAGAAATGAGTTGTCAGAATTCTGAATTCTGAATTCAGTAAATAAATTTCTCATATCTCCAATTCCAATGGCAAAACTATGGTGAAAGTTGAACCAACCCCTACTTCAGAAACTAAATTAATTTCACCTTGCAATAATTTCACCAAGCGCCAAACTATTGCCAATCCTAATCCTGTACTATCAGGAAGGTAAGGACGATCGCCAGCACTGACGCGAAAATAGGGTTCAAATATCTGGGCTTGGTCTTCCGGTGCAATGCCAATTCCAGTGTCAGAAACTGCGATCGCCCATTTGTGTTTTTCCAACACTTGACACATTACAATAATAGTCCCAGACTCTGTATAACGAATTGCATTACTAATAAGATTTGTAACAATCTGTTGCAATTGAAATGAGTCTGTAATTAATTCTTGAGGAGCGCGATCGCAATCTACTACGATTTGTAAGTTTTTCTCCACAGCTAAAGGCTCCAACATTTCATACACATTATTAATGAGTTCCGGCACATTGGTAGGTGCGAGTTGGAGTTTTATTTGTCCGGCATCATACCGCGAAAGTTCCAGCACATCATTAATTAAGTGGAGTAATTGTCTGCCATTGCGTAGCACTCGTTCAATATGTTCTAAATTGGTATAGTTGTCTTTTATCTTCGACTTTCTTCGTTGTTGGCGTAAAAATAAATCCGAGTAACCAATAATTGAAGTTAAGGGATGTTTTAATTCGTGGGCTAGTTGAGAAATATACTCTTGATTGGCGCTAATTAATCGTGTCAGTTCCTGATTGTGCAGCGTTAATGATGTTTGTAACTGCCTTAACTCTCGCAAGCGTTCTTCAAGATAACTCTTGAAACACCGAGCGATCGCTTCATCTACAATAGCGTCAATCAAACGCATAGAACGAATTATCTCTGCGGGCGTTCCTTTCAATAAATCTACGTGAATAGTGTCGAATATTACTGTTCTTAATAGATGATATTCTCTGGCAATCTCTGTAGCATCAAAACCTTGTTCGGCTCGAATCGCCCCATGCTCAAAACTGGCAACAATTATCGACTGAATGTCATTATCCTCAGATTTTGAAAGTACCGTTACCATTGCTTTCAAAACATTCGGAATATGATTTTTGATAGCTGTATAAGATAAATCATCAGCACTTTCAATCCGTCGATCTTTGCGAACTGCTTTTACCCACTTATCTAGGATAGTATCAGTTTTTTCAGCCAGGAATTGACTAAAATCCATTATGTTAAATTCAGCTAACAGAGGGATGATAAATTTGTATATGCAATTAGTTTATCCACTAGAGCGGCGTTTTACCAAAAAAACTTCCAAAATTCACCTATCAAAAGTAATAAATTTCATCTATCGTTGCGTAAGCTAGCAAAAACTTTAAGTATCGCTCGAATGATGTCAGTATATGAAAATATAATGTATAAAATATATTATATTATGAATAAAAATTAGTATCTTACAATGTTGGCTTTTAAGTAAATTGCTCCTGTAACCGTTACTGTGCAATGGCTTTGTTCCTAAAGTAAATAAATCGATCAAAAGCTATAAGATTTATTAATCGCGTATAAACCAGGGTAAAAACTTGAATTTAGTAGTTAAAAGAACAAAGCATTTTAGAAAAGAGATGATTTTTACTGAGCGTTAATGTTATACTCTTCACATCGATGTTATATTGTGCGTAATTTCGTACCTTTTAGAGTAAGTCAGCCTAATCCAGCGCATCTAAAGTGCGTAACGCTGGAGCGGAGGAACCAAATTGTGGGGCGTATCTTGGAGAAAGTCATGAGTTATGAGTTATGAGTTATGAGTTATGAGTTATGAGTTATGAGTTTTTAATTAACTGCTCACTTCTGACTCCCAACTCCTCACTCCTGACTCCTCACTTCTGACTCCCAACTAACAACTTTCTTCAGAAGGGCATCTCTCAGCCCTAGCCCGTCAGCTAACTTCGTAGGCATTGAGAGGAGACTGAAGAGACGGCATTTTTATAATGTTCCGATCTCATCAGTGTCCGAGGCTGGTACTGCTCGATTTTTTGTACCTGCACTTAACCCTGTTGAGGTTTCATAATGATCTTTCAACTAAATTTAGCAGCGATCGCGGCGATCGCTGGACAAGCTGCTTGGAAAAAGACAAAACCCGTCATCAGTAAAGATTTCTTCTTTTTACCTGTTTTGGGTTTTTTGGGAATAATTGTGCTGTGGTGGATTGTTGCACTTGCCAACCACGAATTAATGCCCACCCCGCCAGAAGCACTATCAGCTAATTTGGACTACATCTTAAACCCCTTCTACCAGCGAGGCCCAGGCAACTTAGGAATTGGTTGGTTATTAATAGCAAGTCTGCGAAGAGTAATACTAGGCTTTTTGTTAGGTGCGGTAGTAGCCATACCTTTAGGGTTTCTCATTGGTATGTCGAGACAAGCAATGCTAGCCCTCAATCCCATCATTCAAATTTTTAAACCCGTATCGCCTTTAGCTTGGTTGCCCATAGCTTTAGCTATTTTTAACTTGGCAGATCCTTCAGCTATTTTTGTTATCTTTATCACTTCGTTATGGCCGACAATTATTAATACAGCCTTAGGAGTTTCTAGCGTTCCCAAAGATTATTTAAACGTGGCACAAGTATTGGAAATGCCACGTTGGAGGCAGATTATAAAAATCATTTGGCCTGCAAGTTTGCCCTATATTTTTACAGGTTTGCGAATTAGTTTAGGCATAGCTTGGTTAGTAATCGTTGCTGTAGAAATGCTCACTGGTGGTATTGGTATTGGCTTTTTTGTCTGGGACGAATGGAGTCGCTTAAATCTAAGTTCAGTCTTTCTAGCGGTATTAGTAATTGGCGTAACCGGCTTAATTCTTGATTACATCGTCGGTAAAATTCAAGAAATAGTAACTCGCCGCCCGACATCTGCCAATTAATTACAACAAAATTCAGAACTAGAAATTCGCATTACAAACCCTCCATAACTCTGCGTCTGTGCGCCCACCGTTCGCGAAGCGTCTCCCTTGGGAGAAGTTTTGATGCCTGCGGCGGGCTACGCCAACGGCGGAAGCCGCCGCTCAAACTTCTCTGTGCACGAGCAATTAACCACCAAATTTCAGATTTTGGATTTAACAATTCAAAATCAAAAATTGAGCTATCAACGGAGCCATAAAAATGGTCGATCGCAACTACACTCGACGAGACTTTATCAAAGGAATAGGAGCAACCACAACGACAATAGCACTATCTTCATGTGCAGTTTCCGGAGATAGATCTGCAAAAGGATTAACAGAAGAAGCCTTAGCTGTGCAACGAGTAGTTAAATCCAGCGATTTAGAAAAACCCGATCTGACGGTTGGATACGTTCCCGTTAATGATTGTGCGCCATTTGCGATCGCCTGGAAAAAAGGTTTCTTCCGCAAATATGGTTTAAACGTCACCCTCAACCGCGAAGCCAGTTGGGCCACCTCCCGCGACGGCATCATTTTTGGTCGCTTGGATGCTGCACCCGTAGTATCCGGGGCTGTTACCAACGCCAGAATTGGTGCCGAAGGCGCACGCCACGCCCCATTGTGTGCAGCCATGACCATCCACCGCCACGGTAACGCTATGACCATGAACAAAGCCATGTGGGATTATGGCCTGCGTCCCTGGTACGAGTACCAAAAAAAATACGGCGATGGTGCCCTAGAAGCCTTCGGCAAAGACTTTCGAGGCTACTTCGATAGCCAGCCAGCCGAAAATAAAGTTTGGGCAGTTGTTCTGAGTTCCTCCATTTACGAATACTTTATCCGTTACATATCCGCCGCCGCTGGTGTCGATCCTTTCAAGGAATTCCGCGTTATCATCGTTCCGCCGCCGCAGATGGTGACAAACGTGCGAATTGGTGCCATGCAAGCTTACATGGTTGCAGAACCTTGGAACACCAGAGCAATTACAGGAAACGAAAACATCGGCTTTACCTTCGCCCAAGGCAAAGAAGTCTGGCTGGGACACCCAGACCGACTTTTAGGGGTAATGGAATCTTTCATTGAGAAATATCCTAAAACCTATCGTTCCCTCGTCAAAGCGATGATTGAAGCTTGCCAGTATTGCAGCAAAGTGGAAAATCGCCAAGAAGTTGCCGAACTGCTGACAGACCGTTCCTTTACAGGTGCAAGACCGAAAAATAAAAAGGCTCCAATTGCCAAGTTTACTGCCCCAGGAATTGTTGGTAACTACAACTATGGTGGCTTTGATGGCAAAGACCGCACTATTCAAGCTGCTGACACCACAATTTTCTTTGATATTCCAGATAACATTCCCCAACAGCCAGGAGAACATTCGACATTTTTATGGAGATCTAGAAGTATTTGGTTGATGACTCAAGCAGCAAGGTGGGGGCAAATCAAAGAATTCCCTAAGAATGCCGAGAAATTAGCCGAAAAAGGTTGGAGAGCAGATTTATATCGCGAGATAGCAAGCGAAATGGGCATTAAATGTCCGAAGGATGATTACAAAGTAGAACCGCCAGAAGTATTTATAGATAAGAAAGGCTTTGATCCCAGCGATCCAGTGGGCTATCTGAATAGTTTTGCTATCAGGGCTAATGCTCCGACTAGTTTTTTCATGTCTTAAATACCAAGTTCAAATATTGACCGTGACTAAATTATTGCTGGAGCATTTTGATGATGGAATATACCTCATTACCTATTGATACCCAAACCCAAGTTATGCCCCGTCCTGGATTTTTAGAAATTGAAAATTTAGTCAAGTCTTATCCGACACCAGATAAAGATAATTTTGTCGTTTTAGATGGAGTGAATCTAACAATTGGTGAAGATGAATATGTTTCTGTAATTGGTCACTCAGGTTGTGGAAAATCGACGTTACTGAAGATCATTGGTGGTTTAGAAAAAGCGACTTCTGGCTCAGTACGCTTAGATGGAAAAGAAATCCGGAAGCCAGGATCGGAACGGATGATGGTGTTTCAAAATTACGCATTGTTACCTTGGTTAACAGTGCGAGAAAATATCCGTTTAGCTGTGGATGAAGTGTTAAAAAATGCTAATAGATCTGAAAAAATTAGCATTGTAAACGAACACTTGTCAATGGTAAACTTAACGGCGGCGGCTGATAAGTATCCTGACGAACTTTCTGGAGGTATGAAACAACGCGTAGGTATTGCTAGAGCTTTAGCAATTCGTCCTAAAATGTTATTAATGGATGAACCTTTTGGGGCGCTAGATGCCCTCACTCGTGGTAAATTGCAGCGGCAAGTATTGGATATTTGGGAAAGTCATCGGCAAGCAGTGATGATGATTACCCACGATGTAGACGAAGCAATTTATATGTCCGATCGCATCGTATTAATGACCAACGGCCCAGCAGCTAATATCGGTGAGATATTAGAAGTTCCTTTTGAACATCCACGCGATCGCGCTGCCATGCGTAACTCAAAAGAATACTTTGAACTGCGTAACCATGCCCTCAATTTCCTAGATCGATATTTCACGCAACACGAGTAAAGTAGATTATCATTCTTTTAGCGGGTAGCCTAATTCAAATTCACGAAAGCTAGATTTGAAGCGGAGGAACCATATTATGGGGCTAATCTCATACAAACTGAGGAGTTAAGAGTCAAGAGTTAATAATTATTAATATTAACTAAGTACTCAACGAGAAGTTTGAGCGGCGGTTTCCCCCGTTGGCATCAAAACTTCGGTGACTCAACACTCTTACGAGAGAGACACCTTCCAGTCTTAGCCCGTCAGCTAACTCCGTAGGCAATGGAAGGAACCCCCAACACTTTGGCTGTAATACAGTTGTTATTGGGGTTTCCTCTACCGATTGTAAATTTTAGTCATTAGTCATTAGTCATTAGTCCTTGGTGATTTGCAAAGGACAAAGGACAAAGAACAAATGACAAAATCTAAAATTGGTCGCCCTGCTTCTCATTGCTAGTTTATTTAATTTGGAGAAGTAAAGCTGTGAAAATTAAGCCAATGTTAGCACGTCTGCAAAGTGCCATAGGTCGAGATGACTTAATTGAACAAATGGTATTGTTGCCAGAACCAAAAAATCTATTGTCTCAACAATCTTCGGCAGCAAATTCCGTTAACTTAATTGTTGCCTATGATGCTTCTCCGAACAGTCATACGGCATTGGATCTTGCCTTTTGGATTGCCCATCAAACACGTCTAGCTACCAATACAGAAGTTACAGTCCAAGCTGTTTATGTGTTAGAAGACAATGAAAGTAGCCACTATCCAAACATTTTGAATTTTCCCATACAGCAGCCTTCATTAGAATGTCAGATTAGTGAAATATCAAAATCCCCCACACTTGTCTTAACTCAACCAAAATTGCAGACAGCCATAACTCCCTTGCAAGAAGCGGATAGAATTCTTTGGCAAGCACGAAGTTTGGCTGAAGAATGGCAAGGTTGTTTCAAATCTCATTTGCGGTTTGGTTCCATTTCTACAGAACTTAAAAAAGTTGTGGAATTAGAAGCAGCCGATATCTTGTTTGTTGGTTGTAACTCTGTCAACCATCCTATGATTGAAGCACTAGGTTCTGATTTTCCCTGTGCGGTTTTAGGCATTCCTAGCTGTATTGATGAATAATCGCTATTCAGAATTTCAATAAGTATATCAAATTGTAATCTTAGATAAGTCACCTATAATTAGGTGGCTTTTTTCGCTAATACTCAATCAATTAAACTGTGGGAGTTCAGCTGTGGAAAACTGGCAAGCCATCCTCAGTGTGGTTACATTTATCGGCGTCATCATTTTAGTGATGACAGAATGGGTACACCTCACCATTGCTGCATTATTAGGAGCATTGTTATTAGTTTTTAGCAACGTTATGACTTTAGAACAAGCTGTTAGTTACATCGGCAATAGTCATGGAACACTTGGTTTATTCTTTGGAGTGATGGTGTTAGTACGGGCTTTTGAGCCTACCAAAATATTTGAATATTTAGCTACTCAAATAGTCCTTCTTGCCAAAGGACAAGGCAAGCGTCTATTACTCGGTATAGTGGCTATTGTCACACCCATTTGTGCTGTTTTACCGAATGCCACAACAGTCATGTTGTTAGCACCTTTAATTCCACCAATGGCAAAAGAAATTGGAATAAATTTCGTACCCTTATTAATTTTAATGGTATTTGTAGCTAATAGTGCCGGACTGCTGACTTTAGTTGGCGACCCCGCTACATTTATTGTTGGGGATGCAGTGAATATTACTTTTACTGATTACTTATTAAAGTTAAGTTTAGGAGGAGTAATTGCTGTTGTCACAGTAATTGCAATCCTACCATTTTTATTTCGTAAAATTTGGAATACCCGACTAGATAATCTCGAAGAATTGCCACATCCCCAAATTAATCATCCACGAGCTTTAAGTGTGGGTGCAATTATTGTCTTTTTTGTGCTGCTATTTTTTGTGATTGGAGAATCTCTCCCAGTTCCCATCTCTCCCGCTGCCGTGGCTTTGTTAGGAGCAGCTTTAGCTTTGCTATTATCTCATCATAGCAAAATTGATTCGGTTAATAATATTTTGCGCGATATAGATTGGAGTACATTAATATTTTTTATGAGTATTTTTGTGCTAATAGGAGGGCTGGAAAAAACAGGTGTAATTGATGGTTTATCAGGAGTATTAGCCGCTATTTTAGGGAAAAATATTATTCTAGGTTCGCTAGTTCTGTTATTTTTTGTAGGCATATTATCTAGCGTAGTGCCCAATATCCCTTTAGTGGTGGGGATGGTGCCCTTACTCAAACAGTATATTGTCACTGTTGGTTTAGCACCCGCAGAAGTTCTAGCGCAGGATTTTCAAGGACAGTTTCCCCCAGAAGTTTTACCACTGTTTTATGCAATGATGTTTGGTGCAACTTTAGGAGGTAATGGCACATTAGTGGGAGCATCATCTAATATCGTGGCTGCCGGCATCTCTGAGCAGCATGGACAGCGAATATCGTTTAAAACTTTTTTGCACTACGGTATTCCAGTGATGCTACTACAGTTAGTAACTTCGGCTTTTTATGTGTTATTTCGCTTTTTGCTGTAAAACAAGTAGAGACGTTGCATTGCAACGTCTCTACTAATCATTTGTTAATATCTGATGATGTGCAATACGTCGCGCACAAAACTATAGCCGGCTAAATCCCAAAGTAAATAGAAAACAAAGCCAATCATCGCTAGGCGACCATTCCAAATTTCTGCTTGGGGAGTCCAGCCAAACAAAAAGGCATTGCGGTCTACGCCGTTGTATTCTGGTGCGACTGCTGGTAAATCAGTAGATGGACGAGTTTCTTTATTAACCATTTTTCCCTCCAATGTTTAGTATTTTTTAGGCATTTAACGTTTAGTAGCCAATTATCCGCAGTATGTCGCGCAGGACGCTAAAACCAGCTAAATCCCAAAGTAAATAGGCAAGAAAACCAATCATTGCAAAACGACCATTCCAGATTTCAGCTTGGGGAGTCCAGCCAAATAGAAATTCATTGCGATCGCGGCCGTTGTAAGCTTGAGCTACTGGTGGTAAATCAGTAGACGGACGAGTTTCAGGAGTTTGCATTGCTTTTTCCTCTTAAATTCAACTGCTTTTTAAGTCTTTTATGTGCATTTTAGGTTGCACATCCATTAGTGAGCCAGCGCGGTTTTGGTCTTGGAGGTTTCCCCACGAGCAACTGGCAAACCCGAAGGCTCATTTGTTATTTGCAACAAAGAAACCACAACTGACAATTCCGTTTATCCAGTTCCAATTATTGGCGAATTTTTACAATAGTTAGTTGCCATTTGTTTGCCCTCAATTATTCATTTGTTAACTTTAATGTAGCTATTGATATTTAAATTGCTTTCTGTCTGTGGGCACAAACTACAAGCACTTCTCATGACCGATGCTCGCTCGTGTATTTTTCTAAACAAATCAACCTTGAGAGAGTGATAAAAATAGGTATTTCACCAAATGCTTGGGATTTGTCAGAAAACTACAATTTTATTCAAAATAAATGCGATAAAAACAATTGAAAATTTAGAAAATAACGCTATATATATTAGTAGCAAGTATCAATTTGATTAATATTTACGCCAAGAGATAATAAAATTTATATCTTTCGCTGGATAGTGTTTTCAATCTTTGGAGAGATGCTTTAAACACCTAAATTCCACGATTCTGATCTTAAGAGTTAGGTATTGCCATAGGTAGACTAGATAAATACTAAGAGTTACTTCTCACGAAATTCTTAATCCGCCCAAAAAAAATTAAACACTAAGACAAGGAAATACAATGTTTGAAAGTACGGAAATCATGCTGGGACTCTACAAGCCACTATTGTGGTTAGCACAGGTTCCAGTAGATCCCTCAGTTATCACGCCTTCGGGGCCCCGCTTTTTTGTGGCTTTAATCTCAGGCGTGATTTTAGCTTTTGCTTTTCAATTAGTGCTTACTAATCTCTCTGTTGCAGCCGGTATTTCCTACCTGGGGCGTCCATCCGACTCAGATTCAGATGGTGGTGAAGTCGGAAGTTTGGGCGGCACTATTCGCAAAGTCGGCACAGCAGTAGGACTTTGGACATTAGTTACTGTAACCATCGCTTTATTAATTGCCACTTTCCTGGCTGTGAAGTTGAGCCTTGTGATTTTAGACCCAAGGTTAGGAGCAATTCTCGGTCTGGTGATTTGGGGTGCTTACTTTTTGCTGCTGGTTTGGGTAAGTTCCACCACCGTGGGTTCGTTAATTGGCTCGGTTGTGAATACGGCAACCTCAGGTTTTCAGGCGATTATGGGGACAGCTACCGCCGCATTGGGAGCAAAAGCTGTTAATAACCAAGTTGTAGCCACAGCTGAAGCCGCTGCTGCTGCTGTGCGTCGGGAACTAGGAAGCGCCATCGACCCAGTAAGTATTCGAGAAAATATTGAAGATTACTTAGATAAGCTGCGTCCGCCAGAGTTAGATTTATCGAAGATTCGCAGCGATTTTGAAAATTTACTCAACGACCCGCAAATAAAAGCGATCGCTGGTAGTCCAGACATCCGCAACATCGATCGCCAAAAGTTTATCGATTTAGTCAGCAGTCGTACCGACCTTTCCAAAAAAGATGCTAGCCGCATCGCTGATACTTTGTATAAAGTTTGGCAACAAGTAGTTAGCCAGCAAGCACCCAACCAAGACCGTTTGGGTGAATTGATTGATTATCTCAAATCACTGCCACCCGGACAAACCAAGACAGATGAACTCAATAGCAAGCTGGATCGGTTAGTGGCAGAAATGCGCGGTTCCAAGGAAGCCGACCAAAAAGCTGCACCCGGCCCAATTCAAAGCACACTCCAACAAGGACTATCTGCTTTAACCGGCATAGTGTTAGGACGCACTGATTTATCCGATTTGGATGTGGAAAAAATCCTGCGTAGTCTGACCACTGCCAAAGACAAAGTTACCCAACAAGCAGATAAGCTAGGTTTGCCCACACCAACACCATCCCAACCCTATAGTCCAATTCGGGCTGATGTGGAAAACTACCTGTCCAACACCTATGCTTGGCAACTCAGCCAAGAAAGAATTGCTCAAGAATTTGCCGATGTCATTTATGACCCAGCTGGCGATCCTGGGACAATCCGCAGAGAACTAGAACGGCTATCCCGCAACGATTTCGTCAATATTTTGCAACAGCGGGGATTGCTTACCCAAACCCAAATTCAGCGCATTGCAGACCGATTAGAAATTGTTCGCAAAGAAGTACTGATCCGAGTCACAGGTGAAGAAGAAAGAGAAATCGTACAAGACTTGCAACGCCGAGTTGAAAGTTATCTGCTGGTTACTGCCAAAACAGAGTTAACACCCGAAGGTATTGAGCGCGATTTCAAACCGTTATTGCAAGACCCAGAAGCAGATTATGAAACTCTGGTGTTGCGACTGGCGCACATTCAACGTGACGAAATGCGACAGATATTGCTGGAACGTAGTGATGTGCAGCTGTATGAAGTCGATAGCATTTTGGACGAATTGGAAAAACAACGCGATCGCGCTTTAATTGAATCCAAGAGTCTGGCCGAACAAGCACAATATCAAGCAGAAACTCTGTGGTTGAATGTCGAATCATATCTGCGTAACACTGGCAAAGCAGAACTCAATCCTGATGCCATCCGCGCCGACCTCAAAACCGTACTCGAAGATCCCCAAGCTGGAATTTCTGCCATTCGGGCGCGATTGTCTCGCTTTGACCGCGATACTTTAGTACAGCTATTGAGTCAGCGGGAAGATTTGACCGAAGAGCAAGTTAATCAAATCATTAACGCCGTGGAAGAGTCGTGGCATAGTATCCGCCACGCACCCCAAGCTTTAGCACACAGAGCAAAAGAACAATACGAATCAGTTACCAGCACCATTGCAGATTACCTGCGGAATACTGGCAAACAAGAATTAAATCCAGAAGGTATTCAAAGGGATTTGAATAGATTGTTTGAAAATCCCCAAGATGGAGCCATAGCACTACGCCGCCGATTGTCCCAAGTAGACAGGGATACATTGGTGAAATTGCTCAGTCAACGTGAAGACCTGAGCGAACAGCAAGTCAATGAAATCATTGATTCCGTACAAAATTCGATTCGCAACATTGTACGTGCGCCTCGTCGTTTAGCTACCAGAACACAGCAAAGAGTAGATACATTCAAAGCTTATCTGGAAGAATATCTCCGGCAAACTGGCAAAGAAGAACTCAACCCAGAAGGTATCAAACGCGACTTGCAACTACTGTTGCACGATCCGCGAGTGGGTGTAGAAAGTTTGAGCGATCGCCTATCTCATTTTGACCGTTCTACCATCATCGCCCTGCTGAAAATTCGTGAAGATATCAGCGATGAAGAAGCAGCGCGGATTGCCGATAACATTGTTTCCGTCAGAGATCAATTTGTCGAACAAGTACGGAGCATCCAACGAGGCATTCAAGATGCAATTGACGGAGTATTTGCCCGCATCCGCAACTACCTTAATTCCCTAGATCGCCCAGAATTGAATTATGATAGTATCAAGCGCGATGTCCGTATCTTTTTTGAAGATCCCCAAGCTGGGTTTGATGCACTGCGCGATCGCCTGTCCTCCTTTGACCGCGATACCCTAGTAGCAATCCTGAGTTCTCGTGAGGACATTTCCCAGGAAGACGCCAACCGGATCGTTGATCAAATCGAACGGGCACGCAACACAGTATTGCAACGTGCAGAACGCATACAGCGCGAAGCCCAACGCCGCCTCGAAGAAGTCAAACATCAAGCACAGCGGCAGGCAGAAGAAACCCGCAAAGCCGCAGCTACAGCAGCTTGGTGGTTGTTTGCCACAGCAGTCGTATCCGCCATTTTCTCAGCACTCGGAGGAGCGATCGCTGTAGTTCTTCTCTAAGTTTACAAGTTGTCTCCGCTAAATTTTCAACCTCCCGGTAAGGGAGGTTTTTCTATTTGTATGATATTGGGAGAGGCAATACCGTTTCACTTTAAGGTTGATACATTTAGGCAAGCAGGGAAGCTTCAGGTGCTCTTGAGCAGAGGGGAAAGAATTTGTATCAGGATTTTAGTGAAATGGTACAAGAGGGAATAGGCAAGAGGCCTGCCTCCTGCCCTCTAAATGATAAGTCTTCACCCGAACACGATATGATTTGAGCGTTTTACGGTTTATGTCCTAAGTTATGCTTCAACTGCTGTATTCTTTGTTTTTGCAACTGCAATCTCAGCAATTAGATAGGTGTTTGAGATTTATTAAATGTTTTAATTTGATTAAAGAATTAGCAACAAAATCTCGGTCTAGTACCAACAGACCATCCGGTAAAAGTTAGTAATCTTTCGCGAAGTAGCAATTGAAAATAATGCAAAATACAGGAAATAAAGAAAATACATTAGTTGATAAAATTTTCCGCGACAGCAATGGCAACATTGTTATAGCTCAGCCGCCAAACCCACCACTTATTCTTTGGGCGGCAGCTAGTTTACTATCTCTGGTTTTGACAACTGGCAAAATCAATACAGTCTTAGATGTAGTGGCAAATGGCGCGTTGTTTACTTGGGCGTGGCTGGAATTATTTGATGGCGTTAATTATTTTCGCAGAGGGCTAGGTCTTGCAGTATTTATTGTAATTATCGCGTCAAAAATTCTGTAGTAAGAGCAGGGAACAGGCAACAAACAAAGAAAGTTATCTAAAACCCTTGTAGAGACGTAGCATTGCTACGTCTCTACATTATTTTTTACTCCTATGTCTATTTATAATTACCGCATCTGTGCAAAAATCCCAAATCTTTCCCCTACTTCCTGCGCCCTGCTAAGACCTGCCCTCTAAATGATAAGTCTTTAACAGGGCATCACATAACTTATTGCACGCCATGTTCCTTAAACCACGCTAACAGTCGCTGCCAACCGTCCTTAGCTTCTGTTTCGCGGTAGGAAGGACGATAATCAGCAAAAAAGGCGTGGGGTGCATCGGGGTAGACAATGATTTCAGATTTGCTGCTGCTTGACTTGAGGCGCTCCCGCATTTGCTCTACTGTATCTAGAGGAATACCAGTATCCTGACCGCCGTAAAGTCCCAGAACGGGTACTGCCAGTTTTGAGGCAATATCAACGGGATACTTGGGTTGAAGTTGATTAGCATCACCGACGAGTCGCCCGTACCATGCTACACCTGCTTTCACTTTGGGATTATGCGCTGCGTATAGCCAGGTGATGCGGCCGCCCCAACAAAAGCCTGTAATGGCTAATTTATTAGCATTACCCTTAGCTGATTTCACTGCCCAGTCTAATGTTGCATCAAGGTCGGATAACACTTGGGCATCTGGTACTTTGGCAATAATTGGGCGAATTTCATCGATACTGCTTAATTTTGAGACATCGCCTTGACGGACAAACAATTCCGGAGCGATCGCCAAATACCCTAACTTAGCAAAGCGGCGAGTGATATCCTGAATATGCTCGTGTACGCCAAAGATTTCTGAGAGTACCAGAACAATTGGGAAATTATCACCAGTGGTGGGTAATGCTCTATAGGCAGGAATTTCACCATCTTTAACAGGAATTTTCACCGCACCAGCTACCAAACCCTTGGTATCAGTGGTGATGACTCCGGCAGAAATCGGTTGCACTGCCAAAGCAAAACCCGTCGCCAAGGTGGCTGTGGCGATAAATTTGCGGCGAGTTATTTCTTTCATCATCTCTACCTTGAATTGGCGAAAACTTCTTTGTTTGTTATCCGTACAGTACTATAAAATAAATGTTACATTTTCGCAATCAGCATACCGGAATATTGACTATATTTGTTACTTCAGTATTTTTCCTAGCTTCCACTTTAAAATAAAGAGCGATCGCCTTATTGTTCTCGATTTATCCAATTGCTTCCCCCAGCTAACTGGCTCAAATAATCATCCATAATTACTGGTAATTCCTTTGGCGAATAAGTATATGTTAAAGCCAAGAAACTCACTGCTGTAGATATAATCTGGTTTTTATCTAGCATCGCTGATAATTGAGAGCGAGTCAATTTACCATTCATCGCTTCTTCACTTGCATCTGCGATCGCATCTTCCATAACTTCCTCTTCTATCAAATTTTCCCATTCATTTAAATTGATATAATAAGATGTTTTATTTTCTTTGAGATTTACTTCTCTAATTTCGCGGATTGTATTCCGAATAGAAGCTGCCCAAGAATTTGTTAATCTCTGCTCTAATTGATTCTTCATTAAATGAATCAGTAGAATTCTGACAAACGATTTGATTTGCCGCAGAACTGCCTTTTTACTCATTCCCTCTAATTCATCTACAATTGCCAAGGCATCTGCGTAGCGTCCTTCTAAAATACAAGTTCTGAGGTCTATTAATTCTTGTGTCATTTTGATTAACCTCAAAAATTCATCATGGTAATTTCAATATAACAATGGCTTATAGCAATTTGATTTGCAGAACCGATCTGGTAGGAGCAAACAATGGGCAATAAATAATAAGGAATATCTGCAATAACTCAAGCAAGCGATATCTTCTCTGGGAGACGTTACGCGAACGATGAGCTACGCCTACGCACTTGCAAATAACTGGCTTGTGGTGGCTAACATCAGAATATTAAGGCAAATGCTTATGCTATCGCCTGCAATACTTAAATAAAACTTATGAAATGTAGTATGACAAATACGTAAAAAAGTAATTATAGTAATTTAAATTAAGTAGAAGGACTAAATTAAACCTAACTTGAGGTTGCCGGATTTCGACTTCGCAGAAGTTGAGCGTAGTCGAAACTCAACCCTCATTTTCTCAAGGTTCGAGCATTGAGCGCAGCGATGCCCTGAGCTTGCCGAAGGGTCGAAATGCGTCTTCTAAATAATTGTGTCCGCTTACTTACTATTAAACCAAAGAAGCACAGCCTTGTGTTGCTGTTTCCTCCCTCTAGAGTGTGATTATTATTTTTGATAAGAGGTTAATCTATTTTCTAGAAACCCCTTATATTTTTGAAAGTAGCAAATATTAAAAATCTATTGTATAAACTAATGATACTTACTAGCAGGGCAGATAAATAAGAGTAAAATTTAAATATTCTTAACATAAACTTTAACAGGTATTTGGAAAATAGTAATTGCTTAACGAGTTAAGACAGTCCTTAATCCAGTACTTATTACTGAGAATTATTTGGGTGATATCTATCCAGTAATCCTATTTAATTTTTGCGAAGGTAACTTGCAACTTGAAAAGACTTCTTGACTCTTGGCTCTTACCTGCTTATACCGTTTCACTTTGATGATTATACAAATACGTTGGTAGGGGCACGGCAATGTTCCCTACGCGAAATCTATATGTATCAGGCTTTTAGTGAAATTGTATTAGACAAATAACTTCAAAAATCAAAGGGTACTGCTATAAAATATCGCCAAGTTACAGGCGATGGGAGACATCAACCGTTAATCTGTTATTTTTAGGGATTAGCTTCCAGCACTTAAATTTATATAGAGCATAAAATACATGGGACAAGGATTTTTACAAATCGGCTTAACGCTGTGTATCGTTGTAGCAATTACTCCAGTCTTTGGAAGATACATGGCGCGTGTTTTCTTGGGAGAAAAAACACTGCTTGATTTCTTAATGAACCCGATAGAGCGAAGTATGTACGTACTAGCGGGCGTTCGTAGAAAAGATGATATGACAGCTTGGCAATATATCCGGGCTGTAATATGCACTAATCTGATTATGGGGATTTCAGTGTATTTACTGTTATATTTTCAAAAATTCTTACCCTGGAATCCTAATGGTTTTGGCAGGCCTAATTGGGATGTGTTGCTGCACACAACTATTTCCTTTTTAACAAATACCGACCAGCAACACTATGCTGGTGAGACAACCTTAAGTTATTTTAGTCAGGTATCAGCTTTAGGCTTTTTGATGTTCACCTCCGCAGCCACCGGCTTAGCGGTGGGAATTGCTTTTATTCGGGGGTTGACGGGTAGAAGACTAGGTAACTTTTACGTAGATCTCACCCGTGCCATTACACGAATATTACTACCAATATCAATTGTTGGCGCGATCGCTTTGGTTTTAGTAGGTGTACCGCAAACATTAGCTAAGACTATCGATGTGACAACCTTAGAAGGTGGAACCCAGTACATTGCCAGAGGACCGGTAGCATCCTTTGAAGCGATCAAAATGTTGGGCGAAAATGGCGGCGGCTTTTTTGGCGCTAATTCTGCCCATCCCTTTGAAAATCCCAATGGCGCTTCTAATTTAATCGAAGCGATCGCCATGATTGCCATACCAGCAGCCTTGATTTACACTTATGGCGTGTTTGCCAACAACATCAAACAAGCGTGGCTGCTTTTCTGGATGGTGTTTGGGGTTTTTGTAGTTCTGGTTGGGGTCACAGCCGTGGGAGAACTACAAGGTAATCCCCTGGTAAACAGAACCGTTGGATTAGAACAGCCTTCTTTAGAGGGTAAAGAAGTCCGATTTGGTTGGGCACAAACGGCATTGTGGGCAGTTATGACCACCGCTACCATGTGTGGTGCTGTGAACGGGATGCACGATTCTCTAATGCCACAGGGAATATTTTCGACTCTCTTCAACTTATTTATCCAAATTATCTGGGGCGGTCAAGGAACTGGAACAGCTTACTTATTGATTTACTTAATTCTCACCGTTTTTCTAACTGGGTTAATGGTGGGACGCACCCCAGAATTTTTAGGACGCAAAATTGAAAAACGAGAAATCGTCCTTGCCAGCGTAGTGCTGTTAATTCACCCAATTGTAGTTTTAATTCCCAGCGCCATCGCCTTAGCTTATCCCATTTCCCTATCTGGAATTAGCAATCCTGGCTATCACGGCATTTCCCAAGTAGTTTATGAATTTGCCTCAGCTGGGGCAAATAATGGTTCTGGCTTGGAAGGATTGAAAGATAATAGCCTCTGGTGGAACTTAAGTACTTTATTTAGCTTGATAGTAGGACGCTACATTCCCATGTTTGCCATCCTCCTCTTAGCTGACGGCATGTCTCGCAAACAAGAAGTCCCCGAAACTCCCGGCACCCTGAGAACTGATTCTTTAGTATTTATTGGGATCGCTGGTGGAGTAACCCTGATTTTGGGAGTCTTGACTTTCTTTCCAGTTCTAGCTTTAGGCCCCATAGCCGAAGGTTTGCAGCTAGCCTCTGGCAGCTAGATAAATTATGAGTGATGAGTGATGAGTGATGAATTATGAGTTGTCAATTAATAACTCCTAACTTTTAACTTCTAACTCCTCACTCCTAACTCCTAACTCCTAACTTTTAACTCTCATTCCTAATTTTATGAATAAAGCGGCAACTACCTCCAAAGCTAGACGCCCCAGTTCTCGTCCTGGCGATCGCCGCCAAGCACGTAAAAAAGCTAGAATAAATACTAAGTGGTTGTACTTAAGGGCCGTTCGAGATGCTTTTATCAAGCTCAACCCTAAGTATGCAATCAAAAATCCGGTGATGTTTTTGGTTTGGGTGGGGACGATCGTTACTATATTGGTAACCATCGATCCCAACTTATTTGGCCCAACCAACCAAAAGAACCCGCAAGTGTTTAACGGCTTGTTATCAGGGGTTTTATTCTTTACAGTTTGGTTTGCTAATTTTGCAGAAGCCGTAGCTGAAGGGCGAGGAAAAGCGCAAGCTGATGCCTTGCGGTCTACAAAATCAGAGACCATTGCTAAAAAACTCGCTGCCGATGGCACAGTGAGTGAAGTTTCATCCACCAGCCTCAAACAAGGCGATAATATCTACGTAGTCGCTGGCGATATTATACCTGCCGATGGTGAGGTAATCATGGGTGTGGCCTCTGTGGACGAATCGGCAATTACTGGGGAATCTGCACCTGTATTAAAAGAATCCGGTTCTGATGTTGCCAGTTCCGTCACCGGTGGGACGCGAATTATTTCCGATGAATTAATTATCCGCATCACATCTGACCCAGGTAAAGGTTTTATCGACCGGATGATTGCCTTGGTGGAAGGGGCAGAACGCAGCAAAACACCAAATGAAATTGCCTTAACGGTGTTGTTAGCAGTTCTCAGCCTCATATTTTTGTTTGTTGTGGCGACTTTGCCCGCACTTGCCTACTATGTCAATAGTCCAGTTAGCGTGCCAATTTTGATTGCCCTATTAGTAGCATTGATACCCACCACCATCGGAGGATTACTGAGTACCATCGGCATTGCTGGTATGGATCGAGTCGCCCAATTTAACGTCATTGCCACCTCAGGACGAGCCGTAGAAGCCTCTGGAGACGTCAACACTCTTGTTCTCGATAAGACCGGTACAATTACCCTTGGCAACCGCTTGGCAGAAGAATTTATTCCGATCAACGATCATACAATGGCGGAAATTGCCAGCGTTGCCTGGGCAGCTAGCGTATTTGATGATACCCCAGAAGGTAAATCCATTGTGCGGCTGGCAGAAAGGTTAGGCGCAAGATTTGATTTTGATGCCAGTCAAGCTGAAGGTGTGGATTTTTCTGCCAAAACCCGCATGAGTGGAACCAACTTACCCGGCGGACACGAAGCCAGGAAGGGAGCGGTGGGAGCCATTAAAGGATTTGTTCGTTCCCGCAACGGACGCGATACTCCAGAATTAGATGCAGCCTACGAACGAGTTTCATTGTTAGGAGGTACGCCCCTAGCAGTTAGCCTAGATAACGAAATCTACGGAGTTATTTATCTTAAAGATATTGTAAAACCTGGTATCCGCGATCGCTTTCTTGCACTGCGACGTATGGGAGTGCGTACCGTGATGCTAACAGGGGATAACAGAATTACAGCTTCCGTCATTGCCAAAGAAGCTGGGGTGGATGACTTCATCGCCGAAGCCACACCAGAAGACAAAATCAGCGTCATTCAACAAGAACAAGCAGCAGGCAAACTAGTCGCCATGACAGGGGACGGAACTAACGATGCTCCTGCATTAGCTCAAGCTAACGTCGGGGTGGCGATGAATACAGGAACCCAAGCGGCAAAAGAAGCCGCCAATATGGTAGATCTGGACTCCGATCCCACAAAATTAATCGACATTGTAAGTATTGGCAAACAATTGCTGATTACTCGCGGCGCATTGACTACATTTTCCATCGCCAATGATATTGCTAAATACTTTGCGATTATTCCAGTAATCTTTGTCGCTGCTAACTTGCAAAGTCTGAATATTATGAATTTGACCAGCCCTAATTCTGCTGTATTATCAGCACTGATTTATAATGCTTTGATTATTCCGGCTTTGATTCCCTTAGCATTGAAGGGCGTGCGATTTAGACCCCTAACAGCTAATCAGTTATTACAACGTAATATATTGATTTATGGTTTAGGTGGAGTAATTGCGCCGTTTATCGCTATTAAGTTGATAGATATGCTGATTACAGCTGTAGGCTTAGCTTAACAACAGCAAAAGTAGAGATGGCGCAAAATTAGCGCCTCTTACCTTGGTAGGATAATTGATATTTTTGCCAGTTTTATTTTTACTTTTAGCTGTTGAGAGGGTAAACAAAAGGAATACGAATAAATATAGTATAGTTACTCAAAACTGAGAAATAACCTTGAGATTGGCAGTTCAATGACTCATACAAAAGCACTGCTTGGGCGATATCCTTTGTTTGGGAAGACACTTCCAAACAAAGAAATATTAGACTGTTCGCAGTCAACAGTTAACGCTCGTCATCAATCAGCAACTTCAAGCAGTTGTTTTTATTTCTGGGAGTTCCCTAACATCTACCACTCGCTATTTTTAGCTTGCTGTGGTTGAATGTGGTAGTTCTCCAATGATTCATGCTGTTGACAGCATCCTGTTTGGCAAAAAAATTAAAAATTAAAAATTAAAAATTAATTTTAGGAGCAAGTAGAAAATTTATTATGGCTATTATTCGAGAAACAATCAGAGCAATTTTCATAACTCTAATGCTTTGGTTGTTAACTGCGATCGTTTATCCTCTTCTAATCCTTGTAGTGGGTCAAGTTTTCTTACCCTACCAGGCTAACGGGAGCATCGTGCTGAATTTAAATAATCAACCAATTGGCTCAGCTTTAATTGGTCAAACTTTCACATCTGAAGGATATTTCCATTCTCGTCCTAGTACTGTTAGATATAGCCAAGGTAGAAAAGCAAGGCCAACTGGCATATCTGGAGCTAGCAATCTTGCTCCTAGCAATCCAGAGCTACTCAATCGGATTGTAGAGCAGTCAAATCAATTACGAGACGAAAATCTTGAAGCGATCGCTGATATTATCTACACCTCTGGTTCGGGTTTAGATCCCCATATTTCCTTCAAAGCAGCACGCCAGCAATTAGAGCGAGTAGCTCGCGCCCGTGGAGTCGAACAAGACGAAATTTTGCGTCTAATTAATAAATATACTGATGGCAGATTTTTATGGATTTTTGGCGAACCTGGCGTCAACGTCCTCCGATTAAATTATGCTCTCGACCTACAAGATATTAATCGTCAGCAAAATCAGTAAATCGGCCAAACAGGGCATGGGGCAAGCAGGGAGTGTGGGAGGTGTGGGAGGATGGGGAAGAAATCTTTCCCCCCACACTTCTCTATCCCCTCATCTCCCCATCCCCCCATCCCCCCATCCCCTAAAACTCACATGCCAGATAACACTGAGTCTCCTGGAAAGGTGCCTTTAAATTCTGCAAGTTACTCGCTTTATCCGCCACGGCGCGGTAAGCATAAAATCTTTATTGGTATGGCTCCTGGGGTAGGTAAAACCTACAGGATGTTGGAAGAGGGACACGCACTCAAACAAGAAGGAATTGATGTCGTTGTGGGACTTTTGGAAACCCACGGACGTAAGGAAACAGCAGAAAAGGCACAAGGGCTGGAGATTGTGCCGCGCAAGCAATATCCTCGCGGTGGGTTGACTCTAACGGATATGGATACAGATGCTATTTTAAAGCGATCGCCCCAATTAGTTTTAATCGATGAACTTGCCCATACCAATGTCCCTGGTTCCCCACGAGAAAAGCGCTACGAAGATGTAGAAGTAGTCTTGGCGGCAGGTATCGATGTCTACTCAACGATGAATGTCCAACATCTAGAAAGTCTCAATGACTTAGTAGCCAGAATTACCGGAGTGGTGGTGCGCGAACGCGTTCCCGACAGGATTCTAGATGAAGCAGATGAAGTATTAGTAGTGGATGTTACGCCGGAAACGCTACAAGAAAGATTATTAGAAGGCAAGATTTACGCACCGCAAAAAATCCAACAGTCCCTCGATAACTTTTTCCAACGTCGTAACCTAATTGCTTTACGCGAGTTGGCTTTGCGAGAAGTCGCAGACAACGTAGAAGAAAACGCGATCGCCATTACCCCAAACGGACAATTTTGTAACATTCACGAACGAGTTTTGGTATGTATATCTACTTACCCTAACTCTGTGCAACTGTTACGGCGTGGTGCAAGAATCGCTAACTACATGAATGCACCGCTGTATACTTTGTTTGTTGCCGATCCAGAACGTTTCCTTACTAAAGAGGAAAGTTTACACATTGATACTTGTGAAAAAATGTGTAAAGAATTTGAAGGGACTTTTATTCGAGTAACTAGTAATAACGTAGCTAATGCGATCGCCGAAACCGCAGAAAAATATCGAATCACCCAAATTGTAATTGGAGAAAGTCAGCGATCGCGCTGGCAAATACTCCTGAAAGGTTCTTTAACGCAAAAATTGGTGCGCTTGCTCAAAAACATTGATTTACACATCATTGCTAGCGAAAAAATGGTTTCGCCTAAATAGCCTTTTTAGGATGTTAAGTGTTGACTGTTAACTGTTAACAGTCAACACTTTAGCTTAATTCAATAAATCTTTTAGCGCATAAATCACCTGGTCTTGCTGTTGTTGTGTCAGTTCTGGAAACATAGGCAAAGATATGACTTCATGGCAGGCTTGCTCTGCTACTGGGAAATCTCCAATTTGATAGCCGAGATTTTGATAAACTGGCTGCAAGTGTAAAGGATAGGGGTAATAAACCATTGAACTAACGCCTTGGTCTTGCAATTGAGTACGCACCCAATCTCGATATTTGGCGCTGGCACCGTTTCGTCCTTGGCCTGAGATGCGAATTGTGTATTGGTTCCATACGCCAATACCCCCTGGTAATTCTTGAGGCGGGACGATGGCGGGAATTTGACTCAGAAATTGATAGTAATAATTGGCAATTTCTCGCCGCCTTTCATTCCAAATATCCAAATAACGCAGCTTAATTTGCAAAATAGCCGCTTGTAGAGCATCCAAGCGGCTATTTACACCTATTTCCTCGTGCAGATATCGAATTTTACTTCCATGATCTCGTAGGACTCGCAGTTTTGCGGCGATCGCTGGATCGTTAGTCGTTATCGCTCCGCCATCACCGCAACCACCAAGATTCTTGGTAGGATAAAAACTAAAGCAACCAATATGTCCAATGCTTCCGACTTTTTGCTCGCCCCACATTGCGCCTGTAGATTGAGCGCAATCTTCAATTACTGACAAGTTGTGAGAAAGAGCGATCGCCATCAATGATGTCATATCCACTGGTTGCCCAAATAGGTGAACCGGGATAATCGCTTTGGTTTTTGGTGTAATCGCCGCTGCTATTTGCTCTACATCTAAGTTAAACGTAGTCGCATCAATATCAACAAAAACAGGTTTTGCACCCACGGCGCTAATCACTTCAGCAGTAGCGATAAAAGTGAAAGGTGTTGCGATCACCTCATCGCCTGCACCAATTCCCAAGGCTCGTAGAGCTAAATAGAGCGCATCAGTACCAGAATTACAAGCTACACATTGGCTAACACCATGATAGGCGGCAAACTGTTGCTCGAAGCCTTCGACTAAGGGCCCACCTATATAACGACCAGAAGCCAGAACTTCTAAGACGGCTGCACTTACTTCTGCTTCGATGCCGGTGTATTGTTGCTTGATGTCAAAAGCAGGGACGGGATTTACGCTTTGGATCATGAGTTTTTATTTTATCGGAAGATACAAAGGATGCGCTTCGAGAGTCAGTTTTTGCTGATTGAATTGTTAATCAAAAAGCTGTTAAAAGACTATCGCCCAAATTAGGCATCTATTAGGGTTTTCGCTTAAATTGTGGTGTAGTCAACTACTGCACTTTGAATTTACAGATAGTAGTGTTAAGCTGTTGAGCTTTTAAATTGCACAGTTACTCATGCTTTTGACTGCTTACAGTTAACTGTCAACAGTCAACGCGAAAAGATGTGCTGCGTTAAATGCCCTCGGCAGCTGACTAAGTGTTTGCCATGTTAAAGTTGTACCATTTTGAATTTTGAATTGATGAAAGTGATATATATCAACCAAGAGCCAACACATCGAATCAAAGTTCCACGTGTGGGTGCTGCTTTGAAAAGAAAATACCAGGAGAAAGAAAACCCATGCAGGAGCCGATTGAACTGGATTTCGTGGATTTAGGCATTGCCTTAGGATTAATAGCGATCGCCATTGGTGTATCTACGTGGGAAAAATTAGGGCTTGAGTTAAACTTAGCCCTTGCTACTGGAAGAACCATCTTACAACTACTTGTATTGGGATACATTTTAGATTTCATCTTTGCTTTGGACAATGGTTGGGCAGTTTTGGCAATATTAGCAATTATGCTGACGATTACGGCGATTGTCGCACGAAATCGCATCAGCCAAAAGATACCTTATGTATTGCCTTTAGTATGGGGTGCAATTTTCATCAGTACTGCTCTGACAGTGCTTTACAGTAACTTCTTAATTCTTCAACCAAACAGATGGTATGAACCACAGTACGTAATTCCCTTAGCAGGAATAGTCATAGGTAATGCTATGAACGCAGCAGCGATCGCTGGCGAACGACTTGTCAGCACCATTAATTCCAGCCATTTAGAAATAGAAACCCACTTGAGCTTAGGCGCAACTCCAGAGCAAGCAGTCACACAGTACCGCAAAAACGCCATCAGAGCAGCACTGATCCCAACTCTCAATCAAATGGTACTTATAGGTATGGTGGCAATACCAGGAATTACCACCGGACAGTTACTAGCTGGTGTCAAACCCTTGGATGCTGTATCCTACGAAATTTTAATTACCTTCATGGTTGCTTTTGCTAACTTAATGACAACAGTATTATTAACTAGAGGATTGTGTCGTCAGTTTTTTAATTCCGCAGCGCAATTAATCGGGTGAAGCAGTAAGCGATAGGAGGAAACAGGCAATAAGCAAAGAAAGTCTCTTAGCCTCCAGGCTTTACGAGCGCGCTGTGTCCTCAAATATGCTTCAACTGCTATACATCCAAAAGTATTTCATCATCTTGCCCTGGTAAATCGAGGGCAATTAATAGCGATCTGTTGAGTTGGGCGATCGCTTCTTGAGAAAGTATTCCCCGTAAACGTAATAAGCGTGATTTTGAAAGTACGCGAATCCGATCTGTGATAGCGCTCGAATCAGAGGTCAACCCACCGTCAGGCGGCTGGATCGGTACTTGTGTGGGATAGATACGCTTGTTAGATCGATAGGTTGTACAGGGAACTGCTAGTTTCGTCCACAGAGAAAACCTCGCTTCATCCTGCATCTGCGACTTAAGATTTACTTTGTAAGAGTTATTGCAAATATTCATATACCAATAGACAAGACTGTTAGGACATCAACAAATGATAAAACTTAGATAAAAAAACTTTTCACCCAGTCGCCAGTCCCCAGTCCCTTGCTTAATTATTGCTTCTGCAACAGATTTGTCCATTGAGAATGTGCAACAAATACAACAGCAGATTCGGAAATATCTGTAGATTTACTCTAAATTTTTAACTCCTAACTTTTTTACCCTCCCAGTGTCCGCGTATAAATCACCTGATCTTGAGAATCATAAAGATAAAGGGATAAGTTGGCATTGTCACTAATTACAGCCAAAGCTTCCTGTAAGATTTGCAAGTGATTGGTAAGCTCGACAGCAGTATTTGAATTCTCAGAATCAGGATTCGCCGAAGTATTTTGCCTTAATTGGTCATACTCACGGGTTAAGCGGACAATAATTCCTGCATTGTCCATACTAAAGGTGCAAATCCGAATTCCATTAACACAGGTTTTTTCTAAGTCAATGCGGGTTTGTTGCAAATCGCTGACAACTTGTAGTTTTTCTTGTGCTTGTTTGAGGGCTGTTGAGTAGGGTTCGATTAAGGACTGAGCCTGAGTGTAATACAAGCTATCTTGGGAAACTTTTTTAGCAGTTTCCAAAGCCTGCTCCCAGTATGTCGCAGCTGCTTGCCATTGATTTTGTTGTTGATAGACTTTGGCTTGGTTGGCGGTGCTAACAGCTTGTTGGTAAGTTCTGGCAGCTAATTGTTCTTTAGTAGCGCGATCGCGTGCTGTTACTAACTTAGGTTTATACTCTAACAACAAGTTTTGGGCTTCTTCATATGCAGGACTAGTCTGGGGAATTACCCTCAAAGCATTAATCACTACCTGCCAGTTAGACTGGACTTTTTGCCAATCCTTCAAGGATTTAGCAGTAGCTTGGCGGCTTTCGGCTGTATTAGCTACATCTTTTGCTGCTGCTAGTTTTTTGAGCCATTTTTCTTCAGTTTGTATCTGCTGATTGACAGCGTGCAAACTAATGCGATAACTGAATAATTTTGCTTGTATCAGTGGATAAAGTTCGCTATTGGGAGTTATGGCCTCTAGTGGTGCGATCGCCTGTCGCCATAAATGTTGTCTAGCTTGTATTTCTTCTAAACTACGTGCGGGAGCTTTAATTTTTTCTGCCGCCAAAGATGCAGTCTGCAAAGCCTTAATTACCTGGCTGATTTTTTCTGACCGCCCAGACAAACTGGCTTTGAGTTCTTCTGACATCTGGTAACGGGGCGACCAACTAGGAATTACACTCAAGGCTGTGCTAGCCGTCGTCAGTCGCTGCTGCACTGCGATTAATTCTTTTTCCGACTTGGCCCGACGTATCAATTTGGGAGATTCTATTTTTAATTGCTCGGCAACTTGTATTTCTTTACACTCAGACATCACACAAGGGCGAGTCAGTAAATAACCACCAACGCCTAAAACCACAATTCCCACCAAGGCTACACCAATGAAAATGGGTTTGACTTGCCGTGTTGGCTTAGAAACCGGCATCGGCGCATCTGCAAATGGGTCAAATACTTCCTCATCTTCAGTTTCATCCAATGATGGAAGATAAGTCAGAGCCGATGAGGACGTGGGGAAAGAACTCTCCATATCCCCGTGCCTTTGTGTCTCCGTGTCCGTGCGTCCGTGCGTCCCCACCTCCTCTTCCCTGATTCCCCCAGATGCCCAGATCCCCAGATCGCCGTCATTCGATTCCGTCCTGTGCTTGAGAGCGAGAAAACGTTTGGCATAAGGAAGTTGTTCGCCAAAAACTCTCAGGAAACATTGGACTCGCTGCTCTCTGTAGGGTGCTAAAGACTGAAGTGCGTCTTCAATGACTGCAAAGATGACCTGAGCATCAACTGTTACACCTGATGGGTGTTGGCTTAAAATCATTAGCTCGTCTTTATTGACGGCACACTTAACTTGAAAGACTCCAGCCAATGGGACTTCTACAAGCAATTGTTCCTGCAAAGTTTTGGCTAAAAGCTGTAAATCTTCTTGCTGTACTGCTACTTTCATAGAGCTTTCGTACTGAAATTTTATATTGTTTTGATTATCTTCAAGGAGATCAAATGAACTGTTTGGGTTTTTTGAATAAAGACGCACAGTTTAACCAACCACAGGCTGAAAATCTAATCGAACAACTTTCTAACACAAATTCCAACTTTTAACCAAAATTTCAAATACTAGTAATTGTTCGTATGGCTACATTTTCAAGTTGGTAGATACCAAGTTAGATAATCTATCCCCAGGTATATATTTTCGATAAAAAATGGGAATAATAATATTTTTGTGTATTTTCACTGCATGATTTTGTGGCAATTAAATTCACAACAGCTTCTCTCTGACAAGATTATAGTTGCAGAGTAATTGTGACAAAATTATCCGCAGGTTAAGGAAATGTTGCGATGTTAGAGGTTTTTGACAGGATGCTAGTTATCTTCTATGCTGGGAAGTCTACTGAGGAGATTAATGAAGTCTTGTGGCTAGAATAATTAATTTGCCTCATTTGCTGAATTCGATAAAATTGATACGTGAAAATAAGTTTTTATAGCTGCCAATATGTAATAAAGCTGCTGCTAAATATTTAGACAGCAATAATCAAAAGCTTGGAAAGTGTCAAGACAAGGTGTATCAATGGATTTATTAGAGTACCAAGTTAAAGAATGGTTTGGGAAGATCGGCATTCCTGTATTGCCTTCGCAACGAATTGACCATCCTACAGATTTGAAACGTTTAAAAATTGGCTTTCCAATTGTACTGAAATCTCAAGTACATGGGGCAGAACGGGCAAAAGCAGGTGGAGTTAGGTTTGCCGAAACAACAATCGATGCGATCGCTGCTGCCCAAAATATCTTTACTTTACCGATATGGGGCGAGTTGCCGGAGGTTGTGCTGGCAGAATCCCAATACGACGCCAACCAAGAATTTTATCTGGCAGTGGTTTTAGACACCGCTGTTTGCCGACCCGTACTTTTAGGTTGCAAAGAAGCAAACATCGATTGGGAATCCGCTGGCGAAAAAATGCACTATGTCGTCGTCGAACAAGAATTCTCGCCATTTTATGCCAGACGACTGGCTTTGAAAATGGGTTTGCAAGGAACGCTAATGCAATCGGTAAGCAGCGTTCTCCAGAAGATGTACCAGTTATTTGTGCAAAAAGACCTGGATTTAGTCGAAATTAATCCCTTAGCTGTCAATCCTGATGGCGAAGTTATGGCTCTTAATGGTAAAGTCAGGGTCAATGAACGATCCATCAAGCGTCATCCAGATCTTGTGGAAATGGCAGCAAAAATCATCAGCCGTCATCCCAGTACTGAAATTAACGGTATTTTGGGCGACTGGGATGGCGTGCAAATGCACGGAAAAATCGGTATTTTAGGTAATGGTACTGGTTCAGTAATGGCAACTTTGGATTTAGTTGCTAATGCTGGCGGTAACCCAGGTGTTTGTTTGAATCTACGCCATGCTTTTCTTACAGATACTACGCCAACTACATTTAGCGATCGCCTAGAAACAGGTTTGAAAATTTTGGCTGCTGATACAAGCATCGAAGTTATACTAATTAACTTCCTGGGTAGCATTCCTCAGCCTGAGGAACTAGCTGGAATTATCGCCAAATTTGTACAGCAAGACAAAAACGAACTCAAATTAAATATAGTACGCTCTAACGGTAGTAAAATTGGGCGAGATAATCTTCCCACCTTAGTTGTCCGCCTTGCTGGTTCTGAGTTGAATGCGGCTAAAAGTTATTTAGCAACACTGAAAACTCACAGCAGCGCTCTTGTTGTGGTAGAAAATTTAGATGAAGCAGTGGAAGTTGCAGTTCGTCTTGCCAAACCAACTACTAAGAAGAAATAGTCATTTGAATTTTGAATACTTCGACTGCGCTCAGTACAAGTTTTGAATTTTGAATTCCCCGAAGGGGTTAACTGGCTTGCCAAGCTTACGGTAATTTATTATGAACTTAACGCCAGAAAGTAAAGTCTTAATTCAAGGCTTTTGTGAATTTATATCAGGCACTCATGTTGCTCAAATGAAAGCCTATGGGACGAATTTGATAGCTGGTGTCAATCCTGGATGCGGCGGACAGGAACTGCACGAACTACCAGTATTTGACTTAGTGGAAGAGGTAGTAGAAAAATTTGGCGCAATTGACACGACAATTATCTGTGTAAGTCCTTATGATGTTTTGGATGCGGCATTGGAAGCGATCGCATCTCAGATTCGCCAAATTATTATTATTACGGCTGGAGTGCCACCTTTGGATATGGTGCAATTACTCCGCAAAGCCGAAGCCTGCGAAACTTTGGTTGTCGGGCCAAATAGTCCGGGGATCGTTGTGCCAGGAAAAATTCTCTTAGGAACTCAACCAAGCGAATTTTATACACCGGGGCCAGTGGGAATTGTCAGTCGTAGTAGTACCCTTACCTACGAAGTCGCCTACGAATTAACAAAAGCTGGTTTGGGACAGTCCATTAGTGTCAGCATTGGTAGTGATGCGATCGTTGGTTCATCGTTTTTGCAATGGTTACAAATTCTCGACGAAGATGAAACTACAGAAGCGATCGTTTTGGTCGGTCAACCCGGTGGTGGTAGCGAAGAAGCAGCAGCGCGGTACATTGCTGAAGCCATTGATAAACCAGTAATTGCCTACATTGCGGGAAGACAAGCACCACCAGGAAAAAGTTGGCGTCAAACCGGGACTTTAGCAACAGTTATCGGACGCGACCCCAATTTTGGTACAGCCCAAAGTAAATTAGCTGCTTTCAAAGAAGTAGATGTTCCTGTAGCTGAACGCCCTTCTCAAATTCCAGAATTGGTGAAAAAAGGGATTAAGTAATTAGACCAGATGTGAATTAGATTTCCTACCATGAGGCGAAAATGCGTGCAATACTACTTGCTTTGTGCATTTTGAACTCAGAATTTTTTTTGGGGAAAAGGTTCAAGGGGAAGGGTTAAAAGTTTTTTCTTTCCCTTTTCCCTTTCCCCTTTTCCCCTTAACCAACAACTATTGAGTCGGCGTGTATATTTCAGGAATATATTTATGGTTCAGGTTATTCAGACCAAAGATGTCAGTTTCAATCAACTGATTGAGCAATTTAATTTGCAACGTGCTGATGATGAAAACTTCTTTCGTGAGTGGCAGGATAATTTGCCAGAACTCAATGAGTTAGAAAAAGAAAATCTCGAAGAAATCAAAGCCGAGTATCAGCATCTATCTCGATATCCCATTTTAGAACCTGTAGTCAAAATGGTGATACTTTCTCCACTATTGCGTCTGGCTGGTTTTTATCAACCACCTTTTTACATTGCTTCTGAGGAAGAAGTGGAAATTTCTTCTGAAGATGAAGGCACAATTATCCGAGGACGCATTGATATATTGGTGTTTAATCCACTATTCTGGGTGCTTGTGATTTAGGCCAGGCGATCGCAGTATTCTTTAGAGGTGGGAATTCCCCAAGCATTAGCTTATATGTTTGCTAATCCTAAAACTGATAAACCAGTATTTGGTTTTGTCACTAACGATCGAGAATTTCAATTTATTAAATTGAGCAAACAAAGTATACCTAAATATGCATTATCCTACACACTATCACTGAATCGTGGAGATGATTTACATACTGTCGTGAAAGTGTTAAAACAACTAGCTTATTTAATTCGTAATTCGTAATGCGAGCATCCTAATGGATGCCTAAGTCTTCAACCAAATCTGATATTACTGTCCTGGCTGCTGCGTTGCTATCCGTGTCTCCCGTTCGAGAAGAGTGCGTTTGCGTTCGACGCCCCAGCGATAGCCCGACAATGTGCCATCATGACGCACAACACGATGGCAAGGAATCACCACTGCTAAGGGGTTTGCACCGCAGGCTTGGGCAACTGCGCGAACCGATTTCGGCAAACCGATGTACTTGGCAATGTCAGTATAACTAGCTGTCGAACCGAGGGGAATCTTCTGTAACGCTTGCCACACGCGCTGCTGGAAGGCAGTGCCGCGGATATCAACAGGCAAGTCCAGCCCCAATGCTGGCGCTTCGACAAAGCCCACTACTTTCGAGACGAACTGCTCGAACTCGGCGTCCCCGCCGATGAAATTGGCCTGTGGAAATCGGTCTTGCAAGTCGCGTATTAGTGCGTCTGGTTCGTCACCCAGAAAAATGGCGCAAATCCCGCGATCGCTTTTGGCAACGAGGATCGATCCCAAAGAACATTCTCCGACAGCGAAGTGTATGTCTGTATCAGCGCCACCAGCGCGATAGTTTGAAGGTGTCATACCCAATACCCGATCTGATGTTTCGTAGAACCGTCCGTTGGAGTTGTATCCGGCGTTGTAAATTGCCTCCGTTACCGTACCGCTTTTGTTGAGGGTATTTCGCAAGCGGTTCTGGCGATGAGCCGCAGCGTATTCTTTCGGTGTCAATCCAGTAATCATTTTGAAGACACGGTGGAAATGATACGTACTCAATCCCACATGCTTTGATAGTTGTTCCAGACTCGGCACTTGCACAGATTTCTCAATGAGTCGGCAAGCGATCGCAATTTTCGCGATATGCTGTTCGTTCGCCGAAGCCCGATTGGGCTTGCACCGCTTACACGGGCGAAATCCAGCTTTCTCGGCATCTTCCCAGGTCGCATGGAAGCGCACATTTTCCGGTCGCGCCAGACGCGCGGCACACGATGGACGGCAGTATACGCCGGTAGTCTTAACCGAGTAGTAGAATTTGCCATCCGCCTCAGGATTGCGGGCGACAACAGCTGCCCAACGGGCATCGTTTTCCGTTGTGGCTGCCAGCTGTGCATTTTTGGCTGAGATGTTCATATGCGTTCGTTTTAACGATTCGCGTTGAGAATACTAATTTAACAGCGGTTATTATTCCCAGCACTCCGCTTCTTGCTTTCAAATTCGTGTGGGTTTGAAAAGACTATATACTTTCATTACATATCTTGCTGATATTCTTCTAATAGTTGCGGGATGTAATCATAGCCATCTACACCAATAAGTGCAATGATTTTAGGACGATGTTGCTGTAAGAGTTTTTGGAAAGCTTCTGCCCCTATTTGTCCTTGTAAAATTGCTAGTAAACCTGCTGGTTGACGCCATTCACGAGAAGCAATTTGGTTCAAAAGATACATTCCTAAACTGCCTGTGTAAATGGTTTTTTCAGTATTTTGTAAATGATAATAAGCTTCAGCTAAATAAGCTAAATTGCGTCCTTGTAGATAAAAATCACCGGAAAATTGCGCTATTTTAAAAGCATCTTCGAGATATTTAATTGCGGTTTGATGTTGTCCAATTACTAAATAAGCAATTCCTAAGCTGCTGACACATAAGGCTTTACTGGGAATATCGCCTAATTTTTCTGACAACTTTAAACCTTGTTCCAAATAGTTAATTGCGGATTCATAGGTTTCTGGTTCTATGTTTTCCAGTTGTTGAGCCTGCATGACTTCGCTGTAGCCTAAATTAACCAATGCGTTTGCTTCTCCTGTACGATCGCCTGCTTGCCGACTCAATATTAATCCTCGTTGGCTGTAGTTAATTGCTTCAGCATAATTTTGCTGTTGTACGTAGGTACGGCTGAGGTGGTTGAGATTGGCAATTTCACAAGGGCGATCGCCTGCATTCCTAGCTATCTCCAACGCCTGCTGATGAAAATTAAGGGAGCGATCGTATTGTCCTAAAGCACGCTGAGAATAACCTAAAAGTGTCAAAATCCGAGCTTTTTCTTGGGTTCCCTCCACAGTTCGCAACGGCTCATCCAAATAGTCCAGAGTATTTCGCAGATAACTGCCAGAAAACGAGGCAAAAATCCCGCCGTAAAGGGGAAAATATGAGCGTTGGGCAAAGGTTCGCAAAATCTGGAGCATAATTTGAGAACAAGCATCGCTATATCCTGCACCAATGCTCTGAAAACCAATTGCTAACTGACTCCAAATGACTGCGAAGGTCAAAAAAGTCGAAATGGACAACTTTGGCCCTGCCTTAACGTCGTAAGCTTGTTGGTCAAACCAGTTAATTAAGCCCCGTTGCAAATATTGTAAAACCAACGCCATTTCCACCCAATCTTTGAGGGTGATACCCCGTTGCTGTTCGGCAAATTCAATTGCAGATTCTTCCATCGCTAGGGTGCGAAACAGTCTTTGGGGTAACTCGCTATTAACTTGCTTAGCCCAACTCGCCCAAGGGCCGCGTTCGCCTGGTACGCCGCCAAATCCCAGAGATTCTCTTTGCTCGTACATCCAACTGAGCAAATTTTCTTGTAGGCGTTGCCAAGAAGCTAAACCACGGGTAATACCTTCAGAAAATTGTTGTAAATCAGTATCTACCTGGGCAAATTGCTGTAATGATTTTGCTAACTGCTGCAATTGTGGCAAATTTAGCGGATACTTCTGATTTGGGTCAGTAACACGGACAAATGCTGCCAGACGCTCATTAGGAGAAGCAGTAGTAATTTGGGTAACTGCAAAAGCGATCGCTTCTGTAGCTTTGTTTTGCTCTTGCCAGCGTTGCCATTGAGTTTGAATGGTTTTAATGGCTCTCAAACTGCGAGTAGCTTTAGCTTTTTTAAGTTCGTCTTTTTCGCTATCAACTTGGCTTTGGAGAACATTCAGGCGATCGCTCAAAACTAGCTCAAACACCTCCCCTGTACCGGAAGTTATGTTTTTAAGCAGCATTTGATACACTTGTTCCACAGAGCTAATTTTGCCCTTGAGGGTGGTTTCGATAATTTCATCGATTAAGGCAAGATAGCGATCGCGCAATGGCAGAGAGTCTGACACTTTGGCTACTAGAGTACGTCAATTCTCATTCTAGTCCTGGGAGTGGGGAGTGGTGAGTGTGGAGAGCCGAAGAGCAAAGAGTCAGAGGGCAGGGGACGCAAAGAAAAACTAACAACAAATGACCAATGACCAATGACTAATGACTAATTAATAAATAAGTCATCATTTCACCTTTACCTTTAACCTTAATTAAACCTCGTTCTTCTAATAGATATTTATCTTTTAGAAGTTGATAACTTGCTTCGCAAACTTGGATACTACCTGGGATACCATGTGATTCCATGCGGCTGGCTGTATTAACTGTATCTCCCCAAAGGTCGTAGGCAAACTTTTTCAGACCAATCACTCCTGCTACTACTGGCCCTGTGCTGATGCCAATGCGAATGCGAAAAGATTGGTTATTTTCTTCATTAAACTGAGCTACAGCATCTTGCATATCTAACGCCATATTAGCTATGGCGATCGCATGATTATTAGACTGATTTGGCAACCCAGCAACGGCCATATATGCATCGCCAATGGTCTTAATTTTTTCCACTCCATGACGCTCTGCCAATTCATCGAATAAACAAAATATTCTATTTAATAAATCAACTAATTCCGCCGGAGATGTACGAGATGAAAGTTCTGTAAAACCAACAATATCAGCAAATAACACCGTCACTTCCATAAAACTATCAGCAATAGTTGTTGGCTGTTGTTTTAATTGTTCGGCAATCATTTCTGGCAAAATATTCAGTAGCAGACGTTCTGATTTTTGCTGGGCTACCTCCATCGCTTTACGGGCGTCAAATTCATTTTTTTGTAAACGTTCGTATAAATAAACAGAAAAAACACAAATTATGCAAGTCCAAAATAAATATATCCCGTGTTCGACATAATAAGCTAAGGGATTTTCTAGAGTAGGTTTGTATAATAAATATAAAACTAAATAGCAGAAAATTGTTCCAATTTGTGATATTAAATGCATCCACCATTGTACAGGCACAAGTGTGGCTTGCGTTAAAAACATTAAATTCCAGAGATTGTTTGTTGGTTCAAGATGATTAAATAGCAACGCTATATCAATTTGAACAACACAAGTTACAGACCAGCATAAGCTCAAAAAAATTAAATCTGGATGGCGTTGTCCTATGGATGTTTTACATAAAATAGAACATATCAAAATAAATATTTCTACTATAAAACCAATCTTAAAAGCGTATATTTTGCCTTCTGATTGTGAATTTACCCAAAGGAAAAAAGCGATTAAAGTCAAACCAGCAATCAGCATAATCTGAGCCTGCAATTGTAGTCGCTTGAGCAGGAAGCGCTGTCGCTGTTGTTTGTAGGATTTGTCAAAGCTATGGCTTATTTGCCAATGGGGCATCCCTTGACTCATAAGCGCATCTAGTTGAGTTTTGTCAGAGTTATTTCGATGAATCATGCTCTTTTTACGTTATTAGTAATCAAAGGAGTGGGGAGTTAAGAGTTAGGAGTAGAGACGCGATTAATCGCGTCTGTACAAGAGTTAGGAGTTTTATGTGCCCAATGCCCCATGCCCAACGCCCAATGCTCAATGCCCAAGAATTATGGCTCGTACCCCAACATTAACTTTCGATCGCGGCACATTAATTTTGCATCCACCACCACGCGGCAAAGCTTGGATGGACTACGCTACATGGGACGATCGAGTTGAAAAATTCCGCATTCCGGCGATTAGATACCGATCGCTCGTGGAAGCACTACAAGCGGAAGATGTGAACTTTATCGATGAAGCAAAGGAGTTTTATCCTCTAGATTTGGTTTCTAGTTTGGAAATGGAACCATACCCTCACCAGAGTGAAGCTTTAGCAGCTTGGAAACTAGCGGGTAGGCAGGGGGTGGTTGTGCTTCCTACGGCGGCGGGAAAGACTTATTTAGCACAAATGGCTATGCAGTCAACCCCCCGCACGACGCTGATTGTAGTCCCGACTTTGGATTTAATGCATCAGTGGTACGCACATTTAGTTGCGGCTTTCCCGGATGCTGAGGTGGGATTGCTGGGGGGTGGTTCGCGGGATAAAACACCTATTTTGGTGGCAACTTATGATAGTGCGGCAATTCACGCCGAAGCGATTGGAAATCAATATGCGTTGATTGTTTTCGATGAATGCCATCACTTACCAACAGATTTTAATCGGGTGATTGCTGAATATGCGATCGCACCCTATCGCTTGGGACTTTCCGCAACACCAGAACGTACTGATGGCAAACACGCTGATTTAAATATTCTTATTGGTCAACAAGTCTATCGCAAACGCGCTGAAGATTTGGCGGGGAAGGCGTTAGCAGAACATGAAATTGTGCAAATTAAGGTCAAGTTATCGCAGCAAGAACGGGAAAGATACAATCAATTAATTCAAACTCGCAACGACTTTTTAAAGCAATCTCGCATTTCTTTGGGGAGTCTTCAAGGTTGGCAAATGTTCGTGCAAATGAGTGCTAGATCCCAAGCTGGGCGGAGGGCGATGTTAGCGCACCGCGAAGCCAAAGATATTGCTTTGGGTACTGATGGAAAGTTGCGAATTTTAGCTAATTTATTAGCAGAACATTATCCGGCAAGAGTTTTAATTTTTACTGCCGATAATAGTACGGTTTATCGCATTTCTCAGGAGTTATTAATTCCAGCAATTACTCATCAAACTCCGGTGAAAGAACGCCATGAAATATTAACAAAATTTCGTGAGGGTACATATAATACTTTGGTGGCTTCTCATGTGTTAAATGAAGGAGTTGATGTACCTGCGGCTTCTGTGGCAATTATTTTATCGGGAACTGGTTCGGCGAGGGAGTATATTCAGCGTTTGGGGAGGGTTTTAAGAAAGGGAAATATTGAGAATAAGCAGGCAATTTTGTATGAGGTGGTGGCTGAGGATACGAGTGAAGAGGGGACTTCGGCGAGGCGACGCGGAGAGAGGACAAGGGGACAAGGAGACAAGGAGACAAGGGAACAAGGGGAGAAGAAGGGGAATTTGCAGGTTGTGTATGGGAGTGGGAAGGGAAAGAGTTTGAAGGCGGCGGAACAGTTAGAAATTAATTATTCAATTCAAAATCCAAAATCTAAAATTCAGAATTCAGCAGATGTTACCGACAGAGTTATTGATGCATCGCCAAAACGGGGAGGAGATTATTCCGAAGAGACTGAAGATTGATAATAAAACTTCGGAGTTGGCGATTGAGTTGATTAATTATTTTCAATCAGCGGTGGGAAAAACTCAGGGTGTGCTTGAGCGACAACTGACTGATTTTGAAGGAGATTCGACAGATTATCGAGTCAAGCGGGGATTAGCTTATATTCTCAAAAGTAGTTTTTGTACTTTTGAGGTGGTTAGTCCTTTAGAACCACAAATGTTAAGAGAAAGGGTGTTTTCTCTGGCTGCAAAGTCTGTTTCTAGTCGGGAATCTACACAAGTTACTTTGGGTAAAGTTGCTGATGAGTTAACTCAAGAACTGGAACGGGAAGTTTTACCGGAACAGGTTCGCAATGGATTATATGCTGATTTATCTGAGAATAAAATTTTGACTGTTTTTGATGCACCAACAGCACCAGATTTATTAAATCGATATAACTTATCTCAGGTGCAGGGAGTTTTTTATAAAGCGAGTCAGTTGGTGTTAAATGCTCATCGCAATGTACCGGGAGAATATAAGCTGTTGTTTCGCTATTTAAAGTTGTTTCAATTGATGGCTTATATTGAAGGTGATGCCGACCACGGATTTACAATTACTATTGACGGGCCGACAAGTTTATTTAATCCTAGTACGCGATATGGGTTGGCGATCGCTAAACTCATCCCCGCTTTACTTCATGTTACAAAATGGAGTCTTTCTTCGATTCTCCAAACTCGTGATGCCTATACAAATACTTGGAAAACTGGACGTTTTACTCTGAATTCAGAATGTGGTTTGGTATCTCATTATCCACCAGGAAAGCCCTACGATAGTATGCTAGAAGCATCCTTCGCTGATAAATGGGATGCTTTGAAAAGTGGCTGGGCTTTAGAGAGAGAAGTTGATTTAATACCAATTCCTGGTAGTGTCATGATTCCTGATTTTCGCCTAGTGCATCCTGATGGACGTAGTTTTTTATTAGAAATAGTTGGTTATTGGCGTCCAGAATACTTACAAAAGAAATTTTCTCAGGTGCGACGTGCTGGACGAGATGATTTGATTTTGGCAATTTCCGAGCGACTTAATTTAGAAAAGGCGGGAGTAAAATTAAATGATGTCCCCGCCAGAATCGTTTGGTTTAAAGATAAATTATTGCCAAAAGCAGTGTTAGCTGTGATGGATTGAAGAAGGAGAAATAGTATGAAAAGTATAGAAACAATTGCTACAGTTACTAAAGATGGTAAGATTACAGCGCAGCTACCATTCGATATTCCAGAGGGTGACCATCAGGTGGTAATAGTAATTGATGAAAAGCCTTTGGCTGAAGAAGAACAGCACAAACAAAAGAAAGCGCCTCTCAAATTTTCCGCCTATCCTGTAGGATTAGTCTCGGAAAGTTTAACCTTCCGCAGAGAAGACCTTTATGCAAACGACTAATAACTCTGTTTTCATCGATACAAATATTTTAGTTTATGCAAATTTAGCCTTGTCACCATTTCATGTACAAGCTACAGAACGACTTCAAGCATTTGCAGAACAAGGTATTGATTTATGGATTAGTCGCCAAACTTTGAGAGAATATTTAGCAGCAATGACAAGACGAGGCGACTTAACTGGAAACATTCCTATTGCATCTTTAGTGGCAGATGTACGGTATTTTGCTAGTTATTTTCGCTTGGTTGAAGATAATTTACTCGTGACAGAAAGGTTACTAACACTTATGGAGGAAATTCCTATTGGTGGTAGGCAAGTTCATGATGCAAATATTGTCGCTACGATGTTAGTTTATGGCATTCCTCAGTTACTTACTCACAACACAGGCGATTTTGGTAGGTTTTCGGGGTTAATTACTGTGTTGCCATTACAAAATTAAACTGCTTGGTATTTTGCAATCTCACTCACGAACTCCAAATACTTCTGCGTTCCCAATATTGGGCGACTCTTTTTTCCCACTGTTCCCAATAATTTTGAATCGTTGCTGGTTCAAACCAAAATACCTCGGCTGGCATCTCTGGAATTGCGACTACCAACAAAGCATGATTTAGCTGAATGCCATAATCTCGATAATAGTTGTTAATTGCTCCAATGTATGCTGTAAGTTGCAGTGGATGTTCGTATAAATGCTCGATTGAACCTTTAGGTTTATCTGCTGTTTTCCACTCGCAAATACAGGGAATGCCTTGATAACTGGCAATACAATCTACTTTGCCAGAATAGCTCAAATCGTAATGAAAAACCGAGCCTTCCACAAGTCTTATTGTGTCGATTTCTTCTAAAACTGGCTTAATACTTTCCCAATAAGGGCGGCTGGCTTCGGGACAAACAGGATTTTGTCCAAGGAGGTAGCGCTCAATTTGTTTGTGTGTTTGAGTTCCGCGACGGCTGGCGTTTGTAGAGATGCGGGTGGCTTCTTCTGTTCCAACACGCGCTTTCCAATTTAATAATCTGTCTCTATCTTCTTGGGGTTTGGTGACATTAAGTATTGTGGTGACGCTAGGGAAGCGGTTTCCCTTGGCATCTACATAATATTGTTTGCCATTTTCTCTTAGGGATTTGCTATTAATTCGAGGTAGGAGTTGGGTATTAAATTGCATTTGTAATTGGTAATGGGCTACGCCCCGCTACGCTAAGCTAATTCGTAATTAAGATGGTTTTATTTCGGGAAATAACGATAAATATCTTTCCGGTGTAGCACTCGCTGAAATATGACTGTTTCTCCATCAAAAATAAATCCTATACGATAATCACCGACACGGATGCGATAAGCATTTTCATAACCCTGAAGTTTTTTGAGGTTAGTAATTTCTTCAAAGGTTAATAGTTGTGGTATTTCTTCAAAAGCAAGGGTTCTAATAGTCTCATAGTAAGGTGTACTTTTCAGAGCCTTCATATCTTTGATAAAGCTGGGTATATATTGGGTAATCACTCTTGTTCTAGTTGTGCTAATGCTTCATCTATATTTAGAGGTATTTCATGTTCTACTGCCTTCATTGCTAAAATAAGTCCTTCATCTTCAATAGCTTCTAACAACCGTAGATAATCATCAAAACCTATGACTACTTTGCGGATATTACCTTCCATATCAGTAATCAGTTCTTGAGCAAAAGGGTATTTATCAGTTTGCATTTGGCTTGTGATTTTAGTAGTCATACTATGACTTTAGCGTTATTAGCTGCCCAGATCCTCGATTTATTCAAGAAGTCGGGGATCTAAATCCAGCTTAAGTAAGTGACATTGCACTCTACATATTACTTTTACTTCAAATCATCCCCTTGCGTCTCCTCTGGTTCCAGCAATTCCCAAATGAGAAAAGTAATTTCAATGAAAATACCCGAACCTGGGATTAAACAGTCTGCAATTAAGGGAATTACAAATAGTAAAACTGTCACCAGCTTTTTAATATTGATAGATTTCGTTGCCTTTTGCATTTGTTTCACCTCGAACACTGAAGCAACGGTAGATTTGGGGTAGTCAGTGAAAGCAAATACAGTTGTTTGTTGGCTGTAATGGGTGAATACCCGGAGATTTGAGTTTGGGGATGCTAGATTAAGTTTGGGGATTCCCGAAACTTTGTCTAAATTTGAGCAAAAGTAACCGATGGCGCGTGTTAGCTATGGTGATGATGTTAAAGCGCGGGTAAGGCAGCTATTAGAAAGGTTGTTGGCTTATGCCAATGATGAGATAGAAAACCCTGAGCGTTTTAAAATTGACTTTAGCTGGCAAACACCAAAACAACTAGTTGTGAGGACACAGCTAAGAATTTTGGCGGAACTTGGTGGTTTAGAGAAAGAACAAGTTCGAGAAGCGCTGAAAGCACTTGCTGAGTTTTTGCGTGTTTTGGAAGATTTGCGCGAACATAAACGAGGTTCGGAAGATTGGCATTTTAAGCTGACGCTTTGGTGCGATAAACGGGACAAAGACGGGAACTTAAAGAAATTTGATGAAGAATGGCAACGTCTTAGGCAAGCAAAACCAGGTGTGCAGCGTGCTGAAGCAAGAAAAGCTAAACCCAAGCCGACGTTTTACGAAAATATTCCCTTGAGTGGCGTGGTGGAGTTTGTTGGACGTGAAAAAGACCTCCAAAATCTCCACCAGCTTTTGCAGGAAAACGAACAAGTGGCCATAGCTGCTGTTGCGGGGATGGGTGGAGTTGGTAAAACTGAACTTGCCCTACAATATGCCAGGAATCACCGCGAAACTTACAAGGGTGGAATTTGCTGGTTGCTGGCAAAAGTTGGTGATGTGGGCATTCAAGTTGTGCGGTTTGCCAGAAGTGTGCTTGATTTAAACATACCAGAAGGTTTGGATGTCTTTGCCCAAGTGCAATACTGCTGGCGGCATTGGCGTGAGGGCGATGTGCTGCTAGTGTTAGACGATGTTGGGGAATATCAGCAGGTTAAGCCTTATTTACCCTCGTCATCTTCCCGGTTTAAAGTGTTGATTACCACGCGCCAATCCTTGGGAGCATCTATTAAGCAATTATCCCTGGATGTATTGCAACCACAAGCGGCACTGGAGTTATTAAAGTCATTTTTGAAAGAAACACCACAGCGAATTGAGCAAGAATTAGCTGTTGCAAATCAGTTGTGTGAGTGGTTGGGATATTTGCCTTTGGGTTTGGAATTAATGGGGCGATATCTCAAACGCAAACCAGACGTTTCTTTAACAGAAATGTTGCGACGGTTGGAGAAAAAGCGACTTGAGCAACCCGCCTTGGATAAACCAGAAGGCGACATGACTGCACAACGGGGTGTGTTAGCAGCCTTTGAGTTGAGTTGGCAAGAATTAAATGATGATGATAAGCAGTTGGGGTGTTTATTGAGTTTATTTGCACCCGCGCCTATAGCTTGGGATTTGGTGGAACAGTGTTTACCAGAGGAAGATGAGGAAGAGTTAGAGGAAATTCGGGATGAGAAGTTATTGAATTTGCATTTACTCCAGCGTAAAGACGAGGGAGTTTACCAATTGCATCCACTGTTGCGGGAGTTTTTCCAATATCAGCTTACAGGTTTAGAACTGGCGGAGGAATTAAAGCAAAGTTTTTGCAAAGTAATGGTAGCAGTTGCTAAAGATATTCCTGACTTGCCCACCCTTCAGCAAATCAATGATGTTACCCCCGCTATTCCTCATATAGCTGAAGTAGCGAATCATCTCATTCAATACCTCAGCGATGATGATTTATTTTGGCCTTTTATCGGCAACGCTAGATTTTATGATGGTCAAGGTTTATATAACCAAGCTTTACCCTGGTATGAAAAATGTATAGAAGTCACTAAAAAGCGCTTGGGAGAAGAACATCCAGATGTCGCCACTAGCCTCAACAACCTTGCAGAACTCTACCGTTCCCAAGGTAGATACAGCGAAGCCGAACCTCTTTACATCCAAGCTTTGACACTTAGGCGCAAGCTGCTGGGAGAAGAACATCTAGATGTTGCAGAAATCCTCAACAACCTAGCGGTACTCTACCGTTTGCAAGGCAGATACAGCGAAGCCGAACCCCTTTACCAACAAGCTTTGGCACTCAGGCGTCAGCGACTTGGAGAAGAACATCCAGATGTCGCCACTAGCCTCAATAACCTAGCGGTACTCTATAGTTTCCAAAGCAGATACAGCGAAGCCGAACTCCTTTACATCCAAACTTTGGCACTCAGGCGTAAGCTGCTAGGAAATGAACATCCAGATGTCGCACAAAGCCTCCACAACCTAGCGGGACTCTACAACTTACAAAGCAGATACAGCGAAGCCGAACCCTTTGCTATCCAAGCTTTGGCACTTTACCGCAAGCTGCTAGGATATGAACATCCATTTGTTGCACAAAGCCTCAACAACCTAGCGTTAATCTACAGCTTCCAAAGCAAATACAGCGAAGCCAAACCCCTTTTGATCGAAGCTTTGGCACTCACGCGCAAGCTGCTGGGAGATGAACATCCAGATGTCGCACAAACCCTCAACAACCTCGCATTACTCTACAACTACCAAGGCAGATACAGCGAAGCCGAACCCCTTTACATCCAAGCTTTGGCACTTAGGCGCAAGCTGCTGGGAAATGAACATCCAGATGTCGCCACTAACCTCAATAACCTAGCGTATCTCTACCGTGACCAAAACAGATACAGCGAAGCAGAAACCCTTTTCATCGAAGCTTTGGCACTCAGGCGCAAGCTGCTGGGAGATGAACATCCAGATGTCGCACACAGCCTCAAGAACCTAGCGGCACTCTACTGTAATCAAGACAGATACAGCGAAGCCGAAGTGTTGTATATGCAAGCTTTAGATATTTTTGAGCAACGGTTAGGCGCAAATCATCCCAATACTGTTAGTTGTCGTCAAAGTTTAGAAGATTTGCGCGATCGCCTCTCTTCACAATAGCAAAATTCATGTTCCCAACCTCATCAATCAAGCTTTAATCTCCAAGTTTCGCGTTCCAAACAAGAATCTTCCTGTTTTAAGTGAGAATGTTCTTGTTCTGAGTTGGAATGATGGTGTTCTGAGGGCGTAGGCGTAGCCCGCCCTTATACCATTTCACAAAAAATTTGATGCAAATGTAGGTTGGGTTGAGGAACGAAACCCAACACTTCAAAGCCTTGTATATGTTGGGTTTCACTGCGTACCCCTACGGGGAAGCAAGCTAGAACCCAACCTACGCATCTATCTCATTATTTTCGGGAATTGGTATTAGACATCGCTCGACTTAAATTGTAGAATGATGAGCATAGAAGCTCCATCGGCGAGTCAAGAAACATCATTGCTACGGAAATTCAAAGGCTATTCCATTCTTCCAGGGTAATTTCCCTCTGGACAATCACCTCAACTTCCTGAATCATCATCCGCAATTGGGGTACAGAATACTCATCATTAGAAGGAATAGTTAAGCGATGTTGCCCATACACCATAAACTGATGTCTTGCACCAGAAAAAGCCCCTTCAAAGCCAAGTTGTCGTAATTTCTTGACAAATTCCCTACGCTTACACGGTATCCATCGGCTCAAGGGTCGGCTCCTTGTTGAGGTCAATATTATCAATTACCGGTAGAGAATGTCCCAGCTTTAACCCAAGCAAAATCCAGTCTTCCAGGGTTGAGCGTAATTCATCCTCACACTCGCGCAAAGTCGATGCAAAGGCTATTACTCCTTTGCAAACAGGAATTCTACCTGTAAATGTACCATCTTCTAACTTGTCATAAATTGCGTAAGCGATCGCTCGGTCAACATAGTCGCTCAGAATAAACTTTATCGCCATGAAATCTCGCGTTGTGCTACCAGTTTAATCTTACGTTGAATATCTTACGTTGAATAATGGTGTTTCGCCGATGCAGTATCTACGCCTTAGAAAAAAAGTGTAAATTTACAAGCGATCACCTCTCCTCACAATAGCAAAAAACACAGCAAGAGATAGCAATTTATAAGTTCGCCTCAACTCATAAAATTATAAAAGTGAAAAAGGCGATCGCTCAAACTCAACTTTGACCTTCTGAGGCTCGACTTTGACCTTCTGAGGCTCGACTTTGACCTTCTGAGGTTCAACTTTGATCTTCTGAGGCTCGACGTTGACCTTCTGAGGCTCAACTTTGACCTTCTGAGGTTCAACTTTGACCTTCTGAGGCTCAACTTTGACCTTTAAGACAGTCACTACACAGTTTTTAGAGCGATCGCTTTGCCTAAATTGTAGAATGATGAGCGATCGCCTTTGATAGTTGAGAGATGATTGCGATCGCCATCGCTTTTTGAGCCACAATTGATAGAACGATAGGGAGTCCGCAGAACAAACAATAGCTAAAAAGAAACCAGGAGAAGGCTTGATGCAATCAGCATTACGCATAGAAACTAAAGTGTTACCAGGCAACAAAATTGAAATCATTTTGCCTGACGATACACTCTCAACCTCTGTAGGACAAACTATTGAGGTAATTGTCCTGATACCACAAAAAACGACAATAGAGGGACAATCGATTATCCACCTGCTTGAAGAAATCCACAAACAGCGTCCTGTTGGCAGAAGTGTAGAAGAAATCAATCGAGACCTCCAAGCAGAACGAGATGCATGGGACAACTAATTCTGCCAAATGCTGCTCGTGTATACGTTGATACGGTAACAGTTATTTACGCTGTCGAACAGACCCCAACTTATGGAGTGTTGTTGAATCCCTTATGGAATAGTCTTCAGGCGGGAACTCTTGAAGTCTTTAGCAGCGAACTAACTCTGATGGAAACCTTAGTTGTGCCACTGAGAAACTCGGATACATTTCTGGTTGATGCCTATGAACGATTACTCCGATCGCCTCAAATGCAGTTGATTCCTATAAATCAGATCGTCTTGCGTGAAGCAGCAAGGCTACGCGCAAGTACGCCTTCATTGAGAACACCTGATGCCATTCATATTGCGACTGCTACAACATCTGGCTGTACTCAGTTTCTCACCAACGATCGCCAACTGAGGAGAGCCACAAACTTGCCCGTTGTGATTCTAGATGAGGTGCTGACATCATGAGCGATCGCTTTTATCTTCCAAACTCGACATTTCGAGTTACAAATACGTTGGCACGGGCGTACAGTTGTACGCCCCTACAAGCGATTTATTAGTTGCAAAGTACTGTGTAGACGCGATGAATCGCGTCTGTGTTCACGCCATTACCATCCCACCATCAACATTAAAAACTTGTCCGGTGATGTAAGCGGCGGCGGGGTCGGCGGCGAGGAACCGCACCATGCCAGCGACTTCTTCTGGTTGACCAAAGCGACTGAGGGGGATGAATTTGAGAATATCTTCGGTGTTATTAAGGTCGCTAGTCATGTCGGTGGCGATAAAACCAGGGGCGACAGCGTTAACGGTGATGCCACGAGATGCAAGTTCTTTGGCAACGGTTTTGGTAAAACCAATTACACCTGCTTTGGCGGCGCTGTAGTTTGCCTGACCTGGGTTGCCCATTTGTCCAGCAACTGAGGTAATGCTGATAATCCGCCCCGATCGCTGTTTCAACATGATTTTACTGACGGCACGCGTAGATAAGAACACACCAGTTAAATTCAGGTCGATGACTGCTTGCCAATCTTCTGGCTTTAAGCGCAACAGCAGTGTATCGCGGGTGATACCTGCGTTGTTGACTAAGATATCCACACGCTTAAACTTTTCCATGACGGCGTTAACTAGGGCGTCTACTTGCTCGACTTTGGAAACGTCTGCTTGGAGAGCGATCGCCTGACCTCCGGCTGTGGTAATTTCTGTAACAACTGCTTCGGCTGCTGCACTGGAACTGGCATAATTAACAACTACGATCGCTCCTTGTGTGGCTAATTCGATGGCGATCGCTCGTCCAATTCCCCGCGAAGCACCTGTGATAATTGCGACTTTATCTTTTAATAGTGTCATTTAATGTTCCTCAATCTTCAGAATACCGCGCTAATTATCTTATGGTGATTTAGGGAACATCTGAAATATTGTTTGGATAAAATCTAACTATTGCGCGGTGACAATCTTGGTAGGATGAGGCAATTTAGATAACTAATTAACTAGATATAACTCGATTAACACGAATTAACTGTCCTTTGAAGCTTTCAACTTGAGTAATAACTTGGTGTATACGATTAGCAAAGTTTTCCCAGTTGCGATCGTCTCTACAAATAATAATACCTGAATGCTCTGGGTGATTATAATGTAGTTTTAGGAAATCTATACGATTTAGAGTTCAAATAACACGTTATTCCTGGCTAGCAAATTCTAACACTTGCAAATCAGGTATCTTAGTATTCGCCTTTCCTGCTTCTTGTACTGTTAAAAGATCGTGTCATAATGAGCGCATAATTTATACCACAGCACGTGGAAAATGTTCATCTGCATAGAGATGTGCCATTTATTCTGCTTCCTCATTTTCTTTAATATCCCGTGCAATTTCCTCACTAAATGCCTCTGCATAAGCCCAAGCATTTGCTAGATCTGTTGCTGATAAACTCGGATAGTTACTCAGTATATCTGCTTCACTATATCCTAAATTACGAGCATTAACTAATCCCCAAATAGGAATACGAGTGTTAGCAATACAGGCTTTCCCACTACAGATTTCTGGTGTTTTTTCGATGCCTTACCAATGATTAGCAAGGCTTTGGGAAAGAATGTTAATAATTTTAGCTTTTTGTGCTGGTGTTAACTTTAGCAATTCTGCTTCTAACTCTTTGAATATCATAGTTGTAGTAATAATTAACTATCTATTTTATTTGCTAATGAATGGATAACATTGAGAATATATTGTTGGTTTAATTATAACTGTCTAAGTCAGAGCCTTTTAGACATCGCCAAATTCGATAAACTACCATGTCTGTAGACATAAGCCTCGTGAAACTCTGTATAATCATTTGGTTACATCAAAATAGGTAGAAATAAATCTCTAACTGCTATACACAAAATAATACGATATCTCTATTTTATTAGGATTATTTAAGATTTTCGCTAGCGAACTAGTCTATATTGCACTAATGTAATTTTTTCCTGAGAAAAACTCATAAACATATACCGATTTTATATTCTAAGAATTACCATTGAAACAAACAATTGAAAAGCGGTGTGTATCACATGGCAACTAAAAAACAATTTAACAGCTTTGACGAGATGCTGTCTGATTCTGATGTGCCCGTATTGGTAGATTTTTACGCTGAGTGGTGCGGCCCGTGTCAGATGATGGTGCCAATTTTAGAACAAGTGAATGCCCAACTAAAGGATCGTCTGCGGATTGTCAAAATCGACACAGAAAAATATACAGAATTAGCTACCCAGTATCAAATTTACGCCCTACCAACCCTAGTACTATTTAAGAAGGGTGAGGCTGTGGAGCGAATTGAAGGTGTAAGACAAGCAGCAGATTTGGTCAAACATCTACAAACAATAATTTAACTAGTATTGAGAATTTGGTGTTAGTTTCAAAGGCGCGAAACTTCGCGTCTTTTTTACTAAGTAGAGGGCAGGAGGCAGGAGGCAGGTGGTCACTGAATCTCGACTTCTCTACGAGAGGCTACAATAGTCGCAAACTCAGCCAGTTCATCAACCAGTGTTTGCAGCATCGTACTTATTACAGTATTAGTTTTGGGGATGTTGGCTATAGCTACGAAGTCGGACAAACTCCCGCAGGTGATTGGATTGGTGTGGGAACCCAAAGCGAATTTGAATACAATCCTTAAAAAGACTAGCAAAAATATCATGTCTAAAAAGCCCGATTCGCAGTTACAAAATCTCTTCGCCACCCACAAATCAACTAACTGGCAAGAAAGATTAACACAAATAGCTGTCCGCTTCAACCGAGAATATCAGGGTCAATCCGTTGAACTGCCAGCTGAAGTCCAAGCAATGCCAATCTTTCGGGAGTGGGCTAGTGGCAATTTTTCCGGGAGAATTGCTTCTCCTTTTTGGGAAGTTGCCAAACCTCAAAAGAACCAGCACTGTTTAGATATCGGCTGCGGTGTCAGCTTGTTAATTTATCCTTGGCGAGATTGGCAAGCATTTTTTTATGGGCAAGAAATCAGTAATGTGGCGCGAGACATTCTCAATTCTCGCGGGCCGCAGTTGAATTCTAAGCTATTCAAAGGTGTTGAGTTGGGAGCAGCTCACGATCTAAACTATTCACCAGGCCAATTTGATTTGGCGATCGCCACAGGATTTAGCTGCTATTTTCCACTTGAATACTGGAAGGCTGTCCTGACAGAAGTCAAACGAGTTTTAAAACCAGGCGGACATTTTGTATTTGACATCCTCAACCCAGAACAGCCTTTAGCAGAAGATTGGGCAGTTCTAGAAACTTATCTCGGTGCTGAGGTATTTTTAGAACCTCTAGCTGAGTGGGAAAAAACAATTAAAGCTGCTGGTGCTAAAGTAACAACCCAGAAATCAGGCGAATTATTCGAGTTGTATAAAGTACGTTTTTAAAAGAAGAATTCAGAATTCAGTATCTCAATGACAAATGACAAATGACAAATGACAAATGATAATCATTCAGCAATAACTGGACTCGTTGGATCTAAAGAAGTTGTAAACACAAAATAGATGACTCCAGCGCCGAGAATCATCACAGCTAAACTGAAAAGCAACACCCAGCGGTCTGTTGGTTCATAAGTATCTTCTTCAATGTCACGACGGACTGCAAAATAGTGCCCCGTTGAGAGCCAAACTGTAATCAAACCTACTAGCGAGAAGACTAAACCTAACTTCCAGCCATTTCCAGGACGGGGTACTAAAGGTATTTGAAAAGCACGGAGACGCACGATGACCACACCAAAACCCAAAAGAGCAATCCCTGTCCGCATCCAAGCCAGGTATGTACGCTCATTTGCCAAGTGGTCTCGTATACGAGATGGATTTAGTCTTCCTGGTTTCTTTTGCTCTTTAACTTCTTCTGTGGGTTTCGATTTTAGCTGCATTAATAATACCTTTATTCCGAAAGAAGTACCTCTCCAAAAAACGCGAAAGTAGTAGCAAATTTCCTTCCAGATTATTTGCATCCAACGCGCTAATTGTGCTAGTGAAATATATTTATTGTGATTGTACATTTTTTTGGTAAGTTTATTTTAACTGAAATTTGTTATTCTTCTCAAGTAGCGTCCAGTTAGGAGCGATGTCCGTCTTGAAAAGTGACGCTTCTCTGTTACAAAGTGACGCTCCTGCGTCGCTAACGCTGCGCTAACAGATGCCTCTGTCTTGCCGCAAAGCGTCTAGGTCAGAAACCTCCGCTCTGACTTTGTGCTACGTCGTAACAGATGCCTCTGTCTTGCCGCAAAGCCTCCACGACGAACTACGCCTACGCAACATCAAAATCAAGACTTTCGTTAACCCTAAGCAGTAATTACCTAAATAAAACAGCCAACACCAGAGAGATTTTTGACCAGTCCTTGTCCTGTTTCGTCTCTGATTTTGGCTGTGAACCTGTTAAATTTGAAAACATTTTCTTGAGAAACAGATTTCAGTAATTAGCGTTCATTGATAACTGTTTACTCATTTATGACTTTTCAATAGGCGCATTGGGAACTCGTGTATCTATTAAAGCTTGTGATACATTCGGAATAAACCAATTGACTTCATTAGCTTTAACAATTTCAGCATTAGGAATGTTGATTTCAATTGCAGCATTCTCTGGATTGGCTTTAATCGTTAACTTGCTGCCATCAGGTATTTTGATAGCTACTGGTTCTGTAAATTCTTGAGTTTCTCCGTTTGGAGTTAAGGCTGCAAGTTGAGCATCATTTGGCAAATAAAATCCATCACAATCCCAATTATTTTGAGTTGACTGGCCATCAGCTAGAAAATACAGGCCATTTTCGTATGCAGCATCATCATCTTCTTCCTCATTTGCTGCTTTGCCGTAGACTGCAATAGTATTACCTGTTTGGTTCTCGCATTGACCCCAGTTAATTCCTGTCTCTAAAGCATATTTTTGGAATTCTAACTCATCGATTTTCTTTTGAATTTCTTCTGGTGTCACACCTGCGATTTGAGTTTTGGCTTTTTTTGCCTGAGTGAGTTGCTTAATTGCTTTGGTAACCTCGACATAATCAGGGTTTTTGCTAAATTTTGGTCGATCGGCAAAAGAAGGTTGAGCAAAGGCGAGATTAACAAAAATCATCAAGACGATTAGCAGAGATTTCCAGATTTTCATGATTCAATTCCTGTTGATTTTTTAATACATTTTGAGAACAATTAAACTATTCTGACTCCTGAATTCTGATTGCTGAATTCTGAGTTTTGCTTAAAATGAAAGAAAATAAATAACTAGAAACTACAGATAACAGAGTCCAAGTAACATTTTCTGAGACGATAAATACACCCAATCCAACCAAGATACAAGGTACAAAAGTATTGCCATTATCAGTTAAAAATTGAGCGATCGCAGGTAAGTAAGTGAACTTATAAGCGGCGTAACACCAAACACCTACTAGAGAAAAGAATACGCTGACAATCACCAGCAGACTTTCTAGTTCAGAATTGGCAAACAGAGGTACGTAAACACTGATATTGTCGCTACCGTTAGCAAAGGCGATCGCAGCTACATTGCATGTTTGCGGAGACAGAAAACTGGCAATTACGGAGGGATAAGAACGCTCAGTTTCTTCTGACGCTTCCTCTGGTGAATCTTCTTCGCGTTTTAGTAAACTACTCATACCAATAATAATTGGCATGAAACCCAGTAATCTAATCCATGACTGCGGTATAATTAGCCCACCGAAAAAACCTGGAAGACTAGCAGCGATCAATGCCGCAAAACCGAGATATTGACCAGCAACAATGTGACGACTGCGGAAACTTTTATTTATTTGTGAAAAAAGTAACGTCAAAATCACAATATCGTCAATATTCGTGGCACTGAAGGCTGTAATTCCTGTGGTAATTGCAGTGACTAAACCGCTCATTTGTTGAAGTCCTTATTTTGATGCTTGCTAATTGGGCATGTAGCATTGGGGAGGCAGTGCGTTGGACGGGTTTCCCGGCTTGTATCCCTTCGGGGAAGCAAGCTACGCGCAGCGTCTCCGACAGGAGAAGCAACTGCCGTCATGGGGCGTTAGTCTGTTTACAAATGACAAATGACCAATTACCAATGACTACGTAGTAAGCTTTGATTTATACTTTAGGCAAACTAAACGATAGAATCAAATGCTTTTTTTTGTCAAAATGATAAATGAAAGTGATGAAAACTTGGGCACTAACTTTTAGGACGTACCATCAATGGCAGGAATGACGCTTGAACAGCTAAAAATATTTCTGGCTGTGGCGCAGCACTTACACTTTACTAGGGCAGCAGAAGAACTTTATATTACACAACCTGCCGTCAGTGCAGCGATCCAAAACTTAGAGCAAGAATACGGAGTCAAGTTATTCCATCGAATTGGTCGTCATATTGAGATTGCTGAGGCTGGTAAGTTACTGCAAGTGGAGGCGCAAAAAATTCTCGATCAAGTCTCCTTAACTGAAAGGGGATTGCGGGAATTGAATAATCTGCAACGGGGTGAATTGAAATTAGGCTCAAGTCTGACAATCGGTAATTATTGGCTACCAAGCAAGATTAGTGAGTTTAAGAGCCGATATCCTGGTATCCAAATTGACTGTACCCTTGCCAACGCTGAAACCATTTGTGTAGGAACAGCAATGGGACAGTTTGATTTGGGTTTAGTGGAAGGAGACGTGAAGCCAGCACTTCAAACCACTCTAGAGTACGAAATTGTGGGGAGCGATCGCTTGCAAATTGTGGTAGGTGAAAAACATCCTTGGTTTGAGCATGGAGAAATTGAGTTAAGCCAGCTGACTCAAACTCCTTGGGTAATGCGAGTACCGGAATCTGGAACCCAGCAAAGATTTGAGGAAGCGTTGCTAAATTGGGGAATCAACCTCAATGAACTGAATGTAATTTTAGTGTTCACTAGTGGTGAGATGGCAAAAGCAGCCATTGAAAACGGCGTAGGTGCGACTGGAATTTCTGAGTTGATGGTAAAAAAAGAAATTCAGCTTGGAACTCTACGGTCAATTAAAGTTATTGATAACAGAGAACAAGAGAGTGCGATGCTTACGGCGGGCTACGCCTACGTCGAAATAGTTCGACCTTTTTTCAAACTCAAACACCGTCAGCGTTTCCAAACAGCTCTTTCCAAAGCCTTTGAACAAATGTTGTTATCTTCTATGTTAAATAATTCACATCAACAACCAACAACTAATAAAAAAGGAAAAATTAAAAGTTAATAGTCATTTGTCATTAGTCTTTGGTCATTTGTCATTGGTCATTGGAGGCAGAAGGCAGAAGTTGTTTAATTTTGAATTTTGAATTTTGAATTTTGAATTGATTTGTCTCCCTCATCTCCCCCAATCGCTTATAGCCAATGCCCCATATCAACAAACAATTTATCAAAACATATCATTCACCTTTAGATAGATTTAGATGCAATTATCAAAACAGTATATTTTAAATGGGTAAATATATAATTTGCCCCAATAGCTTATGCCAAATCAGGAATTTCAATAGATAAAATCTTGATTGAGTTATAATTCATCGCGTTCATTAAATTCCTTATCAGCCATGACATCCCCAGAGCCTCAAACTGATTTTGGAGAAAATTCTTCGCAAACCTCATTTAAGCCACCTCCACAAAAACGGCGGTGGCTTTGGTTATTTTTACCTGCGCTACTATTGGTAGGAGGCGGAGTAACTCTCGTTTGGCGTTTGCTGACTCCGCAAAATTCAGTACCTTCAACTGCTAATGTTCAACCTCAAGGGGTAAGAGTCAAAATATCTACAGTACAAAGTGGCATCATTGAGGAAAGTTCAGATTTTATTGCTAGCCTAGAGTCCCAGCGCTCGATTAACCTCAGACCAGCGATTCAGGGTCAAGTTAGCCAAATATTGGTCAAACCTGGAGATTCTGTGGCGCAAGGGGCAGCGATCGTCCAAGTAGACTCTAGACCGCAACAACTAGCAGCCAATGGAATTAATGCTCCCTCTGAAGCATTTTTAGGACAACTACAAAACGCCCGCGCTACACTCAAATCTCTGGAAGCCGAACGTGCGTCTTACGTTGCTAATGTGCAACTCAGCCAGCAGGAATACGAGAAATATTTCAACTTAGCTCAACAAGGAGCAGTATCTCGACAGGCTAGCAATCTGTACGCTAATAGGCTCGCTGCCGCCAAGACTAGTCTAAATGCAATTGATTCTAGGATCGAAGTCCAACGATCCAATATCTCACAAGCTGAAAAATCTTTACAACAAACCAATGTAAATATAAAACAGCAACCCCAGTATCAGAAAATTACTGCTCCCTTTGCTGGTACAGTTGGCAACATTTCGGTAAAACCAGGTGATTTAGTTAATACTTCTACACCGTTAGTTACTGTAATGCAAAATCAACCTTTAGAAGTTAAAGTCTCTGTGCCTCCACAGCGAAAAGCTCTATTGCGTGAAGGAATGCCGATGGAGATTATGAATACACAGGGTCAGAAGTTAGGTAGAACTAGAGTATTTTTCATTGCACCGAATGGCAGTAATGAAACACAAGGGATACTAATTAAAGCCCTCTTTAATAACCCTAAAGGTCAGGTACGTGCAAATCAATTAGTTAGGGCCAGAGTTATTTGGAATGAGCGCCCTGGAATTTTAATTCCAACAACAGCAGTGACTCGTGTAGGTGGAGAAACTTTTGTTTATGTAGTTGAAACTCAAAAATCTCCCCAAGGCGCGTCTGTGCAAGTAGCTCGGCAAAAGCGAGTGAAGCTAGGTCAAATTAAGGGTAATAATTATCAAGTGATTGAAGGATTACAGCCAGAAGATAAAATTATTATCTCAGGATTGCTGAATCTTACTGATGGTGTGGCGATCGCTCCAGAGTTTTAGCATCAGAGAATGGGAAGACAAGGGTTTTCTGTTTCTTGACAATTACCCTTGTCTCCTCGTTCTCTTCGCTGACGCCATAGAATACGCTGATTAGCGATTTTTAAAGCTTTAAACAACTTGAATTTAGGAGCCAGAATTCTAATTTAGAATTCTTTGTTGCTCATTTGTAGGCTGTAAAACTTTTCGGTCTTATAATTATCCAGGTAGGATAGCACACTTATGCTAACCTTCTCAATTTGGGCTGAAAAAATTTGTATAAATCATTTCTAATTTATACGAATAACAGCTTATTCATTTGGTTGTAGATTTTGTGTTTTCGTAGCAAACATTACTTTGCAGGCATCCCAAAATTATGGATTTATCCAACTTTACTACTCTTCAAAACTTAGAAGCTGCCTTCGGTGGTGAGTCGATGGCGAATCGTAAGTATTTGTTTTTTGCTGAGGTGGCGCGTAAACTTGGATTTACAGACTTAGCAAAGCTTTTTAAAGAAACAGCAGACCAAGAAACCGAACATGCTTTTGCACATTTTGAACTGCTGCATCCAGAACTTGTCGTAGAAGATCCTACGGGTTTAACTGACGAACAAAAGCGGGAAATAGTGTCTCGTTGCTTATCATTAGCAATCGAAGGCGAGACTTATGAATATACTACAATGTATCCAGAATTTGCCGCAGATGCTCAACGCGATGCCTACGGCGGGCAGAGCCAACGCGATAATCCTGCTGCTGAAGAATTTCTCAAACAAGCTAAAGAATCCGCCGATCATGCCAACACATTTCGGGAAGCTGCACACCGTTTTGGCTTGTTAAAATTCATCGAAAACTATCACGCCGATCGCTACGCCGAAGCTTTAGAAGTATTAAATGGCGGACAAGCAGTAAATAGAGTTGTAGATGAAAATCCTCAAACTCGTAAATGGATTTGTAGACAATGCAGTATGATTTACGATCCTGTAGCTGGCGATCCTGATTCGGGAATTGCACCTGGTACACCTTTTGAAGAAATTCCCGACGATTGGGAATGTCCTATTTGTGGTGCTAGCAAAAAAACTTTTAAACCTCTTGAGGAAAAAGTTCCAGCTTAATCCGACAATAAATTACAGGTAAAAATTCAGCACTTAAGAGTATGTTTGAAAAGTCGTGTTGTCGGTAGCAAAACGTTCTAGATCTCCCTAAATCGATGCTACTTGCTCAAGTGGCGTGGAAACCCCTAAGATCGCAGTGGCTCCTCTTAAAAAGGGGGACTTTAAGAGGTCTTTGCCCCCCTTTTTAAGGGGGGTTAGGAGGATCGATAAACTGCTTAAAATCACAACCAACCACTTTTCAAACAACCTCTAAGAGCCAGAAGTCGAATGGAATTTCTTACTTGCTTAATAGATCTAGCGATCGCTTTTGGGCAGTCACTCCACAGTTGAGTAATTCGATTGATTGACCGTAGTTTATGTAATCGTATTTAATCGACTCACAAATCATTAGCTTAAGGAGAAATTTTGGTTACAAAGGCATCCAAATCACCTCCCAAAGTGCTATCAAAGGCATTTTTGGTTGGAAAATCGCTTGAGGAAGTTTGACCTGTTACATAGACATCACCAAACCAATTTATTGCAATTCCATAGCCTTCATCACTGTTGTTACCCCCCAGATAGGAAGAGTAAATTAGACTTTGGCCTGTGGCATTCACCTTGGTCACAAAAGCATCAAGGTTGCTACCTAAAGTGCTATCAAAAGCATTCTTGGTTGGGAAATCTTGCGAACCAGTAGACCCAATTACATAAGCATTGCCATACTTATCCACTACAAGCGAGTAACCAAGCTCATAATCGTTGCCCCCCAAGTAAGTAGAGTAAACGAGCGAGCTTTTACCAGATACATGTGGGTTCAACTTTGTTACAAAAGCATCAACAAAGCCACCCAAAGTGCTATCGAAGGCCTTTTTGGTTGGAAAATCGCTGGAGTAGGTTTGACCTGTCACATAGACATTACCAAAACAATCTACTGCAATCCCGCTACCCAAATCGTTGCCACTACCCCCCAAGTATGTAGAGTAAAGGATAGAATTTCCTTTGGCATTTACCTTAGTTAAAAAAGCTTCTAGATTGCCATCTAAGGTAATATCAAAAGCATTTTTAATTGGGAAGTCAGTCGAAGAGGTATATCCCGTGATATAAGCATTACCGTTCGAGTCAACTGCAATCCCAAAGCCAACATCACTGTTGTTGCCTCCAAGGAAGGAAGAGTAGACGAGTGACGCATTGCCGAATGCATCTGGGTTTAACTTTGTCACAAAAGCTTCTTGACCGCCTTCTAAGGTAATATCAAAGGCATTTTTGATTGGGAATTCAGTCGAACCGGTAAATCCTGTAACATAAGCATTGCCAAGCTTATCTACCGCGATCGCACGAATGTCAGTATCAGACCCCAGGTAAGTAGAATAAAGCAGTCGATCTCCTTTGGCGTTCAACTTCGTCACAAAACCATCACTACTGCCACTAAAAGTGCTATCAAAGGCGTTTTTGGTTGGAAAATCGCTTGATGTGGTAACACCTGCAACATAAGCATTACCGCCCAAGTCAACTGCAATTTCAAGAAAGCTATTTTCAGAATTGCTGCCTCCCAGGTAGGTAGAGTAGACGAGTGAAGCGATGCCAGACTTAGCTAGATTTAACTTCGTGACAAAAATATCACTATTGCCACTCAAAGTGTTATCAAAAGCGTTGTTAGTTGGAAAATCGGTGGAGTAAGTTTGCCCTGCCACATAGACATTACCAGCCCTATCTAACCCCACTGCATAACCACCGAAATCAGTGCCGCTACCACCCAGGTAAGTGGAATAAGTTACTACAGGGTCGATAGTCAAAGGCTGCTTGCGATCGTAAGCCGCTATTTTAAACCCTACTTCTTGCTTTCCTAGTAGGACATAGCCCCCAGCTATGGGTTGTTTGTTTCCATTTATTTGCTGATAAATTATTGGTCGGTGCTGGCGAATCACACCCTTTGGCGTGTGCAATAGCAAGTTGCCTTGTTGGTCAATTTCTAACTTAGAAGCACCTGCTACTCGTAAGCGGATGTTTTCTGAATTTCCGCCAGGGGCAACTATAAAGTCATATTCCAACTGGCTTTGATTACCGTAATATAATAAGTCAATTCCAGGATAGACTGCTTGGTATTGCACTTTGGCATAGTTAGCAATATCTCTATGCCATTTGTGAGATTCTTTACCAAGAAAATAGTTGCTATTGCTTGGCAACTGCTCTATCCCTTTGACTTTTGCAGTGGAATTAGAATTGACTAGCTGTAAGCGCAGAAAACTAGTTTGACTTGTTGGAGTTTGTTGCGATCCGATCGCTGGCTGACGTTTTTGTGTTGATGCTGTCTGAGTTTGATGCAGACTTAACACTGCTTCGGCAGGAGTCAAAAACACACTGTAGCCATTACCACGCGCCAAAAAGTTAACTTGCTTGTCTACCTGTCCTTGATTCACTTCAAAACGCAGAGGGAGACTGGTATAAGTCGAGAGTATTCTCGCTTGCTCAGCAGCATTTAATTGATTTTGAGCCGATACTTTTAGCGTTGAAGCATTGGAATTTAAAGAGACAGTAGAAACTGGAGCTACCAAGCCAAAAACTAAAGCTACAGAGCCTAAGATAGTTGTTTTGAGTAATGCCTTTAGCTGTTTTGAACGAACAAATGCGCCTCGATCTAGTCTGGTATGTTGTTGAGCAAGTCGCGTCAATCGCTGCTTAACTGGTATCATCAGATTTAATAGAAATCGCTGTCATTATTTATACGATAAAACGAGTATAAGCAATCATATTTGCACAGTATTAATACTAAAAACTTAATACTTGGAAAAGTGCAATTACTTAAATTCATTTGCTAAGAGCATTAAAGAGAATATTCTTTTGGGATATAAAATATTTGGAGAATATTCTTTTGGGATATAAAATGTTTGCAAGTCAAAACAGCTTATCAAACCTTAGTTCGGGTTAACGACTAAATTTCGATCGCTTGAACGAGAAAATAAGGCTTACAGGTTTTCAAAATCAATGACAGAATCAGCGTTTGAGCTTATCCCGAACTCAGGTTTATTACGTTCTAACCTATTAGTTCGCCAAGCGAACGCAAGCGGGGTAAAGGGGAAGGGGGAAAGGGTTTAAATCCCTTACCCTTTTCCCTTTCCCCCTTTCCCCAGCCCTCACAAGCGCATTTTTGGGTTGGCAGACTACTATGTGACTAAGGCTATAAAAACGCAAATGGCATAGAAATTGGTATAAATCCTAAGTCTATGCAATCGCATTGCAGGGCGATGTTAAGAAGTTAAAGTTTTTTCAATACGGCGGTCGGGGATAAGCCACATAACTGCAACCAGAATATATAATGCACAAGCAAGCCACGAATTTACAAACGCAAGTGCAATTGCTACAGCATAAATAACGACGGATACTTTTCCTTTAAAATCTTTACCAACTGCGATCGCCAGAGTGGAATCATTGCCATGATGAGAAATTAAAGTACGGGTGAGGATAAAGTAGGCGATCGCATTTAACATTAAAACCGTACCATAAAGGGCAGCTGGTATACTGGCAAATTGATTCTCGCCCATCCAGCCAGTGACAAAGGGGATTAGCGACAACCAAAACAGCAAATGCAAATTCGCCCAAAGGATACGTCCATTAACATGACGAATTGACTGTAGCAAGTGATGATGATTGTTCCAATAGATGCCAATATAAATAAAACTCAGCACATAGCTAAGAAATATTGGTATCAGCGGACGCAGCGCGGCTAAATCAGTTCCATGAGGCACTTTGATTTCCAGTACCATAATGGTAATAATGATGGCAATCACTCCATCACTGAATGCTTCTAACCTCCCCTTCCCCATTTACGCATCCCTTTTCTAATTCTTTGAGAGTGACCAATGATTCTTTGATGGTACAGAACAAGCGGATTTATCTGTGCAATCAAAAATCCAAAATTGTTCGACTGAACGTAGCCGAAATCTAAAATCCCAACTTGTCTAATTCTGTAGTTTACCTTGCTAAGTACTCGCCGTTGATGAAGATTGTCTGCGCGTTGACACTCCACCCCTCTATAAGGGCGGGGATTCGATTCTACATTCACAGACCTGCCGTTAGGCAGCAGCGCTGCGCTAAGCGACGGCAGTCGCTCATGGGGGAGACCCCCAAGACCGCGCTGCCTCTACTTTGCGGTTCGTTATCATAATTTTTGTTCGCCACCTATCTGGGATGGCTGTACTTATTAAATTCATGCTAAAAATTCTCCCGAAACAAAGTGTCTCCATGCACACCCGCGACGGTGTTCGCTTGGATGCAGATATCTATCGCCCAGATGCTGATGGTGAATTTCCGGTATTATTAATGCGACAGCCCTATGGTAGAGCGATCGCATCGACTGTTGTCTATGCCCATCCTAGTTGGTATGCTGCCCGCGGCTATATTGTCGTAATTCAAGATGTCCGGGGACGCGGTACTTCAGAAGGCGAATTTCAATTATTTACCCACGAAATCGCAGATGGCGAAGATACAGTAAATTGGGCAGCAAATTTACCTGGTAGTAATGGCAAAGTTGGCATGTATGGCTTTTCCTATCAAGGGATGACTCAGCTATATGCCGCAGTTAATCAACCCAATGCCTTGCTAACAATTTGCCCTGCCATGATTGGCTATGATTTATATACCGATTGGGCTTATGAAGGAGGTGCATTTTGTTTACAAACTAACCTCGCTTGGGCAATTCAATTAGCTACAGAAACCGCCCGTTTGCGGGGAGATAAAACAGCGTATCAAGCCTTGTTTGCTGCTTCTCGTAATTTACCTTTAACTAATCCAGAAATTCTCCAAAAACTTGCCCCTGATTCCTTTTATCACGAGTGGCTGGCACATTCTCAATCAGATGAATATTGGGAAAAACTTTCACCCAAACACAACTTACAAGCTGTTGATTTGCCCATGTTCCACATCGGAGGATGGTTTGATACTTATCTACGCGGCACTCTACATTTATATAAAGATATGGCAGCCCGTAGCACTAAACCCCAACATTTGTTAGTCGGGGCTTGGGCGCATTTACCTTGGGGTCGTAAAGTTGGGGAAATTGACTTTGGCGCCAAAGCCCCCAGTCCTGTAGATAAAATGCAAATTCGCTGGTTTGACCAATTTCTCAAAGGTGAAAATACAGGTTTATTGCACGAGTCCCCCGTTTGCCTATTCGAGATGGGAACCAATATTTGGCGCACTTTCAGTAGTCTACCTACACCAACCCACAAATCCTACTTTTTGTCAACCACAGGACTAGCCAGCATCCGCGAAGATTCCGGAATCCTCATCCCCAATCCTCAATCCCCAGTCCCCAATACCTTCGATGTATTAGTCCACGACCCTTGGCGTCCAGTTCCAGCCTTGGGCGGTCATGCTGGAATTCCTGCGGGTATATTTGAGCGATCGCATCTTGATTGCCGTTCCGATGTCTTAACTTACACCAGCGAACCATTAAAAGAAGATTTACATTTAGCAGGGGATGTGGTGGTAGAAATCTACTGTACTGCCGACCAACCAAGTTATGATTTGTCTGCCGTGCTATCAGAAGTACATTCAGATGGAAAAGTATACAATTTAACTCAAAGTTACGTACACGTTCGAGATATTAACGTCTCTACAAAAATTCAGCTACAAGCGACTTGTGCGCGAATTCCCAAAGGAAGCGCCCTAAGACTGAGTTTAAGTGCAGCGTGTTTTCCAGCCTACGCAATGAATTCTGGAAATGGTGCAGTTACCACTAGCGAAAGTTTACCAAATGCCCAGATTATTACGTTAACCGTGAATTGTGGAGGCGAGTTTAATTCTCATCTTTTATTACCTGTAGTTCCAGGAAGTTAAATATCTTGGCAAATGACCAATGACTAATGACTAATGACAATTAAGATATGGCAACACTTTTCAAGATAGTAATCGGCCCTTGGTCTTTGAGAAGTTGCATTTCTTCGGCATTCTTTACTAGCAAAGCGCCGGCAAATCCTAAAGAATTGACGGAGATGGTATGGAAATGCTCTTGCGATCGCGGTACAATCAGCATCCATTCTCGTGTCATCAGCAAGTTGTAAGCACCCAATTGCGTTGCATCCAAACCAACGTCATCTAACAAGGTACGATAAATTTCTGCTGTTGCTTTACCTGCTGTAAACGGAGACTCCACCCACTGGGGATTTAAAGGTGCGAAGGCATGTAAAAAAGGAAGTTTTGGTATTGCGATGGAGTTGTGAAATTCTGTCTCCCTTAACAGAGGTTCAATAGGTATCTGCGATCCTGAAGGTGCCAGTGGTAGCGGGACTAACTGCAAATGTTTATGTCGCTGACTAGCACCTGCGATTTTGCCACTATTGTAGAATCCTAAACCATCAAAATCAGCTAGACATACCCACATCGCTGTAAAATCTTCCAACGTTAGTAAACTTTCCTGTTCCTCGAAGGCACGGGTGATTATTAGCAAATGATAATCAACAACATTGAATTTATTTAAAATACATACATGAGTATCAGAAATATCCGCCACAAATAAATCTTCTTCATAAGGTAAGAAAGGATTAAATTCTTTACCGGAAGTAGCTGATTGTTTTTCCTGTTTTTCCTTCGCTGCTTTTTTGCGATTCAAGTTAGACAAAATCCGCACTAAAAAACGCACGCCATCCTGTTCCACAAACTCAAATTCTGTTGGTATCGACAGCAGCGCCCCACATTGCAAAGCATATTCAGTCCGCTCTTTGACACTTTTCCATAAAGTACCAGGCTGAAGTAATATTTTTTGTTGTCCCATTTTTCTTCCTTTAAGTATGGTCAGATTTTATATAAGAATTCAGAATTTAGAATTCAGAATCCAGAATTAAGAAGACTTTGATACTAACTTTTTGTAATTACAAAAAAATCAATAAATTATATAATATACTGTCGATCGCTTAAGTATTCAAAACCTAAAATTTCAAATTCGCGTGGCGAATTCTGAATATACCCATGACTCAAGTCATGAGTTTCAATGCTGCACAGTTGCCATTGTGGCTGCGGAGATACTTACTAGTAAAAAACTAAACCTTTCACAATAATGTAATACCTCTGCAACAAAACTGTCATAAATAATATCTACATTATTAATACATATTCGATATGCTTCCAAACAGCAATGCAAAACCAATCTCGTGATGGAGAACACCCATCAAATAGCATTTTATCCCACACTGCTGACGCCAAATACCACAATCCAGCACCCTGGAAAAAGGCTGCGGCCTCTCTATCACTGGTGCTACTGGGATCGGGTATGACATTAGCAGGTGGCTATCTGGCTGGACATCCCCAGCAGGTGTCTGAGACTGCATCTAATTTGGCAGTCGGTCGAGTCAATGCTGCACCTCCATTACCAGCCAGCACAGATCCGAATTTTGTGACACAGGTGGTGCAAAAAGTGGGCCCGGCAGTAGTACGAATAAACTCTTCCCGAACGGTAAAAACTCAGTTACCAGATGAATTTAACGATCCGTTTTTTCAACGCTTCTTTGGTTCGCAACTACCACAATCACAAGAAAGGGTAGAACGGGGTACTGGTTCAGGTTTTATCATCAGTGCTGATGGTCGTATTCTTACGAACGCCCACGTGGTAGATGGGGCGGATACTGTGACAGTGACACTCAAGGACGGGCGCACCTTACAAGGTAAAGTGCTAGGAAAAGATGAGTTAACAGATGTGGCTGTGGTCAAGATTCAAGCGGATAATCTACCAACAGTAGCTTTGGGTAACTCAGAGCAACTGCAACCGGGAGAATGGGCGATCGCGATCGGTAATCCCCTCGGCCTGGATAATACAGTAACAACCGGAATCATCAGCGCCACTGGACGCAGTAGCAATCTCATCGGCGCTCCCGATAAGCGAGTAGAGTATATTCAAACCGACGCCGCAATTAATCCCGGTAACTCTGGCGGGCCTCTGCTAAACTACCGCGGTGAAGTAATTGGTATGAATACAGCCATCATCCAAGGGGCCCAAGGATTAGGCTTTGCCATTCCCATCAATACAGCACAACGTATTTCCAGTCAATTAATAGCTACAGGTAAAGTTCAACATCCTTATTTAGGAATTCAGATGGTAGGCTTAACGCCTCAGTTAAAACAAAGTATTAACTCCGATCCTAATAGTGGTTTGAATGTTGATGAAGATAAAGGTGTATTAGTTGTAAAAGTAATGCCGAATTCCCCAGCCGCTAAAGCTGGAATACGCGCTGGTGATGTCATCCAAAAGCTAGGCGGTCAATCAGTTACAGATGCTAGCAGCGTCCAAAAGGCCGTAGAAAATAGCCAAGTCGGGGGAGATTTACGCCTAGAGTTACGCCGCAATGGGCAGAATCTTAACCTAGCTGTGCAGCCTGGTGCCTTCCCTAGTGAAGTACAATAACAGTTTTTGAGTCAAGGTGAAATTTTAGGATGGGTGTTGCACCCATCCTTTTTTTTCAGGCGATGAAGTTGGGTAATAAGTAGGGGGCAGGGGGAGCAGGGGGGCAGGGGGCAGGAGGAAAAAGCTAATTTACAATTATCTGAATTCTGAATTATGAATTTTTACAACTAAAGAATCATTTTTAAGTTTTTTATTTATGACATTAGTCATGCTTTAACTAATTACCTTTTTCACTGGCGTGTCTTTCTCTTCAATTTTAGTATTTACTTGTCCAAGAGATTAACAAAACAGAATTCAGGAGTCAGGATACAGAAATTTCTTGCTTGTATTCTGGTGTGGATTGGCGATAAATAAATAGGTCTAAATCCCCGCTAAATTCTAAATTTGGTTTAAATTTGGTGGACTAAAATTATCGCCAAGTATAGGCTTAGGCTTCCTCACCACAAACAGCAGTTACTTTAAATGGGTAAACTTTACCAACCGAATTTCTCAACTTTGCAAGAGAGTGGCGGTTGCGAATTCCTCATTAATTAATTCTGAATTCTGCATTCTGAATGCTAAATTTTTCTTCAATATTTGACGAAAAGTTAATCTCTTTTATCTTTAGATCGTAGAAGGAAAGTTCGCCAATGAGTATTAAAAGAATGCTTGCTAGTGCAGCGCTGATTGTACCAATTGTTGTTACCTCTATTCCTTCCCAAGCTGATGCTCAAATCAGAAGAGAATTTAGACGACCAGTTCCAGTTAGAGTAATCAGAAGACCAGCGCGAGTTAGGGTTTATACCCCTGTTCAAGCAAGAAGGAGAATTTTTGTTCCCGGACGTTGGGTGCAAACAAATCGCGGCCGCCGATGGATACCTGCTCGTTATATATATAGAAGATAAAAGGAGACTAGGCACTGGGGATTAGGGATTAGAGGCTGGGGACTGGGGCATTGGGTATTAGGAGCATTGACTCAGGAGTTATTCTCCTTGTTCCCAGTCCCCAATCCCTCTTAAACCAGAGCTACAGCTGGTTGCTGCCAGCGTCCTACTGCCTTACCAATTACCGCTAATTCTTGCATCAATTTATCAAAACGGTCTGGTGTCAGAGATTGGGGGCCATCAGATAAAGCTTTGGCGGGGTTGGGGTGAACCTCAATCATAAGAGAATCGGTACCAGCTGCGATCGCTGCCATCGCCATTGAAGGTACAAACTCAGACCAGCCTACGCCGTGGCTTGGGTCAATCATGATTGGTAGGTGAGTTAATTTTCGCAACACTGGCACAACTGATAAATCCAGTGTATTTCGTGTATATTGACGGTCAAAAGTACGTATTCCTCTTTCACACAAAATCACATTGGAATTGCCAGCTGCCAAAATATACTCGGCTGCCATTAACCAATCTTCAATCGTAGCCGCCATTCCTCGCTTCAAGAGGACTGGTTTTGGCTGCGCTCCCACTTTTTTGAGCAAGGAGAAATTCTGCATGTTCCTTGCCCCTACCTGAATCACATCGGCAATTTCAGCAATTCTATCCAGGTCAACGGCATCCATGACTTCTGTAATAATACCTAGTCCGCTGACTTCCCGCGCCTTTGCTAATAATTCCAAAGCACTCTCGCCGTGTCCTTGGAAGGCGTAAGGTGAAGTTCGGGGTTTGTATGCGCCTCCCCGCAAAAACTTTGCTCCTGCAGCTTTGACACGCCGCGCCGTCTCTACAATCATTTCTTCGTTTTCTACGGAGCAGGGGCCGGCTACGACTATTAAAGGGTGGTGTTCCCCAAATACCACCGTTTCCTTCGGCAGATTAACTACCACTTCCGAAGCTTCCCCGTGGCGAAACTGGCGGCTAGCTCGTTTGTAAGGCTGCTCTACCCGTAATACCTGCTCAATCCACTGGCTCAGTTCTTGAATTTGTAACGGATCTAAGCTTGCAGTTTCACCTACTAAACCAATAACTACTTTGTGTTTACCAACAATTTTTTCTGGAGTTAACCCCCAACTAGTTAGTTCTTCCTCAATGCGGTTTATTTCCGCCTCTGGGGAACCACTTTTCATTACTATAATCATGTCAATGTTCCTGATTTACTGAGTAAATTCTTCTGTAAATGGACGTAATTTTATTGTTACGTATTTACCTAATTAGGAATAGTTCAAACTAAATGTATTTACAAAATAAATGAATAGAATATAAAAATCAGAATTCAGAATTATATTAAAGTTTCCCTGGTAGATAAATGAAGTAAGTTTAAAAGATAGGCTATAACTTTGTTCTGTGGGAAAAGCTTTTGCTAGCTTGCTTAAGAGCAGGGGTACGATTTAGGGGTTTAAATTAGTATTTGTGTCCATAACTAAGGTTGCTCTGCTGGCGATGTCTAGAACGGACTACGCCTACGCAATTTTTTTGTAAGGGAGTGGCAGCCTCCAATCCCCCACTTCTTATTTTGAATTCTGAATTCTGAATTCTTCTTCAAGAGTTTTTTTGCCGAGTTTCCCGCCAAACTGCCACCATTCGTCCCCAATTAGTGCCGAATTCACCCAAACCCAGGAGACTTCCGACTCTTTCTTCGTCCCAAGAGGCAGAGAGAACGCCATAAGTTATGCCTAAAACCCCCAAACCAAATAATCCCATGTTGACTAATAACACGGCAATGGGAGCTAGTTTGATGTGGGCGTAGATAGCAAGCAGATAGCTCGCAATCAAGGTGCTAATGCCCAAAGTTGTTGGCACACCACAAAACACAGCTACCCGTCGAACCATCCGCTGGCTGACTACTTTCGGAATCGCCATTTCTTCTTTGGTGTAAGGCGGCTTCCTATCAGGTTGGTTGCTGGTTTTTTGTGGCGTTGCTGCTGGTTGAGCTTGAGCTTTTACGGGTTTTTGGCGCTTTTTGTTTGGTTCAAAAGGCAAGCGATTGCGTTCCGATTCTTCAGCAGACATAAGCGATCGCCTCTAACCCCGAATACCGAGACGAGCAATCAAAGCTAGATACTTTTCGCGATTTTCCTTCTGGATATAAGCTAGAAGACGCTTGCGTTGACCGATTAGCTTCAATAGTCCCCGCCGGGAAGAATGGTCTTTTTTATTTGCCTGGAGATGTTCGCTGAGGCGGTTGATCCGCTCAGTTAGCATGGCAACTTGGACATCGGCCGAACCAGTGTCGGTTTCGTGAACTTGGTAGTTGGAAATTATTTCTTGTTTCCGCAGTTGCGTCAGAGCCATGATCCAATTTCTAGTTTTTCAATAAATGTATGCAGCAGTCTCCCATAATATCACAGCCATTAAGGGATGTAGAGTCATCTAGCTTGAAAATAGCGTTAACTGTTGACTGATGATTGGGAAAGAAATATTTTCATGCTTTGGTTGTGGGATTTTTTGGCGATCGAGTGTTTTGTTAGAGCTTGTACTGTTCCTAGCCAAGAAATTTAGCAGCCTCATTTTAGTGGTAGTAAATTAATTGGTGCTTTAAGATACTTTGCGGTTGGAGCAACATTTAATTACAAATGTATCTTAAGTAACAGTTTAAATGAGGCGATGCCTGGTTGATTAGGAAAGTATAAATAAATTAAAGTTACCATTTCAGATTTGAGCTTTTTGGTGCTAGTTTCCAGGCATAAAGGTAGTTATGTTTATTTGTACCCACTTACTTGATAGCAAAAAAAAAGCTTAAAACATTTAAGTGACACTTAAATAAGCGATTGAAAAAATGGGAAAATTACGGGATAGTTAAAAAAGTTAACAACAACGGGTTAATAGCTAGCGACATGAAACCACAAAAAAGCACGCGAAGTCGGGGTGTTGTGCTGAGTTCTGTCGGTTTGAAGCGTTTACAGGCAGAGATTTTGGCTGTGGAAGTAGCAGAAAATTATGGTCAGCGTTTGACTTTAGATAAGTTAGGCGAACGTATGAACATTTCCACGAAAACACTGAGCAGATTGTTATCCTTGGATACGGGTGTAGACCAAAAGACTTTAAAACTTTGTTTTAGTGCTTTTAATCTAGAATTAAGCTCACAAGATTACACAATCCTCAATGAAACAGATAAGATTCAACCTTCGCAATTGCTTTCATTGAATTTACATAAACAAAAAACAGATTCGTATCAAAGTTTACTTTTGGATTCTTTTGTTAACGAACAAGCTGACCAATTTGAAAGTTTGTTGCCGTACCCAGACGGGCCCGTACCTTTGGATTCACCCCTGTATATAGAACGTCCGCCTCTTGAAGAATTAGTTTATCGGGAAATAATTCAACCAGGTTGTACGATTCGGATTAAAGCACCCAGACAGATGGGTAAGAGTTCTTTGCTGCTGCGGCTGTTAGCCTTTGCACAAAAGCAAGGGTATCGAACAGCGAATTTGAATTGCTACCAAATTGATTCTGAGTCTTTAACTGACTTAAACAAGTTGTTGCGTAGTTTTTGCTGGGATGTTGCCAGACAATTAGGCATAGATCCGAAGTTGAATGAAATGTGGGATGAAGAAATTGGCTGTAAGTTGAGTTCCAGCTTTTATTTGCAAAACTATTTACTCAAGCAAATTGCAACTCCAGTGGTTTTAGTTTTAAATGAAGTTGACCGCTTCTTTGAATATCCTCACATTGCTCAAGAATTTTTTGCATTATTGCGTTCTTGGTGTGAGGAAGCACAACAAAATCCCAATTGGCAGAAGTTAAAATTAGTAGTGGTTTATTCTACAGAAGAGTATGCCACCTTAGATATTAATCGCTCTCCATTTAACATTGGATTGCCTATCCGTCTGGGAGAGTTTAATCAACAACAGATAGAAGATTTAGCGAGACGGCACGGTTTAAAGTGGAATTCTAGCAAAGAATCCAGCCAACTAATGTCATTTGTAGGCGGTCATCCAGCACTAATTCGGATTTCACTCTATTTTCTTCGCTCGCAAGAACTGACTCTTCAAGAACTGATGAAAGAAGCGATCGCTAATGGTGGCATTTACCGCTATCATTTATGGCGGCTGTGGTTGCAACTACAAGAAAAACCCACTTTAGCAAAGACTTATGGTGAGCTAGTAAAATCGCAGCGAAGCATTTATGTCAATCCGATTGAGGCTTATAAACTTGACAGTTTAGGCTTGATTCGTTTTGATGGCGATCGCATTTTACCAAGTTGCGAACTCTATCGCGCTTATTTTGGTAAACAACTATCAACAATTGTTTAAAGCCGAAATTGCTTGAAACTCTTCATAACTTACCCAGTTGCTCTGAATTCGGCTTTTATGCAATTAATTTTGACCAATTACTTGTTAAATCGTCCATTTTTTTTAACAAAATGCAAGGACAGTTAAGACAGTTAATCGTAAATTAAAATAAAAAATGGACAGTTAAGACATTTAAGACAGTTAAGCCAAAAATCAGCAGATTAGATACTTAGGAAAGTGATACACTCCAATTTGAAGAAAAGCTGTAAACTATAAAATGTTTACTTATAAGAAAGTATCTATAGCTATCCAAAATCATTGACGATAAGCAAGATACCCGATTTATAACAGAAATCGGGTATCTTGAATTTGCAACAATAGCAAATTAAATGGAATGGCTAGTCAATCTTATTTTTGTACTCGCACTTTGATATGAGATACCAAGTAGGAGGCAGTCTTCGTAGCGACGATCCCACATATGTCATCCGTCAGGCAGACGAAAAACTTTATACCAGCTTAAAAGCTGGAGATTTCTGTTACGTCTTAAACTGTCGGCAGATGGGCAAATCGTCTTTACTACAGCGCACAAGTTATCGCCTCAAAGAAGAAGGTTATAGCTGTGTTTACTTGGATATGACCCGCTTGGGTAGTGAAGATACTACACCGGAACAATGGTACAAAGGTGTGACAATCAGCTTGTTCTACAGCTTCAATTTGGGAGAACGAGTGAATTTTAAAGAATGGTGGAACGCACAATCAGGTATTTCCTCAGTGCAAAAATTACACCACTTTGTAGAAGAATTATTGCTACCAAATGTTCAAATAAAATCTCATAATAATGGAAAAGGCAGAGGGATTATTATCTTTATTGATGAAATTGATAGTTTATTGAGTTTAAATTTTCCCGTCAACGATTTTTTTGCGTGGATTCGTCATTGTTACAATCAACAGGCATCTAATCAGGATTTTCAACGCTTAGGATTTGCACTATTTGGAGTAGCCAGTCCATCGGATTTAATAGCAGACAAACGCCGAACACCTTTTAATATTGGGACAGCCATCGAGTTACAAGGCTTTAAATTACATGAAGCTACACCATTACTCAAAGGGTTAGAAGAAATCATCAGCCAACCACAAGTAATACTGCGAGAGATTATCCATTGGACAGGAGGACAGCCGTTTTTAACCCAAAAACTCTGCCAAATAGTTGCTCAGACTGCCTTGAACGCATCTGACGGAACAATCTCATTACTTCCAGGAACTGAAGAATTTTGGGTAGAACAATTAGTGCGATCGCAGATTATCGAACATTGGGAAACAAAAGACGAACCAGAACACCTGCGGACAATTCGCGATCGCTTACTTTTCTACGAACATCGAGCCGGAAGATTACTTGGGCTTTACCAAAGAGTGCTGGAAGCAGAAGAAGCAGAGGAGCAGGGGAGCAGAGGTGCAGGGGAGGAGGGGAGCAGGGGAGCAGGGGAGCAGGGGACAAGGGGGAGAATAACTGATGCCCAATGTCGAATCCCTGCTGATGATAGTCTAGAACAAACGGAACTGTTGTTGTCTGGTTTAGTTGAGAAACGCAACGGCTATCTCAAAATTAAAAATCCCATTTATCGCAATGTTTTCAATGCTCAATGGGTATTCAGGCACTTAGACAACCTTCGTCCTTACTCGCAAACATTCAACGCTTGGGTAGCATCAGGTTATAAAGATGAATCGCGTCTGTTGCGAGGAAAAGCTCTTAAAGATACTCAAAATTGGTTTCATGGCAAAAGTCTTAGCGATTTAGATTACCAATTTTTAGCTACTAGTCAAGAATACGAGCGCAAAGCAGTACAAACAGCATTGGAGGCAGCACGAGCTAAAGAAGTAGAAGCAAGGCTAGCACAAGAGAGAAAAACTGCAAAATTGCAAAGATTTCTTCTAATTACAGTAGCTATTGGGTTACTTGTCTCCAGCGCGTTGGGTATAGGAAGTTTCGTTTTGTATCGCCAAACTCTCAAAAGCGCATATCAAGCAAAAAGTAGTGAAATACGAGCGCTTGTATCTTCTTCTGAAGGATTGTTTGCTTCAAATCGTAGGTTAGATGCGCTCATAGAGGCAATCAAAGCCAAGCGTAGACTAGAAAAACTAGGTAAATCAAATGCCAAGATTGAGCGTCAGGTGAATGATGTATTACAGCAAGCAGTTTATGGAGCAGATGAGTACAACCATTTTTCCGGTCATACAGCAGCTGTTTTGGCAGTAGATGTCAGTCCTGACAGTTCTTTAATTGCCTCAGGCAGCATAGATCGAACAATCAAGCTTTGGCGACGGGACGGTACAGAAGTTGCAACTCTCAAAGGCCATAAAGGAGCAGTCAGAGCGATCGCTTTTAGCCCTGACGGGCAAATGCTGGCCTCGGCTGGTGAAGACGGCAGCATTAAACTTTGGAAGCCAGATGGGACTTTCATCAAAAGTTTCAAAGCTCACACGGTTTCTATCTGGGGATTAGCGTTTAGTCCCGATGGTCAATTCCTGGCTTCTGGTGGTTGGGACAAAACTGTGAAAATTTGGCAGCCAGACGGCACTTTGGTGAAGACGTTTCAAGGTTACAAAATGGGGTTTTTCGGAGTCACCTTCAGTCCTGATGGTCAAATCCTGGCTGCCGGTAGTGGAGATACGACAATAAAACTTTGGAAACGAAATTCTCAAGGCTGGGAAAACGCCAAACCTCTACAAACTCTTTTAGGTCACAATGCTTGGGTTCTGAAAGTAGCTTTTACCGCTGATGGACAGACGATTGTTTCAGGCAGTGAAGACAAAACTATCAAACTTTGGCAGCGAGACAGCAAAAATGACAGCTACCGCGAATCTAAAACTCTTAAAGGTCACACTGCGGGGATTTGGGGAGTCGCCTTGAGTGCTGATGGTCAAACTATTGCCTCCGCCAGTCTTGATAAAACAATTAAACTTTGGAACATTGACGGTACAGAACTGAGGACACTCAGAGGACACAGTGCCTCAGTTTGGGGAGTTAGTTTTAGTCCTGATAACAGTTTTATTGCTTCGGCGGGCGCAGAAAACCTTGTGAGGCTCTGGCAGAAAGAAAATCCATTCCAGAAAAGTATGATTGGCCATGAAGCCGGGATTTGGTCAATAGCGATCGCCTCCGACAGTTCCACCATCGCCACAGCTAGCCACGAAAACACTGCTAAACTTTGGAGTCGCCAAGGCAAATTGCTCAAAACTTTTACTCAATCTGGCGGCGCAATCTTCGAGGTTTCATTCAGTGATGATGGCAAATTAATTGCGCTTCGCTCCTATGATGATGCAGTACAACTCCACAAGCCAGACGGTAGTTTAGTCGCTACCTACAAAGATCCTCTGGCTAAAGTCTTAGCAGGAGTATTGAGTCCCGACGGTCAAACCATCGCAATGGCAAATGTGGAAAAGGCTGTTGAGATTTGGAGGCGCCATCGGCCCGCACCGCAGAGAATCAAGGCACATGAAGCTGAAGTCTGGGAAGTTGCATTTAGTCCAGATGGTCGCTTGATTGCCTCAGCTAGTGGCGATGGTACTGCTAAGCTGTGGACGCTGGAAGGCAAGTTGTTGAAAACTCTAAAAGGACACACAGCAGCAGTCTGGAGAGTTGCCTTTAGCCAAGACAGTAAAATGGTGGCTACTGGAAGTGGTGATAATACCGTTAAGTTGTGGACTGTTGATGGCAAGTTGCTGCAAACACTCAAAGGTCACACAGCCGCAATTTGGGGAGTTGCCTTTAGTCCTGACAACAAAATAGTTGCTTCTGGCAGTGTAGATACTACCGTCAAACTCTGGAAACTTGATGGTACAGAACTGACTACCCTCAGAGGACATACCGCAGCCATTAGGAAAATTGCCATCAGCCGCGATGGGACAATGCTTGCTTCGGGAGGCGATGACAACACACTGATTTTGTGGAATTTGCAGGAAATTCTCAAGCTAGATGCACCGACTTATGCTTGTGCTTTGGTGCGGGATTATTTGAAAACGAATATAGCAGTAGACGAGAGCGATCGCTTTCTTTGCGAACCACCACTCACTTCTAAGTAAAATTTATCAGATTGTTGTTTTTCGATTCAATTTCCAAATAGATTTCTTGCTTAAGTGTCTTAACTGTCTTAACTGTCTTAACTGTCCGCTTAACTGTCCTTGTGTTTTTGCTGTAATGCTGAGATTATAAAAACGATTCAATAACATCCGTATATTCGCACCCAGCACTATGACAGACATCAAGGTTGATACCCAGAAAAATACCTTTTTGTTGGAACCAGAAGTCTTCAAAAAATTGGAAAAAACAGCGGCATCCAGCGAGTTAGAGCCTGGTCTTTATGTAATTAGAATTAAAAGTGGTTCATTTAATTATTGGGGAGATTCTAACAAGCCAAGCGAACCATTTGTACTTCTGTGGATTTATGGCAAATTTATTAACCTGAAGACCAATATTGAAGTCCCTGCTACTTGGACAACTTTAAATGGCTATGACGATACTTTGACCATACAAGTGGTTGAGAAAACAACAGTTTCGGCTTTGTTCTTTGATACTAATGTCAAAGATAATGCTGGAGAACTAGTTGTTTCTATTTTGCCTGCTTAGGGTTTAAGTTTTCTCACTCGATGCGAACTTAGCTTAAGGCGATCGCCTTATATTCATTGCAATACATTAATCAGCTTTCAAGGCGCACAGCTAGATGTGCGCTTTTCGCTTTTTCCACAAAAATATCAGTATCAGTTATTACGCTTTGATATTACATAGTTACTCGTCAGGAGTCCATAGTCTAGTTCAATCTAGATTCTGGACTCTTGACTTTTAAGTAACTAAAATATTACGATTATCTGCCGCGTGAAATGCACAACAGCTTTACACGTCCCTAGAATAGAGCGATCGCCAACCTTAGTGTAGCGATCGCTTCCTTTGGCATAAATTTTATTAGTTAGTGACCCAACACTAATAGACAAGAGTACAAAAAGCACTTTTGCACTCTTGTGGTCAAAGCCAAAAGGGACTCATGTTAAAGGGAAAATACCAAACATGCACCCCCTTTACCATTCCCCTTTTCCCGACTTCTGCAAGAAGTCTAATATATAAAGATTTATGTCAGCAAAAAGTACACAAAATCCAAGAGGTGCCTAACAATAGATTTCAATTTGGTGAGGTACGCAGCTTAAGCTTGGTAGCCAGACTTGAAGCTTGTCTTACTTAAGAATGCAGCAATTCTGCTGTATCGCTACCTAATGGAGTTAGAATAACACGAAATCACACCGTCGGTTCCATGCCATTTTGCCACCTTGTCTTCTTCTTAACCTTCAGTTTGTATTTTCCAGTAATAGAATTAAGAACGAAGCCCTTGTAAAGCCTTCAACTATCAAAAGGTAGAAGCTCTAGTAGCATATTTGACAAAATTACAAAAACAGAAATCTCTGTCCAAAATAGGCTTGTAAAATTTTTATGACTTCCCGGATTCGCTTTTTGATGTGTCCTCCCGATCACTACGATGTAGATTATGTGATTAATCCCTGGATGGAAGGGAACATTCACAAATCATCGCGCGATCGCGCCGTAGAACAGTGGCAGGGACTATACCACATCCTGAAACAACACGCCATTGTAGACCTAGTACCACCAGAGATAGGTTGGCCAGATCTAGTTTTTACAGCCAACGCTGGTTTGGTACTGGGAGAAAACGTCGTACTCAGTCGTTTTTTACACAAAGAACGTCAAGGAGAAGAACCTTTCTTCAAACAATGGTTTGAGGCAAATGGTTACACAGTATACGAACTTCCCAAAGATTTACCATTTGAAGGCGCAGGAGACGCACTGCTAGATCGGGAAGGACGCTGGTTATGGGCGGGATACGGTTTCCGTTCAGAATTAGATTCCCACCCTTACCTCGCCAAATGGCTGGATATTGAAGTACTCTCCCTGCGATTGATAGACGAACGTTTCTATCACTTAGATACTTGCTTTTGTCCGCTAGCAAATGGTTATTTACTTTACTATCCAGGTGCTTTTGATTCCTACTCCAATCGCTTAATCGAAATGCGGGTGGCACCAGAAAAGCGAATTGCCATTGCGGAAGCTGATGCAGTCAACTTTGCTTGCAATGCGGTAAACGTAGACAGCATCGTCATCATGAACAAGGCGAGTGACGCTTTGAAATCCCGCCTTGCAGATGTCGGTTTCCAAGTGCTGGAAACACCACTTAGCGAATTTCTCAAAGCTGGTGGTGCGGCTAAATGCCTAACCTTACGGGTGACAGAACCAGTAAGAGAAGAACTTCATGCCAACGTCTCGGTGGAAAGCCGCGTCATTCGCATGGAAGGACACTTATTAGATGCTGGTTTGATTAACCGCGCTTTGGATTTGATTGTAGACGCTGGCGGAAGTTTCCAAGTTTTGAATTTCAACTTGGGAGAACAGCGCCAAAGTACTTCAGCTGCCGAGGTGAAGGTATCAGCACCATCCCATGAAGTGATGGAAGAAATCATTTCGCGGTTGATTGATTTGGGTGCTGTAAACTTACCCCAAGATGAGCGAGACGCTAAACTAGAGCCTGTAATCCAAAATGGCGTAGCACCTGACGATTTCTACGTCAGTACAATTTATCCCACGGAAGTACGAATTAGCGGCCACTGGGTGAAGGTAGAAAATCAAAGGATGGATGGTGCGATCGCCATTACTCAAACACCCAGTGGCTTCAGAGCAAGGTGTAAAATACTACGCGACTTAGAAATTGGCGAACAAGTAATCACAGACGTGTTAGGTATCCGCACCATCCGCAAAACCGAATCGCGGGAACAACGCAGTACCCAAGAATTTACCTTTATGTCGTCGGGAGTTTCCAGCGAACGCCGCGTGGAATTAGTCGTCGAACAAGTGGCTTGGGAGTTGCGTAAAATACGCGATGCTGGTGGTAAAGTAGTTGTCACCGCCGGCCCTGTGGTGATTCACACCGGTGGCGGCGAACACCTAGCGCAATTAATTCGCCAAGGATACGTACAAGCACTACTTGGTGGCAATGCGATCGCAGTCCACGACATCGAACAAAATATCATGGGCACTTCGTTAGGTGTGGACATGAAGCGGGGTGTGGCTGTACGCGGCGGACACCGCCATCACTTGAAGGTAATTAACAGCATCCGCCGTTACGGTAGTATTGCCAAAGCTGTGGAAGCGGGGGTAATTAAGAGTGGCGTGATGTATGAGTGCGTCCAAAACGACGTACCTTTTGTGCTTGCTGGATCGATTCGGGATGACGGGCCTTTACCTGATACCCAAATGGATTTGCTCAAAGCCCAAGAACAATATGCCGAAAACTTAGAAGGTGCAGAGATGATTTTGATGCTGTCATCAATGCTACATTCCATCGGCGTCGGCAATATGACTCCGGCGGGAGTGAAAATGGTATGTGTGGATATTAATCCAGCTGTAGTGACAAAACTGAGCGATCGCGGTTCTATAGAATCAGTAGGTGTAGTCACAGATGTGGGATTATTCCTCAGCCTTTTGATTCAGCAGTTGGATAAATTAACAAGTCCCTATATTAGTAAGGTAGGTTAAAAAAACACAGAACTTTGATACACAGCCATCAAAACTTTTGGTGCGATGTTTAATAGTAGGGTAGGCATTTTGACCCTACTATTTTTTATGTTTAATTAAGTTGACTATAAAGTAATGAAAATTCATACACTTGGAAAAATATTTATTTTTATTTTTTTAGGTTTTATATCCATACTTATACTTCTTTTGGTTAACTTGCGATCGCCAGATGATAAACGGCTTGACTTTTGTAATAGTCTTAAACCGCTGAACCAAATCGAAGTTAAAGATTACGACAATAATGGAATTAAGTCGCGTCAAGGGACATTTACTACAAAAGTTTCTTTTGGCGATCGCCAAGAACTAAAAGTAGTCATTTTTCCCAAAGCCCTTTCTCCTAAAATTTGGTCAACAGTATCCCAATCATCGATTCAATATATTGGTAACGGTGGCGATAATAATTGGCGAGAATGGTTGAGTCCTGATTATTTTTATGTACTTGCGGTTCCTCCACAAACAACAGCCTTAGCTTTTGGCAGACTTTGTAATCGCAACGGAGATGTTGAGGTTGAACCTATCAAAAAATTGCAAAAAATTTCTCCCACAAAAATAATCATCAATGACAAAATTTATCTCTCTGTTTCATCTTCCCTGCCAACTATTAAACCTGATACTGTCATAGTCAATACTGGCAGTAATCGTCTGGATACATTAGGTACTCAAACAGAAGTATATTTCACCAAAAAAAACCTCAAATTTGAGTAAAAGGGACTGGGGAGATGGCAACGCCTTGGGGAAAGGTAAAAGGGAAAAGGGAAAAGGTAAAAGGAAGGATCTTTCTTTTCCCCTTTGCCCAATTCTGCTTCAACAAGGCATTAAAGCATCTAATCTCCCTAATACTGCCAGATCTTCTGCATCTAACTCTACTGGTATTCCACTGCGGATTAATTCTGAAAAGTCTTCATTCGGCACCATTACAGTTAAAGTATACAAGCGAGTGGAACCTGTATTTTTAATCAAATGCGTACCAGTGGGAGGAACTAATAAACTATCTCCGGCTTTAATGTTAGCAATTTTGCCGTCACACATGGCGATCGCTTCGCCTTTGAGGACAAAAAACATTTCTACTGCCCACTGATGGCGATTTGGCGGTGTTTGTCCGCCGACATCAAAGATTTCTACGCAGCAAGTCAAGGAAGTATTTGCATTAGTGGAATCGAAAATAATCGCTAAACGATTAGAGTCGTTAGGACTGATGCGATATACTTGGTAATCTTTGGGAGATTTGATAATAGGAATTACACAACGAGTAGCGTGCATTTATTTATCCCCTCGAAGTTGTTGATGGTGATGACAAAAGATACAAGTGTTGAATATTTAGTTGTTAGAGTTAATCCTATTTGGGTGTAAATGGAGATTTGGGAAATAATCTCACGCAGAGGCGCAAAGGCGCGGAGAGATAGGAGAGACTTTCACCAAGAATTTCGGATTGCTGTAGTTGTATGTCTAATTCACAAAATTACTAATCTCTAAATAAAAACGCGATGAATCGCGTCTCTATTCACCACTCAATGCTGTTAAAATCGCTTGGGAATCTGTGACAAAACCGAAGCATTGTTTGACGTTATACAAAGTCGCCAACCAACAATATTCAGGTGATGTTGTGGCGGTGCAGTCTTTAACTAGTATACAGTCATATCCTAAGAAGTTGGCATCGCATAATGTAGTCAGCACGCATTGGTCAGCGTTGACACCAGCAAAAAATAGTGTCGTTTTTCCTAGATTCTTCAAGATACTATCCAAAGCTGTATCCCAGAAGCCACTCATTCGGTATTTATCTACGCAAATATCTTCTCTTAGCGGTTGTAGTTCGTCCACCACCGCCGCGGCCCAACTACCTGCCATGAGTACTTTAGCACCATTTTTAGGTAGGGGAGCGCCTAAGCCCACGCCTTCGCCTGTGGGGTTGTAGACGTGAAGCGAAGCTGCACTAATGTTGAGTAAATCGGGACGATTCCCCCAATTCACCCAAATTATTGGCACACCAACAGTACGCAGTTCTGGGAGTAAGTTCTTTAAAGGTTCAATGGGCTTGCGGGCTGGAGTGACATCCACGCCGATATGCGCTAACCAGCCGTCAGGGTGACAGAAGTCGTTTTGCATATCAATGACGAGGATAGCCGTTTTTGCGAGGTCAAGACGCAGGGTTTTTGTTTCTGTTGCTAAGATAACGGGTTGTGGGGTCTTTTGCGGACGGGTGATATCTGCAATAGTATCATTCACTGTCCACGCATTTGGTGGAACCCCTAATGTCCGTAATGGTAAATTCATAAAATTGCAATAGCCAATACCATTTTCTATTTTGTAACTTGAAACTCAACCCAGAATCCAATTACTTAATCAAGGTTAAATATGTTAAGTTTCACCATCCAAAATGTTTTGATTGCTACTGCTGATGATTACGCGACTGTAGATGTACGGGTTATAGATGGTAAAACCGCTACCATTGCCCCAAATCTAGAGGTAATCGGTACAGCTATAGATGGTAAACATAAGTTACTGCTTCCTGGCTTTTTTAACGCCCACACCCACTCTTCGGAAATGTGGCAACGGGGAATCATGTCAGTTTTGCCTTTAGAATTATGGTTGGCGGAACTGTATGATTTTGCTCCTCTAGATACCGAACAAGTATATCTCAGTGCTTTGGGAACGGCAGTGGAAACTTTACTTTCCGGGGGGACAAGTGTAGTAGACCATTTAGTATTAATTCCAGGACAAGAGTTAGAAACTATTGCTGTTGCAATTGGCGCTTACAAAGAAGTGGGAATTCGGGCTTTTATTGCCCCTTTAATTCAAGATGAATCTCTCACCGCAGGCATACCATCTGGGGAGTCAACACAAAATCACGAACCTTATTTTCGTTCAACTGCGGCAACATTGGAAATCATCGAAGAGGCGGTGAGAAAATTTCATCGCCCAGATGAAGGTGTGAGTATTTTAGTTGCGCCAACGGGGATACAATTGTGTACTGATGCTTTGTTTGCAGGGTGTATTGAATTAAGCGATCGCTACAATCTTAGTCGTCATTCCCATTTACTGGAAACCAGGGCACAGGAAAAACTCGCCCAAGAAAAATACGGTTGTACAGCCGTAGAACATTTGAAAAGAATTGGCTATTTAAGCAATAGAACTTCTCTTGCCCATTGCGTTTGGTTAAATGATACTGATATCGCTATTCTTGCCGAAACTCAATCTACAGTTGTCCATAATCCCTTAAGCAATTTACGTTTAGGCAGCGGCATCGCCCCGATTTTAAAATATCGCCAAGCTGGAGTAAATGTCACTTTTGGTTGCGATGGCGCCTCTAGTAATGACTCCCAAGATTTGTTGGAAGCAATTAAAATTGGTTCGATTTTACATAATGTTACAGACTTAGATTATCAGCACTGGATTACACCACGAAAATCAATAGAAATGGCATCCTTAGGAGGTGCAAAAGGATTGAATGTTGCAGATCGATTAGGTTCTTTAACCGTCGGAAAACAAGCCGACTTGGTACTTTATGACCTCACGAATTTATCATTACTTCCGCGTACAGACCCCATCGGCTTATTAGTTTTAGGGCGTCCTAGTAATGTTGTTCATAGTGCTTGGGTCAATGGCAAGCAAATTATTAATGATGGTAAATTTACAACAATTAATGTTAATGAACTGCGTCAAGAATTATTTAACCGCAGTCAATGGCAGACAAAACGTAAATCGGAAACTGTAGCACAAATTGAAGCACATTATCGCAATGTGATGGAATTATGACATAAAAATAAATACGCAACTGCGACAAAAAAATTGTGCTTTGATGTTTAATATTCAGTAAGAAAATGGCAAAGATATAGGACTCATATTTGATTTTTGAAATATGAGTTTTATAGAACAATCCTGAAGTGCATTGAAGCTGCAAACCCTTATTTGCTAAGATTTCCAATGCGACAACATTCAAACAGGGCAACTCGTCATCATGCCAACATCTACAATTGACAATCAAGATGCAGCTGCTATCCAAGCTGCAAGAGAAGGGGTTGCAATATGCGATCGCTCTGGCTGGGGACGTATCAAAGTGTCTGGCGATGACCGCCTCCGCTTTTTACATAACCAAAGTACTAATGATTTCCTCGCACTCAAGCCAGGACAAGGTTGCGATACGGTTTTCGTCACTTCTACAGCCAGAACAATTGATTTAGTAACCGCCTACGTCAGAGAAGATGCGGTGATTTTGCTCGTTTCGCCTAACCGCCGCCAGTTTCTCATGGAATGGCTGGACAAATATATTTTCTTCGCTGACAAGGTGGAATTATCTGATATCACAGAATTTACCAACACCCTCAGCCTGATCGGCCCAGGAAGTGACGCTGTAATCGAAAAGTTGGGTATTGGCGAACTCATCGGTCAGCCTTACGGTAGTCACCAAGTATACACCATTGGTAATGCTCAGGGAGTGCGAGTTGCTGTAGGCAGTGGATTAGCTATTCCCGGCTACACTTTGACTTTTCCCTACACTGACAAAGCGACAGTGTGGGAAAAACTGTTAGAAGCTGGAGTAGTAGAGATGAGCGATCGCGCTTGGGATATGTTACGAATCTTACAAGGACGCCCCACTCCAGACGCAGAACTCACCGATGATTACAATCCCCTGGAAGTTGGTTTATGGCAGACGATTTCTTTTGACAAAGGTTGCTATATTGGGCAAGAAACTATTGCTCGATTAAACACGTATAAAGGTGTAAAGCAGCACTTATTTGGTGTTAAACTCAGTAGTGCTGCGGAAATTGGCAGTGCGATCGCCATTGGAGATGAAAAGGTCGGTAAACTTACTAGTTATACAGAAACTCCTGATGGTTATTTTGGATTAGCTTACATCCGCACCAAAGCTGGTGGCGCGGGATTGAAAGTTAAAGTCGGAGAAACTGAAGGTGAAATAGTAGAAATCCCATTTGTTTCTCACGAATACCCATAAAAGAAGAATTCAGTCTGATGTGAATTATCCAAATCAACGAAATATCAAGAATTATCCGTCCTGTAGAGACGTTGCAATGCAACGTCTCTATTTTTAGCGAAGATTCAGATTTCAATTCCTACTGAATTCTGACTCCTGAGTTCTGAATTCTTATTGATAAAAATATCTTCTGGGCGATCGCATCTAGTACCTTGGCAAAATTCATCTACCCAAGAAGCTACACTACGGGCGTTGGTGCTTCGTAATACATTCAGTTTGGTTTTAACTTCTTGTGACAATGTATTGACATGCTGAGTATTTTTGGGGGCTTCGGTAGTAATTGCTAGCGATCGCACTTGTTTACCATTACTAGAAGTCTCCCTAGTAATTGCTAGCGAACGTACTGGTTTGCTGTGGCTAGAAACTTGAGTACCCAATGCCGCAGATGGCATAGTTTTGGCTTTGCTGTTGACTTGAGAGGCTATGGTCAGTGTTGCTGTTGCAGAAAAGCGATCGAGAGGTGATTTTACTGGCTTATCTTCCCTAAGTAAACCGGAGTCTGGCTTAGCTGAATGCAGCGTCTTTATGGAAGTATTAGGAGGAATCTTAGTAATAACTGCAACTAATGTCCCAGATTTGTCTGTAAGATCTAGTTCAGTGCTATCTATAAATGATGTTACAGGTTGCTGTAAGCGTGGTAAATCAGACTGTAGCGTCTTGTTGGTAGTATTTAAAACTAATGGAACAGCTTTGTTTTCGTGAGAAAGTTTATCTTGTAACGGCTCACTTTCAACTTTGGTTGCTGATTTTATGAGACGTAACTCTTGATCGGGATTAAAGTTGAGACCCAAAGCCGCGACTATTTTATCCGGATTATTACTTAATTGCATTATAAAATCAAGTATCTCATCAAACTGCGGTTCCAAAACAGACAGCGTTGCCAAAATAAAACCGGACGAAGGACGCCGCAGGTCATCGTAAGTAGCCCAAACTCGCATTTTGACTAGCCAAGAGCTATTTTGCTCGTAGTAACTCAACCATTTCTGTTTTAAGGATTGACGCAGTTGCTGGATATTCATCGAATGCCTCACTTAGGTCAAACAATTTTGGATTGGGAATTTTAGACTTCGACTAGGCTCAGTCGAACGATTTTCGATTGACCCTACCTGTTGGCTGGTAGGGCTGGAGGCGTAAAAGAGGCTTGATGGCTTGCCAATATTGGGCTATCAGCAATCTAAAATCTAAAATTGGCAGTTAACAAGAGTGCAGACTTTATTTTTAGGAATGAAATCGATGATAGAGCATCTGTTTGACTCTTTGGCCACCTAATAAATGCTGTTCTACCAGTAGAGATACTTCATCGGGCTGAACGCCGCTGTACCAGACAATATCGGGTAATACCAGCACCATCGGCCCATTGCCACATTGTCCCAAACAGCTGCTACTTGTTACCGTTACCCCAGGAATTGGTAAAGCTGTCAAAGCCGCTAAGACTTTCGCAGCGCCTTGCTTTTTACAAGTGCGATTTTGACAAACCCGCACACATCTAGGAGAAGAGGGTTGGTCTATTGCACAGAAATCTGATGATTGAGTGATGTTTGTCATTTGTCCTTGGTCATTGGTCATTTGTCCTTGGTCATTGGTCATTTGTTGTTTGTCGTTTCTCAAAAGCCAGAAGCTAATAACTAATGACTAATGACTAATGACTAATGACTAATGACTAATCTACTGAAAGTCCTTTTGAGGCTAGCCATTCAGAGTTGAATATCCGCGATTGATACCGGGAACCGCTATCACACAATATGGTGACAATGGTATGTCCCGGCCCTAATTGCTTGGCTAAGGCAACAGCAGCCGCAACATTAATACCCGTTGAACCGCCCATTAATAAGCCATCTTTTCTGAGTAGTTGGTAAACTACTCTCAAAGCTTCTTGGTCATCAATTTGGATGGCGTCATCGGCAGGTGCGCCTTCCATATTGGCTGTAACGCGACCATTACCGATGCCCTCGGTGATGGAGTTTCCTTCTATTTTGATTTCGCCGGTTTTGACATAGCTATAAAGCGCACTACCCAGGGGGTCAGCAACAACGCATTGAATGGCAGGATTTTGTTCTTTTAAGTACATCGCTACACCAGCAAAAGTACCACCAGTACCAGTTGCAGCTGTCCATGCATCTATTTTACCATCTGTCTGTTTCCAAATTTCTGGGGCTGTGGTTTCGTAGTGGGCGCGGCGGTTGGCTAAATTATCAAACTGATTTGCCCAAATGGCGTTTTCTAATTCCGCGGCTACTCTACCAGATAGCTTGACGTAGTTGTTGGGGTCTTTGTAGGGTACAGCCGGGACGGGACGGACTTCTGCTCCCAAGGCTGTCAGTGCGTCTATCTTTTCTTGTGATTGGGTATCGGGGATGATAATTAGGCATTTGTAGCCTTTGGCGTTGCAAATATGCGCTAGTCCAATGCCGGTATTACCAGCGGTTCCTTCGACAACCGTACCACCGGGTTTGAGTAAACCTTTCTCTTCTGCGTCTTGGATGATGTAAAGTGCGGCGCGGTCTTTGACGGAACCGCCAGGATTGAGAAATTCTGCTTTACCAAGGATTTCGCACCCTGTTTCTTCACTAAAGCTGTTTAAGCGAATCAGAGGTGTGTTGCCAACAGCGCCGACGAAGCCATCTTTAATGTCCATTTGACTCTACCTATGTTTTGTTCTGTTTCTTCTATAAAAATTTTGGCTTATAGCGGTGGCATGATTGACACATTACCAGAAATAACCATAAAAGTTGCAAACCAGTGCGTAAAATCCCATACTCAAGATGTATCCAGTATTAATCTCAATGTTTGCTCCAAAGCTAAATGTACAACTATAATCAGTCTTCTTTTTCCTCTCAAGCTTCTACTACTGGTTCGTTGTCAATCCAGCACGGAAATTTCTTCAACTATGTATTGCCAAGTGGTTGGCGAGTGGTTGAGGATGGCCAATTTGCCGTTGTCCTGTTTTCCCCAGACAATACTGCTTTGACGATTATGGTAGGGAATTCTGGACTGCCAGTAAACTACAACCCTTGGCAGTTTGTTTACGAGAAGCTGTTGGCAATGCAGCCCTACCAATTGCTCTTGGGTCAGCCTCGCCAAGCTCAACCGATCGCTGGATGTTCGGTTGCTTATGAGTTTGATTGCACGTACATATACAATGGTATACCCTGTCAAGGAATAGCCAAGTGCAGCGTAGCATATAGTTATAACCTGTGTACGATGGTGATGAATTGTGCAGCATCCCACCAATCGCAGTGGGCTAATTATGCTTCATGGTTGCCACAGGTAGCATGTCAAGTTGCGGCAACAAATGGAGCAGCCTTCGGAATGCAAGGAATTATGGCGCAAAATATAGATATTTCGATCGCCGAAGGGCAGAGGCAGAGGGAATACCGCGAATGGTCTGCGCGTACATGGGACGAGGTGAACCGCCAACGAGGTGAGTCTATAGACCGTCAAAACTTCCAGTTTCGCGAGAACTTGGGCAATGTAACAACTTGGACAAACCCTTACGGTTATCCAATCGTCGAGCTACCAACAGACTACAACTACTATTGGATAAATCGTCAAGGACAAATATATGGTACAAATAACCCCAGTGAAAATCCGAATGTCGGCTCAACTCAAGATTGGATAAAGATGAATCGGTATCTACCCTAAGCCTTATTAAGGAGTTTAGCTTTGCTGTTGATATACGATCGCTTTTTTGTGAGGTTGTTGTTACTCTGCAAGCGTCTCTACATCGCAGCAATCAAAAGAGCGATGCCTGCGGCGGGCTATCTACGCATTTCCATTCTGTTTACAATATCTGTTTTATTAGGGGCGATCGCATTTCCTGGATTGTGGAAATATCGGGCGCGATAGATTTACGAGACGCTTACGAGATGCGATGAATAGCGTCTTTACAAGAGATTGCTGTTTCCACATTTCGCTTATGTTTTGGCTGGAGGAAGTATTTTTCTTTCCTACTCTCCATCTTTCACTTTCTCTTGTTGATGCCAAGCTTGATAAAAATCTGGGTAGGGCATACTTTGGGCGCACTTCCAGATAACTTCGTAGCAATTATCAAATCGCTCAAAGTCATTTTTGTAAGCTTCAGGTGATAAATAATCCTTTAACCTACGGTGTACACACAAGTTGAACTACCCCCCTTAATCCCCCCTTGTCAAGAGGGGAAACAAGAAATCCAGTTCCCTCCCCTTGACAAGGGGGAGCCACTGCGTTGGGCGGCTCTGCCGACTTGTTCGCGCAGCGTCTCCGACAGGAGAAGCAAGTGGCGTTAGGGTTAGGGTGGGGTAAAACCTTGGTTAATCAGCTATTTCAGACTTGTATGTACACCGTAGTTTTAGCAAGGGGTGGGCTTCTTCGGGTTGAATAAGTAATCAAGTGGACAAGTTCATTCGTTCACAACACAAGTTCGTTGGTTCACAACACAAGTCCATTGGTTCACAACACAAGTTCATTGGTTCACAACACAAGTTCATTGGTTCACAACACAAGTCCATTGGTTCACAACACAAGTTCATTGGTTCACAACACAAGTTCATTGGTTCACAACGCAAGTCCGTTGGTTCACAACATAAGTCTGTTCTCAACTATTTATTCTCTATAAGCGTATAATTACTGGTTTTTTAAAAAAATAATGCAAAAAAAAGTATATTATTTTTGTAAGTTTTACTGAACCGCTACATTGTCCCATTGAGACACTCTAGAAAGATAAGTTTAGTAAAAAGTGTACATTGATGTACCGCAAAAAAAGAAGCTCTAACGTGCTAGAAAAAGCCGAACAGAGAGTAATCGGATTTAAATCGGTTGATTCTAACCTTGATTTTGGTGATTCCATCAGTTTAAAGTATCTAACCGAATTAAATGGGCAACTCCGCAACAAGATTGACCAGTATAATATGATGCTAACTGACATTGACACAACAAAGGAAGAAATAGAAACCCTTGAAAAAATCATTTGCGAAACGTCAGAACGCTTGGTTAATGGAGTTGCATCGAGGTATGGCAAAAACAGTCGAGAATACGAGATGATAGGCGGAGTACGCAAAAGCGATCGCATTCGTAAAGCCACCATTACACGGATAAAATCGAGCGCAGACTCAAAATCGGCTTCTACACAGACTACGACACCTTAGTATTTAGACCCTTCGCTTTGGTTCTGGAAAGCAGGTGCATTTTGTGGAATTTAACTCCAGCTAAAATTGAGTCAGCAATGAAAATTAAAATGTAAATTTACTGATATTTTTAAATATTCTTTAAATTTATTATAGATTTTAATTAATGAGTAAATGCTGATATCTTTTTTCTGTCTGAGAGATTTCAGAAAATAAATTATCCAATTTACTTATTCTGTCTCCCTCTTCCCGTACTTCCTGCCCCATGCCTACACAGCAATGGGATATTTTTTTAGTTGCAAATCCCTGAGAGGGAGTGGATACTGATGACATCTGAAAGCGATCGCCATAAAGAACTTGAACAACGAGAACGTATATTACGAGAACGAGAAGTTGAATTGCGACTTCGAGAAATGGAAGCTAAAATTCATACTGCTGATGCACCTTTCCATCAAACTGTTAAGCATCAGGCAGAAAATTCTCCCAAACCTTGGATGAAAAAACTAATTTTAGGTGGAAAGTTGTTTGCCCTTGGCGTAGTAGCGTTAGTTGCAGTGAGAATAGCCTCAGTGCTAGCTGGGTTTATTATTGTTGCTGCACTGGGGTGGATGTCTTCCAAATTATTTTTTGAATCCAAAAAAACCAATTCTTAATTCAGGTGTAACTATTATGAGCGATCGAGTAGCAACTGACAATTTTATCAAAGATTTAGAGCGCGTTGCTCAAGTGCGATCGGAAATTTCTGTGTGTTTGAGTAAACTTGTTGAAATTATTAATCAAGCTGAATTAGCTGGGGATTCGTCATCAGGAAAACTCAGTTTAGAGCGAGATATTGAAGATATTACAGTAGCTAGTAAAAATCTCCGCCAAGGTGTATTTCGCCTGTTGGTGTTGGGCGATATGAAACGGGGAAAAAGTACGTTTCTTAATGCTTTAATTGGAGAAAACTTATTACCGAGCGACGTTAATCCTTGTACCGCAGTATTAACAGTTTTACGCTATGGCCCAGAAAAGAGAGTTACTATTCATTTTAATGATGGTAAAAGTCCACAAGATTTGGATTTTCAAAGTTTTAAACATAAATATACCATCGATCCGGCTGAAGCTAAAAAATTAGAACAGGAGAAAAAGCAAGCCTTTCCTGATGTTGATTATGCAGTAGTGGAATATCCTTTAACGTTACTAGAAAAGGGAATTGAAATTGTTGATAGCCCAGGTTTAAATGATACAGAAGCGCGAAATGAATTATCTTTGAATTATGTGAACAATTGCCATGCAATTTTGTTCGTGATGAGAGCTTCTCAACCTTGTACCTTGGGCGAACGTCGCTATTTAGAAAATTACATTAAAGGTAGAGGACTGACGGTTTTCTTCTTAATTAACGCTTGGGATCAACTGCGAGAATCATTGATAGATCCCGATGATGAAGAGGAGTTAAAAGCAGCTGAAGACAGGTTGCGGCAAGTATTTAAAGCGAATTTAGCAGAGTATTGCTACGTAGATGGCCAGAATATTTATGACGAACGTGTATTTGAGCTTTCGTCAATTCAAGCACTCAGACGACGGCTGAAGAATCCCCAAGCTGATTTAGACGGGACTGGCTTTCCTAAGTTTATGGGGGCACTGAATACTTTTCTTACCAGAGAAAGAGCGATCGCCGAACTTCGTCAAATCAGAACTTTATCTAGGCAAGCTGTCAATCACATCCTCGAAGCCGTTGCTAGAAGAGTACCATTACTCGACCAAGATGTAAATGAATTGAAAAAACGTATCGATTCAGTAGAACCAGAGTTTAACAAACTCACGACAATTCGCGATCAATTCCAAAAAGAAATTCTCAACACCAGAGATACTCAAGCAAGAACAATTTCTGAATCCTTCCGCAGCTACGTTTTAAACTTAGGTAATACCTTTGAAAACGATTTTTTGCGTTATCAACCAGAATTAAACTTGTTTGATTTTCTGAGTAGCGGAAAACGTGAAGCTTTTAACACCGCACTGCAAAAAGCCTTTGAACAATATATTACTGACAAATCTGCTGCTTGGACATTAACTGCTGAAAAAGATATCAATGCCGCTTTTAAAGAACTTTCTCGCAGTGCTGCACAATATGGCGCATCTTATAGTCAAGTAACAGACAAGATCGCCGAAAAAATCACCGGACAAAATATCAAAGTAAATGCCACTATAGCTAGTGAAGATGATAACTCCCCCGCTTGGGCAAAATGGGCAATGGGATTGTTATCCCTGTCTAAGGGAAATCTTGCTGGTGTCGCACTAGCCGGAAGTGGATTTGATTGGAAAAATATCTTGTTAAACTACTTCACTGTAATTGGTATTGGTGGGATAATTACGGCGGTAACTGGTGTTTTTCTTGGGCCTATTGGATTTGCACTGCTAGGTTTGGGAGTAGGCTTTTTACAAGCAGATCAAGCGCGTAAAGAGTTAGTAAAAACGGCTAAAAAAGAGTTAGTTAAACACCTACCTCAAATAGCGCACGAGCAATCTCAAGTTGTATACGATGCGGTGAAAGAGTGTTTTGATGCTTACGAACGAGAAGTGAGCAAGAGGATTAACGATGATATTGTTTCTCGTAAATCTGAATTAGATAATTTAGTTAAGCAAAAAGAAACCCGCGAGATTAATCGTGAAAGTGAGTTTAAGAGGTTAAAAACCTTACAAGAAGATGTAATAGCGCAGTTACAAAAAATTGAGGCTGCTTATAGCAATTTGTTAGCTTACTATAGCTAAAGTATAGGAATACTCACATTTGTGAAAACCTCAATTTCTTTTCTCTGCGCTCTCTGCGTTCTCTGTGGTTCGTTGAAAAAAAATTCATAACTCAACAAGTAAAGAATAGAACCACAGATAAACCCGATTAGTTTATCTGTGGTTACTAATATGCTAAATTCACGCAGAGACGCGGAGGCGCAGAGAGGAAGAGAGGAGTTTTTGTAATAGAGTATTTAATTTAAAATATATTTTGAAATCTGGAATGAAGTAGCTATGCAACAACAGTATGGAAAATTAGTAGATTCTCTCAAATCTGCATCTGCATTATTAAATTTAGAACGGAAATCGCAATTCAATCAAGATGTAACTTCTATTTGTAATTATTTAATTAATCCTAGTTTTCGGATTGCGGTATTTGGCCCTTTTAATCATGGTAAATCTACTCTTTTAAATGCCATGTTGGGGAATCGCACGTTACCAATTGATTTAATTCCGACTACAGGTGCAGCAATTACTGTTAAGTATGGTTCTGATGTGCGGACTCGCATTATGTTGGTAGATGGTACAGAAATCTACCGCAGTGGAACGGAAATTTTACAACAATTTGCTATTCTTGATGGTAATAGGCAGATGCGAAAAGATGTAGCATCTGTAGAAGTTTTTTGTCCGCATCCCTTTTTAGAAACGGGTGTAGAATTTCTCGATTTACCGGGAACTAACGATCGCGAAGAACAAGATAGTTTAGTACGAGAACAACTTTTAAGTGCAGATTTGGTTGTTCAATTATTAGATGCACGCAAGTTAATGACTTTGGGCGAACGAGAGAATTTGCGAGATTGGCTATTAGATCGTGGGATTAAGACAGTTATTTTTGTTGCCAATTTTATTAATTTACTCGAACCTGAAGAACAAAAACAAGTCCAAAATCGCTTGGTATTCGTTGCGGAAAGTTTTCGAGCTGACTTACCTCCAGGTTTTAGTAATTTATATCGTGTTGATGCTTTACCCGCCTTACGAGCTAGATTAAAAGGCGATGTCGCAGAAGCTAATAGTAGCGGTTTGGTGGCTTTTGAAACAGCTTTACAGAATATTGTGGGCATTTTACAACAAAATCGTGGTAGTGTACGTTTGCCAAGAGTAGAAGCGATCGCTACTCAAATTCAACAATCATTAAAAGCCAAAATTGACCCCATTTATAATGAAGTAAAATCAATTGTTGACAAACACAATGCCAAAATCGAAATCAAAGACAAAGCTGCTAACTTAATTAAACAAGGCTTCGCTACTAGTATTTCTGAATTAGGCGATTGGTTAAGTTTGCCAAAACTACTGGCAAAATATCAAGCTGACGCCGCAGTTGCACTGGCAGAAAATAACTTTAAATCTTGGCAAACAAATACTCTGAAAAAAGACCTAAATCAATTGCAACTAGCGACGGTGAAATGGCTTTACCAAGCTTACGAATTTTTCCAAGCACAAAGACCAGAAGATTTATTAATTCCCTTTCCTAGCGAACCCCAAATCGTATTACCTCCCAAGCCGAATAATCACAGTGATTTGAGTGAAACTGGTTCCATCGCAGTTGGCGGTGGTATTGGTTGGTTGTTAGGCGGGCCTGTCGGTGCTGCTGTGGTTGGGAGTATTTCTTATTTATTAAATAAGAATATTCAAGAACAAGAAGGAAAATCAGCCAATGAATCTTATCATCAGGAAGTTGCCAAAGTTTGTATATCTGCAACAGAAGATTATTTGTCTAGTTTTAGTAGTCAAGGATTATCAATTTTGGCTGCATACGACCGGAAAGCCGAAAAAGTAATTTACTTGGAAGTCAGTCAAGAGCCGTTAGAAATTGCGAATAAGCGCCAAGATTTACAGCGGTTCCAAAATATTTTTAATGAACTACTGCAAGAGTTAGAAAAAGCAAAAATTACTGTCAATTATCAACCTTATCAAGAAATACCGAAATCCAAAACTATAAATACTCGATATTTGCCACAGCCAGAAAAATTTAAAATTTATCCCGAAGCACAGAAAAATACTGCTAAAAATACCCAGAAAAAAGTAGAATCTCCTCGTCAGCAAGTTTCTACAGCACCGAAGACTTCTGCTTCTCCACGTTCGGAAGAAGTAGCACAGGAAAAGACTGCTAAAAATACCCAGAAAAAAGTAGAATCTCCTCGTCAGCAAGTTTCTCCACCACTGGAAAATTCTACTTCTCCACGTCCAGAAGAAATAGACGCGAAATTCCATAATTGGGAACTCGATCAGGAAATAGCACGCATGAAAGCAGAAATGCGATCGCCTGGTTCTCAAACTAACAAACAGCAAAATACAACTCAAAATAATAAAGCACCAAATTCCCCCAAAACTCAGATGCAAAAAGATAAAATTAATCGTGCCTACAGCATTTTAGGATTACAACCCAATGCTCCTTTAAGTGAGATTAAGCAAGCTTATCGAACTTTAGTAAAAAAATGGCATCCAGATTTATTTGTGGGGAAACCGCAACAACAAAAACAAGCCGAAGAAAAAATGCATTTAGTGAATGAAGCTTATACAGTTTTGACTGAGAGTTAAAAATAAGAATTCAGAATTCAGAATTCAGGAGTCAGGAGTCAGAATTTAGAATTTAGAATGCAATCAGCAACACATTGTTGGGTTAAGACGCGATTCATCGCGTCTCTACAAATGGTCTATTTGTCGGATTATATTGGTATTAGATAAAATTTATTCTGATTACAGAATTCTTTCTTATCAAGAGATTTCATCCTAATTTCATTTCTGGTTGCGAAATTAGGAAGTAAATATAGAATTAGGAAACTGTTAGATAAAACTTATGCAACTGCTATCTTTGAGGAAGGGTTTTTTAGCGTTAAGCTTTGTGGCGATCGCTTCAGCGAGTGGATTACTCACAGCCTGTTCCAATGCTGCTTCCCAGAACTCAACGCAAACCCCAAACCCAACTCCTACCAATGCTAGCGACAATCACATGAATCACAGCATGGGAATGGATTTAGGCCCAGCCGATGCTGACTTTGATTTACGGTTTATTGATGCGATGATACCGCACCATCAAGGGGCTTTGGAAATGGCCAAAGAAGCACAGCAAAAATCCAAACGCCCTGAAATCAAAAAACTAGCTGACAATATTATCAAATCGCAAAATCAAGAAATTACCCAGATGAAGCAGTGGCGAAAAGCTTGGTATCCCAGCGCGGGAAATAAACCAATGGCTTATCACAGTCAAATGGGCCACATGATGGAGATGTCACCTGAGCAAATGGAAGCGATGATGATGAGTCAGGACTTAGGTGCGGCTGATGCTAAATTCGATCTGCGCTTTATTAATGCGATGATTCCTCACCATGAAGGGGCTGTAAAAATGGCACAAGACGCTTTAACAAAGTCTAAACGCCCCGAAATCAAGCAATTAGCTCAAGAAATTATCAAAGCACAAGATACTGAAATTAAACAAATGCAGCAATGGCGGAAAAGTTGGTACAAGCAGTAACCTCGTGAGGGAGATGGGGAGATGGGGAGATGGGGAGATGGGGAGATGGGGAGACAAGGGGAATTACTTGTCAGTCCCCATTCCCCAGTTCCTCTTCACTGGGGGCTTCCTTCTTCCACTGGACGGATAATAGGAGCAGCCGGCGTGACTTCTGGTTGAAAGATTCCTTGTAATGCTTGTTCTAATGTTTGTGCCATGACAATTCGGTTTTCGTAAGCTACAACTACTCGTACCAAAGTTGGCAAGCTATTTTGTGTGGCTTCTAGATAAATTGGCTCGACGTACAACAGCGATTGCTCAATGGGAATTACTAATAAATTTCCTTGAATGGCTCTCGAACCTTGGCGATTCCACAGGGAAATTTGCTGCGAAATTACTGGGTCTTGGTTAATTCGCGCCTCAATTTGCTCTGGGCCGTAGATTAGTCTTTCTTTAGGAAAGATATACAACAATAACTTACCGTAATTCACGCTATCCGATCGCGCTGCCAACCAAGCAATTAAATTAGTCCGCTGTTTGGGAGTGTAGGGCACAAACAAAATAAATTCTTCAAAAGTTACATTAGGTAGACCAGTAATCAAATAGTACGGTTCTACCGGACGGGGTTCGCTACCATAAATTTCGTTAGGAATCTGCCACTGGTCTTCGCGGTTGTAAAATACCTGGGGATCGGTCATGTGGTAGGCCATCAACCGCTCAGATTGAATTTTGAACAAGTCCTCAGGATAGCGGATATGATTGCGGAGAGTAATGGGCATGGCGCTGAGCGGTTTGAAGGTGTTGGGAAATATCCTCGACCAACTGGCCACAATCGGATCGCTTCCATCGGCAATATAAAAGTTAACGATGCCGTGGTAGGCATCAACTACTACCTTTACAGAGTTACGGATATAATTAATACCCTCATTCGCCGTGTCTGAGTAAGGATAGCGATCGCTTGTTGTATAGGCATCCACAATCCAGTAAAGGTAACTTTTACCATTTGGGTAGTCTGGATTGGTATTGTTACGATTTGCATCAGCACTGACTAAATAAGGGTCGCTGTCAAATTGCAAAAAAGGTGCGATCGCCTGAATTCTTTGCCTGATATTCCGCCGCAATAACACTTTGGTATCTGGCAAAAAGTCCCGTGTCAAGACCATCTGCCAATCTTTCAAATACATGGCAAATAGCCAGCGACGCCATACCGAACCAATTTTAACGCCACCCTGTCCATCGTAGGAGGTATAAACATTGTCGCTACCACTGGGATAGTCTAATTCTCTAACTCTTGTGCCAGTCATTACATAGTTATTAGTAATTTCCCCATAATAAATTCGGGGTTCTCCAATAGGAATACTTTCACGAATGCCTTGACTGGAAGTTGTCAGGGCGCTACTATCGCCACTAATATCTTTGACAAAATATTCTGGTAGTCCACCCGCTCCCACTGTATTCACTGGGCTAACAGTAAACCCAAAACCGTGGGTATAAATTAGATGGCGGTTAACCCAGGTTTGAGCCTGCTGTGGTACGGCTGTGTAGTCTAATTCTCGTGCAGCAATTAATACCTGACGGCGTTCTGCCGCTTTAATTACTTGCTGTTTTGGAGTTGGTTCGGGGGCAGATGGTCGGTCTGAATTTACCTCTGTTTTCAAAGTATAGCGATCGATATCTGCGTCGGGGAACCGATAGTATGGGCGAATTTGTTGTAGCTGACGGTTGGTTTCTAACAATGGTCGCTCATCCCAAAGGCGGATATTGCGAATTGTCAGTTTATTTTTTTGAATATCAGCTTCAGTTAATGTTCCTTGGGGGTTGAAAGTTTTAGCATCGATCGCCTCTAAATCAAATGCTTGGCGAGTTAAGGCAATGGTACGCTGAATGTAGGGTTGCTCTCTTTGCAATTCATTAGGTTCTACGATTAAATATTGCACTACATTAGGCAGAACAACGTCAGCTGTTGGAACTAGTACCAAATAAATGCCCAATCCGTAAAGCACCAAGCGGCGATACTGAGATTTCGGTTTCCAGAACAAAGTTCGCCAAAGTAAGTAAAAGGCGATGCCAACAGCCACGACACATAAAACCGTGTAAGCTGGCAACTGGGTTGTAACATCGGTGTAGCTGGCACCATAACTGACTCCACGGCTCGAATACACCAGTTCATAGCGGCTCAACCAGTAACTCAAAGCTACCAAGAGCATCAACAAGCCACCCATACCGGATAAATGACGCTGCTGCTGTTGGGTAAAACCAGGGAAAATTCCCTGACTTAAACTGTCAGCCGACAGAAGATAAGTCAAGGCGACGGCGACAAAGCCATACAAAAATAATCCCATCAGCCAGAGTTCCAACAGTTGCCAAAACGGTAAGGAAAATATGTAGAAGCTGATATCGCGACCAAATAAAGGCTCAGTGCTGTTGAAAGGAGTAGGATGGAAATATAGCAGTACTTTTGCCCAGTTTTGGAATAGTATTAAGCCAAAAATTGCACTAAAGACAATTGCGATCGCTGTGAGTAAAAAACCAGGAAAAATTAAAATAGCGATCGCTCCCCCCACAATTAAGCCAAGATGCCAAATTTGAGAAACAATCTGGTTTGAGAGTTGCCAGATTTTCTCCGGCCGAAATGAGGCGGGAATCGGTAAACTAGCGTTATCCACTGGAGAATGCCAGTAATAAATAGCAATTTGACCGTAGTGAGCTACCATTAACCCTGTCAACAAGCTCAGTATTAAAACTAACGGTAGCAGCCAGCGTAATTTTAATGGTTTTAAGCCTTGGGTTTGGGGTGTCGAAATGCGATCGCGTCTTGCATAATCAACACTGAGAAAGTTTTGGAATTCCCTTTCTACTTCAACTTCCTGAATCTTCAAAGACCGGGGATACTTCAACCGTTGTGCGAAAGCAAGGTTTACCAGCAGATAGGCTGCACTGGCACTAGCTACCACTACCCACAAAATACCACGAGTCAATAACCTGACTAGAAATGCTTGCAGGTAGCCGACTTCTTGAAACCAAAAAATTTCTGCTCCCACGCGGGAGGCTAAATCCAGGAGTAGCCATAACCCCAGGAATATGATAAATACTCTAAAGCTCCATTTCCAGAACATTTTATATTGGGAATTGGGATTTCAGGATTGGGCATAGGGCATTGGTGATGATATCACGTGCGGCAAATTACTTGTTATCGAAGCGTAATCTCTTCCCCAGCCCCTCCCTTAATAAGATGTTCTTTTATTATGAGCAATTCAGCAGATATGATATGAGTCTTTAATACTCGTCCACGAGTCTTTGATACTCGCTCACGAGTCTTTGATACTCGTGAATGAGTCTTTGATACTCGCTCACGAGTCTTTGATACTCGCCCACGAGTCTTTGATACTCGTCCACGAGTCTTTGATACTCGTGAATGAGTCTTTGATACTCGCCCACGAGTCTTTGATACTCGTCCACGAGTCTTTGATACTCGCTCACGAGTCTTTGATACTCGTCCACGAGTCTTTGATACTCGCCCACGAGTCTTTGATACTCGTCCAGGAGTCTTTGATACTCATTCACGAGTCTTTGATAGAGCCTTTAATATTCGTGAATGAGCCTTTGATACTCGCCAATGGCTATTTATAACAATTTTCTATAATCTCACAACAGATCGATGTCCGCGGTCGAATTCACATAGTATTACGTGGATGAGCCAAAGCAATAATCCCCTCAGTTTTTACTGAGGGGATTTGCGATTATTTAGACTTGTTTAATGGTAGTGGCAGCTAGAATTTATTTTGCACTACTGAGCAATAAATCCTTCGGGTCTGATGGCGTCTTCTAAATCAACTCCCATCAGATTTGCTCCTTGGATGTTTGCATTTGTGAGGTTTGTCTTTTCCAAGTCTGCGCCTTGCAAGTTTGCCGCTTGTAAATTCGCTCCCAAGAAGCTAGCCTTTTCTAAGTCTGCATCAAATAGGTTGGCTCCTGCTAAGTTTGCTCCTGCAATGTTCGCCTTGCCTAAATCTGCTCCTTGCAAGTTGGCTCCTTGTAAGTTTGTTTGCTGTAAGTTGGCTCTTTCAAAATCTGCTTTTTGTAAGTTCGCACCTTGCAAATTTGCTGCTTGCAGGTTTGCATCTTTGAGAACTGCACCAGCCAAATTACATGCTACACATTCTTTGGTTGCTAGTAAACGTTGAACGTTGGCTGCTACAGATTCTACTGGTACTGCAACTGGGGGTATTACTGGAGTTGGTTCCAATACTGGTGATGCAGCTGGAGATATTACTGGAGTTGATTCTAAAGCTGGTTCTGATGGTGCTGTTGTTTGGGCTTTAGCACTGGGTTGATCGAGTAGTGAAAATGTTGCTACAACTACTACAAATAGGGCAGTTACGAGCCACTGAGTTAATTTTTTAGAATTTGGTTTATTCATCGTTTGCTTCCTGGATAATTTGCGGTGTCAGATTTGCTTTTGTAAGAGCCATCAATAATGTGCTTTAGTTTCACTTTAGATAAGTTGATTGATAAGAGCAAATATTTTTTTGATTCAAAAAGATAAATTCAAGTGATTAAAAAACGTTTGGTTTGGGAAGCGTGGATGGGGGGACGCGGAGAATTTTTAATGCAAAGTTGATTTGACAGACTACTAGATTTAGAAACCGATCCCAACCCAAAATGCTATGACTAATGTGGCGATCGCTTCATAACTAACTGCCAAGCATTGCCAAACTAGGTAAGAGTCGATAGCTTTCGCTTTTAATCAAAATAGACAATCCCAGCCAAATTAAGACAAACGGACAGATTTTTCGACCATACCGAGCTAAAACAGGCGTCATGAGAGGATTACGGGTCAGCTTGTAAGACAACAAGCACCACGCGCCAACAGTCAAATAACAAACACACAAAATTACGCTCAAACTTGGAAGATTGCTACTAGCGAACAACGGTACATATATCCCAATGTTGTTTCCACCATTGGCAATGGTAACTGCTGAAACACGGTAGGTTTGCGGATCGCGGATAATTGCCAATAATGATTTTTTCTGGCGTCCAGATTTGCTAGGAGAGGGCAAGTTTATTGACACATCTTGCACTGTCTCTCCGTCGTCTTCTCGACTCATGAAATTACTGATACCAATAGCGATGGGAAGGAAACCTAGTAAACCAATCCAGGAACTAGGAATAATCAAACCACCGAAGAAACCAGGGAGGCTAGCAAGCACTAATACAGTGAATCCCACAAATTCGCCGATAACAATATGCTTGGGACGAAAAGTGCGATTGACTTTTCCAAAGAAAGCCGTCAAATATAAATTGTCGTCAAAGGTAGTTGCAAAAGCTACAGATATCCCAATAAGTACCGTACTGATTAGCCAACTCATCGTCATCACTCACAATAATTCAATGCTGTTTGTCCTAAAATCCTGACTCTGCTTTTCGGTGTGATGGCAGCGTAGGATATTTTTTGGCTGTCCTTCCTAGCGACAACTAATAGAAGTTCGCCAGTCAGCAGCCAATTGCCCAATTTTTAGAAGCGATGCCTACAGTGGTAAACTACGCCTCCAATCAAATTGGTGATTTTTTTCTCAGCAAGGTACCTTGGGAGTTCATGCAGTCAATATTATGACCTTTGACCGGATAAGAGCAAATACTCTTGTTTTTTAAAATGATAAATTAAAGTGATTAAAAGAGAATTCAGGAGTCAGAAGTCAGAAGTCAGAATTCAGAATTCAGAATCAGAAGAAGCTTTGCAACTTTAGTCGTGGAAGTCTCAAAGGAAATTCTGCTTGCAAATGCGTTGATAGGGGAATACAGCTGTACGCCCTTATGTCAATTATTGGATTGCAAAGATTTTTGTCAATGGTATTAGTAATGTTTAATTTTTTTTAACAATAAATAATTCAAGAGTCAGAAGTCACAAATAAAAAACTCCAACCACTTGCTTTGTGGAGTCTCCCGTAGCTTTCAATGAATAACTGCTCAAGCACCACACCAAATTTTCAATTTGGTGGACTACAATTAGTGGCGGGTCTAAATCTCCCGTTTCCTTGCTCTAATTCCTGAATTCTGAATTCTGAATTCTGAATTCTTATTTTCAACTTGTAATTATGCTAACTAGTGTTGACCGTCTATTATTTGTCCGGCGAGTCCCAATTTTTAAGGAATTGCGGGACGATTTTATTGTGCGGCTGACTTCAGTGATGAATGAACTATCATTTCCAGCTAATTACACGATTTTTAGGCAAGGAGAAGAAGGGCGATCGCTCTACATTGTTGTGTCAGGCCGTGTTAGAGTCCATATTGGCAACAAACAGCTGGCAGAGGTAGAACAGGGAAAATACTTCGGTGAGATGGCAGTATTTGATACTCAACCCCGTTCCGCCAGCGCCACGACTCTAGAACCTTGCGAATTTCTAGAGCTGACGCAAGAGCAATTATATGATGCCATTGAAGAAACTCCAGATATTGCGGTGAATATTATTCGTGAGTTATCGCGGCTGATTCGCAGATTAAATGACGATATGAATGTGACTTCTTTACCAAGTTAATCGTTTATTCAAGTTTATCAACGAAATTCCTTGCTCATCACTAAATCAGTATAGATTAGTAGAAATTGCAATGCAGTTTGATGCAAAAGCAGGTAGTAGAGTTAATGGAAATGTAATACTAATTTGGAAAAAGAATGTGACACTTGAGTAGGGGCACAACAATGTTGTGCCCTTACGAATATAGCCGTTCCTAACCAAATGAGGTACAGAAATTTGTAAGGACGCAAAGCTTTGCGCCCCTACCTTGTACTTCACTATAGCAATCCTAAATGAGTCGTGAAAAATATGGATCGGGAAACGAACCGCCAAGAACGCCAAGGACGCAAAGGTAAGAAAAAAGAAAGAGATATATAATTTTCACAAATGATTTAGGACTGCTATAGAACCACAAATGCTATAACTTATTTCAATTAATATAACCTGAGTTCGATAAATCTCTCCCCAACCCCTCTCCGAGGCGGAGAGGCGCAGAAATATTTTTAGTTTCCAACGAAAAAATTAGGGTTTTAAAGCCTCTCTCTCTCTGGGGGAGAGGTTTGGAGAGGGGTTTTTAGAGCCGTCGAACTCACGTTAATATAATTTAAATAATTGAATATTTCTGATTTATTTAAACTTGATTTTTTATTTTTAAATGTGTTAATCCTGCACTTTTGGAAATGTAAATTTAAGACATTCTTTAAGAAACTGCTGCGGAATTTCTACACTTTCTCCCCAATGCAAATGAATATAAGAAGCATGAACATTTGGCAAACTCCATCCTTCATATCCCATATTTTCATCACAATCATAACGATAAGTTTCAAACAGGGGCTGACTGGGAGTTGAGCTTAAGCGGGAACGATGAAACTCATGTCCGTAAACAGTTTGGCCTGCCTTCACTAACAGATTATCTTGCAAAGCTACAGCACGACGATATCCTAAAGTTAAACGTCCACCCATCATGGCAGATGTTGGTAAAACTCCCGCCATCGACCAAGATTTACCTTCAAAATCGATAATTTGCTCGCACAAATACATCAATCCCCCACACTCAGCAATCGTCGGCATTCCTTGAAAAATTGCTGTTTTCACCGCATCACGGGCGCTGATATTTTCTGCTAGTTGCTGGGCAAAAACTTCTGGAAAACCACCGCCAAAATACATTCCGTGGATATCTTTTGGTAGTTCAGTATCTACTAGAGGACTCCAGTAAACTATTTCTGCACCCAGTTGTTGCAGCAAATCGAGGTTGTCTTGGTAATAGAAATTAAAAGCCCGATCGCGGGCAATGGCAATCCGGACTGGGGAGTAGGGAGTAGGGACTGGGGGAGACGTAGGAAGAGGTTTTGATTTTAACAACGGTAACAAACGTTGCCAATCGAAGCAGGTATCTCCTAAATCGGCGAGGCGATTGATGACAGCATCGAGTTCGGGAAGTTCGGCTGTGGGTACTAAACCCAAATGGCGATCGGGAATTGTGATATTATCTTGACGCCGCAGCACGCCGAGAATCGGTAGTTGTAGGGATTCTAGGGAGTTTTTGAGGAGAGACAAATGGCGATCGCTACCCACTCGATTAAGCACCACACCAGCCATTTTAATCCGGGGATCGAAAGATTGGTAGCCGTGGGCGATCGCTGCTACAGAACCAGACAAACGGCTACAATCGATCGCCAATACCACAGGTAAATCTAACAGCTGGGCGATGTGTGCCGTACTAGCAAAGTCAGTAATTTGTCCTTTGTCATTTGTCCTTTGTCCTGTCTTACAAAGTTCCGATGGCTGAAAGTCGGCGCTCAGACTTTGCGCTTTGTTTTTTACAGATGACAAATGACTAATGACCAATGACGAAATACCATCAAATAAACCCATCACCCCTTCCACTAGGGCATATTCGCTGAGTTGGCTATGACGGGCAAAACATTGCTGGACGTAGGCTTCAGAAGTTAGTACTGGGTCTAGATTTCGACAAGGACGATTAGTTACATGTTGGTGAAACATGGGATCGATGTAATCCGGGCCCACCTTGAAAGATTGTACAGAGCGATCGCGACGACATAAAGATGCTAAAAGGGTGAGCGTGACTGTTGTCTTGCCCACCCCACTACGTTCTCCAGCAATGATTAGAGACATGAAAAAGTTAGGAGTTAAGAGTGAGAAGTTATGAATTATAACTCCTAACTGTTGTACAGACGCGATTAATCGCGTCTGTACTTTTAACTCCCCGTCTTAAAAGTTTTCGCTATCACTCCTAGACTTTCTTCAAAAAGTGACTCGCGACCCCAGCGTTGTACCTGCTGACTCAGCAATGCTTCCGCTTTTTGTTCTGAGAGCGAACTCACTTGTTGAAACAGACCTGCGGCTTGGGCACCGCCGTGTGTTTCCATCCGCATACAACCACCAGTTTCTGAGCAAATTACTGTACCGCAGTCTGCCTGGAGATTTGTGGAACTCAAGCGGATAGCAGTCAAGTCACCAATAATTTCACCCACATCAGCAACTGGAACTCCAGCTAACTCGGCTTCTACTTGTCGCTGGTCTTTGGCAAGGAAACCAATACGAGTGATGTCGTAATCTCCGCTTTCCTTTTGATAGGAAACTGGCAGCCATTCTAGGCGACTTGCCAGCCAACCCAAAAACAGCAATGCTTGTGCTGGGTTGCCTTTTTCGTAATCAATTGTGACTCTATCGATTTCTTTGAGAGCAGCACGACGGTGGGGTGCGTCGTAGGCTTCAGCTGTCAATTCCTGCCATGCTGAAAGGCGACGCCAGTTCAAGTCAGCTAGAGGAACGCCAGTTTCCACCAATTCTTCGAGGTGGAGTAAGTCGCTTTCTGGCTCGTTAAAGCGGCAAGAATCCACAATCACGTTATTGCAAACTGCTGCCAGCCGCTTGAATAAAGTGTTGTTCGGGTCTGGTGTTGCCTTCCACCAAAGAAATTTAGGCAAGCCACCAATTAACAATGCTGGAATCATCCCGCCTACACGTTCCAAGGCAGCAGCGGTGCCACTAAGGGTGATGTATTCGCAGCAAATCAGCGTACTTGAAGATTGCTTTTGAATGGGACAATAAGCAGAAACTTGAGCCTTAACGCCTTCATCCTCTCCAGTAATGGGGAACAGGGCAATAATCCGGCAGGGGTTACGGAGAGCGATTTCATCGGCTATCCTGGGGCTTGGCGCATTTAAGTTATAGGAAGAACCATTATCCCCGTTAGCCCCATTTCCCTGACGTTTGGTGAATTCTTCTCTCAAGAGAGCCAAGGTTTCAGGTGTTGCAGTGCCGGTTTCTGGCAGTGAATATTTTATCTGTACTTGTCGCAGGGCGGCTTCCATTTGAGGCCCTAAAATTCCATCAAGCGGGCCGTTATAAAAACCTAAAGTAGCTAAAAGATACTGGGTTTCTTCTGGTTCGTAAACCACTAAAGTAAATGTCGTGGCGCGAGTAGCAGCAGGAAGCCCACCATCTTCGCCGGTGATGCCGTAACTTTGCCAGATTTGATTAAGTTCCGCTTCTATTTCTGTGAGTGAAATATCCTTCGGAGCTTGGAGTGAAAAAATAGTAGAAGCTTGGGGAGCCATAGGAAATTTTGGATGAAAGGATTTTGGATTCTGGATTTGTCATTAGTCATTTGTTATTTGTCCTTTGTCCTTTGTCATTTGTTATTTGTCCTTTATTTTTTGACCAATGACCAATGACCAATGACTAATGACTAATGACCAATGACCAATGACTAGTGACTAATATTTACAGTCTGCGCCAGCGGCGGCCATCCTGGTTAATTAATAATTCTGCTTCTGTTGGTTCCCAAGTACCGGCTTCGTACTGGGGAATGGAGGTTGGGTCTGTGGGTGCATCCCAAACTGAAAGGGCTGGAGTTACTACTTGCCAAGCTGCTTCTACTTCGTCAGCGCGGGTGAATAATGTTTGATCGCCCATCATACAATCAAGGAAAAGGCGATCGTAGGCATCGGAAGTTGCTTGGATGCCAAAGGAGCCATAACTAAAGTCCATGTCCACCGAGCGGGTGCGGAATTCTGCCCCAGGCATTTTCACATCAAAGCGCAGGGAAATTCCTTCGTTCGGCTGAATCCGCATTGCCAAAATATTGGCGTTTCTTTGTTGCGCGGCGGATTGAAACATCCGAGAAGGAACGTCGCGGAAGTGGATGGAAATCTCACTGACTTTTTTCGGCATCCGCTTACCAGTCCGCAGGTAGAAGGGTACACCCTGCCAGCGCCAGTTATCAACTAAAAACTTCATGGCGACATAGGTGGGTGTTGTGGATTGGGTATTCACACCTGGTTCTTCACGATACCCTGGTACTGGTTGACCTTTCATCCAACCAGCGCTATATTGCCCGCGCACTGCGGAACGCGAGAGATTGTGCACATCAGCTAAACGGGTAGCTTGGAGTGCCTTGACTTTTTCGGTACGGATACTGTCGGCATCCATTGAGTTGGGTGCTTCCATTGCTGTCAGGCAATAAAGTTGCATTAAATGGTTTTGCAACATATCCCGGAGTGCGCCAGCGCTTTCATAATAACCAGCGCGGTCTTCCACGCCCACGGTTTCTGCCACGGTAATTTGCACGTGGTCAACAAATTGCCGATTCCACAAGGGTTCAAAAATCGCATTGGCAAAGCGAAATACCAGCAAATTCTGGACTGTTTCTTTACCCAAGTAGTGGTCGATACGATAGACTTGGTTTTCTTTACAAAATTTTTGTACTACTTGGTTGAGACTTTGGGCGGAAGCCAAGTCACGACCAAAGGGTTTTTCAATTACCAAACGATGTTTGTAGGGATCTTCTAGCATCCCGGCAGTTCCTAGCTGCCTAATTGCTTCGGGGAAGAATGCCGGGGCTACGGAGAGGTAAAACATCCGATTGCCTCGCGTGCCCCGCTTTTCGTCTAGTTCGGTTAATAAAGTTTTCAGTTTTTGATAACTTTCGGGCTTGTCGATATCGCCAGGACAGTAGAACAGACCTTGAGAGAAGTCTTGCCAGAGTTCCCCCAAATCGACATCGGCATGTGCCTCTTCCATCCCTTTTTGCATCTGTTCGCGGAAGTATTCGTGGCTCCACTCTCGACGTGCCACGCCGACGATGGTAGTTTCAGGTGGAATGCGCCGTTCTCGCCGCAATTTGAAAAGTGCTGGTACTAGTTTGCGCCAGGTGAGGTCACCGGAAGCGCCAAAGATAACTATAATTTGGGGTTCGGGCATCCCTTGTTGTTGCAAGCCAACGCGCAAGGGATTTTCTAGCAGACTGACCATAGGAATTCGGGATTTTAGATTAGGTACTAGGATTGGGGAAAGGGAAAGGGGGAAAGGGGAAGGGGGAAAGGGGAAGAACTATACCTTTACCCTTTACCCTTTAACCTTTTCCCCTCTTCTGTTCCCTACACTGGCGACAATACCTTGATTTTTTCTTCTAAAGAGTTCATCAAGGACTGGAAGGGTTGGATGAACTTGTCAATACCTTCAGCTAGGAGTTCATCCATTACGGTATCGAGATCGATGTTGATGTCGGGGTCTTTGAGGTTTTCGATCAGGTTGTAAGCTTCTTGTATTCCTGTTTCTATGCGATCGCCTACGTTACAATGATCGGCACAAGCTTTGATAGTGGCTGGCGGTAGGGTGTTCACGGTATCTTTGCCAATCAACTCATCGACATACATCACGTCGCTGTAGCTGGGGTTTTTGGTGCTGGTACTAGCCCACAGTAACCGCTGTACTTTGGCTCCTTTTGCTGCTAAGGCTTGCCAACGATCGCTTTCGATGATTTTCTTGTATTCTTGGTAGGCAATCTTAGCGTTGGCGATCGCTACTTTTCCTTTCACTGCTCTCAGCTTGGCTTCCACGGCAATATCATCAACACCTTTTTTCAACTTAGCATCTATTTTGGCGTCGATGTTGTTATCGATCCGACTGAGGAAGAAGCTGGCAACTGAAGCTATTTTGCTGATGTCTTTACCTTCATTTGCCCGTTTTTCTAAACCGCGAATATACGCCCAAGCTGTATTGACGTAGTTTTCTACAGAAAACAGCAATGTGATGTTAACATTAATGCCTTCGGCGATCGCCTGTTCTACTGCTGGCAAACCAGCTTCGGTACCGGGAATTTTAACCATCAAATTTTCCCGGCCAATTTCTTGGAAATAGCGTCTAGCTTCGGCTATTGTTGCTTGGGTATCGTGGGCAATGGTGGGCGGTACTTCGATACTCACATAACCATCGAGTTTATTCGAGGCTTCATAAACAGGGCGTAAAATATCACACGCACTACGAATATCTGCAAAAATCAGCGATTCGTAAATTTTGTCTATGGGTAAGCCAGCGCGGACTCCGGCTTCTATATCAGCATCATAAATGACATTACCAGCGATCGCTTTTTCAAAAATCGCTGGGTTAGAAGTTATTCCAGCAATTCCTTGATTTTCAACTAAGTCTCGGAGTTCGCCTGATTGAATAATGTCACGGGTCAAATTATCCATCCAGATACTTTGACCGTATTGCTTAATTTCTAGTAGATGATTGGTTGCCATAACCTAGTTTATTTCACTCCTGTATGATGTTTCCTAGTGAAGTTGGCATCCATCAATTTCTCAAACAGCTATCAGTTAACATCTGTTGGTTATTAGGTGTTAAATACTCTTGATTGTTGATGGTGACTCTTGAATTGTGACGTTGCCAATCACTTATCGCATCGGCCAGCTGAGATAATCCTTACTTTATTTTCAATAACTGCTCCCTATGCATTTCCAATCCTAAATCACCATGATTAACCTTTAATTAATGAAATCTAAATCGATTCTTGACGCTTTTTCATCCTCATTTAATGACCGTTTTGAATGAAAGACTCTACTTTGGCCACATCTTCTTTACTACCAATAATTAAAGGTGTGCGCTGATGCAATTTTTTCGGTACTACGTCTAAGATATCAACTAGCCCTGTAGTGGCACGGCCGCCTGCTTGCTCGATCAAAAAGGCTAAAGGTGCGGTTTCATAGAGCAAACGCAATTTCCCTTCTGGTTTTTGAATGGTGCCTGGGTAAAGAAATACCCCGCCTTGAACTAAAATTCTATGGATATCGCTCACCATTGCCCCGCTATATCGAGCGGTATAGCCTTCTGTGCGGTGAACGTACCGGATATATTCTCGAATCGATTCTTCCCACTGCCAAAAGTTACCCTCATTCACGCTGTACACAGCACCGTGGTTAGGAATGCGGATATTCTCTTCTGTGAGAATAAATTCGCCTAAGCTGGGGTCGAGGACAAAGGAATGCACGCCCTTACCTATACTATAGACTAGCATTGTGCTTGGCCCATATAGGATGTATCCGGCAGCAATTTGCTTGCGTCCGTTGGCCAGGAGGTCGCTTGCTTGCTGGTCGCTGTCAGTTCCTTCTTGTTGGCGAATGGCGAAAATCGAACCCAAGCTGAGATTTATATCAGTGTTGGATGAACCGTCAATTGGGTCATACAGCAGAGTATAGCGCCCAATGGGGCAATTTTCTGGGATGTAGTAGGGTTTTTCCATTTCTTCAGAAGCTAGGCGACAAACTAAGCCGCTTTGCTTAAATACTGAGATAAAGACATCGTTGGCATACACATCCATTTTTTTGACGGACTCACCTTGCACATTCACTTCTCCAGTGAATCCGAGAACGCCTTCCATTAAACCAGCCCGACTCATACGACGAGCAATTAATTTGCCAGCCAGGGCGATACGATTCATCAGCGCACTTAAATCTTGTGCATCTGCCGAAAAACTTTGAAGTTGCTGTAAGACGTGACGGGATAAAGTTGTACAATCACGATCTAGAGCTAAGTCTGTAGCGTCGTTGACGGACAAGCCTAAAGATTCTGGCGCTTGAGTCATTTTTGTGTTCTCCGTAGCCACTAGCTGTTAGTTGGGTTATTTGTCGCAACTTTATGGTCGCTGTTTCTATCTTAGGAAGGTAATTTGAGAACTGAGATGCGACTTTAGATAAACTAAAGAAATGAATCTTTGATGACTATAGTGCCTAGAGCAATAACCGATATTGAGGTGTTGGAGAGGGAGCGATCGCTCTGTGAATTTGATAAATTATTCTCTTGATACTATAAAATCCGCAAATTTTTGTAACAACTATGATATAATCCAAAATCTTGGGCGATTAGCACAGGGGTAGCGCACATCCTTCACACGGATGGGGTCACTGGTTCAAATCCAGTATCGCCCACTTATGTTCTCAACTCTTACTCTCTGTGACTCTGCGCCCACCGTTCGCGCAGCGTCTCCCTTAGGAGAAGTTTTGATGCCTGCGGCGGGCTACGCCAACGGCGGAAGCCGCCGCTCAAACTTCTCTCTGCCTGAGCTAAATTCATATTTTCAATCAGCAACGCCAATTAACCGGATATTATGTAACCACTTTTCAAACAGCCTCTGAGTTTAGAAAGCAGTTGGAAAATCAATCATTGTTTGGCGATAAGCATCTGGCAAACCTACATCAAAACACTTACCTTTCACAACATATCCTGCCATTCCTTCTTCCTGGCGCAATCTTTCTAAACAGGATGTTAGCTGAAATTCACCTCGTTCTCGGAAATTTTGATGAATGTGTTCTGCTAAAAAATCAAAAATTCTCGGCGTCAAGACATATAAGCCAAACATACATAGAAATTCATTTTCTGGCATACCTTCGACATGCAAATGCCTTTGTGCATATTCAATTGTAGGTTTTTCAGACAGTTGCGTAATCTTGAGAATCGAGTTTAGCTCTTGCCAAATTCCTGTGACGCAGCCTGCTTTATAAAGCATTTCTGCCGACATTGTAGTTAAACTAACAACACTTTGATTAACTCGTTGGTAAATATCTAAAACTTGACTAGCACAAGATTTTTCTGAATCAGATGTATAAATATGGTCGCCCAACATTAACAGAAACGGCTCATTTTGTATCCAATCCTTAGCACAAAATACCGCATGACCGTAGCCTAATTGCTCCTCTTGAAATAAGAGAGTAACTTTGCTTCCCAAATCTTGTAAGTATAAGCCGTATTCTTGATTTTGCGGTGAAAGTTTGGCAAAAAGTTCTTTTTTTGACGGTTTTTTTAATAAATTTTCAAATATTTCTTTATCGTCTGGCTGCACTACTATTCCTACTTCGGTAATTCCAGCACTAATCGCTTCTTCAATGATTGCCAAAATCACAGGTTTTGCCCTACCATCTCCATCGATAATCGGGAAAAGTTCTTTTTTAACAACTTTCGTCGCCGGAAACAAACGAGTACCAAAACCAGCTACTGGGATTACAGCTTTTTTAACTTGATGTTTTTGCATAAAGGGAGTGAGGAGTGGGGGAGGTGGGGAGGTGGGGAGAATAAATCCTGATTTTTTAGTCAACAGTTATTATTCTTCTATGTGTTTTGTTAGCCCAATTTTTCAAATAACTCTGCTAAAACTACATTAGAAAACAAAAAGCCTTGGGGATCGGTCAAACGCAATCTTTCTCCGACAATTTCCACCCAGCCTCTCTCAAAATACGATCGCAGGTATCTACAAATTTCTTCTACCTTCTGTTGCCCAAATGCTGCCAAATTTACACCCTCCGCTAAACGCAACCCCAACATTAATGTTTCTAACAATACTTCTTTTGGGGGGGTCACTTCACAATCGATCGCAGCACCACTTTGCACCCATTGGTAATATTCTTTAGTCTTACGCGGACGAGTGAAGCGTTTTCCCTCAATATAACTCGCTGCACCCATGCCAAAACCATAATAGGGGCGGTTTTCCCAATACACTCGATTATGGCGACACTGATGACCGGGCTGAGCATAATTAGAAATTTCGTAATGTTCGTAACCTGCATCAGTCAAAACCTGCTGGGCTATTTCGTACATTTTGACTGTAGTTTCATCCGTCGGTAAAGGACTGTCGCCCGGTTTGTAGTAACGACCAAAGGCTGTACCTGGTTCGATGGTAAGATCGTAGATAGATATGTGAGTGGGTGAAGCTGCCACGGCTTTGTTTAAAGAATCCTGCCATCGATCCAAAGACTGATGCGGCAATCCCGAAATTAAGTCTAAGCTAAATTCGGGAATCTCGACTTGGTGGATTAAATCTATAGCTGCAAAAATATCATCGACCGAGTGCGATCGCCCTGCAAGTTGCAATAATTCTTGACTAAAGGCTTGTACGCCCAAACTAACGCGGTTGACGCCTGCACTACGATAACCTGCTAAATGTTCTAAATCAAAGGTCGCTGGGTCTATTTCCATTGAAATTTCTACCCCAGAAGCGATACCAAAACGCTGTTCTAGTTGTGTGAGTATGCGTTGTAACTGCTTTATTGATAGCAGCGAGGGAGTACCGCCACCGAAGAAAATTGTCTTTAGGGGTTGACCGAATGCTGGCGTGATGCCAATTTCTTCACATAGCACGTCTACATATTGGGAGATAGTACCAGATGTTTCGCCCCGCAAGCGATCGCCCACAACAGACACCGCGAAATCACAATAAAAACACCGCCGTCTGCAAAAGGGAATATGCACGTAAGCAGAACTGACAATTCCAGAAACATCGAATTTTTGACTCATTTTAAGAAAGAATATAAGTTAATCCAATTGCCAATTAGAGATCGCGAAAATAATTAGTTTTTTTACAAGTTTTTATCGTTTTACAACGAAACAATGAAAAATATGAAGATAAAAGCCTTTGGTTATAATAATTGCAGATATTGTTTACCTAAACCCTTAGTGTAAGTCAATATTGATTAGTCTATATTACCGATGAAATAAAAAATACTTTACTTTATCGGCTAACACAGTTGTAGGAAAACAAGATAACCATGCTTGACGCCATTATTATTTTTTCATTCATTCTGGCAGCATCGGGAATAGGGTTCTACAGTATCGAACTACTACCCAATGGCACCTTAGACAAGGTGACAAATGTTGAAGCTTTACGTTTAATCATTGCTGTTTTTGCCGCCATTATTGGTGGTGCGATCGGCTTGAGTTTCCAGACTACATATCGTCGCTTAGAGGCACAAGTCAAAGAAATGCCTCTAGAAGTCATTTTAACTCGTGCCATTGGTTTAGTGATTGGGCTATTGCTAGCGAACCTCATGCTAGCGCCGTTATTTTTGTTACCGATACCCGCAGATTTCGGATTTATCAAGCCGCTGGTGGCAGTTGTCGGCAGTATTATCCTATCTGTCACTGGCATGAATTTGGCAGATACCCACGGACGCGGTTTATTGCGGTTCATTAATCCCAACACCGTAGAATCCTTGGTTGTGGAAGGGACGCTAAAACCTGCCAATACCAAAGTTTTAGACACTAGCTGCATTATCGATGGCCGCATTGAAGCGCTACTAGAAACAGGGTTTTTGGAAGGACAAATTCTCGTACCGCAGTTTGTTTTGCAAGAACTCCAGCAAGTAGCCGATGCTAGCAAAGATCAAAAACGAGTGCGGGGAAGGCGAGGACTAGAAATTCTCAACCGCATTAAAGAAACTTACCCCGATCGCATCCTCATCAACCCGGTTGACTACGAAGATATTCCCACAGTTGATGCTAAATTAGTCCGTTTTGCCCAAGAAATCAGCGGTACATTGCTAACTAATGACTACAACTTATCTAAAGTTGCCAGCGTTCAGAAAGTACCTGTTTTAAATGTCAATGATTTGGTGAACGCCGTCCGTCCCAGTTATTTACCTGGCGATAACTTAGACTTGAAGATTCTCAAAGAAGGCAAAGAACCCAGCCAAGGTATTGGCTACCTCGATGACGGCACAATGGTAGTCGTTGAAGAAGGCAGCAGTTATGTGGGTGGCGAACTGCGGGTAGTAGTTACCAGTGCTTTGCAAACTACAGCAGGACGCATGATCTTTGCCAAACCCCAAGCTTCAGCATTAGCGTAAGGTAAATGTTTAGTGCAATTAAAACTAAATTGTGCGTAACCAGCGATCGGTGCAGCCAACCTGCACCGATTATTTATTAATTAGGTTCGCTTACCTAATGTCGTTACTTAGGCATTCAACCCACAGCCACAGAAAGTTCAAATTCTTATAAATTTTTATGTCTTTTAAATTTTAATGATTGTATTGAAATCTAATAATATTATCGCACATAATTATTAAAGATTGAGAGCGATTTATTTTCAAAATCCAGTTTTTATAAGTTGCATAAACTACATCCAGCAAAAACATCAAGTCCTAAAAACAAAGGATTTTCTCAGATGAATTTACTTTCCCAATATGCTGGTATTATTTTGAGAGCTAGTCTCTGCCTTACGAGTTTTATTAGCTTTGCAACTTTTAAATTCACTCCAGCATTAGCACAAAACGTAGTAACAATACCAAACATACCAAATCTACCTACGTTCACAGTACAACAAGGTGGATTTTCCGGGGTAATCACATATATTACTCCTAGTGGTTATATCACCTCTATTGCTGCTCAAAAAGTTTCTCCAGAAGGAACATATTTAGCAGGAGTTGATGGCAACGGTACGTACATAGTTACAGGATCTATATATATAGATCCAATTACTCATGTGTCAATTCCAACCATAGCTCTCTTGGCAGGCCCAACACTACCAATTCCATCAAATGAGGAATATGGTATTGTGTCAGCTGTAGCTGATAAACTAAGGTACGGTAACCTTACACTGGATGAATATACAGCAATTCTCAGAGCTGCTACTCCCGGTCTACTTTAATGTTTTAACTTAATCCTATTAATGATAGGAATCTTCAAAACTTAGTCAAATAAAGTAGCTGGGTAGTTTTAAAATCGCCAACCTCCTTCAAAACGAACTTCAAAGTTATTTCCACTCATACCAAAGCGAGATTCCCAAAAAATACCACTAGAAGAACCATGTTTGATTAATAACCCGTAGGATAAATCATTACTACGGCTCTTTATACCTCGATTAATATCTCTAAAATTTTGCACATAAACACCAAAAGACCAATTTTGATTTATCCTTTGTATTCCTTCTAGTATGTAAAAAAAATTATCGCTTAATTCAAGAAAAGTATTGAACTCTAAACCTGTAGGTAGTAACAACTTACTTTGTAAAAATCCTGCTAGTCTTAAATCGCCTTTATTGTCAATCAATATCAGCGCTGGAGCCAAAGAATAATTTAAATTCTTATCTTGATGAGAAAAAAAGTAGCTCAGATTTAAATAAGCAGGATTTTGAGAATTTGCTGCACTATTCCAAGAAAAGCGTAAAGCCGGAATATGGCTAGTAATTGCTTTAATTTTTCCATCAGCATCAAATTTTGTATGAGTATTTATATAACTTAATCCGCCGTTAGCATAAATACCCAATGTTGGCTCCGAAAGTCCCAAATTATTATTTGGAACGTTAAATGCAGAGTCTCCATTCAAGTTAAACCAAACGCCCGAATTCAGGCTATAATTCCAATCACCTGAAGAACCCGCCCATAAAAATTCTAGTGTTGGTAAAGATAGATATCCATTAAAACCTTGCAATTGAGTAATTATTTGGCCAACTTGACTTAATTCAATATTGTCAAAAGCCAAACCAAAGGAACGAATATTCATTGGCACCGATGTCATATCCGCTGAACTCCAGTTTTGCACAAACTTGTTGCCATCAGAATTAGTTAAGGTGACTTGTGCGGCTGATGAGCGATTCTTGGGACGAATAGATGTTTGTTCTAAAGGAACAGGTACACCAATAAATGTCAAAGGAGCGAAACTATTGTTAGAAAGGTCTGCTTTAGAAATGAAAGTTTGACTATTTTGTCTCCAAGTACGATTTCCATCTAAAAACTGAACTGTTCGCTGATGATTTCCGGTGCGGATTTGGAAAATACTAGAATTATTGAGTGTAATTTTGCTAGGGAAGGTGAATGTTCCAGAAACCTGTTCTAAGCTACTAGTGCGATTACCCAATAAGAGTATTCTGTTGAGTGATTGGTTAAGTTTTCTGATTTGCTCTGGTGTTGCTTTTGTATTTAAATCAGCAAAATTATCTTGTTGGAAAAATCGCTTTTTAGCTTCTTGCAAACTTTGTTCTAGCTGCGAAGGATGAATTAACTCAAAAATTCCTCCCATGAGCATTCCTAGTGTTGTATTAGCAGTTTGTAAATCATCTATTTTTAGTTCATTGGGCGACAAAGATAGAGAAATACCAGGATTGCTAAAAACATTAGTATAAGTTGCCTGAATTTTTACAGGATCGTATTGTAATAGAGTGCGATTATGCGGGCGACTAAAGTAAAGTCTCTGCCAGTGATAGTTGTCTTGTTTATTACTGACTCCAATATTAATTTGTTTTTCACCTAAAGGAACCCAATATAAAGAATTTAGATAATAAAGATCCCGCTGTCTTTGGCTAAGAAAAGGATTTATCAAGAAATTTAGCAATTCCCAGTTATCAAACTTACCTTCCTGACCAATTTTGATACCTGGTAGAGATGTTATTTGAGGTTGAAATCTAGTTTTCTCATCTGTTAAAGGATTACCCCAGTAAAACCCTATTTTTTCTAAAGCTTCTTGGGAAATTATTGTGCCTGGAGTGAGATTTCCAGCTTCTAATAATGGTTGTAAATTACTAGTTGGAAAAGATTGTAAAATTAAGGGCGTATTGTCTGCATCTAAAAACTTAAATAAAGAACCGCCACCTTGAGGATTATAAGTTGAAGCAGTGCCAAGGGTTGAAATTAGAGGAATGCTTGGAATTAAAGAATTGTTATCTCCATTATTGATAATAACTTTAGGCGTAGGAGAACCTGGTGGATTAATAACTTCAGCCCCAATAGATTGAATAGAGAATTGATTATTGTCAAGTTCTCCTGTTAGTTCTTTAAAGGATTGAGGAATAGACGAAACTGCTTGCATTCCCCAAAGCTTCTGAGTTAACATAATCGATTGTCTGCTTTCAATTTTTGTTGATTGTCCTTGGTATAAAATTCCACTTTGCCATCCTTGAGTTTCGATGACAATGCGATTACCAGGGAGTAACCAATACAATTGATCCTCACCAGGAAAATGGGCAAAGGTAAAACGATTAACTATTGGTTCATCTCTAGCAGAGTTCACAATAAAATCAGTATAATTTTCGCCTTTAAGAGGATTAAATTTTGAAGGTGGAAAAGTCAAGTTATCCGTAGGGTTAATTATCCAAGGATACTTATTGGCGCTATTAGTTAAGGAATTAAATATCAGTAATTCTAAAGTTTTTTTTTAAAAGTGGATTGCTGTTTTGCTCATTCGGAGTAATTGGCCCTATGGTGTTATTTTGCTCAGGGGTTGATTCTGGTGCTTGGAACGGATTGATGAGTTCTGGTAAATTTGGATTAGGAGTAGGTAAAACGTTAGCTGGAACTTGGGTAAATACTTGTGTAATAACTGTATTTTTTAATCTGTTTTTAGCAGATTTTTCAGCATCATAAGCAAGTGTTATTTTTTTGCTCGATACAGAAAAATTAAAATATTTTTTTAATTTTATATCATAATTATTTTTTGCCTCTACTCTATTAACTATTAGATTATTTATTAATAATATTATAGTTAATATAACTAAATTAATATATTTTTTGCCTGGAACTGAAGTTTTAGGTCTGTTTATACTTGAAAATAATAAAAAAAAGTCAGCATATAGCGAACTTATTAACGAATAAATAGTAATTTTTATTATGGAAAATTAATTTATAAATTACAACATCATTGCATGAATTTTTCAGACATAATTGCTGAAGTTATGTCCTAAAAATTAGCTCAATTCAAATTAAATACATTTTCAATTTATCTAATTTTTTTATATATATTTTAAATCCTCAAGCATTGAGTATTTCTCGTAGGCTTACATCACTTAATTATAAAGTAACTATTTTATTGATGCTGATTTACAAATATTTTTCCATGACATAGTTTTTAAACCAAACTCCCCGTCGTTCTACTTTTTGTTCTTTAACTACAATAAATCTTTTATGCTCAAAAAATGGCTTTGCAGTAATACTCGCTTCTGTATATAGTCGTTTAATTCCTTGCGATTTTGCAGTATTTTCTAGATGAGTTAAGAGTTTTGAACCAATACCTTTTCTTTGGTATTTGCTATGACAATAAAAACAATCAATGTGGCCATCGGCTTCTAATTCTCCAAAGCCAACTATCTCGCCATTATCTTCAACAATATAGGGTAGCTTGACTTGTAATCTTTTGTGCCAAACTTCATAGTCGATATCTTTCGGTGCCCAAGCATCGACTTGTTCTTGAGTGTAGTCGGCAATATTAATTTCGTGAATTGTATCGTAAAATAATTTGGCGATCGCTTGAGTATCAGATAATCTATATTCTCTAATTTTCATAAATCTCTAACGGTAAATTATCTGGGTCTTTAAAAAAAGTAAATTTTTTACCTGTAAGTTCGTCAATTCTAATATTTTCTGTGACGACACCTTGAGATTTTAAGTAATTCACAGTTTGCTCGATATCATCAACTTTAAAAGCCAAATGCCTTAAACCACAAGCTTCTGGGCTACTAAATCTTTGCGGCGGATTGGGGAAAGAGAATAACTCTATTTGAGCATTTTCTCCAACTTGTAAATCTAATTTATAAGAATTTCTCTCGGCACGAAAGGTTTCTGCAATAATCGCAAAACCTAAAGTTTCGACATAAAATTTTTTTGAGCGATCGTAGTCGGAACAAATTATTGCTACATGATGAATACCACTGGTTTTCATGTGTATTTTTCCAGCTATTAATTATTTTGCTGTAGCAATTTTACCAAAAGTTTGTTAAGCATTCATGTTGCTATATCGTTGAGGGGATTTAGATATAAGCCTTCTGATAGTGTATTTTTGATAACCGACGAGTTTAGGCTGAGGGTGGATTTGATTTATGTTTCAATATCGGAGTCATAGCTATGCCAAGCGGTCATGCAAGTCATAAAGGTAGTTCTGACAAACCCAACGTTAACGCATCAGGTCAGATTAATGCTGCTGCTGCTAGCCAATCAGCTGACCCTGAAGATGCTTTGCTAGAAGGTATTACTACAAATACCACCAGAACCCAAGAATTTGTCGATTATCCTCCTGCAACAGAGCGCCCAAGTCAAGAGCCAGAGACTGGGAATGCAGAAAAAGATAATGTCTAATATTACGATTTTTGCTTGAGCAAATCTACAATTGAGGTCAAGAGTTCGAGTGGTTGTACTGGTTTGGCGACGTGTTTGTCAAAACCAATTGCTAAAACTCGCTCTCGATCGCTTTCTCCAACATAAGCCGTTAGAGCAATGGCCGGAATTTCTCCACCTTTGTGTTGTGGCATTGCCCCGATCTGCTTCATCAAACCATAGCCATCAATTTCCGGCATTGCTAAATCGCTGATTAATAAATCGGGTACATTCTGGGCGATGGCAGCTAAGGCTTCAGTTGCAGATGCAACGGCAGTTATCGCCGCCCCATTCTGTTGCAGCAAGAAGGATACAAACTCTCTAGTATCCGCATCATCATCAACAATTAATATCCGTACTCCATTCAATGCCGAAAAGTTAAATTTTTCGGTTGCTTCCCCTGGTTTCCCTGCTTCCCTTGCTGCTCTACTCTCTTTCATCAAAGGTAGTCTGACAGTAAAAATGGCTCCCTGTCCGATTCCTGGACTATCAGCCATCGCACTTCCGCCATGCAACTCCACTAAATGGCGAACTATTGCTAATCCCAGCCCCAGACCCCCAAATTTCCTGGTTGTGCTGCTGTCAGCTTGGCGAAAATATTCAAACACGTGGGGTAAAAATTCAGGTGAAATACCTTGACCTGTATCTTTGACTTGAATTACTGCCCAGTGGGAAGTCAAATCTTGAGTTAATGAAAGGCTAACTTCCACTGTTCCACCAGCAGGAGTAAATTTGACAGCGTTGGAGAGCAAATTTCCCACAACTTGCTGCAAGCGATAAAAATCACCTGAGACTTTACCGACGTTTGTGTCAAACTGGGTTTTTATTTGGATGGATTTGGTTTCTGCAATTAACCGGACTGTTTCCAATGCAGCCTCAATTACAGCTACTGGGTTGACAGGGGCAAAAGTCAAATTTAGCTTACCGCGAATAATTCGGGAGACATCGAGTAATTCATCAATTAATTGAATTTGCAATTGAGTATTTCTTTCGATGGTTTCTAAAGCGCGATTGGTAGTATTTTCGTCAAATTTGCGGCTTCTGAGGAGAGATGACCATCCCAGAATTGGGTTGAGGGGCGATCGCAATTCGTGGGAGAGAACGGCCAAAAACTCATCTTTATTGCGGTTTGCTTGTTTGAGTTCTTCTGCTTGTTGTCTGAGTGCTTTTTCTAATTGCTTTCTGGGGGTGAGGTCAAGAATAAAACAAATCCAAGACATCGGCGATCGCGTCACCAAAGCACCGCCAATTAATATGGGAATGCGGGAACCATCCTTGCGAATATATTCTTTTTCGTAAGCACTACATACGCCAACTGCTAAAAGTTGCTCCATACTCTGGCGATCGAGAGCGTGATATTCAGGTGGGGTGATGTCTTGTCTGCGTACCTTACAAGCTAATAATTCCTCTCGCGTATAACCTATCATTTCTAGAAACGCTTCGTTCGCTTCAGTAATGTAGTCAGGAGTAGCGAAGATAATGCCAATAATGTTGGAATCAACTAACCGCCTTAATTGAGTTTCGCGCTGACGTAAATCATTTTCTGCTTGTTTGCGCTGGGTAATATCTTGGGCAATACCCATCAACTTTATCGGTTTGCCATCATTGTCACAAAAAACACTACCTTTGGCGTCAATCCAATGGATGCTGCCATCAGGCCAGACGCTGCGGTATTCAATGTCACAATCAAGTTTTTTTTCGATAGAAGCGGCGATCGCTTCCTTAATGAGTTGGCGGTCTTCTGGATGTACGTAGTTGAGGAAAACCTGAAAATTAATTTCAGCTTCCGGGGATAGTCCAAACAGTTGCTTACATTTCTCCGTCCAAGTTAACTCGTTGGTGATGAGATTCCAAAACCACATACCAAGTTCGGCTGCGGTAGTTGCCAATCGAATCCGTTCTTCACTGTCTCTTAGCTTTGTTTCGGCTTGTTGGCGATCGTCCAGTGCAGCTTGCTGTTCGGTAATATCGGTACTAGCACCAACTATCCTAACTACCTGACCATTTGCATCCCGAATTGCAAACCCCTTGTCTTGCACCCACAAATAGCGGCCATCCTTGTGACGCACCCGGTACTTAACGCTATAACGGTTGCTAGTTGCCATACTAGCGATGAACTCGTCAATGACCATTTGTCGGTCGTCTGGGTGGATGCATTCTTGCCACCACTCAAGGGTAGGTTTAGCTTCTTGTTGCGTGTAGCCAAAAACCTGAGTTATACCCTGAGTTCTTTCCACAGTATTATTAAGCATCTCGCAGTCGTAAATCACAGAATTAACCGCTGCTGCTGCTAGCTCAAACCTTTCGTTACTTCGGCGTAGAGAAATTTCTGTGCGCCGTCGGTCTGTAATATCGAAAGCGATTCCCAAAATATGATGCGTTAAGCCCTCAGGAGTTCTGCTATACACAGTCTCATAGCTACAAAACCAGCGCCACTCACCATTGGCGTGCCGAATTTGGTATTCAAAAGTGAAGACTTCCCCATTATGGGCAGAATTAAATTTTTCTACATGGCTAGGGAGTCGGGCTAAATCTTCGGGGTGTAGAAGTTGGACAAACAAGTCACTTCCCATCGCTTGGATTTGTTCTGGGGTGTAGCCCCAAAATTCAGTAATTTCGTAATTAACGTAACAATTTCGCTGCTCGATCGCGTTATAAATATACAGTATGCCTGGAAGAGTGCCGGCAATTTGTTGAAACAGACGTTGACTATCCCAGCGCGATCGAAAATTGGATACGTCAATTTTTTTAGTATCTTCAATACAGCTAAAGTTATCCTCAACTTCAAGATACTTAGATCCAGTAATATCTAAAAAAGTTATGGCGATCGCGTAGGCAGTAGTTCCTGCAACTTGAAATAGCGGTTGTGAAGATAATAATAGCCAGACTAGCTGACCATTAGGCTTATAGAACCCACACACTACATTCAAACAAGGTTTACCCGTCTTCAAGGCAACCATCACCGGGTGAATCTCACACAGCAAAGGCAAGCCATTTTCATCAATAAATTGCCATTTTGGTTCGAGCAAATTTTGTCCTACAAACTGCTCGGTAGTCACTCCCAGAATGCTTTCAACAGCCGCATTGCAAGCCTGAATCCTGCCATCAGGTAACAGAAGAATCATTCCCTGTTCTTGATTGGCTGCTAACGAATAATTTGACTCTTTATTAACTTGCCTATACAGCAGCTTATCACTAGCCAGCTGGTTTTGAGACTTTTCCGCGTCTGGCATTCTATTAAAGTTAAAGGTATTTAAAGTGAATAAATATAAGATTCAGTATTTGATGATTACATAAATTTTAAGGCAAATCCTTCTATCTAAAAGCGGAATATGGCCGAAATTGGGCATTGGGCAAGCCGGGAGTGTGGGAGGTGTGGGAGGATGAGGAAGAAATCTTTCCCCCCTCTCTTCCCACACTCCCCACACTTCCTTGTCTCCCCTGCCCTCCACCCCCTTCAAATCAACATCCCAGCAATACAAGCAGTAATAAAGCTCCCTAACAATCCGCCAATCATTGCCCTGACACCCATACGAGCTAAATCATGCTGGCGATTGGGTGCTATACCAGTAATACCGCCGATGGTAATGCCAATTGAACCAATATTTGCAAAGTTACATAATGCGTAAGTTGCAATTATGACTGCACGCTGGGAAATTTTACCGCTCTCAATCAATGCCTTCAAATCTAAAAAAGCAATAAACTCATTCAGAATTGTCTTTGTACCTAATAAAGCCCCAACTTGCTGACAATCAGCCCAAGGCACGCCCATCAAAAATGCTACGGGAGCCATAAAATAAGACAAAATCCGCTGTAATGAAAGTTGTTGTAAACCGACAAATCCGCCTAACCATCCCAGCAGCGCATTCACAGCAGCTAATAACCCCAAAAAAGCAATAATCATCACCCCAACATTAACAGCTAACTTTACGCCGTCAATGGCTCCGCTACTAGCCGCATCAATTACATTTATATAATTAGTTTCTACATTCGCTTTTACTTTACCAGCCGTTTCTGATACTTCTGTTTCCGGGTAGAGCAATTTTGATACCACCAAAGATGTGGGAGCAGTCATAAAAAAAGCCGCTATCAGGTGTTCTGTTTGTACGCCAAAGGAAATATATGCCCCTAGAACTCCACCTGCAATTGTGGCAAAACCAGTCGTCATCAGCGCATGGAGTTCAGATTGCGTCATATTCGCTATGTAAGGTTTCACCATCAGCGCCGACTCTGTTGGCCCCAAAAAGATGTTACTGGCACAAGATAAAGATTCCGAACCCGATGTTTTCATCGTCTTCATCATCACCCACGCCATTATGTTTACTATTCGCTGTAAAATGCCGTAGTGATACAAGACACTAATGAAGGCAGAGAAAAAGATAATTGTCGGCAGCACTTGGAAGGCAAAAAGATGATCCTTAAAATTTTCTCCAAAGACAAATTTGGCACCAACATCAGAGAATGCCAAAAATTGACTGACAATATCTCCGAGAGATTTAAACACATTCAAGCCCCAAGGAGTTTTCAGAATTACTAGGGCAAATATAAACTCCAATCCCAAACCCCAGGCGACTATTCGCCAACGCACCGCCTGACGATTCACCGAGAAAGCATAAGATATGCCGATAAAAATTAAAATCCCCAACGCAGAAATGGCGCGTTCCATATTTTCTCTGGCGATACAACTTTTTTATAACTTTGTCGTCAACACTAAAAATTACTAAGTTCAAATTTATGAAACCAGATTAATGTACGCATACCACTTGTACTCCTAATACTGTATTCTCTGATAAATCAGCGTCTGCAAAAACAGGGCAATCATTCCATTCCGGTTTACACCTGAAAAAGTAACTTTGTAGATTTGTCTATAAAATTACAACTCTCAAGAGTAAAAATACCAAACTGTGGCGCATTTAAGTTGTACATTTTTTTGTGTTGGCTATGACTGTTGGCAGTTAACTGTCAGCCGTCAACTAATCTCATGAATAACTGTGCAATTTCAAAGCGTAATAGCCGATCGATTTCTTTGCCTACTTACTTTATGTAGGTTAAAAATTTCACTAAACAAGCATTCTAGACCTAACACTTACCAACCCCAAGATGCCTTCTAAGCGAATCTTGTTTATCAGTAACGGTCACGGAGAGGACAATCACACCTCTCATGTGATTCAGACCCTCCGGGAATTGTCTCCTTCCATTGAAATGGCGGCAATGCCGATTGTGGGGGAAGGAAAAGCTTACCGCAGCTTGGATATTCCCATTATCGGGCCCACACAAACAATGCCCTCTGGCGGATTCTTTTACATGAAGCGCCTCTATTTGCTCAAAGATTTTCAATCGGGATTGATTGGGTTAACGTGGCGACAGTTACAAGCGGTGTTGCAGTATGCTCCCAACTGCGATTTGGTAATGGCTACTGGGGATTTTATCTCTCAGACATTTGCTTACTTAACAAAGCGCCCCTTCGTGTCGTTTATCTCTTGTCTTTCTGCCATCTATGAAGGGCGATTGCGTATCAATCCGCTGCTGTGGCACGATTTGAATTCTCCTCGGTGTCTGACAGTTTTTACCAGAGATTCTTATACCGCTTCTGACTTGCAACGGCAAGGTATAGCTAAAGCTCAGTTTGGTGGTATTCCAGCTTTAGATCGCCTTGTGCCCACTGGCAAAGACTTGCAGCTCAAACCAGACATTCCGGCGATCGCTCTCCTCCCCGGCTCGCGAATGCCAGAAGCCGCGCGAAATTTCTGTTTGCAGTTACAGCTAGCGGTAGAAATTGCCAAGGTAATGCCATCAGGATTCCAGTTTCGCGCCGCCTTGGTACCGCGTTTGATGGCAGAACTAGACGACATTGCTAAAAGTCAAGGTTGGCAGTTGAATCAAGGCGTACTCACCTATTCTTTGCCAGGAAGTTCTGCTGGAGAATCGCCACTTGTGGAAGTGAGATGTTACTCAGATGCCTTCAGCGATATCGTATATTATTCTAACCTCGTCATTGGTATGGCAGGGTTGGCGGTGGATTTAGCAGTGGCGATCGGCAAACCAATTATCCAAATTCCTGGAGAAGGCCCTCAATTTACCTATGCATTTGCAGAGGCGCAAACTCGACTCTTAGGCATTAATGCCCAAACCATCGGCACTGGCCCAGCAACCCCTGAAACTCTCAAACAAGCGGCCCGACGAGTAATCGAGACATTGGAAGATGCAGACTACCTTGCTAAGTGTCAACAAAATGGCCCTGAGCGATTCGGCCCCCCCGGCGCATCTGAAAGAATTGCCCGCTTTTTGCTAACCTCTCTAGGAGAAATCGAGTAAAAATTACGTCATAACTCAGGAGTCAAAATTCAGAATTCAGAATTCAGAATTGACAAAATTGCTGGTGCTACCAAATTTGAATCATGAAGGCAAGGATAACAATACAGAATTCAATTAAGTATTTCGGAAGTTCCAAAAAATAAAAACAATCGCTTTAGGTTGTTGACTGTTGACTTTGAAGCGTCAACCGTCAACAGTCAACAATAGCAATGGAATATTTTTTTACTTGGAACTCCCTTATTGAATTCGGGGTATCGTTCATTGAATTCGGGGTGTCGTTTATTGAATTCGGGGTATCGTTTATTGAATTCGGGATGTCGTTTATTGAATTCGGGGTATCGTTTATTGAATTCGGGATGTCGTTTATTGAATTCGGGATGTCGTTTATTGAATTTGGGATGTCGTTTATTGAATTTGGGATGTCGTTTATTGAATTTGGGGTATCGTTCATTGAATTCGGAGTGTCATTTATTAGATCTGTTGCAAAAATCCCTAACACCCCACCCCCAACCCCTCCCCTTGCTAAGGGGAGGGGAGACAAAGCGTAGCTTTGGCGGGGTGGGGTTTTTATTTTCGATTTATGCAACAGATCTATTGAATTCGGGCAACCACCGATAATGCACAGCGCAAAGTGTTGCCACGCTACTAAGTAAGTGGACACAATTATTTAGAAGACGCATTTCGACCCTTCGGCAAGCTCAGGGCATCGCTGCGGTCAATGCTCGACCTTTGAGAAGACGAGGGTTGAGCCAAGTCGAAACCCGGTAATCTCAAGTTAGGTTTAATTTAGTCCTTCTACTTACAAACAAATTGGATATTTTTTAATTGCAAGTCTCTTATACCAATTCTCTGTGAAGATGCACTTTATTTTTAAAACGAACCGCCAAGAACGCCAAGAGCGCCAAGAAAGTACCAAGAAGAGAGATTAAATTATTTAGTGCAAGTTTATAGAGAATTGATATTAGACAGAATTAATTACACGCGTTGTTTTCTTGTTCCCTGTTCCCTATCTCCACGAATAAATTTAATTTTGTCCAACTACTTATGAAAGTCCGCTCTAGCTACTGGCAACTGTTACCTTATTTGTGGCCCCAATGGCCGCTGTTAGTTCGGGGATTCGCTTGTATCTTAGGATTTGTGTTGTTCACCCTAGCACTGCCCTACCTAACAGGTCAGATCGCTTTTTTTGTCGGTCAGGGAAATGTTAACCAGATTGCCTACTGGCTCGGACTAGCTACTTTGGTATTTTTGGTTCGAGGGCTTTGTCAATACGGGCAGAATGTGTTTATGATTGCTGCCGCTCTGAATATGGTTTTAGAGTTGCGTAAGCGGATTTACGCTCACCTGCACAAACTCGGATTGGATTATTTTGAAACTACCCAGACGGGTGACCTCACTTATCGGTTAACTGAAGATATCGATCGCGTAGGCGAGATTGTAGACAAGTTATCCCATCAGTTTCTTTCCAATCTCTTGCAGCTAATTGCGATTCCCATTTACATGCTCTACCTGAATTGGCGACTCACCCTTGCAAGTTTGATTTTGGCTCCTTTGATGGCTTGGTTGATTGGGTTATTTGGTCAGCGATTGCTTATACTATCTCGCCAGAGTCAAAATCAGGTTTCCAATTTGTCGGCAATGCTAACTGAAGTATTTAGCGGGATTCGTGTTGTTCAAGCTTTTGCAGCACAGGGTTATGAAATTAAGCGATTCAATCGAGAAGCAGAAAGTAATCGCAAAGCTAAGTATCGCGCCCTACAACTCAAATCTATTCAATTTCCCGTTGTCGGTTTTTTGGAAGCAATTAGCATTATGCTGCTGTTTCTATTGGGAGGATGGCAGATTTCTCAAAATCAGCTGACAGCTCAAGGGTTTATTAGTTTCTTAACTGCTGTGGCTATACTGATTCAGCCAATCGACTTGTTGATTAGCAATTACAACGAGTACAAACAAACTGAGGCTTCTGTCGAACGCATCTTTGAATTGATGGCGAAGCAGCCGAGTTTAAGCGAAAAGCCAAATGCTAAGGAATTACCACGAGTTGCAGGGAAGGTAGAGTATCGTCATGTCAATTTCGCTTACAATCCCGGTCAGCCAGTCCTTAAAGATCTCTCTTTGGTAGCCGATCCTGGCAATGTCATAGCCTTGGTTGGTACTTCTGGTGCGGGAAAATCAACATTAATTAGCCTTTTACTTCGCTTTTACGATCCCCAGGCGGGTGAAATTTTGATTGATGATATCGATATCCGGGATGTCAGCCTTACCAGTTTGCGCCATCAAATTGGCATTGTTCCCCAAGACATTACGCTTTTTTCAGGAACGATCGCCGAAAATATCGGTTACGGCCAGGAAGAATTAGATTTAGCAGCAATTGAGGAAGCGGCGAAGATTGCCAACGCTCACTCGTTTATTAGCCAATTTTCCCAAGGTTACCATAGCTGGGTAGGCGAACGCGGAGTTAATTTATCGGGGGGACAACGCCAAAGATTAGCGATCGCCAGAGCGATCGTCAATAATCCGCGAATTCTCATCCTCGATGAAGCTACTTCTGCTTTGGATTCGGAATCAGAAGCGTTAGTTCAAGAGGCACTAGAGCGAGTGATGCAAAACCGTACTGTGTTTATCATCGCCCATCGCTTGAGCAGCGTTCGTCGGGCTGACTGCATTCTCGTACTAGAACAAGGACAGGTAGTTGAAGCTGGTACTCACGCCTCCCTCCTGGCTAAAGAAGGACGCTACGCGCGTTTTTATGCCCAACAGTTTTACTCCACAGATGAGGGAGGGAGGGAGTAGCTTTAGTGGGCAGGGGAGCAGGGGAGGCAGGGGAGCAGGGGAGGCAGGGGAGCAGGGGGAGAAGAAATCAGTCGTATGGATGTAGGAATTGAGTAATTTAATTTTTGGATGTTCTTTTTCAGGAATTGTTTATGACTAGAATGTTTCGACGATATCATCGTCAGATTGCGATCGTGCTGTGTCTGCCATTATTTCTGACTGTGCTGACTGGCATGAGTTTTACCATCGCCCATGAATGGTTGCATCAAAATGACTTAGGCGAATTTCTCCTGAGATTACACACCTTGGAAATTTTCCATTTAGAAAAAATTTATCCGCTTTTAAATGGTTTGGGATTAGTCGGCTTGTTGATTACTGGTTTAAGTATGACGGGGTTATTTCGTCAACGAGCCTAATTACTTTCGCGATCTATAGCAAAAAGTTTATTACTAAGTCCAAAAAAAGCATGAAAAATCGTTTAGTCAAACTAATTGACAAAATCTGGTTACGCAAGCGAGCCGTAATTGAGTCAGTTAATGACACCTCAAGAATATATGTCAAATAAAACACTCAACACATCATAGTCCATTAAACTTTTGTTATTTTCGATTTATGCACTCTTACTCCATGAGTTGCACGCACAAGGAATAATGAAAATATCTTGGTTTTCCCAGTCACCAGTCCCCAGTAAAGAGTCCCTATTTTCAAGGCAGATCTAATTCTAATAGACCTCTTGCAAAAGTACTTTTGGCAAGAGGTGGGAAAAGGGAAAAGGTTAAAGGGGAAAGGGTAAATACCAAACCTTTCCCCCTTTCCCGCCCCTTATCCCCAGAGGGGGCCCCACCTTCCCCTTTTCCCGACTTCTGCAAGAAGTACAATGAATACCTGCATGAATTAATCGTTATTCGAGTAGCACTGAATAATTGGAAACCAGAATAGGCATTCACAAAAGTAACCAAACAACACTGAACAAACCCGAACAAGCTGAAAAAATCCATTAGCCCACCCAGGTGGGCTTTGTTCGTAAAGTCCCAAAATCCTATTTTCAGAGCTTTAACTCTCTGGTAAAGCAGCAAAGGCCTCTTCAATTAACTGCTTTGCCTTAGCATCCAAACGCAGCCAATCAACTTCGCCAAGTTCATCAATTAAACTAGTATCAATAACAACCTTTTCTTTCTCTGGGTTGTATTCAATAAAACACACTTGGTAGCATAACTCCCACAAATCGATACTTACTTGTTGCTCTTGACGCTGCAAAAGTAAATGATATCCTGGATGGGGCATTGGTAGACGAGTTAGAGTCTGTCTGATTTCATCTGCTTCTTCGGTGGTTGCAGTTTCCATTGCTTGCAACAGTTGAGTCACCAATGCTTTGATTTCATCGGTGGTGTTAGGCGGCCAAATCAGGACATCTTGGTAAGTCCCCGTCCATGAAGACTCATCAAGCTGTTTGCGGATATTGTCGATAACGCGAATGAAAGCAGGTTGCATGAGGATTTCAGCCTGCTGCCATGCAACTGAGTTTGTTATTTTAGGTGGCATTGGTAATAAATAGGGGCACTAAACAGAGAAATAAACAGTCTGCGTTTATTAAAAAGCTGCATTTTTAATCTAAATCTTTTTTCAAGATAGCGGATTTCATTGAAGAAAATTTGGAGATATTTATTACTAGCCGAAAAATTAGGTGATAACTGTGGGGAGGGAATATGATAGGCAAGTTACTAGACCATCGTTACCAAATAATTCGAGTCCTGGCGACGGGAGGATTTGGTCAAACTTACATTGCCGAAGATACTAGGCGGCCAGGTAACCCCATTTGCGTTGTCAAGCACCTCAAACCCGGAACTGACCCCAGAGTTTTTGCTACTGCTAAGCGTCTGTTCAACAGTGAAGCCGAAACCTTAGAAAAACTTGGCAACCATGACCAAATACCCAGGCTATTGGCTTACTTTGACGAAAATCAAGAATTCTATCTAGTACAAGAATATATAGAAGGACATACCCTAGCCGAGGAACTTTTACCTGGTAACCGCTGGAGTGAAGGCCAAGTAATTCAACTTTTGCAGGAAATTCTTGGCATTCTCGAATTTGTCCACCAGCAAGGCGTGATTCACCGCGACATCAAACCAGATAATATTATCCGCCGCGCCTCAGATAATAAGTTAGTTTTGGTAGATTTTGGGGCAGTGAAGCAACTGCGTACCCAAATGGTGACAGTTGGCGGACAAGCTGCTGCCACAGTGGTAATCGGCACTCCTGGCTATATGCCTACAGAACAAGGGCAAGGTAAACCCCGCCCCAACAGTGATATTTATTCCCTGGGAATCATTGCCATTCAAGCATTAACAGGTTTACCAGCAACAGAATTACAAGAAGACCCGGAAACAGGGGAAATCATTTGGCGGCATTCAGTGACTGTGAATCCTCGACTGGCGGCGGTGTTGGTGAAGATGGTGCGTTATCACTTCAAAGACCGTTACCAAAGCGCCACGGAAGCACTCCAAGCATGTAAAAACGCGATTAATCCTGTAGCTGCAATTTCTACGCCTCAAGAAGCTGTAAAAAATTCTAGCTACCAAGCAACGAAACCCCAACCTCAGGCAGTATCTCGCCAGCAAACTCTGGCAGTTGCACCAGCAAATCATGTTCCCCCTAGACCTGTCCGTCAGCATAGCAAATCCGACCCGTGGCCAATATTAATTGGCATATTGTTGGCGGGTGGTGCTGCGGCTTTGGTAGCAAATGTATATCCTAATGTGAAAAATTTAGCTGCTAATTTTACAGGTAAAGATGGCACTTTAGCCAACAAATGTTCGGCTGTTGTTGTGGGAAATTCTAATATCCGTTCTCAACCTAGTTCCATCAATTCCGGTAATATTGTGCAAACTGTTGGTGATAATACTAACTTCGAGGTGACTGGCAAGCAAACAAAACGAGGTTGGGTAGAAATTAAACTCAAATCTGGAAGTTTGGCTTGGGTACACCCGGATGTGATAGCCAATAAAGGAGAATGGACTTCTTGCCTGCGGGAAAAAGGCATCGCAACTAAGACAATAGATGATAGTACCTTGATTACTACTCGACAGATTGCTCCGGTAAAACCAAAATCTAAAGATGTAGTAACTTCATCGTCAGAAAAATCAAAACCGTCAACTTCTGATAATGGAAAATCGCAGCCTAGTGAAAATAGCGCTCAGATTTTAGAACAGGCAAAAAAGAAGTATGATTCTGGAGATGTAGTTGGAGCGATCGCACTTTTAAAATCAGTTCCAACAACTGCCGCTTCTGATATCCAAGAAACGGGCAAAGTCATTGCCCAATGGCAAGAAGATTGGGCGAAAGCAGATGCATTATTTAATGATATTAACCAAGCACTAGAATCCGGTGAATGGAATAAAGTTTTAGATTACAAAAATCATCCAGAAAAATTGCCTAATACTCAATATTGGCGAAATAAAATAGAACCCTTATTTAAACAAGCGGCTGAAAATTTGGCAAAACAAGCAATAGAAAAAATAGGCGATCGAGGTAATCAAAAGAATCCCCAAAAAGAAGTTACTGATAGTAAACAATCTGAAACTATAGAAACTCCTAAAGGAAGTTTGTAATATCATTAGCAAAGCAATTTGTTTACAGCGATTTTCAGGTAAATGAAGTACACGGTTGGGGGCTTTAGCATTGTTCATTGGTGTCAATTTAAGCTCAAACACCTATCCCACAGGCATTTTACCCCACCCCTTAATCCCCTCCCCTTGCCAAGGGGAGGGGAAGTTTTGCGTCAGCAAAGCTGGGGTGGGGTAAAGCGGATCTTGATGGGAGATGAATAAATTCAAAATCAAGTATTCATCAGGTTTCACGTTAAGTTGACACCAATGAACAATGCTAAAGCCCCTACAGTGATTTGTACCTCACCAAGCTACAATCTCCTGTATATTGTTGTTTTGAACTATTGCTATTTATACCAATTCTCTAAAATTCGACAACAGATTCAAACTTTGAAACATAGATACAATCTGAATTCTTAATTACGAATTGCTATTATGGCTTCTTTTCTGGAAACTTATACTTAACCTCAATTTCAAAATTACTCTCCGCCGAACCTTCAGTTAAAAATGGAATGCCAGTTTTACCACCCAATTTGATACCAAACTTAACTGTTACCTCTTCAGCATCAGGTAAATTCTTGAATGCACCAACAGCTAACTTGGCATAATTACGAATCTTGCCCTGAAATTCCTGAATATTCAACGTGGGTAAAAAACCATCACGATATCCCGGTTCCTCTTCTTCTGGAACCTCAGGAGCGGTATTTGATTCTACGTAGATTTCGTACTCTAAATCGTCTTCTTTGATGATTAAACGTTGCACTTCTGACATAATAGCCTCAGTTAATCTTTAAGGTATTCTTGGTAATATTACGTAAAAACGGATGCCAGGTTAGATTATATGGCTAGATATGCGCTGGTGCTGGGGATTGCCAAATATGACAATTTCAGCAACCTACCAAAGGCTGTCAATGATGCAGAACAAATCGCCCAACTGTTGCGCGAACAAGGACGGTTTGATGTTCAGCCTTTACCTAGCAAGTTAATCGAGAGTGAGAATCGCTGGCAAGTCACACTGGATAAAAAATTAACTGGTAAAGAACTGGGACAAGCGCTGAGGATATTTTTGTTAGAAAAAGCTAAAGGTAACGAGGCGCTGATTTATTTTGCGGGATATGGATTTGAAGCACCCAGCCTGACGGGTGAAGCGAAAGGGTATTTGGCAACATCAGATTGTAACAAGGATGGGCAAAATGCGATCGCCTTTGATGACCTCAACACTTTAATCGCTAAATCTCAACTCAGCAGCTTGGTGGTATTGCTGGACTGCTGCTATGCTGGGTCTTTATTAGAGAGGAGTTTTATCAAGTCTGGTTTCTCCGTATTCAATAGTAAACAAGACTACAGCTTAATTACAGCCTCTCGTGCCTTTGAAAGAGCGCGTGAAGATGCTGAAGGTGGAATTTTCACCAAAGCAATTCTCAAAGGACTGGCTGAGGATAAAGCTGATGAAGCTACCGGAGAAATTAATGTCAATGATTTGATGAGCTTCATTTCACGGGAACTCAAGGGAAGTGGGCAAGAACCAATTTACATGGGCGGTGGTAGGTCAATTCCTTTGGTTTGGTATCCACCCAAGAAATTAATAGTTATTACAGAAGTACTTGACGAATGTCCCTATCGGGGCTTGGAAGCTTTTGACAAGCAACACGCAAAATTCTTTTTTGGTCGTCAAAAAGTAGTTAACCATATTCAACAGAAACTCGACTTGGCTAAATTTGTCCCCATCATTGGCGCTTCGGGGAGTGGTAAATCTTCAGTAGTGCGGGCGGGTTTGATTCCCCAATTAGATGATCGTGAGTGGCAAGTATTAGAACCAATTAAACCAGGATTTGAACCTTTAATTAAGTTGCGCGGAGCTTTTCAACAATTTTTTCCAGGAGTTAAAAAAGAGAAGCAACTGAAGGATTTGATTGAAAATGAGCAGAATAGTCTATCCACAATTCTCGAAAATCTCTCTGATTCAGCAAAACTTTTGCTAGTGGTAGATCAGTTTGAGGAAGTATTTACTGGCGGTGCTAGTCAGCAAGAAAAGCAGAGATTTATTGACTTGTTGACTCAGGTCGTAGAGATTACCGATTTGCGCTTAGCAGTTGTGATTACCATGCGAGCGGATTTTCTCGAACCCTGTTTGCAATATCCCTCGCTAACTCAGCTGATTCAAACTCAGGCTGTTTATATGCCGCCCTTAACTGGGATTGATTTAAAGGACACTATTACCGAACCTGCTAAGCTTCAAGGCCATAGTGTTGAAGAAGGGCTAGTACTGAAGATTTTAGAAGATGTGAAACAAGAACCAGGGTTTTTGCCTCTGTTGGAGTTTGCTTTAACTAAACTTTGGGAAAAACGCGACCAAGAAAAATATCAACTCACCCTAGAAGAATATCAAAAATTGGGAGGATTAACTGGGGCGTTGAATCTACATGCAGAAAATGTTTATCTTTACCAAGATTATGAGGAGGAATTCCCAACCCAAGAACGCACTCAGCAGGAGAAAGAATGGATTGAGCGAATTTTTCTGCGCTTAGTGCGAACGGGAGAGGGGGAAAACGATACGCGACAGCGCCAACCAAAAGTTGGACTGTTAGCCATTGCTGGTAATGACCAAGAACAGGAGCAAGCATTAAGTGAATTGCTAGATGAAGGATTAGTCAAAGGACGTTTGCTGGTAGCAGGAAAAGATGAACAAGGAAAAGCTTGGATTGATTTAGCCCATGAAGCATTAATTGAGAGTTGGGAGAGGTTTGGGGAATGGCGACAACAAGACCGGGATTTGCGGCGATTGAGTGAAAGGTTAGCAGATGCTTTACGTGAGTGGGAAAACAAATGTGAGAATGAAAAATATTTAATGCACGGGGGATTGCTGGCAGAGGTGCGTGAAAATTGGCATAAGCTAGAGATCTCTGTATCATCATTAACTAAAAAGTTTTACCAGCGCAGCGATTCCTATGAAAAAGACCAAATTGCCGAACTGCAACGGGCACTCACTGAAGCTAACTTGGCTACCTTGCGAGAGAAAGCGGCAAGGGCACAGAATTTATTATCTGTTCAACCTCTAGATGGTTTAGTCCTTACAATCCTGACAGTAGGTGAGAATCTAGAGAAAATGCCTCAGCAAATCATCGAACAAGTTCAGAAAAGTTTGAATTGGGCAATAACAAAAGGTATAGTCTCAATTCCCTTTCGAGGACATGATGGTATTGTCATGTCTGTCGCCTTCAGCCCAGATGGGCAAACAATTGTCAGTGCCGGTTTTGACGGAACAGTGCGGTTGTGGAACATCCAAGGCTACCCCGTAGCAGACCCCTTCCGAGGGCATCAAGGTTTTGTCAGATCCGTTACTTTTAGCCCGGATGGGCAGAAGATAGTTAGTGGTGGTGAAGATGGCACAGTGAGGTTGTGGCATATACAAGGTAAGCCGTTAGCAGACCCCTTCTGCGGACATGAAGGTATTGTCATTTCTGTCGCCTTTAGCCGTGATGGACAGACAATTGCCAGTGGCGGTCTTGACGGGACAGTGCGGTTGTGGAATATCAAAAATAATCCTATGGTAGACCTTTTTAGTGGGCATAAGCATTGTGCCTCGTCCGTAGTGATTGGGGTGGATGTAAAGCAGATTTTCCCTGGCGGTTATGTTTCTTCTGTCGACTTCAGTATGGATGGGCACAAGATTGTCAATGGCAGTGTTGAGGGGAGGGTGTGGTTATGGGATATCCAAGGTCAATCTTTAGCAGACCCTTTGCGTGGACATGAGGGTTATATTCCTTCAGTAGCAATTAGCCTAGATGGACAGAGGATTGCCAGTGGCGGTGCTGACGAGACAGTGCGCTTGTGGGCTATCCAAGGTCATCCGCTAGCAGACCCCTTGCGCGGTCATCAGGGTTATGTTTGTTCCGTTGCCATTAGCCCTGATGGACAGACAATTGCTAGTGGCGGTGTTGATGGCACGGTGCGGTTGTGGGACATTCAAGGACACTGGTCAGATATCCCAACACACTCGCTGGTAGATCCTTTACGTGGGCATGAAGGTGATGTCTGTTGTGTTACCTTTAGCCCAGATGGACAGATGATTGTCAGTGGTGGTAAAGATGGAACTTTGCGGTTGTGGAACATCCAAGGTCATCCCCTAGCAGACTCTTACCGTAGCCGTAAGATAGATGTCATGTCTGTCGCCATGAGATCAGATGGGCAGACAATTGTCAGTAGCGGTAGTGAAGGTGAGGTACAAGCGTCGTTGCAACTCTGCTGTGATAGGTTGCGTTACCATCCCATCTTCACCAATCCGGAAACAGAGGAGGCAAAAGCCGCTTGCGAAGTCTGCCGTAAATATGTTTGGAGTAAAGAAGCAGTTAAAAGCGGGGATTAATGAGAAGAAAACAGGAGAAATAAACCTCTAATCTCCAATGCTCAGGCTCAGAACTCCGCTTTTCACTTTCAGAACTAAAAACTTCCTGTTCAAAACGAAAACGTTCTTGTTCAAAACGAAAACGTTCCTGTTCAAAACGAAAATGTTCCTGTTCAAAATCAAAACGTTCTTGTTTAAAACGAAAACGTTCTTGTTCAAAAAGAAAACGTTCCTGCTCAAAACGAAAACGTTCCTGCTCAAAACGAAAATATTCTTGTTCAGAACTGCAACAACCGAGTTAGGAGGGTGAGTGATGCTGAATGAAAGGCGATTATTTAAGAGTGAACCACAATTAATATCAAGTTCGAGTCAACCCTAAAACTAAATGTTGTCATCAACTACCTAGAACTTACTCATAATGCGTCCACATCCGAATTATCTTGACTACTTGTTCGGATTCGATAACTTCATATACCAAACGATGCTGTATGTTTATCCTGCGAGAATAAGCACCTGATAAATCACCAAGTAGCTTTTCATAAGGTGGAGGATTTTGAAAGGGATTTTTTTTAAGAACTACAAGCAACTCCTCGGCTTTTTCCTTTAAATTACTAGAAGCTAACTTCTTGGCATCTTTTTGCGCTTGTTTTGTGTAAACCAACCTCCAACTTACTTCTTTAGAATTAGGAAATGGTTCTTCATTACTGCCATGACTCACCAATCCAACTCCTCATCGCATTCTTCGATTGGCGTTGCTAGTCCTTCTTTGATAGATTCTCGCATTCCAGGTATAGATAACAAGTAAAGAGTCTCCTGAATTGCAGACCAGTCTTTTTCTGCAAGCAGAATGGCATTACCACGTTCACCCTGAATCATCACAGGCTTACCCTGCTCTAAAACTTGGTCTATGAGCTGTTGTAAATTATTTTGAGCGTCGTTGACGGGAAGCGAAGACATCATAATTTTTTGGCTAGTAATAATTATAATTTAGTTTATTTATGAGAAGTCAGTAGCGATCGCCTTTCATCTACCAGAAGAAGGAAGCCATAGGAATAACTTAGTTCAAATCAATATTCTAAACTGGAATTATATTGTCAGCAATCGATGAAATTAGATACGATTACTGAGACGTGATTAATTTTGAGTTTTGAATTTTGAATTGGGAGCAAAGCGACGTGACTTACTACGTAATCTACGACGGAAATTGTAATCTCTGCGTTACCTTAGTACAATTGCTAGAAACCTTAGACAAGGGAAACCTGTTTCAATACACTCCTATGCAAGACGAACAGAAACTTTTAGAGTGGGGAATTACAGCCCAAGATTGCGAACAGGGAATGATTTTAATTGATGGTAATGAGCCTCAAAGACGTTGGCAGGGTAGTAACGCAGCAGAAGAAATTGGGCGATTATTACCATTAGGAAGTATATTTGTAGACGCTTATCGGGCGTTACCAGGGGTGAAGTGGGCAGGCGATCGCTTTTACGAACAAATCCGCGATAACCGCTACACTATATTTGGCAAGCGTTCTAGTACTTATCAATCAACATACTGTGTTGATGGCAGCTGCAAGCCGTAGGAGTGGATGGCTGTGGGGGATATAAAGATACGACTAAAGCACAGCCACTAAAATTAATCATTAGAGAGAGTTTTATACTAAGAAATTCAGCCCTTCGATACTAGTAAAAAGTCTGGTAGAACCACCATGATCCTATTTGGCGTGTTTGTAAAGATCGTGTAACAACATGAAATTACTTTCACGGCAAAATTCAGCACAAAGTATTGTTGAAGAGGGGAATCTGCGTGAGAATAGGTGCTAATTATTTGGGTAACGGAGAGTGTGAATTTACAGTTTGGTCTCCAACGTTAGATAGCGTTGCTGTGCAAATTTTGACGCCCCAAGCGCAAGTAATTGCGCTTAAACCTCAAGCAGAGGGATACTGGCAGACGAAAGTGAATGATGTGTATCCGGGTACGCTTTATAAGTATGTGCTGAATGAGGAAAATGCTTTTCCCGACCCGGCGTCACAGTATCAACCAGAAGGCGTGCATGGCCCATCTCAAATCATAGATCCTCAGTTTGAGTGGACTGATGAAGGATGGTCTGGCATTCCTGTAGAATCGATGATTTTTTATGAACTTCATGTGGGGACATTCACCCCTGAAGGCACTTTTGCCGCCATTATTCCCCGCCTACCGGAACTACGAGAACTGGGAATTAATGCTATTGAAATCATGCCTATTTCCCAGTTTCCTGGAGATACCCATATTGAGCCTGCTTTAGCATACCGTAACTGGGGCTATGATGGCGTTTACTCCTATGCAGTACAAAATTCCTACGGTAGTCCAGCGGATCTCAAACAGCTGGTGAATGCTTGCCACGAAAACGGTATTGCTGTTGTGCTGGATGTGGTGTACAACCACTTTGGCCCGGAAGGTAATTACATGGGTCAGTTTGCGCCCTACTTTACCAGAACCTATAAAACGCCGTGGGGCAATGCGATGAATTTCGATGACGCCTTGAGTATGGGCGTGCGAAATTATTTTATCCAAAATGCGATTTATTGGTTGGGTGAATTTCATATTGATGCATTGCGGTTAGATGCAATTCAAGCAATTTATGACTTGGGAGCAAAGCATTTTTTGTGGGAATTAGCAGAAGCAGTTCATCATTTTTCCCAACAAGGGCAAAGATGGAAACAGCATTTAATTGCAGAAAGCGATTTAAATAATCCACAAATAATTCGTCCGGCAGAATTGGGCGGATATAATCTAGATGCCCAATGGAGCGATGATTTTCACCATGCATTGCATACACTTTTAACAGGCGATCGCCAAGGATATTATCAAGATTTTGGCACATTTGCCGACTTAGCAAAAGCTTATCAAGATACTTTTGTTTATGATTGGAAATACTCAGTCGATCGCAAACGATATCATGGTGTATCTTGCAGCGATCGCCCTTTATCACAGTTCTTAGTTTGCAGCCAAAATCACGACCAAATCGGCAACCAAATGAAGGGAGAACGCCTCACAGCGCGTATCTCTTTTGAAGGATTAAAAGTAGCTGCTGGTGCTGTTTTACTATCACCTTATTTGCCGTTATTATTCATGGGAGAAGAATACGGCGAACCCGCACCCTTCATATATTTTGTCAGTCACTCCGACCCAGATTTAATTCAAGCAGTTCGAGCCGGACGTAAAGAAGAATTTGAAGCATTTCACTATGAAGACGATCCCCCAGATCCCGAATCGGCAGAAACATTCTTAAAAAGTAAACTCAACTGGGAATTACGCCACGAAGGTAACCACAATGTTTTGTGGAATTGGTATCGTCAATTAATTAATTTACGCAAAACACATCCCGCACTTCTCAATCAAAACCGCGATTCTATCCAAGCAACTAGCGATGAAGAAAAGCAAATAGTTATCGTGCGTCGTTGGAGTGAAACGAGTGAAATAACATTTGTATTGAATTTTAATTCGTCTCCAGTAACAGTAACTCTCCCAATTCAAAGCAAGGCTCACAAACTATTAGATTCGGCAGACACTTCATGGTCTGGGCCTGGTTCCCAAGCGCCTGAATGTCTGTCTGCGGGAGAAGAAGTGAAATTGCAACCCATTAGTTTAGTACTGTATGAAAGGGAGTAGGGAGTTTAAGAGTTAGGAGTTAGGAGTTAGGAGTTATGAGTGGGGAGAGTTAGAATTTAAAGTTTTAGCCTAAAGGTTCAACGTTGAAGCTCAGAGGTTCACTGTTAAGCTTGAAAACCTCAAACTCTCAACTTTCGACTTATAACTCCCAACTCCTAACTCCTAACTCCTAACTCCCAAATAACTCCCAACTCCTAACTCTTCAGTCAACAGTCAACCATCATCACTCCCACGAAAAACAAGTATGCGAATTCCTAGAGCAACTTATCGAATTCAGTTTACACCTCAATTTGGCTTTGAAAATGCAAAAGCGATCGCTGCTTATCTTTCTGATTTAGGCATTTCGGATTTATATGCTTCGCCGATTTTCAAGGCGCGGTCTGGTAGTACCCACGGCTACGATATAGTAGATCCGACTCAACTCAACCCAGAACTGGGAACTAATGAGTCCTTTGATGCATTAATCAGTGAAATACAATCTTTAGAAATGGGTTGGTTACAAGATATTGTGCCCAACCACATGGCCTATAGCAGCGAAAATGAGTATTTAATGGATATCTTGGAACACGGGCCAGATTCCAGCTATACTGATTATTTCGACCTTTCTTGGAATGTACCATTTGGCGATCGCCAGCAACGAATTCTCGCTCCTCTACTGGGAGATTTCTATGGTGTATCTTTAGAAAACGGACACATTCAACTGCAATACGAACAAAACGGTTTAACCGTCAATTATTACAGTTTAAAACTCCCTCTGCGGTTAGAATCTTACACAAAATTTCTCACATACAATCTCGGCAAACTCACGCGCACGCTAGGCCGCAATCATCCTGATTTTATTAAGTTATTGGGGATTCTCTACATTCTCAAAAATGTACCTTCAGAAGTTGCAGGCAAACAGCGACAAGACCAAATTGCGTTTATCAAAGGGTTGGTTTGGGAACTCTACAATACCAACGATTTAATCCGCGAATTCGTTGAAGAAAACCTCAAAACTTTTAACGGAGAACCGGGCAATTCTGAAAGCTTTAATCTGCTAGACGATTTACTCAAAGACCAGTTTTATCGTCTTGCCTTCTGGAAAGTCGGGGCAGAAGAAATGAACTATCGGCGGTTCTTTACTGTCAATGAATTAATTTCTGTCAAAATCGAAGAACTGCGGGTTTTTAATAACACTCATAGTTTCATTCAAAGGCTAGTTGAAGAAGGCAAATTTACAGGTTTACGCATTGACCACATAGATGGGCTTTATAACCCACATCAGTACCTCGAACGGCTGCAAGAAAAAGCCCCAGATGTTTATATCACTGTTGAAAAAATTCTAGAACTGACGGAAGATTTGCCAGAGAATTGGAAGATTCAAGGTACGTCTGGATATGATTTTTTGAATTATGTCAATGGGGTATTTTGCCAAACTGACATAGAATTTTGGTTTGACAAAATTTACCATGCTTTTATCAGCAGTAAAGTAGATTATGCATCTTTGGTCAAGGAGAAAAAGCAGCTAATATTAGAAAAGAACTTAGCAGGTGACATAGATAATTTAGCCATCCTGTTAAAAAATATTTCCAGCAAATATCGCTATGGCAATGACTTTACCATCAATGGACTCAAAAGAGCGATCGCGGAAATTTTAACACTGTTCCCAATTTACCGTACTTATATTACTCCCGATGGCATTGGGGAAAGCGATAAACTCACCATTCAAGACGTAATTAGTCAAGCAAAAGAACAAGCACCTTTATTGCAGCATGAGTTAAATTTTATTGAAAAATTGATGCTGCTGGAATTTGATAATTCTCTTTCGCAAACAGAACGCGAACAGTGGATATATTTTGTCTTACGAATGCAGCAATACAGCGGCCCCCTCATGGCCAAAGGTGTAGAAGACACAACATTATATGTTTACAATCGCCTGATATCGCTCAATGAAGTGGGAGGAAATCCCAGCCATTTTGGTATTTCTGTAGCTGACTTCCACAGCTTTAACCAAAAGCACCAAGCAACATGGCCTCACACCATGAACACCACAGCTACCCACGACACCAAACGCGGTGAAGACGTGCGAGCAAGGTTAAATGTATTGTCGGAATTGCCAGAAGAATGGGAAGAAAAAGTTAACATCTGGAGTCATTATAATCAAGGACATCGCAAAATTCGCCACGGATTTGCCATGCCCGATCGCAATGATGAATATTTTCTCTATCAAACCTTAATTGGTGCGTTTCCCTTTGCCGAAGAAGAACGCGAATCTTTCGTAGAACGGGTGAAGGAATACATTATTAAATCAATTCGAGAAGCGAAGGTGCATACTGCATGGTTACGCCCTGATAGCGAATATGAAGAAGCTTGCACTTCCTTTGTGGAAAACGTTTTAAATCCTGCAAATTCTGGGCAATTTCTTGAAGCCTTTCATCCTTTTCAACAGCGAGTTGCCTACTTCGGAATCTTCAATTCTTTTTCCCAAACTCTACTCAAAACTATTGCTCCTGGCGTACCTGATTTTTATCAGGGAACGGAACTTTGGGAATTAAGTTTAGTCGATCCAGATAACCGCCGTCCCGTGGATTTTGATTTAAGGCGCAGTTATTTAAGCGCCATTAAAGAGCAAATCAAAACCGATATACTGGGATTAATTCAAAACTTGCTCAAAGACAAAACCGACGGTAGAATTAAACTGTTTTTAACGGCGCAATTACTCAAAGCCAGAAAAGATTATCTCTCATTATTCCAAGACGGAAATTATCTGCCCTTAGAAATTCACGGAACTCACGCTAATCATATTATTGCCTTTGCGCGACAATTAGGGAATCAAACAGCGATCGCCATCGCACCCCGCTTTTTCACTCGCCTCATTCAGCCTGGAGAAGATCCCTTGGGCGAGTCAGTCTGGAAAGATACGCACCTACAATTACCCCCTGGAACTTCCTCCTCTTGGAAAAATGTCTTAACCGAACAACCGTTAGAAAGCAAAGGAACTTTATCTATCGGGTCTGCTCTGGCTCATTTCCCAGTTGCTCTTTTGGTTAGTAGTGCTGAGTAAAAAATAGAATCTCACGCAGAGGCGCAAAGGCGCAGAGAAAACGCTGAAAAGCTCTGCGTTCCACCGAAGTTAAGATCGGCGGAAGCCGCCGCTCTGACTTCTCTCTGCGATTTCCTTAGCGTTCCTTAGCGTTTAAAAATAATTCCGAGTCCACATTATGACTACTTCACCACTCACCACCATACAGATTGACGCTGTACAAGCTCATATCAAAAAAACCTGGAAAACCTTAACCCGATCGCACGAACACTTATTACAATCTGCAAAGGATAGCAAGCTAGACCACACATCAGATACTCCTTGGATTGTCTACATTTCACCTTTAGAAGATTGTCCTAACGTCCAAAGTGTGTTAGAGCGAGCGCTATCTCCCAAGGATATGCAAAGAATTGAAATTCGCACTTTGCCTACCGAAATGGATGCAATTAAAGAGCATGGATTATTGTACCTGCCAGGGCCTTATGTTGTCCCCGGCGGTCGGTTTAACGAAATGTATGGTTGGGACAGCTACTTTATATTATTAGGACTTTTGCACGATGGCGAATTAGAACTTGCCCAAAGCCAAGTAGATCAATTACTCTACCAAGTGCAGCATTACGGTACTATCCTCAATGCCAACCGGACTTATATGCTGTCGCGATCGCAGCCGCCCGTCCTGAGTATGATGGTTATGGCGCTATTTGAACATACCCAGGATGAAGAGTGGTTGAAGTCAACTGTACCGCTACTAGAACAGTTTTACTATTACTGGGTAGTTCCGCCGCACCTCAATCCTGCAACAGGTTTATCCCGATTTTATGCCTTTGGCGAAGGCCCTGCACCAGAAGTTTTGTTTTCCGAGCGAGATGAGAACGGAAAAAGCCATTACGATCGCGTTAAAGAATACTACCAAACCTTTGACATTGAAGATTATGATGTCAGCCTTTATTACGATCGCGAAAATGACGAACTGACGAGGCTGTTTTATAAGGGCGATCGTACCATGCGCGAATCGGGTTTTGATATCACTAACCGATTTGGTCCCTTCAGTGCTGATATCCTGCATTACGCTCCTGTCTGCCTGAACAGTTTGCTGTATCAGATGGAACTAGACTTAGCAGAAATTCAGGAAATATTCGGTAATCTAGAATTAGTGCAACAATGGCGCGAACGTGCAGAGAATCGCCGCGAACGCATCAACCAGTATCTCTGGGATGAAGAACAGGGATTGTATCTAGATTATCATTTCCAGAGCGAACAACGCCGTCGTTATGAATTTGCCACGACATTCTATCCGCTATGGTTGGGAATTGCTTCCCCATCCCAAGCCAAACGCCTGGTAGAAAATCTTTCTTTGTTTGAAGCCCCAGGGGGAATTTTTACCAGTACTCGCGTTACTGGTAACCAGTGGGATGCCCCCTTTGGCTGGGCGCCGCTGACGTTAATCGCTGTCCAAGGACTTCATCGCTATGGATATCATACAGAAAGCGATCGCATTGCCAACAAATTCCTCGCTATGGTGGTTAAGGAATTCGGGCGTCACAACACTTTAGTTGAGAAATATGATGTCGAACGCTGTTCTGCCAACGTTTCCGATGAAATCTGCTTTGGATATAGTTCTAACGAAGTTGGTTTCGGCTGGACAAATGGAGTCATTCTCGAACTTTTAGCAGCGTCTTGGAAAAAAAGTTAAACCAAGAACCTCAGCCTACAAAAATAGAGACGTTGCAATGCAACGTCTCTACATTTGTTTTAAACCCTTGTCTGGCTGGTTATGAATTCTGACTCCTGAATTCTGATTCCAAAAAATTAAACCAATCTCAAATCAGAATAATTTGCCAACACATCATCTGATGTCAGAGTATCGCCTTCAGCTTGGGGAGTCCAAAGAACCTCAATTGCTAGAAGTCTATCGCTGGGGATACTACCAATTTGGCGTAGGGCTTGGCGCAAATCATCACCGCTGTTAATTTTTGGGATTTCAGATTTGCCTAGTGTCGCCGCTAATAAAGTGACGATAATGTATTCGCCAGGGCCTTCAGTGATTAGACGGGTGGGGTTGTCGATTTCATCAGCTGGAGGTAAAGCTTCTTTGGCGAGGGCTGCTTTGAGTTGGTTGTTGACGTTAGTCAGAGTTTCTTCGCTAAACTTGCTGCGTTCTGCTAGTGATAAGCGGTTGAACTGAGCTTCAGCTGAGTTTAATCTGGCTTGTTGAGTATCACCACCTGCGTATACCCAATACTCTGGATGGCGGAGTAAAGCTAAACTGGCTTCTTGAAGTATTTCTGCTCTTCCTTCTGGGGAGTTGGTATCAGCAGTTTCAGCAATGTGGTTGAGTTCATTTTGCAAATCGCGAGCTTGAGCCAATAAGCCGACTTGCAAACGAGTCACGGAAACTGGAGAGCTGGTGCTGTAATCTGCTTCTTGTGTTTCACCGCTAGCAGCACGACGGAAACTTTGTAATAAGAAATTACCGATCGCCAAAAAAATTAAAATGCCAAATAGGCCGCCAAATCCGCCTCCAATTCCCCAAAAAGGAATCAAGAAGGGAAAGCCAAAACCGCCGCCGGGATAATATCCACCACCGGGATAATATCCGCCACCGCCTGGAGGTGCATAGGTGCGCGGTGTATACGTGCGGCTAGAGGGGACTCTAAATGAGCCACCGCCAATTCGTCCGCCACTAGCAGCTAAGGCGCCATCGGCGTGACTCAGAGCCAATGTTAACACCAGGCTGAGGGCTAGGAAGGTTTTTAGTAGCGGTTTGATGATTTGTTGTAGTTTTTTACGCATAATACAATCGCTTCAAAAACGGAATTTTTTATGATTTTTCCCTACGTTCTTGGGATTCTTGTGGTGTGTCACTAACGCCAGCCCGTAACAACCTTTGCGATTTGTAGCATTTAGCTTTAACAGCTACACATTCACTTTACCGCGTCCGATCTTGGGTAGGCAGCGAGCGCAGGGGGGATTTCTCTACAGGAGAACCGTACCTAAAGATATGTTCGCGATTAGAGAAATTGGCATCGACTAATTTCGCAATCCTAATTTGAATTGTAGAAATTATCAGCGATGAGTGTTGAGTGTCAACAGCTTCTACCAAGATTTAACAAATTATTTAGGATTGTTATTATTGCTATGTCTTTGACTAGCAATTTTTGACTACAGTTTTGAATTATACAGATTATTTGAAATTTTAGTAATTATTTTCACTTATTTATTTAATACTTGGCGCTAATTATTTTCTTCCCTTCTCGGAAATTTTGTAATAAATTACACAACAATACTATAAAAATCACTTTAGCTCCACACACAAGGGTTAATCGCCTCTCTACTCGCTATTCTCCAAACAATAGACATCTTGGCATTCTGGCACAACTGTCGAGACTATTTCAGATATTCTGTTGAACGTAGCTAAATTTCAAAATTTTCGCCACGTTTGCTCGTCGAGCGATTTAGCTGCAAGTGATAGCTTCATATTTATTGTTGACGAAAGACAAAAATTCTCAGGTGATGAGAAATTTACCAAATGAAATCAAATATACAGAAATTAAAACTAATATTACTGGCTAATGTTCTCAAATCAGCTTAGAATTTATCTACAGCATTCGTGAAAAAAACAAACAATAATTATCCTGCTTTGGAAAATCATCTCAATTGTAAATAAATACAAAAAATATTTAAAAATCGAGTTCTCAAGTTGATTATGGAACATATTTCTCAACTCACAGCCAACATTAGAGACGAAACTGCACATCCGGATATTCTGGTTATATCCCGAATCTTCTTACCGAAACAAGCTGTCATTGGGGAATATATCTACAATCGGTGTTTGCAAGATCCAGAACGAGTGATTGTGTTGGCGGCTGGTTGCTCAGGAGATAAAGTATTTGACGAAAATCAACAGTTTCCTATATATCGCTGGTTTTATCCTAAATACTGGCATAGCGGCTGTTTAGCAAGTTTTCTCAAGCCTTTGGTGAATATTGTTTGCTCCTTTGTGCTAGCAATTAGACTTTATTTTCGCTATCACTACCGTTATATTGAGTGGGGCCACGGCTATGATTTTCCTTCACTGTTGCTATTGAGCTATTTCTTACCGATTCGCTTTTTTATCTATCTGCATGGCAACGATCTTGTGGTTCCGTTGCATAATCCGGTGTGGCGATCGCTATTTAAATTAACACTTCATAGAGCTGAAGGCATTGTTTGTAATAGTTCTTATACACAAAACTATCTCAGAAGTGCCTTGCGGTTAGACACACCAACCTATGTCATCAATCCAGTAATCAGACCAGAAAAATTTGGTAATATAACAACTTCTGCTAGTCTACTAGATGATTTACGCACGCGGGTGCGTCAAAGTTACAACATTCCCGAAACAGCAATAGTTATCCTCTCAGTAGGAAGGTTAGTAAAACATAAAAGCTTTGAGAGCGTCATTGATAACATTCCACTATTGCTAACTTTTGGTGTGGATGTCCACTACATAATTTGCGGTCAAGGGCCTTGTGAGTTAGAACTAAAATCTCTCGCACATCGCTTGCGAGTAGGTAAAAGAGTACACTTTGCTGGATATGTACCAGAGAAACAATTAGCAGGTTATTATGCAGCCTGTGACATATTTGCTATGCTGAGTTTATTAGATACAAAACATCATAATCTAGAAGGTTTTGGTATCGTATATTTAGAAGCAAGTTACTTCGGTAAACCTGTAATTGCCCCTCGCTTAGGTAGTGTTTTAGACACAGTTCAACACGAGGAAAATGGCATACTCGTGAATCCCAATTCTGGTTATGAGGTTTTTCAAGCTTTTAATAGGTTGTGCAAAAACCAACAGCTACGCGAACAGCTTGGTCGCAAAGGGAAAGAATTAGCTAATCGTAGAACCCTTCATCGTTCGCTGTACAAATCAGAAACAAAAAACATGATTTTGTGAAATCAACATTGAGTAGGGGCGTACATCTATACGCCTCTACTATTGTGTTATGACAAGTCTCTATAGGAGTCCTAAAGGAAACGCAGGGCAAAGTCTGTAGCAAGCTCCCGGAGGGTGCGCCGGCTTTTGGCGAAAATTTAGGCAAAAAATAATTAGTAACCGGCTAAAGTGTCCGGTTTTTTTGCCTTTGTGATGATAAATAAAAATAATAACGTTGAAAGTCATGCTTCGTACCCCGAAGAATTGCTGAAATTCTTCGCTGCTTTCAGGATGACTGCTGACAACATCTGCCGCCAATCAGTTTTTTTTGCTGGGGATGCTGCTAATCCGCTACAAACAAGGGAGACAGAGCTACATCAAAAGGCTCTACCACAAAATTTGCTCTAGATGTGTCTAAGTAACTATGCTGAGGAAGTGTAAAGATGTCACGGTGTCATGGAGGCAATTTTAAAGCAATTATAAAGAGCTAGGTGCCATTTTGGCAGGTTTAGATCGTAAATATGCGATATTAGTAGATTGTACAAATCTTTATTCTTGCTCGCACACTAGTTACTATCTACCTAAAGCTGCTAAGGCTGAGCGAATTCTGACACGGATGAACTTACAGTAATTTACGAAGTAGGAAATAATACATGGTATTATCACTGTCTTCTCACAACGTTATCCAGTATCTGCAAAATGCGGGTCTGTGTAACTCAGAAGGTGGCACGGATAAATTTGATTTGCCAGGGAGTAGCAAGAAAAATTTCAATTTAGTTGTAACTCTAGCTGACAATCGCAAACTGCTCCTTAAACAAGAACGTAACCTTAACAGTGAAGGTCAGCCCCATGAGTTATTTAAAGAGTGGCTCTTTCACCAATTGCTCCAGCAGTTTCCAGTTTTCGGTAATGCTTCGGCGATGCCTACGGCGGTAAACCACGCACCATTAGTAGTGCATTTTGACGAAGAAAATTCTATCCTCGTCCGCAACTACCTAAGTGACTACCTGGAGCTTGGGACAGTATACCACAATAATGAAATTTTTCCACCAGAAATTGCTTATGCCATTGGCACGGCTTTGGCGGGACTGCATCGTACAACCTTCCAACGCCGAGAATATAGGGATTTTATGGCAGCTGCTCCCCAAGGGGAGTTTCGCTATGGCTTTTACAATCCAGCTCAAGGGATAGGATCGATTAGTCCAGAGATTTTTGGTACTGTTCCCAGCGATGCGTTGAAATTCTATCTACTCTATCAACAATACGAGAGTTTGGAATCTGCGATCGCAGATTTGGCGTATGAGTGGAACCCTTGCTGCTTAACTCACAACGACCTGAAATTGGACAACATTTTAGTTCATTCTCGCTGGCAGCAACTAGACAATTGCCTAGTGCGGCTAATTGATTGGGAAGCTTGTGCGTGGGGAGATCCAGCTTTTGATTTAGGAACTTTATTAGCAAGCTATTTAGAAATTTGGCTCAAAAGTCTGGTAGTAGACCCTACCATTGAATTAGAAGAATCTCTCAATTTGGCGTTGATACCCTTAGAGATTTTACAGCCTTCAATGATTGCCCTCATCAGGTCTTACCTCAATGCTTTCCCGATGATTTTGGAATACCGTAGTGACTTTATTTTGCGCGTTATCCAATTTGCAGGGCTGGCACTGATTCATCAAATTCAGGATACGATTACCTGGCGTAAATACTTTAGCAATGCTGATATCTGTATGCTGCAAGTAGCTAAAAGTTTACTCACTATGCCAGAACAGGCTGTGCTGACTATTTTCGGTATCTCACAATCAGAAATTGTCAACCCTGTGGCTAAAGTCCATAAACTTCCTCAACCTCAAAAACAGCAGCAGTTACTTCGCATTTATTACGAAAAAACTCGACTCCGTGGTTGCTAATGATAGGAAACCGAATAGCAATAATTCAGAATTCAGGAGTCAAAGTAGTTGAAGAATCAGCAAAAATTTTGATGAAGTAACACAGCTAATCAGACTGTATTTATTTTGAATTCTGAATTCTGAGTATTGAAGTTTTACGAAATTTTAAATTCTTCTGCGTATTATTTCTCTTATCATAAATCTCACAGGATTTTGCTCCATAGTAGTTTTATGATTTTGAATTTTATCTTTTTGAGTTATAAATGGATTAATGCTATATTCTGCCAATCAACCGCTGACTTCTCTATTAGATATTGCTAGAAATATCCACATTGAGTCGAATTTTTGTATTTACCATCCCAACTATCAACCCTTTGCTCTGCCGACTAAAGTAGCCGATAGATTTCAGCAAACCCCGGTAGATTTGCAACAAAAGTATCTGACTCTACTACTGCGAAATTTTCTCTATGGGATCTATTACAATGGCTCCCTACAAAGTACTTTGACAGTCAATACTGATATTAAATATCACACATATAAATATAATTTAGAAGATAGTTCTATTTCCGATATTGATTGGGATTTCTACAAACAACTGCACGAAAGTAATCACGGTGTAGGCTACTTTGACTCACAATGGGAAGTATTGCGCCAAGAACCTGATGGTACGATGGCGGTGACGAAAGGCGGTTTAACACTTTATATTGAGCCAGACTGTCACTTAGAATCTAGTAAAAAATCTACTAAGGTGGGTGATATAGTAGCAATTTGGATGCCTAAAAATCGGCTACAAAACGGTTGTTATGTGGCAGTTAGTAATGTGGCACAGGAACAGCAAAGCAATCCAGACAGTGATTTAGGAGCAGGGCGAATCTACTTTAATTTAACCCCATCTGGTGCGATCGCTCTCATGGATAGCCTAACACTGCAACTAAATGCAGCCTCGATTCCTTTTAGCTTTCAGGTTCTGCACAATCCCTCTGCATACGGACGCTATGATTCGGGGGTACTCTACTTTGAACTCCAAGACTATCTAGCAATCCACACCATCCTTGAGATTGTTTATTCAGAGAACCAATTTCATTTCCAGCCAGAAATTCCCTTGTTTACGAAATTTTTAGCACCAGGGTTAGGTTTAGCAGAAGAACCAAGCCAAAAATTTGCCGCACAAGAAAGTTTTGGTATGAACCGCTGTCAAATTGTTGCTAATGCCTTGTTAGAAGCTTGGCAAAAAGGTAAGAATGCGATGGAAGAACGAATGAGGGTGATTAACCAACACTTTACACGCCACGCCCTTGACTTGCAGCGTCCCTACCTGAACCCGAATTCTCAAGATATTTATATTCCTCTGAAATTACAGCAGATTTAAAGTTTGTCAATTGTAATAGTAGTAGACCTTGCCTTGAAAATAGGGACTCTTTACTGGTGACTGGTGACTGGGAAAACCAAGATATTTTCATTGTTCCTTGTGCGTGCAACTCATGGAGTAAGAGTGCATAAATAATTTTTTATCTCACGCAAAGGACGCAAAGAGGAGGCAGCGCGGTCTTGGGGGTTTCCCCCATGAGCGACTGCCGTCGCAAAGAAGAGGAGGAAAAGAAGGACTTTTGCAAGAAGTGTCAGTCCAGTAGGGTGCGTTACGCCAAAGGCTAACGCACCTAAATCTTGGCGTGTTATGGCGTAGCCTAACACACCCTACAGATACTGCATTAGACTTCTTGCTTTTATTGGGGAAAAGGGTAAGGGGTATGGTTCGGCAAGCTCACCAACCAGGGGAAAGCGGCTCATAAAAACCCTTTTCCCTTTAACCTTTTACCTTTCCCTCCCTCTTGCAAAAGTAACTTTTGCAAGAGGTCTATTATCAAAGATATCTTTCGCTGACATCGAAAGTTAAAAACACAAAAAAAGGGGATAGGCTTTAGCTTATCCCCAAAAAAATTAGTTAATCAATTAACATTAAGTTCCACTAGTCCAAGAGTTGATGTACTCAATTTGGTCGGGTGTTAGGCTATCGATCGCAATTCCTAATGCTTGCAACTTGAGTCGAGCAATTTCTTGGTCTACTTCAGTAGGAATGGAGTGTAAACCAGCTTGCAACTTACCTTTATTCTTCACGAGATATTCCACAGCTAAAGCCTGGTTGGCAAAGCTCATATCCATCACGGCGCTGGGATGTCCTTCCGCAGCGGCGAGGTTAATCAAGCGTCCTTGACCGAGAACCACGACTGATTTGCCGCTGGTTAATTTATACTCTTCGGTGAAAGGACGGACTTCTTTGATTTCCTTAGCTTGACTAGCCAAGTATTTTAGGTCGAGTTCAATATCAAAGTGACCGGAGTTACAAACTATCGCACCGTCTTTCATCGCATCGAAATGTTCGCCGCGAATTACGTGTTTGTTACCGGTGACTGTGATAAACAAGTCGCCAACTTTAGCGGCTTCTGCCATTGGTAGCACGCGGAAACCATCCATCACCGCTTCAATTGCTTTGATGGGGTCAATTTCGGTAACAATTACGTTACCACCCAAACCACGGGCCCGGAGTGCTGTACCTTTACCGCACCAGCCATAACCAACAACGACGATGGTTTTACCAGCTAGCAGAATGTTTGTAGCGCGGATGATGCCGTCAAGGGTCGATTGCCCGGTACCATAGCGGTTATCAAAGAAGTGCTTGGTGTCAGCATCATTAACATTCACTGCGGGGAAGGTGAGAACGCCATCTTTGAACATGGCCTTCAGGCGGACGATTCCCGTTGTGGTTTCTTCGGTGGTGCCAATCAAATCAGCAATTTGATGTTGGCGTTCTTGGATCAATGTCGCAACCACGTCGCTACCATCATCAATGATGATGTTGGGGCGGTGATCTAAAGCTATTTGAACGTGGCGGTTATAAGTTGCGTTATCTTCGCCTTTTTGGGCAAATACGGGAATTTCATGATCGACAACGAGGCTAGCAGCTACGTCATCTTGGGTTGATAGGGGATTGCTAGCAATTAGCAGTGCGTCTGCACCACCGGCTTTAAGAGCGATCGCCAAATGTGCTGTTTCTGTTGTGATGTGGGCACAAGCCACAAGGCGTAATCCAACAAAGGGCTTTTCTTGAGCAAAGCGATCGCGGATTTGCCGTAATACTGGCATTTCGCGTCCAGCCCATTCAATGCGCTGTCTTCCCAAGGCAGCTAGGCCGAGGTCTTTAACCTCGTGCTTTAATCGGGGAGAAGTTGCGGTCATCAAAAGTTACCTCAAAAATGTGAAAAAGTTACGTACAATCTACGCACTCTACTAGGTTATTCTACGACTGGCAATTTTCGCTCAGAAAGCAAATTACTAGTCAAGACTCCTCAGAACTAGCTTGACGTTTGATTCGCCTAATGTCAACTTCATCGTCAGCTTTTTCCTTTTTGTTTTATCTTTGGTAAGAGTAAGACTTTTCTTAGCTTTGCTCGCCTAGTCTCAGTAAATTTTCATCTGTCTAAAGATAGATTATTGCTAAAAAAACATCAAAAATTCATCATTTGGAGGGAAAGACTTAACTTTAGATAGGCACATTTACTCAGATTTATTGAGCAGGATGGTTATGAAATTAGTCAATGGAAAATTTTACTCAAGGAGGTGTTTGAGTGCGCTTTCAATTTTTGGCGGCCGCGAAGGGAATTCTATTGCCGAGCTTTGCAAAAGGTTCAAAGGAGCAGGGACAGGTATTTTCAGCAGGAACATACCTTGGTAACATCGCCAAGCCTGTGCCACACTTGGAGGCTTCCAATCAAGCGTCCCACTTGTCTAAAAAGAATGTATCGCCCAAAGGTCGCAAAGGTTCGGGTGTAATAATGGCGATCGCAACTTCAATGGCTATAACAGTTGTAGCTGTGCCAAAAGCCACCGCCCAGATTCCTTTTTTATTTGATTTGCAAGCTCCCAAGAGTGCGAGCAATGATTCCAATGATAGAGTTGTTTCCGGCTGGATTTATTTGGATGGTCGTCGCTTATTTCAGATAGCCGCATCAAAAACTAACTTTCCTGAGCGTTTAGAAGACATCCAAAAGAAACTAGAAGCGATTAGTCAATATTACTTTCAGTTACCAGCAAACGCACCAGTCAAGGTAGAAGTTCGCAAAGTCAACGAATTACCAGTAATTTACGTCAACGACCAATATCTGATGACCGTCACCTCTGAAGATGCTGGACTGCGACAGGTGGATATTTCAACATCCGCAAATCAAATTGCCGACTCATTAAAAGAAGACTTACAACAGGCAAAACAAGAGAGACAAACTCAATTTTTAATCGATCAAAGTAAAATTGCTGGGGCTACGGCGCTAGCAATGATTGTTATGAGTTCCGCGGTATATGGCTGGCAGAGACGTTCCAAAAAAAAATCAGACTCCGTTGCCTCCCAAGCCCAAAACGAACTCTTCGATTCCCCAACTTTAACGGCGGCTCAACCAATTACAACACAACTAGATCGACGGCAAGTCCGACATGTAGAAGAAGCTAAGAGAAGATTGTTCCAGCTAACTCAAGCAGGAATTTGGGGAGGTGGAAGTTTCTTTATCTTGGGTTTGTTTCCCTACACGCGAGGATTTCAAGTAGCAATTCTCACGGCTGCTCAATTTCCCTTGCGATTAGGTGTTGTGTTATTGGTAACTTACGTAGCAGTGCGTCTGAGCTATGCGTTGATTGACCGCTTCGCCTCCACTTTAATCAAAAATAGTGCTTTTATCACCCCAGAAGATTCTGCACGTCTGCAACTGCGAGTTTCCACATTTTCTGGTGTAACTAAAAGTATTGCTACCGTTATCTGCGTGGGAGTAGGCTTTTTGCTGGCGCTGGTAGCCTTGGGTATAGATGTCGTCCCCTTGCTAGCGGGTGCAAGTTTGGTTGGTGTTGCCGTATCCTTAGCTTCGCAGAACTTGATTAAAGATGCGATTAACGGTTTCTTGATCATCCTAGAAGACCAGTATGCTTTAGGCGACGTGATTAATGTAGGAAATGTCGGAGGCTTAGTAGAAAACTTAAATCTGCGAATGACCCAGGTGCGGGATTCCGAAGGGCGGTTAATTACCATTCCCAATAGTGAAATAAAAGTTGTTGCCAATCTTTCTAGCCGTTGGTCGCGAGCCGATTTAACGATTCCCATCGCTTACCAAGCGGATACAGAAGAGGCTTTGAAGTTGATTAAAACCGTTGCAGACAACATGAATCAAGAACTGCAATGGCAGCATCAAATCATAGAACCACCCCAAGTTTTAGGAATAGATCAATTTGGCGATCGCGGTTTAATTATTCGTGTCTGGATTAAAACACAGCCCCTTAAACAATGGGATGTCGCACGAGAGTTTCGCCGCCGTCTGAAAATCGCCTTAGACGAAGCCGGAATTTCAATCTCTGTACCTCAACAAGCAATTTTGCTGAATGATAATGAGTTATTAAATTTACAAAATAATGGTAAATCTAATTAGAAATAGGGAGTAGGGAGTGGGGAGTGGGAAGTAGGGAGTGTGGGGGGAAAGAGAATTCATGCCCCCTCTCTTCCCATCCCTCCCACCCCTCCCACACCTCTCCGCTTGCCCCATACCCAATCTCCCATTGGCAATTTAGTACAAAAGTACTATAATATAGATAGCGTTGGCAAAGCCTAGCCAAAGGCACAATGGCTGCGTGAAAACCTTCTGGAAGATGGGTTAAAGGGTTAGTTCGATGATGAAGCATTATATTCTCAACCTCAATCCGACTGCCAAGCATGAATGGGATCGCTGCATTTTACGTGACCCCCTGACAGCTAAGCGTCCGGATATTGCCAAATTAATTGCTGAAGCAGTTGGCGCAGACACAGGCAGTTATTTGGTGAGTGTAAATATCGAAGTTCAAGTGTTGGAACAAGCAGCGATACCTCAAGCCGAACAACTCTCGCTTTCGTTTCCAGAGGTGAGTGTACCGTCACAACTGCGGGAAGCGGCTTGAGACACGGTGCAGTATTTCATTAGAGATATTGTTGGGTTGCGTTTGGTTTAACGCAACTTCAATTTTTTCTACAACAGAATTCAGTCTAAATCTGACCAAAACAGAGTCTTTGAGTCGGTTGGAATCACTACGTTTTTAGTATATTTGACTATAATAGATATATAGCGTTTATAAACTTGGTTAAGTGTAAACTGCTCTGTGACAGCCTTTTGGGAAATGGATTCCAAGGTTAGTTTTATGCTCAAACATTAAATTCTTGACCTTAGAGGAAAATTATTAGATGATGCAACTGAGTCATTATCCAGGTGCGATCGCTCAAGCTGCTCAACGGGCTAATGAAATAGATTCTCAGTTGATGGCAGTGCAGCACCAAATTAATCGATTTGAAGGCAATGCGGATCGTGTCGCCGCCTTTGAGATGGATTTGAAAAATGATGCTCAACGCAAGGCGCGGCGTTTTGAAGTGCTGCTTGTGAATCAGGAATATCAAAAGGCGATGGACACCTTAATTCGCTTGACTGGGGAAAAGGCAAATGCCATCGGACATTTAGAATATCTGCGTAACCAGTTTAGTGTAGCAAAGTTAGAAGCTAGATTAGCGATCGCTCAACAACTCACTGATTTTGAATCTCGTGAATTAGTAGGTTTATAGTCATATAACAGAATTCAGAATTCAGAAGTAATATCAAGCCTGGTATGTAGCGGGCTTGATATACAGCAAATTGCTACTTTGTGAGGTAAAGATAATTGTAGGGGCACAATATATTGCATACGTGTCAACTTAACGTGAAACCCTGATGAAAAGGTGATGAGCGAGTTCTATTCAATTACCATCAAGATCCGCGTTACCGCACCCCGGCTTTGCTGACGCAAAACCTCCCCTCCCCTTGCCAAGGGGAGGGGTTGGGGGTGGGGTAATATTGTGTCCGGATGAATAGTTATAAATAAGCTCTCCTTGTTCTTGGCCACCAGTAATAGCAAGTTATATGATGTCCGGTTAATTAGTTACTAAACCTAAAGAACCCTAAAGAGCCAAAGCTGTGCTTTGTCTCCGCTAAGACCAAGACATCGGAAAGTATCCTGCGTTCCCACGTCCCCATGTCTTCATTTACTTAAGTCGTGGCTGGACATCTTGTGCATCAGAAGAGACTAAGGTAGGTGCGGGTTTGGTTTTAGTCTGATAGGCGTCTTTGATAGCAACCCAGTTACTCGCAATTGGCATTCGCCAGCCAGTTCCAAAGGCGCGGTCAGTAATTTTTAAGCCTGGGGGTGCTTGCCGACGTTTAAATTCTGCACGCGCCACCATTTGAATTACTCGGTTGACAATTACCCAATCGTGACCTGCTGCGACAATTTGCGCTGCTGATTGATGATTGTGAATCAGGCGTTGTAAGATATCGTCTAAAATTTCATAGGGTGGTAGAGAGTCTCCATCTACTTGACCTGGTTTGAGTTCGGCGCTTGGTGCTTTAGTCAAGACGTTTTGGGGAATGATTTCGTTATTGCGATTTAACCAGTGACAAAGTGAATAAACGCGGGTTTTGGGGACATCTGCGATTACTGCTAAACCGCCATTCATATCGCCGTAGAGAGTACAGTAACCAACTGCCATTTCTGACTTGTTACCAGTAGATAAGAGAAGATAACCAAATTTGTTAGCGATCGCCATTAATAAATTACCCCGAATCCGGGATTGGATATTCTCTTCTGCCAGTCCAAATTCTGTACCTGCAAATAAATTGGCTAAGGTGCGATCGAAGCCTTGCATTAACTGTTCTATTGGTAAAATATCAGTTTTAATTCCCAGATTTGCGGCTAATGCTAAAGCATCGCTAATAGAATGATCGGAACTATAAGGCGAAGGCATGAGAACGCCCAGCACATTTTCTTCTCCAAGCGCAGCAGTGGCGATCGCTGCTACTAATGCTGAATCAATGCCGCCACTCAGACCCAAAACTACTTTAGAAAAGCGACACTTGCGGGCATAATCTCTGACTCCCAAAACCAAAGCTTGCCAGATTTCTTCATCTTCTGACTCATACACAGGTGCCACAGAACTTAATTGTAAATCTCGAAGTGCCTCGTCAAATTCCACCGCCAACAAATCAGCTTCAAAACCACGGGCACGACAGACAATTTCACCTTGGCGATTTAAGGCAAAACTGCGACCATCAAAAATTAAATCATCATTTCCCCCAACCTGGTTAGCATAAATTATTGGTTGTTGAAAACGCACTGCGCTATGCTGGAGCATTGTTTCGCGAAACTGTTGCTTGCCGGCAGTATAAGGAGAAGCAGACAAATTAACAATTAAATCTACACCTATAATTGCTAAATCCGCAATAGGATTCACGGCATAACTACGTTTGCCCCAGAATTCCTCATCATTCCATAAATCTTCACAAATAGTGACGCCAATATCGAGATTATCTAAGGTGAAATAATTAGCTTGTAAGCCGGGTTCAAAATAGCGGCGTTCATCAAATACATCGTAAGTTGGTAAAAGTCGCTTGTGAAAAACTTGCTTGACTTCGCCATTTTCTAACAAAGCGATGCTGTTAAATAAACTTTTACTACCAGTAATATTTGCTGTGGCATTTTCTTCAACGGTTCCTACTAATACAGCTAATTTTGCTGGTAAATCCTGGGCTAGGTTTTGTAAAGTTATATTCATAGCTTCCACAAAGCTAGGATTTAGTAATAAGTCTCTTGGTGGATAGCCACACAAAGAAAGTTCTGGTGTTAGCAACAAACGCGCACCACCGGATGCTGCGCGTTGTGCCGCTTCTAGGATTTGTTGGGCATTTCCTAGTAAATCACCAATTGTCGGATTAATTTGAGCGATCGCAATTTTCATATTAATTATTAATTATTGGGCATTGGGCATGGGGCATGGGGCATTGGGCATGGAGGATGGAAATATGAGAAAGAATAATAACTCCTAACTCTTAACTCCTCACTCCTCACACCTCACTCCTCATTAAATAAACACCAAAGGTTTATCTTTCAATGGGGCAAAGGCTTCGGCATCAAACTTATACAAACTAGCGGGACGACCGGCACCGCGTGAGACTTTGATTCCGGTATCGGATAAGAAACCTAATTTTAGTAAACGCGCCCGAAAATTAGAATAATCGGAAAAATTTTCACCTAAAACTGTGGTGTATAACTGATATAAATCATTTAACGTGAACATTTCTGGTAAGACTTCAAAAGCCACCGGACTGTACTCCAATTTATTTCGCAAACGCCTATGTCCATAGGTCAAAATTTCGTTGTGATCGAAAGCTAATTTAGGGACTTGTTTAACCAGATACCAAGCTATGCCGGCGACGCGATCGGCAATTAATTCTGCTTCTTCAAATCGCACAAGGGCAAAATAACTAACTGATAGATAACGCACACCATAGCTATCAGTTGATTCTCGCGGATCGCGGTTCGGGCCTCCAAAGGTATAAAGTTGTTCCAAATAAAGGTTGTTGACCTTGATTTTCTCTGCCATAATGCGATATGCAGCATCTTCTAAAGACTCTCCTGGACGCACTAAAGTACCAGGAAGACTCCAATGATTTAAAAATGGTTCTTGCTGCCGCATTACTAACAGAACTAAGAGCCGATTTTGTGCGGTATCTACAGAAAAAATTACATTATCAACACCAACCTTGAAATCGGCCAAAGGTTGTTGATTTACCGAAGTTGAAATCTTTTTTTGCTGGCGTCCTGGCATTTGTATAAATGCTCTCGATTAATATAAGCAACTACAGGGGCAGTAAGGGCTTGAGAATCTCCATGTTCGCGGTAGGCTGTGGAGGAAATATCTAGACCAGTTAGACTAGCGATCGCAATTTTGCCTCCCAAGTTTTGCACTGCTTCCAAACTAGACTCATCTATTGCATACCTTGGTCGCGGCACAATCAATAGTTGCACTTCCTGTAACAAATCTTCAATGCGATACCAACGTGGTAACTGAGTGAGTAAATCTGAACCAATGACTAATATTAATTCAACGTTTTCACCCCAACGCAATTTTGCTTTTTCCACTGTTTCCAGGGTTCTCAAGCTACTCAATTCTTGTTCTAAAGCGATATTGTGCCGTGGTGCATCGATATCCGCAATCAACAATTGCAGCATTGCCGCCCGATGTTCTAAAGGTGTTTGATGGGACTTAAATGGATTATCTGCTGCCCAAACCGCTACGCGATCGTAACGCTCAGACAACCAACTTAAAACTTTCTGATGTCCAGCAGTTGGCGGATCGGCACTAGTTCCAAACAAAGCAATTCTCATCATCTTACTTTGCGCCCTTTGCGGTTCGTTTCTTAGTTTCTTCTGTCAACACCTGTAAACCCTCAGAAATTTCCACTTCTACAGACACAGGACGATCCAAGCGCCGTGTCTGTTCTGGCAAACTAGCAACTGAGGCAGCAGTACGCTGACGAATTGTTTCCAAAGTCTCCAGGGGTTGCACCTGTTTGCCTTCCTGGACTACCAACTGCAATAATGGTTGTTCTTCCCAGGAACTTTCACCTAAAAGCCCCAACCTGTCTGCTTTTACCTTACCTCCTGTTAGCGATCGAAAAATCTGCTTGCGTCCTGGATAAGTTACCTTACCACTCGATTGTTTCATTACGGGGATGCCATCAATCTCTACAAGTTTGTAAACTCCATTTACCGGAGAACCCGTAACTAATCGCGTCCCCAATCCGTAACCATCAATTTGTGCCCCTGCGGCTTTGAGTTTGACAATTTCCCACTCGTCCAAGTCGCCACTAGCAAAAATTGGCACGCCTGGAAGTAGCGATCGCACCTGTTTTGATAAGGTAACTAAATCTCCTGAGTCTAATCTCACGCCTGTTAATTCCATTTCCCCGGAATTAACTTTTGCAGCTAAGCCTTGGGCAGCAGCAATGGTATCGTAAGTGTCAATCAACAATGGCGCACCCGGAAAATATCTATGAAATGCACTAAAAGCTTGTTCTTCAGTGCCTTCTATTGCTGACAACGCCATCACCAGGGCGTGTGCCATAGTACCACTTGGCTTTTGTCCCAGTTGTAGCGCTGCTAACACATTGGAAGTGGAATCTAAACCACCTGCCAAGGCCGCCCGCGCCGCCCACAAAGACGCCTGGGGACTAAAAGCGCGTCTCGTGCCAAATTCCAAAAGGGTTGCTGACTCTCCAGCCACATCCCGCAACCGTGCTGCTTTTGTGGCAATCAAAGTCTGATAATTAATGGTATTCAAAAGATAAGTTTCCACTAATTGTGCTTGCCAAAGAGGTGCTTCCACCCGCAACAATGGCTGATTGGCAAACACAGCGGTACCTTCTGGTACCGCCCAAACATCCCCGGTAAACTTGCCTTCGGTTAACAACGACCAAAAGCGATCGCTTGCCCCAGCAAAAATTCCCGTCGCCTGTAATGCTGCAATTTGCGATGGACTAAAGCGTAATTTTGCTAAATATTCCAACGCCTGCGCCAAACCCATTGCAATTAAATAACCAAAATTTTCTGGTAAGCGTCTGACAGACAACTCAAAACTTGCCCATCGTTGTTCTATACCTTCGCCTGTGTAACAAGCCGCCATCGTCAATTGGTAAAGATCGGTCAGCAAGCTGTAGTCATCCGCACACAGGTTTAGCCCCTGGTTTTGCTGGGTTTGCTGTTTATCTACATAATCTAAATCTGGAAAAGTTGTCATGCCAGAGCTTCCTTATAAGAATGCTTCTTTTATTTATGGTAATATTTACCATAAATATTGTCAACTTGTAGGAAATATATTTCCGAGACTGCTGAAAAACCTTGAATTCATAGGCATATTAATAATAACTTTATCAAAAATTTAACGTTTTTTAATAGTAATAGCTATTAATAGCGCTAATTGTCGCTGACAAAATTTTCTAGCTTCCAACCTAATCCCCAGTCTCCAGCCCCTAGAAAAGCAAGCTTCTTTTCCAGACTGAGATTGCAGAAATAGCTATGTTACAATTAGAATTAAGGAAAAAATTTTGACTTTTTTCAAAGCTAAAGTATTGCAAACATATCTGAATAAACATTGCATAGGTTCTCAATATATTGAGAGTTACGGCTAGCTAACAAAATCAGGATTAAAGTATAGTTATCACAACTAAAGTGACTCAGGAATTAGGAGTCCAAATAATATGACTATTTCCAAGATTTCCCAAATGCTTGCTGATGTAACCCAATATATTTATGAAGCTGCAATGCGGATTTTTGGGCCTAATGATGATGCTTATCCTACTATTGGCGTACAACCTTTTACAGGTGAGCCTTACAAAAAAGGTACAGCCGATAATTGGTAGTTACTCATAAGTAGGTAGGTGGAAACGAATGAAAGTTTGTAGTTAGTACTCGATCCTCGAACGTCTGGAATCAGTGAGGAATCGCTTACTACAAACTAAGATTTATTTGATGTTTTAATAATGCCTATCTACTTACATTAATTTCTGATAAATGTTGAATAATAAAATTTAGTTTTTGAGCTTAATAGGGCATTAATCTAATCTATCACCCATAACAACCGTCAATACGGTTGGGTTAAGATCCCCCCGCCTACGGCGACCCCCTTAAAAAGGGGGTAAAAGAGGGTTGTGAGCAAGCCTTAAAAAGGGGAGTTGGGGGATCTTGGAGGAATAAACCTGTTAACCGAACCGTATTATAACAACCGTGAAATGAATGTCATCGCAAAAACGAAATTACCCTTGACTTAAGCAAGGGTTGTTGAGTTTTTGTCATTTTATTTTGACGTTGTGAAAAATTGCGATCGCACTTTGGGCGAAAAGTGTAAAAGTCAGGGCTTACACGGAAACTAAGACAACACGAAAACCAATACTGTTGAAACGGAGATTAGCACCATCGGACTTACGATTTGCGCTGCGACAACCTTCTGGAAGAAAGCCCCAAGAACCACCGCGCATCACTCTATCAGATAACAAATTAGAGAATAAACCAGTTTGTAACCAAGCACTACCATCAGTGGGTGCGCCCTGGTAATTGTGATGCCGATTATCTTGACACCATTCCCAGACTAACCCATGCATATCGTATAAACCAAAGGCGTTAGGAGGAAAACTTCCTACTGGTGTTGTTTGGTGACGATATTGACCTTTTGGTGCAGAGGCGTATGTATAATTTCCGTTGTAGTTGACTAAATCAGTGGTAATTGTTTCGCCAAAATAGAATGGTGTGGTGGTTCCAGCACGACACGCATACTCCCATTGTGCTTCGCTAGGTAAACGATAGGTTCGTCTTGTCTTTTGGCTCAACTTTTGACAAAATTCTACCGCATCATTCCAACTCACACTTTCCACAGGTCGGTTTGCGCCATTGGTGCGGAAGTAGGAAGGGTTAATACCCATAATTGCTTGATATTGCGCTTGGGTAATTTGATATTTACCGATAAAAAATGAAGGGACTGTAACTTGATGTTGTGGCGTTTCATCATCGCGTCGTCCTTGTTCTGTTGATGGCGAACCCATCATAAAAGTACCGCTAGGGATGGATACCATTTCTAGGATTACCCCATTTCCCAAGTCTTCTATAAATAAGTTTGCACTATGGCGTTTACGGCTAATTTGTATACCTTTTGCATCTACTAAGATGACATCGAATTCAAAAGTTTTTAGAGATACGTTTGTTTGAACGGTTGGTAATTGCGGTTGGGGAATCGCGATTATTGTTGTTGGAATTTTGGCTTTTGGAGAGTTTAAATCTTGCAAAACTTCTGCTGCTGATTGATATCTTTCCCTTGGTAAGTGCTTGAGCAATTTATCGAGAATTTGCCCTAAATCATCGCTGATAGTAACACCTTTCTCTTGCAAAATTTCTCGCCACAACCATTGAGCATTAAAAGGATCGTAAAGACGGTCATGGAGATTTCCAGAGGTATCTTGCACAGCCAAACTTTGAGTTAAAAGACGCACACAAGTGGCACCCAAAGCATATAAATCGCTAACAGGAGTGGCGAATCCTGCCATTTGTTCGCTTGGGGCATAACCAACGGTATAAATTCCTGTGGCTTGTCTGGCTAAACTGGTTTGAGTTACTTGTTTAGCGCCGCCAAAGTCAATTAAGATCGGATAGCGATCGCTCTCCCTTCGGATGATATTTTCTGGTTTAATATCCCGATGGATGACATGGCGATCGTGGATAAATTGCAGAACTGGTAATAAATCTGCTAAAAGTTCTCGAATTTGTTCTTCACTATAAGGTTGTTGTTGAAGTTCTTGGAGCAGAGTTTGGCCTGAAATAAATTCTTGTACGAGATATAAGCTTGCACCTTGTTCAAAATAAGCTAATAATCTCGGAATTTGAGAATGATTTTCTCCCAATTCATAAAGTCGCTTGGCCTCTTGTTTAAATAATTCTTTTGCTTTAGTAAGTGCTGCTGTTCCTTGCACTTGTGGAAAAAATTGCTTGATGACACAAACATCGTTAAATCTAGTTGTGTCTTCTGCTGTATAAGTTCTGCCAAACCCACCTTCACCTAAAAGTTTCAAAACGCGGTAGCGATTTCCCAGCAGGTTGCCAAAGTTATTCTGTCCGCAACTCATACAAAATCTATTGCTATCAGGGTTGAAGGGATTTGAGCAATTGGGATTTTGGCAGATTTGCATAACTCAGAACTACAAGCAGCTTGTTATATATATTACCAGCTTAGCTAATATTGTAATAAGCTTGGGTTAAAGATTGTTCCTAGAGATAATTGGTCTAGAGAAGACGCGAGAAATCGCGTCTCTAGATGAGGGTTTTGGACTTCTTTAGATTTGAAGTTTTGAATTAACAATCCAAAATTTCAAATTTAAAATCCGGTGAGGGCATTTTGGCTAACTCAGCGCATCAGGATCGATACCCAATGCACGTAATCGTTCCCGCAACCGCTGATTTTCTTGTTCTACCGTTTCCGCACGTTGGCGTTCAACTTCCGCGCGTTGGCGTTCAACTTCCGCACGTTCATCTCCTGTTAGGAGTAAATTACCTTGTTCATCCCACCACCGCAACCAAGGTAATTCTCTGTCTAATACAAAATTACCTTGCCAAATACCTAATTCCACACCCATAGGTGCAATTGGATAATGTCCTCTACTATTGGGAACCATTTTTTCGTAATGATTAGCCATTAATTGATAGACTTCCACAGCTGCTTTTTTCACTTCATAAATGCCGTAGTAGGGAGGACGGATAATATTTTCGTAAATCCAAAATTTACCTTTATAAGGAGTTTTATCTCGTTCTTCCTCTCCATCTCCAGATACAAATTCTAAAACAATCATCGGTGCAATTAATTCTTGCCAAAAAACATAAGAACGCCGGATTTCATTATTCAGAGTTGGTGGAACATTAGGTACGTAAAACCAATCTGGTGCTTCTGCACCTCGTTCTGGTGGTTCAGTTAATCGCCAGTAAATACCAGAGTCTTGACCGATACAATAATAGCCATCAGGATGAATTTCTTGTAATCGTGGCAGGATAGAGTCAGTTAATAGAATACTTTGAGGATGTTCTTGGAAATTTTTCACGAAAGTACCATCGGACTCTGGTAGCTGAGTGTGATCTGGTAGCGCAAGATTTTTAGCTTCGATGACCATCGTTTTACCTCACCGAAATTATTAAGGCACATAATTAATATAGTAGAGACGTTGCAATGCAATATCTCTACATCTAGGTTCTTGGATAGAAATGTAACGAATTCAAATACTCAAAATCCAAAACTTAATATTCAGGCGTCTCTTCAGCGGAAAATACCACCCGAAAGCCACAAATTCTCAACCCACCGTCTGACTCATTCCAACTACGGCTGGCGCTGCGACAAAGTTCTGCACTGAAACTCCAAGAACCACCGCGCAGTACCCGGCGATGCATATCACCACCGATTTCCCAAACTCTTGCATCTGAAGGTGCATCATTATAATTGTTATGCCACGGATCGGCGCACCATTCCCAAACTAGCCCGTGCATATCGTACAATCCAAAGGCGTTGGCTACTTCAAAACTGCCTACGTTTGTTGTTTCTTTGCGGAATTTGCTTTTTGGTTCGTCAGCACAGCAAACTAAATCGGTGGTAATGGTTTCGCCAAAGTGAAAGGATGTCCTAGTTCCAGCACGACAAGCATATTCCCATTCTGCTTCACTGGGTAAACGATAGTCGCGTCCAGTTTTTTGTGATAACCTGAGACAAAATTCTACAGCTTCATGCCAAGATACATTTTCTACTGGTCTATCTAAACCTTTGAATTTCGATGGATTAGGATTTAAGGTTTGGTTGACTTTGGGTAATGCTGCTACTATTCTCCACTGTGCTTGAGTTACAGGAAATTTTCCCATAAAAAATGGTTCTACACTCACTTGGCGTTGAGGACGTTCGTCAGCGTCTCCTTCAAACTCCAGCGAACCCATCATGTATGTACCGCCAGGAATTGATACCATTTCCAGGGTGACAGACTTACCCAATTCTTCAGCAAAGAAGTTTGCACTGCGGCTGACGCGGCTAACTTCTCTACCTGCTGTGTCTACTGTGACTACATCAAATTCAAAAGTTTTTAAAGGCGGTAATGGTACTATTACTTTTGGCGGTGGTAGCACAGGTTGGGGAATGGAAACCATTTTTAGGGCTACAGGTTCAAGATTTGATTTGATAAACTCCAAATCTTTGATAACTTCTGTTGCTGTTTGATACCTTTCACTCGGTAAATGTTTGAGTAATTTATCTAAAATTTTTCCTAATTCGTCGCTGATAGTAATACCTTTTTCTTGTAATCGTTGGCGCCACAACCACTTAGCGTTCATGGCATCATAAATAGGATCTTTAACTTGTCCAGAAACATCCTGTAAAGGTAAACATTGAGTTAGAAGACGCACGCAAGTTACGCCCAAAGCATATAAATCGCTGGCGTGACAAGCAAAGCCAGCCATTTGTTCTGTCGGTGCATAACCAAGTGTATAAATTACTGTAGCTTGTCTTCCTATACTTGTTTGTGTTACTTGTTTGGCACCACCAAAATCAATTAATACGGGTTTTCCATCGCTTGCACGGCGAATAATATTTTCTGGCTTGATATCCCGGTGAATAATGTTACTTGTATGAATAAATTCTAGAACTGGCAACAAATCAGCTAAAAGTTGCCAAATTTGTTCTTCGCCATATATTTGTTCCTGAACTTCTTGTAAAAGAGTTTTTCCTTGAATAAATTCTTGCACGAGGTACAAACTAGTACCTTGTTCAAAATAAGCAAGTAATCTAGGAATTTGGGTATGATTTTCTCCGAGTTCATACAACCGAAAGGCTTCTTCTTTGAAAAATTGGGCTGCTTTGGTACGTTGTCCAGTTCCTTGGAATTGTGGGAAAAATTGCTTGATGACACAAGGCGCATTGAGTCTATCTGCATCTTCTGTAGCATAAGTTCTGCTAAACCCACCTTCACCTAAGAGTCCCAATACGCGGTAACGGTTTCTCAGAAGTTTGCCAAAGTTGCTTTGTCCGCAACTGACGCAAAATCTATTGCTATCAGAGTTGAATGGATTCGAGCAATTGGGATTTTGGCAGATTTGCATAATGAAGTGGAAATAGCATCTTCTCCAAAGTTAGCCCCAATATCATCTTATTGAAAACAGTTATGTAGAGAAGCGAACACGGAATTTTTTATATGTGTTTAAAAATATCAGAATTCAGAATTCAAAATTATTCTTTAATATAGCTGTTGTTTCTAAATAAAAAAGTTCACTAAGAACTCTAGCGGTTCCCAATGAAAAATTTGTAGGGGCGCATAGCTATCATTAGTGTCAACTTAAGCTAGAAATAGCTTCGGTGTCGGCTTCCTCACCCGCCAAGAAATAAATTTCTTGGCTAATAGCTTAAGTCTACTGAAGTAGACTCAAAATATTAGGGGGTATTTAGTAATCTTTAGATTACTTTTGCTATGAGCAAGGAACTTGAGTTCCTTGCGAGACATCGGTTCTACGTTAAGTTGATACCGATGATAGCTATGCGCCCCTACCTTATACTTCACTAGAACGGGAAATGTTATAAATAATGAATAATTTTAATCAAAACAGCAATATTGGCGTCAGTATCGAAAATTTTCTTGCTTGTATTCTGTTCGACTAGCAGATAATTGATTGTAACTTTTGACTACTGAATTCTGAATTATGAGTTCTAATTATCAGCTTTTATTTTCTCCAGAAACGCGAAGCAACTCAGCAACAAAAGCAACGATCGCTGATACGGAAATTAACATTACACTCAAAGCATTAATATCAGGCTTGACTCCTGTTCTTATACGACTAAAAATTTCCATTGGCAGAGTGTTAGAACCACTACCAGCAGTAAAACTGGCAATTAAAAAATCATCTAAACTCAGGACAAAAGCTAACAAACAACCAGCAATAATACCAGGCATTAATTGAGGTAATAATACTTTGATAAATGCTTGGGTTGGTGTCGCGCCTAAATCTAATGCTGCTTCTTCTAAGTGAGGATCTAAATTTATCAGTCTAGATGAAACCACTAGCCCCACATAGGCGAGGCAAAATACTATGTGTGCTGCAACTATTGTCCACAAACTTAAAGGTATTGCAAAGGCGGCTAAACATACTAAGGTAGCCACTGCGATCGCAATATCGGGAATAATTAATGGTAGGTAGGCGATACCGCGATACAAATTCTTAAGCGGAAATTGGTAACGCGCCAAACCAACCGCCATCAAGGTTCCCAGCACTGCTGAAATCCCAACTGCACAACCAGCAACTATCAAACTATTTTGCAAAGCTGATAAGATGCGATCGTCGGCGAACAACTTTAAATACCAATCTAAGGTAAATCCCTGCCAAGTTGCGCTGTAAGGCGATTGATTAAAGCTATAAAAGCCAAGTACCAGTATAGGCAGGTACATAAACACAAATATCAGCAGCGAGAAAACCGCCTGCCATGTGACACGCGGTTTTTTGATATGTGGAGAAATATTCACGTTTCTATTTGATTTTTCTTAGTGAAAATACAAAATATCATATTTTTTGTAAAAAGTCAATAATTTTGTGTCGTCTGATGCTTGTCCCTTGGTGTTCCCATCCTTTAGGTAGGAGTTAACTGTTGGGGAAGTAAATTGGTGAAGTTATTGTTTTATGTTTAATGAAGTTGTCGAACAAATGGTTGATGGCTACGAAGCAGTTTATCGACAAATTATTGGAGAAAAATTTTTTCGCAATGGACATTTTCGAGTTTGCTTAGTTTAGGTAGCGATCGCAGTTCAAGAAAAGAAATAGGGAACGGGCAATAGACAATAAAAAATGATTAAAATTAATTGCCTATTGCCTTCTACTTAATATGACTTTCTCTTTTTACTTCCAGACTGAGTTTTTCTTGACTCAATAGTAAACTGGGGAATTTCTTGGAGTTCAGTTTCGCTTAAAGAATATTGTTCGCAAACCAAGCTAAGGCGATCGCCAGGTGTTTTGACTGCGTTAACAGAATGGGTTAAATCTCCCTGAAAGTAAAGTAAAGTATTAATTTGCGGCTTAATTTGTCCAAGTTGACGCTTGTGCGATCGCAGTACTAATTCTCCCCCTTCCATATCAGCAGGGACTCGTACATAAAGCACACTCACAAATATAGGTGGTTCAATGGTTTTGCAGTAAGAACGTAAGGAGCGATCGATATGCGGATCGACACGAGAGCCTTCTTTTAACTGTAAAGGATTGAGATAAAAAGCATTACAATTTGGCTGGAGAGCTAAATCTAAATAAGGTTTAAAGTAAGGAAACTGCTGTTCTACCGTTGTTAATCCAGAACGCTGAAATACTACCGAAAATCCTTTAGTAGCAACAAAATCGCGGTTGAGGTTGTTGGTAGCAAAATAAGGACAAGCTTGGATTTCTCCCCATAAATTATTTAGATAATCGTTAGTAAATGCGTTAGGTTGTTGTTGATAGTATTTCACGATTGTAATAGGGTTGGGGGAACAGGTAACAGGCTTGCGAAAGTTTATTGCTATAGTGCTTTGAGTAGCAAATGAGGATATTGCTGGAGTAACTAATTTTCCAGGAATAATCGTGTCTGTTTTTCAACTTTCTAACCAATTATCTAATTTTAAATTGGCAATATTGATAAAATATTTAATATTGTTATTAACAATAACATCATCGCGAGAACGAGCTACAGCAGCAATCAAAGCATCAAATTCTCCTGTGGGTTTACCTATTTTTCTAAGTTCGCTTTGAATCTTGCCAAATTCGATAGCTGCATCTAAATTAAACGGTTCTACTGGTAAGAGTTCTGCGAACTGTTCTAATATCTCTATATTTTTAGCTACTTGTTGAGAACAATAAACGCCTTTATATAGCTCTGAAACTACAATGATAGAAAGATAGCATTGGCTGAAAAAGCGATTAAATTTAGTAACAGCTTGAGGATTTGCGTTCAGTAGTGCAATACAAATATTGGTATCTAGTAGATACATTATTCATTATCTTCGTTATCGATTGAATTTATGGTTCTGCCTTGATAAGCATGACGTTGTTCGTCAATTTCTGTAAAGATTTCTGTTAATTCAGGTTGGTTCTTCCAAATTCCAAATAATTGATGAAGTTTTGCTAGTCTTTCTGCTTCTGTTAATGGTTGTTGGGGGGCTGTAATTTGAATGGGAGTAACTTCTAACTCAACTATAATTTCTGTACCATCAGGAATATTGTTGATTTGTTCTAGTAATTCGATAGTTTGGCCGCGTTTTATTCCTTTGATCTTCATATTAGGTTTACCTTTTGAATTATAAATAATTGTTAAATTTTTTGGTGTTTTAGAGAGCTAAATAGGTTTTGTTGGCTTTATTGGGTAAATTTGGCATCTTTTATTTATCAATTACTCCAAAAGCTTGATAAATCATCTAAACAAATTACTTCACAGTTACTAGATGTAACTTTAATATACCTCATATGAAAAGTCGGATTTTTCAAAATGTCAAATTTAAAATTTTGACAAAATTTGGTCAATCATGCGGTTGGCTTGGGAAGCATAACCACCACCAAATAAATTGAAGTGATTCAAAATGTGATAAAGATTATAAAGTGTTTTTCTTTGCTCGTAACCGTCATCTAAAGGGAAGACTTCGTTATAACCCTTGTAAAATGCTGCGGGGAAACCACCAAACAATTCTGTCATGGCAATATCAACTTCGCGATCGCCAAAATAAGTTGCTGGATCGAATATCGTTGGTTCTCCCGACACAGTACACCCAGCATTTCCACCCCATAAATCCCCGTGTACCAACGAAGGTTGCACTTGATGATTTGCCAACAATTGAGGAATCGCCGCTAATAACCGATCTTGTTGAGGGAAATTACCCCCGCGCCGCCTAGCTAATTGAAATTGATAACCCAGGCGATGTTTCGCATAAAATTCCACCCAGTCTGGCGTCCAAGTGTTAATTTGAGGGGTGGAACCAATAGTATTGTTAATTTTCCAACCAAAACCTTGACTACTGCTAGCTTTATGCATTGCCGCCAGATGGCGTCCCATCTCTTCCCATGATTTGGAATTACCGCTTCCCATTTCCAACCATTCAAGGACAATGTAAGCAGAATTACTAGCCACACCCCAACAAACAGGTTTTGGAACCCGAATACTAGCGGTTACTAGCATTTCCTCTAAACCCAGCGCCTCAGCCTCAAACATTGCAACTTGAGAAGCTTGGTTGAGCTTGACAAAGTACGTGATTTCGCCATTAGAGACAGCATAACCTTGGTTGATGCATCCGCCACCAACCGATCGCCGTTGTTGACTTTGAAATTTTTCACCAGTTATTTGGCTAATATGTGCGTCGATTTGAGTCCACATAGTTTACGGGGAGTAGAAAGTTTGGGGGTGAGGAGATATTGCCTACCCCCAATTTAGACCAATCTATAAACCCAACTTATCATGTATCCGAGATCGTCTAGTTTTTCTACATTCCCTAAAAAATATACAATTGTTTTGCCTGTATAAGGCTTAAATTGTGCCAGTCAAATTAACTTTGACAATCAGATCGTTAAAATCGCGATCGCCACCACCAGGTAAATCCTCGAAACCAAAGGTATTATTTCCTAACAAGCGAATATGATCTGAGCCATCGGAATTAGCACCCAAGAATGGAAAATAAACTGCCGGATCGTTTTTGGAATCTTTATCTAAAAGCGCATCAGGAGTACCATCAACAATAATAAACGGAGCAAAAATCCCACCAGGTTGGAAAGTACCACTGTAAGTAGCGCTACCTTGATTGCTGACACTCAAATCAATACCAGCAACTCGACTACGCACGGCAGCCTGAATATAACCAGCTTGTCCCGTGAGAATATCAGCCACCCCATCGCCATTCGTATCAATTCCACCATTTTCATCAATTACTTGATAGAAGCCGACATAATTGTTGTAAGCCGCCTCTCTATAAACATTAAATTCAGCAATAACTGATTGTTCGACATCTCGCAAATCAATCATTTCTCCTTGGAATTTACTTTGTAGCTTTGTACCCAAAGGTAAAGCTTGATTTGTCTGCTTAATCTTCACCACCAGAGCGTTAAAATCTGTAGCAGTGTTATTAGCAAAATCCTTCCAACCTAGAGAGAAATTATCATCACCCAAGGCTGTAATTTGTTGTGTTGAGACATCAGAAAACAATAATTTGCCGATGGAGTTAGGATCGTTACGTACAGCATCAAAAGTACTATCTTTGACTAATAAAAATCTGAAATACTGACCAGAAGTCAATTCCAGTAGAGTTGTGAGATTATTAGAGTCAAAGCCATTAGGAGTATTGGCGATCGCAGATAAAATTACCTGTGACCGTTGTAAAGCAGCTGCGGCATAACCATCAGCACCAGGCGCAATACCGTCAATCGTACCCAGAGCATCATCAACAGTAAATAAGCCCAGTTCATTTACTAGATTACTACTGTGTCCAGCGAGCTTGATTTCAAGCCTGACTTTGATATCCTCACCAGTAATATTGAAGACATCATCATTAGGGTTAGTTAAATGACTGGGTATTTCCTCATCTATAACTGGTGTGAAACTAATGTCGCGGGTTGCGACGATACTATCTAAGCTGCCATCATTGACAACAAAGTTGATACTGCGCTTTGTGGTGCTGGGTTTATTGCTGCTGTTTTTATAGGTAACAGAACGCAGTGCAGTTTGATAGTTGGCGACAGTAGCACTACCAGTTAAAGTTAAAACACCATTGCTATAGCTGCCAGTAATGCCGTTTTGGTCAGTGAAATCGAGGATATCTTCTGTAGCAAGAAAATCGATAATACTGACTGTGGCACTGTTGAGGTTGCTGGAGTCAACATCACTGATGGTAATACCGGAGTCGATGATTCTAGCGTCGTCATTTTCGGTGTAGTCGAGGGGGGTGTCGGTGGCAGTAATAACTGGGGCATCATTAACTGGGATTAGATTAATATCGCGGGTTGTAGCAGTACTATCTGAACTACCATCATTGACGACAAAACTGATGGTGCGGCTGGTGGTGGGGTTATCGCTGCTGTTTTGATAAGTAACAGAACGCAGTGCAGTTTGATAGTCAGCGATGCTGGCACTGCCACTTAAGGTTAAAACACCATTGCTATAGCTGCCATTAATGCCATTTTGGGCAATGAAAGCGAGGGTATCTTCTGCGGCAACAAAACCGCTGCTGATGCTAATTGTGGCACTCTCTAGGTTGCTGGAGTCAACATCAGCGATCGCAATATCCAAGTCGATGGCTTTAGCTGGGTCGTTTTCGGTATATGCTAGGGGGATGTCGGTGGCAGTGATGACTGAGGCATCATTAACTGGGATTAGATTAATATCGCGGGTTGTAGCAGTACTATCTGAACTACCATCATTGACGACAAAACTGATGGTGCGGCTGGTGGTGGGGTTATCGCTGCTATTTTGATAGGTAACAGAACGCAGTGCAGTTTGATAGTCGGCAATGCTGGCAGTGCCACTTAAGGTCAAAACACCATTGCTATAGCTGCCAGTAATGCCGTTTTGGTCAGTGAAACCAAGGTTATCTTCTGTAGCAATAAAATCGATAATACTGACAGTGGCACTGTTGAGGTTGCTGGAGTCAACATCACTGATGGTAATACCGGAGTCGATGATTCTAGCGTCGTCATTTTCGGTGTAGTCAAGGGAGGTATTGGTGGCAGCGATAACTGGAGTATTATCAACTGCGGTGAAATCAATGTCGCGGGTTGCAGCGATACTATCTGAACTACCGTCATTGACTACAAAACTGATGGTGCGGGTGATGGCGCTGGGGTTATCGCTGCTGTTTTGATAAGTAACAGAACGCAGTACAGATTGATAGTCAGCAACGCTGGCACTGCCAGTTAAGTTTAAAACACCATTGCTATAGCTGCCACTAATGCCGTTACTAGCAGTGAAACCGAGGCTATCTTCGGCGGCGACAAAACCGATGATGCTGACAGTGGCGCTGCTGAGGTTACTGGAGTCAACGTCTGTAATAGTCAGATCCGGGTCGATGACTTTAGCCGCGTCGTTTTCGGTGTACGCCAGGGGAGTGTTCGTGGCGCTAATGACTGGGGCATCATTAACTGGGATTAGATTAATGTCGCGGGTTGCAGCAGTACTATCTAAACTACCATCATTGATAACAAAACTGATGGTGCGGCTGATGGTGGGATTATCACTGCTGTTTTGATATGCGATCGAACGCAGTGCAGTTTGATAATCGGCAACGCTGGCATTACCAGTTAAGGTGAGAATGCCATTGCTATAGCTGCCACTAATGCCATTAGCATCAGTGAAACCGAGGGTGTCATCTGAGGCAATAAAACCGCTGCTGATGCTGACTATGGCACCATTGAGGTTGCTGGAATCAACATCGCTGATGAGGATACCGGGGTCAATGGCTATAGCGTCGTCGTTTTCAGTGTAGTCAAGGGGGGTGTTTGTGGCGGCGATGACTGGAGCATCATTAACTGCGGTGATATTAATATCGCGGGTTGCAGCGATACTATCTGAACTACCGTCATTGACGACAAAGCTAATAGTGCGAGTAGCGGTGCTAGGGTTATCGCTGCTATTTTGATATGCGATCGAACGCAGTGCAGTTTGGTAGTCAGCGACGCTGGCATTGCCAGTTAAAGTTAAAACACCATTGCTATAGCTGCCACTAATACCATTTTGGGCAATGAAAGCAAGGGTGTCTTCTGCGGCGACAAAACCGCTGCTAATGCTGACTGTTGCACTGTTGAGGTTGCCGGAGTCAACATCGGTGACGGTAAGACCAGAGTCTATCGCTGTAGCCGCATCGTTTTCAGTGTAAGTCAGAGGGGTGTTAGTCGGGGTGACGACAGGAGCATCATTGACTGCGGTGATGTTAATGTTGCGAGTGACAGTGCTGCTGTTTAAGCTGCCATCATTGACAACAAAGCTAATAGTGCGGGTGGTGGTGCTAGGGTTATCGCTGCTGTTTTGATATGCGATCGAACGCAGTGCAGTTTGATAGTCAGCGACGCTGGCATTGCCAGTTAAAGTTAAAACACCATTGCTATAGCTGCCACTAATACCATTTTGGGCAATGAAAGCAAGGGTGTCTTCTGCGGCGACAAAACCGCTGCTAATGCTGACTGTTGCACTGTTGAGGTTGCCGGAGTCAACATCGGTGACGGTAAGACCAGAGTCTATCGCTGTAGCCGCATCGTTTTCAGTGTAAGTCAGAGGGGTGTTAGTCGGGGTGACGACAGGGGCATCATTGACTGCGGTGATGTTAATGTTGCGAGTGACAGTGCTGCTGTTTAAGCTGCCATCATTGATAACAAAGCTAATAGTGCGGGTGGTGGTGCTAGGGTTATCGCTGCTGTTTTGATATGCGATCGAACGCAGTGCAGTTTGATAGTCAGCGACGCTGGCATTGCCAGTTAAAGTTAAAACACCATTGCTATAGCTGCCACTAATACCATTTTGGGCAATGAAAGCAAGGGTGTCTTCTGCGGCGACAAAACCGCTACTAATGCTGACTGTTGCACTGTTGAGGTTGCTGGAGTCAACATCACTAATGAGGATGCCAGAGTCTATTGCTGTAGCCGCATCGTTTTCAGTGTAAGCCAGAGGGGTGTTCGTTGATGTAATAGCTGGGGCATCATTAACTGCGGTGATATTAATATCGCGGGTTGCAGTGGTGCTATTTAAGCTGCCGTCATTGACGATAAAGCTAATTGTGCGGGTGGTGCTGCTGGGGTTATCGCTGGTGTTTTGGTATGCGATCGAACGCAGTGCAGTTTCATAGTTGGCGACAGTAGCACTACCAGTTAGGGTTAAAACACCATTGCTATAGCTGCCACTAATACCATTTTGGGCAATGAAAGCAAGGGTGTCTTCTGCGGCGACAAAACCGCTGCTAATGCTGACTGTTGCACTGTTGAGGTTGGTTGAGTCAACATCGGTGACGGTAAGACCAGAGTCTATCGCTGTAGCCGCATCGTTTTCAGTGTAAGCCAGAGGGGTGTTAGTCGGGGTGACGACAGGGGCATCATTGACTGCGGCGATGTTAATGTTGCGAGTGACAGTGCTGCTGTTTAAGCTGCCGTCATTGACGATAAAGCTAATAGTGCGGGTGGTGGTGCTGGGGTTATCGCTGCTGTTTTGGTAGGTAACAGAACGCAGTGCAGTTTGATATTGGGCGACAGTAGCACTACCAGTTAAGGTTAAAACACCATTGCTATAGCTGCCACTAATGCCGTTTTGGGCAGTGAAACCGAGGATGTCTTCTGCTGCGACAAAACCGCTGCTAATGCTGACTATGGCGCTGTTGAGGTTGGTTGAGTCAACATCGGTGACGGTAAGACCAGAGTCTATCGCTGTAGCCCCATCGTTTTCGGTGTACGCCAGGGGGGTGTTGGTCGGGGTGATGACTGGGGCATCATTAACTGCGGTGATATTAATGTTGCGGGTTGCAGTGGTGCTATTTAAGCTGCCGTCATTGACGATAAAGCTAATTGTGCGGGTGGTGGTGCTGGGGTTATCGCTGGTGTTTTGGTATGCGATCGAACGCAGTGCAGTTTGATAGTTGGCGACAGTAGCACTACCAGTTAAGGTTAAAACACCATTGCTATAGCTGCCACTAATACCGTTTTGGGCAGTGAAACCGAGGATATCTTCTGCTCCGACAAAACCGCTGCTAATGCTGACTGTGGCGCCGTTGAGGTTGGCGGAGTCAACATCAGCGATCGCAAGACCAGAGTCAATGACTTTTGCTGGGTCATTTTCAGTGTAAGCCAGTGGGGTGTTAGTGGCAGTGACAACTGGGGCATCATTGACTGCGGTGATGTTAATGTTGCGAGTGACAGTGCTGCTATTTAAGCTGCCGTCATTGACAACAAAACTAATGCTGCGGATGGTAGTAGTGGGATTCTCGCTGCTGTTTTGGTAGGTGATAGAACGCAGTGCAGTTTGATATTGGGCGACAGTAGCACTACCAGTTAAGGTTAAAACACCATTGCTATAGATGCCACTGATGCCATTTTGGGCAGTGAAACCAAGGATGTCTTGCCCTGCGACAAAACCGCTGCTAATGCTGACTGTGGCACCGCTGAGGTTGCTGGAGTCGGCATCGATGACGGTAAGACCAGAGTCTATTGCTGTAGCCGCATCGTTTTCAGTGTAAGCCAGAGGGGTGCTGGTCGGGGTGATGACTGGGGCATCATTAACTGCGGTGATATTAATGTTGCGGGTAACAGTATTGCTATTTAAGCTGCCGTCATTGACGACAAAACTAATGGTGCGAGTAACGGTACTGGGGTTATCGCTGCTGTTTTGATAGCTGACAGAACGCAGTGCAGTTTGATAGTCGGCGATGCTGGCAGTGCCACTTAAAGTTAAAACACCATTGCTATAACTGCCACTAATGCCATTTTGGGCAGTGAAACCGAGGGTATCTTCTGCGGCGACAAAACCACTGGTGATGCTAATTGTGGCACCGTTGAGGTTGCTGGAGTCAACATCGCTGATGAGGATACCGGGGTCGATGACTTTAGCTGGGTCGTTTTCGGTGTACGCTAGGGGGGTGTTGGTGGCAGTGACGGCTGGGGCATCATTAACTGCGGTGATATTAATGTTGCGAGTGACAGTGCTGCTGTTTAAGCTGCCGTCATTGACGATAAAGCTAATTGTGCGGGTGGTGCTGCTGGGGTTATCGCTGGTGTTTTGATAGGTGATAGAACGCAGTGCAGTTTGATAGTCGGCGACACTGGCACTGCCAGTTAAGGTTAAAACACCATTGCTATAACTGCCACTAATACCGTTTTGGGCAGTGAAACCGAGGATGTCTTGTGCGGCAACAAAACCGCTGGTGATGCTGATTGTGGCACCGCTGAGGTTGCTGGAGTCGGCATCGGTGACGGTAAGACCAGAGTCGATCGCTGTAGCCGTATCGTTTTCGGTGTACGCTAGCGGGGTGTTGGTGGGTGTAACGACCGGGGCAATAGGTTCTGCAATTGTTAGAGTCGCAGTGATACTTGCACCAAGGATGTAGTCCGGGCTGGATTCTAGGTTGATAGTAACTGTTTCATTGGGGTCATCTAGGGGGATATCGGTTACAGCTGTGACTTTTAAGGTAGCGGTGGTTTTTCCTTGGGCGATGATGAAGGTGTTAGCTGTAACAGCGGTGATATTTGTGTCGGCTACCAAGGCGTAGTCTGTGGTAGCGGTGGCTGTGCTACCGATGGTGTTGAATTTGACGACTAAGCCGCCAACAGGGGCGGGGGTGTCGAGAGTGATGATAAAACTGCCGTCTGGACCGCCTTCTTTGGGATTAGTGCCTGAAGCGATGGTAATTTTGGGGGTGGTGTTCAACAGCACTGAGACTCTGTTGTTTCCGAAGTTACCAGCAGCCAAATCCAGCTTGCCGTCCCCGTTGAAGTCTCCCACTGTAATTGACCGGGGACTATTACCGACGGTGAATTTGCTGGCGGTGCCGAAGCCGCCTGTGCCGTTGCCTAAAAGTACCGAGACATTGCTGCCGTTTCTGTTAGCGGTAGCCAAGTCCAGCTTGCCGTCGCTGTTGAAATCTCCCACTACCAGCGATCGCGGACTGCTGCCGGCGCTGAAGTTAGTAGGGGTGCCAAAGCCGCCTGTGCCGTTGCCTAGCAGCACCGAGATGTTGTTGCTGGTGTAGTTAGCAGTAGCCAAATCTAGCTTGCCATCACCGTTGAAGTCTGCCACTATGACTGACTGAGGAGCACTACCGACAGTGAAGTTGGTGGCGCTTCCAAAGCCGCCTGTGCCGTCACCTAGAAGCACTGAGACCTTATTGCTGTTTCTGTTAGCGACAGCCAAGTCCAGCTTACCGTCACTGTTGAAGTCTGCCACTGTGACTGACTGGGGATTAGTGCCGACGGTGAAGTCGGTGGGGTTTCCAAAGCCGCCTGTGCCGTCACCTAGAAGCACTGAAACCTTACTGGTGGTTCTGTTAGTGACAGCCAAGTCCAGGTTGCCGTCGCCGTTGAAGTCTCCCACTGTGACTGACTGGGGACTAGTGCCGGCGCTGAAGTTAGTAGCTGTGTCGAAGCCGCCTGTACCATTGCCTAGTAGCACTGAGACGTTGTTGCTGGTGTTGTTAGCGGCAACCAAGTCCAGGTTGCCGTCGCCGTTGAAGTCCCCCACTGTGACTGACTGGGGACTAGTGCCAACGGTGAAGTTGCTGGCAGTGCCGAAGCCGCCTGTGCCGTTGCCTAGCAGCACAGAGACCTTGTTGCTGGTGCTGTTAGCAGTAACCAAGTCCAGTTTGCCGTCGCCATTGAAGTCTTCCACTGCGATCGAGATGGGGCCAGTGGCGACTGTGAAGTTGCTGGCAGTAGCAAAGCTTGCTAATACTTTGGTGTAAGCTTCTCTAATTTCTGGTTGTAAAGCTAGGCTGGAGTCAATTTGACCTATTTTGACTTCTAATTCCCAACTTCCCCCAAGTTGGGCATTGCCGATTTTACCGACTGAGGCGGCAATGTTCGCTCCGGTGAGTCGGTGTAGGCTTTCTATGAAGGTTTTTCCTGTTTCTCCAGCCGCGACTTCACACCCGTAGATGAGGATTTCTGCGGCAAACCATTGTTGTAGTTGCTGGCGATATGTGTGGAGGTTGCCTAAATTTAGTTGGCTACTACCTAGTTGCAAGCTGCCGGGGCTGCCGTGGGCAATTATCTGGATACTGGCTGCCGGATGTTTCTTGCACAGGGCGCTGATTTGGTCGATGCCGTCAATGTGTTTGTTGAGGACGGCTACTTTGGCTGTGGGTAGGATGCCTAATTTTAGTATTTGATGGTCATCAATTCCGGCGTCGATGATGACTAGAGTCTGCTTTGTAGCGATCGCGTTGGTAGTTCCCATGATATTTCAGTATTTTCCGATTTGGTAGTCATTTGAATGCTAATTTTTATGCTTAAAAATATACGTACTTAAGTAGTATAATTTAGCAAAAACTTCAGTAAAATTGCTGTGGTTCTTTATATGTAAATGGTTTTAGTAAATCATTTACAGTTGCTAGATTGGGTTAAGGAACGAAAGCCAACCCTAAACGCTGATTTCTCGCTTTCACTCTGCTTAACTAAAGCTAAATTTAGCCTTGCGTGAATTTCCTATATACCGTAGGTTGGCAGTAAATTTTATAGACAAGAAGCGCTCAAATAAACTTCAGGTATTTGTTGACTTCAATTGAATATATGTATATTTAATAACTGAACGCCCAACATTCTAGCTATGTTGTTCGTGAGTGTCAAAAGTCAAAATTTATATCTTTACTAATGCTTCAAAAATCTACAACTAAAGCTTGTCTCCCTATAGAAACACTCGCCTCACGACATTTCATCGACTGGCTACAAATTCAGCAAATTAGTTTGGCTTTCACTACTTATCAAAGTTCCCGCCTCATGCTGCTAGGAACGAACGCCCGCGGTGAATTGTCGGGATTTGAGCGTTTTTTTGACCGTGCAATGGGGTTATTTGCTACACAAGAACGAATTTATCTTAGTTCTAGATTCCAACTGTGGCAGCTAGACAATGTGCTGGCTCTAGGGCAACTGTATGATGGTTATGACAAGCTTTATATTCCCAGGATTGCTTATACTACCGGGGATTTAGATATTCACGATTTGGTGGTGGAAACTGATAACCAACGCATTGTATTTATCAGTACAATATTAAATTGTGTAGCAACGGTGAGCGATCGCCATAGTTGCATTCCTTTATGGAAACCTAAGTTTATTTCTAGTTTAGTCAATGAGGATCGCTGTCACCTCAATGGTTTGGCGCTGGTAGACGGTAAGCCCCGCTATGTTACCCTCTGCGGTGAATCGGATGTGGTGGATGGTTGGCGGGACAAGCGACAAGGCGGTGGCTGTATCATTGATATTCAATCTGATGAGATTATTGCCACGGGTTTATCTATGCCCCATGCGCCACGATTTTATCAGGGTAAGTTGTGGTTGCTCAATGCTGGTACAGGGGAGTTCGGCTATATCGATAGCGATGGAAAATTTCAGGCTGTTGCTTTTTGTCCCGGTTTTTTGCGTGGTTTGGCATTTACTGGAGATTATGCGATTGTTGGCTTATCTAAACCCCGCGACAAAACTTTTTCTGGTTTAAAACTAGATGAAAATTTAGTCAATAAAAATATTGAACCGCACTGTGGTTTGATGGTTATTGATTTGAAAAGGGGCGAAGTCGCCCACTGGTTACGTCTAGAAGGAGAAGTGACGGAACTCTATGACGTGCAGGTGTTACCAGGTGTCCGTCGCCCGCAAGCTTTGGGATTCCAAACTCAAGAGATTCAGCAGTTAATTACCCTCGATCCGCGTTCTCCCCTCATCGAGGGAAATTTGGCTGGTGAAAATAGCCATCCAACCATCTCTGCAATAACTCCTCATCAAGCTTGGGCTAATTCTGATTCGCTAACAGAACAAGCCCAGCAATTCCCAACTGTAGAACAGCTTTATCAACAGGCTTTTGCTTTACAAAAACAACTAAAATTTACAGAAGCGATCGCCCAATACGAAGAAATTATCGCCCAATATCCCCAATATGCTCCAGCTTGGTATCAGTTGGGCGTAATTATGTGCAATCAAGGACAAATTTACCAAGCTGTTTTCGCTTACCAAAAGGCATTGACAATCAACCCGAAATATGCAGAAGCACATAATAGTTTAGGTATGGTGCAAGTAGCCGAGAAAAATTTAGAAAAAGCGATCGCTTGTTTTGAATCTGCAATTCTCAGCAATTCTAACTATGCTTTTGCTCACAATAATCTTGGTCTAGTTTGGCAAATGCAAGGGAAGCTATCAGCAGCAGCAACCAAGTTTCGCCAAGCTTTACAGAAAAATCCTAATTATCCAGAAGCTTATGTGAATTTGGGTATTGTATTAGAAACACAAGAAAATTTACAAGGTGCGATCGCTTGTTATCGTTGTGCCATTCGTCGCAAACCAGACTATATTAAAGCTTATAACCGTTTAGGGTCAGCATTGTTATCCTTGGCTATGACTTCTCAAGGCGAAGTAGATGAAGCCAGGGTAGCATTTGAAAAGGTTTTACAGCTGCAACCAGATTCGGCTGAAGCATTCAATTATTTGTTTTACCTCAAAGAAATGACTTGTGACTGGCGGATGCGTCAGTCCGATTTAACCCGCATTTGGGAACAAACTCTTTTGGAAGTCGAACAAGGAAAACCGACAACAATCGGCCCCTTCGATACTTTATACAAGCCTTGGGACAGGAATTTTCTGCTCAAAATAGCCCAGACTCATGGAGAGAGTATTAAAGCACAATGGGCAAGCGAAAAACAATTTCTCAATTTTACTCATTCCCGTTCTTTGAATGGGCGGCTACGCATTGGCTATTTATCTAATGATTTTCGCAACCATGCTACTAGTCATTTAATGAAAAGCTTATTTAACCTCCACAATCGAGGTAATTTTGAGATATTTGCTTACTCTTTTGGCGGGGATGACAATAGCGAATACCGCCAACATATTGTTGCTAACTGCGAACATTTCCAAGATATTACTACTTTATCTACAGAAGAAAGCGCCCGCCAGATTTATGATGATGGCATTCATATATTAGTAGATCTTAAAGGTTACACCGCTGGTTCTCGCAGTGCCATTTTAGCTTTACGACCTGCTCCGATTCAGGTTAATTATTTGGGCTATCCTGGAACGATGGGTGCTGACTTTATCGATTATATTATTGGCGATTCAGTAGTCACACCACCAGAATTTGCTAATAGTTTTAGTGAAAAGCTAGTCACCTTGCCACACAGTTATCAAGTCAACGATCGCCAACAAGCTATTGCTTCGACTCCCGTGGCTCGTTCTCAGTATGGTTTACCAGAGGCGGGTTTTGTCTTTTGCTGCTTCAACAACAACTATAAAATTGAACCGCAAATTTTCGATGTTTGGATGAGAATTCTCGCCGCAGTTCCGGGAAGTGTCCTGTGGTTGCTTGTGAGATTTCCTGCTGCTGAGGATAATCTTAAAAGAGAAGCCGAAGCGCGGGGAATTGATAGCGATCGCTTAATTTTTGCTCAATATCATACCAAAGCAGAACATTTAGCGCGGCATCAATTAGCAGACTTATTTTTAGACACTTTATATTGTAATGCTCACACTACTGCTAGTGATGCTTTATGGGCAGGGTTACCAGTTCTCACCTGTATAGGAAAAACATTTGCTTCTCGTGTTGCTGCTAGTTTACTAACAGCAATTGGCTTACCAGACTTAGTTACTAATAACTTAGAAGAATACGAGCAATTGGCAATAAATTTAGCTCATTCTCCTACGGTATTGCAGGAACTCAAACAAAGATTAGCACAAAATCGTACTATTTATCCGCTGTTTGATACACCACGATTTACCCGCAATTTAGAACAAGCCTACTCTGCTATGTGGGAGATTTATGCTAGTGGTAAACCGCCACAAACAATACAAGTGAGCGATATTAGCAAATCGCCGAGCTAGCAGAATTCAGAATGAAAATATGGTTTCGGTCTAGCTTTAGGATTTAGATTGCGTAGTTGATTAACTTGAAATCTGCTGTAATTTGAATTAAAAAACCGTGATTTATGAAATTTGCAGTCTCGATTATTAAACCATCTGATTATCCTCATAGTGCAGCCTTTCAAGAAATTGCGGAAAGTATTCACTATGGGTTAATAGAATTGGGTCATGATTCGATATTGACTACGGTAACAAATTTAGGCGATCGCCAATTAATTGTTTTAGGTGCAAATCTTCTTTCGTGGTATCCAGTGACTCTACCATCTGATACAATTCTCTATAATCTAGAGCAGATTTACCAAGGTTCGCAATGGTTAACTCCAGCTTTATTGAAATTATTTCGTCAATATCGTCTCTGGGATTACAGCCAAGAAAATATCTTACAACTTGCTAAATTGGAAATTACTAATGTTAGCCATTTACCAATTGGCTATGTACCCCAATTAACTCGTATAAATCAAATTCCAGAAGCACAACAAGATATTGATGTACTATTTTATGGTTCGCTGACTAAAGAACGTTTATCTATTATTAGAACGCTTCAAGCTCATGGGTTAAATACTGTTGCACTTTACGGCGTATATGGTGAAGAACGAGATAAATTTATTAGCCGTGCCAAGATAGTTATCAATATACATACCTGCGAAAGCAAATTATTTGAAATAGCACGTGTTTCTTATTTATTGGCTAATCAAAAATTTGTGATTTCTGAACGTGGATTAGATCCAGCCGCAGAAGCTCCATTTTCATCAGGAATGGTATTTGCAGACTACGAGAAATTAGTAAGCGCTTGTTTAGATTTTATTCATCGTCCTTGTCGCAGAAGACAGATTGCTACAATAGGATTCGAGATTATGCAACAGCGATCGCAGGCAAAATATCTCCAAACTATTCTCACATTTAATCCTTGTAATTAGGACGTGTCAAATAATTAGCGATCGGCAAATTAGATGAAGTCGAAAACATTGCGAAATGTTCTCATAAGGACGCATAACTTCAAAAGGATAAACCATAAATTTGAGACATTAACCCATACATAAAATATTCTCTGGCTGAACAGGAAAAAAATGAAGTTTTGGTATTGCTGAAATTCAGTATGATTTGCTGCCCATCTAATTTATAATCTTGTTTGTAGAAGCAATTCACGAATTGTCTCTAAAGAAATCACACTTAGAATTAGCAACACCAAAATTTTGAACAATCTGTCTTTAAAAAAGAATTCCGTCGTTGTATAATTGCGGGATGATTTTGGAATTTTTGGCTCGACCATATAATCTGCGCGTCTGGTGTGTTTTTACCTCCCCTGTTCGCGCAGGGTCTCTCTTAAGAGAAGTTCAATTCGCTGGAAGCCAGCGTTCCGACTTCTCTTTGCCTCAGCCTCAATCATCCCCCTATTTAGCAACGCCAGAATTTCTTAGCAGTCTTTTTCACATCTTCTGCATATTTTGGCTGATGGGGTCAAAACCTTTAGAAAAACGGGTACTCTCATCGTAGTAAGCACCAGTCAGATTTGCTCCATATAACTTGGCATGTTGGAGTTTAGCTCCCCGGAGATTCGCTTCATTGAGTTTGACACCGCTCAAATTCGCCCTAGTCAAATTCGCTCTGGCTAGGTTAGTTCTACTCAAATCTGCTCCCCAGAGTTTGGCTTTAGCTAAATTAGCTCCACTCAAGTCACATCCCCATAAATTAATTCCAGGTAAGTAGGCTCCAATAAACTTGTACCTACTTAAGTTGAGGGCTGGAAAATATCTCTCTCCTCCGGCATAACGCCTTTTCAATTCCTCAGCATCCATGCATGACATTGACCTTTTTCAGCAATATAGAAGTTATTTGTTCCCATTCTTGACTTAGCCCTCCTGCAAACTCTTGCTGGCCGCTGCGTTGATACCAGTAACGCGCATTATTCAAATCGCCCTCTTTGCGGTGCAGGTAAGCATGAACCCAAGCACTATCAGCATCGCTGGCATCTTGAACTATTTCATGAGCTTTGCTCCAATCGCCTTTCTTTTCATACCACATTGCTTGCAGCGCTTTTGGCAATGTCTGAGGACATGGGCGCTGTTTTTCCATCAATCGCAAGAATTCCTCGGTATTCACGATCGCCACCCAATAAAATCGAACTTCTATCTTTAAGATACTCCTCAGAGGGGCAGAGGTGCAGGGGGAGCAGGGGAGATGAGGGGATAGGGAAGTGTGGGGAGTGTGGGGAGTGTGGGGAGTGTGGGGAGTGTGGGGAGTGTGGGGGGAAAGATTTCTTCCCCATCCTCCCACACCTCCCACCCCTCCCACACTTCTTGTTTGCCCCATGCCCAGTCCCTTTTATATCCGCTTGACTGGAATAACTTCAAACTCGAAAGTATTAATTAAACGGTCATCAACGTAGACTTCTATTTTATATTTACCAAGTGGATCGCCAGGAGCGATCGTCCAGAAATTCTCAATTGTGCCGTCGGGTGCAGACTGTGTGCGCCGCGTTACCGATGTTGTACCGTCTGCGGAAATTGAGAAGTTTTCACCGTTATCTGTACCCCAAGTTTCTGGAGGTTTTGGTAAACGCAAGACTTCACGCCATTTGACTTCACCTTGGTAATTTTTGAGTTTAATTCGCCATCCGTAGGCGTTTCCTTCCTGGAGTGGCACTGTTTTTGTCTTAAAAATGGTAACGTTACCTTTGGCGTCAACTCTTTTCAACCCAAACTCGGCGTTACTAACAGTAATCTTTTTCAAGCTTGTTGGCGTAGGAAATTGTGCGGCATTTTGTACTACAACATAAGTAGCGCTGATTGGCTCAGAAGCTATGATGTCAAATAATAGCCAAGAAGAAGCTAGCACAGCAGTAGTAGCCCAAATTCTCATTTTTTGTGGTTTTCCTGTCAGACGTTTGGTACTTATTCCAGTAATCTGACATATTTTCCGGGCCAAAGATACTGATGATTGAACAAGGATAAAATTCTTTTTATTAGTTGGTTTGATTGAATACTAGTGTTAGCGATCGCAATTTAAAACTTAGACCCCTAACTTCTTTTATAAGTCGGGGGTCTTAACACTGGGAATATGAAATCAAATATGATTGCCATAGAGCAAACTTATATTGATAGAGAATGAATTTTCAGATGAAATTAATAATGTTTGCTTACTTCAATACCTTTTTCAACAGTATGATAACTTCTTCGCCATTTTTCCAAATGCTCTATAGATATTGATTTCGATATGACATTCACACCATTTCCTCGCCAAGCAACTTCTGGATCTGTTGTGAAGACTCCGCATTCTAATTGGTCTAGCCTAATATTCCAATATTCGCTAAATCGACCTTTTAAAGTAATGACTTGCTCAAATACTTTATTTCTGTGTTTATTTCTTCTTTTTCTTTCTGTTGCTCCTGTTGCTTCTGTATCGATAAACTTAGTTTCAATTAAAAACAGGCTGCCTTTATACGTTAGGTAAACAAAATCACATTTACCCAAATCGGTATAATCTGATATTGGTGATTTTTCAAACAACAATAATTCAGCGCATGAGGGAAACAAGTCTCTAATATTCAAAAATAAATAAGCCTGCAACAAGAGTTCCTTATCATAAGGAAACAACAGCACCCCTTCAAAAAATTTTTTAATGTCTTCCTGAGTTTGGGGTTGAATTCTTTTACAGTATGAGACAAATTTATGCAGGTCGTTGACGATCATCAAGTTATAACTCCTTCCCCCAGTCGCAGCCTCAAGGTTCATGGCATAAAAAGATACCACTTTCTTAAGAGAAATTTCATCCGCATAAGTAACGAAAAAAACTATTAAAATCCAAAATACTTAAGGCAATTTACTGTTGACAGTCGAGTAAAACTGCTAACTTTATGTACTTTCAGTACTGATGGACTTTTTACTTTAATATCAGCTACTAGTCAGCGATTTGATATGAGCAGGAAATCTAGCGTTTTGTAAAGCTTGAACAGCGATTCTAGAATCTTGTACGCAAAATTGCCAACCCAAGCGAACAAGTTTACGCGAATTTTCAGTTTGTATAACTCCAATTACTGGCATTTTTGCCTTTTCTTTGTCTGGTGAATGCTCTTGCAAAATTGTTTTCAATCGATGTAGTTCTTCAATATTAACTGCTTGCTGGGGATTTAATTCCACCATTACCATTTGAACTGTTTCTACTGGTTCTCCATCTTCAACGATAAATTGAGTTTGCTCGTCACGCCGATCTACTTTTCCCCAAATAATCAATCTGGTATCAACTTGGAGTAGGGAACTAATGCGTTCATAAGTTTTGGGAAAGACTACAGCTTCTACTTGTGTAGTTAGGTCTTCTATTTGCAAAATTGCCATCTGATCGCCTTTTTTGGTAACAACCTTTTTGACATTATTCAACATGACAACTGCACAAAGTCTTGTATCTTCCCTTTGCTCTCCAAGCTGTGAAAGATTAATTGGAGTCAAAAGTGGTACTATTTGCCGTAAAGATTTGAGTGGATGATCTGAGACATAAAAACCTAATAATTCTTTCTCCATCTGTAACTTCTTTTGTGGAGGAAAATCCGCCACAGGTTTAGCTTTAGGAGCAATTTCAAAGGCATTATTTACTCTTTTATTTTGAGTCTGAGAAAATCCATCGCCTAATAAGTCAAAGAGATTCCCTTGACCGCTGGCTCTATCTTTAGCACGAGATTGTGCCCAATCATATACTAATTCTAGGTCATGAATTAACTGTTGACGGTTAGGTTCAATTTTATCAAAGGCTCCACAGTATATGAGTGACTCTAAAGTGCGGCGGTTAACTGCACGTAAATCGACGCGATCGCAAAAATCAGCTAGAGATTTAAACTCTCCCGTCTCATTTCTGGCTGACAAAATACTAGCGATCGCATTTTGTCCCACATTACGCACGGCTGAAAATCCAAACAAAATCTTTCCTGCCGTCGGCGTAAAATCAATACCAGAACGATTAATATCTGGCGGATCTATGGGAATACCCATATTTGTACAGTTAGTAATGTATTTTTGTACCTTATCTGTATCGCCACTGTTCGCCGTCAACAGTGCCGCCATATATTCCAATGGGTAATTAGCTTTTAAATATGCTGTTTGATAAGTTACATAGCCGTAGGCAGTTGAATGGGATTTATTGAAGCAATTAGAAGCTATTAAACCGCTTTTAATCGCAAAATTATGGTCGCGTTCAACCCCAATATCATAGACATTTTGTCTGCCTATATATTTGCGTGTTAGTATTTTTACCATCCTACCCCCTCTCAAAACAAATTTTGCAACCAAAATTAATTAATTGATCGAATGATGAAATTTGTATATTTGGTATTACTGATAATACAACTCTTTAACGCTAGAAAACATTGCTATACTCTTACACAAAATTAATCACAATATATCAAAAGTTTAATAAACGAATAAATAAACAGTTAATAAGCAGATAATTGGTGTTTTTAAAGCTTATTAAACACATTTCAATACATATTAATCCGCTTAGTAAAGTATTTAGGCATAGGGCATTGGGCATTGGAAGACGACAAGCGGAAAGAATTGTTGCAATTTGTCTCCTTGTCTGTCCGAAGTTCCGTTCGTCGTTCGCGCAGCGTCTCGAAGAGAAGACGTTGGCGTTCGCGCAGCGTCTCCGACAGGAGAAGCCATCGCCGGAAGCCGGCGCTCAGACTTCTCTCCTTGTCTCACTATGCCCAATGCCCTACTCCCCAATCCATTCAATATGTACTAAAATCAAGGACTTGAGTCACAAAGAGAGCAATCATGGCATCCATCCGCGAGTTGCACGAACAGCTAGTAAAAAAAGAACGTTCTGCTGTTGAAATTACCCAAGAAGCTTTAGAGCGCATTCAAGCGTTAGAGCCAAAATTACACAGCTTTTTATGTGTGACGGCAGAACGGGCATTAGAGCAGGCGGGTACTGTGGATGCCAAAATCGCTGCGGGAGAACAAATTGGGCTGTTAGCAGGGATTCCTATAGGAATTAAGGACAATATGTGTACTAAGGGGATTCCTACTACCTGCGGTTCCCGGATTTTGGAAAATTTTGTACCACCTTATGAATCAACGGTGACACAAAAACTGGTAGATGCTGGGGCGGTGATGGTGGGTAAAACCAACTTAGATGAGTTTGCGATGGGTAGTTCCACAGAAAACTCCGCCTACCAAGTTACGGCTAACCCTTGGGATTTATCACGAGTTCCAGGTGGTTCTTCTGGTGGTTCCGCAGCGGCGGTAGCAGCCGAAGAATGTGTGGTTGCTCTCGGTTCTGATACTGGCGGTTCGATTCGCCAACCTGCGTCTTTTTGCGGTGTTGTGGGAATGAAACCGACTTATGGTTTAGTTTCGCGTTATGGTTTGGTGGCTTATGCTTCGTCTTTAGATCAAATCGGGCCATTTGGAAACACAGTAGAAGATACTGCGATATTATTGAATGCGATCGCAGGTTACGATCCCAAAGATTCCACTAGCCTCAAAGTTCCCATTCCCGACTACGCTGCTAGCTTCAAACCGGACTTTAAACCAAGAGGTCAGCTCAGAATTGGCATCATCAAAGAAACTTTTGGCGAAGGTCTAGATTCTGTTGTCGAACAAGCTGTTACTAAAGCAGTTGACCAACTACAAAGTTTGGGAGCAGAAATTCATATAATTTCCTGTCCTCGCTTTCGCTACGGCTTACCTACTTACTACATCATCGCCCCATCGGAAGCATCAGCTAACCTAGCTCGTTACGATGGCGTTAAATACGGTTACCGGGCTGCTGATGCCGATAATCTGCTATCGATGTACACTCGTACCCGTGCTACCGGCTTTGGCACAGAAGTCAAACGCCGGATTATGATCGGTACTTACGCGCTTTCCGCTGGCTATTACGACGCCTATTATTTGAAGGCTCAAAAAGTCCGCACATTGATTAAGCAAGACTTTGAAAGGGCTTTTGGTAAGGTTGATGTGTTAGTTTGTCCCACATCTCCCACTACAGCATTCAAAGCAGGGGAAAAAACTACTGACCCCTTAAGTATGTATTTAAATGACTTAATGACTATTCCCGTTAATCTTGCTGGGTTACCTAGCATAAGTCTGCCATGTGGTTTTGACGACCAAGGGTTACCCGTAGGATTACAGCTAATTGGTAATGTGTTAAGAGAAGACCAACTTTTTCAAGTAGCTCATGCTTATGAGCAATCCACTAATTGGCATCTGCGTAAACCGCAAATATCTTAATGGGCATGGGGCATGAGGCAGGGGAAAAGGTTAAAAGTTAAAGGGAAAAGGAATAAATTTAATCTTTCCCCTTTTCCCCGGTTGGTGAGCTTGTCGAACCATACCCTTTTCCCTTTCCCCATACGCTGTTTGCCCTCACTGATTACTAACTAGCGACTGCCCATCGTTATCTTCTGGAATCACTGATTCAGCTGTAAGGCGTGGATTAAGTGTATGGAGAAGACCAGCAGATGCACTTACTAATAATAAAATATAGGTCACAACAAGAGGTATGTATGTATTTCGTTTTTTATCTAAATTCTTATGAGTATTTTTAGAGTCTTTGCGAACAACATTGATTATCAGCATATGCGATAAAGCATTTCCATCTAGCCCTAAGGCATCTCCATAACGACGGATAAATCCTTGAAGAAAAATAGGCTCTGGCAGTTCTTCAAATCGCTCATGTTCTAATGCTTCCAAAACGCCTAATCGAATCATTGTTTTTTCACTTATTTCTTCGATGGCTATGGATTTTTGTTGTCTTACTTGTCGCAAGTGTGTGCTTATTTCCTTTAGTTGCTCTAGTTGAGCTTCGTTTAAGGGTGTCACAGTCTTCTCCTGGTATGGGCTAATTCTACTTTCATTGATGAAGACTTAAACTTGCATACGTAAATTTACTAAATATTTGATTTTCAGATAAAATTTTTTCATTATGGCTTAATTGTTCATTTTAAGATGCTAAAGCAGTTGTGGTAAGTATTTATCCTGTTATAATAAGCACTCAAAAAACAAATATTTTCAGACTTAAATGAATTATAACCTGCAATTTATAATACCAGTATTTATACGATTGCTACTTTGGGCTGGGATAATTACAATCTTTACCTACTTGGGTATCTGTCTATTCCTTTTTATTAGCCAAACTCGATTCATCTTCTTTCCCACTGCTGTGATTGAAAAGACACCAGAGTTTTTTAATCTCGCTTACGAAGAAGTTTGGTTACCTGTAGCTGTTAAAACAGGTAAGGTAGAGCACATTTATGGTTGGTGGATAAAAACCAAGCAACCAAATGCCAAGGTGTTGCTATATTTGCACGGTAACGGTATTAATATTGGTGCAAACATAGCTCATGCCAATCGATTTTATCAGTTAGGATTTTCGGTATTGCTGATTGATTATCGGGGTTATGGCCGCAGTGAAGGTTGTTTTCCCAATGAAAAGCAGGTTTATGAGGATGCAGCCACAGCTTGGAATTACTTGGTACAACAACAAATTCCACCCAAGCAAATTTTTATTTATGGTCATTCTTTGGGGGGTGCAATCGCCATTGATTTAGCAGTGAAACACCCACAAGCTGCTGGTCTAATCGTGGAAAGCTCTTTTACATCCATTGGCGATTTGATTGCTTATCGAAAAAAGTTTGGGATGTTTCCTGTAGATTTAATTTTGACACAGCGATTTGAATCAATTAAAAAATTGCCAAACTTAAAAGTGCCTGTTTTATTCATTCATGGTGTTGCCGATTTGGCTGTGCCTTCTTTCATGAGCCAAAAACTTTATGCTGCTGCTCCCGAACCAAAGCAATTATTTTTAGTTCCAACTGCGGAGCATAACGATACCGCATTAGTCGCAGGTTCACAATATTTGCAATGGGTAGAGTCTTTTGTAGAACAAGTCTTAACAGTAGATAAATTATAACTTCTAATATCAAGTTCGGATGATTAGTTATGATTGCAGTCCTGGCGTTACCCCTCCCCAACCCTCCCCTTAGCAAGGGGAGGGTGCCGTAAGGCGGGTGGGGTGTTTCAGAATTTATAAGTAATTAAGCGAACTTGATATAATAGAGTTTTAGATTTTAGATTAGGATTATTTTAGTGCATCTGGCTTGATGCGATCGCGTTTACAGCGCTTTTCATTTGGATGAAATACATGCTTGAATACTAAATTATCGTAAGGGCACAACAATGTTGTGCCCCTACTGTGGTCTATTCAACTGCAAGTTGCTGTAATATAAAGTCTCGTTAAACACTTATATTATTTGTAGCAGTTCGTCAAATTTAAAACCTTAGGTTCCAAAAATTTAGACAATCCAAAATAAAATTATTTTGATAATTACTCAACCTAGCAAATTAAGCTTGCCGCGCTACTACGAATCTAAGATTCTGAATTCTGAATTCTGACTCCTGAATTCTCTTGCATTATGGCAATTTATAACTACCAATACGCAGATTTAATTTACCTTTGCTGGGGTTTTGGCTGAATACAAATGCACCTTCTTCTGTTTCTCGACTAGATAAAAAGTCAATTTGTTGTTCTCCTGATTCTGCAACTTCGCCATCAATTACTAACTCAGCAATAATTTGAACTGACTCGGCTGTACCTCCTCCAGTATTTGCGACTTCAAAAGGTACATAAAATTGCCCATTAATTTCGCGGATTGTCTCTTTTTTACTGACAGAAATAATAGGAGGTTGGTTTTTTTCGTTTAGCCAAGTGTAGACTACTAAACTGACAATGATGGCTAGGATAAACGAGGCAATAGTGAATGTTACCCACTCAGCAAAGGAACGCTTTGGTTTTTCTTCTGTTTTAGTCATATCGCTAACCTACCAGCTGCACCGCCAATGGTTGCAGGTAAACCTAACATTAAGGTGTGGTCTAACCACATTGTCCAGGGGTCGCTAAGAGTCAACTTTTGAAAGAACCACAGCATAAAAGCACCTGCTAGTAGTGATACTAGATAAGACATGATGGTTTCGCTAGATGGCCTTTGAAAAATTCCTTTCTGCTGTCTTCGCTTTCGCTGGTCAGAAAAACCTGCCTGAAATACGATGCCATAAGAAATCAGTAAAGATGCAGCGATAATTGCTAATTCCCAAAGCGGTGAAGCGGCGGCGGCTAACATGGTAATTTCATCTGTTGGGGCAATGTTAAATGCAATGACGATCGCACCAATTAAGGTTGCACCTATATCTGCTAAGGTAGCGTCTATTTCATTCTCATTTTTCTTCGCTTCATCATCTTTTGCAGGCGGTGTTTCCTTGCCATCGGCGTTTCTAGTATCTCCCAAAAACTGGTTGGCTAATGCTACGCCAAGAGTAAAAGGTACGCTTTCAAAGATAATTTTACCTAAAGATTCTCTTAGGGAGGTTTCTAGTGTCAATTCTCGCAATAATAGCAGCACAAAGGTAGAGCAAGTTATTCCGATCGCTATTGCTTCTACCGTATCCATTGCGGCTTGTTGAGCTTGCCAAGTATATCTGCGTTTACGAAAACCTTCTGTTTGATTGAGCAAGAAAACCACAATAAACATCAGTGCGATCGCCATCATCATCAGTTGTGGTTTTGCCAGCGAGCCAATCCACCATACCTCCATTGTATACAGCAAAGGTATGCCAAATAAAAAACCTCCACACGCACCCCGAATGATGTCATTAATCTCACTTTTCCAGATGTTTTTATGACGTTTTGTTGCCACTCCTTGACTTTCCTTTTATTGAAATTAGCAAAGCGATATCTACATATCTAGGTTGTTAAGCAACATATAAATCAGCGATAGGGGCGTACAACTATACGCCCCTATATATCTATCTCCTGATTGCATTGTGCTTTTTCTTCAAGATATATAAGTTTTATTCATTGATTATTCATATTTTACACTAAATGCTGCTGCACCATCTGGTATCTATCTTAAGATACTAGACTTTATGTAACTTTTCTCTCCCTTGAAGGAAGTAAAAAACAATACATTACTAATAAATTTATTAGTAGCTTAATCAACTACAAGCCGGAGATAAAACCATGAGTGCCGAAAAAAGAATCGAAGCTACTGCAAAAAATATTGAAGGAAAAATTCAAGAGGTTGTGGGTGAATTAACTGGCAATCCTCAGGATAAAGTTGAAGGGCAAGCAAAGCAAGCCGAAGCTGAAGGTATTCACGTTGTAGAAAACATCAAAGATGAAATTAAGAAGGCTTTAAGCTAGTTTAGCTTCTGGAATGTCAACCGTAATTTTAGTGCTGATTTATTACAGGTAGTCTGACATTAATTACTCCACTAATTTTGGAAAGTGGAGTTTTTATATTGGGGCAAAATTGGCTAAAAGCTTGACTCCGATCGTAATTTTTGTAGCAATTTGATTCAATTAATAGCTGGCACGACCAGCCACTAAATTCCATATAAAGATAGCGATGATTGCACCAATTATGGCGACAATTATACCGGGGATGCTGAGGGATGCGGCAGCTAATTGAAATCTACCCGTCTCTAAAAGAGTAACTAAAATTCCGCCAATTACAGCACCTACGATACCTAATACCATAGTTGCAACGATTCCACCACCTTGACGGCCGGGATAGATAGCTTTTGCGATCGCTCCAGCTATCAAACCTAGAATTATCCAAGCAATAATGTTCAGCATAAATTAATCCATCAGAAAAGTTACTAACTAGCTTAGAAATTATAATACTGTTTTCCTTCTACCATAAGATATAGGTATTCAACTCAAGCTTCGTTAGCGTACTTTCTTTGAATCTAAGATTGTTAGCAAACAATAGCTAAGTTTTTGGCAATAAAAGTTACACTCTTATTGCTAACAATGAGCTATCGAGTAATTTGCTTGATTTTTGAACTTTATTTACTCCCGCATAGGAGTAGGGAATCGGCCTTTTTAAGTAGAAATTTTTTGTAGATATTCAGGTGGCACGCTATCCACTAACCAAACACCATTGTCAGAACAATAAAAAATGTAACCACCCTGATGCATTGCCGCAGCATCTACGATAAAAACTACAGGTTTCCCATGTCTTGCTCCCACGTTCTGGGCTGTAGCAATATCCTTCGATAAATGAACGTGGTGACGCGACATTTTGCAAAGTCCTGTTTTGAGGATTGACTCTACAGATTTGTGTCCCGTACCGTGATAAAGCCGATCTGGGGGGATAACAGGTTCTAATTGTAAATCGATTTCTACACTATGTCCTTGATTAGCACGAATCATAGTACCTGTAGAGTCAAAAGAAAAGCGTTGTTTCTCGTTAGATGCAACTACTAACTCTAATTCTTGGCGGCTAATGGGAAACTTGTTTTTTGCACAAGCTGTAAGTAGTTTATCAACAGCAACCCAACCACCAGGAGCAAGTTCAATTCCAATTGCATCTGGCGTGTGCCGCAGATATTTGCTGAGATATTTGCTGATTTTGATGAGTCGAGAATCACTCATTTGATTGCGGTTAGGATTATTGATACTACAGACTTGCATTTATATACTACATCACAATTTTAGCTGGTAGTTTTAATTTGTGTAAATTGACATAATTTGTCTAATCATGAGGACTAATGCCACTGCAATCATCGCAATCAGTGTCAACTTGCCGCCAGGAACGAGTGGTTGATGAATGCTGTTCGAGTTTTTTTGTTCTTGACGTTGCTTCCAAGTCATTAATGCTGGAATAATTCCACCTAAGACTGAGATACTGAATGTTCCTGTGTAATCTAGGGCAGTAAAAAAGATGCTGGGATTGAGGGTACCGAGAGTCATCGGAGGGAAAAGAACTAGCGAATAAAGGGGTAGGCGAGTAGATACTTTGCCCTGTGCAATGAGAAAAATATCTTTGAACAAATCCAACAATCCGTATACAAATCCAATAAATGATGTGACGATCGCAAACTCTGAAAACACCGATACTAGCACTCCTAACCATTCTCCTGCGCCACCGGCTCGTAAAATTTGTAGTGGGTCAAAAACAGTTTTGCCAACAGACGTGTTATTTACCAGATCGGGACTGACGCTGGCCAAAATTACAGCATTCCACGCCAAGAACATGATTAGGGGAATCAACGAACCAATCAAGATAGATCGACGAATTTTGCGGACATCTCCTTCAAGTTGCGTCACAACCACCGGTACAATGTTTTGATAAAACATTGCGACACACATAACTGAAACAGCACTACCAAGGGCGCTCCAGTTCTGAGTGAAGAATTGGCTACTCTTAACTTGCCCTCCTGCTAGTAATAAAAGTCCCAAAAAAGAAACAATGACAATTGCCACAAAGGCGCTGTTTAATTTCTCAATAAACTTTTCTCGCCCAACATACATTACACCACCAAAGATGAGTGTGAAAGCCGTTGTACCCACCCATGTTGGCAATAAGTTCTGCACGCCCCAAAGATTTGCGATCGCAGTTCCTAAAATCTCTCCGCCTTGGGTAATGTATGCTACCAACAGAGCATAGTGCATAAATAAATATGCGCTGCTAGCAATTCGCGCCCCCAACTTTCCCAGAGTCTTCTCAACGACTCCCAACAGGCCTATACTCGGCCGCCCTTCTAGACGCATGGTGTTTAAAGTCACCTCTGCAATCAGCAAACCTGAAATTAAAGCGTAGAGCCAAACAGCAACCAACCCAAATGTCGATGGCAAAATTCCTGAAGGCAGGGTGACAGCTGGTAGGGCGAGAATTCCAGCCCCGACCGTGGTTCCCGCAATCAGCGCTGTACTTCCCAATACACTACCTGGTTGATGATTGAGTTTATTTCCATCAAATTGAAGGTGAGAAAAGAACCGAGTTACTTGCTCTGAATCTTTGAGAACAGCCTTCATGAGGGTCATATTGAGTAATTGCACCTAAAATTAAGGAAACAATGTTAACATATGTAAATGATTTTAGCAAAAATCCTTGATTTACTATCTTTGGGCAAATTTTTAGAGAGAATTCAGAATTCATTCTGCGGTTTGATAGATTAAATTTTTACGTAAGCTTTACCCTCTTTACCCAGTCCCTTCATTAACGCTGAGAAAACAATTTACCAACTTGTGCCAAATCTACATTTCCACCGCTGATGATGACACCAATCTTGGCTTGTGGTGCTGTTACCACACCTTCGAGTAAGGCAGCGGCGGCGAGTACTCCAGTGGGTTCGACGACAATTTTCAGGCGTTCCCATAAGAAAAACATGGTACGAACGATCGCTTCTTCAGATACGGTTACCATATCATCGACGTAGCGCAGAACTAAGGGAAAAGTGATTTGGCCAAGGCTAGGAGTGCGGGCGCCGTCAGCTATGGTGTTAGGATTTTTGACAGTTTGCAGGGTTTTGCTGTGAAAGGAACGGGTGGCATCGTCGGCAAGTGCCGGTTCTATACCGATTACTTTACAATCAGGTAAAAGTGCTTTGGTGGCGATCGCACTACCGGAAAGTAAGCCACCACCACCGCAACAAACTAATAACAAATCCAATTCGCCAATTTCTTGAGTTAGTTCTAAAGCTGCTGTACCTTGTCCTGCAACTACATGGGGATGATTGTAAGGCGGAATCAGTGTCAGATGGCGATCGCTTGCTAAATTTTGGGCTAATTCTTCGCGGTTTGTTGTTTGGCGATCGTACAAAATTACCTCTGCACCATAACTGCGAGTGGCAGTTTGTTTGACAGCTGGTGCATCGTCAGGCATAACAATGGTGGTGGGGATATTTAATAGTTGTCCAGCTAAGGCGATGGCTTGGGCATGGTTTCCCGATGAATAAGCGAGAACGCCTGTTTGTTTTTGTGTTTGGGATAGTTGCGCTAAGGCGTTGTATGCACCTCGAAATTTAAATGAACCGGTGCGTTGAAAATTTTCGCACTTAAAAAATACTTGGCTATGAGTGCGATCGTTAATAATTCTAGAAGTCAGCACGGGTGTGCGATGGGAAATTCCCAAAAGTCGCGCTTGTGCTGCTTGGACATCGGTTATGCTAACTAAGCTATGTTGAGACATCGACGGCACTATTAAAGATTCTTGCTTTTTATTTTCAGACGAACGAGTAATTATGCCAATCACTCACTGGCTGGTAACCAATTTCTTGATATATATGATTGGATGTTGGATTTGCCAAATCCGTGAATAAAAAACAGAATTTATTTCCTCGATCTAGTAAAGTCTGACTCAAAGCTGCCACGCAAGCACTAGCGTAGCCTCTACGGCGATACTCTGGCGGTGTGTAAACTATACTAATCCGCGCACCATTGGGCGTGTTTCCAACATGACAAGCTATTGAAACTGGTACTTCATCCTGCCAAAGGTAAGCAGTACCTTGGTGCAAAACTCGTTGAACCCAGCGTTCTGCATCTGATTCAATCTCGCCCAAAGCTTCTAAAGAAAAGCTTTCATACCAATTTTTCAAAAGTTCTCCGTTTTTATCTCTGGCTAGACATAAATAACCTGCAACTTGAGAAATTGGTTTTACTTTTTCTAATTGGAAGATACGCAAGGCTAGTTTTAACTGGTAGGATTGACCAGTCAGCGAATGCCACGCCAGAATAAAAGCTTGTGCTTCATTTGTGGGAGCATTTACTCCTGGTAGTGATGGGTAGGAGATAGATAAATCTTGGGCGAGTAATTCTACTGCTTGAAAATCTTTTATTTGTGAGAGTAGCAATAGTCTAGGTGGTGTTCTCATCGCTACAGCCACAATATCTCCATTTTCTTCCACTGTTGCCAAATAAGGCTTTTCGTCAAAGCGTTCGGGATTTTCAATCAAGGTATGGCTAATTCCCAACAGTAAGTTATGTAGCCCTTCCTGATTCAGCAAGTAGTCTTTTACCCTGGCATAAAATTCAGTAGGATTTTGAAATTTATTAACTTTCATTCTAATTTTCTGAGGCTTCACTAGTAATAGTTGTGCTGCTCATTTGTTCTCGCAAAACTGCAACTTGAGATAGCATAATTTTCTCCATTACCCCGGTTTCTAGAGTTCCCATCCAGCGAATCATTGATGAGAGAAATAGTTCTTTTAGATATGCAAAAGAAAAGCCATCTGTCAGTGTAACTATATGATTTATAGCTTCGTAAGACAGCTGCATTACAGTTTTTAATTTCTGATTCCATAATGCTATGTAAGCTTGTCTAACTTCGATATCTGGTAATTCAAAGTGATATTTGCGGTCAAAGCGACTGGGGCGATCGCTAATTGCTGAATCTAAACGTTCTGGATGATTTGTAGTTGCAATGGTGACGATCCCTTCGTTCAAAGCAAAGCCATCCAATTCATTTAAAAAGAAAGAGCGATTTTCATCAGTCAACAGAGAATCGATATCTTCTAGTACCAAAATACAAGGTGCTGATTGCCTAGCTTGTTTGAATACTTTGCGAATATTTTCGCTATCAGTGTCATACTCAGACTTAAAGCTTTTCACGTACAAGCAAGGTTGTTGCATTTGATTAATCAATGCTTTTACTGTATGGGTTTTGCCATTTCCCGGCGAACCAATGAATAAAATACCCCGCTTCCAAGGTACACCATAAGCTGCGTAAGTTTCGCGGGATGCAAAGAATGTATTCAGGTCATCTTGAATATCTTGCTTGAGGTTACCCTGTAAAATCAGATTATCAAAAGTCGCACCCTTAATGGATTGAAATAAATCTTGGTTTTTTTCCCAATAACCATCTTCAAAGACTAAAACTTCATCACGGATTTCGGAATTCCAATCACAAACATCAACAAAAAATTTTTCAGCTATTTCTTTATTATCAGCCAAAATCCAGTAATATCGAGTTTTACAATAACCTTCTTGCCAACTCATTAATAAAATATCGAGTTTGTAACCTTGCCATGTAACTTCAAAACTGGCATTTTCGGTATGATTGTAAATTTCTTCCTCCATCCCATCCCAGTTAGTCGTAATCTGGTTATGGATAAAGATATTATCTTGAAGATTACAAAGGTTTACCGTAGCAAACTTCTCTAAATTAAATGTAGGATCGCTCCCTTCTACCAGTCCTTTATGCGGATAAATTGCTGCTAATTCCTGACTGATATGATAGGCGATCGCATTATTCGGTAGATTAAGTGCTTCTGTAATCAATTGTTGAATTTTCACAAGTATTTATTTCCCTGGTAAGTTTTGGTCTGCAAAGCCTCACACTCGTGTTTAGCTACAAGACCTCTAGTATCAATTCCAGAAAAAATCAAATATTTTAAATTTTGAAAACTTTTATATTAATATATTATTTAATATGGAAAAAATTAAAGATTCGCGTCACCCATCCGCGAATCTTTATTGCATCATCAAAAATTTTGAGATATCAAGCTACTTGTTCTTTTTCAGTTCGTGCATACTTCTGACGACTTTTGTAACTAAATTTCTGGGTGTAAATCTGACGCTTTGAGTTAAAATCTTATTTCTCATCCCAGGAATAACAACAGTTTTGTTTGTCATTAAACCACGATAGCCGATACTGGCAACGGTTTCTGTTTTCATCATTCTGTTAACGCTGGCAATTTTCGAGTCTTCCATTGCAGCTGTTTGCTGAAATTCAGAGGCCGTAGGCCCCGGACAAAGAACAGTCACGCTGACACCCGTACCTTCTAATTCATTAGCGATCGCTTCTGAAAATGATAATACATAAGCTTTAGTAGCGAAATAAACTGCCATGAGAGGCCCTGGTTGAAAAGCAGCGGCTGAGGCAACGTTTAATATTTTTCCATAATCCTGTTCGAGCATATCTTTGAGGAATAATTTAGTTAAATGAGTCAGACTCACTATATTTACCTGTAGCATTTTTAGTTCAGTGGTGAGGTCTGTTTCACTAAATGTTCCGTAAGTACCAAAACCAGCATTATTAATCAGTACATCAATTTTGATGGATGCTTGCTGTAGTTCTGTAAAAATTTCTTCTGGTGATGTTGGTCTAGATAAATCCTTAGCAAAAGTTTTGACAAAAATATTAAATTTTTTTGGCAATTCGCCTGCAATTTCAGTAAGTTTTTGTTCGTTCTTATCTACTAGAACAAGGTTATAATTATGGCGGGCAAAAATCTGGGTAAATTGGTAGCCTATTCCGCTAGCTGCTCCAGTAATCAAAGCAGTTTTTTGGTGTTGATTTTTTGATGTTGTATTCATTAAAGCTGCAAATTTGAGTTAATTAATTGAAGTGTAGTAAGATCCAAACGAGTATATTATTATCAAATATAAAAATATGTATCTATATAAACAAGATCCCCGACTTCTTTAAGAAGTCGGGGATTTGAGGTATAAAAAATGAATTTACACAAATAGTTGCGTAAACTCATACATTAAATCCACCCTACCTTTCCGTAACATAGCTGGATCTAATCTTTCAGTTGTGTTGCAAGTCATTAAAACAACTAACCTTTGCTGCATTTGAATACCAGAGTCATCAATTACACTTTGATATAAAGTACCATCCAGCAAACTTAGAATGTGTTCGGTTTTGTTATTGTATTGCGCTACTTCAGATGCACGATTTTGCGCTAAATTATCAGCTTCGTTAATGACAATACAAATTCGTTCTAGGTAAGTGGGTGGGACAAAGTTAGCGATCGCATCATGATCTAAAATGAAAATTACAAAACCTAAAGGTACGAGAATTTCTTTTGCTACTGCTTGTGTCCAAGCTGTTTTACCCGTTCCTGGTTCTCCATGTACAAGAACTGCTAACTGATTTTGATTGAGAATTGTTTGCTGTACAGAATCGGTAAAGTTTTGGATATCTTCTGGAAATGTGCGAATGGGAAATTGGCTGTGAACTTTGCCTACACGACTTTGATATCCACTCAGCATCACTGCTAAGTCGTAAGTTGCTTTGTTAATTAATGGCGCTAAATTTCTCGCCATTAAAGTATATTGTCGTCGTCCGCGATCGTAAGGATCGATTTGCAACCAAACGTCATATTCAGACCAGTAAGCATAAACAGTATTGATAACATCTAATCTTTCCCAACTAAAAAACTTTTCTACAGGAAAGTAAAAATCTCTTTCTGAGTAATATTGGGTAATAATATCAGGACGAGCTAATAAATGTAAAACACGCAATACAGTAATTTCTTGCAATCGATTCAAAACATAATCAATGGGAATGCTGCTGCGACTGACAAATTGAACTATTGGTGTTTCCGTACTCAAAACATCTTTGTAACGATGATCTGGTGATTGAGGATCTGGTGTGATGTAATTCCAAAATTTTTCAATTTCGTAACGCGTATTATCAGAGACAACATTTAATAAATTTGCCCACCAAGCATAATTATGTCGTCCCAAAATATCAGCAAAATTACTTGCTAAATTCAAAGTTTTTTGGCTTAATTCGCGTGAGTCATGAGATAATAAATGCCATAAAAAGCCCCAGTCTAATTCTCGGTGAAACGGCCGCCAACCGCTAGCAAGTAAGCTTTGACGAGTATTATTCGCAGGGCTGCCATCATTGCTTCTATAATAGTCAAAATCCATATTTATCTAGTTATGTAGCGTTATTGAGTTATGTTGTGCTGAACTAGGAGATTTTGAAAAAATTCTCTCGTAATATCAACTAATTGCGTACAAATGTTAAGTTTATTTTCACCGTGCTGTACTGGCTAGCAAGTCTTCTTAATGTAACTCATATTATATGTATTATACTATAATACATATAAACTACCTGTGTCAATTGATTTTAGCAAGTAATTGGTAAATAGGAAGCTTTTGATGTAGTTACTGTGACACTTATAACCTTTCGTCTTTTGGCCAGGTACGTTATAGCGATCGATGGTGTATTTTGAATTAAGTAAGAATTAAGCGATAGTTACTAGTAAGAATTTACAATTCAGAATTGTGAATTCAGAATTAATATAGGTGTTTCCAATTACATCAGAAGGTAGGGGCGCACAGTCGTGCGCCCCTACAAAGGTATCTGTATCAACCTTAAAGTAAAACAGTATTAATCTATAGTTAATTATTTTTCCCGTAGCTTATACCATTTCACAAAATACTTGATACAAATGATTAGCCTTTAATTCTCTCTCCCCTGCCGTATATTTGTATGACTTTTAAGGTGAAACTGTATTATCTGTGCGGAACTAATATATAGGAGTCCGATTTGATTTCTGAAAAAATCTCAGTATCTGTAGGGGAGCCAGTGCGTTGCGGAGGTTCCCTCCGTTGTAGCAACTGGCGTTGTGTTATGGCGTAGCCTAACGCACCTAAATCGTTAACTGGTGCGTTAGCCTGTGGCGTAACGCACCCTACTGGGTCAAATGTCCTAAATGAGTCTATGCCAAAATTAGCAAAGCCCTTGTAGAAAAAGCTTTCCCTGGTTTTAATAATGGCTATGACCTTGCCACTTGACCCACTACGTGTATTTCTCCAAATCAAATATTATTCCTATAATCAAGTTGAGTATTTGCCATTAATTTCTATGTAACCTTCTGAAAGATCGCAACCCCATACAGTTGCAGAAGCTTCGCCAATATTCAAGCTAACATGAATATCTACTTTGTCTTTGGACATAATTTGCCGCAACTGTTCCAGATTTTCTGCGGTTAAAGTATCAGGATAAACTTTCACATTGTCAAACCTGATAACAACTTGTTCGGGATTTATTTGTTGTTCGTCTTCACATTTACCTATAGCCATAGCAACCCTTCCCCAGTTGGGATCTGCTCCATAGACGGCGGTTTTAACTAATGGTGAATTGACAATTGCTTTAGCTACTTTTTTAGCTTGTGCATACTTAATAGCAGAATCCACAGTTACCTGAATAATCTTAGTAGCACCTTCTGCATCTTGGGCAATTTTGAGTACTAATTCATGTGCAACTTCTTGCAATGCATTAGCAAAATCTACTTCTGGAACTTCGCCTGCCAAACCATTTGCTAGAATTACGGCGGAGTCACTTGTAGAAGTGTCTGTGTCTACACTCAGACAATTAAATGTTTTATCGATAGTAGAGCGAAAAATCGAACGCAGACTATTTGCTTCAATAGCAGCATCGGTAAAAAAGAAAGTTAGGAGGGTAGCCATATTCGGCTCAATCATACCAACACCTTTGGCAATTCCCACCAAATTGGCATTTCCGATTTGGCGTGTAGCTAGTTTCGCTACTGTATCGGTGGTCATAATACCGCGAGCTGCGGCATGAAAATCAGCAGCAGTTAATTTTTTTCCGAATCCTGATAAACCGGTGCGGATTTTTTCAATGGGGTAACGTCTACCAATCACACCTGTAGAAGCTATGACAATATTATGTGCAGCAATTCCAGTTTCAGCTGCAACTAATTGTAAAACCTCTTTGGCGTCAGCAATACCAACAGAACCATTAGCAACATTCGCATTTTTAGAGATGACAACAATTGCTTGTGCTTGTGAATCTTTTAAATTATCGCGGCTAATAGTAACACTCGGCCCGGCGAAAAGGCTTTGAGTGAAAACTCCATCAGCAACACAAGGAACTTCTGATTTAATCAAGACAAAATCATCCGTTGTATCTCGAATTCCCAAGTTAGTAATAAATGCGCTAAAGCCTTGTGGTACAGAAGATATAGTTAATGACATTTTTCCTATTTAATTAGGTGCTTCATAAGAAAGAATTCAGAATTCAGGAGCCAGAATTTAGTAGGCATTCTGTATGAATTACGGAATAATAAACGTGAAACATGATAACTTTTTAAGAAAGAGTTGGGTCTAAAGACCTGACTTTCTTATTCTCATTCCTGAATTCTGAATTCTAATTATCTCAGCTTTTGGAACTGATAGAAGCCAACAAACTATAAATCAGGTAACCTTATGGTGAATGTCGTCCATCCATTGCTGCTTTCTACTTGAATGGTTCCTTGCAATTGTTCGACTAACTTCTGTACTATGGGTAGGCCTAATCCTGAGCCACCTTGATTCCAGATGTCTGCATGAGGAAGGCGATAAAATTTCTCAAAGATTCGTGGTAATTCTGTTGCTGGAATTTCTGTTGAGTTACTAATACTAATAATAGTTATTGGAGGTGTTTCTGAAGAATTGTGACCTACACTGAACATAATTTCACCACCCGCAGGTGTGTATTTACAGGCATTATTGAGTAATTCTCCCAAGATTCGTTCTAAACTAGTGCCGTCTGAGGACAATGGTGGGAGATTTGTAGGAAGATTTATCTGTAGAGTTTGCTGATGTTCTTGAATACGGATTTGAAATGGCTCAATTACCCAAGGTAACCACTGTTGTAACAACAGCGCATCAGGTGTAATTATGGAGTAGGATGAGCTTTCTAGGCGTTGTAAGTCTAGTAAATCGTTGATTAATTCTAGCTCGCGATCGCACTCGGCATCCATGAGTTCTAGATAGTGCTGATTTTCCTGCGTATCACGAGAAGTCTGTAACATTTGGATCATGACTTTGATATTACTCAGAGGCGATCGCAATTCATGAGAAACTAAACTCAAGAAGTCATTTTTAAGTTCATTTATTTCTTCTAATTGGCTCACAAGTTTCTCTTGCTCAATTTGTCTTTGACGCGCTTCCATAGCTCTTTTGCGCTCAGTAATATCTCGAAATATTAACACAGCACCGGTAATTTTATCTTTGTCATCTTTAATTGGTGCAGCACTATCATCAATTGGTATTTCTGCGCCATCCCTCGCAATCAAAATTGTTTCTGTTGGTAGATTGAAAATAGTACCATCTTGCAGGACTTTTGCGATCGGATTTTCAATAGGGTCATGAGTTTCTCCATTGGCAATATTAAATACTTCTGATGAATTTCTACCAAAAGCTTCTTCTTGTTTCCATCCAGTCAAATTTTCAGCCACAGGATTCATAAAAGTGACTAATTCTTGTAAATCGCTAGCAATTACACCATCGCTGATACTTTTTAAAAGTGCATCCAACCATTTTTTATTTGCTTTTAATTGCTTTTCTAAACCGTGTTTAACCAAAGTTATTTCAATATTAGTATGTAGTTCTTTTTCTTTAAACGGTTTGAGTAAATATCCAAAAGGCTCGGTTATTTTAGCTCTTTGTAATGTAGTATCATCTGCATAGGCAGTCAAATAAATTATTGGAATATCCAACTCTCTAGAGATTTCTTGAGCAGCTTCTATCCCGTCCATATTTCCTTTTAGTCTAATATCCATTAGCACCAAATCGGGCGAGGTTTCTATTGCTTTATTAATAGCTTCTTCTCCAGAAGAAGCTATGGCAGGAACCGTATAACCAAATTTATTTAATCGATACTGTAGATCTTTGGCAACAATAGCTTCATCTTCGACAACTAAAATTTTTACGTTTGTCATATCTTAATTAAGATTTTTTATATTTGTATAAATGGAAATTTTAACTGCCATTCTACTCCATTCTCACCTTTTATATCGATAGTTCCTGCTAACTGATAGGTGAGAGCATCGACTAATTGTAAACCTAATGATGCTATTTTTTTAAAATCAAAATTTGAAGGTAAACCAACACCATCATCGCTAACTTTCAGGAGAAAGTTGTTGTCACCAATTAGATGAAGTTCAATATTAATTGAACCATTTCTGCCTGTGGGAAATGCATATTTTAAAGAGTTAGATACAAGTTCATGGATAATTAAGCTACAAGGGATAGCTGTGTCTAAACCTAGTAAAACATCCTCGTCAATATTTATTGTCACGGCGATCGCATCTTCATTGACCTCATATGCAGTCAATAAACTTACCACCAAATCTTGAGTATATTCTCTAAAATTAATTCTTGCCAAGTCTTGGGATTGATATAATTTTTCGTGAATCAGAGCTATCGATGCAATTCGCTGCTGGCTTTGTTGGAATATAACCAAATCGTCTTTGTTTTTGATATATCCAGATTGCAAATTTAGCAAACTGGAAATCACCTGTAAATTGTTTTTCACCCGATGGTAGATTTCTTTTAATAACACCTCTTTTTCTAAAAGCGATGCTTTGATTTGCTCTTGTGAATGCTTGCGATCGCTAATATCTTCGATTACAGCAATAAAATACTTTGGCTCTGTGCTAGATTCACGTATTAAAGATACAGTGACATTAACCCAAACAATGGAATTATCTTTGCGGAAATAACGTTTTTCCATTGAGTAAGTTTGAATGCGATCTGCTAAAATATGCTCAACATATTGCAAGTCAGCCTCAAGATCTTCTGGATGGGTAATATCTTGAAAAGTTAGTAATTCTAGTTCTTCGAGTGTGTAACCAAGAATATCACAAAGCCTCTGATTAACTAATAACCATCTTCCATCTATTGCCACATGAGCAATGCCGACAGCAGCTTGATGGAATGCAGACCGGAATCGCTGTTCGCTTTCCCGCAATGCTGCTTCCATTTGTTGACGCCCAGTAATTTCTGCCTGTAATGATTGATTAATTATTGTCAACTCTGCTGTCCGTTCCTCAACTATGCTTTCTAGTTGATTAAGTAGACTACTAAGTGCCTCCTCTGCTTGCTTGCGCTCAGTTATATCCGTATGTGAGCCTGCCATCCGCACTACATTACCGTTTTCATCCCACAGTCCTTGACCTCGATTTAAAATCCATTTGTAACTGCCGTCTTTACATAAAACTCGATGCTCGGTAATGTAAAAAGGTGTCTTCTTCGCAAAGTGATCTTGAACTGCTTGTGTTACCCAATCGAGATCGTCGGGATGCACTCGTGTCAACATTTCATCTAAATGGTTAGAAATTTCGTGGTCTTGATAACCGAGCATTTCCTTCCAGCGAGTGGAGAAGAAAACTTCATTAGTTTTAAGATTCCAGTCCCAAATTCCATCATTATTGCCACGTAAAGCTAATTGCCAGCGTTGCTCGCTTTCTCTTAAAATTTCCTCAGTGCGTTTGCGCTCAGCAATTTCCTTTGCCAGTTGGCAGTTGGCCGCCTCTAGTTGAGCGGGACTCGGTAAAGCTAATGCCTGGGGTATCAATGGCACAAGCTCTAAGGCGGTAACTACGGAGACAAAAGCGGTAATAGCTTTAATTAACCCTGATACCCAATAAGTAGGATACCAAAGCGTCCACACATCCATTAAATGAGTAGTTCCACAAGCAACAATAAATGTGCTGAACATCAAGAACATCCAGTCAAAAGGCACATCTCGTCGTTTGCGAACAAAATAGATTAACATTACTGGAATTGAATAATAAGCAAGTCCAGTTAACACATCTGAAAGTAAATGCAACCATACCAGTCCTGGTTTCCAGAGGTAGCAATGTCCGTGAGGAATAAACTGGTTAACAGAAAAAAAACTATTTAAAAATTCCACGATTAAAACCCATATACTGCTCAATTCTCCATCGAAGCCAGAGTGTGAGAAAAGAGATTTTCTGCCTAACTTCGTAGACGCAAAGACGCCTAGACTGTGGCTTCTCACATTCTAAAAGAGAAAACATTCAGCGCTGGTCATACTATTGCTGTAGTATCAAGCACAAGCTGTAGGCTAGGCTTGAGTACGCTTGGACGTTGCCTGTGGCTTCTACATCTATCCTTGTTTGTTCATCTTTGTAAAGTTTTTAACCTGAAAACTTAAGATTTATTTAAATTAAAATACCGCGATCGCTTTGGTGATTGTTACCGTAGATCTTCTGAAATCAACCATTTATATATAGCAAGTAATCCACAATGATTAATGAAAAACAAAATCCCCGACTCCTGGTAATAAGTCGAGGTTCTACCACTTGTAATTATTACAAATTGAAATTAATGAATTAAGAACGCGACATAACAATGATGCCAATCAAAATTATTCCTAGTCCAAGGTATTGGCTCAAGCCAAGACGTTCTCCAAAAAACCAACTTCCAGTAATAGCAATCAGCCCAAATCCCAACCCAGCGAAGACAGGGTAAGCTGTTGAAACTGGTAATTTATCTAATGCTTTGCCAAATAGCACGACGTTTATGCTATAGAAAACCAGTCCGCTGATAAACCAAGGGGACAATAGCAATGATACTAAACCAGGATCGGGGGCTTCAAGACGCGATCGCTTCAATAACAGATTCCCAATGCAACTATTGATGCTAGCAGCGAATACGAAACTCCATGTGACGAAAGTAAAGTTTATATTCATACGAAACTAATTAGTGAAATTGCTTAAAGAGCATAATTATCTATTTTGGAAAATGGAGTTAACAAATTAATCAATTTTCTTACTTGCCAAATTATAATTTTTTTAGCATAAAATATCTATTTTTACCAGCAAGCTTTTGCTTCTCTACCTTGCAATATGTCTGGGTGTTTTAAACTATTTTTATTGATTAATCTTCCGATTAAAAAAGCAGAAATTAAAACTCTTAATTTGTGAAATATTGTATATAAATTTAATTTATCTTTTCCCTTTAGCCTTTTCAAAAAATTAACTAATTCTGTGAAAATAGACAAAGGAATTTTACCCGATGTTATTGTACTGATATTATGTTTTCCATAACATAATTCTAATGCGTAATGACCACAACTCCATCTAGATACTTGCTCAATCCACACTTGTTTTGGTGGCTTATCCATTGTAACTTCATTAGGACTGGGAGTTCTATTTAGAGAAATAACATCTAATAAAACTTCGTATATAAAGCCTGCATACTTAGCTAAAATTGTAAGTTGAGTGTCTTCAACTCTTATCCCTGGATAAAATTGAGCAACGACAACTAACAAACTAATCAGTACATCTGTTCTGCCAAATGTGCCTCCTCCTTGCATCCACCTAAAACCATTATGTCTACCATGCATAAGGTCTAAAAATAATTGAATAGGAGGAATTTCTTGGCTAAAGTCAGGGAGAAGAATTTCTATTCCGTCTTCCATAGATTTTTGATATACAGCAAATCTATTTCTGGCACTAATGATATCTATTTGAGGATGCCTGTTAAGGTAACTAATGATTAATTCTAAACCATTAGAATCTAGGTCTAGAAATGGATATTCTGGCTCAATTAAAAACTGAGATTCAGCATCAAAAGTAAATAATATTGCAGGAGGTATCCATCCATTTTCTATGCTATTTAATAGTAAAGAACAATAAATATCACCCAGAACTCTAATTTTACCTGCTGCATGTAGGCCTTCTTTTTGATGCACAACAAATATTCTATGCTGGGAAAAAGGGCAGACAATATTACTTAGTAAATAAGGCTTTCCAGCACACATTAAATTGTCAAATATTTTAGCTGGGATATTATTTGCCAGTTTTTCATCAGTATGTAAATGAATTACTTGGACATTTGGTAGCAAAGTAAAGCGATCGATAACACTTGGACATTCAAAGCCATTATTCAAACCAATTACTATATCAGCCATCATCCCAATTTGGGAGACTTGTTCAAGGATCTTAGGAATAGTATATGGTAAAAACTTTTCTGCTCCTTTTGCAGTTGCAACTATTCCTAATACTCTTGTGTTATCAAAAGTATTATTAGTTTTTTGTATAATCCATTGTTTGTAATATAAGACATTTTCTACATCTTTTTTAAGATTCATATCTTGTTTTTTTTGCAATAATTGGCTATGTCGTAAAATACGATTTGATAGCCTAGATAAGAGAAATAGCTTTAAATTTTTTAAAATCATTGTTCGGGATTCCTGAAATTTGTAGAATTTTTTACTTTTCAACCTTAACTACAAGTTTTTTTGTCTAAAAAAGTTCAACTGCTCCAAAGAATATTGGAGCTTCACAAAAATGAGATCCACAAATAGCTTCCAATATTTTATTTTTAAGGGACGTTTGTAGAGATAAGCCAAAAGATTCAAAGCAAAAGCAGAGCTTATAATAGCTTGACGAGTATTTCGGGCTTCTTTAGGCCAATGTTCAATTAAAATCTCTACGACTTCGGTTCTGTTTTCCAGTAATTCCATAGACAAATGAGGAACGAGGAACCAAGCTAACATATGCAAAATTGATTGAATAAAGGCAGTTGATTCACCTGCTAAACTTTCTTCAAGGGTCAGGGCAGATTCTTTTAAAAGTTTGCATTCTGAATTAGCTACTGCTTTCAAAATATTTGACATTGGCCTCAACATTTCTAAATTCTTTTTCAACCTAGCAGAGTCTTGAGGATAGACAGTCAGTCGGTGAGCAACTGCATCTTCTGAAGCAGCCATCGCGGCATCAAAGTATCTTTGAATTTCTTCTTTTTTTAAACGAAGATTTATATTCATAGCATTCTGATGCCAGCGGTATCCCATAGAAATACTTCGATTCATGAGCAAAGGTTGATTAGCACTTAGCCTCAGCCAAGTATAGACATCAGTATATGCAGCAAACCGATTAGGCCAACCACCGATTGCATCAAGCGAAGCACGTCGAATCACTACAGATGAAGGTGTATAAACTTGATTTTTAGGAAAATTAATCCACGGATCGAAGGCTACTACATCTGATTTTGGAGGTTGCAAAACAAGGCTATTATCTATTTTGAAAACTCGGACATTAGCAACAGCAGCTGGACATTCAGGATGCTGTTCGAGAATACTGCAAAGAAGTCTTAAGTGAGCAGGATGCCAAACATCGTCATGATCTAAGAAAGTAACTAAAGGTGCAGTAGTATGTTTCAAGCCAAAGTTACGAGCAAAATTTTCTCCTTTGCCTGGATGCTGAAGCAATATCGCATCTGAGTAAGTTTTAACTATGTCTGGGGATTCATCCTCTGAACCATCATCAACAACGACTACTTCCATTGGGTAGTGTTCTTGAGAAAAAACAGAGTCTAAGGTTTGGCGAATCCATTTAGCTCCATTGAACAATGGAATTACAACAGCAACATCCATAAATCTTTCTAGATCCAATTTTCAAAAAAAGACAGCGATGTGAAGTTTAAATTTAATAGTCTTTCGAGAATTTTCAAAACTATTTACTCTGCTCAGTTTTTCTATTTAGAAATATGAATTTCCAAAGTCATAAAATTAACATCAAATCTTTTGAAATGACTAGCTTCTTTTCTGATATATTCCATAATGATGAATCGGCGCAGCATTACGATCTGTAGCAGAAATTTTGGCATTTGCACGCTTGCGGTTCAGTTTAACTATGTCCAACCAATGGTAAAGTTTATCTACAATTTCTGGACAAAATTGCCCAATAGCAAACATTACTTTAGTCATATTTGCTGTTAGCAGATTTTGATTAACTATTATCTCTGCTTTGTTTTGTTTGATAGCTTTAATCACTGCATTTGCTACATCTATCGGTGTAGATGTACCTGCTAACCAAGGAGCAGGTATCCGACTATTAACAGTCATACCAGTTTCGGAAATATATCCCGGACAGATTACCGAGATATTAGTATCAGTAGCAGCTAATTCTTGCCGCATAGCATCAGTCCACATAATCAAACCAGCTTTACTCGCAGAATAAATGCTGTTATAAGGGACTCCCTTTTTACCAGCTAGAGAAGCAATGTTAACAATGTGACCGCTACGGCGCTCCAACATACTTGGTAGAAACAAACGGGTTAATTCAGCGGCAGCAAGTAGATTAATTGTCAATATTGACTGGAGATCCTCTAAAGAATAATCAACAAAATCCCGGTAAATTTCTATGGCAGCATTATTAATTATAATGTCTACTGGGCCAACAACTTTATTAATTTGCTGTTTAAGAGTTGATAATTCTGTCACATTTTTAATATCAAAGGGAATACTTATTCCTTTCCCACCCAAAGCTTTTATTTGAGCGCATGTTACATCTAATCCTGATTTAAAACGAGAAACGCAAACCACAGTTGCTTGTTCTCTGGCTAGAGCACGAGCAATGTATACCCCTAAACCACGTGATGCACCTGTCAAAAGTATTGTTTTAGTAGCTAAATTTGTCATGGTAAACACCTTAAGTTTGAATCTATTACTGTCACACTATTTAAAGTCAAACAAAACTTTCAGCTTGAGATATAAGTTTTTTTTAGAAAGCATTGATTTTTATTAGTTTTTTTCACAGCATTTTTACTGTAATAGCTGAGTAAATTAAACTAAATTAGCTACAAGTATCTAGCATATTTTTTAGTAAATATAATACTTTCACCAAAAAGCTTTTGCTTTATCACCTTGTAAAATATCAGGATTTTTAGTACTATCCTTTTGGATATTGTAATAGTATAAAATGCTCAAAAACAATAATTTTGTTTTATTAAAAATAGTAGGTAAATTAATACTTTTATTTGCCATTACCAGCTTCAAAAATGTAATTGGATGAGTCAATGTAAACCAAGGAAAACCGATATTTACCAACATGCTAATATTATGTTCTCCATAAAGTAATTTTAATGACTCAACAGAAGTTAACCACCTATAAATTTGTTCTATCCAAGCTTTTCTTTGTGGGTGTTCCATTGTCATATCTGCGATACTGGGAGTTCTATTTGTAGAAATCACATCTAAAAATATGTCACCTATAAAGCCTGCATACTTGCCTAAGATTGTGAGTTGAGTATCTTCAGTTCTAATACCTGGATAATTTATAGAAATTACTACTAACAAACTAACTATTACATCAGTTTTGCCAAATGTGCCTCCTCCCCATTTACACTCAAAGCTACTGAATCTACCATGAACAATATCTATAAACCATTGGATAGGAGGCAGTTCTTCACTAAAATCAGGCAGTAAAACTTCAATTCCATCTACTATTGCTTTTTGGTAAACTGCGAACTTATTTTTTGTACCTAAAATATCGATTTTCGGAGAGGTTAGAAGTTTTGTTATTATTAATTTTAAGCCATTAGATTCTATATCTATAACTGAATGATTGCGTGCTACTAAAAACTGAGACTCAGCATCAAAAGTTATTAAAAGGGCAGGTGGTATCCATCCATGTTCAATACTCTTAAGTAGTAATGAACCATAAATGTCTCCCAAGACTCGAATTTTTCCTGCTGAGTATTGCCCCTGTTTTTGATGGACAACAAATATTCTATGTCTGTATTTGTAAACGTCAGTGTTAGTTAAACAATATGGTTTACCTTGGCACATTATATTGTCAAATATTGGTGCTGGGATATTGTTTGCTAACTTTTCTTGAGTATATAGATGAATGATTTGAGTATTTTGCAACAACGAAAAACGGTCGATAACAGCAGGACATTCAAAGCCATGATTTAAACCAATGACTATATCAGCCTTCATCCCTATTTCTGAGATTTGTTGAATGATTTTAGGGATAGTATAAGGTAAATAATTTTCGGCTCCTTTAGCGGCTGCAACTATTCCTAATATTCGAGTCTTGTCGAAAGTATGATTAGTTTGAGTCTGAATCCAATCTCTATAATACAGAACAGATTTTACATCTGCACTTAAAGTTCTATTTTGTTTTTCCCGTAATGCAATTTTTCCTTGGGAAAATTTTCTGGATTCATCAGATACTTTGAGTAAATTATTCAAAAACATTAATTTGCTCTTTTCCATTATTTAAATGTTCAGTTTTAACTTGGCCGTATTCCAGTTTGACAATTCGATCTGCTAGGTAAAAATATTGGTCGTCGTGGCTAATAACCAGTACAGTTTTTCCTCTATTTTTTAGCTCTAAAATAAGTTGGGTATAAAAAATTTCCTTGAACGCAGGATCTTGATCTGATGCCCACTCATCAAACATATAAATGGGACGATCTTCAAGGTAAGCAGTAAGCAGAGCAAGGCGCTTGCGTTGTCCTTGAGAAAGGTCTGTGGTAGAAAGTACACCATTCTTGACCTTAACTTTGTGGTCAAGTTGCAATTTTGCAAGATATTTTTGAGTTTGAGAATCGAGATTATTATTATCAAAACCCAAAAAGCGATCGAAAAGATAAAAATCAGAAAATATTACAGAGAACTGCTGACGATACCATTCTAAATTCTGATTAGTAATGGGATTACCATCTAGATAAATATTTCCTGTTTCAGAGATGTAAAGACCAGTAATTAATTTGGCAAGAGTAGATTTACCACTACCATTACCTCCTAGAATAAAAATCAGTTCTCCTTGATGGAATTTCAAGTTAATAGGCCCAAGGATAAAATTGCTTTCTTCCTGTTCATGATAGTAAGTATGAGTAACATTTACCAGTTCTAAACATTTAAATTTATGTGATATTAGTAAAGTATTGTCAACAGTTTCCTTTGAAAAACTTGCCAATACAATGCCTAAAGATTCTACTTTTTTTAAAGCAATCAACGCTCTGGTTATATTAGGCATTGTACTCATAATGTACTCCAAAGGTGATATTAAGTAAATAATAGTTAGAGCATATGCAGATAAAATAGTAGGATGAATTTTGTTAATAGTCGGTATAGTGAATAAAAGCAAACCAATAGCAACAAAAAATAAAATTTGTCCCCAACTAGCAGCAGCAGCAAATATGCTCATACCCACAACATTATGATGACGAGATGATAGAGCAGTGTCATGTAGGTCTTCTGAGAGAAATACTTCCCGTCGTCTACGGTGTAGTTTGAGTTCCTTTGTGCCTTGAGTTATGGTGCGGAAATGCTTAAACAATTTATCTTCCTGTTCGCGAGCCAGTTTCAAAAAAGACATGGCTTTTATTGTTGGTAGTGAATAGCTAAATATTCCCAAGAACATAAAGCTAATACCTATAAGAAAAATAAGTTGAGATAACCAACTCAAATAAATTAGACAGGCAACTACAATAGCAATATTAATGCATAAAAAAGGAATAATAATAATTGTGTTAGAGATTGTTTGGATATCTTCAACGAGAACAGCTAAAAGAGAATGAGTGCCAATTTTTTCTAAGTGTCGTAAAGGCGAGGCCAAAATATGACGGCTTAAAAATATCCGCAAGTTTAGAATGGCTTTTTGTGAAACTTGAATTAATAAAATTTGAGAAATAAAATTAGCAACTAACCGTAGTAAACAGAGAGCGACAAAACTCCAAAATAGTATAGTTTTTGATGGTTGGTTTTGATTCAATGTTGTATTAATTATAGCAATTAAACCCGCAGCAGTACCACCGCTTAAAATACCAGCTAGTATTGCCAGACTGAGGTGAAGAGAAGAAGTACGTAATAGTAGGCGAATCAAGTTCATAATAGTGATTAATTAACAACGCACAGCTTTTGGTTTGACCATGTTGTTTATTCATGGTTTAATAATTGTTATCTATACTTAAAATTGAAAATTTTTAAATTAACTGCGATAACTAAATAAATTATTAGCACGATCCATATAAATTCATTTTTTAACGAATTTAAAATCAGCTAAAATTGCAGACATATGAAAACAGAATTTTCCGAAAGCTAGTGTCTGCTAACAATGATATTATTGCTGTCAACGCAATGTTTAAATCGCTTAATTAACTATCCAGTTCTGATGTATAAGCATATTATCCCAGTGAGATACTCAATCGCAACTCATATGCAACTCATCATATAGCGCTCCTAAATGATTTGTGAAAATTACATATCTCTTTCTTCTTTCTTCCCTTTGCGTACTTCGCGTACTTTGCGGTAGCCTGCGGCAAGCCCTTCAGGTTCGGTAGTTGCTTCTCCTGTCGGAGACGCTGCGCGAACAAGTCGGGAAACCCGCCCAATGCACTACCTCACCGCTGGCGCGTCTACGTTTCCTTTTCTATATTTTTCACAAATCAAATAGGACTGCTATATACAGTTATTATAAGTTGAGATAAATGCGTAAATAAAAACCCCGGCTTATTTGATAAGTCGGGGTTTTGTAGCTTTGAATTATCACAACTCATTATAGAATTACTATAGTAAGTTGGGTTAAACGAGGCCAAAGCAAACAATAGGTATTGAATGTTGGGCTGATAGCTAAACTCAGCCTACGTACTTTTTTATACATTTTATATTTTGCATTCTTCTATCTCAGATTTTAGAGAGGTAAAATGTTTTCCACCTAGTTCGATTTGTCCTTGGGTACACCCATCTTTTAATCTTTGAACTAAATATTCCAAATCATGGGCTATAAAATTTGCACCATGATCTGGTTCTATTAAAGTAACTAAAGATATATTACTTGGTTGTTGATTAGCCAAGCTAGAAATACCCAAAAAATTGAATACACCAGATTCATAAGTTCCACAAGGAACGGAAGGATTATTAACTCCAACACAGTATTCATTTGGTTTAAACCAATCAAATGCTGGATAGCCGTGGAAATGAACAATTGGCGCACCATCTTTGATTAATTCTGGTGTATATAAAGCGGCAGAAAGGCTGATAGCAAGCATGACATAGATATCATAAGAAGGTTTCATATCTACTAGCTCAGAACGAATCGCTTCAGGTAATTGGAGATATAGCTTTTCTTTCAAACCAATTCTGATAACATCGTCAGCAATATTTAAATCTGTTTTATTAGACCCTGAGCGAGAACTTACAAGCCAAATATCGGGTATTTGCCTAAACACATATTCTTCTAATCTTTTGATTTTGGCATAACGCCTGCCTTTGTCATTTTGACGAATTTCATTACTGCTAAATCCTGGGACAGATAGTAGATTTTCCCACTCACTTTTTGCGATTTCCAGTTCACCAAAATACTGTGGTGGTTCGGCATAAGCAACAAAACCATAAGAAACACCTGTCCTACCATTTATAATGATGCTAACAATATCTCTATGGGATTTCCTTTTAATAACTTTATCCAGCTTAAAACCAGGAGGAAATAAACCTGTTGATGCCAATTGTTGACCTAATCTAACTAGTTTTGCAGCATAAATAGATTCTTGAGGATTATACCGATCTACCTCAAATCGACTTAATAAGAGTGGAGCAATCGGTACAAAAACTTTAGGAATCAGTGATTTTAAAACGAAAGTACCAATCTCATTTCTTTTAAAAATAGAATCTGAAAGATTCATATTTAATATAGAAATTTTATCGGATGATACTCCGATAACAATTTCTGAGAATGTTCTAATTAAAGTGTTTAATCCAATATTGATTTTTTCCTTATAAGGAATGAGAGGATTAATAAAATTATGGTCAATTGTCGTAATTACAATTACTTGTGTTTTGCTAGGGTTATCAACATATTTAGCTGCATAATCTTCAGCCCAACTGCTCAATCTAGCTATTTTGATTACAGGAATTTTTCGATCGTTTAAAATTAATGTAGAATAAATTTGATAGATAGCCTCTGCTATAACAATACCCAATCTTCTAATAAAAGAAGGAGGAATTTCTACATCAATAATTGCATTAACTTCTGATTTTACACCTTTAAATTTAAAATTTTTCTTTTTGTTAATTATTGGAAGTATAAGGTCATAATTAAATTCGGCGATCGCTTCTTCCCAAGGTAATATTTTGACGCCGTAATATTTTAGTTGCTCGTGTAATTCTTGGCGAAATTTTAAAATTTCTTGATTATTGTAACTCTTAGATAAGGGTTTAAATGTAACTATTAGCTTTTGAGCCATAATTTTAGGATCGATAATTGGTGGCTTAGATTCCACTGATGATTGCTGAGCGAATCCGCCAATTAAACGACCAATAGTTTGTAAATTTAATCCTTGAGGTAAAGGGGTAGACTCCAAATCTATAGCTACATCCATTTCGTGCAAAAATGCTATAATTTCTGTTTTATGAGTAACTATTTTTTGCTGAATGTCTGGTGTGATTACCCCTTTTGGGGAGCGAATTTTTAGTTTTTCGTTATCAACCCACAAATTAACACCCTGTTGTGTAAGGTTTTTTACAAATTCTGATACGTTCATAGTTTGATAATCTCCTAAGTTTTTTTAAATATTGTTTTGCCAGTCTCTCAAGAATATTTGCAGAATTGAAAAATAAATGCAGAATGTGTAATCGTCGTATTATTAGTCATAATTTTTGATTGCTTGATTGCTAAAGTGATATTTTTATATTCGGAAAAAATTATCGTTTAAATTGCAAATATCAAAAATATTAGACATGAGATCGTCCACAAGATGCTCCATAGTATTTTTACTAATTGATGGTTGAGAAAATGCAAAATTTAAAAGCATTTTTCCTTGGAATGTGGAAACATGGATCGCGAAAATACCTGCAAAAAGACTATTAGAACTGATGAAACTGATTTCTTCGAGTTCAAAATTACCGTAATTTCTGGGGATATTAATTTTACCAACATTAGAAACAGACACTGTGGCGGCTATTTTTTTAGGGGAAATGCAACAAAAATTTATAAGGTTTTTAGCAATTAAAACCATTCTAAAAAGCTCGCCGTGCTTTCTACTCACTTCCAGCTTATATTGTACTTCTCTAGCTAATTCCCAAAATGAACTGTTTGGTTTTATGACGTGAAATTGCATGAGAGAAGAGGCTAATATAGCTAGATGTTCATCACTAATCGCCGGTTCTAAATGCCTTCTTAAATCGAGATAAGATAAACAATTTACTCTTATATCTTTTCTACGACCTTTAGTTATTGTTCTAGCTACTGTCAACATCATTGCAGCACATAAAGCGTTGTGTACTGTTGTATTTTCTTGTCTACAGCAACTTACAAACTTTTGGGTTAACTCTTGGTCAAGTTTTCTGTGGATAATATTACAACTACGCTTTGCAATAGGCACATATTTTTCAAAACCTAATGTTTTTGGTCGATTCCAAATTTCTTGTAAGCCAACTTGTAACAAAAAAATCGCACTATTTATCCTACCTCTGAACCCCTTAGCCCATTGAGGCATTAATTCTTCAATGGGCGGAAGTGGAGTTAAGCTAGTAACTGAATTAATTGGTTCGCCTGACACAATTTTTTGGCAAAAAGTTAAGATTTCCGAGTGAAGCCGGATGCATGATAAACCATCTGCGATCGCATGGTGTACTGTTGTAATCAAATAGTTTATAGGCTCATCACCTAAAACATAGACAATAACCACTCTTAGCAGGCTTTTGCTACTATCAATTACCTCGTTCATCTCTTGACAAACAACTTCTTGCCACTGGTAATTATCTAACGCTTTGACAAGGCGTAAAGGAATCTTTACTGTTTCTTGAGTTTGAAAGCTGAGACTATTCCGAGAACGCACAATTCGGGAATTAAGACGAGGATGGCGACATTGAATTATCTCCAAAGCCTGTATCATAGTTTCTTCATCTATATAGCCATTGATACGGCTAATAGTTACTATGTTCCAGGTTTTAGCACGGCTATTTAAAATTTCCATAGCCTGTTCGAGGCGTCCCAGCTTTCTGTTGTAAATCATTTGAATTTTGATGACTGTTCAAGAACAGTTTTGACGTTTAAATCTCAAAAATTTCTGACTGTGAAGCTTTACATTCTTCGGCTAAACGTTCAGATAATGTTTCAATAGTGGGGTAGCGCCACAATAAAATTGGAGATAATTCAAAACCAAACAACTTCTCAGCTTTGCTAACAAGAAGCATTGCTTGTGCTGACTCTAAACCGTAACTATCTAAAGGCTGCCGCACATCTATATCTTTTGGCTCGACTCCCAATTGCTCTGCAATATGAGAAACTATCCAAGCTTGAATTTCTTGTGCGCTATAAGACTGCTTTTTAATTGTTTCAGGAGTAGACTGGCTCATTTTCACACCTTTAAATTTATGAGGAAATAGATTTAGCGATCGCTACTATTTAGTCTGTCGATTGTTGAATTTTGGACACTATATATCGATGCAGAAAATCTCTCTTGCTGTAGTTATAGACGAAAGTTACATCTATTTCATGTCCGCCAAATATATATTTGGCTATGTGATAATTATCAATTAATTAGCTACCCGAATCCGAATATCACCTTCTACTAAGCATTGACAAGCTAGGCGAATATTGGAATTATCTGGAGCCAACACATCAAGTAAAATCTGCTCTTCGTCCATGATAGGAGCTAAATTTTCTATGCCACTCACAACTTCTATCAAACAAGTTCCACAAGCAACACTACGACAACCAAAAAAAATTGAACTTGGATGTTCGTCACAAATCTTAGTTAAACGTTGGTTTGCTTCGACTTGCACTGTTTTATCATCATCTTCAAAATGAATAGACACTATCATTGCTAGATTCACCCTGATTTTGAAAAAAAGTTAACAGATGTAGCTAATACCCCAAGCGTTTAGTACTAAAAAATCAGAAATTTTCAGTAATTTATTATTATTGGCATATTAGTTCATTAAATATTATTTTGATGTTTTCATAATTCTGACTCCTGAATTCTGATAACTATTAGGCAACTTCAAGAACCTTGAAAATCTCTTTAATCGCCAGAGCATCCTGATAACGCTCATAGCGATTACCCAACTTAGTTGTATTTAATTCTAATCCCAGTTCTTTAATCAAACGCTCTAGTTGCTGAGATTTGTATTGCCAACTCTTTTGCTCCATGTAACCGATGATATTTCGCCACTTTGAGCTTATATTTCTCCAAGAATCAACTAGTTGGCTGACATCTACCTGCTTATCAGCTAATTCTGGATGGTGCAGAGACATACGTAGTGAATTCAGCCCGATTCTAGTATCAGTTAACAACATCCCTTGGGCAGTAAGATCTAACTTCTCCAAATAAGTTGTGTAACTAGCATTAATATAGTCTTCCACAATTATTTGTAGGAAATACTTAACGAAATCTTGAGCTTCTGGAGGAGCTACTTTATACAGTTCTACCCCTAACTCAAAAGATGTTGTATAGTGACGTGCTTCATCTGTTAAATGACCTTGATTTAATTCAAAAGCTAATGGTTCATAATCAAAATCTTCTGGAGAATCAAATAAATATGCTTCGCTTTTTTTTAATTCCACATTAGCCATGTACCGATACAACAGAGTCAAACTACCCAAGCCACTTTCTTGAACTTTTTCGGCAGGTAGCATTCTCATGGCATCCCCAACCATAAACCGTAAAGTTCGATATGTGAAATTTTTACCTTGCTGTTGTGTCTCTTCCACTATGTTTTTCAGAAAGCTTTTCCCTTTCTGGAGATGAGACAGAATTGCATTTAGGTTTTCATCAAAAGTAAAACGAGTATCGAATTTTTCAAAATCTGATTGGGGTATTATACCAACAGTTCCATAGAAAAAACTAGGTTCATCAAACGAACTTTGAATTCCTATGTCTCGGCAGACCATATTATATACAGTTCTAAAAGACCAAATATGATCCATCTCTTCATTAGTTTCCTGATGAAGAATCATAAATTCGTCTGAGTATGGCACAAAAACTTTCTCAGCAATACTCATATTGGATATTAGTGACTGATATTCACTATTGGCAACATACTTATAAAAATTGGCAAAGAATGTCGCAGATAAAATTGCCTTTTGGCGACTATTAAAAGAAAGCAGATATTCACAAATTGGTATGGGTAAAGGTAGCATCCCAGGATGGCAATAGAGCTTTTCTCCTTTAATTCCCTGTTTGCTCATAGCTATAGCAATCGGTTTTAATTCTAAGGCATTACTATGTGCCTGCTCAAAAAGCTTATTTTGAATTTTAGGAATTCTGCGATCTATTTGTACAGTATTCATGTAATTTTTCTCCTTTATTGAAAGTTAACTGGGCGATATTCACTATAGGAAGCTGGCATTTGTAAACCCTGGATTTTTAAACTTTGAATCCGGTATAAAAACGCTGCTCCAGCCATTATGTGGTTAGCAACATCAACGACATGGCGATTTTTTGAATCAGATAAATAAGAACCTTTAACCCAATCGTTAAAGCTGCCCATAGCTGGGCCACACCAAATTTGGTAATCCATTTCTCTTCCTTTTTCACCAAAATTAGACCAACGAGATGATAATCCAAGATACCAACGGAAAATTAAAGCCATTTTGAGTTTGGAATTGTTAACAGCTTTGGCTAATTTATCAGGGTTGCGCTGAGACAAATAACTAACTGTTTCTTCCCAAACTGCTTCTAAGCTTTTTCGCAAAACTTGTTTTTCTAACTTGTCTATTTCTGCTAAGGGAATATCTTCAATTGAGTCATAATTTTTATATAATTCAAACAGTTTTTGCGCTCGTAAAGGAAAGAGAGTTCCTCTTTTAAGAACTTGAAGTTTTACTCCCATTTCAAACATATCTGCTGCTGGAGCCATCATCACATCAGCCATCTCGGCTTGAGCTAGCAAATGTTTAGTGTGTTCAGAAGTTCCAGCTTCAATACAAGACTGATTAATTGAACCAGTCACAACATAAGCAGCCCCCATCATAAAGGCAGCTAAGGCTGATTTTGGTGTAGCAATTCCCCCTGCAACTCCAACTCTAACTGGTTTTTCATAACAATATTTGTTTTGAATTTCATCTCTCAATTCCAAGATAGAAGGTAACAAACAAACCAGAGGACGATTATCTGTATGACCGCCAGAATCGGCTTCTACTGTAATATCATCAGCTACAGGAATTTTTTGGGCTAGGGTTGCTTGTAATTCAGTGATTAGACCTTGCTCAACTAATTTTTTTAAAACTTTTGTGGGAGCAGGTTGAAGAAATTTAGTCGCAACTTCTCTGCGAGAAATTTTGGCAATGATTTTATTTTTGATTTCGATTTGATTAGCTGCATCCAAACTAAGTCCAGCAGCTCGGTAATAGATGATGTTGTCGCTCAAATCTAAAAAGGCAGAAGCTTCTATTGTTCTTACTTGGTATTTAAGATACAAATCAACTACACCGCGTTCAATAGCAGGTTCGCTAGGACTGTGGAGTAAGTTAAAAGCATAAGGGCCTTGGGGTAAAGCTTGTTGAATACGATTAATGGCTGCTTCGACGCGACCAGGAGACAAGCCACCAGCCCCAAATGAACTCAAGATTTTCTCTTTACCAAGAGCAATTACCAGTTCTTCGGAAGCAATACCTTGAGCCATTGCTCCCGTGGCATAAGCATATTTTACACCATGAAAGTTGAGAAAATTTGAATCGCCTAACTGTTGAGTCGATATTGGTGGAACAGCTATTATTATTTCTGCTTCTTGAATTTTTTCTTGATTGTAAGGATATAAACGACCTTCGTTAGTTGCACCAATTTTTCCTTCGACTCTAATAATATAACAAGGTTTATCTAAATTTAGCAACTTAGATTTTATGCCTGTTTCATGAAATGAAACAGAATCTAAAATTCCGTGCCAAATTTGATTATGGTGATGAGGAGATTCTGAGATTTTGAGATAATTACCATTTTTATTTAATGTATTGTTAGTAACGCTCATGTTTTAGCCTCTATTTATGTAATCTGGCTGAAGAGAATTATGCAAATCTTATTATTCAAATAATTTTTGATAGCAAGCTATTTGCAATTGAATCATGGTGCTGATTTGTTTGAGCGATTCCTGTCGCGCTTGTAAAAAAACAACATGGGCTTTGGTCATCTGGGAAGCATTCTCACTTAGTTTTTGATAAGCAAGGCTGCGAAAGTTCAATAATTCGGATTTCTCAGCAATGCTGTAAGTGGTTAAATTGTATTGATGCTTTTCTTCTTCTTTAGTCTGAGTTTCGTTAGCTTGTGATTTTTCTACAGTTTGTAAATTGCGTTCTTTTAGCAACAACTGAGTAGGTTGCTTGCTATTTGGAAGATCGACTGGCTCTAAAATATTCTCTAGTTTGTTAGAGAAATTTTCAGCATTTTTGACAGGAGTTTCTGTATAAGTATTCATTGGTGTCGATTCCTTGAATTCTGGTAGTGTATATTCGTGTTTTCTCACATTAATCATTGGATGTAAATCTATATCTCCAATAATTTTTTGATTGCTATTTCTCAAAAATGTGTAACTTGTTTTATTACTGTCTAAAACTATATTTTTAACTTTAGACTGGCTGTTGTAGAAAGTTTTTTCTAATGGAGGATATAGTGGTGATAAATCTAGATGAACTCTATAACTCACGAGTTTTGCTAAAGCCTTAATAAAAGAAGTACAATCGTCTACACCTCTTTTATTAAGCGTTACTGTAATGTGTTCTTTTTGGTTGAGGACTTTATCTATCCATCTAGAACAGTTACTACCTGCGCCTACTTCAATAAATATGTTGAAACCATCTTGATAAACGCGGTTAATTAACTGAGGAAAATTAAGCTGTTGACAGAGGTTTTTAGCAATGTTGTGAGCAATAGAATGGCTGTCTAGTTTAATCGGTTTATACTCGGCCGCGGAATAAAAGATCGTTTCTGGTACGTTTTGGGTAGGTAATGTATTTAATCTCACAAGTTCATCGTACTCAGAACACATTGGTTCGCAGTGAATAACATGGGTAAAGGGAGCAGAAAAAGCATCACAATTGAGATTGGTAATTACCCGCTGACACGCTTGGATATCACCAGCGATCGCCACTTCTTCTGTAGTATTAATTAAAGGCAAATAAACTCGCTTTTCTTGTTTAATTGCTTCTCTCACGCGAGATACTGGACACATAACAATATAGTTACGCCAGAAATTTTCATTATCATCTTCTGCTTGAGATAATCCCCAATATTCCCGCACAGCATTTTTCGGGCCAGATAGCCTTGTCTTCAATAGAGATGATGAATTAAACCCTTCACTACCTTCTTGAAACTGAGTCCAGACACCTTGAGCCAACATCATGCTAATTTCGCCCAGACTATAACCAAAAGCACATTGAGCTTTTACTTGAAAATAATTTTTTAAAATGGCTGTCATCATTCCAGCACAGCCCATTTCTGATTCCAATACTGCTACTGAATCATCAAGAAATTGCTTTTCAATAACTTCTAATTGCCTATTGGATAATCTTTCTAAACTTCGAGGATAAATAAACTTTTCTACGTTGGCTACACGTTTATAAACGCTGCCGATGAGGGGGTCATCATAAAGTTGAGGAAACAAACGAAACAGATTTCGCCCTAGTCCAAGATAAGCACTATAAGCACCTGGATAAACGAAAGCGATTTTACCTTTTTGTCCGAGTGGTTTTGCTGTGAAATAGCTGCCTAAAGGAGTTTGCCAATCTTTTCCTGTCTCGAAAGCATTAGCAACACCTTTTAAAGAATGCTGAATTTCCCGCTGCAATTCATCTTGATTGTGTCCGAGAATTACTACAGCATAAGCCGCCTGTTGACGCTGTTGAAAAGTTGCAAAAGTCTGGCTAGCAGCAGTAGATAGGGAAGAAGAATTTTGAATAGTTTCTTGAAGAGTGCGGATTTGTTCTAATAAACTTGATTGGTCGTTAGCAGCGATCGCAAATAAATAATAAGGCATTTGCTCTAAATATTTGCTGCTATAATGCTTGTGGCTTACTTCCTCAGACAAAATTAGATGTGCATAACTTCCGTCTTCCTCTATCCCATTAATAGCAGCTATTCTTTTAATACTTCCTTTTTCTAGAAACCAAGGTTTTGATTCAGTAGCAACATAAAAAGGACTACCTTGCCAAACCTCTGGCATTTTAGGTTTAGACCAGTTGGGAACTGCGGGAATATAGCGGTGATATAAACACAATGCTGTTTTAACTAAACTCGCTATTCCCGATACAGCATAAGTATGACCAATATTTGCTTTGACACTACCAATTGCACAACTTAAATTGACTTCGCATGTGCGATATGCTTCAATCAAACCTTGAATTTCTAACTCATCTTGCTGTGCAATTCCACTACCAACAACTTCTAAATAATTAATCTCTCTTGGTTTGATATTTGCAAGCTCAAAAGCTAACTGACAAGCTTGTGTTACTGCTTCTTGGGGAGTGGGATTTATGGAATTTTCTAGGAGACTGAGAGCGTCAATTGTTGCATAGATGCGATCGTTTTCTTGTTTTGCTGTTTCGTGGAGTTTCAAGACTACAGCCGCTGCACCTTCACCTACTATCCAGCCATTAACATTTTCATCGTAACCGAGAGTGTTTACGCCTGTGTTAATTTTTGCAATTTTATTTCTTAATAAAACACTAGCGCCATCTCCAGCAAGCTCAACTGCACCAACTAAAACAGCATCTACTTCTCTAATTGCGAGTAGTTTTTGTCCAAGTTCTAAGGCTTTGAAAACAGAGTTTTCTGTAGCACTTAATGTAAACGCCGGGCCAGCAAAATTCCACAATTTGGAAATATAATTAGCCAGATTGTTTTCAATGTAGCTTGGATATTCATTATGTTTTTTAATATCTGTTTGTGGAAGTTGATTGAAATCCAATTCTGTAGCAGTCACAAGAATAATTGCTATTCTTGTTCCTTGAGGAAGTGCGGCATCTTTCAAAGTGCGATCGGCTACCTCAAGCATCAACAAATCTTGAGGATCGAAATTCTCTACTTCTTCTGGCGGGATTCCTAAACGTAAAGTATCAATTTCAAAATCTTTGATGTATGCGCCTAATGGTGCAAAATCTCCATCAAAATCAGAGTTCTTCAGCAAGTCTTCTTGTGTTTGTATTCCTTGCCATCGCTGAGGAGGTATGGAAATAAAATGCTGAGTTCCTTCATAAATACTGCGTTCAAAGGTATCTAATCCCTTGCAACCGCCGCCTAAATAGCAATCCATTCCTACAATTGCTATTTTAGGAGTTTTATTTTTTGCAAATTCTTCCATCACCTATCTCCTCAAGCTGATTTATAAACTTTTTGGCATTGCTGAATTTGAAATTCCAAAATTAACTCTTCTCAACTCTTACTCTCTGCGACTCTGCGCCTCTGCGTGAATGTCAATTCATATTTCCACTCACCAACGCCAATTTTTTGCTGTTGCTGAATCAAGTAAAATGTTACCTAGATGGAGAAAGATTCAGCAACGTCCGTTTTTAATTACAGATTATATTTAAATTTCATCTAGTTGCTTGGGCAAAATAGTTCCTTTGGCTCCTAGCATTCTGGTATATATTTTTCCTTGTTGATTATGGGCGATGACATCAACAAGCAAACTCGATTCTGTCTTGGATTTGATTTGACAGGAAACATAAAATGTTTCGCCAAATGGGACAGGGAGAAATTGTTCAAAAATTGTAATTTCTGAAGGTAAACAAGCAACTTGATGAAAATATTGCGACCAAATCCAGAATGCATGAATCTGCACATCTGTAATGTAGGGATTAAATGTTTGGACTGGGAATTGTCCTTGTTGTTGTTCTTTCGGCTCTGGCAAATAGCACTCTATAGTAATATTTTCCAGATTTGCATTTAAGACAGATTTGACGCCTTGAAAAGTAGCTCCGTGAAATAAAGTAGTTGCCCCATTTTGATAAAGTGATGAAGCGGTAGCGGTGATTTTATTATCCTGGCTTAAGTTGATAAATTCGTGTAGTGGGGCGTCAGGAATTTCCCGCTTTAGTTTCATTTGGCTACTGAAATGATAACGAATTTTCCCTTCAGGAGTTTTACTCCAGATTTTGGCATCAAAGTCTATTTCAGAGATACCATTTTTAGCAATTTCTTGCAAGTCTAAAGTATATTCATTAGGCAAATTTTCATCGAAAATTAATCCCTTCAAAACTTTATAGTTTGTGCAACTGAAGGCTTTGTAACCAGGATAAAGTTGTTCGCAGGTATTAGCAATCCATAATAGTCCACAAGTGGCTGGTAAAACTGGATAACTAGCAATTACGTGGTCTTGTAAAAATGGATTTGCTGCTAATGTTAGATGTCTGTGGATACGAAAACTTTTCAACCCATTTGGTAATTTATTGGGGATATATACCAAAGGGCTACCAATCACAACTTGCACGCTTTCTTGATTGGCACTAGCTAATTCCTCTGCTAACATTTTTGTGCCAATTTCAATCGGAATAGTCTCGATATTGCGTTCAGCAAAAGCTTGCTTTAATTCTGGAGAAACCATACCGCTATCCCAAGGTCCCCAATTGATTGCTACGACATGACAATGGGGATAATTAAGTTTGAAAAGGTGGGCTGATTTGTTGAGAATTTCATTAGCGATCGCATAATCAGATTGTCCGACATTTCCGTAAAAACCAACTACAGAAGAAAACAGGACTAAATAATTCAATTGATTCGGTAATACACACCGCAATAAGTTTTCTAAACCTTTAACTTTGGCAGCGTAAACTGTTTCAAAATCTTGGAGCGATTTTTTCTCAATCCGCTTATCAGCTAAGTTACCAGCCCCGTGAATAATCCCTGTTATCGCACCAAAACGCTCAACTATACTAGCAACTTGTTCAGAAACACTTAATCCATCAGTCACATCCACACTCAAATATTCAGCTTGTCCGCCCGCCTGTTCAATAGCTTGTAAGGTTGCGGCAATTTCCCGACTAGATGAAATAGCGTTAAATCTCTTCTGCACCATTGCAGGTGTCGGCTTTTCACCTCTAGCTAGGAAATCCTCCATAATCTGCTTTTTCAAATCTGCTTCACTCAAGTAGCCTTCAGCCCATACGGGTTCTGCATCGGCGGCGGAACGACCTAGCAGAATAAATTTGCATTGATAACGCTGCGCTAGCTCGATCGCACATTGAGCCGTTATCCCTTTGGCACCGCCACTTACGAGAAAAACCGATTGGGCATTGGGCATTGGGCATGGGGGGATTGGGGAAAATTCTTTCCCAGTCCCCAGTCCCTGTACTAACGTGGTTCGTCCTTGTGGGCTATATCCGGCTTCCACGATTAATAGATTGGGGTCGTGGAGTTCGGCGAGGATATACTGTGCTGATGTTTGAGGATCTAGAGCGGGGCTGAGGTCGATCGCTCGACAAAATACACTTTCCCATTCCTGATTCAAAGTTTTGGTCAACCCAAATAAGCCAGCGCCAATTGCACCAAAGTTAGTTTTTTGTCCCAGTCCGAACTCGCCATCAAGACGAGCTACAGTTACAAAACAACTACGTCCTTGAGTCGCTGCATGATTTAGTGGTTCTTTGAGATATTTGGCAATCAGAAAGACGTGGCGAAGAATAGCTTTTTCTGATTCTAGATAGCGGACACCATCGCTGCTATCGTCATGATTTGAGGGATTGAGATGGATAAATGCAGCGATTTGACCATAGTTAGTGGCGATCGCTGTTAACTGTTCTTGCAAATGCTCCTCGGTCAAATCTGCAAGCACCACACGACTAATCCCTTCTGCTAAAGGCAATTGTTGAGCAATCAAACTTTGGGGGAAACTTAAGACAACAATTTTCCAACCACGCTTGTACAAAATTTCAGCAAGTTTCGTCGTCGTCAAAGAACCATCATCGGTAAGCAAAGCGATATGCTCATCAGGTAAAGTGAAATCTAAAACATCAGGTTCGGGAAGATATTTCAGTCTGACAGGACTGCGAAGAATTTGGGATTGGGGATGGGGTATGGGGGAAGACAAGGGAGAGGGGAAAGACAAGGGAGAAAAATTGCTATCTTGTCCCCCTTGTCCCCAGTCCCCAGTCCCCAGTCCCTCTTCTATATATCTAAGAAGTTCCCCCAGGGTAGGCACTTGAACTAATGTTTCTACATTCAGCTTAGGTAGATTGGGATATAGTTCTGATAATGCTCCTTGAATCTCCACAAGTTTGACAGCATCAATTCCCAAATCTGTCTCCATATCCATCGACAGATCTAACATCGTCGTTGAATAGCCGGTGCGATCGCTCACAACATTAAGAAAATTTTTAGTGAGTTCTGGATCTGCTGAGTCAATAGATGGAGCCTCCTCACGTCTCCCCTTCTTTCCATCCTCGTCTTCCTTGCTCTCCGTATCTGCTTCAATCACTGATGCAACTCCAGCTGAGATTTCTGATGCGATTTTCGCCATATACTCAGCTATTTGAGCAAGGGTGCGTAGTTGTCCCACTTCTTCGGGGTTTGGCCTGGGCAAATCGGGATATAGTTCTAACAATGCTCCCAAAATTTCTACGCGTTTGATGGAATCAATTCCCAAATCTGCTTCGATATCCATCGTTAGCTCTAACATTTCCGTTGGGTAACCTGTTTTATCGCTAACGACATTGAGCAGAGTTTGACTCAGGGTATCTTGGTCAATGATTACTGGTGCTGCGGGTGTTACCGTTGCGATCGCAGTCTGATTTTCTTTTGGTGGGGTAATATCCCCAACTGGTGGTGCAGATATTTGCGTTGCAGTCTGATTTTTTATTGGTGGAGCAATATCCAGAACTGCTATTGCTTGATGATTTGCACCATTACTTGTGCCGTTACCATTAGTTAAAACTGGCTCAGTTTTACTAGCAAATCCATTGCTAGGTACAACAACAGATGCATTATTAAGAATCAGATTGTCTTCTTTTGATAATGGAACCGTCGGGCTATCTTGATAGTTTACTGGTGCTATTAGACTTTGTTGAATGGTATTGTTAGAAGGCGGCAGTTGATAATGTCGCTGAAGTAATTGGAAAAGGTCGTTAGTGTATTCTTGCTGATAGTTGAGATATTGCTCGTGGATGCGGAGACTTTCACCTTGATGGTCGTGAAACCGCATGATGCTACGCTCGGAACTGGAGACTATTTGTTGCTGTGTTGCTATTGGTGATTCGCTAAATTTACTATTTCCCCATAACCCATGTTGTTGTTCCATGAGTTGGAAGAAGGTTTTGGTATATTCTGTTTGATGCTTTAAAGATTGTTCGTGAATTTGTAAGATGTCATGTTGATGGCGATGGAATTCTATTAAGCTGTACTCTAAGTTATCTATAGCTGTTAGATAATTCAGAGGAAGTTCGCCACTAGTTTGTAAAGACTTGAGTTCGAGTTGTCCTGATTGCCCGTTCTGGACAGATTTCACTCCACCATTAACTGTTACTTTCTCTGTTGTTTGAGAGGGATTATATGTTACTGAGTTATGGTTATTGCCATTAGTGACAGAAGATTGATGATTGACTGCTACATTCTCTGTTGTTTGAGAGGATATTGGTGAGTGGGGTGTATTGCCGTTAGTAGCAGTAAATTTTACTTGATGGCCATTTTGCATAGCTTTTTCAAAAGACTGCTTGGTTTTTTCTGACACATAATTAGTGCTATTTAAGCGGACATTCAAAACCTTATTCGGGGAAACTTCTGGGATTTTCTGCTCTAGTTGATAGGGGTCTAAATTTTGTAAAGGTAATCCCGCAACGCGCAACTGGATAACAGCTTCCCTCAAAGAGCGATCGCTATCTTTGAGATGACTGGGATTTAAAGCTACAGCTAAATGAGGGCGATCGCTCAGAATATCTTTGACTAAGTTGGTGAGAACGCTTCGCGGCCCAAATTCAACAAAACAGTAACCGCCTTCAGCATAAATATTTTCAATTTGCTGCTTGAACAATACTTGACTTCTCAAGTGTTCTTTGAGGACTTTTTGAATAACTTGCGCTTCATTTGGGTAACGCTTGCCGGTCACATTGGTATAAACCGGGGTTTGTGGCTCGTTGAAAGTAACTTTCTCAATTGCTTTGGCAAATGGTTGCTGTGCATAAGCCACTAATGAAGTGTGAAAAGCTGCTGAAACTGGTAACAAAACTGTAGAGAATCCTTGAGTTTTCAAAGCTTCTTGTACATTAACAATTTTAGCTTTTGTCCCAGCCAACACCATTTGATTTTGAGAATTCAAGTTAGCAATACTGATTTCCGGGAAACTTTGAATTACTTCTGTAACCTGATTCACATCCCCTTTCACCGCTAACATAGCTCCAGCATCAAACTGGGGATCTGTTGGTGTCGCCATTGCTTGGCCTCTAGCTTTCACCAAGAAAAAGTAATCTTCCTCGCTCAAAACCCCCGCAGCCCATAAAGCGGTAAGTTCTCCAAAGCTGTGTCCGGCGACAAAATCCGGCTTGAACCCAGTTTGTTGCAATATCTTGTAGAGACCAGCGCTAAAAGCTCCAATTGCTAGCTGTGCGTATTCTGTTTGCTGCAACAGTTTCATCTGGGCAGTCTTTCCATCCAAATCGAACACAGGCGCAGGGAAAACAACTTCTGAAACCGGCTGCAAATTATCTGCGGCCAAAAGGCGATCGATTTGACTATAAGTCTGTCCCAACGAAGGGAAATTAATCGTTAATTCCCGACCCATCTCTAAATATTGCGAACCTTGTCCGGAAAATAGGGCAACTACTTTCCCTTGTGTAACTATGCCTGTTTTGCGGTAGTAAATACCTTGGGGATGCTCCCAAGATTCTACTTGCAGTTTGTTTTTCAGCAATTCAATACTTGTTTGTAATAAATTGCCCGCTTGGGTGAGAGAATCAGCAATAAACCCAAGTCTGGCATTTGTGACTGGAATTTCTAAAGATTGAGATGCTGCAATCAATTCTGCATAATGCTGTTCTCCCGTTTCAGATTGCAATTGATTTTTGATTGCTTGACAGCGGGATAACAATTCTTCAGGTGTTGGCGCAAATAACAACACTGATTGGGCAGATTTGTGTAAACGATAAGGGCGATTTTGTTGGGTTTTGTATTCTTCCAGAATCACATGATAATTTGTGCCACCAAAGCCAAAAGAACTCACCCCTGCGCGTCTTGGCTGGTCATTGCTGGCAATCCAAGGTCTGGTTTCGGTATTTAAATAAAATGGGGAATTCTCAATATCTAATTTAGGATGGGGTTTGGTGACGTTAATTGTGGGTGGTAAGACTTTGTGGTGCAAAGCTAAAGCTGTTTTGATCAGACTCGCCGCACCGGCAGCCGCTTTTGTATGTCCAATTTGGGATTTGACGGTTCCCAGGGCGATATATTGTTTTTTCGGATTGTTTTCCCCAAAAACTTCTTTAATTGAGCTAAATTCCGCTGGATCTCCAGCCATCGTACCGGTGCCATGTGCTTCAATCAAACCCACACTAGCAGGGGAAAATCCCGCATCTTCGTAAGCACGACGTAAGGCTCTGACTTGCCCTTCTGGACGGGGTGCATAGATGCTTTTATAACGCCCATCGCTAGAAGTACCAATGCCTTTGATGACTGCATAAATGCGATCGCCATCTCGTTCGGCATCTGCAAGGCGCTTGAGTACTAACATCCCCACGCCTTCACCTAACATCATCCCATCGGATTCTGCATCGAAAGGTTTGACATTTTGACCAGGGGAAACGGCAGGAGTTTTACTGAAACACATATACGCCAAAATTGAGTTGTCGGTGTCAACTCCCCCAGTCAGCATCATGTCAGCGCGATGTTCGACTAGCTCGCTAATTGCCATTTTTAAAGCACCTAATGAACTAGCACAGGCAGCATCTACAACACAGTTAGTACCGCCAAAATCTAGGCGGTTAGCAATTCGCCCAGAAACAACGTTTGCAAGCATACCGGGGAAGGCGTTTTCTTCCCACTGCACATATGCACTTTTGATTTTCTCGATAATTTTTTGTGTATCCTCATCGGATAAACCACTGCTTTTCAGGGCTTTTTCCCACACTGGATACTGCATTCTGGCAGTTAGTGGCACGCCTAATTGCCTACCTAGTGCTACACCTAAGATTACACCAGTGGCTTGATGATTAAACTGTCGAGATTCGCCGTAACCGGCGTCTTCCATCGCGGCTTTAGCAACAATCAAACCTAGCAATTGCGAAATATCTGTAACTTCCAAAATGTTGGGCGGTAGTCCAAATTCCATCGGATTGAAATTAACATCCGGGATAAATCCGCCTCTTTTACAGTAAGTTTTATCTGGCGTTCTGGGATTAGAATCGTAATATTCATCTATGCTCCAACGAGAAGGAGGAACATCAGTGATACAATCAACTTTATGAATAATTTTTTCCCAGTATTCCTGTAAATTTTTTGATTGTGGGAATATAGAAGCCATCCCAATGATGGCAATATCAACTTGCTGCCTTTGTGTGCTAATTTTGGTATTTAATGCTAAATTCTCAACCATAGTTTTTTTTCCCTGTATGAGTTTGAGTACAGCTTGCTCACAATTGCTTACTTCCTCTTGCAACTGTGCCAAAACAGCTTCAATTTTAGAAGCAGACATGAGTTTATCTTCACTAATGGATTGATGAAATATAGAGGTATTGATAGATTTAAGCTCAAAATTCAGGAATAAGCAGAAATAACTAGTAATTTACTGATTTTCAGTTTCCTTAGAGTCTTTTGAAAAAGCAATACTAGTATTTGTCCAGCCCGTCGTCAGGCTCGGCGCTGCTGAGAATCAATTGTCAAAATTCAGTTGAGAATCGTTAAATCAAGCGCATTATGATTTATGTGATTCTCTTAAACTGATTAAACTTCGCTATCAAAGTATGATGAGTTTTGAATTCTGGATGTTAAATCTTTAGGATTAAATACCTCTAAAAATAAGGTAGGTTGAGATTTCAGGCTAATGACGATTTTTATTGAAAATAGTAGAATATTTAAGTACATTAGCTTGACCTCAACGTTGCAAGATAAATTGTTAATCAGATGTACGTAAGAATTCTCTGAGTCAGAATTTGTATTAAATTGCAGCTTACAGGCAATATTAGACTGATTATGTCTTCATTACAATTGATATGCAACTTGGATACAATTAGATACATATTGCTAAATGAAACGTTTTTTGAGCGTTTGCTTCTACATTTACGATTCAAAATGCATAAATTAATTAAAAATCACACATGAATCTATACAGAATTGTCTTCTGAATTAGCATCATCATCTTCTTTACTGGTTATCGCCTGATGCTGAGCAGATGCTAAGAGCTTTTGCTCAAGTCTACTAATACTAATTCCAAGATCGGAAGCTGTTTTGCGTTTCCATTCTTCAAGCTCACAATCATGTTGATTGAGCCATTCACGCACCGCAAGACGGGCCATCTCAGCTTTGCGAAGTGTCTGGCGAGCTGCATGAAAGATCAGTCGCTGATTATCAAAGCTTGGCAATGAGAGCATGAATCGCTGTAGTTTCATCTTATTCAGTGTCTTTCGAGGGCGATCGCTATCACTCACATAACTATTAAAACTCTTTTCAAGTAGTATCTCATATCCCAAAAATACATTGCCAAAATTGCATACAAATTGCATTTATCGCAATCTAACAGTTAATAGCTGATAGTTAACAGTTAACTCTCGACAGCCACCACCGATATCTTTCACAACTCCAATAGGATTGCTATATAGCTTTTACATCTATCCAAAAGTTGATTTATTTAAAAATTTTTTATGTCTTAATCAATCAGTTAATTTTTTGGACAATTTATTGTTAATAAACAATAAATTTTACCGTCAAGTAAAATTAGCCACTGGGAACTATATCTAAAGAATGACAAACCTTGCTCAACAACAACGCAATAACAAATTAAATACACATTTTCAAATGCTGAGTAACACCAACTACATCAAAAGCTTCAAAATTTATCGAGATTTGCAATTATGTTGTTTTACTTTATGCAATATATTGCTACTAATTCATTAACAAAAGTGTTGCATATGGATTGCAATTGAGGATCAATCGGTTTATCCTATGTAATTAAATAGTGGAATTCAATACTGTTTGTTCGGAAAATTGGAGAGAGAAAATATAATTTATTTTGATTACTCAATTCTTCCATACATTCCTAACTCGACAGTATTAGAAGATGATTTATGCGATGATCCGTATTGTATGAAGCGTTCTGCATAATTAAACTGTCATGAAAATATAAGGGCTTGCTGGCATGAGACTATCTGAGCTAGATCCACTCATACCGCTAACTGAGTTAAGAGAAGAACTCTTGAAGTTGCCAAAAGGTTATTCGTTTTATGAAGAAGAATTGGTAGATTTCTTATCCAGACGAAGATGGCCTGAAAGCAATCGCCGCATCGATCGAACAACTTTTTGGCGGTGGAGAAATGATAACGGAATTGAACATCAAAAAGTATTCAGCAGATTAGATATATTGAAACTCTGCCAAATTTGCGATCACTATCGAATAGATGGAACTCGCAGCGAATACTTAGCGATCGTTAAAAGTAAAAAAGAGGCAGTGCTAAATAAATAAAATCAGAATTCAGAATTCAGAATTCAGAAGCCAGAATTAAAAAAAATAAAGTTATAGATGCTCCGCGATCGCAGTAGCTGGAAAATCGAGGGTGTTACAACTATTTGATTTTCTAAAAATTCTGAACTTAGGGTGTCTAAATCTGGCAAGTTCGCTGATTCTGGATTCTGAATCCTTAGAATGCAATCAATAAAAGTAAAAAGAAAAAATTCTGAATTCTTCTTTCTTTTACCTTGTTCGGTAACTTGAAAATATACTTATGGTACCAAAGCAAAAAGAGTCGTTTATTAAACCATTCATTAAACCTATGGGTTGGTCTTCAGCCATGTTGGCAGGTATTATGGCTGTAGCTACTGGTGGAGTTTCACTTTATACTTTTTCAAAATTCCAATTGTCTTCTAAAGTAGAGCCTGTAGCTACTCCAAGTAGTTCTTCTAGAATGACTGCTGTTTCTGCCTTAGGACGTTTAGAACCTCAAGGAGAAGTTATTCGCCTGTCTGCTCCCGACTCCCAGGCAGGCGTTCGAGTCACAAAACTGTTGGTAAATAAAGGAGATAGGGTGCGGGAGGGGCAAATAGTTGCACTTCTTGATACTTACTTTCCTCGTCTTGCAGCCCTAGAAAAAGCTCAACGACAGGTTTTAGTTGCCCAAGCTAGTTTCAATCAAGTAAAAGCGGGGGCAAAAAGTGGAGATATCTCTGCACAAGAAGCAACCATCGCTCGCCTAGAAGCTGAGTTGGAGGGAGAAACTTCTGCACAACAAGCAACCATCGCTCGCTTGGAGGCTGAGTGGCGTAACGCTGAAAGCGAAAACCAGCGATATCAGCAGTTATATAAAGATGGTGCGATTTCTGCTTCCGATGCAGATGCTAAACGTTTGCGAGTCGATACTGTTCAACAGCAGCTCAATGAAGCTAAAGCCTCTCTGCGTCGGACTATCGAAACTCTACAAAAGCAATTAATCGAGGCCAAAGCCAGACTCAAGAGTATTGCCGAAGTCCGTCCCACCGATATTGCAGCAGCAGAAGCTGATGTTGATAGTGCGATCGCCTCTGTCAAACAAGCTCAGGCGGAATGGGATTTAAGTGTGGTGCGATCGCCCATAACCGGACAAATCATGAAAATTAATACTTGGCCTGGAGAAATTATCGGCACTATGGGAATAGCTGATATAGGTCGCACACAACAAATGTATGTCGTTGCAGAAGTTTATGAAACTGATATCCAAAAAGTGCGTCTAGGTCAATCAGCGATTATTACTAGCGATGCTTTTCCAGGAAAATTACAAGGAAAAGTTGCTGATATTGGTTTACAAGTAGGGAAACAAAATATCTTTAATAACGCTATCCAATCAGACACAGATAACAAAATAGTTGATGTCAAAATTCGTATTGATAACCCAGTAGATAATAATAAAGCTGCTAGTTTGAGTGACTTACAAGTAGAGGTAATGATTTCTCTTGAAGGCAAGAATTAAAAATTGAAAATTTAGAAACCTTTGATACCCAAGTTTAATAATCAATAAGCATCGATAAATCAGGGAAATGTTAGATAAGCACGAATAATAACTCCAAATCAAAAATTAACAGCCAATAGTCAGTACTTACAATGACTAATTTCTATGTTTGAGGTTAACTAAATGATTCTCAATATACCTCTGGCTTGGCTACAACTAGCCCGACAAAGAATTCGCTTTCTTGTAGCTTTGGCTGGGATTGCTTTTGTCGCAGTTCTTATGTTTATGCAAATTGGTTTCCAAGATGCTCTCTATGACAGTGCTACACAGTTACATAATAATTTAAAAGGAGATTTATTTTTAATTAGTGCCCAATATAAATCTCTGACATCGAATCAAAGCTTTTCTCGTGCATATTTATATCAATTAATGGGTTTTGAAAGTGTAGAATCAGTTAATCCTTTATATGTACAATTCGCTAAATTTAAAAATCCTGATAATGGGTTAAAATATCCACTATACGTACTTGGTTTCGATCCAGTAAAATCAATTTTAAAATTTCCTCATCTTCAAGAAAAATTGAATATACTTAGAATTCCTAATATTGTTTTATTTGACCGCGATTCTCGTCCAGAATTTGGAGCGATCGCTAAAAATTTTGAGCAAGGAAAAACTGTAAAAGTTGAAATATACACCTATACTGGATTTGTTGGTTACAAAGTTAAAATTGGTGGTTTATTTAATTTAGGCCCCTCCTTTGGAGTTGATGGCAATTTAATTGTTAGTTCTTCAACTTTTTTGAGGATATTTCAAGATCGTTCGGTACAAAACATAGATATAGGCTTAATTAAACTCAAATCTAATGCCAATCCTGAAAAAGTTTTGGCAGATTTATCAATTAATTTACCCAACGACGTAAAACTTATTACTAAAAAAGACTTTATTGCTCTTGAAAAAAACTATTGGTCTTTAAGAACACCCATTGGGTTTGTGTTTAACTTGATGGTATTAATGGGGTTTGTTGTTGGTGTAATAGTTGTCTATCAAATTCTTTATAGTAATATTTCAACTCATTTAACTGAATATGCAACCTTAAAAGCAATGGGGTTTAAAAACAAATATTTATTAAGTGTGGTTTTTAAACAAGCTTTAATTTTAGCATCTTTAGGTTATGTACCGGGTTTCGTTATCTCTCTAGGTCTGTATGACATTTCCAAAAATGCTACTAAGTTACCAGTGCTCATGAGTACTGACAAAGCAATGATAGTATTAATTTCAGCAACGTTAATGTGTTTAACTTCTGCATTTTTATCTACAAATAAACTCAGAAAGGTAGACCCAGCAGATATTTTTTAATTAATCTGAAATTTATAACACATGGAACCAAAGCATATTGTTAGGATCGCAAACCTCAATCATTATTTTGGCGAAAACAGAATTCGCACCCAAACATTATTCGATATTAATTTTCATATCAAATTTGGCGAAATTGTCATTATGACTGGGCCATCAGGCTCAGGAAAAACAACTTTACTGACTTTAATTGGTGGATTACGCTCTGTTCAAGAGGGAAGTTTAAAATTTCTGGGTCATGAGCTTTTTGGAGCTAGTAACGAGCAATTAGTTAAAGTACGTCGTCATATTGGCTATATTTTCCAAGCTCACAACTTATTAGATTTTTTAACAGCTAGACAAAACGTTCAAATGTCGCTGGAGTTACACAAAAATATTTCCGAATCGGAAGCTCGTAGCAAATCAGAAGCTATTCTCAATGCTGTTAAATTAGAAAATAGGGTTAATTACTACCCATCCGATCTGTCAGGAGGACAAAAACAACGGGTAGCCATTGCGCGTGCTTTAGTAAGTCATCCTAAATTGGTTTTAGCTGATGAACCTACTGCTGCTTTAGACAGCAAGACTGGCCGAGATGTTGTCACTCTGATGCAGGAACTAGCAAAGGAACAGAATTGTGCCATTTTAATGGTTACTCACGACAACAGAATTTTAGATGTTGCCGATCGCATAATCCATATGGAAGATGGTCATCTAGTCAAAGAAGTTTTACAATAGCTCAGCTCGAAGAAAATCAAACTACACTATTCCCGTTTCTTTTAAAGAAGCTGGGAATTTAAGTAAATTGTCATATATCCTTGGTTACAACCTAATCGATAATAAAAATATTCCTTGAGTCTCAAGTCAGACACACCTGGAGTATGAAGTTATAACTTATTAACTGAAAGAAAATATATAAATAACATCATCTGAATAAATTTTCAACATTTGATAATATGATGTTGCTGTTTTAAATTTTTAATTTTTTCAGATAACTCTAAAATTGTCAGTTAACGACATAAAATAAAAATTTATATGGTAAAAGATTTGATTTTTTGTTTGCAAGAAGCAGCTTTACAATTTATCTTTAATAAGTCTTCAACACCCAAAGATGTTTCTGAATGTTATATAAATCCCCCTTGTGGATGTAGTAATCCAGGGCAAAATATAGAATGTGAAGATTGTGTCTATCTTGAGGCTTGTTTATCTAGTTTTAAGCGATGATAGATTTCGTATTGCTGTTAATACAAACCAATTTAATAATAAATTAGCTCCTTTGATATAGCTGGTTTTATTCTGATGATAGAAGTCAGGAAAAATAGCAGAGCGTACTATAAACAAGAGTGAATTAAATCAATAGGCGATTCGGTGTGTGAGTTTAAAGTTATGGAGGTCTCAAAAATAAAAAATTTTACGTTAACGCCATTGTACAAATAATTAATTTCACGCCCAAAGCATGATTTTCTGAGGAAAATGTTTTTTAACATTTTCAACGTATATGGAAGGCTCATCAATCTGTATTGTCTAAATCTACTTCATAAGTAGCAGGTTGAGTAGGAAATATCGGTTTTCAAAATCAACAAATCACAGCAATCTAGAACATACAAGGAACCTTAATCATGAGACCTTTTGATTTATCTAAAGCTGTTTTAGCTAGTCTCTTCGCCATCAGTTTTGCTTCTGCATCCTTACCAATTTCTGTTTCTGCTCAAACCGGAGGCTCTGGTGGTAGCAGTAGCTCAGGAACTACCTCCGGTACTGGTAGTACAGGTACTGGCACAACTGGCACCGGCACAACAGGTACTGGCACAACAGGCACCGGCACAACTGGTACCGGCACAACTGGCACTGGCACAACTGGCACTGGCACCGACACCACTGGAACTGGAACAGGTACAACCGGTACTGGAAGTGGTATAAACGGTACAGGTACAACTGGAACTGGAAGTGGTATAGACGGTACCGGCACAACCGGTACTGGAAGTGGTGTAAACGGTACAGGCACAACCGGTACTGGAACAGGTGCAACAGGAACAGGTACAACCGGTACTGGTGGAACAGGTACAACCGGTACTGGTGGAACAGGCACAACCGGCACTGATACAACTGGCACAACTGGAACAGGCACAACAGGTACTGGTACTGGGACGACCACAGATGGTACTGGTTCTGGTATTACAGGTAGTGATGGTACTGGTACTACTACTGATGGCACAGGTACTAACAGAAATACAGGTGCCACCACTTACCAAGAAAATAACGATCGCGGTTCCAATTGGGGTTGGCTAGGTTTGCTTGGTTTAGCTGGTTTAGCAGGTTTAACTCGTAACCGGGAAAAAGCCAGAGCTTATCAAGATCCTAATGAAGTAACAAGTTCTCGCTATAAATAAGCCGATCGCGGGCTACACCCACGATTTTTTCCTCTTCCAACAGATGTAGAGACGTTGCAATGCAACGTCTCTAACCATTTTGTAGCAAAGTAGCAGAGTTCACATCCAAAAATAACGTTGCTTGGGGTTGCTGACGGAGAATAGAAGCCGGACATTCTGTAGTTATGGCTCCTTGCAACATCTGTTTTACCACATTTGCTTTACGTGTTTCTGGAGCGAGACAAATAATTTTTTTGGCTGAACAAATTGTTGGTAGAGTAACAGTAAAAGCGTATTGTGGGACAGTTTCAATATTTGGAAAATGACCTGTGTTTACCTGTTGCTGACGGTTGACTTTATCTAGTTTGACAAGTTTTACACTGTAAGGATCTTGAAAATTTGCTACTGCTGGATCGTTAAAAGCTAAATGTCCATTTTCACCAACACCAAGACAGCACAAGTCTATTGGTTGTGCTTGCAATAATTTGGTGTAGCGATCGCATTCTGCCACTGGTTGCAGCGTATCACCTTCTATATAGTGAAATTCCTTAGGAGCAACTCTTTTCTCTACACGTTCTCGCATATAACGCCGGAAACTTGCAGAATGATTGGCACTAATTCCTAAATATTCATCTAAATGCAACAGAGTAATCCGCGACCAATCTACACCTCCTAATTTAATCAAACCATCAAGAAATTTCAGTTGGGAATTACCTGTGGCTAATAATATAGCTGCTGTATCCTGTTCGTTGAGAATTTGCTGTAAATATTGTTGGGTGATTTCTGCAACTGAGAACGCCATTTCAGCTTCAGAGTTGTAAATCTGCACTAATAAATCATCAACGCGAAAAAACTTTGTAGCGGCTACCATTTGGTTACACAGAAGGTTATTAATAATGTTGACTAGACCTCTTGCAAAAGTCTCTAAGAGGATGTTTGAAAAGTCTTCTTGTGGCTATCAAAACGTTTTCGATCCCCCTAAATCCACGCTACTTGCTCATGGGGGAAACCCCCAAGACCGCAGTGGCTCCCCTTATAAAGGGGGACTTTGATTCCAGTTCCCCCCTTTTTAAGGGAGGTTAGGGGGGATCTAAAAGTGTCCAAAATCACATAGAAATGCTTTTCAAACAACCTCTAACACCCCACCCCCAAACCCTCCCCTTGCTAAAGGGCTACGGTGTACACACAAGTTTTCTAGAGTTGCGCCGTAGACTTTCGATCCCCCCAACCCCCCTTAAAAAGGGGGGCAAAAACTTCTCAAAGTCCTCCTTTTTAAGGGGGGCAAAAATCTCTCAAAGTCCTCCTTTTTAAGGAGGATTTAGGAGGATCTACGGGGATTTTGGTTTCCTACAGAGATGTCTGTACACCGTAGTTCCTAAGGGGAGGGTAGACAAAGCGTAGCTTTGGCTAGGGTTCTTATTTTCGATTTATGCAAGAGGTCTACTGTTTAACGCGAAATTCCATCGACTTTTAGGGGTGGGATGAACTTTAATCCCTTATTTAGTTATAGAGGATAGATTTTGAGATTTAAAAAATTAATTGGCGGCTCTTAAGGTTAGGTTAAGATACTACACTTCCTAAGCAAATTTATTCCCCAGCCCTTAATCCCTAGTCCCTTGTATTCACAAAATAATAATCGCTAAAAGACAAAAACAATGTAAACTATGTAAATAAAGTTAACATTTATTTACATAATCACCAACAATTATGCTGGCTGCAATTCTTTTTGACTTAGACGGCACTATTGTCAACAGCGATCCTATACACTACCGAGCTTGGAAAGAAATGCTGCTAAGTTTCAGCATAGAAATTGATGAAAAATTTTATAAATCGAAAATTAGCGGGCGCCTAAATCCAGAAATTGTTCGAGACATTTTGCCACAATTATCACTAACAGAAGGGGAAAAATTTGCAGACGAAAAAGAGGCATATTTTCGCAAACTTGCCTCCGATCTACAACCTCTGAGTGGATTTTCGGAACTCTTAGCATGGACGCAGACACATCACTTAAAACGTGCATTAGTGACTAATGCTCCAAGATTAAATGCAGAGTATATGCTAGAAGTTTTAGGGATAAAAGAAGCTTTTCATACAATCGTTTTAGCAGATGATTGTATTGCAGGTAAACCCGACCCCGCACCCTACCAAGTTGCTTTAAACAACTTACGAATTCATGCAGAGGAAGCGATCGCTCTAGAAGATTCTCCTTCTGGAATTCGCGCTGCTGTGGGCGCAAATATTCGCACCATCGGTATAGCATCTACCCACAATCCCCAACTCTTACAGGAAGTCGGCGCATTTATGGCGATTCCAGATTTTACTGATTTGCAGTTGTGGACATTGCTCAACTCGCTTATCGAACCAGATTTAACCGCGATCGCTTCTGATTTTTAAGTCCAAAACCCAGAATTTTCAGAGTAGAGATGCCTAATACCATTCTTAATTTTGAATTTTGAATTGATATTATTTGGTGTCTCTATTTATTTTTCAGCCAAAATAGCGTAAATTTCCCGTTTAACTCGATCTAACAGTTCGCGCACGCGATTTATCCGCTCTACATTGCCGCTGCGGGCAACCTGCACCACTACACCAGCTAATTCTGTTGCAGCATTCCGTAACTCAATTAACTCTTGGGGCTTACCTGTGACGAAACTTTTGAAGGTATCCCAAGGAGAGTCTGAAGTTTCTTGTTGGGTACGTTCTGCCAAAAGTTGTCTACCCTCATCTGTAATGGTGTAAATCCGCTTACCCCCTTCCTGCGAGCTAGTTAAATAACCACCCTCTTCCAGTAATTGGAGTGTTGGATACACTGAGCCAGGGCTGAGACGACGAAAACCACCATAACGAGCTTCCATCTCTTTAATCAGGTCGTAGCCATGACTGGGATGCTCGGATAACAACTCCAACAAGATGAACTTGATGTCACCCCGACGAGTCCGATATTCATCTGGCCAACCACGACCAAATACTTCATCGCGAAAGTGTTTGCCATGATGTCCGCCACGCTCCTTGCGATGCTCAAACCAAGACTTGACAAAAAAATCATCTTCGCTAACTCCAGCCCATGCAGGTACGCCAAAGTGCGATCGAAAGTGTCTAAACATAACTCAATTTCCAATCAACTTTCTCTACTATACGATATATCGGAATATATCGCGATATATCGGAATAGAAGTTTGATGAAGATTTATTACAAGTTCGCTTAATTACTTATAAATTCTGAAACACCCCACCCGCCTAACGGCACCCTCCCCTTGCCAAGGGGAGGGTTGGGGAGTGGTAACGCGAGGACTGTAATCATAACTAATCATCCGAACTTGATATTATTACGGCTTCTAGAGACATTGGCCATTACATACGTTGGGGCACAGCAATGCTGTGCCCCAAAAAAGAAGTTTTAGAAATTGGTAATCTATTACATTTTGAAATTGCACAATTAGTAATGCTGCTAACCCGGAGGCTTATCAAGCTTTTACCTTAGCTTTTGACCAGACACCATTTTCATCTTCATCATATTTCTGGTGAACAGCTTCCCAAGCAGCTTGTTCGGCGTTAAACTCGTCATTTTTTTCATTGATTGCAGCGTTATAGCGGTCAATGAATGTATTCTGAGCTTCACTAGAAAGATGAGCGCGAACTTCAGGCGACAAGTCGTCTGGGCTGTTGCATAATCCCGGACAAGGACGAGCGAGGGTTTTTTCAATTACCTGAGTTTCTTCACCGCCAGCACTTTCGAGGAGCAATTGGAATTCGCCGGTGCGATCGCTTGGAACTTCTGCCATCAATAAGAACTCACCAGCTTGTAAGCGGGTTTGGTAGATAGCGGCCTTATCTTCTGGCATTCCCAAAGTAGTCAGAACCGATACTAAACCGGCACCTGCGCTACCTGCGATCGCTCCGCTAGCAGCCCCTAACAACACTGCACCAATAGGCCCGGCTGCTACAATCGAGCCGACAAAAGGAATAAATAATACACCCACACCCGTGAGTAAGCTGAGAAAGGAACCAAACAAGGAACCAAAAACTGCCCCTGTTCTCAAGCCTCCAAGAATCACATCCTTTTTACTAATAAAGCCAGAAATTCGAGTTTCTGACTCAAAATTTCTGCCCATCACGGAAATATGATCTCTAGGCACACCTCTATCTAATAAACGCCTAATAACATCATCAACTTGTTTTTGTTCTTTAAATACAGCAGAAATAGTACGTTCCGCCTGATACACTTCTGGCATTTAGATACTCCTGGGATTATGTTATTTTTGCCGTAGATATAGTCAAATAATTTTGGATTAACCCCATACTAGAAAGTATGGGGCTGAAAAAAGAATTGTAGATTTTGGATTTGTTCTACAAATAAATTTGCGGGCAATCTACCAGACCTTACACCAAGACACTTTTCTAGACTTTAAATTTGGAATTTACAATCCAAAATCTAAAATCTAAAATTCATTACACACCTACAGGAGTTTTAGCTTCTTTTGCAGGCTGTGTACCGTCTCCCTCAAGTGCTTGTCCTTCGATAAATGAGCGCAACATCCAAGCCATTTCTTCATGTTCTTCCATCAATCCAGTCAGAAAATCGGCAGTTCCTTGATCGTGGAACTGTTCGCCAGACTGATCTACATGATCTCTGAGGTTGCGAATTACTTGCTCGTGATCTTCGACTAGATTAGCTACCATTCCTGTTGCACTAGGAACGCTACCGGCATGTTCCTTAAGGGTAGCAATTTTGAGAAATCCTTCCAGCGTACCAACTGGATAACCGCCCAAAGCACGAACCCGCTCTGCTAACGCATCGATATTTACAGTCAGTTTTTCGTAGTGTTCTTCCCAAAGCTGGTGCAAAGAGCGGAATTGAGGGCCAACAACGTCCCAATGGTACTTTTTGGTTTTTACTAACAGTAAATAGGCATCTGCTAAATCTTGATTCAACAGATTAATCACACCTTCACGCTGTTCTTGTGTCAAACCAATATTAATCGCACGCATTGTTTTTCATCCCTAGACAAACTTATTAATTATTAACATCTCAAATTTTCAACATCATCTACATCAACCAAAGGGTGCATTGTCAGTTTAAATTAGTTACTATATTTAAAATTCTGCCTATGTCTTAGTAGGTAGTATCCTAATTTAGTTAGATTTATTTTTTTTGCTTAAGCCTTAAGAAGATAAGTTTAAAATGATAAGTTGAAATAATAGGCGATCGCTTGGATTAAATTAATTTTTTTAGCATAAATAATTAGTCATAAGTGATTTTTTACTCAATCACTTATGACTACTGAAAAATTACCAAAGTCAAGTATTAATTATCTTACTTACCTGTAACTTTGTCTAACACATTTTTGATACTTTCTTCTACTGAAGTTGAAGCCTGGGAATTTTCAGGACGCTTTTGTTTGTCAATGTCAGCAGTTCCTTGAACTTCATTGAGTCCTCCCTGAGTTTTCTCTTGAGTCTCTTCAAGTCCAATTGGTGGTTTTTTAGCGGCTTCGTCAGTTTTGCGCTGAATATCAAGTAGTTGTGTTTCCCCTTCGGTAGGCTTGCTTTGGTAGCTATCGATGGCAAAAGCAGGAAAAGCACTAGATAACAATACTAAAGCGCAAGTAAAAGCCACAACTACAAAACGTACAGGGCGCAAAATAGATAAAACAGAAGCAATAACTTTCATTTGAAATCCTCGATAACAGCGTTAACTACGCAAGACATCTACTCTACGGGCAAAGCTTATGGTTTTATTTGGTATTACCAATAAAACTACTAAGCGATGCTCCAATCTTCAAGTTACTGAAAAATCAACTTGGAGAAGTTACCTTCGTATTTGTGCGTTAACTTAGAATATGGTTAACGAGCAACTACTCTTGGCAAGTTCTTTACAAGTTCTTTATTTAATGTCGAACTGATTTATTTTTACTTTGCAAACCGTAAGGCATACATCAACCTGTAGAATGAAGTTATCACTATCTATAGTTAGAAAAAAAATCATTCTCTAGATATATCGACTTAATATAGTTTTGGTAGGTTAATGGCTCTGAGCTACTTGTCATCAGAGAATTGGTATTCACTATCCGCAGCGCTTAAAATTGATGCGCCCTTCACTATTGTTAGCCCTACTTGATAATCAGCGTCATAGCCGATATCGCCAACAAAAAATCTCCGGAGAAAATTAAATATTTGCTTGATATTTTATAGTGTTAAGTCTGAAGGAATTACTTTACTTGTATCATGTTTGAGTTTCTGTAACTCTTGAAAAAGATAAGAGTAATTTTGATATTTCACTTGATATTTTTGTAAAGACTTCTGGAAAAATCCGAGAAGAAAAAGTTCGACATATTCTTGTTGTATCTAAAATCTAGAATGCAATATCTTTGATTGTGAATCGCAAGATAATTCAAATTCCATGACTTTTGCCAATTACCCAATTACGTCGAAAAAATCTAGCTAATGCTGACTCTTCCAGCGATAAATAAATTGGGCGTCCGTGGGGACAAGTGCGGGGGTTACGAGTACGTTGCCAATTATCTAAAAGTGTCTGCATTTCTTGTAAATTCATTGGCGTACCGTTACGAATCGCACTGCGACAAGCGACAGCTACTTGGGCTGTTTGTAAGTCACCTCCCAAACTCAATTCTAAAATTGCTTCGGCACAATCTTCGCGCTGCTGCAACATTGCGGGTAGGTTACGAACAGCCCAAAGTTGTTCGCCAAAGGGTTCTATATCTAAACCGATGCGTTGTAATTGCGATACTTGTGCTGGCGATAATTGATAAAGAATAATTGGCGGTTCGACAGAAATTAGTTGCCAATTATCGCATAATTGCTCGTACAAAACCCGCTCATGAGCGATGTGCTGTTCTACTAACCACATCCCCCCAGGATGTTCGGCAACAATATAAGTATTACTTACTTGCGCCACAGCTTTTAAAGAGTGGTGAGTGCTATCTGATTCGTTTGATTTCTTCGGATTGAAGTTGTAACCGCCTTTAGCTTCTGCGGCTTTGAGTAATTTACTAACTCGTGTTGTGTGGACAGTTTCTTTGAGATTCGCAGAAGAAATGCAGAGTGCTTGGTTAATTCCTTGAGTAATTTGCTCTTGCCAATAAGTTATTTCATTGAGATAAATTTCTGTTTTTGCGGGATTGCGATTCCAGTTAATTCGATCTGGCGAAATGGCAAGATGGAGAAAACAAATTGGATAGCGATCGCGCGGTAATGTTTTGTGAAATGCTGATAATATTGTTTGCTCTAATTCCGCTGACTTCACCATCCGTCCGTTAATTGCCACACGTACCCAATCTGGACGATGACGATGGCAGCGATCGGGTAATCCTACCACTAAATGTATTGCTGAGTGGGGAGTGGGGAGTGGGGAGTGGGGAGTGGGGAGTGAGGAGTTAGGAGTGATGAGTCCTGAATTCTGAATTCTATTTTCCGAATTTACTGGGTTGGGTACTTCGAGTTTGACTTCTTGCAAATCGCCTTGTCGCACTTGGGGTAAAATCTGCGCTATTATTTGCCCAGTTGTGGCAGCTGGCGAGATGGTGAACCATTGGCGGTCATTTTGGCAAATCTGCCAGGTGACGCGGGGATGACATAGGGCGATTTGGTGAATTGTTGCTTGCACGGCTTTCATTTGCTGTGCTATTGGGGGTAGTCCTTGACGACGAGATGAACAGTTGCCGAAAAGATTAGAAACTGTGACTACTGTACCAGGTGCGATCGCAGTTACTTCAACTTCCAGAACTTTCCCGCCATAGCCGTACAGAACTCGCCATCCTAATTGTCCACCCCCAGGACGACTCAAAATTTCCAAATCTGCCAGATTTGTTAAACTGTGTAACGCTTCACCACGAAAACCCAAGCTATTAATTTTCCACAAATCAGCACTAGAACGAATTTTACTGGTGCTGTGGGTTGTGGCTGCTTGTTGCAAATCATCTAAGTTCATTCCACAACCATTGTCGGCGACGCGAATTCGCCATTGCTGCGGCCATAAAGAAACTATAATTCGCGTTGCACCTGCGTCTAGGGAATTTTCCACCAATTCCCGTACTACAGAGGCTAAAGAGTCAATGACCTCTCCCGCTGTAATTAGATATACAACTTCTTTTGGTAGAGCTTGAATAGTAGATGCCATAAGTTATAGTTTATAGCTTCTGGCGACAGAGGGAATAGGAGAGTAAATTTAGTAGAAATTTTTATTAATTGTAAAGAAACCTCAATTAAAAAGCGCCCAGATTTATCAACAAAGAATTCAGGAGTCGGGAGTCAGAATTTAGCATAAATTCTGTACGAATGGCGGATAAATAGTGAAAGTGTTACATCCTGCTGCAACGTCAAAGGCGAACGATCGCTGGCAGGTATTAATCCACGTTTAAAACATTGCTGAATTCTGACTTCTGACTTCTGACTTCTGAATTCTGACTTCTTTTCTAATTATTTTCGCTCAGTACCAAAACTTTAGGTGATTCATGTTTCAGCAACCCATTCAATAACGAGGCCGGACGTTGCCTGTAAGGCCAAGCAAAAGCATGGCGAAAAGCTGCATCCTGACAAGCTTGGAGTTGTTGGAAACTAATAATGTCGTAAGTCAAGAGATTTTCATATTCCCAAGGCAAACGTACATTGTGTAAACCAGCATTATCAGTACAAATAGCGATATCGACCCCAGCGTCAAAACAACGGTCAAAAACGATTTTGAGTTGACGTATATCTTGTAAAGTACCAGTTTTCAAGTAAGTTGTGGGGCAAACCTCCAAACACTGCCCGCGTCTAGCTACATCCTTAAGTAATTCTGGATACAATAAGGGAATTTGAATGCCGTGACCAATTCGCATGAGGTAGGGTAACAGTTGGGGGTAACAACCGGCGGTAGTTTCAAATAAATGTCCAGTGGTGTTAACGCCCTGCGATCGCGCATAATCGTATAGACTAATCCATTCATCGAGGCGATCGGCATAATAGCTATCACCCCCAGCTACATCTACTCCACAGACATACTGCTTATTTTGCGCCGCCAAATCAATAATCGCTTTGTTTACCTCATAAGGTAAACGCGTGTGCATACAAAGAATTTGGCTAGTAACAATCGGATATTCTGGCAAATGGCTAGCTTGTCCGACGACTTGCACAATTTCTGCCATTTTGTCAATTCTGTCTGATTGACTCAGATGCTCAGGTGTCCGTAAATACGGAGTGTAACGCAGTTCCAGGTAAGCCAAATTTTCAAAAATGTAAGCACCCCGCAGCAAGCGATAGATAAAGTAAGGCAAAGTCTCTACAGTTTGGACACTTTCTACCAGGGTGTGCAATTCTAAATACTCATCTAGAGTATTGCGCGGGCGAGTGTAAAAATCTTCAAATTCTGAATAGTCAGCAAAGCGGGAAATCAACTCCGAAGAATGTCGCTCGAAATATCGCCACAATACTCTGGGTACGACGGAACCGCCTAGATGTCTATGTAATTCTGCATATAAAGCCATAGTGGTATTTTTAGAGAAAAATTTCAATAATTGTAACAAAAACATAGAGAAAAAAATCTCTACTTGCAGCAAAATTATGTAAATCTACGTTAATTGATGCTAAATTTTGCACCAATTTTTGTCAAAAATCCTTTTTAGTCAGAGTTTTAAGCAAAATACTTGATACCAATGTCAGCAAAAGCCGCAACATTTTTACCTGAGAACAGCAAACTACTGATGTTAATTTCTACAATTTTTTCTAAATACTTCTTCCAAATCCCATCTTTCTCATCCCCGCACTCCCCAATTAACCTTCTCCAGTAACCGATTCGAGTTAAGGGTATTTGTTGGTTGGGTTGGGGCAATACCTTACCCAACAAATCCGCAAAATGTTGGGTTGCCCTACAGCCGTTCTTAGCCTGTAGTCCATTATAACTGTCGCGCACCTTGCGGTATAAGCTTTTTAAACACCTTTTACTCTTACAAGGCTTGAAAACTTTGCTATTATTTAGGCATCCGCGAAAGTAAACCTTAAAACCCAAATACAGCAAAGCTTTCAAAGGTTAGCAAGGTTGCAAAACACTTTCTCCCTATAAAGGATTGAAACTAACTAACTTTTCGATATCCTTGCTTTCTATCTGAGCTTGCAAAACACTTTCTCCCTATAAGGGATTGAAACACTTGAGACTTACTAAATCCCTGTAGGGATTGAAATTAAGACCATGTTAAAAAACACAAACCTAAAGAGTATCTCTAAAAAATTTCCTATAGCCAGAAATTGTGCTTGGTTGAAACAAAATGAGGCAATGAGAGCTATCGCATATAGTATGGATTTACTAATACCTGGTTTGTATATATGGCTACTTGGTTTTAGTTTTCGCATTGGTGGGAGCGTACCAGATGATATGCCCTATAAATATCCCGGTAAAATTCATAGTAACGCTGGAATTGCTTTAGTATTACCAGGGTACAGAATTTTTACGACTTACCAGGGTACTTATGACCCTACACAGACATCAGATACAGGGGCTAACAGCTTTTAATTGTACGGTTCTCGACTCAAATACTTTTGAAACTTTGATGACTCAGGCGGGATATTCAATGTCAGGTAGCGCACCTGCACAGTCTAATAGAATAAAAGTATGGTGGATTCATAACGAATACCCAAGAGTCGAGTCCGTATATAGTCCAGACAAGAGAATAGTGATAACGGCGTATTATGTTAACTAATATTTTTTATTTATATTAACCAATTTCTAATGCGAACAGAAAGTTTTGGTCGATAGAGTTTTTCTAATCTGTAATACTTTCACTACCCCAATCAATTAGCCATCTCCAGTAACTGATTCGAGTTTCTGAGAAACCGAAGGAGTTTGTGTGGATGTTAAAGCAGGCAAGTACACTGTGAATTGAGTACCTCTGCCTATTTGACTGTAAAGATTGACAAAACCACCGTGATTCTTAATAATACCTAGCGCAGTGGAAAGCCCTAAACCCGTACCTTTGCTTACATCTTTGGTGGTGAAAAATGGTTCAAAAATCCGTTGTTGGACTTCTGAAGACATACCTATACCAGTATCTGTCACCACGATCGCAATATAAGAACCGACTTTAGCATCAATATTAATCTGGGCAGAATGTTCGCTAATTAGGACATTTTCCGCCACAATTCTCAATTTTCCGCCATCAGGCATAGCATCGCGGGCATTGACTACTAAATTCATCAGCACTTGATGTAGTTGAGTTGCGTCTCCCCGGACTTGCCAAAGATTTTTGGGAATATCTATTTGGCAGATAATGGAGTCAGGGAATGTTTGAGCGATAATTTGCTCGATTTCTGCTATTAAAGGCTGAATTTCAAGAATTGTGCGTTTGCTTTCAATACCGCGTGCAAAAGTCAAGATTTGCTTGAGCAAATTAGCACTGCGTTTAACATTATTTTCTAGGGTTTGTAGTATTTTCTGGCTTTGGGAGTCAGGAAATTTTTTCTGCAACAGCTGAACTGACATCAAAATCGGCGATAGTAGATTATTGAGGTCATGGACGATACCGCTAGTTAGGCTACCGATACTTTCCAAGCGTTGCGATCGCAAAAGTTGAGCTTCTAATTGTTTGTGCTGTGTAATTTCAGTATTCGCGCTCAAAATAGATTTGAGTTGTCCGTTATCATGCACTAACAATATCCACCGACTTTCAACAATAATTTCCTTACCTTCTTTTGTCAGTTGATACAATTCACCCCGCCACTCACCAGTATTCATCACACTTAAGTAAGCATCTTCTACCTGTGGTGAAGTTCCTGGATATAAAAGTTGCCCAATATTTTTACCCACAGCTTCCTCAACTTTCCAACCGTAGAGACTCTGGGCGCCTTGATTCCAAAATAAAATTTGGTTGTCGATATTTTGCACTACGATTGCATCTTTAGCTACATCCAGAAACAATTTTTGTTCGCGAATTTTCTCTTCTGCTTGCTGAAGTTGTTTAACGTAATTACACAACAATTTATACAGTAAAGCTACTAAGAGCAAATGCAAAACAACAGTCATGAAAAATCTGATTGCAGCCTTTTGGGAAATTGGTTGCGACTTTTGTAGCTCTTCCTGTAAGAAATTTTCCTCTCTTTTTAAAGAGTCGTGGATTAACTGTTGAATTTCTTTACCAACTTGCTTGTCTTGTTTAGACAAAATTAACTTTTGAGTAGCTGATAATCCCTGGCTTTTTGTTAAGTAAATTTCTTGTTGCAGGGTGTTGAGTCTGGTACTAATTTTTTGCTGCAATAAAGAAAACCACTGCTGCTTTTGAGGATTATTAGCAATTAATTTACTGAGGTTTTGGAGATGGCGATCGCTTTCTTCATATCCCCGATTATATGCTTCGAGAGCTTCGATATCAAATGTAATTATATAATTACGTTGTGAGGTTTCAGTATTTTGTAGCGTACTTTGTATAATTTGCAGTTCTCTAATAAATTTGTGAGAGTATGTTACAGATTGCTGATTATCAATTAGCTTAATAGTACTGCCATAGGAAATTAGAGTATTACTAAATACAATTGACAATGCCAAAATGAATATTGCTTTGTGCTTTTGGATTCTAGACCATTTTTTTATCATGCGATCGCCCTTTTTGCTCCCGATGACCTCCATTACTTACAATTACAGATTGAAACCAAATACTGAGATTATTTGAAACACTTTTAAAACACGGGTAATAAGATACAAGCTCTTAAAGTTGTAAAAATATTGATTTTTGGGAACAATCATGTATACACAATAAATAGAAACCAAACCGCCAGGTTTTAATATATATTAATTTTTGAATTTCATATATATCATTGGCGATTAGTTATTGTTAATTAACAAATGATTAAGCCAAGCTTATGGTAATAGCGATCGTAGCTATGAAAAAGGGTAGCTAGAGACGCGATATATTGCATCTGTAGGAGAGTAGGGTATATTCCTTATTTATGTTTGTTGTGAAATTTTATTCTGAATTACCCAATCCAAAACACCTACAGCAATCCTATTTAATTGGTCAAAAATATCAGTGTTGCCAATCAACAGCCAAGAGGAGCCAGTGGTTTAGACGGGTTCCGAGACTTGTAGCAACTGACAGCCAGCAATCAACATACTGCCATAGATTATTTTGCAAAAACCTTGACATTTGTTTCAAAATATGTTGATAATTGTAGTTTGTGGAAACTTTACCTCTTAATATAAACGCTTGGCTAACGTAATTGTCATAGGTGCCCAATGGGGCGATGAAGGAAAAGGTAAAATAACAGACTTGCTCAGCCGTTCCGCAGATGTTGTGGTACGTTACCAAGGGGGTGTCAATGCTGGACACACAATTGTAGTTAAAGGTCAAACCTTTAAGCTGCACCTAATCCCCTCTGGTATTTTGTATCCAGATACCGATTGCATTATCGGCTGTGGCACAGTCATCGATCCACAGATTTTGATAGCAGAACTCGACCAACTAAAAGAATTAAATATTTCCACTGACCACCTGCTGATATCTGAGACAGCCCACGTAACAATGCCTTATCACCGATTGATAGACCAGGCATCAGAAGAACGACGGGGAAGCCATAAGATCGGCACTACAGGTCGGGGCATTGGGCCGACTTATGCTGATAAATCTGAACGTACAGGCATTCGGGTTTTGGATTTGATGGACCCCGATGGGCTACGGGAGCAGTTAGAGTGGACGATTAACTATAAAAACGTCATTTTAGAAAAGCTTTACAACTTACCGCCTCTAAATCCACAAGAAGTGATTGAGGAGTATCTGGGGTATGCAGAACGCTTGCGGCCTTACGTCATCGATACATCGTTAAAAATATATGATGCAGTTCTGCGACGGCGGAATATTCTGTTTGAAGGCGCACAAGGCACGCTCCTAGACTTAGATCACGGAACTTATCCCTATGTTACCTCCTCCAACCCTGTAGCCGGGGGGGCTTGCGTTGGTACGGGGCTAGGGCCGACAATGATAGATCGGGTGATTGGGGTATCGAAAGCGTATACCACAAGAGTGGGAGAAGGGCCATTTCCCACTGAACTGGATGGAGAGTTGGGAGAATTACTGTGCGATCGCGGTGCCGAATTTGGCACAACCACCGGACGCAAGCGGCGCTGCGGCTGGTTTGATGCCGTCATCGGTCGTTATGCCGTGCGAATCAACGGCATGGACTGTATGGCACTTACCAAACTGGATGTTCTCGATGAATTAGAAGAAATCCAAGTTTGTGTCGCCTATGAAATAGATGGCGTCCGCAGCGAAGACTTCCCCACCAGTTCCCGTCAATTTGCCAGATGTCGCCCCATTTATAAAACCCTACCAGGATGGCAAGTGTCAACAAGCCACTGCCGCACCCTGGAAGACTTGCCACAGCAGGCACTGGATTATCTAAAATTCTTAGCAGAATTGATGGAAGTCCCGATCGCGATCGTTTCACTAGGAGCTAGCCGCGATCAAACCATTATCGTAGAAGACCCCATCCACGGTCCCAAACGCGCTTTATTGCACGCCGACGGCACACCCGCCTCGTTGCTGAGTGCATAAATTGGTCATTAGTCATTGGTCATTAGTCATTAGTAAATTACAAATGACAAAGGACAAATGACAACTGACAACTGACAAATGACAACTGACAAAGGACAAGTTCTATGGCGATTACAGTCGAATGTCAAAAGCGACCAGAAGGTAGCAAGCCCAAAGCTTTGCGCCGTTCTGGAGAAATCCCGGCAAATTTATATGGTCACAAAGGTACAGAATCAATCTCTTTGACCATTAATGCCAAAACCGTTGAACGCTTGCTCAAAAGAGCTTCAGTCAACAATACTTTAATTGATTTAAACATTACCGATGCACCTTGGCGGGGCAAAGCCCTAATCCGGGAACTTCAACTTCATCCGGCAAAGGGTACGCCTTACCACCTCAGCTTTTTTGCTGTTGCCGGTCACGGAGACACAAATGTAGAAGTACGGCTGCGTTTCCTGGGGGATGCTGTTGGTGTTAAACAAGAAGGTGGTGTGTTAGACACCGTTGTTACCGAATTGCAGGTAAGTTGTGCGCCTGAAAACATCCCAGAGTTCATTGATATTGATGTCTCTAACCTAAAAATTGGAGACAGTTTAAGTATCAGCGATATATCTTTTCCTGAGGGCGTGACACCTCTAGCTGAATCAGAGCGAGTTATTGTCAGCCTTCTGCCACCCCAAATTAATGCTGCTGCGGAAGAAGAGAGTGAAACTGAAGCAGCCTCTTGAGGCACGCACTTGTAGAACGATGCAGCTGGTAGAGAGTAGTATTGCAACGTTTCTACATCTATTTAAATAGTGAAAAATCGTGGGGTTCAAGACCTCGCTAGCTAACTTATAAAATAAACCTCAGACCGTATTGTTCGCATTGAGCAATCCGGTCTTTTAATTTTGAGAACGGAATCTGCACAAATTGTTGATTAGACCTGCCTTGAAAATAGGGACTCTTTACTGGGGACTGGTGACTGGGAAAACCAGGATATTTTCATTGTTCCTTGTGCGTGCAACTCATGGAGTAAGAGTGCAAAAGTCCCTAACACCCCACCCCAAACTCCTCCCCTTGGTAAGAGGAGACAAAACGTAGCTTTGGCTCTTTGGGATTCTTATTGTTGATTTATGCAAGAGGTCTATTATTTTTGTACTTACAGCTATTTTCAGGTAAATAGACCACACGGTAAGGGCACAGCAATGCTGTGCCCCTACGAAAGATATGGTTGAGATACATGAAAAGTGCTGTAAAAACAGGCTTTTGCCCATATTATTTATTGCTTCACATCTTTGTCACTTCTTCAAGCGATCGCTGTGCATAAGTTCAAAAACCCAACGTTTAATTTAATAGCACCTCTACTTATCAATATTGAAGCACACAAAACATGAAAGCTACGTTACGTCATATTTTAAAGCTCAAAAAAGAGTATAGCCGCTTGCCATTTTTTGATTTCTTACGGGATGAAACTTTATCAGCTCGTCAGCGCCTAGAATTTTACCCTTGCATGGCTCCTTTTATTATGAGTTTTGGCGATTTAAATTGCTATGTTATGCGCCTAGAACCAACCTTAGATGTATATCAAGCTATGGTGAACGAACATTCCTATGAAGACGACCATCACTGGCCGTGGTATTTGGAAGACTTTAGTAAATTGGGCTTCGATCGCCAACAAATTTCACCCACTGAATATTTACAATTTTTCTACAGCGATCGCACCGCAGTCAATCGCCTGTTGTCACACAAGCTGGCTCATTTAATTTATGGCTCATCTAGTATCGTGCGTCTAGCTATCATCGAAGCCATTGAAGAAACAGGCAATGTATTATTTGAACTAGTTAGAAAATTGGCACAAAGCATTGAAGAAGAAACGGGAATGGAATTGCGCTACTGTGGAGAATTCCATTTTAGTAAAGAATCTGGACATGCTATTACAAACGAACATGCCATTATGGCAGAGATAGAAATGGATGAGCAAACCCGTGCCGAGGCTATTGAAAAAGTTAATTTGGTGTTTGCTTGGTTTACGGAATGGACAGAAGAATTGTTAGCATACGCCAAGCAAAACCTGAATTATTCCTACGAGCAACTCATAGGTGATGCCAAAAATGAGACTGAAATTTGTTTTGCATAAAGGAACTCGGATACGATTTGCGATCGCTATTTTTTACCCAAAGTCTTACTATTCTCAGTAAGTAGATATCATTAAATGTAAAATAAAAAAGTTTAAAACCCCGGTAAAAGCTGCCTTCTAGCTCCTGCCCCCTGCCCCGTGCCCCTTGCCCCTGCCTCCTGCCTCCTGCCTTCTACTTATAAGCTAGATAAACTATGTAATAATTTTTGATGTCACCAGGGGAAACTCCTGGTTTTTTTGTATTTGAACCCCAGAGGCTAATAGATGACAGAAGTAACTCTTCCGGCTCTAATTGAGCAAATGTTGAAGCCTGGATTTTATCCCCACGAGGTAACAGAATCTATTCAACTCATTCAAACTCACATTTCTTATGTGCTGCTGACTGGGGATTACGCTTATAAGTTGAAAAAGCCGATTAATTTCGGGTTTTTGGACTTTTCGACTTTAGAGAAGCGGCAGCATTTTTGCCAGGAAGAGTTACGGTTAAATCAACGGGGAGCAAGTGAGTTATATTTAGAAGTTTTGCCTATTACTCTGGCAGGGGAGCAATACCAACTAGGGGGAACAGGAGAAGCGGCAGAATATGTCCTGAAAATGCGTCAATTTCCCCAAGAATCGTTATTAAGCACGCTTTTTGAACAAGGCAAGTTAAATGAAACACGCTTAGATGAGTTGGGGCGAGTGGTGGCTCAATACCATGCTCAAGCTGAGACGAATGATTATATTCGCGGTTTTGGTGAAGTGCCAAATGTCCGGGCTGCCTTTGATGAAAATTACGAGCAAACTGAAAAATATATCGGTGGCCCCCAGACTCAAACGCAGTTTACAGAAACAAAGGAATATACAGATCGGTTTTTTGCCGAACGCCCAGAATTATTTGCTAGCAGAATCCACAGCGATTATATTCGTGAATGTCACGGGGATTTACACCTAAAAAATATTGCTCTGTGGCACGATAAAATCTTGCTGTTTGATTGCATTGAGTTTAATGAGCCGTTTCGCTTTGTGGATGTAATGTATGATGTGGCATTTACGGTGATGGATTTGGAAGCGCGAGGGCGCAAAGACTTGGGTAATGCCTTTTTGAATGCTTACATTGAGCAAACTGGAGACTGGGAAGGTTTACAGGTGTTGCCGTTGTATTTGAGCCGTCAAGCTTATGTTCGAGCCAAGGTAACTTCATTTTTGCTAGACGATGCGAGTGTACCCGCGACGGTGAAGGAAGAAGCGACAAAAACCGCCGCTGGCTATTACAAACAGGCTTGGGAGTATACTAAACCAAAGCAGGGGCAACTAATTTTGATGTCGGGGTTGTCTGGTTCTGGTAAAAGCACAACAGCGAGACTTTTAGCCCGCGAACTAGGAGCAATTCACCTTCGTTCTGATGCAGTGCGGAAGCATTTGGGGGGAATTCCTCTGTGGGAGAAAGGCGGCGACGATTTGTATACACCCGAAATGACCGAGAAAACTTACACGCGCTTGTTGTCATTGGGAATTATACTGGCTAATCGAGGTTTTGATGTCATTTTAGATGCCAAGTATGATAAACAACAGCTACGGCAACAAGCGATCGCTCAAGCTACAAAACACCAACTTCCTCTCCAGATTATCCAATGCACAGCCCCCGTGGAAGTGTTACAAGAGCGCTTGAATAAACGCACTGGCGATATAGCAGATGCCACTGCCGATTTGTTAGACTCACAACTCAAGCAAGCTGAACCCTTCACTGAAGAAGAAAAAACATACGTAAAAATTTTGGATACAACTCAGCCACAAGAGGCACAATTAAAAGCAGTAATTCCCCAATAGTTTTTTTACTTTATGGCAGACAAAAAGAACGATTTTTTCACCATTTCTCCCAGCTTCTTTTCTCAACTATTATTTGGGGCATTTCTAACATTTATATTAATAATGACCGGCTCGGCAGTACCCCTGAGCATCTTCTTAGGAATCTTGGGCGGTTTGATCTTAAGCTGGATTACAAATGCAACCAATAATAGTACTCAAGCTCCAACTGTAGCCTCCTCTGATGGCGTTGATACAGGACTGAAATACTGGTTATTTTTCATGCTTGGCTTTGTAGCTGTGGGCTATCCTGCACCCATGAGTATCTTCCTGGGCGCGATAGCCGCTTTCGGTGGAGGTTGGATTACTGCTTGGTGGGGAAGTAAAGAAGAAGCTAAAACTCAACTGCAAGTTGAAGAATCACAAGAAACTGCAATTGAAGAATCCAACGAAAGGATCAACAAACGCCAAAGAAGAAGACCCACCCGCCGTTCGCGTCGTACTAGTGGAAGTGTTAATTTCAGATTTTGGCAAAGATAGGGATTGGGCATGGCGCATTAGAGGTGTGGGAGGTGTGGGAGGTGTGGGAAGAGAGGGGGGCATAAATTCTCTTTCCCCACACTTCCTTGTTTCCTCTGCCTCCCCTGCTCCTCTGCTCCTCTGCTCCCCAGTTATCATTCCCAAATATGTTTTTATATCTTTCTAAATTACTGCCACTATTTTTTTATCCACTAGGGCTAGCTTGTGTAAGTTTGATAGTAGCATTAGTCACATTGTGGAAAAGACCGCGCATTGCAGCGATCGCCATTGCTCTGGCACTAACTTTACTGCTGTTTTGCAGCAATGCTTGGATTGCAAAATCGCTAGTGCGATCGCTAGAATGGCAAAATATTCCCAGCGCCCAAATACCCAATGCAGAAGCGATTGTGGTTTTGGGTGGGGCTACCAAATCAGCTTTTCCTCCAAGACCTACCGTTGATTTGAGTGAATCAGGCGATCGCGTCATTTACGCCGCCCAACTTTATCGCCAAAAAAAAGCACCCGCAATCATCCTCAGCGGCGGGCGCATCGATTGGCGTGGTAGCGGTTCGCCAGAATCGGCAGATATGGCAACAATCCTCACATCTATTGGTATTCCATCCCAGGCAATTATTCAAGAGCCTGAGTCTTTAAATACTTATGAAAATGCGGTAAATGTCCGAAAAATTCTGGAAGCGCGTGGCATTAAAAAAGTATTATTAGTCACTTCGGCAATGCATATGCCGCGATCGCTGAAGATTTTTCAACGTCAAGGAATCAACGTTATTCCTGCACCAACTGATTTTCTTGTCAGTGAGGGCGAACTGCAAGAACTCGGCAGCACTCCTAAAGCCGCTATACTGAATTTATTACCTGATACCGACAACCTGCACCAATTTACCACAGCTTTAAAAGAATACATTGGTTCTTTAGTCTATTGGTTACGCGGTTGGCTTTAATTAACGTTATGTCTAAAAATTTACCTTATATTATTCCATCGCCTCAACCCCAAATAGAGGAAGGCTTTGCAACTTACCAAACCACACATCAGTTTTATCATGAAGTTAAGACGCGGGAAGAGTTTCGGCGTCATTGTGAATGGTATTACTCTACAGCAGAACGCAACCGCCAAGACCTACAAAAAATGCGCGGCGAACTGAATATTTTCCAGTGGTTTCGCCGCCGATGAATTAAATTACTTCTAACTCATTTTCACGTAAATGTGCTTTAAATTTTTTAGTAAACTGGACTAAAATCGGCAGATTAGCGCTTACAGGTCTACCTTGCCATTGAGTGACAATACCTACGACTTCACCTTCTGTGCCTTTGATGTCAAAAGCCTCATTTCGATGTTCGGGATGATGATAGACTACCACCGAATCTTTAACGCGCACGCGATCGCCAACTTTCATAACCACATTTACACCTAGCATTTGCTTTTCCACAAGTATCTGCTACAAAATATATGATTAAACCGCCTCAAATTCGATTTAATCAGCTATTTCTTGACACTTCACAGGGGTGCGACGGCGCATTCAACCCTCCGCGTCCAGGCACGTTTTAGCCATCCGTGCATACTTTTCTCAGTTTTTTGCAGCGTTAACGCGTATCGCCCTCACCCTCCGCCTTCACCCAAAAACCAGGGAAACGAAAAAAATCAAGCGATATCAGATGTCTTTACTACTTTGGCAACAGATACAACCCTATTATCTTCACTCTAGGATGTTCCTTAGGTCAACTCTCTCACCAATTTTCTGGGCATTGGGTATGGGGCATGGGGAAAGGGAAAGGGGTAAGGGGAAAACGGGTAAGATTAAATTTATTCCTTTCCCCTTTTCCCTTTAACCTTTCCCCCTGCTCCCCCTGCTCCTTACTCCCTATCTTCAAGGCAAGTTTAACGATTTTGATTTGATGCACAATCGTTTTTTTAGCTCCGTAGAATTCGGGTTAGTGTAATTTGAGTTTTTTCTCCAGCAGTGCTTTTACTTGCTGGGCATGAGTATTTTCAGGAAACACTCGCAGCAAATCCTTCAAATATTGAATGGCATCTCGGATCTCGGATTGCAAAGGGGTTTCCTCAAGTGCAGTCTGATATAACTCTTGGGCGGTTGAGAGATTGCCTGCAACGAGATGATATAGTGCTAGGTTGAAGGTGTTTTCGTAATTGTCTAGTTTTTCGGTGTGTTTTTGCTGGGCGATTTCGATGGCAATGTTTAAATCAGCTTCAGCGGACTCGGCTTGCTGGAGGGCAAGGTAGACAATGGCACGAAGGTATCGGTGGAAATCATCTTTAGGGTCAAGTTTAATGGCGCGGTTGAAGTCTTCCAGCGCTTGGTCGTAGCGTTTCATTAAGAAATAAGCATAGCCTCGATGTGCGATCGCCCACTCATATTCGGGGTCAAGTTCAATGGCACGATTGAAGTCTTGCAGCGCTTGGTCATAGCGTTCTATCAAGAGGTAGGTTATGCCTCGACTTGTCATCGCCCACTTATATTTGGGGTTCAATTTGATGGCGCGATCGAAGTCTTGCAATGCTTGGTCGTAGCGTTCCATTAAGCGATAGGTTTCGCCTCGATGTGCAATCGTCCACTCATATTCGGGGTTAAGTTCAATGGCGCGATCGAAGTCTTGCAATGCTTGGTCGTAGCGTTCCATCAAGCGATAGATATCGCCACGACCTGCGATCGCCCAATCATCTTTAAGGTTAAGTTCAATGAAGCAATTGAAGTCTTGCAATGCTTCTTCATAGCGTTTCATTGAGCCATAGGTAAAGCCTCGCTCTGCGATCGCCCACTCATATTCGGGGTCAAGTTCAATGGCACGATTGAAGTCTTGCAGCGCATCTTCATAGCGTTCGATTAAACAATAGGTACGGCCTCGACTTACCATCGCCCACTGATATTCGGGGTTAATATCAATGGCGTGGTTGAAATCTTGCAGTGCATCTTCGTAACGTTCCATCAAGCGATAAATATCGCCACGATTTACGAGCGTCTTCTCATCTTGAGGATTAAGTTCAATGACACGATTGAAATCTTGCAGCGCATCTTCGTAGCGTTCCATCAAGCAATAGGTCTCCCCACGCTTTGCCATCGCCTCCATATATCGGGGATAAATTTCAATGGCGCGATTAAAGTGCTGCAATGCTTTCTCATACTGCTCCATCGAACGGTAGCTTTCCCCGCAACGAAAGAAAACTTGAGAGCTAATTAGGTGTTGATGGGTGTCGATTCTACGTTGAGCAAGAGACTGCCTCAACAAGTCATGCATGAAGCGATAGCGACCACCAGCACGCTGGAGCAATAGCCGTTCTGTAGCATAATTGAGAAAACGAGCATAGTGCCAAGGGATCGAGTTAGTGCAACACAAAGATAAACGCACTAGAAAATGATTGATGCAAACATATCCACCTGCAAACCCAATCCATAATAGTAAAGCTACAGACAAGGAAGTTAGTGCAATGTAATCAACGGAAGACATTGAACGTAGTACAAGACAGACTATCAAAGTATGCAAGGGCACGAATACGAATGTAATCGGGATTGCATTTAGCCACAAGTTTGTAATTCCTTGATTTGGTACTGATAGAGTTTTAATTTTGAAACGCCATTTTTCAAAGTTAAACCCTAATTTTGGAATGGTTAATTCATTCAATTTATAAATTAGTAAGCTAATTTGAGTACGGACTAATATATTCTTCCAAGATGACAGCTTGCGTAATAGTTTTTGTGCCTTGAGACTTGACACTGAGATTTCTATGCTTCCTAAAACTGATTCGATGTGTGGCAAATTTTTTAAGACATCTATTCCAAGTGCCAACCCATACAAACAGCCACCCAGCAATCCGACCAAAAAACGACGGGTTGGCGTAACCCCGCCTGGAGGAATCAATCTAAAGAATTGCGCCCAAAAAATTACAGCAAGCATTAGCCCCCAACAAATTACGCCACCGATTAGCCCCCAACAAATTACAGCAAAAATAGTGAATAGCCATTTTTGCAGGGGTGTTGACAGCCATGTTATTCCAACTTGCTCAATCAAAAACTCGGTTTCTGATTCTTGTAAAAGCTCTAAGGCGAGAATTTCTAGCCACTTCTGACTCTGTTCGCGGCTGGGAATTTTTCGCTGACGATAAGCGCGGCTAGGGGTATCCTGTGTTAGCATTCGTCGCACATAGGCATCTAACAGTAGATTTAAGCGATCGCCCGCTGAAGTTGCCCGCCGCCACTGGGTTGGCTCTAGTTCTTTATAGGCAAGTACCGCCATTGACAGCAACAACGGTCTGCGAATCAATGCCAGGAAATCCGCATCCGCTACCAAGCTTTCTTTGAGGTCATCTCGGTTTGTCTCTGTCAGAAAAGTCTGGATTTGTTCGTCGGTCAAGTCTTGAAGATAAACGGCTCCATCAAATTCCAGCTTTTGAGTATAAGCCTCATACTGCTCGCGCCGACAGCACAAGGCTATTTCTCTGGGACGCAAATCTGATTTTAACCACTCGTTAATTGCCCGCACGCAATCCTGCTGATACTCTGGGCGCACTTCATCCAGCCCATCGAGCAAAGGTATTAAGCGTTTTTCTTCTAGCCATTGTTTAATTTGGCGCGGTAAAAAGCCATATCTCTCTCGCACCTTACTAGCCAGCCAATTGGGCATCGACCAAATAGGGGCTTGTTCGGGAAGAGACTTAGAGAGATTTTTCTGGGAAACCCGCCGGAATCTAGATGTAGCCCCACTCTGCCTAGAAGCTGATTGAGATGTGGTTGGTTGCCAATCGGAAAGATCTATTACTACAGGAATGCGCTGTTGCGGATCGTCTTTTGCCCTTTGCAGTAGTTCTACAGCTAGGTCAAGCAAGCTTGTGGTTTTACCTGCCCCCGGTTCGCCCAAAATCAGTAACCGTCCCGCACATTGGTCAAATACTTCCCCAATAGTCGTTTCCGGTGATAATAACCGACTCGGTTGAGCGATCGCTACCTTTACCTCCATACCCCAAGGACGAACCTGTTGCGGCTGCGTCTGCTTGTGCAAATTCAGCCTGACGGCATGGTGCAGTTGTCCTTCAAGTCTGGATTCAACCCATTGTTTGACTGTTGCTAGTAAATCCCGTTCGGCGGAAGGGCGCACCGTTTCTTGTGACTTGAGCAGTACATCCCCATCCACCTGCTCGATGATAATTTGGTCGCGTCCTTGGTTGCCATACTCCCGCCTACCCCCTTTTCCCATGCCTATGACCCGCCAATTCTGGGATTACCTTCAATTTTTTCGATATTGATTTGGTCGCGCCCGTAGTTTTTATACTCTCGATTGGAGGTAGTTTGATTTTGAATATTAATAATCTGCTGCGCCACCTGCCGTAAATCGGCTGCAAACACAGCATCATCGGTCATGGCATCATCTAAATACACTTCCAACTTGCTCAGTGCTGCTGGAGAATGGTCTGTTTCCACTGCTGCGATCGCCGCTTCTGCTTTGGGATTTCCTTTAAATTTAGCAGTGATTTTATCCCGTAGCTCCTTCGCCAAAGAAATCGCCCCGCCCACAGTCTTCTTGGCAACTTCCCCAGCCCCCGATTTAGCAAACTCCTGAAATGCGAGGTTGAGAATTGCCCCTGCTGCGATTGTAGTCACTGGATCGGTCATTTCAATTTCTCAAAGTCACCACTTCTCCATTATCGTATGGTCTCCGTAGTGCGTATAAGATTTTCGGTAAAATCATGAACATTTTACGATTTACATAAAATACTTAGCGATCGCCCTTGCCAAATTCATGTAAAGTAATGTGTGGTGCGTTGGCGTAGCCCGTCGTAGACATCGCTTTTAAACTTTTACTACACCGCTTCCGAGTTAAGCGAGGTCACCTTCGAGTTAAGGAAGGTCACCTTTAAATTTGGCGAGGTCACCTCTGAGTTAAGAAAGGTCACCTCTAAATTTGGCGAGGTCACCTCTGAGTTAAGGAAGGTCACCTCTAAGTTTGGCGAGGTCACCTCTGAGTTAAGAAAGGTCACCTCTAAGTTTGGCGAGGTCACCTCCGAGTTGGGGAAAGTGGCTCCCGCTTTTATTATTGCCAACCCATGCCCCATGCCCCATGCCCCATGCCCCATGCCCCATGCCCCATTCCCTACTTCCCACCCGAACACACCTGCTGTACCCTTGAAGGCAGTTGACGGCACATTTGCCCAAAGCCTTGAGGATTAATTTGCGACCAAGCTAATAATCCTATACCTGTACCCCCTACAAGCAACGCCAGCACTCCCCCCAGCATTAGCAAAGGTTTACGCAAACGAGGTTTTTCGATTAAAGTTGGTGCAATTTCTGGGGTTGTAGGAATTGTGACTGGTTCCTCTGGAGTATCTAAATCTAGATCTAAATCTAGTGATTCTTCGGAACTTTCTGTGAAATAAGTTGGTTCTTCTAGTTCTGGCAATTCTTCTTCTACTAGTTGTTCTATTTCTGGTTCTAGAACTTCAACTGGCGGCGTGGGAGTAACTGGTGGTACATATTCTGGAGAAACACGGCAATAAGTCAGAACAACCGAGATATTATCTCGCCCATTTTTTTCATTTGCCACCTTAATCCAATTGCCGACAGCATCTTCAAGCGTTTCTTCACCTGCGAACACGGGTTTTGTATAGTCGCGCCAAAATTGTTCGACACAGTTGCGATCGCTTAAACCATCAGAACACAGCAACAATATACCATCTTCTTCCAGAATGAAACGCCCAATTGTCAAACGCAAAGATTCAGAATCTCTTGTTCCCAAAGCCTGAGTTAAGGTATTAGCATCTGGTCTCAAAAGTGCCTTGCGATAGAAGGTTTTTGCAAAACGCACTTCCCGCGCTGCTACATCATCATCTATTGTTAATAGCTGACAATAATTTGGCGTAATCCAATAAGCACGGCTATCACCAACATGAGCTAAGTATAGTTCGTGGCTGTTGTTTGATTGCTGCCCAGAAATAGTTTCAATTTGTTGTGGAACTTGCACAGCCATGACAATGGTTGTCGCCATACGTTCTCTGCCTTGGCGATTTTGCTCGTCATTGCGGGCAGAAATCACATTATTTGCTACTCGCAAGCTTGCTTCTAGTTGTTCTTGCAACAACTGTGGCGATACAAGTTGATTTTGGGCTGCTACCTCCGCTAACAAAACGCGAATTTGCAACTTTACAGACTCCACCGCTAAGCGGCTAGCAACTTCACCGCCTTCATGTCCGCCAATACCATCGCAAACAATCGACAACTCAGGTAGTAAGCGATCGCCATCACTCAAAGCATTAGGATAACAAGTATCTTCATTTTGCACCATTACTTTCCCAGTATCCGTTGAGCCAGCCACCTTGAGACTTAACGGCAACTCTGCCGCAGATGCTAATAATAAGTTATTCAGTTGAGTAGCGATCGCATCTAACTCCACCTGAGTTTCACACATCTGCTGGACTATATTCTGCAATGGTTTCGCTATGGATGTTTTTGCAGACGCTACCCAAGGCTGCCAACATAGTCCTAAATGTCGTAAACTCAGTTTCTCGGCTGTTGGTGTTTGGTAAAATTGCAACAATCGCACACACCAACCTTGGACTCTCAAATTATCTCGCACCAATAAACTGCGGCTAAGTCCCCATTCTGATAAAGGTGTCCAAAGCTGGAGAATTTGCCACAGCCAATAAACTTGTCTTACCGCCGTTGCTTGCTCCCATCCCTCAGTAATACTGGGGTAAATATGTCCCGTTTCATCTATCGGCACATTTTCCAATAAGAGAATATCGCCTGCACTTTCCTCAACGCCACGAGCAAACCCATAAACTTGAGGTAAATGTAACCGTTCTTGATGTAACCGTAAATAAGGAATTACTACTTTTGGCAATTCCTCAGGTACATCTGGCAACAGTCCAGGTTGACTATCGAGCCAAACTTGGTAACTAATTACATCATATCTATTTGCTACCTTTGTACCTGGCGGTATTGTGGCGGACACCGAGCCAACAGCCCAGAGATAGCGGCGAACCAGGGGAGTTTGGCAACTCGCACAAACAGCATTTTCCTCAGGATTTATAGGGTCGCTACACGTTGGATTTATACAATAAATTCTCGGCTGAATAGAAATCATAAGGGTATAAATTTAAGAAAAAAATCAACTCATGAATTTCGATTAAATTTAGCTGCCAACAACTTGAAGGCTAGAATAGACTGGACTTGTGTACCACTGGCTACAGCTTGTTACTGAAATTAATCAAATGTTCAAGAGGCAGGAGGTAGAAGGCAGAAGGCAGGAGGCAGGAGAAATCCATCTTTCAAAAAGTGGGATTTAAATTAAGGACGTTCTCTTACAAAGTTCAGATTGCCGGAAGCTGGCGCTCCGACGCGCTTTATACTTTGCTGCAAGCAGCGTCAGTATAATTATTGTTTTTTACTCAGCAAAACCCAGAGCTAAAGTTTTAACACTTCGACTACGCTCAGCGTTAAAGCCGAGCGAAGCCGAGGCTTTAATTAATACTCGTAACCTCCTGCCCCCTGCCTTTTAACTCCTGCCATTTTGGTAAAAAAACCAAATTTCGTTTTCCGTTAATAGCTTACGTCTGGGTGTATCTAATCGTATAAATGAATTTACGTCAATGTAGAGTCTTAGGATAGCGCTATGCCAAGTTTTACTTTAATTTGGCTTCTTGCAGGAGCAGTTCTATGTTTAACCGAACTGTTCTTACCATCAGCGTTCGTTGCCTTCATGATGGGAACTAGCGCTTTTATCGTAGCGCTGCTGTCTGGAGTCGGTTTAACAAGTGTATGGTTGCAAATTGTAGTTTGGCTGTTACTTTCTACAACATTAATTCTGCTTTCCCGCCGCTTTTTGCAACCGCGACGGCGCAAGTCAAAAATTCAAGATGCAGTTATAGCTGAAACTCTAACAGAAATTCCACCTGGTAAAGCAGGGCGAGTCCTGTACGAGGGAAACTCTTGGCAAGCACGATGTGACGATGACAAATTCAGCATAGCGCCCCATCAAAGAGTTTATGTAGTCAGAAGAGAAGGCACAACTTTGATTGTGATACCGGAAAATTTGCTGCATTCGTAATCAAGAGTGGGCATTGGGGATGGGGCATTGGGCATGGGAAGAGGACAAGGGGACAAGGGGAAAGACTTGATGCCAGTTTTCTCCATCTCCCCACCTCCCCATCTCCCCATCTCCCCATCTCCCCTGCCCCCCTACCTCCCCTGCCCCCTGCCCCCTGCCCCCCTGCCTCATCCCCATTCCCCGATATTTCCCCTTTCTAGTGATAGATATTTAATTAAAAAAATCAGGAGATTAAAATGGAACAGTTATTTTTACTAGTCTTTTTAGCCCTTGGTGGTTCTGCTGTAGCGGGGTCTGTGAAAGTTGTCAATCAAGGTAATGAAGCTTTGGTGGAAAGATTGGGTAGTTATAACAAAAAGCTAGAACCAGGTTTGAGTTTTGTCATTCCTTTTCTAGATAAAGTTGTTTACAAAGAAACCATCCGCGAAAAAGTTTTAGATATTCCTCCCCAAAAATGCATCACCCGCGACAACGTGAGCATTGAAGTAGATGCGGTGGTTTATTGGCGCATCGTGGATATGGAAAAAGCCTGGTATAAGGTAGAAAATCTCCAGTCGGCGATGGTGAATTTGGTGCTGACTCAAATTCGCTCGGAAATGGGACAGCTAGAGTTAGATCAAACTTTTACTGCCCGTACCCAAATCAATGAACTCTTGTTAAGAGATTTAGACATTGCTACCGATCCTTGGGGTGTAAAGGTAACGCGGGTAGAACTGCGCGATATTATTCCTTCCCAAGCAGTCCAAGAATCAATGGAATTGCAAATGTCAGCAGAACGACGCCGACGGGCAGCAATTCTCAATTCTGAGGGCGAACGAGAAGCTGCTATTAATAGTGCTAGAGGTAAAGCTGAGGCACAAGTCCTAGATGCGGAAGCTCGTCAAAAAGCGACAATTCTGCAAGCAGAAGCGCAACAAAAAACCATTGTTTTGCAAGCGCAAGCGGAACGTCAGCAACAAGTTCTCAAAGCCCAAGCAACCGCAGAAGCACTGCAAATTATTACCAATACTCTCAAATCTGAAGCAAACGCACAACAAGCGTTGCAATTCTTACTCGCTCAAAATTATTTAGAAATGGGTACAAAGATTGGCAGCAGCGAAAGCAGCAAGGTAATGTTTATGGACCCGCGCAATATTCCTGCCACTCTAGAAGGAATGCGTTCCATTGTTGCCGACGCTACTAATGGAAATTCCAACCCCTTGTTTACTGGGGAAATATCAACAGGGAATAATAATCGGGTTGGGTGAGGAGAGGGTAGGCGGAAGGGGACATGGGGAAAGGGAAAGGGGTAAGGGGAAAAAGGGAAAGATTAAATTTATTCCTTTTCCCTTTTCCCTTTAACCTTTTACCCTGCCTCTTCACATGCCCCTTACAAACTTTGACACTGGCTACACAAGCCAAAAAACTCCAGGGTGTGGTAAAAAATTTTAAATTTATGGTTGGTTTCTAACTGGTCTTCTAGGTTATGGACTGGGCATTGATTAATTTGAATAGAGGTGCCGCATTGTAAGCAAGTAAGGTGGTGTTTGTCTTGCTGCGTTAGGCTGTAAAGGGCTTCACCGTTAGCTAAATTCCGCATTTGTACCATCCCTTCTAGCTTTAAGGCTTCTAGGGAACGGTAAACCGTCGCTAAACCCATACCTTGATTGCTGTTGCGTAGTTCTACATAAATATCCTGGGCAGAAATGCCTTTTTTGATAGTTTTTAGCAGGTTCAAAATACGGTCTTGACTGCGGGTGCGTATGACTGTCATAGACAATTATTTAAATATGCCACTGGAATTTGAAGCTGTTGGAATGAATAATTAATAAACTAACTCTAACTGCTTCGTAATCTTATTTTCACTCAGTTGGAACAGAAAGTTATAGTATAGCGATCGCAGCATTCAGCAAAAAGCCGTGCAAAGGAAGTATCTAGCCAAAATTCATGTGACACTTCGTCCTTCTGTCTTAGACCCTGCTGGTGTAGCTGTACAATCCGGTCTTCAGCAAATGGGATACGCTAACGTTGAACAAGTAAGGATTGGTAAGTACATTGAACTACTCATCGTCTCCCCCGATGAGAAAAAAGCGCGTCAAGACCTCAATAACATCTGCGACCAAATGCTAGCAAATCCGGTAATTGAAAATTATCGCTTTGAGTTGATTGAAGTTGAATCACAGACGGGAGTGTTTTAGGGATAGGGAGTGAGGAACTGGGGAGCAGAGGAGCAGAGGGGCAGGGGAGCAGAGGAGAACAATTAAAAATCAATGCCTTCCCCCTTCCCCTTTCCCCCTTCCCCTTTCCCCCTTCCCCTTTCCCCTTTCCCCTTTCCCCTTTCTCCTTTCCCATTGACAAATGACAAATGACAAAATTCGGTGTTGTTGTTTTTCCCGGTTCTAATTGCGATCGCGATGTCGCTTATGTCACCAGAGATTTGTTGGGGCAACCAACTCGCATGGTTTGGCATCAAGACACGGACATTGCCGATTTGGATGTGATTGTTATACCAGGTGGCTTTAGTTACGGCGATTATCTTCGCTGTGGCGCCATCGCCCGATTTTCACCTGTGATGCAGCAGGTTATCGAACACGCCCAAAAGGGTAAGTTTGTCCTCGGTATTTGTAATGGTTTTCAGGTATTAACTGAAGCTGGTTTGTTGCCAGGAGTGTTGACCAAAAATCGAGATTTGCATTTTATCTGCGATCGCGTTTCGATAAAAGTTGAGCGTAACAATCTCCCTTGGACACAAGTTTATAAAGATGATGAAATTATCACTTTGCCAATTGCCCACGGCGAAGGAAGATTCTATGCAGATGCAGCGACTCTGGCAGCAATTGAAGATAACGGACAAGTCTTGTTCCGCTATGCAGGAGATAACCCCAATGGTTCATTAAACAACATTGCGGGGATTTGCGATCGCCGCGGCAATGTCTTGGGCATGATGCCCCACCCAGAAAGGGCGTCTGATGCGATGTTGGGCAATAGCGATGGCTTACGGTTGTTTCAAGGATTGTTAGAGAAGGTGGCGGCGTTGGTTTAAATGTGAAAGTGCGGCAACTTCAGTCGTTAGGTGCTGGAGTTGCTGTTTTACTTGATGTCGTCACAGATATGGCGATCGCTTTCTGCCTTCGGGTTATTCTCAAGATAATCACGCGCTATCTCACAACCGCGTTTGAGAAGTTGATTTAAGTCAAAATCCCATACGGAAATTTCGTCACCGCCGGATGCAATACTTTTACCATCTGGGCTAAAAGTGACATTAGTGGTAGCGAAGGCAGCGAAACTGGCATCAATGTTACCAAAGCGATCATAAGTTGTTAGTAAAGTACCATCAATGCTCCACAGTTTGACTTTTGTTACACCAGCTGAGGCAATCATTTTACCGTCTGGGCTGAAACTCACACTGTTAATAGGTTCTTCACCGTTTAAAGTTACTGAACTTTTACTGTCTTTGCTATCTATACTCCAGAGTTTTATCGTATTATCTTGACTGGCTGAGACAATAGTTTTACCATCTGGGCTGAAACTCACGCTCGTGACTTTGTTACCATGCTCCTCAAAAGATTTAATTACCTTGCCATCAAGTTGCCAGACTTTAACGCTTTTGTCATCGCTTGCTGAGGCAATCAGTTGGCCTTCTGGACTAAAACTAATACTGTTGACCTTTTTTTTATGTCCAGCGAAATTATAAAACAGAGTACCATCACCCCGCCAAAGTTTTACAGTGTTATCATCGCTTGCTGAAGCAAGTAACCCACTTTTAGAGCTAATACTCAAATTATTTATGAAATTTTTATGCCCTGGCAAAATCTTTAATAATTGAGCTTCTTTGCCTGATTGTTCAGGAAGCTGCCAGATTTTTACTACATCATCACTACCTATAATTGCTATTTTATTGCTATTTGGAATATACTCTATGCGTTCAATCCGGTTAGTTTGTCCCTTAATAGTCTTCAACAATTTTACTTTTGTCTTACCATTACTATTAATTGCCCAGAACTGCACTTCATTCTTATTAGTGCGGATAGCTAAAGTTTTACTATCTGACCTAAAACTAAACATGGGTTGCTCTTTGCAGAAAGTATCATTCCCAAGTTGGTCAATATTTTTATCGGCAACACACTCGAAACTTTTGAGAAAAGTACCGTCTATCCGCCACATTTCTACTGTACTAGAATCTCTGTATATAACTAATATTTGTCCATCTGGGCTAAATTTGATATCTGGGGTATTTGATGAATAAATATCAATTAGGTTTGTCTTCTGATTTTTGAGTTGAATAGTTCTAATTGCTGTTCCATTACGCTTCCAAAGCTTTACCTTATCATCACCTTCAACAGTAACTAAAGTCTGATAATCTGGACTCAAACTAACTACACGTTTATCAAAACTTGAGATAATAGAGCCATCGCGCTTCCAAAAATATAGTTTGCCACGGTCATTGTAACCAAACATTATCTGACTATCAGGTATAAAACTAAATTCTCTAATATAGCGGCTGTTCTCCTTGTTCTGAAGCTTTGCTAGGAAAGAGCCATCCATGCTCCATAGTTCTACTCCGTTGTGAGCATTATTTTGCACTCGATTTTGAATAACTATTATTTCGCCATCAGGAATGAAATTGACTGACATTTCCTGATCTGATTTCAGATTCTTAATTAATTTACCGTCTTTACGCAAAAATTTTATAGTGTTATCGTTGTCCCAAATAGCCAAAGTTTCGCTATTATGACTGAAACCAATATTTATGATATCGCCAATCAAGCTGGTAATAAGTGTCCCATCACTTCGCCAGAGTTTAATACTTTTATCTTCACTAGCTGTAACTACAATTTTTCCATCTGGGCTGAAATTAATTTGAGATACTTTGTTCAAATTATTCAGGCTGGCAATAGGCGTTCCGTCTTGTCGCCAGAGTTTGACAGTTTTATCTTCACTAGCTGTAGCAAGAGTTTCTCCATTGGGGCTAAAAATAATCTGAAATACTTTGTCCCTGTGACCTTTGAGAATTTTAGTTATCTTGCTATCAATTGAGAATAATTCTACAGTATTATCATTTCTTACGAGAGCAATTGTTCTTTTATCTGGACTAAAACTATTATCAATAAATTCACCTTGATAATTGTTGATAAAAGTACCATCTTGCTGCCATAACTGTAATTTATTAAACTGACTTGCAGAAAACAATTTATAGCTATTTTTACTAAAAAAAGTATCTAAATTATTTCCTGGCAAGGTTGTTTTTAAAGTACCATTACGTTGCCAAATTTTTAGTTCATTGTTAGTATCAATAGAGGTAAATATCTGACCATTGTGATTGAAAATAACTTTATTTATAACTGTCGAACCTTTATTATAAAGTAATTGGAAATTTCTACTTTCCAAGTTCCAGAGTTTTACAGTTTTATCCTCACTTCCAGAAGCGATAGTCTTACCATCTGGGCTGATCGTAACACTAGTGATTTTATTTCTATGTCCTGCAAACTCAAAATTAAGTGTTTTTCCGGTATTAACCTGTAAAATTGATGTTTGTACAATGTTTGATTTGTTTAGTAGATCGTCGTAATAGAAGCTAGGCAAGTAAATAGTCTTACCATCACCACTAAAAACTAGACTTTGTTTATCACTAGAGGAGGTATAAAAGAGTTTGATAAAAGAGGCGTCAGAACGCCTGAGTATAATGTTCCCATTGTCTTGTCCAACAATAGTTTGACCATCAGGGCTAAAATTGACACTATCACCTGCATCATTTAAGGTTTTTGTTTCTTTACCATCCAGACTCCATAATTTCATAATTTTGCCTATAGAAATAGAAGCAATTGTCTGACCATTGGGGCTGAAGGTAACACTTTTAATGCTCTGCTTATGTCCCCTGAAGGTCTTGATTTCTGTACCATCCAATTTCCAAATTTTTAAAGTTTTGTCCTGGCTACCAGAAATCACTTTCTGTCCATCAGGGCTGAAACTAAAACAAGTAATTTCCTCTTTATGCCCTTTGAAGTTGGCAATTTCCTTTCCTTCTAAACTCCACAATTTCAGAGTTTTATCTTCACTCGCAGAAAGTATACTTTGGCTGTTGGGGCTGAAGCCCAGACTAGTAATTTTCTTTTCGTGGGCTTTAAAATCTTTGATTTTTTTGCCATTCCGATTCCAAATAATTACTACGCCATCTGCACTACCAGAAACAACCATCTTCCCGTCAGGACTAAAACTAACACTGGTCACAGTATCACTATGTCCTTCTAAGGTGTTACGCTCTTTTATGGTATAAACTACATCTTGCAATGCAGCCTTTACTTGGATTTCGGTTTCAGGTTTTACTCCAAGTGACCACCACTGTTGCAGTTGTTTACCTGCTTTGATACTTTTGACCAGCGCCTCTAAATCTTGATTTGATTTCAGTAATCCTTTTACTTCTGTACTCATAGATGTGAGTTGGGTATTGTTCTGGCTTACTAACACCACAGGCAAGAATATTGCTAATGCTCCAGATATGGTTCCTAGTGTTACTTTCCAAAGCAATCCCTGGCGTGTTTCTAAAAGTTGTTGTTTGAGAACTTCATTGAGTTTTGCTTCTGTGAGCTTTCGTTGTTCTCTCTCTTTTTCCAACTCAGCAATTAATCTAGCTGATTGTTGTTGGCGGACAAATGGTACTAAATAATCATGTACTAATTGATAGCGGTCAGCTGGTGATGCTGGCACTCTTAACACTAAACCTGATTTCACTAATATTTCTAAAACTAAGTCGAGTTTTTCAGTTTTTATATCTAACTCTAATTCCAAATCGGCACGAGTTTTTAATGGACGGGTATTATTTTCATCTGTGAGCAGATATAAAACTAGTTTGGCTATCTGTTCATTATCAGCTCCACAGTCTTTAACAATTTCTTCTAAAAATCGCCCTACAAAGTTTTCTTTCAGGCCATGTTGTTGATACTGTTCTAGCTTGGTTATTTTTTCTGTTTGTAGTTGCGCTCCCACAACTTGCAATTCAATGGGGCGTACTTCACCTAAGTCTCTAGCTAAATCCTTGACTAATTCATCAATTAATAGTGTTTCTAAAACTAACTGGCTGTTTTGAGTTAAGTTTTGAATGATTAATTTGGCATCTTCTAATGAGAAGTTGTCTAAGTAGTAAAGAATATCTTTGTCTAAAATATTATTATTAATTACATCAAAGCTGGCAAGGCGATTATTGCATTCCAATAAATAATGTAAGTAATCTTCTCGCAAAGACAAGATTACCTTTACATAAGGAATATCTAAACATTCACGTAAAAACTCATAAAATTTGCGTCTACTGCTTGGATCTTTGTAAATAAAGAAAAATTCTTCAAATTGATCGAATATTAGAACTGTCAGCAGATTATAATTATCATGTTTTTCTAATTGGTTGAGGATACACTTTTGTGCTTCTATATCTCCTGTTTGAATAGGTGAGTATTCATAGCTTCTGCCTTCATAGGGGATGCGCGGTAAGTCAGCAAGAGCATCTCGTAAACGATTACCTAATTCAATAATCCAATCTGGATAAACTTGTTGTAAAACAGGTAAGACATCACGAATGCCAATGGATCTTTGTTTTAATGCCGGAATTAATCCAGCTTGTAAAATTGAACTTTTACCAACGCCTGATTGTCCATGAATAATTGTTAGTTTGCGGTCATGTTGAGCCATACGCTCGATGAGGCGATTAATATCTTGTTGCCTTCCAGAAGCTGCAATTTCTGTGGCTACTGTTGCTTGTTGTTCAACGGATGGCAGAGCGGGGTTATTTATGATTTGTTGAGCTTGTAATCTACCCGCACCAATGAAAGCACGAAAACGATATTGTTGTTCGAGCGATCGCCCTTCTTGTTTAAGATGAAATGCAGTCCGATATTCACCTTTTTGAAAGTACTTGGTTCGTAATTCTGCCAAAATTTGAATGTAAAGTTCTGGATCGTATTGAACTTTGGTTTCTGTTCTCGCAGTTTCTAAGGTTTGCAGTGCGGCTTCTGGTTGATTGAGTGCAGATTGTGATCGCGCCAATGCAAACAAATACCAACCCCGATGATACGATCTTTCCCAGTCTAAATCTGCTTTCATCTCTTCCGAGATTGGCAAAGACATATCTATTTGCACGTTATCCAGCAAAGAAAGTGCTTCTTCGGCTGTTTGCTTTGCCTCGTTCCAAGCTGATTTAGCGATTAGCACCTCAGCTAGATAGCTATAAGCTCTGGCTAATTTAAACTGATTGGGATAAGTTTGATGCAGCGCAATTGCTTTGTTAGCAACGGCTTCCAACTCTTCCCACTGTTGCAAACTTTGTAATACAGAACCCAAAGCATTAATAAATTTTGCTACCAAATCTTCGCGGTTAGCTTGTTCAAATACCTCAATACATTCCTGAAAATAATCTTTAGCAAAACCAATGGCAAGGTCTTTTTCTGGGTAATTTAATAATGCGTAGGTACGCCACCAAAGTCCAAGAGAGTAGAGTAAACACCCGCGTCGTTCTAAAAAGCGGGGTGATGGAGAATCGTGGACAAAAAGTGCTAAACTCCGTTCGTAATATTGCCTTGACAATTCCAATGAATTAGAATTTGCTCGACCGAGCATAAATTCCAAACTTGCTTCTAGTTCAGGATTTAAATTCAAACGACGATTTTGTAAATCGTGCCATGCTGACTCCAATTCAACCCGACGTGGAGAGCCAACTTGTAAATTCAGCGCCGTACTATCGAGATATCTACCTGCACCAGCCTCTAAGATTTTTTCAAAGACATCATCAGCAGTTTGTTCGATAAAATCAATTAAATCGTCAGTGGCGATCGCAAATTCCACAGTTGTACTCCAACTGTGTAAATCTGGTGCTAACCGCATGAGTTTGTGTAGCACATCATCCGTTACCCACAAGACTAACGGAAAGTGAAAATTTTTTCTAAACTCCTCCCTCACCTGATTAGCACCACTGAGGACTTGTTCTAGCTGAGTCACTGATTCTAAACCAGACACTACCAGCGTTTGCGGATGTTCCGAACCGAGTAAGTTATGAATAGTTTGGAAAAAAGTTTTAATCGACTTATCCAAAACTATCTCGCGAATTTCTAAATCACTTGATGCTTGTAGACTTTGCATCAAACGCCTTCGCAAACTAGCTGCATTACAAAGCGCCAAAATCAGCGAAAATTCTTTTTGAGAAGTAGCGAGCGCCCATAATAATTCTTGTAAAGAATTTTCATTATCAATTGCGATCGATTGTGGCTCATTCATGGCTAGGTCTATGGATGGGGAGATGGGGAATGGAGGAGCAGAGGCAAGGCAAGATAATTAATAACCAATAACTAATGGCTAACTCAACACTTTAACTCGGTTGTTTCTGCCAAAAGCGGATTAATTTCAAACCAAGACCCGTCACTGTCTCGGTATTCATAGACGAATCGACTGTGTACTAAAATTCGGTATCCTTCATCGCCGCTTACCCATTTGCGCTGTTGTACTTGGCGCAACAAATCCCATTCATCATCTGTGATTGCTAAGGTCATTTGATTGCGGTAGGCTCTAATTACAGTTTCCAACCCCCCACGCGATAAAGGTAATTTTCTTTCTTTTTTGATCCAATCATTTAGCAGTCTGAGTAATTCCCGAACATGACCGCCGCTAATTCGGCAGAGTCTTTCTAACGTTTCTGGAGTATCAAAAATCTCAGTAATCCAGGGGAGGCGTTCTTCTGGCTGAAAATCAGGATAAGCTCTAGCTAGTATCATCTGTGCCAAGAGTACCATACCTTCAGCGCATTCACTACCATCGCGTAATTGCACTGGCACCATCGGTAACACTTTTGGATATACCATAAATCGCTGCGTCAACCGACTCAGGTCATTGGAAAACATCAATTCTAAAGGCATGGTGTAAACAACATGGCACTTGAGTTGAGTTAATTGTTCTCCCCTGTCTACAAATAAATATTCAGGCTGGGGTCGTCCCCAAGACTTGGTAGTAGTTTCAACGCGATCGAGATTATCGACTATTACCACTAGTCCTTTTTTGCCGCGTTCCTTCAATTTAACAATGGCAGGTTCTAGGAGTTCTTCGTTAATTACATCAATAATACTTTTTGTCCGCGGCCCTAAATATTCTCTTAACTTGCTGCGAAGTTCGGGACTATTTTTCGCTTTGGCTGTAACTTTGCCAATACCCAACGCCACCAGTGAGACTCCTTCTTTCTCACTAGCTTTCAATTCCCCGAAACCTGGAATTTTAGCTTCGGCAGCAAATTTACCATCAGTGCTAGCAGAAACTTTACCAATGCCAGGAATTGAGGCCTCCCCAGAAACTTCAACTTCTGTCATCAACAGTTTAGCGGCTCCTTGGAGTATTTTCTTCAGGCCTTGGGGTTCCGGAATTTCCAATTTCTCCCAGCTATCGAGACTTTCACTGACTCGACGAGCTACGCTAAGTAAAATATCACTGATATCAACATCGCCCATTTCCAGGTCTTGGCTAGACTCAAAATATACCACATGAAAATCTGCTTGCTCTAATTCGGCTTTGAGTCTGAGCAATTCTGTAGACTTACCGCAGCCAATGTGTCCCGAAAATAGTTCGCAGGTAGGCTTATCAGGTGAAAAAAATGTGATATTTTCCCTTAACTCTTCAATAATCCTGCCACCCCGCACTGAGGAAAAGTCAATATAGTATTTTCGATCCTCGGCATTTTCCACAGCCAAGGTTTTACTAGGGTTACACGCCTGGTAAAATTTCTGTAAATCTAGTTTCATTAACTACCCCGCAACAAGGCTTTTCTTTATTTTCACCACAAACCTTGTTCCTTATTCCGCAAACTCCGCAAAATTTAAGTAATTTTTTGAGTAGATATTAGTTTTTTGGTATCCTCGCCTAAGTTCCCAACATCTGCAAGTTATGTAAAGTGGCATAAAGTCCACCTTGTTGTAGTAATTGTTCGTGACTTCCTTGTTCGATTAATTCACCGCGCTTCAAAACAAAAATCCGGTCTACATTGCGAATTGTAGACAAACGGTGAGCGATAATAATCGCGGTGCGTCTGAACAAAAGCTGGTCTAATGCTTCTTGAATTAAAGCTTCTGTGCCAACATCTAAACTAGCGGTGGCTTCATCTAATACTAAAATTTGCGGATCGCGAATGGCAGCACGAGCAAAAGCTAAAAGCTGCTTTTGTCCGCTAGAAATATTTGTGCCTCTTTCTCGAAGTTGAGTATCATAGCTATCGGGTAAATCTTCTATAAACTGGGCAATGTTGGTTTTTTCAGCTGCTTGCTGAATCTGTTCAATTGTATAACCATCCCCTAAAGAAATATTGCTTTTAACATCGCCAGCAAACACAAAACCATCTTGTAAAATTACTGCCATGTAACGCCGCAGTTCTGCTTGTGGTACTTCTTTAATATCTATACCATCAATGAGAATGCGTCCTTGGGTTGGTTCGTAAAGACGGCACAAAAGCCGAATGATAGAAGTTTTACCCGCGCCTGTGGGGCCGACTAATGCGACTTTTTCACCAGGATGAATGGTGAAATCTAAATCTTTAATGACATAATCATCGTTTTTATAAGCAAACCAAACGTGTTCAAAACGAATTTCTCCCAGTTCCGGCGGCGATTCGAGATCGGGAGATTCTAAATTTGCAACTATCTCGTCTATGTAACCGAATTTAGCATCCAGAATTGAGTAACGTACATTCGCCCGATCGCGGATTTCTATCGGTTCATCTAATATATCGCTGACGCGTTCAATGGCAGTAAAACCAGCTTGAATTACGGTAAATTTTTCGGCAAAGTTTCTTAACGGGTCGAATAATCGTTGGGCATATAAAATAAATGCTGACAAAGTACCAAAAGTCAACTCTTTATTTAAAAGCATCAAACCACCCAACCATAAAACACCTGCGATCGCCACCAGTCCAATCCATTCTAAAGTGGCGGAAACAGCTGAATCGTAAAAGATAGTTTTGTCTACTTGCTGAGTGTAGCGGCTGTTGGTAGCACGAAATAATTCGGCATTAAATTTTTCTCTGCGGAACAACTGCACTACGTTAATACCAACTACATTCTCTTGTAGTTGTGAATTGAGTATAGAAAGTTCTTCCCGCCCTTTGTAATTGGCTTTGCGATACTGTTTCTGTAAGTAAATTGTCACCCACGTAATTGGTAACAGCATCAATAGTAATAAGCAAGCAAGTTCCCATTGAAGAGAAAGCATTAAAGCTATAACCACCAGCATGGAGAACAAATCGGAAACAATACCGATCGCCCCAGTAGAAAAGACATCGCCTAATACTTCTACATCACTGGTAATTCTGGTAATTAATTTACCTACGGGCGTCCTGTCAAAAAAACGTACCGCTAGAGATGTTACATGTTGGAATAAGTCTTGGCGAATTGCTGTGGTGATTTGTTGCCCTAATTTTTGTACGAGATAGCCCTGATAGCCTGTAAACACTAATCGGATGGCGATGGCAACCAGTAACAACCCTTCTAAAATATTTAACGCTTGCGGGAACGGGCGATTCCTCAAGAATTCGTAAGTACTCGGTTCCTTGCGAATTAAGGAAATAATTTGTCCAATTAACAGCGGTTGTATGGCATTAGCAATGGCGATCGGCACGAGTAAGAACATCGAAAGTGCCAACAGTCCGCCATAGCGACGGGCATAAGGCACTAAACGCAGAAACAAGCGCCAGTCATTTTCACCGCGACCGTGTTGTGTGTATGATTTTTTTTTGAGAGATTGGTAGATGCTCATAATAAGAGCATTATATTCATGTTTCCTAAAAAGACACTTTTAATACTTGTTAGTTCGATCGCACAGTCAAACACTATACAATATTATCTGTTTTCACTGGTTTACATTTTGCGATCGTCAAGTATCCAGATTTGCCTCTCACGGATGTTCCTTGACTGCTAACGGTCAATCTCAACAGCCAACACAAAAACATGTACCATGTTAAATGCCAGAGCCTTACTGTGCGTAAGTTCTGTAGAATAAAAATGCACTCAAGCGAAGTTGTAGAATGCCTTCCCCGTTCCCTGGTATGGACGCATATCTTGAAGGCTACCTGTGGAGTGACGTACACAACGCACTTGCCAGCAAAATCCGTGCCTTCCTTACTCCACAGCTGCGTCCCAAATATGCCGCACGTTTAGAAGTATATGTCGTAGAAGATATTTCCCCTGCAAGTGAAATCGGCATTTTATATCCAGATGTGGAGGTATTGCAGATAAGACTTCGCCGCGACGTAACTCCTCCCATTGCCACATCGAATATTGCCACAACCCCGGCACCACTAACGCTTCCAGTTATTCAACCGATTGAAGTCCGCATCCCCACAATCGAAATTCGGGATACAGCCAAAAACGTACTGGTAAGCTGTATCGAAATTCTTTCCCCTGTAAACAAACGCGAACCTGGTTTAACCGACTACCGTAAAAAACGCCAGCGTTTATATAGTGCCAACGTCCATCTAATTGAAATTGACTTGCTGCGTCGAGGAAATCGACCATTTAACCACCCGCGTCTTCCGGATGTTCCCTACTTGATTACCTTAACGCGGGCTGGATCTGGAGTCATGGACGTGTGGCCTGTGACGTTACAAGACACTCTGCCGACGATACCCGTTCCCCTTTGTGAAGGCGACTCAGATGCGGTATTGGAGTTACAAGCTGCGCTGAATGCCATCTATGACGAAGCTGGTTATGATTTATCGATAGACTACACCCAACCTCCACCTCCACCTGCATTGAGCAATGCGGATATTGAGTGGGTGTATAAATGCTTAGGTAAATCTTCTTTAGGCTATTGAAGGAAGCAGGGGGCAGGCGGCAGGGGGTTTTACCTCAGTTCCCGCATTTCTCACAAGTTTGACGAGAACAGGGGCAGAGGGGCAGAGGGGAAAGAACTAGTACACTCTCCCCTGCTCCCCTGCTCCCCTGCTCCCCTGCTCCCCTGCACAAGGACAAGCAAATCGAGATGTGGTGAGAAATCCGGAGTTGGGGATTGGTGACCCCACAATAGCGAGAGCTACCAAATTTTTAATTTGGTGTTGTTGTCTTAAAGCCTTGTTCGCTCCTGTCTTCCCTAATAAATAGGCTTTACAGATATCTTGGAGAAAATTATATCCAGCGGTCTACGTAGACGGCTTGATATTACAGGCATCTCAGTTCGATACTCACTGTAGTATTTGTATGAATTGCTTCATAAGTATGCTTTTAAGTATGAAACAATACCATACTTCTCTCTTTACGTCTTATATCTAAAGGTAGAAGATATAGGTTAACTCAAATTTGGGAAACCTAAGAGAAGTCCATCCCAAGAAATATCTCGCCTATTTATCGCAGAGTGCAACTGAGGTCAGATGACGCAATCTTTAAATCCAGTCAAACAGTGGGAACAACGCCGCGATGAAGCAAACCATTATTACCAACGAGGAAAATTTCAAGAGTACCTCGATCTTGTGACTCAGAATTTACAGCTAGCAAGAGCGATCCCAGACCGAGTTAGAGAAGGCTACACATTGAACGACCTTGGTTTAGCTTATTTGGGTTGCTGGCAAACTCAAAGTGCATTAGAGCGGTTTCAACAAGCCCTTAGTGTTGCTGTTGAAATTGGTAATGCTTCCGCACAAGCAACTGCACTGAGCAATCTGGGTTCTACCTACAGCCGTCTTGGACGCTTTTCCCAAGCACTGGAGTATTTCGATAGAGCGCTTCTCATCTTCAGGCAATTGCAAGACATTCAAGGAGAAGTTTCTACTCTTAATGATGTAGCTTTGATTTATACGCGATTAGGAGAACCCAAACGCGCACTGTTGCTACAAAACCAAATTTTGACAATGCGTCGATTGCTAGGTGACTTTTCCGGCGAAGCAACTACTTTAAATGGCATTGGCTTTGCCTACAACGTTTTAGGCAAGTTCGACCAAGCTCTAGAATATTTTCAAGCAGCACTGCCAATTCAACGGGCTGTGAAGAATTTAGTTGCTGAAGCAACTACTTTGAATAATATTGCTTCAGTTTATAGCGATTTGGGACAACCCAAACAAGCGCTGTTGCTTTATTATCAAGTTCTTTTGACACGTCGAGCCATTGGCGACAAAGCGGGCGTTGCAACAACCCTTCACAACATTGGTTTTACCCATAATATTCTCGCCCAGCATCGCCAAGCCATGAAGTTCTACAAACAAGCCATTATCATTTACCAACAACTGGGCGATTCTCTGGGAGAAATCTCCACTTTGCTGAATATGGGAACCCTTTACGCCACAACCAAACGCAAAAAAATGGCACGATTGTGCTATGAAAATGCCCAACAGTTAGCTGAGAAAATCGAACATCAGCCACTATTAGAAAAAGTACAGCAGTTCATCGATTCTCTGTAGCCTTATTTATTGGCAGATAGGGGAAGCAAACTCGCAAAAAGTTGCCGATGTAGGGTAGCACAGCTGTGCTACCCTATCCTATGAGTTTAATTCCCTAGAAATTGCTGTAATCTTGGCAGTTATTAAAAAGATGAGTGTTTCTATTACGTTACTCCAAGAAAATGAATTAGCTGCTGCTGACCACATTTTTCGGTTGGCCTTTGGTACTTTTGTCGGACTGCCCGAACCAACCGAGTTTTACGGAGATGCTACTTACATACACCATCGCTGGAAAGCCAATCCAAGTTCAGTGTTTGGTGCTAAGATTGACGGAAAATTAATTGGGTCTAACCTAGCAATAAATTGGGGAAGCTTTGGCTATTTTGGGCCGTTGAGCGTTCATCCTGACTTTTGGAACCAAGGAGTAGGTCAGCATCTGATTGAAGCTGCGATCGCCTACCTTACTCAATGTAATACTTCTGCCATCGGATTATTTACTTTTGCCCAAAGTCCCAAGCATCACATACTATATCAAAAATTTGGCTTTCGTCTGCGCTTTCTGACAGCAATTTTGGCAAAAGAAGTACAAAAATTACAGCCAATACCCCAAACAAATAGATATTCACATATGAGTGAGAATGAACGCGTTGAAACTCTCAAAACAATTGTTCAACTCACTAATTCTATTTATGAAGGACTAGATTTATCAACAGAAATTCAGACAGTTCAAACTCAAGAACTGGGCGATACAGTATTGTTATGGGATGACGCAGGCTTGTCAGGATTTGCAGTTTGTCATTATGGGGCAGGTACTGAGGCCGGTAGTAATACTTGCTTTGTCAGATTTGGTGCTGTATATTCTGGGAACAATGCAGCCCAACGTTTCGAGCAGTTATTAGATTTGTGTGAAGCATTGACTGTAGCTCAAGGGATGTCACGTTTAGTAGCTGGCGTTAATACCAGTCGAGACGAAGCCTATTGCAGGATGCTGGCTCGTGGTTTTCACAGTGAAATCACTGGAGTTGCAATGCATAGACCTAACGAAGCGGGATTCAATCGCCCAGATGTTTTTGCAATGGATGATTGGCGATAGTACGAGGTATGAGGCATGGGGAGATATAGAAAATAACGGCCCTTGCTGAATCTAGAGATGAATGTCTCATGCAAAGGCGAAAAGACGCAAAGGAAAATCCATAAAATCATCCCGCAATGCAGCACCAATAACCAATGCCTAGTATTGTTACTTAATAGCTAAAATACTGGTGGAAAACCCAGCGGAGTCTATCGTGTCTAATTAAATTTATTCCTTTTCTCTTTTCCTCTGCTTCCTGTCTCCTTCAATAGTTGCTTCCCATGCTTCCTTTGGTTCCTTCGCTCCCACTCCCTATTAGTTATGAAAGTTTACCAAATTCAAAGCAATGCTGGCATCGATGCCCTTGCATTAGTCGATCGCCCCGAACCAAAACCGACAGCCGGTCAAGTTGTGATTCAAGTCAAAGCAACATCTTTAAATTACCGCGATTTGCTCGTAGCTGAGGGAGCCTACGGTGCTGGGCAGAAATATCCGTTAATTCCCATGTCTGATGGTGCGGGGGAAGTTGTGGCGGTGGGAGAAGGTGTGACGCGGGTGAAAGTAGGCGATCGCGTGGCTGCTACTTTCTTCCAAGACTGGATTTATGGCTCTTTAACTAGAGAGAAAATGAAATCCGCTCTCGGAGGTGCGATTGATGGAATGCTGGCGGAGTATGTCGTTTTACACCAAGATGGTTTAGTAATTCTACCAGACAATCTATCCTATGCGGAAGGTGCAACTTTGCCCTGTGCGGCAGTCACCGCTTGGCACGCATTGGTAACAAAAGGGAATATTGGGGCGGGTGAGAGTGTTTTATTACTCGGTACTGGCGGAGTTTCAATTTTTGCTCTCCAGTTTGCCAAGATACATGGTGCTAGAGCGATCGCTACTTCTAGTAGCGATGAAAAGTTGGCACGAGTCAAACAGCTTGGTGCTGACGAAATAATCAATTACAAAACAACACCAGATTGGGAAAAGCAAGTTTACCAATTAACTAATCGCACAGGTGTAGATTGTGTAATTGAAGTAGGCGGTGCAGGAACTCTACCAAAATCACTACAAGCAGTCCGCGTTGGCGGAAGTGTTAGCTTGATTGGTGTATTGTCAGACAGAGGAAGTGAAATTGACCCAATGCCAATACTTTTTAAAAGTTTAACAGTTCAAGGAATTTATGTTGGCAGTCGGGAAATGTTTGAGGCAATGAATCAAACAATACAACAACATCAAATCAAACCGATTATCGATCGAGTTTTCCCATTCGCTGAAGCACGGGAAGCATATCATTATCTCAAAAGTGCGGCTCACTTCGGTAAAGTTGTTATTAGTGTTAATTTATAAAAGCAAATTAGTATAAAACGTTAATTATAGCTGTGTGGAAATCTGGCTAAGCCAGACTCTCGGCATAATGCTATTAATAAATGCTACTCACGTTAAATAAAAAACTGTTATTGGGGAAACATAATATATGTAATATATGCCAAAGTACCCCCGTGCTTTTACTTTCCTCGGTTTAAGCCAAAGGTTTACTAAACTCACGTGAGGTTTTATGAAACAAATAAAAGAGAAAATTACCAATAAACTAGAGCGAGTATTTGAACAACAATTAGTACCTCGATTGGTACAGTGGGGAGACTACTTAGAAAGCAAAATCAGGCGATACAAGCATCAACAACTAAAGAATCAGTTAAAATTTTGTGGCTCAGGTCTACGATTTAAGCGAGATCTAAGAATTGAACATCCGCAAAATGTATCTCTAGGAAATAAAGTCTATATCGGACAAGATGTCGTATTAGACGGACGTGGTGGAATTACAATTGGCGACAACACAACAATTGGATTTAACGTTGTGATTCTCTCTGCAAATCACGACTATCAAAGTAACGATCTACCATACGAACATAACGTTTATATTCATAAGCCTGTTGTTATCGGTCGAAATGTTTGGATTGGTGGAAATGTCTTAATTATTCCCGGAGTTTCCATTGGAGATGGTGCAATTGTGGCGGCTGGTACAGTTGTAACTGCTAATGTAGAACCTTTAGCAATTGTTGGAAATCAGCCTATGAGAACAATTAAATACCGCGATAAAGAACATTATGAAAAACTTGCTTTTCAGCAAGAAAATAATAACTAGCCTTGCTGACACCTAAATATAAGCTTAAAAGCTAAAGCAAACTCCAGCGATCTAAAACTTTATTTTAGTTTTCTTTAATGGTTATTATTCCTTTATCAATCTTTTGAGATAGAATTTATTTTTATTTTACTTTCCAGAGTGATAGATTATTTTGATAAACTACATCTATTTCTAAATTTTGCTCTTTTTTAACGTAATTTCGGAATCTCTCAGAAGCATTGAGAAAAAATACATTGCTGTAATTTTTAATATCTTGGGAAATATTTATTCCTGGAAATATTTGAATTTTTACTGTAGGTTTCAAAAGATAACTCATAGATAATATACTTCCCCAGCATTTATCTCCACCGCATTCTGGATAAATTAATATTGGATCTGAAGTTTTATCGATAATATTCACAATAGGAATATTATCATAACTAAAGCCCTTATTTGCCCAAGTTGTTTTCGGAAAGATTACATAACACGAAACTAATTCTAGTAAAATAAATAAAATTAGTATTAACCTCCAAATTTTTCGTGCTAGGAAACTATTATCATTAAAAAAAGCTTTTTGAGCGAATAGATAAGCAATGGCTAGATGATAACCCAGAAACACAGGAATTGAATATCGGGAGACAATTGAACGTACACCACCAAACATAACATCTGGTAGTGCTTGAGATACCGAAGTAATTACAATTAATAGTAAAATGAATAACCAAACTTTTTTTGATGTCTTACGATAAATAAAATAAATTCCATATAAGAAAACTAGAGAAATAAATCTAATAACTAAAAACCAAAGATCGTTTTGTAATTTGTCTGGAAAACTATAGTTAGGTGTGATATCAAATAAGACGCGGCTTAAGTTAATTTGCCAAGCATCTATTAAATCAGATAATGGGATAATTTTCTTTGACCACCCTATTGTTTTCTCAACCTTTTCTAATTGTGTAACAATAAAAAATCCCCAAGGTAGAAAAGTTAAGATTCCTAATAATGTGGCAATTATATACTGCTTAACTGTTTTGTTGAGTTTAAAACCTTTAATTGTAAATACATAAATGCCTTGTCCAATTGCAACTAAAGCGAACAAGGAATGTGTATACAATCCTAATGATAAACTTAGCGCATAAATACTCCAGCTAAATTTAGTATTAATTCTCATTGCTCTAAGTAATGTTGCACTCGATAGCAGAATAACTAATGTATATAAACTATACATTCGCGCTTCTTGTGCATACAAAATATGAAATGGAGATACAGATAATATTGCAAGTGCTACTAATCCTATGCTTGATGATTGAAATAATTCTAAGCACAACCAATAAAGACAAGGAAATACTAACAAAGCGATCGCCGCAGAAAAACTTCTTGTAGCAGCTACAGTATTTCCAAAAATATCTACCCAAAATCGTACCATTATAAAATACAATGGCATATGTTTGGGATCTTCTAGTGCCAAGCCTCGGATGATATTTAAATAGTTTTTCTCTGGGGCTGGAAGTTGATATTTTTTTAATAAATCCTCAGAAGATAATATTTGACTTTTAAACACTTCCTCCTTTAATTCAGATTTAGTATGCCCATAAATCCTTAGAAGAGTAAATGTTTCATCTGCCCAAATAATTTTTTTATCGATATTTGCAAATCTTAAGAAGATTCCTAATATTATTAGGATAACGGTAATTAATTTAAATATTTTAGAAAAACTCTTTATCTTCACAAATGAAAAGATCATATAAGCAAAAACGAACTGAAAATTTTACTAAAAGTTAAACCTCATTTACCATTCCCAGACAACAACTTGGGAACAAATAATTAGTTGTATAGAGTAAATTAATACCTTTCCGAACTTAAGGCTTTACTTAGTCTTACTTTTAAAATAATCATTATTTATTAAAAGTTTACTACTTGATGCTCCAAACCTGGTAGAAATTTGAGATTTGTGATTTTTACGATCTGTTTGTTTCTATAAAGGCAATTTTAGTTACATTTGGACTTAATTTATATCTAACTCCTGCCTCAGAATTCATTCTGAGGCAGTTATTGAAAATGGTGCAAAATATTCAGTTATACTAACGCCGGGGTATTCGCCAGTTTTACTTGAGGACTTGGAATCATCCACATTCCAGTCGGTGCGGCGATGGTTAAACCACGGCGCACAGGACGCACGGGGCGTTTATTGACCAGGGATACTTGAAATTCTGACAAAATAGTTGCCAAGACAATTTTCATTTCATACTGAGCAAATGCCATACCAATACAGCGACGATTACCGCCACCAAATGGTAAATATTCGTATGGTGAATATTGTCTTTGTAAAAATCTTTCTGGTTTGAACTGCTTTGATTGTGGGTAGACTTCTTCGCGATGATGCGCTAAATAAATACTGGGAATAATTGCAGTTCCTTTTGGCAGTTTGTAACCCTCAATTTCAATTGGAGTTTTCACAATTCGCAAGAAAGCAGTCATAGCAATTGGGTAAATTCGCAATGTTTCTTGGCAAACTGCTGTCAAATAAGGCAATTTAGCAATAGTACTCAAATCTGCGTTCACACCAACAGTGTTGAGTTCCCGTAGCAATTTCTCGCGCACCTCTGGTAAATAATCAATCCAGTAAAATGCCCATGTCAACGCCGAGGCTGTAGTTTCATGTCCTGCAACTAGAAGTGTCATTAACTCGTCGTGTAATTCTTCATCTGACATCCCTTGACCATCGTCATAACGAGCAGCCATCATCAAACTGAGGATATCTTGGCGATTTTGATGAGACTGGGCGCGACGTTCCCGAAGCAGAGTATAAATAAGTTCATCAATTTTTCGCCGTTGTTCAAGAATCCAACCCCACGGACTCCATGTGCCAAAATCTTTTTGCATAAAGTTGAAAAAGAAGGCGCTAGACATTAAAGGCGAAGTCATGAATTCTAGTAGATCGCTAAGCGATCGCCTTAATTCCTCAAATCGCTCTCCTTCTTCTAAACCAAATACAACCCGGAGAATAACCCGCAAAGTGATTTCTTGCATTGACTCACGGATTTTAAAAGGCTTACCAATTTGCCATTCATGACTCACTTGTTGTGTTATTTTGCGGATATCCTCGCCGTAAGCCCGCATTCTCTCGCCATGAAAAGGAGGAGCTAATAATTGCCTTTGGCGTTGGTGGCGATCGCCATCGGTTAACATAAAAGAGCGATCGCCAAGTAAAAATCTTAACCCAATATTCCCCCTACCAACCTCAAAACCACTCGGATCGGCTGTAAAAATCTGCTCAAGTGCTTCGGGTTTACTAAAGTATACAAGAGCATTATCTGAACGACTACTCTTAATGGTGAAAGTGTCGCCATAGATTTTGGCAAAATCATCCACATATTTTACAGGCTGACTAATAAACTTAATCATCCGCAGCCAGCGCGGTATTTGAGGACCATCAGGTAAGTTGTAAGTTGTTGTCATTGGAGTTTGCAAAATTGATAGTTTCTGAATTTTATTGTTACGAGTTTTTATGTGATTGAGAGTCACACAAAGCGGTATATTCATCATTGGGGCATTGGTCATTGGTCATTTGTCATTTGTCATTGGTTATTCTCCATGTCCCCGTATCTCCCCATCTCCCCACCTCCCCATCCCCCCATCTCCCTCATCTACCCAAAGCAGTGCCAAAAATCATCGCTATTCTCAACGGTAAAGGAGGAGTCGGTAAAACGACTACCGCAATCAATCTAGCTGCAAACTTTGCGAAGAAAAAAAAGGTGTTGCTGATTGACGCAGATATTCAAGGTTCTGCCAGTTGGTGGTTCGGGCGCAGTCAGCAAGGAATGGGATTTGATTTATCTCAAGAAACAGATCCGACACTTTTAGGTGATTTAACAAAAATAAAAGGTTACGATTTAGTAGTGGTGGATACGCCTCCCGCGCTGCGCTCTGAAGCATTAGTAGCGGTAGTTGCGATAGCAGATTATCTAGTTTTGCCTACACCCCCGTCTGCAATGGATTTAGCTGTCCTCGTGGAAACAGTCAAGGAAGCCGTTATCCCCTTGGGAACGCCCCATCGGGTATTGCTCACTAAAGTCGATACGCGCAGTCTGGGGGAAGCGCTAGAAGCAAAAAAAACTCTGACTCGACTAGGTATTCCTGCTTTTGATACCCTCATCCGCGCCTACAAAGCTCACGAACGAGCCGCGCTTGAAGGTGTCGCAATTACTCAATGGCGCGGAGGAAATGCACGGGAAGCGGAGATAGATTATCGCCGCGCAGCTGATGAACTACAGCGTGATTGGAGGAAATAATGGCTAAGAAACAAAGTCTATCGGATTTGCTACAACAAGAGGCACAAAAATTTACATCCCCAGAAGATGAATCTGCGATCGAAGTTTCCGCAGAAGAAATTGCCCAAGATCGAGCTACAGCTGATGAAGAATCTTCACCACGAGCGCCAGAACCAAGTACTACTAGACGCACAAATCCTACGAAAGCTGATTTAGAAGTAACTGTCAAAGAGTTGACAAGTAATCTAGAAACAAGTCGTCAAAAACAAGCTGCTTTAGAACAAGAAATTGTTGATTTGAAATCAAAACTATTGCAACAAAAAACATTAGTCTCCGAACAAAAAATTCTAGCAGAACACCTAACACAAGAACTTGACGAAACAAAAAAAACGGCGCTACAACTTGCAGAAGCAAATTCTAAACTCATAGAAGAAATTAATGCTTTAAAACAAGCAGCAGCAAGCAAATCTCAAGTTGTTACAAAACAAACTAGTGCTATCAGACCAGTAAAAGAAACCTACAATCCACTAAGTTATAGAAAATCGCACCGTTCATCTGAAAAACTAGCAGAACAACAAACAGCAACAAATGATGATTTTGCAGAAAACACTTGGCTTTATGACTAGCATTGCTATAGTCAGTTCAAAAACTAACAAGTTTGTAAAATAAGCTCAAAAAGCACAATTTGAACTTAAGGCTTTGACCATTTGTACAGAGGTTGAGTAGGGTAGCACAACTGTGCGTCCCTACAGATAATTGTGGTTAAAATACATGAAATATTTGCTACGATTATCTAATTACAAGCTTTCATGAAGCCCGATCTTATTAATGTCTAGTTATTAGCTAACAAATTGTTTGAAACAAGTTAACTTTAACAAATAAACACTTAAAAAAGTAAAAAATATAACGAAAAATCCTTCAATTATAAACATTGTACTTAAAGGAGTTCCAAATAGTCCTCCAGTTATGTCAATTTTATAATGATAAATTAATAAAAAAAATAAGTATTGCCAGTATTTATGTAATGAAAATAAACCAAGAGAATATTTAGATATTTGTTGTATGATTAAATTCTCTTTGATATTTTTTCGATCGCGAACATAACAGAAAATAGTCACGGCTCCAAAAATAATGGCAATTCTTCCATAAATATTTGGGTGATAGCCATAATCACGCAAATATATATCATGGAAGGAAAACAATATATATGCAATTAGATAGTAAAATTTAAAGCTTAATATCTTATTAGGAAAATTAGCTAAATAGAAAGCTATAGGCACATAAATAACAAAATTAATCAGCCAGTGGTAAAGAATAGTAATATTTAGTAAATAACAAGTTTCAAAATAAAATAGACAAAATATTATTATCGTAAAAGACAAAATCTTTTTTAAAGAATATGATTTAATAAATTGATATAAAAAGGCAAAAGTTATCAAACAAATTAAATTAAAGAGAAAATAGAAAACCGAATCACCTACAAATGGTAAGTTTGGCTCTAAACCTATAATTAATTGCCACGATAAATTAGGAATTTGTCTTGTAGAAATAACAAAAAATATATTCTGAACAACTATCCAAAATAAATAAATTTTAATTAACTTAGTCAGTCTTTTTCGGAAATATTTTATATCGCTAGACTTTTGAAAAAATAAGTATAGAGAAACAATATAAAAAATTGGAACTGCTGTTAAAAATAATTGCACTTCCAAATCTCTGATGATTTTAGCAATCATTAGCACAGAAACCTGTGTGGAATCATCAATAATAAATTGAAAGGGTCGTAAATGCCAGATAAAAACAAAAGCAATGCTTAGTGCTTTTAATGTATCTAAACTATTATTTCTTTCTACTCTCATACCTATTTTTCCTGTGAATTGATTTTTGATAAATTTTTCAAATGTAGCAAAGCAATCTAGTGTCTGTTTTAAAGACAAATTTGCTCTAGGCTCAATCCTGAACTTTTTACCAATAATCTTTGACTGAATAGTATTGAGATATATAATTCCCAAAAATTCTGTGGAATTAACAGTAATATGGTAAAGTAAGTCCTTTTAGGCAAACTTTCCATCAATACTACGGGATTCCTATTTGATTTTTGAAAAAACTCTGTACGTCTCAAAAAGACTAATTCTCTATTAGTACTAGAAAATGCGGTATGTTTTGTTTATAGAATAGAGATTGTTGAAAAGAATCTGGCAGGTATGAGTTTTGTAAAATAAATATTGCTTTGATAGTTATAAAGATTTGTTAATAGAAAATAATAGTTGTTATTTCAAAGCGTTAGAAGAATTAAAGTTACAAGTAAATTTCTTTACCATCCACAAGATTGGAAAGCAATGGTTGAAGATATTAGAAATAATGAATAGACCTCTTGCAAAACCATTTTTGCAAGAGGTGAAAAGGAAACAAGAAGCGAAAAGCCGCGGTTGTTCTTCGCTTTAACTAAATTGCTCGCCTGCGTCTAAGTTAAACAGCATTTGTAGAGTTTGCATACAACGCCGTCTGGCTTCGACATCTTGCTGCGATCGCAGTTGCACCATCGGATCGTGTAAAATTTTATTAACAATACCTCGTGTTAAAGCTTCGATGACCTCTTGATGTTTTTCTGCGAATTCCGAACCTAATCTAGACAAAGCTTTTTCTAATTCTTGTTCCCGAATGGTTTCGACTTTATTTCGCAGACAGCTAATAGTAGTTACAGTTTCTAAACTACGCCACCAAACATCAAAAGCTTCCACTTCTTCTTCTAAAAGTCGCTCTGCTTCCTGTGCAATTCTCCGACGGCTTTCGTAGTTTTGTGCCACTACAGCCTTCAAATCATCCACGTTAAACGCCTGGACATTAGCCAATTCATTTACGTCTGCATGAACGTTGCGCGGCACGGAAATATCAAATAACATCAAAGAACGCTGAGTTTCCAAAACCATTTCCAATTTGGCACGGTCAAGTATTGGCTCTGTGGCAGAAGTACTTGTAAATACCAAATCGCTATCTGCAATTACTGTCATCATTTCCGATAGCGTGTGAATTTTAATAGGTTGTTCGGGGAACTGTTTGGTTAATTCTTGGGCGCGTTCGCGAGAGCGATTGACAATGCTGATTTCCACAGCACCTTTAGAAAGCAGGTGTTGTACTAGCAACCGCGACATTTTACCAGCACCTAAAATTGTCACTCGGCAAGCAGCTAAATTTGCTACTTTCATTTGTGCTAATTCCACAGCTGCCGAACTGATGGAGACAGCGCCAGTACCAATACTAGTTTCAGTGCGAACTCGCTTGCCAGCTGTTAGCGCTTGTTTAAATAATCGATTCAAAATGGTTTTTATACCGTTATATTGCTGTCCCAATTTGTGAGTAGTCTTCACCTGAGCCAGAATTTGACCTTCTCCGAGTACCAGGCTATCTAAACCGCCTGCTACCCTCATCACATGCATGACTGCATCATCATGCAACAACATAAACAGGTGTTGTCGCAGAGAATTCACAGGCAATTTGCTGTGTTCTGCAAGAAATTGAGTTACTTCTCGGATACCTTGGTCTGTTTCGCTAGTAACAATGTAGATTTCTAGGCGGTTACAAGTGCTAAGAATTGCAACTTCGTCAATATGCGGAAAACTGGTAAGATGAGCGATCGCACTTTCAATTTGTGGTTCTGGAATGCTCAATTTTTCCCGGACTTCTACTGGGGCTGTTTTATGGCTTAACCCCACTACTGCTATATTCATTTGCTAAATCGTAATTACTAATTGGTAGTTGGCAATAAGGCATTGAGAATAGGGAATGGGGAATTAGAGGTTATTGCTTGGAAGTTTTTCCAAGCAACAAACAAAAATCGATCGCTAACTACTAACTACTAACTACTTTATGGGTGAAGCATTTGGGTGAATATGTTTCACTTTTATGCTTTGCCCTTAGTATTACTATTCCCCATTCGCCAAGAATTAGTACAGTTGGAGAGTCTTCGGTTCACCAAACATGTGGATTGTATCAACAAATCGAGCAGTTTTCGACTGGTTAGAAATTACCAAGCTTTGAGTTCTTGCTCCACCCTTGAAGAAACGTACACCTTGCATGAGATTACCGCTGGTAATTCCGCTAGCAGCGAACAGAACAGTTTCACCAGATGCGAGTTCGTGAGCATCATAGACCTTATCCGGGTCATTGATACCCATTGATTTCAAGCGATCGAGGTTGGCTTGTTTACTTTCTCCAATCAGACCTGTTTTCACTATTTCTGGATCGTAGATCAATTGGCCTTGGAAGTGTCCACCCAGAGCACGCATAGCAGCAGCCGAGATTACACCTTCAGGAGCCGCACCGATACCCATCAGTCCGTGGATATTGGTTCCAGCAAAACCGCAGGATATTGCTGCACCCACATCACCATCAGAAATCAGTTGCACTCTCGCTCCAGCTTCACGGATTTCTTTAATTAAATCATTGTGGCGATCGCGCTTCATGACCACGATTACAAGTTCTTCAATAGAGCGCTCTAAACACTCAGCAAGAATCTTGAGGTTTTCCGTTGCTGACTTGTTAATGTCTACCTTTCCCTTAGCCGCTGGGGGTGCTGCTAATTTCTTCATGTAAAAGTCAGGAGCAGCAAATAATCCACCCTTTTCAGAAATTGCCAACACAGCCATTGAACCAGGTTGTCCGTATGCTACCAAGTTCGTACCTTCACAGGGGTCAACAGCGATGTCAATTTCAATAAGTTCATCAGGGTTACAGAGAGCTTCGGCATTTGGTTGGGTACAAATACCTACTTCTTCTCCGATGTAAAGCATAGGAGCGTCATCGCGTTCGCCTTCCCCGATAACGATACGACCGCGCATGTAGATTTTATTCATCCGTTCCCGCATCGCTTCCACAGCCACCTGGTCAGCAGTGTTCTTTTCACCTTTGCCCATCCACTTGGCGGATGCGATCGCTGCTTGCTCTACTACCTCAATAATCTCTAACCCAAGTGTATTTTCCACAGAGTCTGCCCTCTCAACTGCTTGAATTTGCGTTACTTTATCTGGCTATTTCAGTCTTTAAGTCTACCAAAGGGCGGTTACCAAATTTCCATTACAAATGTTAACGAAGTACCAATTTCCAATTTATTGACACTATTGTCAATAAGCTTTAGACATCCTCATCTTCATTTTACTCTTGTACTTGTGAGGATTAATACTTCAAATCTGTGAGGTAAATGTTAATCTGTCTTTATCTGTGGTTTTAAATATTTAGAAATATAACCATTTAACTTGGGATAATTCATATCAACCCAGAAAAGCATTAAGAGGTGAATCGTGTTTATCGACTACATCACACTCATGTTAATCAACATGGTAGCTGGCTTATTTATATTAGCTGACTATGTATATCGTGGGTTAGATAGCTCACATCAAAAGCAGTGGATTCCCGGTTTTGGAATTGTAGGCGCGATCGCCTTAACAACTGGTTTACACATGAATTTCACCTGGCCGGTTCCTGGTAGCTTTAACATTGCCTTCGGTGAAACAAGTGTTTTATTTGGCATTTTATTTGTTGCCGCGGCAATTGCTCTGTCTGTAGGTTGGGATTTATTCACGATCGCAGTTTACGGTTTTTTTGCTGGTTTAGTGGCGATCGTCATTGGTATCCGAATTATCAACTTAAATATGACAAAACAACCGTTACTCTCAGGAATCGGTTTTATCTTAACAGGATTAGGTGGTATATTTGCCGCGCCTACTCTCTATTGGAAAACCAACCGAACTTGGCGACTAATTGGTGTTGCCGTATTAATAGTAGCCGCTTTAATTTGGGCATTTACTGGATATTTGGCTTACTGGAGTCATTTAGAAAGTTTTCAAAAGTGGGTTCCAATACCGATGCGGTAAATAATGTCAGGAACGATCTAGGCTAGAAACATAGTTAAAACCTTGGTTTAAAAATATGCTGGACTTTCTGAATCCCCTTTTGAATCGCCATCCAGAGCGAGTTAAAGCCAACGTCGAAATTTACACATGGCAAACTTGTCCTTACTGCATTCGTGCCAAGATGCTGCTGTGGTGGAAAGGTGTAAACTTTACTGAGTATAAAATCGACGGCGATGAAACAGCTAGAGCGAAAATGGCAGAACGCGCTAACGGACGCCGCACCGTACCACAAATTTTTGTCAATAACCAACACATTGGTGGTTGCGACGATCTTTATCGGCTAGATACACAAAGTCAACTCGATCCTTTGTTAGCTCAATAGTAATTGGGCATTGGGCATTGGGAATTGGGAATTGGGAATTGAGAATCCTGACTGTTGACTAGATCTCTTGCATCAATCAGATTATGACTACTAAACAGTTTATTTCTCTATAACTCTCTGCGCCTCTGCGCGCGCCACTTGCTTCAAGTCGGGAAACCTGCCCAACGCAGTGGCTTCTCTGCGTGAGATAAAAAATTCTTCTTTTCAACATTCGTGCAAGAAGTCTACTGTTGAGTGACCACTTAGGAGTTATTTATTCTCGTTGTCTGCCTTGTCGCCCCATGCCCCATACTTCTCTGCGAGAGGCTGCGCCAACGACTACACTCAGTACAAGTGCCCGATGCCCAAATTTATTAAATTGTAAAAATTTGATGAAAATTTTATACTACTTACAGGATGCTGAATAAATATGGTGATTATCTTATACATCAACAATGGATGAGTCGTGCCCTAGAATTAGCACAAGCAGCAGGTGACGCAGGTGAAGTACCCGTAGGTGCTGTTATCATCAATTCAACTGGAAACTTACTTGCACAGGGAGAGAACAGAAAAGAACGCGACAAAGACCCCACGGCTCATGCGGAAATTCTTGCTCTCAAGAAAGCCGCCACAACTTTACAAAATTGGCATCTGAATGAATGTAGTCTGTACGTAACTTTGGAACCTTGTCCAATGTGTGCAGGTGCGATCGTCCAAGCGCGTCTAGGACTGCTCGTATATGGGGTGGACGATACAAAAACTGGCGCAATACGTACAGTTATTAACATACCCGATAGTAGTGCTTCTAATCACCGCTTGCAGGTAATCGGAGGCATTCTAGAATCAGCTTGTCGCCAACAATTACAGTCTTGGTTTGTGACTAAGCGACCTAAGAGGAAGTAACAGACAGAGGTAAAACTGTCCATCCAGCACGACACAACTCATGCAAGAGAATCTACGGTGTAACTAATCAGGCTTTTCGCTAAATTTTATCCGTCAATCAGCTGTCTCCATCATGATGGAATTTTACTCTTTATTCGATACTTGCCAGCAAGCACCAGCAAATACTCAAGTAGATGATACTACCTCAAGGGTTTCTCCTTGGTTAAGCCCTCTAGCGCATCTAATCGGTCGTCACTGCCTATTACCATTATTCTTTGGGCGAATTAGAATAACCGGACAAAAAAATATCCCTACAACTGGGCCTGTTATCTTCGCTCCTACCCATAGGGCACGTTGGGATGGATTGCTAATACCCTACGCCGTTGCTGATTGCATGACAGCGAAAGACCTGCGGTTCATGGTCACTATTGATGAATGTCAAGGGTTGCAAGGCTGGTTTGTGCGACGTTTGGGGGGTTTTCCCGTAAATACTCGACAGCCGTCAATTCGCAGCCTACGGCATGGAGTCGAGCTGCTCAAACAGCGAAAAGCCCTGGTGATTTTTCCAGAAGGTAACATTTACCGTCATGGTCAAGCCCCTTTGAAGCCGGGAATTGCACGTCTGGCTTTGAGTGCTGAATCTTGTGATTCAGCCTTGGGAGTAAAAATTATACCTGTAGGCATCAATTACAGTCAACCATACCCTAATTGGGGTACAGATGTGACCATTCACATTGGCTCTCCAATGAGAGTTAAGGATTACATACGTAGCTCCATAAAACAAGATGCTAAAAATCTCACAAGTGATTTAGCAAAGGCACTCCAACAATTAAGCCATCAAGAAACAGAAATTACCAATCATACATTTGCAGAAATTACCAATTCTTGAGCCTGTCAGGGGTCTCAAGAGAGCCGATCGCCGAAAAAATGCCATAACTGAGCAATTAGCCGTTTTAAGATTTGGTGCTAATTAGTAGCTGCTACATTTAGCGTGCATCAACCACAAAAAACCATAATTATAGCACAAGCCTTGGTGGTTAGGACATCAACAGACGATAAAACTTAGACACAAAAAGACTTTTCGCCCAGTCACCAGTCACCAGTCCCCAGTCCCTTTCTATATTTTGCAACCTTTTGAGGAGGTATATGTATAGATTAGCCTCCATTGAGGGAAGATTGAGCCAAATTGGCAGTTTTTGAGGAAATAACTAATTATTGACGACAAAATACAAAATTAGTCAATGATGAAGATTATACAGGGGTAATGGGAACTATATTCAAAGAATTTTTAGTCTAAATCTGAGAAACTTAGTTATGTGACTTTGGTTTGCCCAAGACCAAAACAGAGTTAAGATACCCGAAGTATCCATAACTTTTCTATATAGTTGTTGCACTAATTGACCCCATGAACACTGCTGCCGCTGTTACTTTGATGCACCGTGGTTTTTTATCAGTCTTAGCAGTCCTCAGCTTGCTATCACCTGTGAATGCTCAGGTATCACAGTTACCAGGCACTACTAGCCAACCACAACCCATCGATCCCAACGCTCCTAATAACCTCCGTCCGGTAACTCAAAATAATAGCCTTTTGAGCATTGAAGGTGGCGATCGCTTAATGAAAGATGCAGAACAAGCTGTTTCTGCTCAAAACTACACCTTAGCTGCCAAGAAGCTCCAAGAAGCACGTCAGGTTTATAATCAACTATCTAATTTTTATCAAGACTTAAACTCTAGTTTCTCAGGAATTGACAATAGAGTTTCCGACTCTCAGCGCCAAAAAGCTTTATTGACAGCTCAAAAACGGGATGAGGCAACCTTTCAACTAGCATTGGTACATCGGGCACAAAATCAGCCAGAATTAGCAGTACCATTGTTGATTCAAATAATTAAAAGTCAAAACCCAACGCGGGATTTAGGCAAGAAAGCCTATAAACAGTTGTTTGAATTGGGTTTTGTTGATTCTCCATACCCAAGAGAAAGTAGTGGTTCATCTTCCTCATCTCAAAAATAACTTGAGTTAAAAGTTAGGAGTTAGGAGTTAGGAGTTAGGAGTTAGGAGTTAAGAATTATTCCCCTTGTCTCCCCATCTCCCCATCTCCCCATCTCCCTCATCAGAGCGTCCCCACTCGGCTAGTCTAAAATTAAGCTTGTGAGAATTTAACTGTCAAGCTTCAATAGTCAACAGCGAACAGTCAACGTAGATTATTTGTATACTGCATTAATCACAATATATTTAATAGTAAAGTAAATAATTAATAGCAATGATAAAAATTGTTCAAATTGCATAAGTGGATCTAAACGCCAACCCTGATAAAATAATATTCCTCAGCATGATAACAAGACAATTGGCGTAAATATTGCTTAGATAATCTAAAGACCTAAAGCCCAACCTCTAAGTCTGGTAACACGCTGGGCTAGCCAAGCCAATATTAAAATAAAGTAGACAATTGCTAAAAGCAAATAAATAATTGCTATTAAGCCAGCTAGATTTAATGCAAAATTGACTTGAGCTAAAGCCAGCATTTATTAATAACCCTAATTAATTAAAAGTCAAAATATTAAACCAAATTACTAAGTAGGTGGACACAATTATTTAGAAGACGCATTTCGACTTCTCCCAAGGAGAGACGCTACGCGTAGCAAGATCCCGTTCGCCCTTGGCGTTCCCGAAGGGTAGGGTACGCTCAATGCTTGGTAAGCTTATTCTTTGAGGGTTGAGTTTGACTACGCTCAACTTCCGCGCAGTCGAAACCCGGCGATATCGATTTAGGTTTAATTTAGTCCTTCTACTTAGTCAAATAAAGCAAAAGTAAGAAGTTGCAATTTATAATCAATATTATTGTGTAGGCTCTTGGTCTATTTTAGATATTAAGTTGATTTAGCCTTTCTTGTATTAAAGAGTAGATAATTCTAAATATTTTTGTGATAAGAATTGTTGGGTTAAGCGCCAGCAAAACCCAACTGACAATTCTTGCCCATTTTCTCAGAACCTCTATCTCTTATTACCAGGAGGTGAATTGCGCTGCGTCAGGTTATCAACTTGGAGTTGTTGTCGCCCGTTGGTGATAATTCGCAACATTTCTTTGAGATCCTGCTCAATATTTTCTAGGACACCATCTGCATAGGCATCAGCGCCGTCTTCAATTTCTTGAGCGTGAGCGATCGCAGTTAGTCGCATTTGCTCTAACTCTTGCTGACAAGCATACCGCTTGCGCTCAATTTCAGCCAGGGTTTCCTGCATGATTGCATCGCACTCTTGTTGCGCTTGCCGCCGAATTTGTTCAGCTTCTTGTTTTGCCTGTTGAATAATATCGCTTTCAGCTAAAATTTGGGCTTTTTTTGCTTGGGCGGCTTCAACTATTTGTTGCCCATATTCTTCTGCTTCCAGGAGAATTTCCTCCTTTTGTTCCAGAATTACAGCTGCTTCCTGAAAAAGCGCTGGCAAAGCAAGCCTAATGTAGTCAAGCTGATCTAGCAGCTTTTCTTCATCGATGAGTGTGCGTCCCGTCAGGGGAATTCGGAGACTAGAGAGAACCATTTCCTCTAGGCGGTTGAGTTCCTCCTGAATATCTATGCTTCCCTCTCCGCCGACATACTCTTGAGGGGGGGGGTTGCTTCCGTTGAGATTGGGTTCAACATTGGGGAGTTGTGATTGTAGCATTGGTATATATCTAGGGCAATGTGTGGGGGAACGAGATGATCGATAGAGCCACCAAACCTTGCAATCTCTTTTACCACACTACTACTTAAAAAACTATACTCATTTGAGGTTGCCAGAAAAACTGTTTCTATTTGGGTAGAAAGAGTTTTATTTGTGTGAGCCATTTGCAGTTCCACTTCAAAATCTGACACAGCCCGTAAGCCTCGTAGCAAAACTTGTGCATGTCGCATTTGGGCATAATTGACGGTCAGACCATCAAAGCTGTCTACTTCTACATTAGGTAAATGTTGTGTAGAAAGACGGATCTGATCTAGCCGTTGCTGAACACTAAAAAGTGGCATTTTATTGGGGTTCCGCAGTACAGCAACAATTACGCGCTCAAACAGCCGACTACCCCGCTGGATGAGGTCAAGATGTCCTAAGGTGATGGGGTCAAAGCTGCCAGGATAAATCGCAATCACAATGATATATCAAACTTAATTTAGGTGATTATATTGAAACTGTATTGCGTAACTTACTCAAATGTATCATCTTGCATTCTCAGCAAGAATGCTAAAGCCAATTGTTCTGGTGGCACAAGTTATGCTCAACTAGCCGTTAGGAATTAGACTCCTAAATATAAATGCTGGATTTCTGCCTGTGTTTTCACAATAATGTTGTAGAGGATTCAAGGTTAGTCTGGTATTTCAGACCTAAGAAACTCCGTACTTCTTAACAAAGTGCGCGGTTAGTTAACGAATTCTAGGTAATTTTGCATGGCACTGGATTTTTCGATCTTGCCGTTGGCGTTTCAATTTACTTCCCCAGGGCCGATTCTGCTGAGAATAGGGCCATTGACTATTCGCTGGTATGGCTTGTTGATTGCCACAGCAGTGTTAATTGGCGTCATGCTTTCCCAATATTTGGCAAAGCGCCGTCATGTTAATCCGGAGTTGCTGAGTGATTTGTTCTTTTGGTTGTTAATTGGTGCAATTCCGGGCGCACGACTATATTACGTTTTCTTTGAATGGCCAAAATATGCCCCAACTCCAGAAAAAATCTTTGCTATCTGGGAAGGAGGTATTGCTATTCACGGCGCGATTATCGGTGGGGTTTTGGCAGCATTAATTTTTGCCAAACTCAAGCAGGTTTCTTTCTGGCAGCTAGCGGATTTAGTAACGCCTTCGCTGATTTTAGGGCAAGCGATCGGACGTTGGGGCAATTTTTTCAACTCGGAAGCTTTCGGCGATCCTACCGATTTACCTTGGAAGCTATATATTCCCCCAGAACGTCGTCCTCTAGAGTATATTAATTTTGATTACTTTCATCCCACCTTTCTCTACGAATCTCTGTGGGATTTAATGGTGTTTGCCCTGCTAATAACGTTGTTTTTCCGGTCTTTATCCGGCAAACCACGCCTGAAAGTAGGCACGCTTTTTCTAGTCTACTGGCCAGCCTACAGCTTAGGAAGGCTGTGGATTGAGGGATTTCGGACTGATAGCTTGATGCTTGGGCCTCTGCGGATGGCACAAGTAGTAAGTTGTCTGGGAATTCTATTGGGATTATTTGGATTAGCTTGGCTTTACTTACTTAAACGCCCTTTGCCTGATGTAATTCCTAGTCCTAAGGGAAATGGAGAGATGAGGGGATGAGGGACTGGGGAAGAGTTTTACTAACCTAATGCCCTATGCCCAAAAATAAAAAATGCCCCAGAGTTTTCTCTAGGGCTTAACCAGGGTGCATCTACCATTACTCTCTACTAGGCAAAGAGGGTAAATCCGGAAAGATACTGAGAAAATAACAAAAAAAATTTTTTGAGGGTTTGCTGTGTGTGCTTATCCAAGTAAATATACAGAAAATTTGAGTAATAAAAAAACATTATATGCTGTGGAACCTTCTGTGTACATTGTGGGAGCAGGCCCCGGAGATCCCGATCTATTAACGGTGAAGGCGCAGAAATTATTGGCTGTTGCTGATGTAATTTTATTTGCTGATTCTTTAGTTCCAGAACAGATTTTAGAAATTTGCCGCAAAGATGCTGAGATCGTGAGAACTGCAAATCAAACTTTAGAAGAGATTGTGGCGATTATGGTAGAAAAAGTGCGATCGCAACACAAATCTCTAGTCCGTCTCCATTCCGGCGATCCCAGTCTCTACAGCGCTATCCACGAACAAATGTACCTCCTAGCAGAGGCAAATGTCCCTTTTGAAGTCATACCTGGTATCAGCGCTTTTCAAGCTGCTGCTGCCAAACTCAAAGTAGAATTAACTGTACCTGGTTTAGTCCAAAGCATCATTTTGACGCGCATCAGCGGACGTACAGAAGTCCCCGCCTCCGAAGAATTAGCCTCCCTAGCAGCACATCAAGCTAGCCTCTGCCTATATTTGAGTGCGCGTCATGTGGAAAATGCCCAAGCCAAACTACTCGAACATTACCCAGCCGAAACCCCAGTAGCAATCTGCTTTCGCGTCGGATGGCCTGATGAAAAAATTAGGGTTGTCCCTCTCAATCAAATGGCAGACTGTACTGATAAAGAAAAACTAATTCGCACCACACTTTATATAATCAGCCCAGCACTGTCACCAATAACAGGGCGATCGCGTTTATATCATCCCGAACATAGTCATTTATTTCGTTCGTCTCATTAATAGATAATAGGCAACAGGCAATTAATTTCTTGCTATTGCCTCTTGCCTATTCCCTATTGCCTTTCTCTCAAAAGCCCACAAACTCAATAGGAATCCTATATGCCATTAATTAAAGTCCAAACTTCTGCATCTGCTCCTCAAAAGGCTGAAATTGAGTCAATGCTTTTGAGTCTATCAGCCAAGTTAGCAAAACATTTGGGAAAACCAGAATCTTATGTGATGACGGCTTTTGAACCAGGAATTCCTATGACTTTTGCAGGTAATACAGAGCCTGTTTGTTACATTGAAATTAAGAGCATTGGCACGATGAAGCCAGACCAAACTAAAGCAATGAGTGAAGATTTTTGTCAGCAAATTAACCAAACTTTGGGTGTGGCTAAAAATCGAATTTACATAGAATTTGCAGATGCTAAAGGTGCAATGTGGGGTTGGAATGGCAGTACCTTTGGTTAATTTATTGCGTTCTTTGATTAAGACGAACTCGATTCGGCAGGTGTAGGATAGAGATCCAGCATTAACTCGTGATTTTTATGTCTGCTACACCTCTGGTATCTCAGGTTGACTCACACAACCCAGTTAAGTCAGCATTACTTCCTCCCCTGCTTGGCGCAAGCGTCGCCGAGTTAAGTGCTTGGGTGCAAGAACAGGGACAGCCTGCTTACAGAGGAAAGCAATTACATGACTGGATATATCACAAGGGGGTGCGATCGCTCTTGGATATTTCTGTGTTTCCCAAGCAATGGCGCAAAGAAGTCGCAGAAATTCCCATCGGACGCTCAAGTTTACACTACCGCTCTGTGGCACCCGATGGTACGGTGAAATATCTTTTGCGATTGGCAGACGGGCAAATTATTGAAACTGTTGGTATTCCTTCAGACAATCGGTTGACGGTTTGCGTTTCTACTCAAGTCGGTTGTCCGATGGCGTGTGATTTCTGCGCTACTGGTAAAGGAGGCTACAAACGCAATTTAGCACGGCATGAAATCGTCGATCAGGTGTTGACTGTACAAGAAGATTTTCAACAACGGGTTAGCAATGTGGTATTCATGGGTATGGGCGAACCGTTGTTAAATACTGAAAACGTACTAGCTGCCTTAAAATCTCTCAATCAAGATGTTGGTATAGGAGCGCGATCGCTAACTGTTTCTACAGTCGGTATTCGCGATCGCATCCGTCAATTCGCGCAACACCATTTGCAAATCACCCTTGCGGTTAGTCTTCATGCGCCCAACCAAGCACTCAGGGAACAACTGATCCCCAGCGCCCGCGCTTATCCTTTAGAAGATTTGCTGGCTGAGTGTCGCGAATATGTGGAAATCACTGGACGCCGTGTGACTTTTGAATACATTCTCTTGGCTGGTGTCAATGATTTGCCAGAACATGCATTAGAACTATCGAAACGTCTCCGGGGATTTCAAAGTCATGTGAATTTGATTCCTTACAACCCCATCCAAGAAGTAGACTACAAACGCCCCAACCGCGAGCGGATTCAAGCATTTCTCAATGTCCTCAAGCAACAACAAATTGCTGTTAGCGTCCGTTACTCCCGCGGTTTAGAAGCTGATGCTGCTTGCGGACAACTTAGAGCAAGTAAATAAAGCAGAATTCAGAATTCAAGACTAAAACAGCCTTCATAATCTTGTAAAATTTACACCGAATTGAAAAATTATTGCGATCGACGGATAAAGTAAAACAAATTCGCCAAAGCTATTCCCAATCTAAAATTCAAAATGGTATCGGAAGTTATTAATTAACTTTTAGATAAATCATTTATAAGTATCTAATCGTACAAGATATAGCAGATTTAAAGAAGTGTTAACTATACCATGTAGCTTTCAAAGCTATACTAAGAGCCTATTTTAATTCTGAATTCTGAATTCTGACTCCTGAATCATACTGCATTAACTATTTGGAGATGTCCCTTGCTGGTATTGCATAGCTTTGGCATAATCGCCCAAAGCGTAGCAAGCAACTCTTAGACTGGCAAGGGCTTGTTCTTCACTGCGCCGATCTTTGAGTGTCCTAGCTAAAAGTAAACGTTCTTCGTAATATGTAATTGCTTTGTGATGATCCCCTAAAGCTTCACAAGCAACTCCTAAACTACCTAAAGACTGTTCCTCGCTACGCTTGTCTTGGATTTCTCTAGCTAATTGCAAGCGTTCCTCATAATACTTGATGGCTTTAGTATAATCACCCAAAGCATAACAAGCATTACCTAAGTTCTTTAGTACCTGAGAAGCACTGCGAACATTTTTTAAGGAGCGTGCTAATATTACGCATTGCTCGTAGTAGGCGATCGCTTTTGGATAATTGTCCAAAGCATACCAAGCATTACCCAAATTCTTGAGTACTTGTTCCTCACCCCAATTATCTTTAAGTTCGCGTACAATTTCTAGGCTTTGCTGCTGATACTCAATGGCTTGTGTAAAGTTGCCTAAAGCTTTATATACCAATCCCAAATTATTTAGTGCTGCTACTTGACTGCGTTTATCTTGCAGTTGCTGGGTTATTTTCAAACACTTTTCTAAAAATTCAATTGCCTTGTGATGGTCGTTGAGGTGACGGTACGCATTGCCTAAATGCGAAAGTGCTTGCATCTGCAATGGTAAATCTGAAGCCTCCTCGCTTAAAGACATACACTGTTGAGAGTAGGAGATAGCATTTTTGTAGTCTCCTGCGCTGTAACTTACCAATCCTAAAAAAGAAAGTACTTGCGCCTGTTTTTGTAAATCCTTAACTGCCTGAAACAGTACCAAGGATTGTTGTAAAGATTTCATCGCTGCAATTAATTCACCAGCTTGCTGCTGTTGAATACCTTGCCGTAACAGTTGAGATGCCTCAGATAAATGTTCGTCACTTTCCTGTGGTGGTGGTATTTGTGCTTGTGAACCAGGGTCAAATTCATGAGTAATTGTATTGCGCTTCACTGATTTTAGGTGTGTTATGGGTAATTTCAGGGGTACTGTATTTTTCGATTTATGATTCCATACCTCTTTAGACATCAACCCCTTCCTGTTTAGTCTGGTGGTAAGTCTAGTGTTCCCAAAACCAGAATTTATCTTTCATGAAGCCGATTTACCACACCCTGGATACCAAATACTTGCAGTGTAAAGATTGCCAGTTTTATGTGGCGATAATACCAGCAGGGAGAGTTAATCGATGAAGCGATCGCTGGTTGACTTATCACCACTCAACAAGCATAACTATACTTATTATTAACTTAGCCAATAAGCAATCCAAATTAAGTACCTTAAACTAACAGACTCAAGTTAGTTTATAAAAATAGAGTATATACTAACTTTATGCAAGTATATATTTCAAATTTAAAAATGAAATTTTTTTGCTAGATAATATACAACCTAGAAGTTTTATTCAATAAATTTGAGTGTTTAGCTTGTAGTAACTTCTTCAATTCCTATTTTAATAAAGTGTCGTTCAGTTAAGTATTCATAACAACAAGACTATTTTACTGTACTATTATCACTATCCGTGCTGTGGGTATGGCGGAGGATATCTCGGACTTCCATCAAAATTTTTCCTAGCATATTTTTACCACTACCGTCAGCCCCGCAACCCCAGTAAAAATCGATGGGCGAGTTTTCAACAACTTCTTCATTGCCTGTGGAAAGTAAGATATCTCTAATATCTGTATGAGTTTGAAATTTACATAGCACGGCTTGGCGCATAATGTCGTCTTTAACTTGTTCCCAGTCTGGACGTAAAGGACGGGTTCTTTGACGCCCCATTCTTGCTGCATCTTTAGGCATTTGAACCAAGCGGATTTGTTCTGCATGAGGTGTACCGACGAACTTCTGTGCTTGAAAGTAGTGTTCGCTAGTCGCCCAATACAATCCATCTAACTCAAAGCCGTGGGGTGAAAAATTAGAGAAACAGCCATATTGTTCGCGAGTGCTATAAAAGTAAATTGTCATAGTATTGAGTAATACTGTAGTCTGAATAAATAGTAATAGCGATCGCTATTATATTAACTAAATTTACTCATAGCAATAGACTATTATATCGGTTGCTTTTTATAAAACAGAAGACTGATTTTCCGGTGCTTCAATAAATGCCTCAAACTCACGACTAGGTGACCATTGAATAGCGCCATCTCGTCCCGTAAAAAAGAGTTTAGTTTGACTTTGGTTGAGTTCAGATAAAGTTTTTTCATCCAAGTTTGCAGCAGAAGCGATCGCTACTTCCGGTTGCAGAGCAAGAACCAAATTTTTTAAAGACTGAGGGGCACACCACAGCACTTGCGGACGAGTTAAACTCCCATTTTTAACTAATTGTTGTACCTCTTGAGACTTGATATTACCTACTAATAACCAGTTCCGATCTAAAATTTGCAATTGTAGAATAGGTAATTCATTATTGATTAATTGTGCCACTATCGAACCAGCTTGCACAGCTTGACCAACTGCTAAAGGTTGGTAAGATCCTTGATGTTTTTGTAGTTGCTCTTGAATTGCCTCAATAGCAATAGAGTTTTCTGGCTTTGGAGAATATTCATAAAAGTTTTTGATTGGTAAGCGTTGGGCTAATTCAAACCAAGCATTACTTTCATTGCCTTGAAAATCAGTAGCGATCGCCCAATTAATTTGATTGATACCCTGCTGTTGTAAAAATGGTAAAATTGTGAAGCGTCCTGTACCTTCATCACCACTATTAATTAGAGTTACTGTACCTTTATCTTGAACAACTATAATCGGTTCCGTACCAGACTCTAATATCGTTATCCTAAATAATGTATTTGCAGAATGCCACAGGGGAACGATTACCAAACCAATTGCAATTACACTAGCAAACCACCACCGCCGCTGCCACCAACGTACTAGCCAAACTAAAATAATTAGTCCATAAATCGCCAACAATTGCCAAGTAGATATGCTGCCCAGAGCAACAGAGTTCCCTGGCAAATTGCTAAAAATTTCTACTAGTTTAATCAGCCAATCAGTAGGGTAATGCAATAACCCAGCCAAAAAGCTTCCTGCCTCAGTCCAAATTAAAGCTCCGATAGCACTGATGATACCGCCTATACTAAGAATAGAAATTAATGGAGTACTAAGCACATTCAGCAATAAACTGTAGGTTGGTACAACTCCAAAAACAAAAAGTTGGACGGGTAAAGTCCAAATAGTAGCAGCTAAGGGAACAGCAATTAAAGAAGCGATCGCAGGTGGTAACCAATTCAAACGTTCAATAATTGGCGGTACTGTTACAACTAATCCCAATGTTGCCAAAAAACTCAATTTAAAACCTAAATCCCAAATCCATAGGGGATTAAATAGTAATAAGAGTGTTGCTGCTAATAACAGCGAACCCAACTGTTTTACTTTCCTTTTTAATAACAGACCAATTAATGCTGCAAAACCCATAATTACGGCTCTAAGAACCGCAGGCTGAAAACCTGTTAAACTCAGAAAAATAATTAAACCTAAAAACCCAAGCGTAAATTGCATTCCTTTTTTTGTACGCTTCGTTAACTGTAATATCACACCCAAAATCAACGAAGTTTGAAATCCAGAAGCAGCTAAAGCATGAGCTAACCCTGCTTTGACGAATAAATCGCGGATATCGTAGGGTAAATCCACAGCTTTGCTACCTAAAACCATTGCACTGACAAGAGAACCTTCTGGAATGCCCAAACTCCGAACTTGCGATCGCACAATTCGCTCCCGAATTTGCCACCAGCCCCATTTACGTTCTTGTTCCAAAACATTAATTTGTCGCCCAATCAAACCAGCAAATGTCCCCTCTTGCTTGAGAAACTTTTGAAAGTCAAAACCACCAGGATTAGAAGCTGCCTTTGGTTTATATAAAATCCCGGTTACCTGGATTTGTTGACCGGGGTATAAACCGGTAGCCTGAAGAATCGGTACAGTTACATATAATTTGCCAGTCACTCCTTTTGGCACACCAGCCGAGCCTTTTTCATTTTTAACTTCATCTAGCTGAGTCGCTTCCAGCCAAAATTGTCCTCGCTGGCTGCGAGTCAAGCGTGGATTACTCGCTACTTCTCCGCGAACAATCACAAGTTGTTCTTGATTACTGCTATTTCCAGGCGGAACAAACTGACTGATATCTTTTGTGCCTGGTTGTGGTACTCGCCATTGAAAATAGAGAGTTGCCAACAATCCCACCAACCCAGCAGCTACCCATATTCGAGGATGGGGAGGAGTTTGCCAACTGTTAAAGACTGTTTTGGCTTTGCCTCCAGCATTCTCTGGTTTCTGAGCAAGTTTACGCAAGATTATGTAACGTCTTCTAAAAAAAAGCGCTCCCACTATTCCGACAATTAAAATCCACACGCCACCCCAAGGAACTGTTGTAAACAGTAAACCCAGAATGTACCCAAGACAAATAATTACACCACTAGTTTGAATCATAAAATTTTATATAAAAGCAGCTAGCAAACAGAATTTATAGGTGACTTATACAAATTCTCAAAAATATGGCAACACATCGATTTCTGTGTTCCTCCAGCATCATCTTTAGCTGTATCTTGGAGAACTAGTACTAAGAACAGTTGGGACAGTAAAGAAAAATCTTCATGCTTGTGGTGAAGTATAGTTCATTGCGTTTATACAAACAAAGCCCGCTTCAGCAGGCTTGTTGATTTCAAACTCTTTGTCTACCCCTGTACGACTTTGTAGCAAGAGGTATAATTTTTAGCTTAGTTAAAACAGCAAGCTTAATCTTGATTATCTTAAGCTCTTAAGATAATCGTACTTTGCCACAAAATAATCAGAAACTTCTCTCGAAGTCAGCACTATCACTCGTGTTCCCAGACGAATTGTTGTAATAACGCATTCATACTGCAATAAGAATCGCTAGCTTTCCTGTAAACGCACGCTACGCTTATACCAGGAATCCGAAAGTAGTCGCCGATTTGTAATTGTTCAAAAGTTATCATAGTGTCCAAGTTAAAAAACCTTACAAACAGAGAGCAGATAAGGTAGAAAAGCCCTTATCTTTCTCCATTTGTTTTAGTAGTGTTGCACCCTGCCAACACTACTAATCTGCTGTCTTCTTCAACAAAGGAAAACCCAACTTTTCTCTTTGCTCAACATATAAATGAGCAACCTTACGCGCTAAATGACGAATCCTAGCGATGTAACGAGTTCTCTCCGTCACTGAAATTACACCTCTAGCATCCAGCAAATTGAACGTGTGCGAACACTTCATAACATAATCCAAGCTTGGTAAAACTAATCCTCGCTCTGTCAATTGCGTGGCTTCTTGCTCATACAAGTTAAACAGTGTCAGGAGTAGCTCAGGATTAGACGCTTCAAAATTATAGGTACTTTGCTCTATCTCATTTTGCAGAAAAACGTCTCCATAAGTAATGTTATCCGTCCAATGAATTTTTGTAATTGCTTCCACCTGCTGGAGATACATCGTCAAACGCTCTAACCCGTATGTAATCTCAATAGATACTGGACGGCAATCGATTCCACCACACTGTTGGAAGTAGGTAAATTGAGTAATCTCCATCCCATCTAACCAGACTTCCCAACCAGTACCCCAAGCCCCCACCGTCGCATCTTCCCAGTTATCTTCCACAAACCGAACATCATGTTCTTCTGGACGAATACCTAAAGCCCTTAAAGAATCGAGATAGATTTCCTGGATATTATCTGGTGAGGGCTTAATTAGGACTTGGTACTGATAATAGTGTTGAAAGCGGTTCGGGTTTTCGCCGTAGCGCCCATCAGTTGGACGGCGACACGGCTCTACATATGCAACAGCCCACGGTTCTGGCCCCAATGCTCTTAAAAATGTCTGGGGATTTTTAGTGCCTGCCCCCTTCTCAATGTCGTAAGGCTGAGCGATCAAGCAACCGCGATCGCTCCAAAATTGATGCAACAAGGCTATTACCGACTGAAAATTCACGCTCTATCCTTCCTTAGTCAGCACATTGCATAAATCATTGTTGCTCACAACCCTACACTGTGGGCAGTTTCAGACAAATCA